>NZ_CP036360.1:0-496948 GCF_004328495.1 Agrobacterium sp. 33MFTa1.1 | reverse complement strand
TTCGTCCCCTTGGCGGGCAAAGTTCGGTTTGCCGTCTAAAGCCCGCCAAAGATACAACACGATTCTCGCGTTACGTCCAGAGATAAGGGTTGATCGACCCTAAAGGGGATCATCTGCCGTTGAGGTTGCGCTGAAACGGTTACAGTCCGTTGCGTATAATCGCTGTTCGCCGCGGCGTGTCTAAAAACGTGTTGCGGTCATCTGTCCAAACTTATGATTTCACTATTGCGTGCATCGCCTCGGCCGCCCAATACATGAGATCAATATTCCAGGGCGTGGCCGGCTAATGCACAATCTGGCCGAGATGGCGCTTCCTGACGAGAGCCCGCGAAACCGGCGGAGCGACCGCCCAAGATAAGTCCGGTCCGCGAACGCCGTCGGCGACGCTAGCACTTTATCAAAAACGGCAGCTCTCGCACGGGTCTCGGCCCCTGATGCCGGGATGCCAGGGACGAATGCTCTCCGATTTCTTCGTGCCGCCACCGTCTGTGTTGTTGACGGCATGTCGGCTCTCGAAATCCGCCGTCGCAAGACCGATCACCATCATCATGAGCTCCCTGGCACTCGTCGGTCAGCTCCTGTCGGGGATTGTCTCGCGGACGGGGTTCGCGGCGCGTTTAGTTTTTTAAAATTCGCACACTGGACGCAACCGGGCCCGAGGCGGATCGTTTTCTGAAATGGACGACGAACAAGAGCATCAGCCCAACAACCCGGTTTTGGAAACGGTGTCGTTTCCGTTCGACCGCATGACCGTCGCACGGTTCCGAGAGACTTTTCCCAAGGCGCGATGGAGTGACCGCCTACAGGCGTGGACGGTTCCCGGCAGCACCGCGCGGCGCCGAATTGACCGGTGGCTGGCGTCGGAAGCCGACCGCAAGGCTCCCTTCGAAGAGGAGAGGGGACGCGACCTCTTCGAGTTTGAGCCTATACTGAGCCCATACCTGGAGGTCCACAACGGCGGTTTGCGCGTCCGAACGCCCTATTCCCGTGAGGTCGTTGACGAACTACGACAGATTCCCTTCGCCCGCTGGAACAGTGAAGCCAAAGCTTGGGAAGTGCCCTTTGCATTCTATGAGGAACTACAGCAGCGATGGGATGCTATTGAAGATGCTGCAAAACGGGCAGAACCAGAGGAAAGACGCAAGAGAGCCCAAGCCAGAAGAGGCACGGAGGAAGAAGCCAGGACAAAGCGGCGCGCGGCGGAACGCAGGAAGAAAAGGCTTCCCGTTGCAAGTGACGAAATGCCGCCCCTAGGACGACCGGTGGCTACCCCTGCCTATTGCGTAGTTGTCGCCACCGAAGTGACCGGAGAACTTGTCGATCCGGCAGAGGTCGCAGAGCACCATCCTGGCGTCAGCGATGAACATGTGTGGGTACTGTGGCGATTGCCCACACTGGAAGAGCTGATTCACACCTGGCCGGCACAACACGAGCCGATCCAGTTTGATAGGAACCGCGGTTGGTGGCAGCCGACACTGGACGAATTGCGGGCTGCGAGACGGCAGGCGAAAATGCGCGAACGACGCAGGCGCAAGGACGGCCACGCCCACGACGGGGCGCGGGCGGGGCAGATTTAATGTCTGGGGGAGGCATCCTCGACGTTTCAATAGCAACAATGAAAGGAGCCTCACATGCACATCGATGGCGCATGCCAATGCCGAAAGATCACGTATGAAGCCGAGATTGACCCGCAGGACGTCGCAATCTGCCACTGTACCGACTGCCAGAGGTTGACCGGCTCCGCGTATAGAGTGACCGTCAGCACACACCGCAACCGCTTCGAGATCACGTCCGGTACGCCCAGACTTTACGTAAAAACCGCCGACAATGGCCGCCGGCGCCTCCAGTTCTTCTGTGCCGACTGCGGATCGCCCGTCTACACGACCGGAGAGCACGAGGATGCAGAGCAGATTGGGATCAGACTGGGAACGGTGAACCAGCGTCAGGAACTGAGGCCCCGTTCGCAGATCTGGTGCTCTTCGGCTTTGCCATGGGCGCAGAGCCTAACCGATCTTCCGGGTCGAGCCAAAGACTAAGCGTCGGTCAAAAAGGCTTGTTGCGGCATCCTGGTCACGGGCCCGGGGATGCTCGACTTGCAGCGCGAACTGTTGTTAGGTGAAGATGCGTCGGAGCGAATGTGTCGGAGGGGCCGCATGAGACTCAGGAACCAGATCCTTGCACTGGCAATAGGGCCCCTTGTTCTTGCCATTATCGTTATTACGGCGCTCATCACCTGGCAGTCCATGACGCTGGCACGCACCAGTATCGATGCCTTCGAGCGAAACATGCTTGCGGCAAAAGAGGCTGAACTTCTCAACCTCACCAATCTCGCCCTTTCCGCGATCCGTTCGGTCTACGATAAAGCGGGACCGGATGACGAAACCGCCAAGGAAGAGGTCAAGCGTATTCTGACAGACCTCGATTATGGCAGGGACGGTTATTTCTTCGTTTATGACTATGATGGGATAAATGTCGTTCATCCGCGGCAGAATTTCCGCCCCGGCAATAACTGGCTTGATCTCTATGATCCTGACGGCAACAGGGTTATCTACGACCTGATTCAGAAAGCCAAGGAGGGGGGTGGCCTCGTCCAGTACAAATGGGAGAAACCCTCCACACGCAAGATGGCTGACAAGCTTTCTTTCGCCGCCGGCCTCGACAAATGGCGCTGGATGATCGGCACAGGGGTCTATCTGGATGATGTTTTCGCCGCGACGGCGGCGGCCAAGGAAGAACTACGTCACTCCATCACATGGAATTTCCTGATTGTTGCCTTGTTTTCGGTCCCTGCGGTGCTGCTGGTGTTTGCCACATGTATGGTGCTCAATCTGCGCCAGCAAAGGCTGGCAGACGGCCGTCTCAAAGCATTGATGCAGAGGGTGATCGATACTCAGGAAGAGGAGCGCCTGCGCATCGCTCGCGAGTTGCACGACGGCATCTCTCAAAATCTGGTCGGTGTCCGGTTCGCAATCGATCTTGCGCGGCGCAAAGTGACGCCGGAGAACACGGGCGCTGTCGAAGCGATTGGCAAGGGTGCGTCGGCATTGACCGAGGCGATCAAGGAGGTCCGCCGTATCTCTCATGATTTGCGACCCCGCGTTCTCGACGATCTGGGGTTATCTGCGGCGCTGGAAGCACTGATTTCAAGCTTTTCAGAACGAACCGGCATCGCGGCCACGCTCGAGTCCGTGGCTTTCAAGCACATGCTGCTTCCTGAAGCACGCGTCGCCCTTTATCGTGTTGCCCAGGAAGCGCTCACCAATATCGAGCGCCATTCCGATGCAACGCAGGTGACCATCAGGTTCTCCAGTCGGGATGAAAGGGTGCAGATGGTCGTCAGCGATAATGGACGCGGATTTCCGGCCGCCCGGACAGAGAAGGAGATGCCGGCCAGCAAGGGCCTTGGCTTGAGAAACATGCAGGAACGCATGACCCATTTCGGCGGCAGGCTTGAAGTCGAAAGCTCCGCAAAAGGCACTGTTCTGCGCGCGGTCCTGCCGATTACCGCCATGAAGGATCGAGGCCAACGTCTACAGGAGGCTGCGGAGTGAACCGTCATTCGATCCGTGTCCTTCTTGTCGATAACCACCCTCTGGTTCTGGACGGGTTGAAGGCTGTGCTTGAGACTTATGAGCATATCGAGGTCGTTGGGACCGCGGCCTCTGCCACGGCGGGTATTGATACGGCTGTCGCCACGCAACCCCATGTCGTACTGATGGATATAAACATGCCACAGATCAATGGCATCGATGCTCTTGAGCTCTTCAGGGAGAAGCACCTTTCCTCTCGGGTGCTGATGTTGTCCATGCATGACAGCCGGGAATATATATCGACGTCGGTCATGTATGGTGCTGCCGGTTACATCCTCAAAGACGTGGCGACCGAAGAAATTGTGGCAGCACTCGAGACCGTGGCCGCCGGTGGAACTTATTTTTCCTCAGGTGTCCGCGATGTCCTTATGGAGGGATCATCCGGGAGGCTGAAGGAGCTGACGACACGTGAGCAGGACGTTCTGCTTCTGATCGCACGCGGCAAAAGTAACCGCGATGCTGCTCTGGCGCTCGATATCTCGGAGCGCACGATGGAAACCCATCGCAAGAACATCAAGCGGAAACTTGATATCGCGACGACCGCCGGCCTTATCCGATATGCGGTAGATAACGGCCTCATCAAAGAATAAGACGAGGCTGAAAATCGGGTCCCGAAATGTCGCCATCCCGGGGCCCGAAAGACGTTTATGCAGGCTTATTTGCCTGCCGTCTGCATCGCATAGCCGTAGCTGTCATAGGTATATTCGGCCACGCGGAACCACTCAAAGCTCTCATCTCGAAACTTCTTCCAGCCAGGATAGATCTTGGCCCATGCCGGGTGCTTCTGGGTGTATTCGTCGTAGAGTTCGAAGGTCGCCCTGTAGGCGGCGTCGAGTACATCCCGAGGCAGCGGTCGAAGCTGCGTGCCCTTGGACACCAGCGAGCGGATCGCGTCCTTGTTCTTGACATCGTAGAGCGCCTGCATGTTGATATTGGCGGCCTTGCAAGCGGTGTCCAGCGCTGCCTTGTATTCTTCGGGCAGGGCCGCATATTGATCCTTGTTGACGAAGAAGTGGATCGTCAGTCCACCCTCCCAGAACGCGGGGTAATAATAATAGGGCGCGATCTGGTAGAAGCCGAGCTTTTCGTCGTCGTAGGGACCTACCCATTCAGCAGCGTCAATGGTTCCCCGCTCCAGCGCGGGATAAATGTCGCCACCCGGAAGCTGCTGCGGCACGGCGCCGAGCTTGGCCAGCACCTGTCCAGCAACGCCGGCAATGCGCATCTTGAGGCCCTTGATGTCCTCCAGACTCTTGATTTCCTTGCGGTACCAGCCGCCCATCTGGGCACCCGTCGCACCACCGGGAATGCCGATGACGCCATAGTCGGACAGGAACTCGTTGTAAGCTTCGTTACCGCCGCCGTGATAAAGCCAGGCATTTTGCTGGCGGGCGTTCAGGCCGAACGGAATGGTCGAGCCGATGGCGAACGTCGGATCCTTGCCGGTGAAATAATATCCGCAGGTATGGGAGATTTCGACGGTATTGGCTTTTACGGCGTCGATCGCCTGAGCGCCGGGGACGATCTCGCCTGCCTGGAAAACCTGGATTTCGAACTTGCCTCCCGTTATCGCCTTCAGGGCGTTGGACATGACTACGGCACCGCCGTAGATCGTATCCAGATTATTCGGGAAGCCTGACGTGAGACGCCAACGAATGTTGGGCAAAGATTGGGCTATGGCCGGCGTTGCCAGTGTGGAAACGGCCGCAGCCGCCCCCGCCAGCACGCCGCCCGACAATAGTTGCCGGCGACCTGGATTGACCTTCATGAATTACCTCCTCCTTCTTTAGACGTCTCCGGCGTTTGGCCCGCCGGCAGGCTGTGACGGGCGCCTCCGCGCCCGACTGATTTCAAGGTGTCGAGGGCTTTCCAAAGCTCGGCGCGCTGTTGCCGGGTGCCAGGAAGGGATTTGCGAAAGGATCGGCGTCCGTCCCTGCGCTCGGCATGGGAACGTTGATATGGACGGCAGACGGATCGACCTGCTTGGCGCCCGATTTGTAGTGCATCACGATGCCAGGGAAGGCGATGATGATGACGACCATGGCAAGTTGAATAAAGAGATAGGGGATTGCTCCCAGATAAATCTGGGTTGACGTCACCGGCTGGATCGTCTGCCCGGTAATGCGATCCCTGTAAGCGCGTGTCGGCGCCACGGATCGCAGGAAGAACAGCGAGAAACCGAAGGGCGGATGCATGAACGATGTCTGCATATTGACCGCCAGCATGACGCCGAACCAGATCAGGTCGATGCCGAGAGCATCTGCGACAGGTGCCAGGAGCGGGATGATAATGAAGGCCAACTCGAAATAGTCGAGGAAGAAGGCTAGGAAAAAGACCAGCAGGTTCGCGACAATCAGGAAGCCGATTTCTCCGCCCGGGACCGACGTCATGAGATGCTCGACCCAGACATGCCCGTTCACGCCGTAAAACGTCAGCGAAAAGACCCGCGCGCCGAGCAGGATAAGCAGCACGAAGGACGACAGCTTCGCGGTGGCGTAAAGCGACTGCTGTATGAGACCGAAATTGAGTTTGCGGTTGGCGAGCGCAAGCGCAAGCGCGCCCACCGCTCCCATCGCGCCGCCTTCCGTCGGCGTTGCGATGCCGAGGAAGATCGTGCCCAGCACAAGGAATATCAGCACGAGAGGTGGCACCAGAGAGGTGATGACCTTCAGCAGCAGCTTGCCGCCACGCAGGGTCCGCGCTTCCAATGGCAAGGCCGGGACCTTTGCCGGGCTGATGATCGAGGTGATGATGATGTAGAGCGTATAAGCCCCTACGAGCATCAGGCCGGGAACAAGAGCGCCCTTGTACATGTCACCAACCGAGCGTCCGAGCTGGTCGGCGAGTACGATCAGGACGAGGCTCGGCGGTATGATCTGCGCCAGCGTGCCCGACGCTGCGATCGTGCCGGCGGCGATTTTGCGGTCATAACCATAACGCAGCATGATCGGCAGCGAGATAAGGCCCATCGAGATGACCGAGGCTGCAACAACGCCTGTGGTAGCGGCCAAAATCGCTCCTACGAAAATCACCGCAAAGGCAATGCCACCGCGGACGGGTCCGAACAGCTGGCCGATTGTGTCCAGCAGATCTTCCGCCATACCGCTCTTTTCGAGGATCAGCCCCATGAAGGTGAAGAAAGGTATGGCCAGCAATGTTTCGTTTGACATCTGGCCGAAGATGCGATCGGGAATGGCCTGAAACAGGGTTGCCGGGAGCAGCCCGAGTTCGATCCCGATGAAACCAAAAAAGAAGCCGACGAAGGCCAGGGCGAAGGCTACCGGGTAGCCGAACAGCAGGACGATGATGAGCGCGGCGAACATGATCGGCGCGAGATTTTCCGCAATGAATGCCATTATTGTTTTCCCTTCGATCAGAGCATCGCCGCTTCGGCGTCTGCCTCTGCAACCGGATCAGGAATAACGCCGCGCAGGATGGCGACGCGCTTGATGAGCTCCGAAACACCCTGCAGGGCAAGGAGGCTGAAACCGATCGGGATTAGCGCCCAGACCGGCCACTGGATAAGGCCGCCCGTGTTGTTCGAAACTTCGCCGGAGGCGAATTTCTGCAGGAACACGGGCCAGGAGAGATAGACCGTGATGATGCAGAAAGGCATGAGAAAGAAGATGGTGCCGAGCATATCGACCCATAACTGCCCCTTGCGCGGAAGATTCCCGTAAACAAGGTCGACCTTCACATGCTCATTGTTGAGGAGCGTGTAGGCGGCGGCGATCAGGAATACGGCAGAAAAAAGGTACCACTGTGATTCAAGCCATGCGTTTGAGCTCATGGAGAACGCCTTGCGCATGACCGCGTTGATGGCGCTGATGAAAATAGCCACCAACAGCAGCCACGAAACGCCCTTGCCGATCGCGGAATTGACTGCATCAATGGCGCGCGAAACGGCCAGCAAAAATCTCAT
Source organism: Agrobacterium sp. 33MFTa1.1 (assembly GCF_004328495.1). NCBI lineage: Bacteria > Pseudomonadati > Pseudomonadota > Alphaproteobacteria > Hyphomicrobiales > Rhizobiaceae > Agrobacterium > Agrobacterium sp. 33MFTa1.1. Next base: position 489,436 of record NZ_CP036360.1, on the reverse strand, counting down.
GATATCCTCCCCAGGAAGCGGCCGCGTACTCCTCAATACACGTGCTGCCGCTATAATGCGGGCAAGATATCAATCGCGGCTTTTCGCTCAAGAGCTGCCGCGGCCGAACTTATTCATGCATACCGAGAACTGGGTATAAGAGCGTGTCGAGGCAAAAACGTGCCGTGAGACAAAAGCGCATTGATGCCGGTCGCGGCGTTTCAACGTCAACTGCCGCCAAGATCAAGGTTGGCCTGATGGCTGCCAATGCTCCACAGCCGTGATCGGCCAGTCCCGCCAGGGATACCGTCGTATATCCTTTTGCAACCTTGATCTCCTCTAGGATCGAGAATTTTGGTTGCGACGCTTTAATCGCTGGCTTGGTCGCTGGTCTTTGTGTTCTTACTGCTATCTGCTCCATGAGGTTCTACCGGTCGTCCAGCTCAATCCAGGCGGGGGCGTGATCACTGGTGCGCTCCCATTCACGCGCAAACCTGTCGACCCCACACGCCTGCAATCGCTTCTGAACGGTCGGGGTCAGCAGGAAGTGATCAATGCGCAGACCGGCATCGCGTGCAAACGCGTTCCGGAAATACTTCCAGAAGGTATATATTCTCTCATTCGGATGCAGCCGTCTGATGGCGTCCGTCCAGCCCATGGCGATAAGGTAGGCATAGGCCGCGCGGACCTCGGGGCGAAACAGGGCATCGTCTCGCCAGCGCTCAGGCTTATAGACATCGAGATCGGTCGGCATAACGTTGAAGTCTCCGACAAGGGCGCATGGCACGTCCAGCTCAAGCAGTTGACCTGCATATGAAACCAGCCGCTCAAACCAGCGCAGCTTGTAGTCGAATTTCGGGCCGGGGGCCGGGTTACCGTTCGGCAGGTAAAGGCAGCCGATTATCATGCCGTCGATGGCTGCCTCGATATACCGGCTGTGGCTGTCGTCAGGGTCTCCGGGAAGCCCCCGGCGCGTCTCAAGAGGTTCCTGACCCCGGGCGAGAATTGCGACACCATTCCATGATTTCTGACCATGCCAGATGGCGCCGTAGCCTGCGCACTCGATTTGGCGGCGCGGAAACTTCTCGTCCGGTGCCTTCAACTCCTGCAGGCAGACGACATCGGGTTTTGCCTGATCGAGCCAACGAAGCAGGACTTCGAGCCGGCCGTTGATACCGTTGACGTTATACGTGGCGAGCTTCACCGGGGTTCGTCAGTGTTTGCGATCACCCCGGTCACCCTGGCCCGGTTTCGCATCATGCTTCGCATCGTGGCGCGCGTCGGCAGAGAGGATCGCGAGACGTCGACGCTTTCCTTGAACTTGCCGTCCTTATCGCGGCGCACATAACGCTTGTCGGTTCCGGTATCGATCAGTTCACGCTTGCTCATGACAGGCCTCCTCTTTGCGTTTCGTGAAGAGGAAACGTTCGTCGCCGCAAAAAGATGCACCGGAATCAAGCGTCTAGCGCAGAATCGCAACGCCAGTTGTGATCATGGTCCTAAATCCTTGAAAAATGATTCGTTTTGACTCGGAACAAATGCATGCTGATTCGCTTGAATCGCATTGGTTGTGGCAGGAGTTTTGCGTCATGGTTGCCCCGCGAGCGAACTGGAAGGGCTTTATCAAATTCGGAGAGGTCGCGTGTCCCGTGGCTCTCTACACTGCGGCATCATCATCGGAACGGATCGCGTTCAACACCCTCAATCGCCGAACCGGCAACCGGGTGAAAAGGGAATTCATCGACACCGAGACCGGCGATCCGGTGGAGCGGGACGCCCAAGTCAAGGGCTATGAGATCGAGAACGGCCAGTACATCGTTCTTGAGCCGGACGAGGTGGCTGCCGCCGTCCCCCACAGCGACAAGACGCTGAAGATCGACGCCTTCATCCCCTGCAGTGAAATCGACAGCGTCTATTTCGACAAGCCGTATTATCTGGCGCCCGACAGGATGGGGACGGAAGCTTTCGTTCTTTTGCGCGATGGCATGAAAAGAGCCAAAGTTGCTGCGATCGCCCGCACCGTGCTCTTCCGGCGCCTGCGTACGGTGCTGATCAGGCCACACGGGAAGGGCCTGATCGCCACGACGCTCAACTTTGACTATGAAGTCCGCTCGTCGGCAGAGGCCTTCGAGGAGTTGCCGGACCTGAAGATTGAAGGCGAGATGCTTGAGCTTGCCGAGCACATTATCGGCACAAAGAAGGGGACCTTCGACGCCAGCACGTTCAACGACCGTTATGAGGCCGCCGTTGCCGAGCTGGTGAAGGCCAAGATCGAGGGCAGGGCACTGCCGAAGAAGAAGGCCGCAGCCGTCCCCCGGCAAAACGACCTTTTGCAGGCGCTGCGTGAGAGTGCTGGCATGGGCACCAAATCCAGCCAGAAACGTGCCGCTTCTAACGCCAACAAGAGTGCTGGCCGTCAAAAGGCTTCAAAATCGGGTGCTGCTGCCAAATCAAATGCGGTCTCGTCACAGACGCGCCGCGCCGGCTGACGGAGGAAATCATGGCTGTCCGTCCCTATTGGAAAGGTTATCTGAAACTCTCGCTTGTCACCTGTCCCGTGCAGATGATGCCGGCAACGTCCGAAAGTGAGAAGGTCCGCTTCCACACCCTCAACCGCGATACCGAAAACCGGGTCGTCAGCCACTACGTCGATAGCGTTACCGGAAAAGAGGTGAGGGAGGAGGATGAGGTCAAGGGCTATGAGCGTGGCGAGAACGAATACATCATCCTCGAAGACGAAGAACTGGAAAACGTTGCGCTCGACAGCACGAAGACCATCGACATCTCGACGTTTACGCCCCGTGACGGCATCGAGTGGATATGGCTCGACACGCCCTATTATCTTTCACCCAACGATGCCGTCGGCCAGGAAGCATTCTCGGTCATCAGGGATGCGATGGAAGCGCAGAACATGGTGGGGATTTCACGTCTAGTGATTACCCGCCGCGAGCGCGCCGTCATGCTTGAGCCACGCGGCAAGGGTATCGTTCTCTGGACGCTGCGGTATGGGGATGAAGTCCGTGACGAGAATACTTACTTTGGCGGGATCGAAGAAGATGAAACGGCCGATAGCGAGATGATGCGTCTCGTGCAGCAACTGATCAAAAAGCAAACGCAGCACTGGGATCCCAAGATGGTCATCGATCCGGTTCAGGATCGGTTGCTTGACATCATTGCCGCCAAGAAGAAAGCGCTCAAGAAGTCTGCAAAACCCAGGACATCCACACCGGCAAAGTCGGCAGCCAGCAATGTCGTCAATATCATGGACGCGCTGAAGAAGTCGGTTGCGGCCGAGAACCGGGCGGGCAAATGAAACGTCCCGCCAAGCCGCTCCTGCAGAATGACAGCCTGACGGCAAAATCGCAGCCGCGCCGCAGGCGCGATCCGGCTCAGCCCAATCTGCCGTTCGACCCGATGCCAGATCGCGTCGAGCCATGTCTGGCGCTCCTGAAGACGGCCCCGCCGTCCGGCCCCGAGTGGGTCTATGAAATGAAGTGGGACGGCTATCGGCTCGCGGTCCATATCGAGCCGAAGGGTGTGCGGATCATTACCCGGGGCGGCCACGACTGGACGCACCGGTTTCCCGCTATCGCCGCAGCGGCCAGGGACCTTGGAGTTGCAACAGCCATCCTTGACGGCGAAGCGGTGGTGCTGAACGGCGAGGGTCGCTCCGATTTCGGCGCGCTGCAACGCTCGCTCGGAGGGCGAGGCGGCAAACGGGCGTCGACAGAAGCCGTACTCTTCGCCTTCGACCTTTTGTATTTCGATGGCCACGATCTCACTCGTACCGAGCTGTCGGTCCGACGGCACTTGCTGGGGGACCTGCTTGAAGACGCGACCGGCGCAATCCAGCTGTCCGAAGAAATAGAAGCGGACGGCGCTGAATTATTGGCGAGCGCGTGCTCTCTCGGCATGGAAGGCATCATCGCAAAACATCGTGACAGCCCTTATCGCTCGGGCCGGACCGGAGACTGGCTGAAGATCAAGTGTGTTCAAAGCGAGAGCTTCATGATTGTCGGCTACGAGCAGTCGGCGGCGGCGCGCGGCGGGATTGGCAGTTTGCTGCTGGCGGCGAGACATGGACATGACTGGGTCTATGTTGGCGCCGTTGGAACCGGGTTCAAGGAGAAAGATGCGGCGTATCTGAAGAAGACACTGGATAGGCTGAAGACGAAGACACCGGTCGTTCCGCTCAAGGGCAGGAATTACGTCTTCGCGCAGCCGACGCTCATCGCCGAAATAGAGTTCCGTGGCTGGACCGACGATGGCAACCTGCGTCATGCGTCCTATAAAGGCCTGCGCGAGGTGCAGGACAATGCCGCGGTCCATGAACTCAAATGGGTTGGTCCTGGCCGGCGCCTGGATGTCATTTTTTTCTGACGGCGCCCTTGAATCGCAAATTCCAGAAAACCAAATCGATTGTCGCCAGTTGCTGAGACAGGGCTGGACTTGCTGGAAGCACCGCGTTTCGGCGCTTCTGTACCCATGTTGCTTCAAGGAGGATATGGCTATGGCAACATCTTATGACTACGCACCCCTGTTCCGCTCGACCGTCGGCTTCGACCGGATCTTCAATCTTCTTGAAAATGCCCAGCGCGCCCGCTCGATGAGCGACTGGCCGCCCTATGACATCGTCAAGACCGGCGATGACAGCTACCGGATTTCGGTCGCGGTCGCAGGGTTTGCCGAGGACGAGCTAGACATCACCTTTCAATCCAACCTTCTCACCGTTACCGGCAAGAAGCAGGACGCTTCCGCCGATGAATACCTTCATCGCGGTATAGCCGGCCGGCCCTTCGAACACCGTTTCGAACTTGCCGACCATGTCAGGGTGAATGGCGCCGATCTCCGCAACGGTCTTCTGTCGATCGATCTCGTTCGTGAGATTCCTGAGGCCTTGAAACCGCGCAAGATCGATATCCAGACCAGCCCGGCCCTTCAGCATAAGGTTGCCCCTGCGCAGATCGAAGCGCAAAAGGTGGCCTGATCAATTTTTGAAAACGGGCGCCGTTACAGCGGCGCCCGTCAACATCGGGGGTAGGAAGGAGATCGCGATGAAACCCGATATGTTCAAAGAGCCCGTAACCATCCTTATCGGCCTTGGATTTCCGACCGAGGTTCGCAGCGTCATCGACGCTTACCGGCATCTCGCCGAATGGCCGGCATCGATGCGCGATACGGCGCATTCAATGGCGCTGAAGGCCTGCAGCGCGGCATTGCGCGGTGAGATCGAAGCGGACACCGCCCGGGGTTTGTTTGCAGCCTTTGCCGCCAAACACGATCTGCTGGCCCCGGACATTGATGTCATCTCCGCGTCCTGTCACTCGCACGACAAGGATCCGCACGTTCGCTGAGGAAGCCGACATGCTTGAGAATCCGCAGCTTGCCGCGAGCGATATCGCCCTGATGGGCACGACAATCCTGCTCAAGGGGATGGAAATTGCGCGGCCGATCGATGTGGTGGACGCAACCACGCTCAAGGTCGACGAAAAACGGACCATATTGGCCGCCTGGGCTTCGGACCTCTACACGATCGACTCAAGGCCGGCATACCGCCATATGCCTGGAACGCCGGAGCCTGTCTCAATCGATGAGGTTCAGGCTGCGCTGAGCGACCTTGACCGGCGCTACGGGTCTTGATCCAGGCCGCTCTCAGGCGGCCTGTTTCATCGCCTTCGTCAGCCGCTTGATGGCCTGCTCCAGCGAACGCTGCCCGTCGCAGTAATCCTGCCAGGCGGTTGTCTTCGACAAAAGCGCCGGTACGGTGCGAATGGTGAAGCGTTTCGGATCGAGATCCGTTTTTACCTGCTTCCAGGTCAGCGGCATCGATACTGGTGCGCCTGGCCGGGCGCGCGGTGACAGCGGCGCAACAGCAGTCGCCATTCGGTCATTGCGCAGGTAGTCGAGGAAGATCCGGCCGTTGCGCTGGTTCTTCGCCATCTTGATCAGGTAAAGGTCAGGGTTGTCACGTGCCATCTGCAGGCACACATCGTGTGCGAAGCCTTTCGCCTCCGGCCAGCTCAGCTTGTTTCCCTTCGGTACCGCAAGCGGGGTGACGACGTGAAGGCCCTTGCCGCCGGTGGTCTTGCAGAAGCTGACGAGGCCAAGCTCCTCCAGCCGGTCGCGCATTTCCCGCGCGGCTTCGACTACGGTGGAGAAGGGTACGTCCGGACCCGGATCAAGGTCGAAGACAAGACGACCGGGCACCTCCGGTTCGTTGGGCTCGCAATTCCAGGGATGCAGTTCGACGCCGCCGATCTGGGCGATGGCGGCAAGGCCCTCAACGCGATCAATCTGCAGATAGGGTTTCTTGTCGCCGAACACCTTGACCAGTTCGACCAGGTTCGACGTTCCCGGCATCGCGTGTCTCTGGAAGAACTGCTCACCACCGATGCCGTCAGGCGTCCGGATGATAGAGCATGGCCGTCCCTTGATATGGTCGATCAGCCATGGACCAACGGCCTGATGATAGTGCGCGAGATCCTCCTTGGTGACCGGCTCACCGTCATTTGCATCGGGCCAGAGCGGCTTGTCAGGGCTGGAGATCATCACTCCCATCACTTCTGCCTTGGTGTTCTTGCCGCGTGCCGGTCGCGACGGCTTTGGCCGGGCCGGCGTTGGCGTTTCAGTTTTCCCGGGCGATGCCGGCGTTTCGGCCTCGACCTCCTTCGCCGGCTTGTCTTCGCGCAAACCCTTGAAGGCTGCCTGACGGACCAGTCCGTCCGCGGTCCAGCCAGCGAACTGGATCTCGGCCACCAGTTCGGGCTTGACCCAGACGATGTTGGGTTCCTTTTTCGGAGCGCCTATTCCGGTAAAGGGCGATTTTGAGGTTTCCAGTTCCCGGAGCTTCGGCAGGATTGTATCCACCGTTTTGGCACCATAGCCGGTCCCGACCCGCCCGACATAGACGAAGTGATTGTCCCTGAAGACGCCGACAAGAAGTGAACGAAACTTGCCGTTGGTTTTGGCGTAAGCGCCAATGACAACCTCATGTCCGGCGCGGCATTTGGATTTCGCCCAGGTATCGGTACGCCCCGACTGATAGGGGGCATCCGCCTGCTTCGAGACAATGCCCTCCAGCGAGAGCTTGCACGCCGATTTCAATACTGCATCGCCACCGGTCTCGAAATGTTCGACGAACCGCAGGCGCGGATCTTCCCCCGCCTCGCTCAGAAGCGCTTCGAGCCTTTTCTTGCGTTCCGTAAGCGGTAGTTGCCTTAGATCCTCACTTCCCTCGAACAGCAGGTCGAAAGCAAAATAGACGAGCGCATCCGTTTTACCTTCTGACAGCGCCGCCTGAAGTGCGGCGAAGTCCGGGGCACCGTTTTCATCGAGCGCACAGATCTCACCGTCGATGATGGCATCAGGCAAGCTTGCGGCCGATGTCGCAATCGCCGGATACTTGGCGGTCCAGTCCAGCCCCTTGCGCGTCTTCAGCGTGACTTCGCCGTTTTCAATGCGCGCCTGAATACGGTATCCGTCGAATTTAATCTCGTGGATCCAGCCATCGGCCGAGGGTGGACGTTCTAGCGTTTCGCAAAGCTGCGGAGGTATGAAGTCGGGCATCGCGGACTTCGCCGCTTTCGGCGATGCAGGGCGCCTTTTCTTCGTATCCGCCGCACGTTTATCTGCCGCCAGTCCGTGATTGCTGTCCCAGACGGCGTCGGCCTGCACATCGCCGCTCTGCACCATAAACGGTTTTGGTTTCTTTCCTTTACCGGCGGCGATGGCGTCCATGGTTCTGCCCGAGGCAACCGACGTGTCGTTTTCGTCAAGGATGGCGGCGCCGTTTTCTTCAACCGAGAAGTCGTCGCGATGCTTGATCAGCAGCCAGTTCGTCCGTTTGCCACCGTCACGGTCATTGCGCATCCGCACCAGCACGAAGCTGCCATGCAGCCGCTCTCCCTCCAGTGTAAATTTGAAGTCGCCCTTGGCGAGCGCCTGCTCGGGTGTCCGGTTGCCTTCCGGCTCCCAGTAGCCGCGATCCCAGAGCATGACGGTGCCGCCGCCATATTGGCCTTTGGGGATCGTGCCTTCGAAGTCACCATAGTCCAGCGGGTGGTCTTCCACCTCCACGGCCAGGCGCTTGTCCTGGGGATCGAGAGACGGTCCCTTGGTCACAGCCCAAGACTTGAAGACGCCATCGAGTTCGAGGCGCAGGTCATAATGGAGCCGCGTGGCGTCGTGTTTCTGGATGACAAAGCGCCTGCGGTTTGAAGCTTTCAGCTTCGTTTTTCCGCTTGGCTCCTGCGTCTTCTGAAAATCGCGTTTCTGCCTGTAGGTCGAGAGCTTGTCGTTGGCCATGAGCATCCCCGTAAACAATCAGCCTGCCATCCTTGATGGAATGAGGCGCGGGCAGGACAGAGAGAGGTGCTCCACTGCCCCACCGAGAACAGGAGCACCCGCCCACTATCTCAACAAGCAAAATCAATTATTCCAGGTTTTGTTCCGAAGGGGCGGAGGGGGGGGGCGGCCAGCCGGAAGCTGATCGGAGTAGGGTAACCAGTCTGCTCGGGCCAATCCAGAGAGCCGCCGATGTTTCGTTCTCGGGGGCCGTCAGTTCTGCGCAATACTCCCATCGCGGATTCGGCCAACGGAACCAATACGATGAGAGGCAGTTGGTTATTGGAGGAAATCAGGATTATACAATGCCACGGTATTTTTTCCACGTCCGGGACGCTGACGGTCTCTCTTTGGATACGGAGGGTGCGGTACTGTCTAGCGACGAGGGTGCTTTTATTGAGGCCGTACAAGCCGCGAGGGAAATGCTGGCAGAGAAAATCCTGAAGAATGAGGTTGTGGACGGCGCAGAGTTCGAAGTCGTAAGGAGCGACGGCGTCCTGGTGGCTAAAATTCCGCTGAAATCCGTTGTACGATTTGAATGACTCCAGGTGCCTGAGCATGCGGTCGTCGTCTACACGATCCGCGGTGGTCCCGAAAGAAAGTCCAATCGATGGCGAACAACCTGGACCGTCAACATTTCGCCTGACACCAGGATGGGCAAGCAATCGGGCCAGCCCGCGCACGTGGCATCTTGATGTCGTTACTTTTTCTCTGTTTGCTTTCACACGGCACGCCAGGAATCCTCGCCGATTTATGGCGAGGTTCTCGTATCCTCTGAAATTGAGCCCTTCAGGCGGGTGTGGAAGGGACGCCGGCCGTCACATCAAGGACCGTCAACATGTGTGACTGCCCGTCGCGGCCGCTCCACTCGATCTGCTGCCCCGGAGAAAGACCCAGAAGCGCAGCGCCAATCGGCGTCAGCACGCTGACCATTGAGCGTTCGATGTCGGCGAGACCGGGATAACAAAGAGTGACCGATCTTCTGGCGCCGCCTTCCGTCCTGTAGGACACTGTCGATCCGACCGCTACGGCATCCGGCGGGAATTGGTCGTCCTCTACGACGTCAGCTCGTTCAAGTTCGATAAGCAATTCTTCGGCAACATCAAGGTCGCGTCCCGGTGCTGCCAGTGCAAGAGAGGTAAGACGAGCGTGGTCAGTCTGCCTGACGACGATCGACGGCTTTCCGCAATTGGTGGTGTTCATGTCATATGCCTCTGTTTCAGCCCGAAGGCCGCGCTATAAAAGACTGCTTGTGGAGCATTGGGTCGCGCAATCCCGGAGGATCAAAGCCCGGGCACAGACGCGCGACGGCAGTCTACGTCCCGGGCGAGTACCCTTCGACGGAATACTCTCGGCTGAGGCAAAATGCACTGAAATTGCTGATCTTCAACATGGTGCCTCAATCATGGCATGCTTGAGGAGGAAGTCAAGAAGCGCTCCGTAAAGCACCGCGCGGCGCTTATGGTCGCGGCTTAGGCCTTGACTTCCTGCCGCGTACCATAAATGCTGGGTCCATGTTGAGTGAGAGCAAAAGACGCGCCGTGAGCACAGTCAGGATGTGCACTATCGCAGGATCCTGACCAGGTCCGGCCATTGTCGCTTCCGGATCCTGAGCTGCGACCTCAATACGTCTCCGCCCAACCATCTGCGACAACTTCAAACACGCAACGCTCCTCCGATTCGCGATCGCGCTGTCGCGCAAGTCCAAATCAATATGTCTTCAACAGCCAAGCCTTGCCTGAGGCAAACCGACTTTCACTTAGCCGGTTTACGCTCATGGCCTTGAACAGCGATTTCGATGTTGAGTCCGAACCGAGCCGGAAACTGGAAAATTCGTGGGTTTTGGCGGACGAGCAGGTTGCGGTCGACCACTCTACGGCGGATTCACCCTCCCGGAGGAGGTTGCTGGGCAGACACGCCGGCTTACGATTGTTCTTCCGCATGAATTGGAGGCGTACGGGCGCCTGCCGCCCTTCGTTGACGTCTGTCGTGGCGGTCCTGGCCTCAAATCCGGCAGCGAGGCGAGGAATCTCACGATGGAAGGGGGCGCCGGCTGACCGCCCTCACGGTAAAAGACACGAGCCTACGAAAGCTTCAGCGGCCCCAGACCAGGATGACACGACGGGGGAAGGGCTGCAGGACCAATGTCCGCGTTTACATACGCAGATTTCGCGGCCCTTTAAGCCACTGAAATCTGCTTCGCATGATGCGATATCTGGCCGACAAAAGCAGACCGAAGCGTCCTCTATAGTAGCAGCACAACTTATTCGTCCGGAGCAATGATGGAAAAAGATAAATGTTTCAGTAGAACGCGAGGGCGGGCAGACTTTGTGCAGGGACTGGGCTGGATGGCCCTGAGCATGGTGTCCTTCATCAGTATGGCGGTAGGATCTCGCGAGCTGGCGTCGACCTTGTCGATCAGGCAGGTGCTGTTTTTCCGCGCCCTGGTCGGTCTCGGCGTAATCTTGCTGGTGGGAAAATCACTCCTGCCGCAGATCCGCCAGATGAAACTGTTTCCCCGACATCTGGCCCGAAACGCCGTTCACTTCACCGCCCAGTATTTCTGGACAATAGGCGTGGTCTCTCTCCCGCTGGCGTCCGTCTTTGCCCTCGAGTTTACCATGCCGATCTGGGTCGCGCTGTTCGCCTGGTTATTGCTCAAGGAGAAGCTGACTGGGCCGCGGCTTCTCGCGACCCTTGGCGGATTCATTGGTGTTCTGGTTGTCGTGCGCCCAGGGCACGGCGTCATTGATCCCGCCGCCGGATTGGTACTCCTTGCCGCCGCAGGGTACGGCCTTTCCTTGATCCTCGTCAAGCAGCTTACCAGGGAATGCTCACCTGCGGTCATCGTGGTTTGGATGATCCTCATTCAGTTGCCTCTGGGACTGCTCGCCGCTTTGACGGACTGGAGGGACGTCGGCCTATCTGATGTTCCGTGGATGATGGTTGCCGGCGTTGGTGCCTTGAGTGCACACTACTGCCAGGCACAGGCGTTGAAGCGCCTCGATGCCTCTGTCATCATGCCAGTCGACTTTCTGCGGGTGCCCATGGCTGCGCTCGTCGGGTTCTACGCCTACGGAGAAGGTATAGACGTGTGGGTCGTTATCGGCGGATGCATTATTCTGATGTCGAATTTCCAGGCGATGATGTCCGAACGCAAGAGGTCACAGACACCAGGTGCATGACGAGCCACGACACGCGACCTTGCCTGTAGCGAACAGGCTGCAACTGGTGGTGAGAGGGATGCAATGTGAATCGGTGGCGTTGGAGGAGGGGGAGTTTCTGGCGGATGTGGTTATCAAAGACCGGCTGCGCCTAATCCTAGAGGGAAATTCATGTGGCACAGCCGGTCAAACAGTCACTCGAAATCCGGGCGCGACATCCCGTTGCGCTTGGATGAACGGAATGCACGAGTCTGCCGCGCTTAGGTCAGATGGAGTTCCGCCAGGGCTATTGCAATATGCGCCACGGAGCGGCTCATTTAGGCGCGCGGTCCGGCGTTTCGTCATATCGACGGGTAATGATTATTGGCCGGAGACCCGAGTCCGCAACGATCAATGCGTGTCAACATGTGGACGAACCATCAGCATGCTATCTGCTTTGGATGGTGCCTAGACATTCCCTTCCGGTCCTCTTCCCTCAGACCGGCCGTTCGCTCCACCCGAGATCTTGTCAATGGTGTCCAGAACACCCTCCGGCGTAACATCCTCTTGCAGTTCTGCAATTTCCTGCTTCTGAGCAAGATCGAGACCGAGTTTTACGGCATTGAAGCCAGCTTGCTCGGCCAGCTTGATGAAGGACAGCAACTCATGGGGTGCGAATTGCTCGTGAGACGCGTGATATCCGATGATCATATTTGCCTCCGCTGGTGGTACGGTCTTTCGAAGGATATTGTGCGCATGACGATTTCCTCATGGTAGAGCAGCGTGGCACGACTTTCGCGATGCTGCGCCCATCCGCCGCGATCGAGTTCGTCAACCATGACCTCAGTCTGGTTCAGCTTCATGCCGTTCTTCCTCGGCTTTTAGCCCAGGCCATGAACGGCTATGTCACCGAACCTTTTCGTTGGAGCGATGCGGCTGTCTCTAGTGGTTCGCGGGATGAGTATTGCGATGAGATCTAACATTAGGCTTGCTGATTATACTCCCGGTCAAACTCGCTTTCAGCGCGTCGGTTCCGGCGATGCGCCGGCAAGGCTGTACTGACCGACCGGTGCCCGCGCCATTGCCACTCGCTGATGGGGCGATCCGGCCTCCGGCCACGCCGGAGTCGCTACTATCGTCGGCGACGCGATCTGGCATCACAAGTCAACTTCCGGGACAAAATTGACATGAAGTAACCAACTAGTTAGATTAGATTTTCGACATCTTTCACGGAATGTTCTGTGGGAAGCGGGAGTGGCGCCAGGAAATCCTTGAGTTCAGCCTTACGTGTCTTCAACTGGCTGCCGCGTTCCGTCACGGCATCGAGCGTGATCGCCTCCTCCAGATAGAGATTCATCAGGCGCTGCTCCTCGCGATCGATCCGCTCGACCTCGGCCTCGGCAGCATTGATGTTGGCGCGCGTCCATACGCAGGCGATTCATTTCCTGCGTATACGCATCGCAGAACTCGGCGAAGATGTTGGGATCGAGCATCCGGGTGCGCAGCGCGTAAGCGCGGGGGTCTCCAGTTGGTCGCGCCGGATGTTGACGCGGTTGTCGCAGGTGCCCTTGTTGCGTGCCGTCGAGCAGCCTATCAAGGTAGCCCAGATCGCCGAATAGCCACCGCCGCAGCAGGCGCAGCATGCCAAGGCAGCTCCCTTCAAGCGCAGTGACGCCATGCTCGACATTCTGCCGATCGGCGTCATCGTCTGGCCGGGCACCGGTATCCAGGACAACCTCGCCGACAAAGCCAAGAAGCTCGGCATCCCGGTCAATCGCTTCGAGATGGGTGGCGCGTAAGCGCCATCCGTATTCTTGGCCTGGAATCGATTTTCACCCCAATCTAAGATTATGAATCGAAATTCATTGTGAGTTATCGGATTTCATGAGAATGTCTGTCCTGAGGTCGATTTCAGGGCAAGGTATCAAAATTCATGGAGCCGGGGCAGAAGAAGTCATTTTCAGGAGAGGCAAGCGTTTTTCACGGGCGCTGGCTGCCGGAAGCCGCCGTTCCGGTCGGCTATGCCGCCCTGATCGATGCCTGGAGCTTGTCCGTGCCCGTGCCGATCAACCTGTCGGCCATCGGACCACGTCACAAGGTCTACCAGACCGAGGGCTGGAGCCTCTACACCCCGCGCCACCGGCCGGATGACAATCTCGCCGGCCACCTTACATTTGCACTCCGCTACGAGGGGTTGGATCTTGCAGTCCTGAAGGCGTTGTTCCGCGAAACCGGCCCGGAGCCGATCGCGGCCATCGTCCGCGCAGCGCCGACCGGCGCCTATGCGCGCAGGCTCTGGTTCCTCTACGAATGGCTGCTCGATACGCGGCTCGATCTGCCCGATGCGACCCAGGGCAGCTACGCCCTGACCGTCGATCCTGAGCAACAATGGGCGGTTGAGGGGACGACTTCGACGCGCCACCGCGTGAAGAACAACCTCCCCGGCACGCCCGCCTTCTGCCCGCTGATCTTTCGCACGCCCGCACTCGAGGCCTTCGTCGCGCGCGGCCTCGGCGACAAGGCACGACGGCTCGTCGCCGAAGTGCCGGTCGATCTTCTGGCGCGCACTGCCGCCTTCCTGCTGCTCAAGGATTCGCGTTCGAGCTTCCAGATAGAGGGAGAAGATCCACCACAGGATCGCATCCAGCGTTGGGGACAGGTGATCGGCGAAGCCGGCCGCCGGCCGATCGACCGCGCCGAGCTCGAACGGTTGCAACGCATCGTCATCGGCGACGCGCGTTTCGTCCATCTCGGACTGCGGGAGGAGGGCGGCTTCATCGGTGAACACGACCGCCTGACCGGCGCGCCGATCCCCGATCATGTCGACGCCCGCCACGACGATCTTCCGTCACTGGTCGATGGGCTGATCGCCTTCGATCGCGGCCCCGCGCACCGGCTCGATCCGGTCCTCGCCGCCGCCATCCTCGCCTTCGGCTTCGTCTACATCCATCCGTTCGAGGACGGCAACGGGCGACTGCATCGTTATCTGATCCATCATGTCCTTGCCGAGCGTGGCTTCAATCCGCCGGGCCTGGTCTTTCCGGTGTCGGCCGTCATCCTTGCTCGCATCGACGCCTATCGGACCGTACTCGAAAGCTATTCGCGCCGTCTTCTGCCGCATATCCGCTGGCAGGCGACTGATCGTGGCAATGTCGAGGTCTTGAACGACACCGCCGATTTCTACCGCTATCTCGACCTGACGCCGCAGGCGGAGTTCCTGTTTGAATGCGTCGCCCGCACCATCGACGTCGATTTGCCGGCCGAGACCTCGTTCCTGCGAATCTATGATGCGTTCAAGACAGAGGTCCAGAGCTTGATCGACATGCCGGATCGGTTGCTCGACCTTCTGTTTCGGTTCCTGCGCCAGAACGATGGAAGGCTGTCAAAGCGTGCGAGAGACAGGGAGTTCGCTGCGCTCACCGATGAGGAGGCCGCGAGGATCGAAGAGGTTTATGCCGATCTTCAATTGCGGGGCTGAGCACTTGCAATCTCAGAAATCCCCGGCGACCAAAGCCGCCGGGGTCTTGGCCCTGCGTCGGAAAGGGATAGCATTGTCCGTGGTTGCTCCGCTGCGAGGCCTGGCAACCCGACAACTGCCAAACCGACCCAGTGTCCTGGCGATACTCTCGCAGCCGTAACGGTCGTTGGCGTCAAAGGTCCGAACGATTTGGTTGCGCGGGTCAGGGCGGCGGTATCCAGCACCATCATGCCTTCGTCATGAAAGGATCAGCACAGTGACCTTCAATGTGGCAGAGGGGCGGTGCCATTCGCCGCTCTGGTCTTTACCTTCCGTTCTCCGCATCCTGGAGCATCAAGCCATCCGATGGACGCGCGGGTGGCGCGTGTAGAGCCAGTTGACCTGTGTCGCTCTGACATGGACTTGGGGCAAGTTCCAAAGCACCCGGCCACTGTCAATGTTCCGCGCGGGTTCACGACCTTAATCGCACCCACCAGTGGATATATCCCTATCAACAAAAAGAGCTCCTAAGCCCGTCTGTTTTTCGGCAGCATCCCGCTGATCCGGGCCGTGTGGGCGCGTGGCGTGCGTGCCTGCTCCAACCCTTTCACTCTGGTTATCCTCTCATTTCGCTCCGGTGCGGCGACCTTCCAAGAGCGACATCAAGGACCCAAACCAGAACATCAACTGGGTGCCGCCGCAGGGCGGCGAGGGGCCGGCTTACGCCAATATGTGATGCGGTGAGGCTGTGTCATGAATGACCAAACCATCAGCGTGCGGAGATACCCGGAACGAACGAGGGAAATGATTTTGCGCGCGGCCATGGATGAGATCGTCGCCCATGGGCTCGATGGTGCGCGGACGACATTCAGGCGCCGACCATGAATCTTCTGAATGACTTCGAGGCGATGCAATTCTTTCTGCGACATGGTGATCAAAAAGGACATGGCAACTCCGATCGTTCCTGACTGAAGTCAGACTGAGCATCGTCGCATCCTTGCTCCCAACGTTGACATTGACCAGCGTTGTGCGAGGAGAGTGTCGCATTTCTATCCGGCCCAAATGTCGCATTACTAAATGGCGTGTGAGTTCATGCCGAAGCGCGAATTGCAGGGTGTTTCAAGCTAACCGGCATGCCGCATCTGCGCGAGCAGTTTCTTTCGGAAGACTTCCGCCGGCGTTCGATAGCCGAGGCATTTGCGCGGCGTGGCATTGAGCTGGTTACAGATTTCCATGAGGTCGGCGTCGGTAACCGCTAAGGGATCGACCTCTCTCGAAAGCCATTTCCGCACCCGCCTGTTGATATTTTCGACGGTTTCTTTTTGCCACGGCGATTGCGGGTCGCAGAATTAGGTCTGGGTGCCAATGCTCGCCTGTAGGTAAGGCCAGTCGGTGAACGCCGTGCCACGGTCGAACGTAATGGAACGACGGGCGAGGTGGGGCAGGGCCTGGAGTGCTTGCACAGGGCCGTTCATGACCGGTCGAGACTGCCGATCGTTGTTGCGTAGAAAGATCGCAAAGCGGCTAACCCGTTTCAACGAGTGATGTCACGTTGGCCTTTCCAAACTTCTTCCGGAACTGGATTAGGTCGCATTCCCAATGCCCGAACTGCTTGCGATCAGCGACCACATCCGGGCGGCGCAAGATGTTGAGTTCCGGGCTAAACCTTTGGCCATGCTTGCGTCTGGCATGTCGCGGTCGCCGCCGAGCGCGATGCTCCGGCAGGTGCCGCCACAGTTTGATCGCTTGGCCGTCGGGAGAATACCCGAACTTGTAGATCGTTTCGTGACTGACCGATATCGGATGCCGCTCCAAGCGCATCCTTCCTGCGATCTGCTGCGGCGACCATCCGTGCTTGATCCGATCGATGACGGATTGGCGGACACGCGAGAAGCGCACCAGCTTCCTCAGCTTGGCGCGTCGTTCGCACGCCATGTCATGTGCCGTGACACAGTAATAGCCGTTCAGATCCGGGACGACTTCGTCGATGAACATATTGCGCTGGATCTCGCGGATAATTGTCGAGCGATGGCGTCCAAGCTCCTCGGCGATGATGCCAACAGTCAGGCCAGCTATACGCCAGCGTGCGATCTTGCGTCGTTCATCCATGTCGATATGGGAGTAGGTGCGTTTCATTGCAGCTTCCTTGCGAGTGACAACCCAGTGCTATCATTCGCAAGTCGCACTTCATCCTTGAACCCACCGCGCTACAAATTTTGTGGCGGCAAGGTTGGAATGTCGCGCATTGCGCAAAGTTAAAATGTCGTCTGCTGCTCTCGCAGCCCGTTAGAAATGCGACACTGACCGCCTCCTTGCTCTGACGGTCAGCCCCCGACCGGACCGGCTGGGCCGGGTTGCAAGGTCAGGGAGGGGGCGGGTGATGATACTCCCCTTCGGCTTTAGCTTTCTCAGCATCACGGCTGCTTCGCGCCAACAGGAGACATTGACCAATTCGCGGAAATTTCTTTATTTTCCAGACGCCGTGACGTCCAGAACAGGAAGAAGGATGTTGGGCATGACACAATCGGTCCTGAGCGTCGAACTGTTCGAGATTCACGGTTTCGGAAGTCCAAGTGAGTATGAACGTTTCAGTAGCTGGCTGGATGCCGTCATCGCCAGCGGCGGCTGTATTGAGAAGCGGCAGAGCCTGACTGTCGATCAGTTGAAATACGGTTGCCGCGAAATTCAGTTTCAGAACGGCGAAACTTGGCGACTTGACCCACCCGATTTTCCGTTTCGAGGATCATGGCAGCCGATGCCATTTGAGGTCTAAAGTCCGCTTGGGGCCAATAGCGGCCCTTATTCAGCCGCGTCCATTCTGGCGAGAGCGTTTTGCCGTCTCGCTATGACTTCGGGATCGTTCATGAAATCCGTCCGTGGACCTGGCTTGCGACCTCTCGGCTTGTAGCCGATCTTCTCGCTGTTGGTCTTTGGCGCAGCTGCGTGGCATTGATCTTGCTGCTCTTTGATGTAGGCCAGTACCTCGCCGAGACGCTTGTTCTCGACCACAGCCGCATGGCTCACGCGCTGGTCCTTGTCGAAGATCTTGTAAGGCAACGAGTGACCTTTCCATCGAATATCCAGTCGACCATCAGCGTAAGCGTATGTCTCGACATACTTTCCGACTAAGCCGCGCGTGACGTCGTTATCTTCGAGTATGATGCGTTTACGTTCGTAAGAGAATGTCAGCTGCGCGCCGACATATCTCTCCTCACGCTTGCAGAGAACATCCTTCAACCTGCTTGCTGTCATGTCGACAGGTCGATGAAGGTTGTTGGAACGGGCAGGGGCCACCGCAAAACGATCATTATATTGGGAGATGAATGTCGGCAGGAAGGCATTCCCAGCTTCCATGCCGCTGATCTTGGCCAGCCGTAATTCTTTGACGAGTCGATCTTGAAGCGTTCGGTTCATGCGCTCGACACGGCCCTTGGCCTGGCTGGAATTGGCGCAGAGGATCTCGATGTGCAGCTCTGATAGAGCGCGGCCGAACTGCGTCATGCCTTGGCCGCCCTTGGGGTCTTTCTTTGCCACCCGAAAGACCGAATGCTTGTCGGAATAGAAGGCAATCGGTGCGCCATGCTCTTTGAGGTAAAGCGCCAATGCCTCGAAATAGGTAAAGGCGCTCTCAGATCGAACAAACCGGAGCTGCATCAGCTTACCGGTAGCGTCGTCAACGAATACCAATAGAGAGCATGCCGGACCACGATCCTCGAACCAGCGATGCTCCGACCCGTCGATCTGCACCAACTCGCCATAGGCCTCACGCCGCAACCGCGGCTGATGAAACGTTCGCCGCTGCTTTCTCGAAAGCCATATGCCGGCATCCTGCATCCATTTACGCAGCGTCTCACGCGAGACTGTGACACCATGCTCTTCCTGAAGCTTCTCGGCCGCGAACGTAGGTCCGAAATCAAGGTAGCGTTCACGCACCAGCATCAAAACGTAATCACGGACGCCGCTGGCTATTTTATTGTTGGACGGTCGACCGATCGCTTTATGTCTGATCGAGCCAGCGCCGGTATGCTCAATTCGATCGACCAACCTTTGGACGTGGCGCGTGCTGATCGCCAGTACATGGGCTGCTGCAACAATGCTCATGCGGCCATCCACGACTTTGGACAGCACCTCGATTCTTTGCAGGTCGCGCTCGCTCATCGTAATCAATCCCATCCGCAATCTCCCAGATGCTAATCAGACCCGGGGAGTGTGACATTCCAACTTTGCAGGATCAGGACACTTTAACTTTGCGGCTACATACAGTAATCGCATAATCAATATTATGGAACACCTCCACCAGCCTGGGTCGCTTGCAGATAGGAACGAACCAGTCACTCGCTTGCCCGCTCGTCTCGAAAAGAACTGGCCGCGCCGCTTACAAACCAAGGTATATCTGCATCGCCCCGCTGTAATCGACTAACTTTTACTCGTCGCCGAGATCCTTCCCGCCCTTGACCGCGGCGACTTGCTCGGGTTGTTCCCCTCCAAGCCCGAAGCGCGGACATGGGTCCGCCTTGCCGCCCCTTAACCGGGGCGGCTTTTTTCGTGAGGTCATCGGATGCTCTTGAAATTCTCCGGCCGGCCATTACCGAGACAGCAAGCCCGATATCCCGCCGAGTATACCAAAGCCCATCTATCTCCTGGCATCGCAACGGGATCACATCGGCAAACGCGCGATCAGTTTACACCCACGCTTGAGGGTCCATTCAGCAAAGAGGTGATTATCGCGCGCGCAACGGCAGGGCATTGTCGGCTCCCTGATGTGCACTGAATTCTCGATCCAAACTGGTGCCGACCACGGAGCGACCGCAATGGCAGACCTATGTTATACTCAAACGGGATTACCCGGGAAGGCTTCGACTGCTGGCGCCGGTTTCCTGCTTGTCGGAGCGATGACGATCGTGCTGACCGACGCCGTCGCAGGCACGGTCTTGTCGATGGCACGGCTCGACATCATGGGCGGAACCCATGCGTCGGCCGACGAGTTCGCCAAGCTCGACTACGGATATACCGCCGCAAAGCTCTGCGCATTCGTCCTTACTCCCTGGTTTGCTGGCGCGTTCGGTCTCTATCGCTCCGTGATGATCGCCGGAGCGTTGATGACCGCGGCCTGCTACGGTGCGGCCTTCACGAGCGACCTCAACCTCATGTTCGGCTTTAGGCTTCTACAAGGCGCCAGCGGTGGCGTGCTTCTGGTCGGCGCGCAGTCGCTGCTCTTCCGCGTGTTCCCGATGCGGCAGCAGCCGTTCGTTCAAAGCGTGTACGCGATCGGATCGGTCGTCGCTCCGGCGACACTTGCCCCCTACATGCAGGGATGGCTCCTCGACCAGATCGATTGGTCGGTCATCTTTCTATGCTCTGTGCCCTTCGGTGTCGCTGGCATCGTGCTGCTCGCTCTCGCGCCACAGGTGGAAGAAGTGGAAAGCCCGAGGATCACGTTCGACGCAGTAGGCTTGATCCTCTTTGCCGTCGCCGCCTTCACGCTGACATTCGTTCTAAACCAGGGAAATCGCTGGGATTGGTTCGGCGACAGGACGGTGGTGTGGGCCACCATTATCGGCTTGACTGTACTTGGCGTGCAAATCGTCCGTCAGTTCCTCGAGCCGGACATGGCGACCATGTTCAATTTTGCGCTCTTCCGCAACCCCAATTTTGCGTTCGGGATCGCAGCGAGCCTCGCTGCCGGATTTGCACTTCTCGGTAGCAGTTTCGTTATCCCTTCCTTTGCCGTTTCCGTCCTCAGGATGACGCCCACCGCAGCCGGGAGCTTGCTTCTGCCAAGCACGCTGATGTTCGTCGGCTCGCTATTCCTGACGGCCTTCATGATCCAGAAACTCAAGCTGCCGGGTGTCATCACCATACCGCTTGGAATCCTCGGCTTGATGCTGGCGATGTGGTTGCTGTCGGGCTCCAGTAGCGGCAGCGGGATGCCTGACATGACTCCAGCAATCCTGATACGAGGCCTTGCACTCGGATTCCTGTTCCTTTCGATCACGCTGGTCACGCTTTCAAGCCTCGACAAGACACTACTCATCTATGGGGTTGCCTTGTTCAGCATAGGCCGTCAGATGGGCGGGCTCGCGGGCATCTCGTTCCTTCAGACCTTCATCGAAGACCAGACGGCACAAAACAGAGTGGTGTTGGCGGCCCATATCCTCCCCGGACGCGAGGAAGTGATCGCGCGCATCGGAAACCTTGGTCGTCTTCTCGCTAGCCACGGGACGGAGGCGGGATTGGCTAGCAAGGAAGCGGTGGCTTTGATCGGCAAGGCTGTCGCCCTTCAATCCACGACAATAGCGTTCGATACCGCCTTCTTTGCGATCACGCTGTTTTTTTTCGGGGCGGCCCCGACTCTGATCATCTGGAAAATCGTGCTCGGTCGTGTTCTCGCACCGAAGTCAGCGAAGTAAGCCCGGCGTGTTATCGTGGTATCCACTCGTATAGTAGTTGTACCTCAAGGGCCTCGGTAGATTGGTGTCAGCAACCGAGGATGAGGCAAGCCAAATGGAAGATAACGAGGAATTCGAGAAAGCCCCGGCGATGTCACGCGTGACGATGGTGATAGCCGATCCATTTGTCGAGAAGACGGAATCGCTCGTTTCGAGCCTGATAGAAAGAGGCTTTCTTGTGGTGAGGAGTTCGACGCTCTCCGAGGCCAGGGCAGCATGCCTAGCGGTACAGCCTACCATCGTATTGACGGAACTGCGGTTCCCCGATGGTACCGGACTTGAGCTCGTGAAATGGATTTCGCAATGGCTGCCTTCTACGAGGATAGTCATTCATAGCTGGTTTGCCGATATTCCGATAGCCGTTGTCGCGGTAAAGGCCGGCGCTGACGATTTCGTGCCCAAACCTACTGACGACGAGTTCTTGACGAGCATTCTTTTATACGGATCGGCAAACGTACCGTCCGATTGCAGGATCGAGGAGCCGGATCGCGTGAGGCATGAGCACATCGAGGAGGTCTTAAGATGGACCAGCTCGAACGTGTCACTCGCCGCCCGACACCTAAACCTGCATAGGCGTTCGCTTCAAAGAATGCTCAAGCGTTATCAACCCAGCGCCTGAGCGCAATCTGGCTGAAGGTCCGAGCTGGACGGGTGGTCGCACGACGGGCGCAGGGGCGGTTCCGGGGGGCTTCTGTGGACGGCCCCGACATCCAACAAAACTGACAAAAATTCGGGCTCTACCCGTGCGTGAAAGGGGACCATGCACCCGCCCGTCTTCTATACTTCTGGCCAATCGGCGCGCGGAACGGTCCTTTCCCGACCCGGTCCGCCAATGTCATTCACCGCGAGGCACCGCCGGGGCGGACTATCAGTCCACGACGTAAGCCGTGGCGTCCGCAAAATCCGCCATGCTCCGATGCCGATGAACCGCGTTGAGCAATTCAGCTACTATAAAGCAGAGCGGACGCGAAAAACTGTCCGTTTCGTCGAACATCCGACGGTAGTCATCCCCGCAGGATAATTCGGTCCCGATTTCGAGCAGTCGGTGGAACGCGATGTGCGAGAGCTTCCATCCGCCGCGAGACATCGGTACCGCGAACGCCTTGCCTGACAGGGCGAACATCGCGGGGGCGAGATGCTCGTGGATAAACAGAGCCGTGCAGTTCGAGAACACCCCGAGCTCATGGAGCGGAGGCACCGTCCCGAGAGCGATGGCCACCCTTCTGGCATCGAAGTCCGGTTCGGTCTGGTTTTCGTCCGTGCTGGACCAGATGCAGCCGGGTTTGGTGTCACCGAAGCACTCTATCACTTCCACGGGCCTTCGCGTGTGATGATGAAGCAGCGTCTGCACGCCTTCGAGTTCCGAGGAAGAGGAGCTGCTGCCGATCACCGAGATCACATCGCATGACGCGATGGCGTACGCGACTTGTAAGAAGACATCGCCCCAGACCTTTGTTTCGTATCGGTCACTCTGGCCACAGTATCCGACAGGGAAAGGTATCGCACCCATCGATTCCAATCGCTCGGCGGGCCAACGCCGCAACTCCGACACTCTATGCTTTGCGAAAAACATAGGCCCGGCTTCCTCGGGGGGGCGTTCCAGGTCGAAAGGAAGATCGAAGGTTCTTAGGTTGGGTGTTCGGTCGGCGAGCACGGATGACATGTTGAGTTACCCCGGGGTGGATAGATCGCCCAAGTTACCCTCCGCTTCAACAAAAGTGCAGTATACTGTAGTGTGTGTGACGGGAGCCGAATGCAACGCGGCTCCCGTCGGAAGCGGTCAGAGCTTCGGCATCATATGCTCCCGCATGAAGCCCATGTACTCCACCTCGGAGGTTCCACGACGCTTATCGATCAGGGGCTGGATGTCCTGCGTGGCGACATACCGGAGTTGATCGGTACCGTCAGTGGCAGCGTTGTAGATGACCTGCGCTACCTGTCGGCTTGTTCCACGCCCGCTGGACTGACGCAGGCCGTCGAAAATCGCGCCAGCGCCGGCAATGAACGCGTCGTAATCGGAAGGCGTCGATGTGGATGAAAACTCGGACCCGGTTCGTGCCCCGAATTTCGTTTCTAGCACGCCGCCGGGCTCGACCAGTTTCACCCCGATCCCCAGAGCAGCCAGTTCGTAGGACAGCGACTCCGAGAACCCCTCCAAGGCGAACTTCGAGGCGTTGTAGAGCGAGATCATCGGGAGGCCGAAGATACCCGCGCCCGAGCTGACATTGATGTAGAGGCCGTTGCGGTTCGCACGGAAGTGCGGGAGTGTCTCTCGGACGACATCCATAACACCGAAGACATTCACTTCGAACTGGTCCTGGATCTTTTCGCGCGGCGTTCCCTCGAAGACGCCAAACAGGCCATATCCGGCGTTGTTTACGACAACATCTATCCGGCCAAACCTCCCGATGCCCTGAGAAACGGCCGACTTGATGCTTTCGCGATCCTGGACGTCGACCCTTGTAACCAGAACGTTCGGGTATTCGTCGCAGGCTTGCTTAGGATTGCGCATTGTCGCAATCACGTTCCAACCCTTATCCGCGAAGAGGCACGCAGCAGCCTCGCCGAAGCCGGATGAGCAGCCGGTGATGAGAACGGTGTTTGTCACATTTTTCTCCTTGTCGAGCGTTGATCCTATATTTAGACGCTTGTTTTGATGGTATAAACGGTACAGATCCGTACGAGACATTGAAGGAAACTGGACAATCATGTCTGGCATGACCCTTTCGGACCTACGGGCCATTTTGGCCATCGCTGACAAAGGGAGTTTTCGCGGTGCGGCAAAGGCACTTGAGATTGCCGTTTCGTCGCTTAGCCATCAGGTCGCGAATGTCGAAAAGCGCGTCGGCGTTCGGCTGTTTAATCGCACCACGCGCAGCGTCTCGCTCAGCGAAGCGGGCGAAGCCCTCGTGCGACACATTCGCCCGGCTCTCGACCAGATCGACGCCGCGCTGGAGGCGGTAGACCATCTGCGAGCAACCCCGATGGGGGTTCTACGGTTGAACACGTCTGAGGGTGGCGCGGAACGCGTTTTGCCTCTGGTGCTAGATTTCCTTGCCAGCTACCCTGACATGAAAGTTGATTTGGTAACCGAAGGGCGGCTTGTAGACATTGTCGCGGAGGGATTCGATGCCGGACTTCGTCTTGAGGACGTCATTCCCAAAGACATGATTTCCGTTTCCCTCGGTCAACCGGAATCATTTGTTCTGGTCGCGTCTCCCACTTACCTCGCGGACAAGCAACTCCCCGTATCGCCTGGTGACCTCCTGGTTCACGAATGCATTCGTGCCCGACTTCCGAGCGGCTCCCTTATTGCATGGGAGCTGGAGCGAAACGGTGAGGCGCTGACCGTTGACGTTAAGGGTCGCCTCATCGCGGGAAGCACCGATCTGAGTATTCTTGCCGCCCGACAGGATGCCGGCATCGCGTTCGTCTCCCTCCGTTCGGTGCAGGAGGACATCGATAGCGGGCGTCTGATACAGCTGCTTCCAGATTGGACGCCGCCCTATCCCGGCATAGCCCTGTTCTATCCGAACCGCAGACTGCCTTCCGCCGGGCTTCGCGCGTTCATCGACCACGTTCACGCTTGGCGGAAGGCGCATAGGTAATTAAACCAAGCGGATAAAGGGGACCGACCCTGGACGGGTCGGAGTGCGGCGACCATCCATGATGGCGTCGCAAATGCTTGGGGAGCCTCTTAGGGAAGGTTAAGGCCGACCCCTTCGACCACGTGATGCACCCTATTGGCAGAAAACTTGTCCGCCCTCGCCTTGCTTTCCGTGACCGGGATAACGCCTTCGAAATCGCCGTCAAGGGTCACGGTGGAAACGGTGATCACTGCCTGGGCCGCGAGGCGCGCCTCGAGTTCGGCGTAGCCGGGATACCCCGTCGGCGGTGCCGATAAAAATGAACCACAACGTCGCTATAGTCCGGGTTATCGAAGGACGGTGCGGATCCTTCGAACAGCGCTTTGCCGAACGTCCACGTCGGAGAGTTGTCGTGCCACATGATTTGGGCGATATCCCTCCGGTGGGCGTCCAGCCCTGCCCTTCCCCGCTCGATTTGGAAATAGAACTGAAACCAAAAGCCACGCTCCACTATCGCCGGAGCGGGCAGATTTGACTGGCGATGTCCTGAATCAGATATCCGCTGGCCGAAACTAGGAGATCACGCCGCTCCAGCTCGACGCGTCGGCGAAAGCGCCGTGGACGAGAACCACCGTTGGCTTTGAGCCGCTTGCGAATACGGGCAAGGCTGCAGCGTAAAGAAGCGCTGTCACGAGCAGGGTTTTGGTTGCTTTCAACATTTCCAACTCCTTTTTTTTGATTGATACGCGACCGTCAACGCGGTTTGAATCGAATGACCGTGTGGGTACGGACACCACTGGTAGAGACTGCGCCTACGCAGTCGGACGAGGATCAAGCCGAAACTGAATCTAGCTTTTCCGAAGAAACGGGTAAGCTATACGGAGGTTTGTCAGGTTCGCCGTGCGGGGAACCATGCTTATGGCGAAAGATCGCCTCGGGCACGCTTATGCTGTGGTTTCGGGATAGCTCGATACGAAGCTAGCAACCCCTGCGAGGGGCGAAGCTTCACGCCTCGAACTGCTGCAATCGCGCAAAGCGCTCGACCAGAAGATCGATAAAAAGCCGGACCTTCCTCGGCAAGTGATTGCGGTTCGGAAAAATGGCGCTGATCGTGAACTCCACGCCCTTGTATCCTGTCATGACGGATAGGAGTCGGCCGGCCGCGATCTCCTCGACAACAACCGGGCTCGGAGCGAGAAAAATGCCGCGTCCCCTCACCGCAAGATCACGCAAGAGATCGGCACTGCTCGAGACGACATTTCCTTTCGCCCGGGCTTCCACGATTGAACCGTCCATGTCGACGAAGCGCCACATGTCGCCGAAGGCGTATAGGGCATAACTAAGGCAGTTGTGATCAACAAGGTCACTGGGTTTTTCTGGCGCTCCGTGCCGTAAGACATATTCCGGCGAACACACGAGCAGATGCCTCCAGGTCGCCAGCTTTCTTGCGATCAGATTCGAGTCCGGCGTCGTCATCCGTATAGCCAGATCGTAGCCGTCATCGATCATGTCCACCATGCGTTCCCCGATATCCAGGCTAATGGTTACTTGAGGATAGCGTTCGACGAATTCGTTCGTTATCGCTGCCAAGCTCTGGACCATCGATGAATTGGTGTAGATGCGGAGTTGCCCCCGAGGGGTCGATGACAACGCTACGACGGCCTCGTTTGCCTCATCGAGATCCATCAATATGGCCGAAGAACGGTCGTAATAGAATTTTCCGGCTTCGGTCAGGCTTAGCTTTCGCGTCGTACGGTGGAGGAGCAGGACGCCGAGCCTCTCCTCAAGGGCTTTGATGTGGTTAGCGACCATCGTTGTGGACATGTTCAACTTACGTGCGGCAGCTGAAAAACCGCCGGTCTCAACGACCCGGCCGAATACTTCCAAACTGGTCAACCTGTCCATGATCTCCGCCCACCTTAAACCGACACTTGATAATCCTTTCATATCTTCGCCGATTATCACAGCTTCAATTCGAGGGCATTTTACGGGCCAAAAGCCGAGCGTCGGATCGTATGCCTTTAGATCGGGAGAATCAAAATGGTTGAAGTGCCTCGACCGGAAGCATTCACAGTCGCTGAAACTGAGAAGGGACTTCGAATTGGCGGGCCACCCGAATTGGCCGCTCCGGTTTCATCGATTTCCGGTAAGCATCCGCTTCAACGTGCGAAGCGCAAAAGATTCCGCTCGCTCATGCTGGCGTCAGCCGTTATTGCAGCGTTTGTCATAGGCGGGCAGACGGGGTATCGATATTTCGTCGTCGATCGATACGTCGAAACAACTGACAACGCCTATCTCAAGGCGGACTCCACCGCCGTGGCTCCCAAGGTTTCGGGATACATTCGAGAAATTCTGGTCAACGACAACGACCCCGTCAAAGCAGGACAACTGCTGGCGCGCATCGACGACAGGGACTTCCAGATTACGCTATCCCAGGCGCGTGCCGACCTAGAAGCGGCAGACGCCGCAATAAGGAACATCGATACACAGGTCAACCTGCAACGCTCTCTGGTCCGGCAGGCAGAGGCTCAATTGAACGCATCCAAAGCCGCTTTGGTTTTCGCCGAGGCAGACGCGGAACGATGGAGCAAGCTTATCACGAACGGTGCGGGTTCTCAATCACGTGCGGAGCAGACCGTCTCCCTCCGGGACCAGGCAAAAGCGGCTGTGAAGCGCGACGAGGCGAACGTGGTTGCGACCAGAGACCGAATTCCGGTGCTTGAGACGCAGAAAAGCCAGGCTGCCGCTCAACGCCACAAGGCCGAGGCTCAGGTTGCCCAAGCGGAACTGAACCTGGCCTACACGCGGATCGTCTCACCTGTCGACGGTACGGTTGGCGCGCGAACTCTCAGGATCGGACAACTCGTGAACGCTGGAACACAACTAATGTCCGTAGTTCCTCTTCATTCGATCTACGTCGTCGCCAACTTCAAGGAAACACAGCTCACGGATATCAAGGTCGGCCAGCCCGTCGTGATCAGCGTCGACAGTTTCCCCGGCATTCAGATCGGCGGCCGTGTGGAGAGCCTATCTCCAGGCAGCGGTTCGGAGTTTTCGCTGCTCCCTACCGATAACGCCACCGGAAACTTCACGAAGATCGTCCAGAGGGTTCCCGTCAAGATCACAGTGGACGCTGGCGATCTCTCAGGCAGCCTGAGGTCCGGCATGTCCGTGGTCCCGCGGATCGACACAGCAGACGGGCGTTCCACGTTCGACGGACTCTGGCCGATCCAGGACGAATGAGTATACCGCGGTTTACATAGATCAGCGCATCCGGGCGTGTATTCTCGCTGTCGCAGATCGCGTCCTCGTAGACCGCCTCTACAGAAGAGGTCCCCGCAATCCTCGTCGGCAGGGACCAGCGAACTGCACGCGATAGCAGGGTCGTCCATCCGCCGGGACGGCTCTGCTCTATCCGTTTCGAAGATATTTGCCCTCACCATTCAAAAGGCAAACCGACGTATAGCTTCCCTTGGAATTGGCGGCCGCTAGCTTGAACGCGCCGCCTTGCATGCAATTGCGCTTTTTCGCTTCGAAGGCATGTAGGCGTTCAAGGCCGATCGCGTGGCCATCCGGCCACCTTGGAGACGAAGTCAATGGTTTTGGTAGAGCAGATTCTCGACAGGGCGAAAGCCCGCCTTGTTAAAATCTCCCCTGACGCTCCGGTGCTCGACGCCGCGACGTTATTCAGGGACGGAGCTGAAATGGTACTGGCGTGCCGCGAGAGCGGGCGACTTGCCGGAATAATCACAAAGAGCGATCTCATGCGCAGCTTCGTACAAAGCGGCAGGCTGGATCTGGCGGTTCCGGTCGCGTCCGTGATGCAGAAGGAAATTGTTAGCTGCGAGCCTGCCGATAAACTTGAGCAGGTCTGGCAAGTGCTTAGCCAAAACAGCTTCAGACACCTTCCGGTCGAAGATCAAAACGGATGCGCGATCGGCGTTGTAAACGCCCGGGACATTCTAGGTGGCCTGTTGCGGGAGGCCGAAAGCGAGGAGGAATTGCTGAAGGAGTACGTTATGGGTGTCGGATATCGCTGAACGAGCGCATAGTCCGCCAGCTTAGGTCCTCGCGCTTTCCTTCATCGCGTCCGCCATGGCCAGCAGATCGTAACGGCGCACCAGTTCGCTTAATGTCCGGCACTCCATCTTCTTCATCATCCGGCCGCGATGCAGCTTCACCATGATCTCGCTGATCCCCAGCTCCCAGGCGATCTGCTTGTTCAGCAGGCCGTCAGTGACGAACTTGAGGACCTCCCGTTCGCGGGGCGTCAGCTTTCCATAGCAGTTGAGAGCGTTGTCGAGGTTGATACGCTCAGTCCGACGTTCGCTATCGAGATTGATGGCCTTGACGGCTGCGGCGACGACTTTCTTACTATCGAAGGGCTTGAGAAAGAAGTCGGTCGCCCCGGCCTTCATCGCGTCAACCGAAATCCTGACGTCTTCGAAGCCAGTTATGAAGACGACTGGATGGCTGCAGCCCATTGCAGACAGCCTTTTCTGTAGTTCAAGCCCGTTGAAATCAGGCATGTTGATATCGAGAAGTATGCAACCCGGACGCCCCGGATCGAAGCCCGCAAGAAAATCGGCAGGACCGTCGAAAGCTACTGCGGGCATATCGAAAGAGCCGAAAAGATCGATCAACGATTTGCGGACGATGTCTTCGTCATCGACGATTGTGATTAACGGTGAGGCATTCGGCAGTTCCATCGGGTGTATCATTTCAGGTCCTCCCATACTTTCCGTCTATTCTGCGAGTTGTCGGCCCGCCACGGTCTCCGGTGCATCATCATAGCCCGTCTCGACAAAAACGAGAGGCAGCCAAGCTTCGAATGACGCGCCACCCTCAAAGGTGTTTCGCGCCGAAATCACGCCTCCGTGGCTGTGGACGATGGAACGGCAGATCGACAACCCCATACCCATCCCCTCCTTCCGGGTCGTGAAGAAGCTCTCGAAGATTTCCGTCGCAATCCCTTCCGGGATGCCCGGTCCCGTATCGTGAACTTCGATGAAGGCCCGCTCACCGTCGCTTCGGGTGGTGACTTCCACCCGCCCGAACTGCGCTTGCGTCCTCTCGATGGCCTGCATCGCGTTGACGACGAGATTGACGATAAGCTGTTGGATTTGAACCGGATCGACCTCGACCGTCGCGATTTCGGCAGACAGATTGCTGCTGATCGTCACGGATCTGCGGGTCGCTTCCTTCTTGACGAACGTAAGCGCTCCGGCGATCAGTCGGTTGAGGTCGCATGTTTGCCTCTCGGGCACCGCCTTGCTCGCCATATCCTGGACACGCTTGATCACCTCATTCGCGCGCCGGACGCTCTCCTCGATCCTTCCGACGAGTTCCCGCACCTTGGGCAGGTTCGGATCGCTTCGCTGAAGCCAGCGCGCCGCGGTAGCGGCGTCATTCGCGACCACCGACAATGGCTGTCTGACCTCATGTACGATCGCACCGGAAAACTCGCCGAGAATGGACAGCTTGGAAAAGTGGGCGAACTCGGATTCCATCTTCTTGAGCTCCCTTTCGATACGCACCTGCTCGGTCATATCGATGATCA
Organism: Agrobacterium sp. 33MFTa1.1; assembly: GCF_004328495.1. Classification (NCBI taxonomy): domain Bacteria; kingdom Pseudomonadati; phylum Pseudomonadota; class Alphaproteobacteria; order Hyphomicrobiales; family Rhizobiaceae; genus Agrobacterium; species Agrobacterium sp. 33MFTa1.1. The sequence continues at coordinate 458,918 of NZ_CP036360.1, read as the reverse complement.
TCAGCACCGATGTATCGAAATTGGCAGCCGACTGCGGAAAGGAGACCATGAGAGCGGCGTCGATGGTCCTGCCGTCGAAGGTCTTGATTTTAAGCCTTTGATAATGGTTTGGCCGTCCTCGAAAGTGGGCGGACATCACGTTCGAAGAAGCCTCTGGCGTTCCAGCGAAGACATAGGCGACGGGAGCCAACAATTGAGAAATATCCGTGGCTCCGAAAAGTGTCAGCGCGACGTCATTTACCCCCCTCACGATCACAGAATTGTTGGCCTGATCGACTAGTTGCGGATTCTCGACCAGAAACGCGTCGATATCCTCGACACCGCTATGCTTTAGGTTGGTGAAAGCCTCTTCCACGTCGCTTGCGTCCACCTGCAACACTGCGGCTGGGACGTTGTTGAACAGCGTCCGGTAGCGGGCTTCGCTGACCTCAAGCTCTTTGAGCCGACGGCTCATTTCCCTCAAACATGTTGGGTCGAGGTTGTCATTAGGGAACGTCGTCATATTCATATCGTTCACTCCGCCCTTCACCGTCGGTCGAATCGGTACCCGAGGACCGAACACAGCGATGCTGCAAGAATTTAAGTAAGAAGACACCAAATGCGACTAAATGCGATTACGGTTACGCTGGTGAAATTCGAATAATGAATGCTTTGCTCACGACCCTACAGGTCGATTCTTTTAGCAAGTACTATTCGGTCTCAAACGATCCAGATAATGAGCGTCGCGCTCGGCCTCCCCCATGGATCGGGGGATCAACCGTCGTCAGGCCTCGTCTCGGAGAACCACCAACAGGACGATCTTCTCGAAAGAAAGCACGAAATAGAATTTGTAGAGCAGCGGTTCTGGTAGCCCGCGCTTGTCGAACTCGCCGTCCACGCTGCCCTTCATGATGGTGCTGCCATAATGCCGATGGATGGAAATCGCCTCGATCGACAGGGAGACGCCCGCGACATCAGTCTTCGCCCACTCTCCGATTTCGGCGAGACCCTGAACTTCATTCAACTGGTCGTTCACTATCGCGTCGGCGGCGAAGAGTCCCAAAAGGCGCTCGATGTCGCGCGAGTTGATCGCTTCGACAAAGTCCGTAATGACCTTGCGATTCATGAGTTCAGGGGTTGAGTGTGCGTTCATCGGTTCGCCGACCTTCCAAGAGCGGTGTATCATTACGTGGCTGTATCTATTGGCATTTGAGGCATGCTATCGCCTCGTCTGCCGCGTTAGGTAGCTTTGCTCGACTGCTTTCCACACTGTCACTGTCTCATGGACGCATCGGAATGGCATGTGAAACGATGTGAAAAGGCGCTCGTGAGGACAGCGGTTATTTCCCGCCTATTTCACGGCGAGACATAAACTCGGGATCGGGCGTGAAAACGTGTACCGGGGCGAAGCGTCTCCGGGATACAAACCTAACCCACCAGCTAGGTTGGCGGAGGGTATCGGGCCTTTTATACTGAGATTGACTCAGTGTGACGGCACCATGATCTACTCGTTCGGACCATATCGCTTCTTGGCGTCCCAGCGCTCGCTACAGCGCGACGGGGAACCGTGCGAAATCGGCAGCCGCGCTACGGACATCCTGACCCTGTTGCTGGAGCACGCCGGGGAAGTGGTTTCGAAGGACACCATCGTCAGTCACGCCTGGCCTTCAAGTTTCGTTGAAGAAAGCTCGATCAGGGTGCAGATTGCATCGCTCCGAAAGGCCCTGGACGACGGCGACCGGGAGAAGTACGTTCGCAACATACCGGGGCGAGGCTATTGTTTTATCGCTCCGGTCGAAAGGGAAGCGCCGCTAGAAGCGGTCTCGCGTACCTCCCTTCCCGCGACGTCCGCAACACGCCCGACCATTGATGTCCCTCCTCCGCTAAAACGTATTATTGGGCGTGACGGTGTTGTCGCGGAGCTGGTCGCCGATATCCTCGATCGTCGCTTTGTCACCGTTGTCGCATCCGGCGGCATCGGAAAGACGACCGTTGCCGTCGCGGCGGCACACCAGATGCTCGACGAATTCGAGGGCGACGTCTACTTCTACGACTTGGTCGCTCTCAAGGACGCCGCGGAACTTCTGACGGGTCTGGCGAACGTTCTAGGTGTGAACACCTCCGCCCCGAATCTCCTGACATCCATCGTCGCGAACCTGGACGGCCGCCGCCTCCTGCTGGTTTTAGACAACTGCGAGCATATCGTCGAAGACGTCTCGATACTGGCAGAATCACTGTACGATGCCCTGCCGGGTCTTCACATACTCGCCACCAGCCGCGAAGCACTGCGGGTGGAAGGCGAGATACTTCTCCACCTCCAGCCACTCGAAGCACCACCTCCGGGCGCGGCCATTTCAGCTGCGGATATCGAGAACTTTCCCGCCGTCCAGCTTTTCTTCGACAGGGCTGCCGCTGCGGGACTGAGAGGTGAACCCGGCGACCAAGACGCGAGCAAGGCCGCGCAGATATGCCATCGGCTCGACGGCATCCCATTGGCATTGGAACTGGCGGCTGGTCGCGCCGGCGCACATGGGATTTCGGGTGTGGTTCAACTGCTCGAGAACCGCTTTCGACTTCACTGGCGAGGCCGACGAGCAGCGCTTCCGCGTCATCAGACGCTGAGATCGATGTTCGACTGGAGCTACAACCTGCTTACCCGCGAGGAGCAGGCGCTTTTCCGGGCCCTGTCCGTGTTCAACGGGGGATTCACGCCGGAGATGGCGATAGCGGTGGCTGCCTTTATGGAAACTACCGAAGAAGAAGTCTTCGATCTCTGCGAGAGCCTAGCGGAAAAGTCCCTCATCTCGCTTCAGACCGGACAACAGCTTTATCGGCTCACCGAGACCGCCCGCGCCTATGCAGGGGAAGCCCTTCAGCAGCACGAGGGAGAACTCGCCCGCGCCAGCCAAGAACATGCAAGCTATTTTCTTGCCTTCACGCGGAAGCTGACCGAGTTGACCCCGCCTTTCGAGAGATGGGGCGAGCAGCACAGAACCAGCGACCTCCTTGCCAATGTCCGGTCTGCGTTGAGATGGTGTTTTTCCGAGGATGGAAATGACGACGTCGGCGTCGCGCTCATCGCGTCGTCCTGGCCGCTTTTCTACGAAATGGGCCTCCTGACGGAATGCGGGTCGTGGGCGGCGAGAGCGCTCGCGGCGGCGACCGAGCTCGACCTCGCGACTGAAGCGTCTCTTTGCGAAGCCGTGGCCTTGACGGGGACGATGGCGGTACATTCAATGCTTCAGGTCAAGACGGCCTACAGTCGATGCCTGGAGTTATGCCGGGAGCTTGGAGATGTCGGGCGCGAGATGCGCACGTTAGCGGCCTATAACGTCTTCATCACCAGGATAGGAAAGTATCAGGAGGGTCTTGAGGCAGCCAGGGATTTCGAGGCTCTTTCGGCCGAGGCGAACATTCCCAAGGCCAGGCTCCTGTGCGGCTGGATGAACGGGACGACGCTTGCCTATCTCGGTTCATTCGCGCAGGCGCGCCATTACCTGGAGGCCGCCGTCCCCAGATATCCCCTTCTCGACCTTTCGTTCACAGCGATGCTACAGCTCGTAAGAGCGCGCTCGCTCTACGCCCGGACGCTTTGGATAGAGGGAGAGACGGACAGGGCCCTTCAGGAAGTCGAGCTGGCGCTGGAGGAATCTCGCACATACGGCAACCCCGTCTGCCTGGCGATCGCGCTCACGCACGGAGCGGGCGTTTTCCTTTGGTCGGGAAATCTCGACAGAGCGCAGGAACTCGCAGCGGACCTTCACAGAATCACTACCAGCAACGGACTTCCTGCCTTCGAGGCCTTGGCAATCGGCATAAAGGGGGAACTGGCTTTGTCGGATGGTCGGCTGGAAGAAGCCGAGGCGTTGCTTAACGAGGCTCTCGTCCGCGCCGACGCCCAAATGCATGCGAACACCGCGACTACCATCGCCGCCGCCCAGTCGGAGTGCGCATTCCGTGCGGGACGACCGAGGGAATCCCTCGATCTGATCGACCGCGCGATCGGCCGGGCGACTGAAACGGGCGAGCGGTTCCAGCTTGCCGAGCTCCTGCGGCTCAAGGCGACGTTCATCGTTCCATCGAATGCGGAATTGGCGGCCGAAACCTTTCGCATTGCGATCTCGACCGCGCGCCAGCAGGGTGCGCGTGCCTTCCAGCTCAAGGCCGCGGTCGGCTTCCGCGACGCGCTTCTACCGGGGACGAAGGACGAAGCACATGCCGCGGTGGCCGAAGCATGCCGCTCCACGCGGCCGGATGATACTTCAGAAGCCGTAGATCGGCCTAGCGTTCCGGCCGCCTGACATCATAGACCGTTCTCGAACCTGTGGCTGATCTCGGCCTTGCCGACCACGTCCGCGATCAGACGGTCGCCCGGACGGATGTCAAGAAGGAAGGGATAGGTGCCGGATGTCACTATATCTCCTTTTTTCAGCCAGGAACCCTCTTCCCGCAGTCGTTCGGCGGTCCACAGCAATGCCCTAAGGGGGCGAACGAGCATGGACGTCACATCCCATGCAGTGCGGCCTTCCCTTTGCACGACAGCACGTACGTCCACATTTCCTGAAAGGTCTACGCACGGGATTGGCGTGGGCTCCATGATGATTTCCGCGTGATCAATCCGCGCCAAACGGCCTGAGTGGTGTCGGCAGCCGTTGAAGGCAACAAGAACCGGATACACGCCAGCGATGGCCTTCGAAACGGACTCGGTGGCGATATCCTCGCCTACAAACGGATATTCACGCGCGATTTCGAAAGCGATGTCGATCTGGTAACCCACGATGTTCTCGTGAACCGGGATACCATCGTCCGTAAACCGTCTACCGCCGTCGGCCTGCATAAGCTGGGGGCATGAAGCGCCGAAATGACGCTGGACGGGTTCGGAGAAACCGAGCACGGCATAGCCCGCCCAGCTCGCGCCGTCATGTCCGCTACCGCGGTGATCTCCACCGATTGAGTTGGGTTTCTCCGGCCTCTCGATATTGAGGGAAGCGCCGTTCGACTTGCGACGAGACCGCAACGTATGAGCGGGAAGCTCGAAGAGGCGTTGGTCACGAACACGGTTTTGAGATTGATATACCCTACCAATCTGTATTCCTGATGCAGTCGTCATGTTCGTCGCCCTCGCTGCGGTATGGTTCGCTGAAATTGCTCGGCTGCAACGCTTTGCAATCCAGCGGAACCACACTGACGTCGAACCACGGGTTACGTAACTGAACTTAGGTATGCCATCGGGGTCACGGGTGCATCTCATGCTCGTTCCATGGTGATTTACCATGTGCGGGCGCTGAGTACACCAAAGTATGCTACCCGGGCGGTTCTCAGGAAATTAGTCTGACCCCGTTCGGCGACATCCGTGGCTCATCGGACTGCAGCCTGTTTACGAGGGAGAAGATGGTGACGGCAACGCTCACAATGCATCCGCGATCATCAACCCTCGACTTGTCGGTTGTTGACGCGCTCCGGATGGCCGAGAGCTGCGCCAGTGGCGATCGGGAGCTACCTTCGCATTCGCTGCCTCATTATTCGGTACGATTCAATTCGCAGATCGTGGAGCTGACCCTGTTGGACCTCATCCACGACCCTTTGGTCGCCAGCCTCAACCGGGCGGACGGCGTCAGCTTCGAGACTTACATGCAACTGCTTCTGAGCGCGGCACGCGTCAAGGCGGAGAGCCTGTCTTAACGAAATCCTCCACGCTCCCGCAAGGATCGGCGAAGTTGAAAGCCCGATCGACGTCCAAACTGCTAGATGCGGCCCAGTCGGATCACTATAAGGCTTCCGTCCAGGTCGGGAGAAACAGTTGACCGAAATACCGTCCGATGCGTTCTACGAGCTTCCGATCCCACTCCGCGATCAGCTTCTTGCCTTTTGGGGCAGCGCAAAAGGCGTTAGACAGTAGCGCGGGCTTCTCGGGTGAAATCGTCTTTCTCGATAACGGCGATAGCGTCTTTCCACGACTGACCTGCGCTAAATTCCCGCGACGGCGCGAAGTCTTCTCACCAGCTGAACGTGCGGAGCGCTTCCTGCGTGAGATCAAGCTGCAGACGGCGGCGCATTATCACCCTAACGTACATTGGCCCTTTGACGTTATCTTTATCCTTGGCACGCCCATCGCCTTTTTCCGGCGGTGGGAGGGCGATCTGTCCGATTTCATCGAGGATCCTCGTTGGGGTGATCTCGGGCGATTGTCGTTGTTGATCCAGCTTTCGGCGAGTCTCGCGCACGGTCACCGTCGCGGCTTGGTTCACCAAGACCTCAAGCCGCAAAACATCTTCGTTCGAGACCTGAGGACGAACTTTTCGCTGCCACCGACCGATTTGTGGTTTCGCCCTTTGGTCGCGGACTTTGGTAGCGTCAATCTTGCCGCAGACATCGGCGTGTTCACTGGTTCGCGCCCGTACATGGCACCCGAACAATGGCACAAGACCGAGCTTGGTGAATGGACCAGCGTGTTCGCGTTTGGAATCATGCTTCACGAGATCATGTGGCGCGAAGTCCACCCGACGGGCGAGCGCAGTCGCGACTGGCATCGGCAGATCAACTCGGTTTTAATCGCTGGCAGAAGAACGACCGTTGGCGAAGATGAGTGGGAGACGGCTGCCCACTCGCGCGATCGCTCCCCATCACGATTTGGCGGAATTGGTGGCGGCAAGCAAATCACCCCGGCTATGCTTTTCGTCGCCGAAATTAGCGGTGGGTGTGGTCGTCCCGGTTTTCGGGAAAAATACCTCGCGTCGCCACTATGTTCAACGACGATGGCAAGACTGAGGATTGTCGACCCCTCCTCATGGCGTCGAAGGACCACCTCTCGTGTCGATACTCGGAACCACCGACATACCCGATCGCAGACGGCCGATATACTCCTTGCTATCGATGACGATTTTCACGGGGATTCGCTGGACGATTTTCGTGAAGTTGCCCGTGGCGTTGTCGGCGGGCAACAGCGAAAACTCGAGTCCGCTTCCCGGTGAAACGCTGTCGACGTGCCCGTCAATGGCCGCATCCGGAAAACTGTCCACCTTGACCGCCACCCGCTGCCCCGGCACGACGTCGGTCAGCTGTGTCTCCTTGAAATTGCCCACGACGTAGACGGCGTTGAGAGGCACGACCGCCATGAGCTGTGTGCCGGCGCTTACCAGCTGCCCAAGACGTATGGTACGCGCGCCGACCGTTCCGTCAATCGCCGATACGATGTTGGTGTAGGACAGGTTGAGCTCGGCTTGGTTTACTCCGGCCTTTGCGCGGTCCCTCTGGGCGATGGCTTGGCTGCGTTGGGTCTCAAGCACTGGAACCTTGTTTTCCGCTGCCACGACGGCCGCCTTGCTATTGTCCACCGCCGCTTTGGCCTGTTCGCTCACCGATTGTGTTTGCTCGGCTCGCGAGAGCGTCCCGGACCCGTTTGTATAGAGATACTCGGACCTTTTGGCATCGGATGACGCAAAGGCGAGATTGGCTTCCGAAGAGGCAAGCGCCGCTTTCGCCTGATCGATCAGCGCATTCTGGAGCACGATCTGCGCATCGACGTTTGCGATGGCCGCCTCGGCGGCTGCGAGATCACCGCGAGCCTGCGACACCGCGGACTGGAAGTCGCGATCGTCGATCCGCGCGACGACCTGCCCGGCCTTGACGTGCTCGTTGTCGGTCACGAGGACCTCGCTGATATATCCGGAGACCTTCGGCGCGACCGCCGTGAAGTCTGCCTTGAGATAAGCGTCGTCGGTCGTGATAATGAAACGGCCAAGGGTGTAGTACTGGAACCCCTCGTATGCGCCATAGGCTGCGGCAAGGAGGATCGACCCGCCGAGCATGAGGCGTCGCATCAATCCACGAGTACCTGAACTGGGCTCTACAGGAAGGTTGACCGTCTCCGATGCCGGAGAGGGCTTCGCTTCCCGATCGGGCTGTGGCAGCCTTAGGACTTCGGGCGAAGCTATGACTGAAGACTCTGCCATCAAAATTCTCCTCATCGAAATGACGTTGATCGCATTCTGGAGAAGTCGGCGTGGATCGACAGCTATACGTTCGGGTACCGGGGTCGCGGCACTGACCGGGAGCACTGTGGATTATCAGCCCCGCGAAGCGTCGCTACCGATGGCGTCATGGATCAATTGGAGAAGCAATGAAGTATCGATCGGCTTGGCTAGGAAGCCTGACGCGCCGTATTTCAGGGCCGTCGCCTGCATTTGATTGTCCGAGTAGGAAGTCATGATCAGGATCGGAGGGCAATCTTCCCGAGACTTCAGCAATCTGAGCATCTCGATGCCCGAAATCCCCGGCATCCTTACGTCGGCGAGAACGCAGCGGAACGATCGGTAGCGGTCACTGTCCAGGAAAAAGTCCGCCGAGCCGAAAAGTTCGCTCGTGTATCCGGCGGTATCGAGAAAGTCCTTGATCGAATTCCGTAGGTGAACGTCGTCTTCGATGATTGCGATGTGTGCGGTTTGCGAGCCAGCCATTTTTGAAACTTGTCACTTTCCGCAGCGGGATTTCAGAAAAACGCGTCAAATAATCGGTTCTTGCAACACGGGACGGCAAATCGGGACTTTTTGATCAGCATGAAAACGAGACGGTTGAGATTCAAACTTCTCCGGTTGTCGCAATACCACGCATTGCAGGAGCGCCGTTATATATACCTCCGTTTGGTTTTTGGTAGGAATAGCCGCAACTTTCAGATACCGCTTTTCGCTCAGGCCGCAGCACACATCCTATTTCCTCCACTTTCGCGCCCTGGGGGAATTGGCTGCTCGTCCACCTGCGCGAAAAACATGCCAACGCCCAGCACGAGAACCTTCAGCGGGAAGAAGACGGTTGGAAACCAATCTACCCAATCGTCTGTCATTGACCAATTCTTTACGGTTGTATGGACGCAGGGCACATACAACATTTTCGGCTTGCAAGAGACGTGCTTTTTGTTGCAGCGATTAGAACACCCGCTCCCGGAGGTCTTGGAGCACTCCACTAAGAAGGGAAGCACACGTAAAACCGCCTGCGAGCAAGGGTACCCTTTCGTACAACTGCAAAACGCCAGCGATCACCTTCACTTTCGTCCCGCAACAAGGGAAACGACCCCCCTCACGGCGAATAACATAAAAAAGCTATCGTATTCGGCTGTACTCGCGCTCTCGGCACTCCTCGCAGTTCCCGCTATGGCCATCGATCCCATTCCGGGTAGCATAACGTACGAGAGGCAGCATGCCACACGCCTCAAAAAGGCCCCCGTCGGTAGCCAGTTCAATCATGACTTTTATTCTGATGGCACTCGCTATTCCGAAACATACGTCGTGCAGTCTGACCGTTCGCTCAAGCTGGTGGACCGTGTCCGGCAGTCAAGTCACTGAACTAGGTTGTAGGACCCGGCAGTCCAGCCGAATCCCACCTAACTGCTATTGCAATTCGCCCCTTTCCAAAGTCGCGATATCGACGACGTCACTGCCTGCCGCGCCGATGCCCGCCCTTCCATTGGTCGGAAGCGTGAAAGCCACCAAGGCCCCACCCCTTCCACGGTTGCCTGCACTGAGCTGACCGCCATGGGCTTCAACGATAGATCGGCAGATGGCAAGACCGATCCCGAGAGCATCGCTTTTGGTCGTGTAGAAAGCTTCGAACACCTTTTCCGGGTCGGTCAGACCGGGACCGTTGTCACCGACGGAGACCTCCACAACCTCACTGTTCACCTTTCTCGCACGTACCTCGATTGACCGACTGCGTGACCGGGTTTCATCAAAGGCCTCGACACTGTTCTTGAGTAGATTCAGAACCACCTGCTCGATTTGAACGCGGTCTGCCAGAGTGTCGGGTAGGTCACCGTCAAGATCGACGTGGACCTTGATTTTCCCCGCGATCAACTTGTCGGCCAGCGAACTCTTCACGTCCTCGATCACTGCTTTCAGCGAAACCGCCTCGCGCTTATGCTCTGTCTGCGAGAAAATGGTTCGGATACGGCTGACTACTTCTGCCGCCGCCTCCACGTCCCGCACGATCCACTCAGCGGTACGTGTCGCCCGCTCGAGGTTTGGCGGCGTGGCCCTCAGCCAGTTCTTGAAGGCGGTTACATTCGAGACAACCCCCTGCAGTGGCTGGTTCAGATCATGTGCGATCGAAATCGAAAGCTCCGATAGGCTCACGGTTCTCGCGGCTTTGGCCAAACGCTCGTCGGCGATCCGGAGGGCTTCCTGCGCTTTCACCTCGTCGTCGATGTCCAAGTTGACGCCGTACCATTGCAGGATTTTGCCACCGTCATCCCGGAAAGGCTCGCTCCTGTCCTCTATCCAGCGATAGACGCCGTCCGCTCTGCGTTGTCTGTAACGCATCGCGTAGGGCTTTCCCTTACGGCGCGCAAGCGCCCAGCGGTTCTCGACTGTTTCCCTGTCGTCGGGATGGACGAGGTCTTCCACCGCCGGACTGATGTCGAGCCGAGAGCCTTCGCTTTTGCGAGAGACGTACAAGCCGTTGTTGTCGACCAACCTTTTGTTGACATAGACAGGCGTTCCGCTGTTGTCGGAAAGGACAATCCCCACGGGCACGGTATCTATCATATGCTGAAGGTAACGTTCGCTTTCGCGCAAAGCGGCCTGTGCTCTAACCTCCTCCTCGATATCGATGGAAACACCATACCACCGGATGATGTTGCCAGTGTCGTCCCTGAGCGGTTCGACGCGCGAGTCAAGCCATCGGAACTGCCCGTCTTTCCTGAGCAACCTTCCCTTGGTATGCAATGCTGTGCCAGTTTCTAAGGCATTCTTGAATTCTTCGGCAATGCGCCTGCTGTCATCCGGGTGTATCAGCTCCGAATACGTTGGCCGAGGTGCAGACGGATTGCTGGGGCTCGGCCCCGGTTCGATCCCGGTCCATTCGACCATTCGGTCATTGAAATGGAAGACGAAACCTTCGGTCGACATCAGCCATATCAACGATGGCACCGTATCCACTATGAGGCGCGTCTCCGTCTCGCTTCTGCGCAGCGCGTTCAGCGCTTCGATCTCGTCGTTGATGTCGAGAAAAACGCCGTACCACTGGACGATCGCCCCCTCGATATCGAGAAGCGGCTGAACGGTAGCATTCGTCCATCTATAGGAACCGTCCGAACGCCTGTGACGGTACTTGAGGCAGAATGACTTTCGTGTGGCAAAGAGCCGACTGACAGTCGCCCTTATCTCCTGACGTTCTTCGGGGTGAACCGCATCCATGAGCAGGCTCTCTAGTCCGCCGACATCTCTTTCTCCAGCCGATAGTCCAAACCATCGGATCAATTGGTCATTGACATAGTTCGTCTTTCCGTCAGGACCCGCGCGCCAGATGAGTGCGGGCACAGTGTTGATGAGCTCGCGGAGCTGCTGCTCGCTGGCCTTCAACGCCGCCTCGGCGTTTTTCTGATCGGTAATGTCGACCGTCGAACCGTACCACGCGGTGATCTTTCCGTTTTCGTCGCGAGAGGCGATCGCGGAATCCCGGAACCATCTGTAGGTCCCATCGAAGCGGCGTACGCGTTGCTCGTCGACAATGGGTTCACCCGTCTTGAGACTGTTGCGCCAGAGCGCCAAGCTTCTTTCCCGGTCATCGGGATGAACGAAGGGTGTCCACCACGCGGTGTCGGTTCCTTCCATCCTCTCCTTCATTTCCTCCGGAGTGATCCCGACGAACTCCGTGGCGGCGGGGTTCACGAACCTCATGCGGCCATCGGGATAGGCCGACCATCCAAGTCCGGGTATATCTTCCAGAGTCGGGCGGACAGTCTTATAGACCTGATCGTAGAAGGATATCGTCCGATAGGAGGTGATAACTGCCCAGATCCCGAATGCGCTTATCGCGTAGGCAGTCCAGCCCCTGATGCTCAAGTTTGCAAGATCGCCTTCTACCCAAATAAGCGCGGCAGCTGCTGCGCTTATGACGATGGCCGTAGCGATACCCCACCTCCAACCAAAGCAAATAGTTGCGAAAGCGACGGTAATCAGGAGGCCGACAGGCTCGCTCAAAAGGACGGCAAATCCAGCGCCGACCGCACTCGCCGCAAAAGCAAACCAACGGCGCTGCTGTGATGTCTGGAAATCCATCACGCCTTCCAAGGATGATGACAGGACGCGCCGGGCTACGGTAGCGGGTCGTTCATGACCGAGTTCAACCTATACCGATGGTTCGGTGGTCGAAACCTATCTCGTAGGACAGGTAAGAGGCATGATCGGCCCCGCTATTCGACGTTCTCTCGTATATGGGAGGGCAGCGCCTGCCAGGCGGTGAAGAGCTGGTTGAATGTCGTCACCTGCATCTTCTTCATCATGTTGCTGCGGTGCAGCTTTACCGTGACCTCCGAAATGCCCAGCTCGAAACCGATCTGCTTGTTCAGGCTGCCCTCGACCACGAAGCGTAGCACCTGACGTTCCCGGGCGGTGAGACCTTGGTAGAGCGCGATATGCTTTTGCGAGTTCGTTTGAGCCTCGCGCCGTTCGAGGTCGGCGCTGATCGCCCTAGAGACGGCATCAAGAAACGTTTGATCGCGCACGGGCTTCGTAAGAAAGTCCTTGGCTCCGGCCTTCATGGCCTCGACGCTCATGGCGATGTCGCCGTGGGCCGTGAGAAATATGACCGGGGTGTGATTGCCTTGTTTCAGGAGATGATCCTGTAGGTCTAGCCCGCTCAATCCCGGCATACGGACGTCCAGCACGAAGCATCCCGGCCGATCCGGCAAGGTGGCCTCGATCACCTCGCGTGCGGACGCAAAGGATACGGTGTCGATACCGACTGAGCAGAGGAGATTTTCCATCGCCTCCAGCACGCGGGCATCGTCGTCAACCAGCGTCACGATCGGCAGCAGCTCCAACGGCCGCGTTGCAGCCCCCTCCATGGTCATCCCCTCAAAAGCGGCGCGCGCCCACGCGATCCTATCATACAGCAATGTTAACAAGAGAAGCATCGTTTTGGAACCCTGCCCCATCCGCCCGGATCCGAGATCTGGACGGACCGACGAGCTCAACACTCGGCTCCCCGCGGTATCGGGCAATGACACCGGCAACTGGCGACGTGATTTTTGGCGCGATTTGTACAAGCTCCCTTGGTTGTCGGAACTGGTTACGGCGCAATTCCGGATGTTAGGATTTCGCTGTGCGGAAAGTCCGCCGGAGTCGGGTTGAGTTCATAACAGGATGCCAACATGTTGCCGGGCGGTTTTGCCTTTGCTGTCAGTCGTGCGATCGCGTGTGTTTTCGCGGCGGCCCTCATTGCGCAACCCGTGGTCGCGCAGGAGGTTCTCCGGGTTCCGCTTCTAACGGACATCGCCACGTTCGATCCGGACAACGGATTTGAAATCGGTGCCATGAGCGCGATCAACAACGTCTACGAGGGTCTGGTTCAATACGAGCCGGGCACCGTAAAGGTCGTCGGCCGACTGGCACATTCCTGGGAAGTCTCCGACGATGGTCGCGAATATGTCTTCAGGTTGGTTGACGGCGTAAAGTTTCACGACGGCACCGAGATGAGTGCGTCCGACGTCGTTGCTTCCTTCGACCGAAGGAAGGACGGCAAGCTGGCTCTGTCGTACTTCCTGTCCAACGTCGAAAGACTCGAACCAGTGGACAGATTGACCCTCAAGATCGTCCTCAGGCGCGCGCAACCCTCTTTCATCGACAGCCTCGCGAGTCCTTGGGGTCCAAAGGTGATCAGCCCGCGAGCGCTAGCCGAACACGATAAAGGCGACAAAGCCACCGGATGGCTCGGTGAACACGCCGATGGAACAGGTCCCTATGCATTGGCGGAATTCAGTCGCGGTGACCGCTATGTTCTCAAGAGGAATGACGAGTACTGGGGACAGAAAGCGTTTTTCCCGGAAGTGCAGATTCCGGTCGTCCCGGACATTGGCCAGCAGATACTGCAGTTGAGAGCTGGAGACATCGACGCCGTGCCGACGGGGTATCCTATCGCGCAACTCGGCGGCATTCCATCCGATCTCGCGGTCTCGGCGGCCCCGAGCGTAAGCCTCTACACCCTGTTCGCGAAATCCGGCTCGCCCCTCGATGATCCGGAAATCAGGCAGGCGGTGTTGACTGCCATCAATCCGGCTCTCTGGGCGGATGAAGCGTTCGGCCAGTATGCGACCGTGGCCAGGTCGGTCTATCCCCGCGTGGTGCTGGATCCCGGCAGACCGCTCGTCTTCCCTGTCGACATGGAGCGCGCCAAGGCGATAGTCGCACGCCGCGGTCCTGTCAGTCTCGTCATCGGCCAGCACAGCGCCACACCTGGCTATCAGAAAATCTCGGGCCTCCTGATCGCGCAGCTGGCATCCATCGGCGTCAAGGCGACGTCCTACGCGTTGCCGCCGGGAGCCGCGTTCAACTTGAAGCAAGCGACGTCGCCCCCGGACTTACTCCTTACGATCGCAGGTCCGGATGCGGCTCACCCGGTGAACCAGGCAAAAGCGTTTTTCACGAAGGACGCTCCGGTCAACTTCTTCGGACGTTCGATCGGCCAAGCCGACCGCCTCATCGAGGAGGCGGGCAGTCTGGGGAACGACGCTCGACGGAACGCACTCTACGAACAAGCCGGACAGATGATCTTCGACGCCGGAATCGCCATACCGCTTGTCGAAATGCAGGATGTCGTGGTCCATACCAACGACATCCGCGATTTCGGCTTGAGACCCGTCTATCCCCCGGGAAACATAGATTACGAGAGCGTCCGCCGATGAGCGTCGGGGTAGGAGAGCTGGTCGGAAGCCGTACTCCGCCGTTTGCCACGCTCGAAATCCGTGGCTTGCACGTTTCGATGTTGCGTGGAGCACAGAGGAACGACGTTCTCAAAGGGCTGGAGCTAGAGGTTCATTCCGGGCAGATAACCGCGCTTGTGGGTCGAAGCGGTTCTGGAAAGTCGACCCTTGCTCACGTCATCCATGGTCTTTTGCCGCGCGACAGCCAGCCTCGGATTAGTGGCTCTATCCGTGTCGTCGGTGAGGAATTGGTCGGTACGAGCGAGCCCAACCTTAGAGCTGCCCGGAAGAGCCTGGTGCGGATCATCCCCCAGGACCCCTTCGACGCGCTGAACCCGACAATGAGCGTTCGAGCGCAGATGGCGGAAGTGTGCGGGGAACTCACAGCGGTCGAACGGCTGCGGTTGGCGGGGATCGCTGACACCGAACGCGTCATGGGCAGCCTTCCGCATCAGCTTTCCGGGGGAGAGAGACAGCGTGTTCTGATCGCTATGACGACGGCCGTACCCGTGCCGCTGATCGTGGCTGACGAACCCACGACAGGTCTCGACCTTGATAACAAACGAAGGGTCACCGCGCTTCTGCGGAATCTGGCAGCACACGGAGCGGCCGTATTGCTCAGTACGCACGATCTCGCAGTAGCGGAGATAGCGGATCAAACGGCAATCCTCGAAGATGGGCGGATCGTCGAGGTCGGGCCGACTTCGACGATCTTCGCCCGCCCCCGCCACCCCTACAGCGTCGGGCTCCTCGCGATCCGGTATGATGGAGCCGTCGACAAATCCGCGCAATTGCCAACCCTCGCCCAAGGCGATCGAGCTATCGACAATTCGCATTTCGAAAACATCGTGCAGCAAAGCGTTCCTTGGGCCCCGTTCTCCTCGAATCGAGAGGAAGTCGTGTTGGACATGCGCCGGGTCTCGAAGGCCTTTCGTACGAGAAGCCTCTTTCGGGTTAGCTCTTACGATGTCCTGGCCGAGATCGACCTCACCGTGAAGGCCGGAGAGTGTGTGGCGCTTCTAGGCGAGAGCGGCATCGGTAAATCCACCCTCCTCAAGATCGCTGCTGGGCTCCTTGAACAGGACCGCGGAACGGTTCGGTTGGACGGCCGCCGCCCTCAACTGGTCTTCCAGGACCCTAAATCTTTCCTGACGCCTTGGGTCCCTATCGGTGAACAGATCGTCGAAGGGTTGCGTTCCGCGAAGGTGGCAAAGGTGCCTCGCGACAAGCGCCTGGCGGAATTGATGGATTTCGTCGATCTCGAGCGCTCGCTTGCCGATGCCTTGCCTTCAGAGCTTTCTGTCGGTCAATGCCAGCGTGCCGCGATCGCCAGAGCGCTTGCGGTTTCCCCGCGGCTCCTCCTGTGTGACGAACCCATCAGCGCGCTGGACACGTCGCTCGCGGCATCGATGCTGAACCTGCTCGGCCGCATCCGCCGCATCTATGGCACCGCGATAGTTATCGCGACGCACGACCTCGCCGCTGCCAGGATCGCCGCGGACAGGGTCTATCGCATTCATGATGGAAAGCTGCTCGAACTCGCAGACATGTCGACCTCCTCGCGGGACGACCGTTGTGATCCATCCGGCAGGGACGCCGGACTATGCTGAGGCCGTTCGCACGAAGACCGACCGGACACTCGGAAGCGTCTAGCAACGGCTGGTCTTTCCGCAGGATTGACATTCCCGGCATGATCGGCCTTTTCGGCTTACTGCTGATCACGGCCACCGCAGCGTTCCCGCAGCTCTTCATGCCATACGACCCGCAACTGCGGGTGGGTCCGGCCTTGCTCCCTCCGTCGATGACGCACCCCTTCGGTACGGACGAAATCGGACGGGACCTTTTTTCGCGGGTCATACTCGGCATAAGGTTCACCTGGCTGCCCGGGATGGCGATCATCGGGGCAAGCTTCGTCGTCGGAACGGCGATCGGGTTGGTATCCGGCTTTGTCGGAGGATGGCTCGACGCGGTCTTCCGGAGGGTAAACGACGTCTTCCTGACGGTGCCGTCGATGCTTTTCGCCATCGCGTTCGCGGCGTTGCTCGGCCCCGGTGTCGAGAATTCAGTGGTCGCGATCGCAGTCTGCTGGTGGCCTTGGTACGCCTGGATCGCACGCGATGAAGTCCGACGTATCTTGGCCTCCCCTCATTACCTTGGGGCAAAGGTATCGGGCGCTTCGCGATCGAGGTTGGTTTTCAGGTACGCCCTACCAGGCGTCGTCCCGGCACTGATCGTGGCAGCCGGCGTGGATGTCTCCAACGTCGTCATGACCTTGTCGTTGATGTCGTTCCTCGGCCTGGGACAGCCTGACCCCGCTCCGGAGCTCGGAGCCTTGGTGTCGCGCTCTCTCGACAGCCTGACGATGTTCTGGTGGCTCCCCATACTCCCGTCGTTGGCGATATTCCTAATATGTTTCTTGGCGAACCTTTTTGCCGACGGGGTCCGCCATGCACTCAAGGGGCGGTAACGCATGCGGTATCTCGGGCGCAAAATCGCGGGTGGCATTCTGACGCTGATGGCGATGACGTTCCTTGTCTTCTGCCTTCAGAGCGTCGTTCCAGCCGATCCGGCCCGCCTCATCGCGGGGCCGGCGGCACCACCCGCCACGATCAAGGCCTTGCGCGCGCAGATGGGCCTGGATGAAAACGTCATCACGCGGTACCGACACTTTCTTACCCGGGTCGCACATGGTGACCTCGGCATCTCGGTCCGCACAAGGCAGCCAGTGGTCAACGATATTCGGAAGCACCTGCCCGCGTCGATAGAACTTGCGGTTGTCGCTCTGCTGCTCGGCATTTCGGTGGCCGTCACGGTGGCGGTCGTCCAGGCCACCTATCCATCGTTGCGCATGCTGCGTCTCGCACTCGTCGGGCTCGGGTCCTTGCCAGTGTTCCTGACTGGCCTGATGCTGGTCCTGGTCGTCTGGTATAAGCTTGGATGGCTGCCGGGTTCCGGCCGCCTCGGTGTCAGAGGGTTCTCCGGTCCGACAGGACTCCTTCTTGTGGACACGTTGATTTCCGGCAACCTGCGCCTTTTCGTGGACGCGGCCGCTCATCTTGTCCTGCCCGCTTCGGTTCTCGCGCTACCCGTCGCGGTCGCGGTCGGGCAGGTCCTGTCAAGCTCGTTGCATGACGTCATGAAGCACGGATACATCCGCACCGCGCGTGCCAAGGGCCTACGGTTCGTATGGGTCGCCGTACACCACGGTCTCCGTAATGCAGCGAATGCGGCGCTTACGATGAGCGGCCTCCAGGCTCGACTGTTGTTCGGCAACATGCTGGTCGTCGAACGCATCTTCGGCTGGCCCGGACTCGGCATGTACATGGTCCAAGCGCTGGCCTACTTGGATCTCCCGGCCATCCTCGGCGTTGCTCTGGTTCTCGGAGGGCTCTACGTCCTCGTCGGGATGATCGTCGAGAGCACGCAGAGGATCGCCGATCCACGGATATCGATCGAGTGAGGTGCGGCGGCCAAACCTATACGCCGGGATAGGAAGGCGCGACGTTTAGATAGGTATCAAGTTCAGTCCCGAAGCGGCATTTTCAAGGTCGTATCGATCAGACTCTGGACGCGAAGCGGAATTGGAGGCGGGCGTTGACCTTGGAGCACGTTGCGCGTCTCGGCGCGGTAAGCGTTTCGACATCCGATCGCCTGTTGCCAATCAGGAACTCCGCTCGCGGAAGGAGTGGGCTGACCGATTGGCAGTGTCGCCGCGTCCGCACGTTTGTGTCTGAAAATATCGCTGGCTCCATAAAGGTCCGCGACCTTGCGTCTCAAGCCAAAATCAGTGTCGGGCATTTCGGGAGGTGCTTCACGATCGCGTTCGGGGTTTCGCCGTCCAGCTTCGTGATGGGGGAGCGCATGGCAAAGGCAAAGGCCCTTATGGCGAACTCGAACTGCCCGCTATCGTCCGTCGCCGAACAATGTGGACTATCGGACCATGCGCACTTCTGTCGCCTGTTTCGCCGCTTGGAAGGCCTGCCGCCAAGTGAATGGAGACGGCAGGCAGTGGAATTGCGCGCAGGATCCCAATCGATTCTCTAAGTGTGCAAAGAGGTCGATTCACCGCCATGCACCGAGAGCCTGTCGAACATCCGCACGACGTCTACGACAGACTTCGCATGCATCTTTTTCATCATGCGTCCACGATGCAGCTTCACCATGATTTCGCTGATGCTCATTTCGAACGCGATCTGCTTGTTCATGAGACCTTGGGAAACGTATTCCCAGACTTCCGTTTCACGCGGGGTCAGTCTGCAAAATCGCTGCATTAATTTATCCGCCTCCGCTCTCTTGGCTCTTGCTTGCCTGTCGGCCTCCATCGCTCTTGTTATCGCATCGACGACGGCCTGAGAGTTGAACGGCTTCAGCAGGAAGTCGAAAGCGCCAGCCTTCATCGCTGAAACACTCACGGACACGCTGCCGTTTCCGGTGATGAAAATGATCGGCATCGGATTGCCGCGATGCGAGAGCTCAGCCTGAAGTTCGAGCCCAGTCATGCCGGGCATTTGGATGTCGAGAAGGATACACCCGGCGCTCTCCCCGTCAGCCTCGGACAAAAACTCTTCGGCACTACCGAAACCGACTGCCTCGATCTGCACCGACTCGAAAAAGTTGAGCAGCGAGGCGCGAAGGTTTGGCTCGTCATCGATGACGTAAACCCTCTGTCGACTCACGTCTTTCTCCGGTTGAGATGGCACAGCGAAACTCCTTTTCAATGATGACGGCGAGGTCCGTCCGCGACTTTTGCCTAATTGTCTTCAAGTGATGGCGGTTCAGATTGGCTGTGGCTTCGCTCCAGCCGATCGGAAACGTGCGGCAACCTCATGCGAAACATGACGCCCGACCGACCGCGACCATATTCGAGCGCACCCTGATGGGCTTCGACGATGGATCGGCACATAACGACTTCGGAATCGGCTTTAGTGGTCCGCTTCCTTTGGTCTTCGAGCTCTCCGTTCCCCGATGTCAGGGGTGTTCCTATGTCGAGGACGATCTCGTCTCCGATGTCGGCGATGCACAAATGAACCGCATGCCTTTCCGCTTTCCGTGCGGGTTGTTGCTGTAGGGTGCTCACTAGAAGGGTGACCACCACCTGGAGAAGCTGGAGCTCGTCGCCAAGTGCCAACGCGCGACTGGGCGAGTGGGCAAGGTGCAGGGTCACCGCCCTGGAGAAACTTTCGCACTGGCTGAACTGGACGGCGCTTTTTGCCAGGGAGTTGATATCCACCAGCGCCAGAGTCGAAACTCGCCTGGCGATCATGCGATCCGCGAAGCCGATTACTTCATCCGCCCAACGGGCACATTCGACAATGCGCGAAAGCAGTACTTCCATTTGCTTGGTCGTATCACGCCCCGAAGCCAGGAGCCTCTGGGCGGTACCGCAATCCGTAACGATTACCGCCAGAGGTTGACGGGTGTCGAGAACAAAGGAGCTTGTCATACGCCCAAGAAGCCTAAGACGCGCGGCGTGCCCACCGCTCTCCTCGAGGTTCTGTAGCCTCTGCTCTTGAGAACCCTTTTCAAACATCCGTTCGGTATGCGGGGCAAAGTCCACGGTCGCTACCTGTTCCCACGTCGGTTGGTGAAAACCGCGCTCGCGCGCCGCGGTCCTTTCATCGATACACTGGCTGGCTATGTGGGTGATAGCCTACGTAAAATGTTCCCGCGTCGCTACCGCGCCAGTAGCCGTGGTCGACCTATACGGCGGGATAGGTCGGGTAGCTTTTTCCGCTTCGCGTCATTTGCAGGCTTCGACGAACGCGAATCTGAGATCAGAAATCGGAGTTTCCTAGTTCTGAATTCCTGTCATCGGTGTCTCGCTCGCGAATGGCGGGCGACATGCAGACAGGAGCTCAAAGCATGATCGAGAAATTCGCCCTGGCAACCACCGTGGAAGGCATCGTCCCCGCGTTGCTTGCCCATCTCAATTCTCTCGATGTCGACACGATGCTCAGCTTCTATCATCCAGAAGGCATTATCATCGACGCGGCGGGCAACGCCCACTAAAGGCGGAACGCGATCGGCGCGGAACTCGAAAAGTATTTCTCTCTGGGTCTTCAAATGTCGATCACGCAACGGCATATGTTCGTCGCGGCGGATACGGCACTTCTGATCCTCGACTGGTCCTATATCGGCACCGCCCGCGATGGCACGGAGATCAACATGGTGGCGACCGCGACCGACATCGCGCGCCGGGGCGACGATGGTTGCTGGCGGTATCTGATCGACAATCCCTTCGGCTCCCAGAAGCGGGTCCGGGCCTGATGGATAGCGCCGCTACCAGGAATCCACGTGGCTCGGACGAGCGCGGTGCAGGCACTTGGCGCGGCGTTATCACCACGGGCATCTATTGCCGGATTTCCTGTGGTTCTCGGGTGCCACGCGCGGAAAACCTCCGTTACTTCCATTCGTCGGCCGAGGCTTTGTCCGCAGGATTTCGACCCTGTCGACGGTGCCGACCGAATGAAGGTAGCTTCGAGCAGCGGCATATCGAAACCATCGCCGAAGCGTGCAGGCTGATCGATCTAGCCGACAGCCCTGTCTCAGTATCGGCGCTGGCCCATGCTGTCGGCATGAGCGAGGGTCATTTCCACCGCCTGTTTCGCAGTCATACAGGAATGACCCCACGAGCCTATGCCGAACAGAAGCGGATGGCGCTGGCCCGCAGCCAGCTCGCGCGGTCGGCCCATCACTGAGACCCTCTACGAATCCGGCTACGGTTCCAGCGGCCGCTTCTACGCCATCACCAACAAATCCCTCGGCATGACACCAAGTCACTTTAAGGATGGGGGCTCCAAGGAGACCTAGCATTTCGCTGTCGGAGATACCTCGCTCGGAGCGATCGTCGTTGCCTCCAGCGCAAAAGGCATCGCCGCCATTCTGATGGGCGACGATGCCGAGGCACTGCTTCGCGACCTCCAGGACCGCTTCCCGAAGGCGATTCTAGTCGGCGGCAATGCAGACTACGAGCGTACCATCGCCCAGGTCGTCGGTTTGATCGAGGCGCCGAATCTGACGACGAATCTGCCCCTGGATATCAGAGGGACAGTCTTTCAACGACGGGTTTGGCATGCTCTGCAATCGGTGCTAGCCGGCGAGACGATCTCCTATGACGAGATAGCGCGGCGCGTGGGCCACCCTCGTGCCATCGGTGCGGTCGCCAGTGCCTGCGCCAGCAATCCTCTGGCGGTTGCCATTCCCTGTCATCGGGTTGTTAGGCACGACGGAACGTTCTTTGGCTATACCTGGGGCCTGGAGCGAAAGAGCGCACTGCTGGGTCGCGAGGGTAAAATTGCTGATTGAACAAGTTTTCCAACGTTCTAACGGCCGCATTCTCTTTGAGACCATTTGACATTTCGCGACTGTTTAACGCGGACATAGTTACGCTCAGAACTCGTTGATCAGAGCCAGAAGATAACGGTTGCCGCGCGAGCGATGGCGGAGAGGAAGGCCATTGGGCATCTGTCGTAGCGCGTAGCGACACGCCGCCAGTCTTTGAGACGCCCGAACATTATCTCGATCCGGTTGCGCCGTTTGTAGCGGCGTTTATCGTATTTGATGGTTTTATTGCGGGATTTCCGACCCGGAATGCAGGGAGTGATCCCCATCGCTTGTAAAGCTTCACGATACCAGTCGGCATCATAGCCACGGTCGGCCAGTAGCCATCTGGCCTTGGGAAGTTCATCAAGCAAAGCGGCAGCACCGGTGTAATCGCTGACCTGACCGGCCGTTATGAAGAAAGTGATCGGGCGACCATTCGCATCCGTTACGGCATGAAGCTTGGTGTTCATGCCGCCTATCGTGCGTCCAATCAGGCGGCCCGAGCCCCCCTTTTTACCCGCAGGCTGGAAGCCGTGCGGTGGGCCTTGAGATAGGTCGCGTCGATCATGATGGCCGTGCGCTCTGCAGCCTCAGGCACAGCCAAGCCTTCCATCATCTGGAGAAAGATGCCCTTGTCTCCCCAACGTTTCCAACGGTTATAAAGCGTCTTGGAGGGGCCATATTCCTTTGGCGCATCGCACCACCTGAGGCCGTTGCGGTTGACGAAAATGATGCCGCTCAGAACGCGTCGATCATCAACGCGCTGGCGACCATGGCTCTTGAGGAAGTACGGCTGAAGACGAGCCATTTGCTCGTCCGTCAGCCAAAACAGATGACTCACCAGCAGGCTCCTATACGCCCGTCTGAATTATGGCCGTCAATTCAAATCAATGGGTCCTGACCCTAATCTTCAAAGTGCCGAACGGATAAACTCTGTATTTGATTGTGCCTGCGGATCGCGCAGCGGCGCATGATTTGCGGGGCAGGCTTTGCAGCCTGCCCCTCTTGGATCAGCCGGCGGCCTGGACGAACGCCAGAAGGTCCGGGTTGATGACGTCGGCGTGGGTCGTGCACATGCCATGCGGGTAGCCGTCGTAGATTTTCAGAGTCCCGTTTTTCAGCAGCTTGATGGCGAGCTTGGCGGAGTCATCGATCGGCACGATCTGGTCGTCCGAGCCGTGCAGGATGAGCGTGGGAACCGTGATCGACTTGAGGTCTTCCGTGAAATCCGTCTCGGAGAACGCCTTGATGCTGTCGTAGTGCGCCTTCGCGCCGCCAACCATGGCCTGTCGCCACCAATTCTGGATGACGCCCTGGGAAACCTTGGCGTCCGGCCGATTGAAGCCATAGAAAGGGCCGGAAGGAATATCGAGGAAGAACTGGGCGCGGTTGGCGACCAGGTTCTTGCGGAAATCGTCGAACACCTCGATTGGCAGACCTCCGGGGTTCGCAGCGGTCTTGACCATGATCGGCGGAACCGCGCCGACGAGAACGAGCTTGGCGACACGGCCCTTGCCGTGCCTGGCGACGTACCTCGCGGCTTCACCACCGCCCGTCGAGTGGCCGATGTGAACCGCGTTGCGGAGATCGAGATGTTCGGCAACGGCTGCGGCGTCCGACGCGTAGTGGTCCATGTCGTGACCCTCGGCGACCTGGCTCGAGCGGCCGTGGCCACGCCTGTCATGGGCCACGACGCGGAAGCCCTTTTCCAGGAAAAACAACATCTGGGCATCCCAGTCGTCGCCGCTCAACGGCCATCCGTGATGGAACACGATCGGCTGACCGTGGCCCCAGTCCTTGTAGAAGATTTCCGCGCCGTCTTTCGTTTTCACAAAGCCCATGTCTTGTTTCCTTTCAGTGGTTTTCTGCGTGGCGGCCGCCATCGCGATATTGGGGATTACGGTTGCGACGCTCGCTCCGAGGCCAAGCGCCAACACCTCGCGTCTCAAGGGGCCCGTGCCCCGTGAGGTCTCTTTTTCCGTCATTTGTCTCTCCATGATCCGGTATTGACGAGCCTTGGCCCGCTCGCCTCGATGGGCAGAGCCAAACTCAGCGCGTCGAAGGTGACGCAGGATCGGGAGCTACGCGAGTTATACATCTGTATGCCGTGTGGCCCGTGGCAGGAAACGGAAGCGATTCCGCGTCAGGTGAAAAGCGATGCGTCGCATTCCCCTTTGAAAGTCGCCCCCTTTATAGGCTTCGTCCGTTCAGAACGGATACTCCCGTATATCTTCCTCGCTGCCCGCTCCCGCCTTAGCGTCCGTTCGTCGGCGAATTCCCGCTCGACAAAAACCCAAAGCTGGGAGTGATAAGATGCAACCCCGTTTCGATATCAATGCTGTCGAGCCCGACAGCTTCAAGGCGATCATGGGACTGGAGATGTACGTCCAGAAGTCCGGCATCAACAAACGCTACATTGATCTCGTGAAGATCCGTACGTCGCAGATCAACGGCTGCGCCTACTGCGTGGACATGCATACCAAGGAAGCGAGGAAAGCCGGGTTCTCGGACCAATGGATCGCCCTGATCGCGGTCTGGAAGGAATCCGCTCTCTATGACGAGAAGGAACGCGCGGTGCTGAACTGGGCGGAAAGCTTGACGAACGTCTCGATTACGGGTGTCCCCGACCCTGACTACGAGCAGTTGAGGAAGCATTTCGGCGAAGCCGAGATTGCCAAGCTGACGACCGCCATCAGCACGATCAACGTCTGGAACCGCATGGCGCTCGCCTTGCGTCTGCAGCACCCGATCGACCATCGGACCGTCCCGGCAGCGGCTTGACGTCGATCCACTATTCAAGGGCATGGTGGCGTGGCGAAGCCGATTTCGGAGCGAGCAGCCACCATGCCGGAGTGCACTACAGACCGAACAGACTGCGTATCTTCCCCGACAGGGTGATCGAGGTGCTGTTTTCCATTCCCGGCTGGTCGAGGAGATGCTTTTCCTTCTCGAGCCGATGCGCGAGAACGAACCCGAGCTCCTCGGCGATTTCCGGGCGTTGGCCGAGAAACGGAGCGAGGGTATCCTTCTTGATTTCGTATGCGGTGACCGGGGTCAACGAACGGATTTCAGCAGCCTCGATTGCCCCCATCAAAACGCCCCGTTCTCCGAAAAAATCTCCGGGGGAAAGTCTCGTGAGTTCTGTGTGGCGGCCGCTTTCCTCTATCTCGACGATAACGACGCCCTTCTGGATGAGCAGGAGCGAGGTCAAGGAGGTTCCCTGACGGGCGATCACGGCCCCCTTCGGAAAGACAACCTGCTTCATCGCAGCGCCCAATGACGCTCGCTCGTCTTCCCTGAGCGAATGAAACAGTGGAATGGATGAAAGACAGTCGACCGCGCTTTGCCCACGCGAAGCCTGTTCCCAGTATGGGAGCGGCCCCGTCCATTGTGTTGACGAGCTCAACACCAGGTTCGCGGAGCGCGCGTGACGATAGACCAGATCGTATATCTCGTTGCGAGCGTCGGAGACCTTGCCGACGTCCCTCACCCGACTGACAAGATCTATCGTGACGCCGTCGCCTTCCAGGGCGGTGATCGCCACGCTCGGAGGCGGCGAGTCGACAATATTCGTGCACCCGAGTAGCGCCGTTTTCATGGTTTCACCGATCACCTCGGGTCTTTCCGTCGGATGAAAGCGCACGGTCACCACAATGCCGTGGCTCTCGTCCGGGCTGCTGTAGTTCGTGAGTCTCGCTTTCGCCAGAATGCTGTTCGGCAGGATCACGATGTCGTTCGTGCCGTTGAGCAGATGTGTCGAACGCCAGTTGGTTTCGATCACCCTTCCTTGGAGATTGTCGTCCAGAACGATCCAATCACCGACCACGTAGGGGCGGTTGAGGTTCAGGGCGATGCCGCTGAACACGTCGTTGAGGGTACTCTGCAGCGCGAGACCGAGTACGATCGCGAAGACGCCGGACGTGGCGATCAACGTTCCCACCGGAACATTGAAGACATACGCGACTATGGATAAGGCGGTGCCGATGTAGATGACGCCAGAGAGTAGGTCCCTGACCAGTCTGCCTTCGCGAGGCCGTCGATTGAAGACGAGGAATTTCCGGACTACCGTCACCAGGAGAAGCGAGATGCTTATCCACCATGCCGCTTTGGCGATCGCCACACTGACCGCGTCTATGCCTCCGACGGCTCCGGGCCTATAGGGCTCGATACCTCTCGAAAAGAACAGGCCTGATAGGGCGACGAAGACGACGGCATCGAGGATGAGCTTGGCCTTGGTCTGGTGGCGCAGCAGAACTCTAAGCGGGACCGAGACCGCCAGAAGCAGACCGACCTGGATCACGAACTCCGACAACATCGGCATGATGGTTGTTCCCGCAGATGTCGTCGGGCATGGAGCCGCGACCCATGGTGGATTAACGCAGTCCGACCGCGTCACCCGGCATGGGTGTCACGGTCGGGTCAGGCAACGAGATCTAGGCGGCCTTGGCTGAATTCGCCCATTGCTCGATACCAGTGGGGCCAAGGCTGGCCTGGCCAACGGGGACCAGCGAGTTTTCCTCCAACGCGCAGCCGAAATAGCCTGCGCTGGAATCCGGAGTGACCTTGCGGGAATCGCCGACGGACCGGAGGTATCGACCGATGATGTCGCACATCCGGCCTTTTTCCGGTCCGGCGACATCAACGATTCCGTTGGCGGGTGCTTTGCCGACCGTATCGGCGAGGAAGCCTGCCAGATCATCCGCTGCGATCGGCTGGAAGTTTGCCGTCGAAAGGCGCGCCTCGCTGTCTGTCGTTCCGGCATCCGCGATCATTGCCATGAATTCCATGAACTGAGTCGCGCGGACGATGGTATAGGGGACGCCGGACCCTTCGATCAAAGCCTCCTGGGCTGCCTTGGCGAGGAAGTGACCGTTACCCGGAAGACCATCGGTGCCGACGATCGAGAGTAGCACGTGGTGCTGCACTCCGGCCTTCTTCTCGGCGGCGAGCAGGTTTCTGGTCGAGGTCTTGAAGAAATCCAGGACTTCACCGGGATCGAAAGAAGGCGGGTTCGTGACGTCCACGACGACGTTGGCCCCCTATAGCGCGGCGTCCAGCCCCTCGCCTGTACGGCTGTTCACACCCGTGCTTGGCGATGCGACCACGACTTCCAGAAACCGCGCCGACAATATGCTAGCGAGCTTGCTGCCGATAAGGCCTGTGCCGCCTACAACTACGATTTTCATTTTCATTCTCCTTGAATTTGTTGGTCAGTCGAGGCGCGGCTCCAGCTGCGGACTGCCCGCGGTCTGCCTCCAGACAATCGCGCCGCACGCTGACCCTAGCAAGATATACATCGGGATGCCGCACAGCCGCTTCGTGGTTCCGCGCCCTGCCTGAGCCGTTACGGATGGGAGTGCTGGTTGGCCGGAACGTCGTCGGGCCCGCCGGGGCCGTGCGGATGTTCCACGCTGTAGCTATGTGTCGTCCTTGGGATATCTGCGGCGGGCAGCCGGCCATCCATCCCGTAGAAAGCGACGTGTAATCCCCAGTAGGCAGTGCAGAAAACGACGAGAGCGGTCGAGAGGCCGATGGGGATATTCACGAGACGCCGCTTGAGCGCCGTCATGAGATCGACGCCCGTACGGTGATCGGCCGCAACCGCGATGAGGATCGCCATGATCAGGCCGTGCCCGATGAGGTCGACCCGGCCGAAAGGCCATACGGCGGCCGTGAAGATCACGAGGAGGGCGATAGCCGACAGCCTGCGTATCAGGGGCGTCCACAGAAGGCCGAATCCGAGAGTGAACTCCGTGACGCCTGCCATCGGTATGAACACGTCCCTCGGCATTCCGAAAGTGAGAAACGGCTTCTCGACGACGAGGGGGTAGAACCAGCTCGGGAACGCGAACTTCTCGAGGCTCGACCACATGAGGGCGATCGCCAGTCCCCACCGGAGCGCCTCGAAGCGGCGTCCCCTCAGTTCCTCGTTTTTGAGCGGCTCGAGGAGCAGGTATCCCGCCACGCCGAGGCCGAGCGCGAGATAGTCGAAAAGATGGAACAGCTCGTAGTCTCTTAGTGCGAATATCCAAAGCGCTATGATTCCAAGCCCGGCGAGCGGCATCGTCCGCCGCGAAAATATGCAGCAGGCAATAACGAGCTGAAGCCAGGAAACCCATTCGGCGGGTGTCTTGAGGTCGGGCGTCAGATACACACCACCGACGGCAAAGATCGCGACGAAAAACGCGGCGATGATCGAACGAATGTAGTCGTCCTGCCGTGCCCAGAGCGGGTCTGTCGCCCAATTGAGCGCTCCGATGGCTTTCGCGCCGAAGGGGCTAACCTCCACCAGACGCGTCAGGACGAAAAACACAAGGACAAGACATATGCCGACCCAGAACCAGGTGTCGTGTAGAGTGTTCTCGATCGGCGCTGGAGGCGCGCCCACGATATACGGGGCGAACCATTTGACGTGGGCTTGGGCCGACATGGGTTGTAACACGATGGCGGCCGCTGCGGGCCACGCCCACAGCATCGGGTGATTACGGCTTTGCATGGAAGTCGCCTTCTCGGAATGGCGGTTTGATGGATCGATCAGGCAGCGAGGAGCTCGTCCGCCGGGCCGAAGAATTCGTAGTGAACACGCTCTCCCGGAACACCTGCTCTCGCCAGAGCGGGAACCAGCGCGCGGAGGAACGGCTTGGGTCCGCAGAGGTAGAACTCGGAGGTTTCGAAGGGTGTCGCGGAGCGCAGCCAGTCGACGGTGATGAACCCGTCATAGTCATGGGAGAGCCCGACTGCGTCTTGGGTGGACGGCTCGCTGTAGAAGGTTTTCACGTTCACCCGGGAACGGGCAGCGGCGAGGCTCCTGACATGTTTGTCCATCGCGTGGGTGGCGCTGTTCAACGCGCCATGGATGAAGTGTGTTTCCAGGTCCGGATAGTCGCGAGCGATCGCCTCGAGCATGCTGACCATTGGAGTCAGCCCTACCCCGCCGGACAACAATACGACCGGAGCCTTTGGTTCTTCCGGGAGATAGAAGTCCCCTGCCGGAGGTGTGGCGTCGACAACCGAACCGATATCCGTGTGGTCGTGCAGGTAGATTGAGCCGCCCTGTCCGGAGGTCTCGCGCTTCACAGAGATGCGATAGAATTCGTCGTTCGGACCGCATGAAATGGAGTAGTTCCGCTTGGCGACCGTTCCGTTCTCCAGAGGCAGCCGGAAAGTCAGGTATTGGCCGGGCCGGTGCCGGATGACCCGACCGCCGTCGGACGGCTTCAGCACGAAGGACGTGACGACGTCGCTTTCCTTGGTCTTCGAGACGATCGTGAAGTTCCGCCACCCGTTCCAGCCGCCGTTCCGGTTCTCGATATCGGACCGCAGATCGCTCTCGCGGCCCTTGAGGATGTCGGCAAGAAACCAATACGCCTCTCCCCAGGCAGACAGAATGGCAGGCGTCGCCGCATCTCCCAGAATGTCCTTGATCGCCGCCATCAGGGCTTCGGCGACGTAGGGATAGTGCTCCGGCAGGATGTGGTAGCCGATATGCTTGTGTGCGATACGCTCGACGACCGGACCCAGCACGCTGAGGTTCTCGATGTTCCGGGCGTAACCGAGGATCGCTGCGGCTAGCGCGTGAACCTGTGAACCACCCTCGCCCTGGTTGGAGTGGTTGAACAGGTTCCGGATATGCTCGTCCTTGAAGAGCCGCGCGTACATGGCCTTGGTGATGTCGCTACCATGGGCCTCGAGGGCCGGAACACTCGCCTTTACGAGTTCTATGGTTTCTGCGGACAGCTGGCGTGGCATGATCTCAATTCCTTCTTGGGTCAGTTGTGATAGGTGCCGAGCGGGTAGCGGTCGTAAAACTCGACGCGCAGCTTCACCGCTCCCACGAGCTCCAGGCTGTGGCTTGTATTGGGAGGGATGACACCCGGTATGCCGGGTTCAAGGATCCGGGGCTCGGAAACACCGGGCTCGAGGTAGTGGACCGCGCCCTCTTCGACGCGGACCACACCCCATGTCCCGGATTTGAGAGCGTGGTCGGTGAGAAGCGCGCGCGGCAAGCTCTGCTCGTCGAAGAGAGCCGAGATTTTGTAGGGCGTGGGCGCGAGCGGTATCGGCTCGCTTGTCACCGATGCGGGAAGCTCCTCGCCGCATATCATGATCGAAAAACGGGAAGCGATCCTCTTCGCTCTCGCCTGCATCTCGAACGCTATCTCCGGCGCAACGAGCTCGTCGGTCGTCTCACGCCAGATCTCCAGCCACTTAATGAACATCAACGGCCGGAACTTTTCGGCATGGGCAAGATGCATCGATAACGGATTGCCCTTGTAGCGCCCGGTGGTGAGCATCAGCGACGACCAGAATTCCGAGAGCCGCGTCAGATGTTCGTCCCAGTCCTCGACCACCGCGAAAACCGCACCGAGGTCCTCGTCTGCTTTCACCCGGTCGTAAAATTTCGCCAGTATCCGCGAAATGTCCGTCTCAGTTAGCTCTACCGACATTGCCGACTCCTAAAGGGGTATCTGAGATACTCCTATTACGTTCTACAAAAAGGTGCTATTGAAATACACCTTTTAAACATGGGCGTTTTGACGCAGGTTTCTATGAGACTGACCAAATACACGGACTACGGTATCCGGGTCTTGATACACCTTGGTACATCAGGCGGAGAGCTCGGCTCGATCCGCGAGATCGCCCGCACGTTCGACATCTCCCAGGACCACCTCAAGAAGGTCGTCCAAGATTTGTCGGCCGCAGGTTTCATTGAATCCGTGAGGGGTCGGAACGGGGGAATCAGGTTGGCCCGTCAACCGGACGAAATCAATCTCGGGTCTGTACTCCGCCACACCGAGAGACTGGATGAACTCGTGGAATGCGGTGGATGCCCCATCGCTCCCGCCTGCGGCCTGCCCCCCATCCTTGCGGAGGCGTCGGCAGCATTCGCCGCCGTGTTCGACAAGTACACGGTTGGCGACCTTGTCAGGCGGAGACCTGAAATCCGGCTTCTTCTCCGGTCAGCGTAGAAAACACTTCGGAGGTGGACCGGATCGAAAAGCTCACACGAGCGCCTACGTCCGTGTTTTCAGCCCAGATCCGTCCTCCGTGGGAAGTCACAATCGACTCGCAGATCGAAAGCCCCATTCCCATACCGCTTTCTTTGGTAGTGAAGAACGGCATGAAAATTCGGTCGATATCCTCGATTCCGCTTCCGGTGTCCGAGATCTCGACGACTGCGCCGAGGTCGGACGCCAGCGTCTCTACCGTTATCATGCGCTCGCGGCCCGTCGCCACCGCCATCGCCTCGCTGGCGTTATGCAGGAGGTTCACGAGTACCTGCTGTATTTGAATGACATCGATGGAAATCGGATCCAGTGATCTTTCGAGCTTTAATTCCAGGCGAACGCCTTTCGATGCCAATTCCTCCGACATCATATCCTTCACGCCTTGAATGAGCAGGTTGATATCGACTCTCTCCCGCCCTTCCGACTTGTGCTGGAACAGTGCCCGGATGCGCTTGACGACTTCGGTGGCGATGTTGGCGTCCCTGACGACACAGTCGGCGCTCTGCTTCGCCCGCTCGATATTCGGCGACGCCATCTCGAGCCAACGCCTGCACGCGTCGGCGCTCATGATCACTGCCGCCAGAGGTTGGCTGAGTTCATGTGCGATCGAGGCGGAAAGTTCTGCCATTCCCGCATAACGGGACGCCTTGGCAAGTTTTTCCTGAGAGACCCTTAGTGATTCTTGAGCGACGAACTCGTTTTCGATATCAACCTGCAAGCCATACCATTGGATGATTTTGCCATTACTGTCTCTCAGCGGTTCCATTCGCGCCTCAAGCCAGCGCCAGCTGCCGTCAGAGCGCCGTTGACGGAACCGCCTGAACCAGGGCTTGCCGGAGCGGAAGCTTTCCCGGATCGTCGTCTCCACGTCCTCCCTATCATCTGGGTGAATAGTCGCGTGGATGATCCACTTCAGAGCATCACCGTCGCGCTCGGCGATCTGATCGACGGTTAAACCGGACCACTCCTCAAGCTGCCGACTGAAATAGGTGGGTTGTCCATCAGGCGATGACACCCACAATAATCCAGGCATCGTTTCGACAATGAGCGCGAGCCGTGCTTCACGCTCAGCTATCGTAATCTGGGCAGATACTTCATCATCGATGTCCTGCGCGACGCCAAGCCATCGTTCAACGGTGCCATCATCGCCAGTTAACGCGTTCGCTTCGCCTTTCGTCCAACGGTATCCACCGTCGGCACGTACTTGTCTATACCTCTGTTTGAAGCGAGGTCCGCCAGATAAAGCAGCTTTTAGGCCCGATGTAACCTGCTCGAGGTCATCAGGATGAATAACTCGCGCTAACGCGCGCTCGAGCGAGGACTGCTCTATAGTATGTGAAATGGAAAATCCGACCTGAGCTTTTAGCGCCTCATTAAAGTAGGTAGGATTTCCGAGCGTATCGGCAGCCCAGATTGGAACCGGAACCGCGTCGATAAACTTTTGCAGGGCGCGCTCCCGCGCTTTAGACGCTTCAGCCTCCAGTATGGCTTCGTGGATATCTACACAGGTACCGAGCCAGAAGACGATCTCACCTTCTGCATTGATCTGCGGTCTTGCAGTAGTCCGAATCCACCTGAACTTTCCGCTACTGGTCCGAACTCTATGTGCAACGTTATAGACGTCACCATTACCAACGGCTACCAACCACGCCACTTCGAGGTCACGATAGTCGTCTCCATGAACCAATTCGCTCCAAGAAAACTTGCCTTCAACATCTCGTGCTCCGACCTTCGAATTTGGAAATCCGGTGTACGCCTCCAAGGACAGACTCTGGCAAATTAGATTTCCGTTCGGCCACGCCGCCCAGCCAAGTCCGGGGATCATGTCCACGAGCTCTTTTATCGCTTCAACCGAGATCCTACCTGAGATCACCCGAGCTTCCCACAGACGCGAATTAGACAGTTCAACGACACCTTCCGTGTCGAGTCGACAAGCAGCAAAGTGCGTGTCGTATCTGGAGCGAACTTATATCCGGTATGCCTTAAACAGGGTAAGGCCGCAAGACTAGGTAGTTGCTCTCGCGGCCTTTAATCATTATGTTTATCAACGCGAACGCCGCTCAGACGATTTTCAAGTCGATAAAATAGATGCCCACGCCGTCACTTGGGACGACAGCACAATGAATTCATGTAGATGCGCGTTGTCAGACACCCCTAGCAATGAATTCATTTAAAGTTGTCTGGCAAATCCGCACACTGCCGTCCGGGACAAGAGTATCAGCCTCCAGACGAGATCCAAAATAAAGCGCGTCCGGGTCTGCTCTGACGACCCTGTCGTCGCCCTTTGCCTTGAGATAGCGAGATACAACTTCATTCATCGGGGCGCGGTCCGGACCGGCGATTTGAACGGTGCTGTTGGTTGGTCCTTCCGTAAGGATTTCGCATAGCGCATCTACCAGATCGGACGCGGCAACCACCTGAACATTCGCAGTGGGAATATAGGTTTCGCCGTGGCTGCCACCATGATCGGCAATGGTACCAAGATATTCCATAAACTGGGTGGCCCTGACGATGGTGAATGGCACTCCTGATCCCTCGACCATGTTCTCCTGCGCTATCTTTCCTTTCGTGTAGGCATTGTCTGGAAGTTTGTGTATCCCGACGATTGACAGCAAAACGTGATGGCGCACATGGGCTTCTTTCTCCGCGACAATCTGGTTCGAGGTGGATTTGTTGAAAAAGTCCAGGATGCCCTGTGGGTCGAAGGTCGGTGAGTTGGTTACGTCGAGCACGGCATGCGCCCCCGCCATCGCCTCATCAAGGCCCTCCCCGGTAACGCTATCAATGCCGTTACTCGGTGAGGCCGCAATCGCCTCATGCCCGGCCGCTGTTAGTTTCGAGACGACTTTTGAACCGATGAACCCGGTTCCGCCCATTATAACGAATTTCATTAACTAGCTCCCTAACCTGGTCCATCCCAACAGCATACTTAGACAGCACTGATAGACCGATTTTGAGTTTCTCGGAGGATTGCGCTGCGATTGCCCCATACGTCAGTCGCCGGCTTGCGTTCATTCGGTCGACTATTTTTTGTCTGGAGTGGTCAATTCAATCTCTTTCGTATCGACGACGAAGACGGCCAAAAGCTTGGCTGGTTTTGTTTCGCTTCCATTAGCGCTGACGCCGTGATGGTCGCCGGGATTTTCGATGAAATTCTCTCCAGCTTTGTAGGTCTTTTCTGGGCCACCGCCTACCTTGCTCCTAATTTCGCCTTCTAGAACAGTCGCGTAGATGAAGGCGCTCTTGGCATGTGTGTGGGCGGGCGAGTATCCGCCGGGGCCGTACTCGACCAATACTCCGCGCATGCTCTTGCCTGGCACATTTGGCAGTTCGTGGTTGAAGACCAGCGTAACCTTCGCATTCTTCGACCCGTCCGCCGCACTTACGGGATAGATGGTCGCCAATGCGAAAAGTGCTGTGAAGGCTGTCTTTTTAAACATGGATATCTCCTCGGGACTTTGAACCGCATGCCGCGGCACCTCAGTGAGAATAGAGGACCATCCGTGCACATTGGAGATATACAAACGTTTGTGTGAAGGTCGCGGTAACCTTCGTAGAGAGCTTAATACAATGCAACGATACAGGTATACTGTTCCGGGTGCCTGCCTTTGGGAAGGAACATGGGTGAGCAGGAGCTCTTAGAGATCGATATTACCTGTTGGGTGCTGCGAACCAACGCAGGCTAATTTAACGGTGACGCAAACGCCTGGCGGATCTTTATTGAGAGAGCGCCGCGGAGCCAACGTCCGGAGAGTTCAGCGGGTCGCCCGAAGGTATGCGAGGAAGGCACGCATCCCTGCCCCGATGTGGCGGTGGCGCGGATAGTAGAGACAAAGCCCCGGATAGGGCGGGGTCCAGTCAGCGAGCACCTGGCGAAGCGATCCGTCCCGCAGGCTTTCGTTGGCCATCCACCGCGTGACGTAGGCCAAGCCATATCCTTCACGCGCCGCCGCAAGGAGAAGCCGCGAATGATCGACGACCAGATTGCCGGATGTCTCGACGGCGAGTGTCTCGCCCCGTCTCTGGAATTCCCATCGATAGATAGAACCGCCCGACATAAGCAGTTGGACACACTTGTGAAGCGCGATATCGGACGGCTGCGCTAACTCGGGTGCATTGTCGAGATAGCCGGGAGACGCAACCACGATGTGTTGCTGATCGGGGCCGATCGGGATCGCGACCATCTCCTCGGGCACAAGCTCGGCGAGCCTGATACCGCAGTCGAATCCGCCTTCGGCGATGTCGACCAATCTTTTATCGGACACGATCTCGAACCGCATGGCTGGCTGGATAGCCATGAACTTCGTCAGGAGCGGCATGAGCACCTGCTCGGCCGCGTTTGCATCGGTATTGATCCGCAGAAGCCCGGCGGGCGCGGCATTCATGTCTTCGATTTCTTCGACCGCCAGCCCGATCTCGCTGATCGCAGGCACGAGTCTCGAGGCGAACCTGCTCCCGGACTCAGTCAAAGACACATTTCGGGTGGATCGGTGGAAAAGCTTCACCTTGAGACGCTTCTCGAGGCCTGCCACTGCTTGGCTCAGTGCGGAAGCGCTCTGATCAAGCGTACGGGCGGCGGCCCTGAAGCCACCATGCTCGGCGACAGCCAGAAAAGCCGCCAGTTCGCCCGGCGGAAGCGAACTGACTGTACGGAATACCTCATCAATACGTACATCTCTAGCCATCTAGTTCACGACTGCCACAGGTGTATCTCTGTTACAAGCGATCAATTCAAAGGAGAATGACTATGAGCGCAGACATCCCGTTCGGGTTCGCTTCGACCGCAAACGAAGTGCTGGAGGGTATAGACCTCTCCGGAAAGAACATCATCGTCACCGGAGGTTCGGGCGGGATCGGTCTCGAGACCACCAGGGCCCTTGCGGCCGCCGGCGCTTCCGTGACGATCGCCGCCCGTCGTCCCGACGATGCCCGCGCCGTTGCCGAGAGGATCGCGTCGGAAATCACAAAGGGGAGCGTGAGCGTTCGTCAGCTCGATGTCGCAGATCTGTCGTCGGTGCGTGCTTTCATTGAGGGCTGGGACCAAAAGCTCGACGTTCTGGTCAACAACGCTGGCGTCATGGCAATCCCCGATCTGCAGCGCACGCCCGAAGGCCGCGAGATGCAGTTTGCGACCAACTACTTGGGGCATTTTGCCCTCGCCCTCGGCCTGCGCACTCATCTGGCGAAGGCGAACGGAGCGCGCGTGATCTCGGTCGCATCGGTTGGCAGCCTGTACGCGCCCGTTTTCTGGGACGATCCGGACTTCCGCTTTATCCCGTACGATCCCCTGCTCGGCTATGGCCAGTCGAAGACAGCCTGCATCCTGATGTCCGTGGGGATCACACGGAAATGGGCAAACGAAGGCATTACGTCGAACGCCCTTAACCCGGGAGCGATCGCGACCAATCTGCAAAAGCACACGGGCGGTCTCCGTACTCCGGAACATCTCCGCAAAACTACCGAACAGGGTGCGTCCACCACGGTGCTTCTCGCCGCCTCGCCTCTCGTCGAAGGCCGATCCGGCGAATACTATGACGACTGCCAGAAAGCTTCGGTCGTCGAAGAGCGCGGCAACGGTCCGTTCAAGGGGGTCGCGCACTACGCGATCGACGAAGACAACGCCGAACGTCTGTGGGGCATGGCAGAAACCATGCTGGGCGTGAAGGAATGAGCGGCCCGCTGAACGTCGGCTTCATCGGCATCGGCGACCAGGGCGCGCCGATGGCGGTCGCGATCGCTGAAAAATTCAACCTTCACGTCTGGGCCAGACGAGATTTCTCCTACGAGAGCCTTGAGGGCACTTTATTCACGCGGCATGAATCGGCGGTCGAACTGGCGACGGCGGTGGACGTGCTCTGCGTCTGCCTACGGTCCGACCACGACCTGCTTGAATTGCTGCAAGGGGGAGTGCTTGACGCCCTGCCCTCCGGCGCGATCCTTATGAACCATGCCACCGGGGACCCAGGTGAAGCGAGGGCCT
This sequence comes from Agrobacterium sp. 33MFTa1.1, assembly GCF_004328495.1. Classification (NCBI taxonomy): domain Bacteria; kingdom Pseudomonadati; phylum Pseudomonadota; class Alphaproteobacteria; order Hyphomicrobiales; family Rhizobiaceae; genus Agrobacterium; species Agrobacterium sp. 33MFTa1.1. The sequence goes on along the minus strand of NZ_CP036360.1, from coordinate 421,936 downwards.
TCGAGGAAACCTGCAAAGCAAAGGAAATCCGCTTCGTTGATGCCCCGGTCAGCGGAGGACGGCCCGGAGCGGTCGCAAGGACGCTCACTTGCTTCGTGGGGACGGATGCCGCCACTCTGGAAAAGTGCGGCGAAATCCTTTCCACCCATAGCACGCACGTCGTTCACATGGGTGGAGCGGGAACCGGGCAAGCCAGCAAGCTCTGCAACAACGCTCTCACCGTCTCGAACCTGCGGAACGTCGTCGAGGTTTTTTCGATCGCCGACACGTTCGGCGTGTCCCCGGCAAGCCTGCAGAAGGCTTTTTCCCACAGCAGCGGCGGAAGCTTCATCCTTGACGCTCTCGGCACTAAGGTGACGCCGCAGATCGCGGCCCATATCGCGAAGCTCAACCGCACCGACGTCGAAGAGTTTGCAGCGGCGGCGAAAAAGCTAGGTCTGGATGTCTCCGCTATCGAGGCTTGGGCTCTCGGAGGTGCTGCTGGCCTGGAACGTGTAATCGCTAGACTGTCCGAACGAAGCTGAAGACCGATTACACCGATCTAAAGCAAAACACCCCGACGGCGAACGCTGCTAGCGGGGTGTCTTTTCTATTCGGAGGCGTACTTCCGCCGACGCGCCGGCGCGGTCACGCCGCCTCGTCCACCGGGTTTCCCTGGTCGATGATCTGCTCGGGTCCGCCTGTCTCGACCGCTTCCGGCTTGATCCGGAACCAGGTGACATACAGCGCCGGCAGGAAAATCAGCGTCAGGACCGTACCGACGACAATGCCGCCCATCATCGCGTAGGCCATGGGTCCCCAGAAGACTTCACGCGAGATCGGTATGAGCGCCAGTGTCGCCGCCGCGGCCGTCAACATGATCGGCCGCATGCGATGTTCGGTCGCCTCAATCACTGCTTGCCAGGCTGGCGTGCCTTCGGCTTTCAGCTCTTCGATCTGAACGACCAGGATCACCGAATTTCGGATCAGGATACCCGCCAGGGCGAGGATTCCGAGGATGGCCACGAACCCCAACGGGGCATGGCTGAGGACCAGCGCGGCCACAACGCCAATGAGGGCGAGCGGCGCGACGGCAAAAACCAGAAAGAGCCGATTGAAGCTTTGAAGCTGGATCATAAGAACCGTCGCCATGATGAAGAGCATCAGCGGGACGACCGCAGCGATCGGACCCTGCGACTTCGCGCTTTCTTCGACCGTCCCGCCGACCGCGAGGGAATACCCGGATGGCAGGGTCTCCGAAAACTTCTGGATCTCGGGGCCAAGCTGTTTGACGATGGTGTCCGGCTGGGTCGGACCGGAAACCGCAGCCTTGACCGTGATGGTCGGAGTACGGTCCCGCCGCCATATTTTCGGAGGTTCGAGTTCATACCGCAGCGTGGCAACTGCCGAAAGGGGAACCGCTTTGCCGTTGGACGCAGGGACGAGCACGTTGCTTAGCGTCTCAAGTGAACCTCGTTCCGTGGCGTTTGCCCGGCCGACAACATTGATCAGGTAGATGTCGTCCCTGATCTGCGTGACAGGCGCGCCTTCGACAACCGTATCGAGGGTAGTCGCGATTTCCTGGGACGTGACGCCGAGCTGGCGGGCCTTGTCCTGGAGAACGTCGATCTTGACGACGCGCTCGGGCTCGTTCCAGTCGAGGATCGTGTTGTGGAGCAGCGGATGCCTGCTGACCAGGCCGAGCAACTCCTGACCAAGTGATCTCAACTCGTCGATATCGGGCCCGCTGACCCGGTAGTGGATCGGTTTCCCGATCGGCGGCCCGATATCGAGGAGTTTCACGTAGGCATCGGTGCCGGGAAACATGTCCTTGAGATACTGCTGCAACTTGGGGCGCAACCTGTCGCGCGCCTCGAGGGACTTGGAGACGATGACCGTCTGCCCGAACGAGGTGTCCGGCGTCTGGACGTCGAACGCCAGGATGAAGCGGGGAGCTCCCGTGCCGACGTAGGTCGACCAGTGAGCGACGTCTTCGTTGCCCGATAGGGTGTCCTTCTCGAACGTCTGCATCTGCCGGTTGATCTCCGCGAACGAGGTGTTGTGCGGCAGATTCCAGTCCACGATCAGTTCATGGCGATCGGAGTTTGGAAAGAACTGCTGCTGGACGAGGCTCATCCCGGCGATGGACAGCCCAAAAGCACCGACGGTAAGGGCGATCGTCACCCATCTCCACCGAACGGCTGCGGAAAGTACCCGCGAGAAAACTCGTGCGGCTATTCCCTTTCGCGCCTTGTGGCTTGCCATCGTCTTGGGAAGCAGGGTCATCCCGAGAAGTGGAGTAAAAAGGACAGCGACGATCCACGACACGACGAGCGATACCGCGATCACGACGAACAGCGTAAACGTGAACTCCCCGGCGGCGCTGCTGTTGAGGCCGATGGGGATGAAGCCCGCAACCGTCACCAGCGTCCCGGTCAGCATGGGGAACGCCGTTGTCGTGTAGACGTGGGTCGCCGCCTTCCTGATATTGTCGCCCGCCTCAAGCCTGGCGACCATCATTTCGACGGCGATCATGGCGTCGTCAACAAGAAGTCCGAGGGCGATGATCAGCGCGCCGAGTGAAATACGCTGCATCGAGATGCCCGTGTACTCCATGAAAACGAACGTTATCGCCAATACGAGCGGGATAGACACGGCCACCACGAGACCCGCGCGCACGCCGAGGCTTATGAAGCTGATAAAAAGAACGATCACCACCGCCTCGAACAGGGCCCTGGTGAAACCGGATACGGCTTCTTCGACGACGGCGGGCTGGTCGGAAACCAGATGGACGTCAGCGCCCACGGGCATGTTCGCCTCTATCTCCGAAACCTTTCGCTTGAGCGCCTCGCCAAACTCCAGCAGGTTGGCTCCCGTACGCATGCCGATTGCCAATCCGAGCGCGGGCTCGCCGTTGTAACGGAACAGTGTGGCAGGAGGGTCGGCATAGGCTCGTCGGATCGTGGCGATCTCGCTCAACGGAAAAAAGCGGTCTCCGATCCGTAAATTGATCGCACCGAGGCTCTTTTCGGATTCGAACGATCCGCTGACCCTGAGGGCGATCCTTTCGGCCCCGGACTCGACGACGCCCGAGTGCGTCAGCGCGTTCTGCGCCTGAAGCGTCTCGATCACGGTCTGACGATCTACGCCTAGCGCCGACAGCTTACGGGTGGAGAACTCGAGGTACACCACTTCGTCCTGAGCTCCGAGGATTTCCACCTTGCCAACGTTCGGCACCGTGAGAACCTCGGCGCGAGCGTTCTCGACGAGATCACGCATCTCGCGCTGAGTCACGCCATCTGACGTGAAAGCGTATATGTTGCCGAAAACATCACCGAACCTGTCGTTGAAGAACGGACCCCGCACTCCGGCTGGAAGGGTCGCCTGAATGTCGTTGATCATGTTCCTGACGAGGAGCCAGTTCTTCTCGACCTCGCTCGCTTTTGTCGACGGGAGAATATCCAGGAAAATGGTCGTCCTGCCGGATACCGTCATGCTGCGAGTGAAGTCGAGTGCGGGGAGTTCCTCGAGCTTCTTCTCGATTCTGTCGGTGACTTGCCTGGCCATTTCGTCAGCAGACGCACCCGGCCATTCCGCTTGTATGATCATAGTCTTGATCGTGAACGAGGGATCCTCCTCTCTCCCGAGTTTGATGTAGGAGAACGCGCCCGCGATCACGAAGACGATTATGAAATACCAGACAAGCGATCTGTGCTCTAACGCCCAGTCGGATAGGTTGAACGATTTCATGGCTCGCTCCTCTCGGAAAGTCGGATGGCCTGACCTTCTACCAGACTGTTCACGCCAGCCAGGACGACACGCTCTCCGTCGTCGAGACCCTGCAGCACCGTCACCTCGTCTGTGGAGAGACTGGCCTCCTCTACCTCGATCACCCGTTTCGTGACGGTTCTCCTGTCCTCGTCTACGATCCAAACGAAAGCGCCGTCCCCGGTTCCGACGGCCCGTCGAGGCACCGTGACCCGGGTACTGTCTGATGGTGCCAGATAGGCCGTCGCGACCGCGCCGATGCGGAAACCGTTGCCCGGCGACAAAAGGGTGATGCGCACGCGGCGGGTTCTGGTGAGCGGATCGGCCGACGGCGCGAGTTCCCGGACTAAACCGCGCACAGCCATCTGATCGTCAAGCTGCAGCCTCAGGACAAAAGGGGTCCCGATCCTCAGACCACCGTACACCTCGTCGGGAACGTCGATCACGACCTCGCGCTCGTCCGGTTGGGCTATCGTGACAACGGGCGCTCCGGCGTCGGCAGTCTGCCCTACCTCAGCGGACGTCCTCGTGACGATACCGTCGAATTGCGCCCTCAACGTCGTGTAGTCGAGTTGTTCCCGCGCTTTTGCCAGGATGGCTTCCGCTTTGCCGACATTGGCTTGTGCAGACTTCAATGCCTGCTCGGCCTGTTCGAATATGGCGGTGATGCCGAGCCCGGCGTCCGCAAGTGTCCGCTGCCTGTCCCTCGTAACCTGAGCGTTGGCCCTTCTGGCCTCCGCGTTTCGAAGGTCGGCCTCTGCGGCGCTCACCTCGAGCGATTGCGAGGACGATTCAAGGGTGGCCAGGACCTGACCGCGGGTCACGAAATCGCCGACTTCGACCGGCCGGGAATTGACGTTGCCGAGTATCCTGAACCCTAGATCGGAGGAGACATGGGCCTCTACCACTCCCGGATATCCCCCGGCGCTTCGGCCGATACCGACGACTGCCGAAATGATGGGTCTGGGACCGCTTGTCTTTTTCTCCTGGCCTTGGTCCGAACACCCGGCAAGGGTGAGGACCGCCAGCAGGATGACGGTTTTCTTGATTGTCATCTCTCTTACTCGGGTTTGACCAGGACCGCCCGGCCAGGTGAAAGAAACTTCCCGCCTTCGACGATCACAGTATCGCCGACGGATATGCCGTCGGCGACTTCGACAGAGGACGTCCTGTGTTTGCCGATCGTGATCTTCCGGAGTGAAACGGTTTGCGTGCCCGGGTCCACGGTCCAGACCGCCGGAGCGTCGCCGACGACCGTGAGGGCCGACCACGGGACCTCGATCGTCGACCGTTGTGGAGATTCGAACGCACCGACGATCGGCGCGCCGAGCGGCCAGTTCTGCTCCTCGCCCATGTTGACCTTGACCTTGATCGTTCCGGTCAAGCCGTCGATGGTCGGCGATATCTCGCGGACGGCCCCTGTGATCTCGCGTGTCGGTTCGGATATCAGACTGAGGGCGAGCCTATCTGCCGGGGGATAGCGGAGGTACAAAGCCTCCTGGACATCGAAGACGCCGTCACGCTGACCGTTCCGCGCCAGCGTGAAAATGGGTTGGGCCGCTTTCGCGATTTGTCCGACCTCGGCGTTCCTGGCCGTGATGACGCCATCGGCATCGGCTTTCAGCTCAGTGTACCCGAATAGCTGACGGGCGTTATCCAGCTGCGCCGTGGCGGCGGCGACATTCTCCCTGGATGTCGCGAGGTCCTCTTGCGCCTGATCGATCGCCGCCTGGGTCGTCACGCTCGTCTTGCTGAGGTTACGCTGCCTTTCGAAAGCGAGGTTGGCCAATTTCAGTTGCGCCTCTGCCGACTCGAGATTGGCACGGGCGACGTTGATGTCCGCTTTCTGCTCTTCGGCATCCAACCGAGCGAGGAGGTCGCCCGCCCTCACCCGGTCTCCGACGTCAACGTGTCGTTCGACAATCCTCCCGTTCACGCGAAATGAAAGTTCGCTCTCCACGCGGGCACGAACCTCCCCTGTCAGGTAGGTGGCCTCGACCGTCGAAGCCGGGCGGACCGTAACCGCTCGCACCACGATCGGAGGCGGCTCGGGCTCCGCTTTGCCTCCGACCACAGAGAGCGCCGTGAAGCTGGCTGCGATCAGGATGAACCCGATATTTTTGGACATAGTCGAGCCTCGCGCGAAGTGACTTCGAACGTCGTTTGAGTGGCCGCTGTATCGCGGTGGTGATTTGGGGCGTTCTGGGTCGGCCGCTGCGCGGCGTGTACCCCACTGTTCGCCCGATAGAGGCTGAGTTCGCAACGTAGCTGATTTCGGCGTCACCCGTCGTCGGATGGAGGTCGAGGCTCGCTGCTGTCTCTACTGTGAATGGATTTTAGCGTCCCCTGCCCCGACATGAAGATATACATCGGTTGGGGTTGTTTCGATCATGCCGGAGCGTGGCAGGGATATCCGCGAAAGGCTTGGGTAAGGCGCAGTCGTGTGACGATATCCCTTGCGATCGCTTCAAAAATCGCGTCTTCTTTCTGAAACGTCTAGCGAGGCCAGCAAGGCATGACGAGAGAAACACCCGGGGGAAGTGTCGATGGAGAGGCTGCGACCGAGGAAAAATCCCTGGGCTCCGCGCTCGATGAAGTCGGCTGGACGCCCGTTGGGAAGCGCATCAAGGTAAAAACGGGCAAAGATCAGCCGCCTATATAGAAACGCTATGGCGGTGCGGTTTGAACGCCTGATCTGGCGACTGGACGGTTAGCTCAGCGAGCTGGACCAGTGGTTGCTATTGCCGTGGACTTGGGCAGGGCGATCGACGCTGCAACGCCCCGTGGCTGGCGCGGATGGGCCAGCCATCTCCCTTGAGCCAGGCCGGAAAGGCGTTGACGGAACGATGGAGATGCCTCGACCTGCGACACGGAGGAAAGCGCTGCGCCTACATCCGGGACCTTTTCGCACGTAGGATTCTTTGCTCTCCACTCGAAGAGCTGCGTGCCCTTGTTCTGGCCGTTTACGAACAAGTCGTCGTCGATCCCGACCGTAAAATCCGCGTGGATCGGATCGGAAAAGCCGATGAAAAGCATTCTCTGGTGCCAGGTTGTCAGCGATGTTTGGTATTGGACTTCGACAAGAGCCACGGTGCCATCCCAATGCGCTCTTGCCAGAGGCGACCGCTCGGTACTCAGCGCCGCGTCCGTATAGGCGTAAATTTCCGGTAACGCGAAAAAAGCTTCGATCTCACGGGTAGTCTCACCCCCGAGATCCGGCTCGAGTTCGGTCTTCGAGCTGAGCGGACCGTACGAGGACTGGCGGCTACATGAAGCCCCGATAGTTTCGGAGCTCTTGTAACAGAACGAATTACGACAGACCGCAATCTCAATCGAGGCCAACGTATCTGTCGAGCGACGCAGCTTCTGGATTCTGCCGTAAAGGTCGAACGCGTAGTCCCGATAGGATATTGCCGTCATAGAGCTGCCTCTTCGCTTTTCATTGGAGGGCGGAACGGCGGTCGCGACGCCATCGTCCCGGGTCCGCCGTTATGTGATGTCCAAATGATAAGGCTACTTGGCAGCGAGTCGATATATACGAGCGTTTAGGACCGCCCCTGGCGATAGGCCATCAGGCGATGCTCATTCCGCCGTCGACATGTAGTTCGACGCCGTTCACGAAACTCGCTTCCGGGGAGACCAGAAAGAGCGCCGCATTGGCGATTTCCATCGGCTGGCCGAGCCGTCCGACAGGGATCATGTTGGCCATTGCTTCCAGGAAAGCGGGCCGTTCCCGTTCGCTTACCCCCAGCTTTGCCAGAATTTCGGTGTCGACCGGTCCCGGGCTGATAACGTTCACCCGGATTTTTCTCGATTTGAACTCCTTCACCCAGTTTCTCGCGAAGGCGCTCATAGCGGCTTTCGTGCCGGCATAGACTGCATGGTTGTCCAGCACCTTGGTGGCGGCCAGCGAGCTCGTCAGAAGGATGCTGCCACCGTCATGCATCGACGGAACGATCGTCTGGACGCCGAAAAAGACACCACGTGTGTTAATCGCGAAATGGTGGTCGAACTCCGCGGGAGTGACCTCGTTGGACGGCTTGAGATCGATCACCGCGGCATTCGCCACGTAAATATCCACTCCGCCAAAGAGACGCTTGGCTTCGGAGGCTACAGACTTGTGATGTTCAAGATCGGCGACATCCCCTCGTATACCTATCGCCCCATGGCCGATATCAAGTACTGCGGCGTCGAGAGCGTCTTGACGACGCGCCGTTACGATGACCTGCGCTCCGTTTGCGGCAAAGAGTTTTGCCGATTCCTTGCCGATGCCGCTGTTACCGCCAGTGACGATGGCGACTTTTCCTTCAAGCTTTTTCATTGTCTATTGCTCCTTTGTCGGAGCTCGAAATAGCAACTCGGCAGGACGTCCAGTAGGTATACGTCAGGCACATCATTTTTGCGTAGGAGTTTGCAATGCGCGATCTACTCGAAGAGACACCTGGGCTACTTGCGTTCGTGAAGGCCGCAGAGAGCGGCTCCTTTACCTCAGCTGCCAAATTGCTTGGTACGACGCCTTCGGCGGCATCGCGAAGCATTTCCAGACTCGAGAAGCAGATCGGGGCCAGGCTCTTTCTGCGATCCACACGGGCCCTTACCCTCACACCCGATGGCCATTTGTTCCTGGAACGCGTCGCCCCTCTGCTGAAAGAGCTGGCGCACGCGGGGGACGTCCTTTCCAGAGGCATTTCTGGGCGGCTCAAAATCAGTTTCCCGAATGAGCTCGCCGCAGTTCTAATTGACGCGGTGATAGAGAAGGTCGCGAAGCCCAACCCCGAACTCCGTTTGGAGATCGGAATTTCCGATCGGTTCGTTGATGTCATCCGCGAGGACTACGACGTCGTGTTCCGTGTCGGACGTCTGCCGTCGAGTGAACTGTCCGCCAGGAAAATTGCCGACATGGAGATGGTGATCGTCGCGTCTCCCGAACTTCTCGCGTCACGCGGCCATCCGCGAACCGTGGCCGACCTGTCCTCCTTCCCGTTCGCGCGGTACGTGTCGGGAGCGAACGGATTCCAGATAGCGTTCGAGGACGGCTCGATAGCCGCGCCGCCCGGTGTGATCGACTGCGATTCGGGCTTTGGCCTTCATCGCGCGGCCCTACATGGGATCGGAGCGGCGTATCTTATGCGGTATATCGTTTCGGACGACATAGAGTGGGGTAGATTGGTGGCCATATACCCCGGAGTCGATCTCCCGGTACTTCCACTGAGCGCGGTCCACGCCTTCGGGCTCCACCCGCCTCACAAAGTGGTGGCATTGTGCGATCTGGTCGAGGGTGTACTTCGCGGTGCAGTGCTGGAGGGTAACCCTGATAAGCGCCGCCGCGGTTAGGCGACGGCGCGCGTGTGCCTCAGGGCTGCGCCTTTACCGGCAGCCGGAATGGAGCGCCGAGCCGGTTGAAGGCGTTCATAGCTGCGATCGCGATCGTGAGATCGACCAGATCTTTGGGCTCGAAGACCGCTGAGACGGCGGCGTAGGCTTCATCGGAAGCATGCGTTTCGCTGACAAGTGTGACCTCTTCGGCCCATGCCAGCGCCGCGCGGTAGTTCTCGGGAAAAAGGTGCGGCACCTCCTCCCATACCGGGACCAGAGCGACCTTGTCAGCGGCCATAGTCTTGAGAAGGTCGCGGGTGTGGAGGTCGATGCAATGCGCGCAGCCGTTTATCTGGGAGACGCGCAGGAACACCAGGTGGATAAGTTCCTCGGGAAGATTCGTGTTGTGTGAAACGTAATGATGGACCCCGAAAAGCGCTTTGGCTCCGGCGGGAGCTATTTCGTGCCAGTTGAGGCGTGTGGTCTGGTTCATGATGATCTCCTTGGACTGCGCCGATGGTCGGCACTGATCCAATGACGAGACGACGATTGAAGGCGTGACATGTCGACGTTATTTATTTTCCGATTTCGATGTCGCTCGCGCAGAATGGCGGGTTTATCATCAGGGAAGTCGAGTCCAAGGAAAGCGATATGTGGCACTACGGCGATAGCGAGACGGACCAGGTTCAAAACAGTCGTACGCGGACGACAGCGTTTGAAGAGCGCTCCTCGGTGTCGCTTGAGGACCGGAAACTGAATGAATTTACGCTGCAGCGAAAACGCTTGCTGCACCTAGGTTACCGTATGCTGGGGTCGGTCACCGAGGCGGAAGATGTCCTGCAGGACGCATGGCTGCGTTGGGCACGCGCTGACGACGACATTCGCACCCCGGCTGCCTATCTCACCCGTATTGTCACGCGGTTATGCCTCGATCGAATGGCGTCGGCGCGAGCGCGTCGCGAGGTCTATGTCGGTCCATGGTTGCCAGAGCCGCTGATTGAAACCGCCGACACGTACGAGGTCGTTCCCGACGATGTCACTGTTACGCTGATGTTGGCGTTGGAACGACTATCACCGCTCGAAAGGGCGGCTTTCCTGCTTCATGACGTATTCGACGTGGCGCTGACCGAGGTGGCGGTTGTGCTTGAGCGTGATCCGACCGCTGTTCGACAACTTGCTTCCCGGGCGCGTAAGAATGTTCAAAACGCACGTCCACGATACAATATCGGGGCAGCGGAGGCAGATGAGATTGCGCGCGCTTTCTTTGCTGCGTCGCGCGACGGTGACGTCGCGGCGCTTTCGGAATTGCTGGCACGCGACGTCCAGATACACACCGACGGCGGCGGGAAGGTTCGCGCGTTCCGGGATGTTATTTACGGCTTGGAGCGCGCACTGCGCCTCTTCGTTTCCGCTCGGAAAAAGGCCGTGCTTTCACCGACTTTCCTTCGAACCGTCACCATCGACGGCCTGACGGGATATGTGAGCCTAGACACGAATGACGTATTGCAAACGACGGCTTTGGACATTCGCGATGGCAGGATCTTCGCGATCTATATCGTCAAAAATCCCGACAAACTGACGCGTGTTAACGTGTAGGGTCCGCGCAGGCTTCCCCCCTTGGCTTCGCTTTTCCTGTTTTCGTTGGGAGCAGCTGGGCGTGACCGGTCTCCTCCTAGCAAATCGCGATGAGTAATCTACAATATTCGAGGTCGACCTCATGAGTAAACTCACGAAGGCGTTGAGCGAGGGAAAGCTCTATGTCTGCCTCAAATTAGAAGCCACCGAGTTCAAGCCCGTCTATAGGACCACTGAACTTCTTCCCGACTTCGATTTCATTCCGTACGACGGTGGAAGCGTTAAGGACTACCCAGTCTGGCACGAGTTTGATCTCTCGAACGAAGCGATTTTCATCCACAAGCTGATCCTAGACGACTACGGATACTTTGTCGAAGATGACCCACATGATGATCCAGAATATGAGCTGCCCAAGGCAACGTCTGAAAGCACAGGGAGGCTTGCCTTGGAACTTCAAATAGCAGACCGTTTTGGGTGCCGAGCACTGGTGAGAGGAAGCCTGTCCGGAACTTCCATGGAGATGAACATGGACGTGCGGTTCGATTTCACCATGTGCTCCTACTCGGGAGACAGCCGGCTTATCGGATATGCGGCCGAAGCGATCGCCGAAGGTTTTGCGTTCGAGGAGGAGGGAAAACTCAAGCAAGCGTTTTTCTCATACTTTTCGGCAATCGACAGCTTTATTGAGGCGGAGCGGGAAAAACTCAACCGGGGGCTGCCCGAGGACAAGCGCACTAAGCCTGGTATACGACTGATAGAAAAACTGCAGGCGGTAGTTAAAGGTAACATGCCACCGCCTATTGGCGGCCTCGACAAAGTGAAGGTGTGGGGAGACGTTAAAAACGGCTTCGACAAATGCGAGAAGCTCCGGAATGCTATCGCACACAACACGAAACGCACCCGATTACGCAGACCGACGTGGATCTGTGCTTTGCCGTATTCGCCATCGTTGTGGCAATGGTGAAGAATAATCTCTACGACGAAAAACAGATCATTATGCATTACGGTGTCGGCGACGACTGATGCGATGCAGCGAGATTTACGCAGAATTTAATCTGTCGAACTGCGTTGGCCACTCGCTGCCCGACTTGGATCGGTGGGTCCGGCACGCGGTCGGTATGCCGACTCGTGAGAATATCGACCGTAAGCGGCTGCCCTTCTATGAGCGAGTTCGATCTGTAAAGCGCCATAAAAGCATACAGCGGCTTTCCGCGAAGCCACGGCCTACGAGAACCCAGCATCGGCCGATACGCAAAGTGCGCTCGAGGCCGGGTTCGGGCCATCTGCACGTACCTCAATCAACCAGCACAGGGCCGCGTATCGCATACGAGCGTATAATTGCGCGCGAAATGCGTTTCTTTCATATCTGGAGCATTGACCAACGATCACGACGCCAAGCCGCTGATCGGGCCTTGACCGGAGATTGCAGGATGCGGCCACGCTTTGACATCGGTGACTGCCGAGATAGCCTTTTCAATTTGCGCCTGGTGGACGGATTCGTGATCGAATCCGGCGTGGATGAACGACTCATCGCGCCGATCGGCATTCGAGCTGCGCACATTGACGGCTGCGAAAGCTCCATCGATTTCCACGTCCAGAAGGCCCGAATGCTCGGCGAAGCCGAAGCTTGGCTTTCAATGACTTCGCAGTGGCGAAGGGCGTCGATCTACAATCCTGTAGAGCGGGCCGTATTGAACTTCACGGAGCTTCTGATGCAGACCGCAAACGGCATTTGGGGTCAGGCTTATGACGCTATCCGGGATTTCTTAATTCCCAAGGATATCGCACGTCTGATGATCGCGGTGAGTGCAGCAAGAATGTGGGATCAACTGGCACTGCTTGCGCGAAGCGATCCTCGATCCCGCAATACTGGCATGGCAGCGGCGCGGCCTCAATCCTGAGCCGCGAACGGCTCCGGGGCGACTTGCCTCCGGGCCCGCGCACCCCACTCGAAATCTGTTCTCCGTTATCAACACCCACGTTTTCGGGAGTGTAAAGACATGCGCTCGAACTATCCGGAGCAGAGACCTTCTGCCCCACTCATTCCGGCTTCCGTCTACTTCACCATTATCTTGACGATGGTGGGGCTCGCTTCGGCGACGGTTTACATCGGCGCTAGGGATAAGCCGCGACAGACGCGGGTATATCTGGCGCAGGACTTCGCAAACCTCCAGCCAAAGATTTCCGGTCGCAAGGTTGCATCCGGCTCGCTGTCGGTGTCACCAGCAGCGACCCTAAAAATTGAAAAAGCCGTCTCGGGCGGTGGGGCCCAAGGCGTCATCGTGGTGGATCGTTCGTCCGCCGTGACTCTATCCGACGTCGCCTCCCGTTAGTTCCACACTCACCCGCCACAGCCGCTCGGCATCTTCGGGGTCGATGGCATAGGGACGCACGCCTTTGCGCTCGGTTTCTTCGATTGCGGCGATGTCGCTGTTCTCACAGTAGAGGCCTCCCAAGCCATCGAGAAGCGGCGACGTCGCACACCAGACGGTCGTCGCAGCACCTTGGGCGAAATTCTTCATATCCACCTCGGGGTCGATGATGGGCTGCCCATTCTGGTCAATTGCGCCGAAAGCGTCCACCTCTTGAGGCGACAGATGGCGGGCCAGCGGCCCGACGATCGAGCCGGGATGGACCGAAAACGCCCTGATGCCGTGAGTTTTTCCTCGAGCGTCGGCAGCGACGGCGAAGAGGGCGTTTGCAGTTTTTGACTGTCCGTAGGCTTGCCACTTGTCGTATGGCCGCATTTCGAACCGCAAGTCATCGAAATGGACACCGTCGATCTGGTGTCCACGCGACGACAGAACAACTATCCGCGCACCCCGCGCGGCCTTCATCGCTGGCCATAAGAGCGTCGCGAGCCTGAAATGGCCGAGATGGTTGGTGGCGAACTGGCCTTCGTTGCCGTCCTCGTCGCGAAAGAGCGGCGTCGCCATCACGCCCGCGTTCAGTATCAGGCGATGGATGGGGCGGCCCGTTTCCAGAAATCGCGTCGCGAAGCGTTCCACGGACATGCTGTCCGTGAGTTCCATCTCATGGACTTCTGTCCTGGGGATGCCCTTGAGCGCGCTTTCGGCATCTGCCACGCGCCTCGCGGGGACAACCACTTCGGCCCCCTTGGACACGAGGACACGCGTCGTTTCGAGACCGAGCCCTGACGCGCCGCCCGTGACAAGGACGACCTTGCCTTGCAAGTCGATGCCGTCAGCCACCAATTGAGCAGTGGCAGCCGGACCCCATTCGGTCCCGAGTGGTGTTTGAGCGTTGTTTTTCATGATTACCTCGCTTTCGTCTGTAACGAGATATGGCAAATCGAGACAAGACAAACTATGTTCAATGCTCCTATAATTTGTAGCGAACGTCCGGAATGTCGTCCGATCCCTTTTCAGACATCTTGCGGCTGACCCGCGCGCGTGGAGTTTTGTCGGCAGGTCTCCGCGCGAAAGGACGCTTTACTGTCCGCGTCGAAATGCACGACGGCATGAAATTTAACGCGATCACGGAGGGCGCATGCTTCCTTGACGTGGATGGGCACGCAAGTTACAAACTTGAAAAGGGCGACTGCTTCCTGCTGACAAGGGCCACGCCCTTCACCGTCGGCAACGACCGTTCAAGCAAGGTGCTATCCGCCGCCCAGGTATTTGCCCATGCGACCGCCGGCTTCGCGCAACTCGACAATGGAGACGGGCCGTCGGCGACATTCGTCGGCGGCAGGATGACATCGGACAGGAACATGGAGTTTCTGACCTCCTCCCTTCCAGCAGTCATTCTATTGAGAGCCGGAACTGCGACCGCGGAATGGATAAGGGGGCTGCTTCTACGGTTGGAAGCCGAAATGGCCGAGGCACGCCCCGGGGCCGAGATCATATGTGAAGAGATCATGCATATGATCTTCGTTGAGATGATCCGGAGCCACGCCAGTGACGGCGAGGCTGTCGGTTGGATTGCCGCCCTTTCCGATCCTCAGATCGTCAAAGCGCTCTCAGCGATGCATGCTGAACCCGGTAGAAACTGGCGGGTCGCTGACCTGGCCTCGGCAAGCGGTCTCTCAAGATCGCAGTTCGCCGAACGCTTCGCACGGATCGTCGGAGAACCTCCGCTGGAGTACCTAACGCGGTGGCGCATGACGCTTGCCCGTGAAGCGCTTAGAGATAGGACCGCGACGATCGCGAAGGTCGCCAACGACGTGGGCTACGGCTCGGAGGCGGCTTTTGGAGCCGCCTTCAAACGGGTTTACGGAACTTCGCCGAGACGATCTGTCGAAGGAGATCGTGTAGTTAAGCGGCAACACGATGCCGCTCGGCTCGAAAGCGGCCGGACTGCTAGGCAAAGTTGATTTAGACCCGCGTGTGATGCGCGGTGGCGTCAGACTTTGATCTGCCGCTCCAGCTCCGCCGAGGCGGTGGCATAGCGATTGCCACCAAGTGCCAAGCGAGCCGACGGAGTCGTGAACCACCGGTCGAAAAACATGGTACCCATGCGATCTGGATGGGTCGGAACCAGGGATTCCTGTTCCAAACGTGCCCCGAACCAGGTCGCCATCCTGTCGGCGGTGACCACCCTTGTGTCGTTCGTTACGGAAAACGCCCTGCGCAGCCAGTGCGCGATGGCGTCGCGCTCGGGCCCCGCGATCTGAACCACCGCATTTCTCGGCTTTTCCAGTGCGATCTCGGCCAGAATACCACCCACATCGTCGGCGGCGATAGGCTGCAGAAGCGCGTCGGGGGGATTTACCGAGTTCTGCTTTGCGAACCCCCCGGAAATGGTTGGCAGGAACTCGAAAAACTGGGTGGATCTGACGATCGTGAAAGGGGTCCCGGAAGATCGGGCCACTTGCTCCTGTCGCGCCTTGGCGGCGTAGTATGGGTTGCCGGGCAGATGATCTACTCCCACGATCGACAACGTCACATGGTGCTTAACGCCCGCCTCTATCTCCGCCTTCGCGACGTTCCTTCCCGAAACGACGAAAAAGTCCCGAAGCGTCTCCTCGTCGAACGAGTGGACATCCGACGCGTCGACGACAACGTTCGCCCCGGAGAGGGCCTGCAGAAGTCCCTCCCCAGTGATCGTGTTCACTCCGGTTCGGCGGGAAGCCGCGACGACCTCGACGTCGAGACCCTTCAGCCTTTCGACGACCCTTGCTCCGATCATGCCGCTTCCGCCGAGCACGACTACTTTCGAAAATTCGGACATTTTAAATACTCCTGTGACTGATGATTGCGTCTTGGTGGGCATCTTGCAAAATGCCGTAGGTCCGGCGGATCATACGCCGCTCCTCAGGACGATGAGTTGATCGATGAGGTTGTCGCTGAGCACGAAGTAAAAGAGCAGGATCAGCGGTTCGGGCAGACCGGGGGCGTCGAAATCGCCTGTTATTTTCGCTGAAACGATCGCACCAGAGGACCGGAGTCGTATATCAAGGATGATCGCACGAACATGGAAGCCGATGATGTCCTGTTCGGCCCAGCCGATGATCTCGTCAATGCCGGACAACTCCTGCATCTGGTCATTGATGACGGCATCACTGGCGAAGCCTCTGACAACTCCGCCGAGATCTTCTTCGTTCAGAGCGGTAAAGAAATTGTCGATCGTCTCCGGCAGTACCTGAACGGGGAGGATGACCTGTAAGTTTTGCGATTGTCGGTATGCCATTGATCTATCTCCGGGGCGTCTATGCCCGGAGGAATACGCCATCATCACGGACTGTACGCAGTTAATGGTCGTTAAATTTCGTTATGCGTCTAATAAAGCATAATATTTTCAAGAATTCGGCGTGCGACGCGCCTGAGCGTTATCTTTTGTTTCTTCACCCCAACAAAACTTCAGACGCACAACATACCTTTTCGCATTCCAACGTCTCTTAACTCGCCGACACGAACTTTCTCGCCGAAAGTGATGTGGTCAACAGCGAGGAGATTCAGACATGCAACTCAGCACCGACATCCATATGGCCAGCCAGTCGCCCGCACCGCAGCAGACCGTCCATCTGGTCGAAAGCGACCTCGCAAGCCGCGCCGCAGTGGCCCGCTTGCTTCGTGACAACGGCTACGACGTGGCCGAATATGACGATAGCGAAGAATTCGCTTCCGCTTCAGATGGGCCCCGCGCCGGGTGCGTCGTGATCAGCGCGGATCAGGGCAGCATGGATCGCGGGATGATCCGGGACCAGCCCGGCGCTACCCTCCCCGTCATCTATGTCAGTCAGGTGGACGATGTTCGCGCCAGCGTCGAGGCGATGAAATCCGGTGCGGTGGACTTCCTGCTCAAGCCGATCGACAAGCACGCCTTGCTTCGGGCTGTCGCAGCGGCGTTCGAGCTGGACCATCGGGAACGGAGCGCCTTCATTGCCCGCCAGTCGATCAGGTCCTGCGCAGTCAGCCTCACCCCCCGGGAACGCCAGGTTTTCGAAGCCGTCACGAGCGGACTGATGAACAAGGTCATCGCCTATGACCTCGGTATCAGCGAGATCATGGTCAAGGTTCATCGCGGGAGAGTGATGCGGAAAATGAATTCGCGCACATTGCCGGACCTTGTCAGGAAGTACGACGTCCTTCAGCAGACACTCGCCGAATCGACAGAGCTGCGAAAGATTACGGCCCTCAACTAGATGCGTATTGCGATGCATACTTTGGTTTGCATCGCGCAACGTTGCGCGGGGGCGTATCGTGGCAAAGCGCCCTCGGGAATCCAGAGGCCGCAGTGTTCAACAGCGGCCGCTTCCAACCTGTAAGAACCGGTCGCCTCCGCCGGGAAACCCGGCTGCTGCAGGAGATCGCGAATGTCCTACAGGTTCGGGTCGTTCAGGCTTCTGCCGATAGAACGACGACTGGAACGCGACGGCGTTCCAGTGTCGATCGGAAGCCGTGCGTTCGACCTTCTGTCGGTTCTCGTGGAAAACGGCGGTACTGTTGTCTCCAAGCGCGATCTGACCGCCAGAGCCTGGCCGGATACCGTCGTCGACGAGGTGAGCCTGCGGGTGCATATCTCGGCACTGCGGAAATCGCTCGGGACGAACGATAGCGGCGCGGCGTTCATCAGCAACGTGTCCGGTCGCGGCTACATGCTTTCGGCGGAAGTCGAGACCGACGTCGCACGAGGTGACACGGTTACTGCACCGATAGCGAAAACCGAAAATCACCTCCCCCCGCCGCTCCTCCGAATGGTTGGGCGGGAGGCGGCATTGGAAGAGACTTGCGAGCGTCTTGTATCCCATCGGTTCGTCACCGTTCTCGGCGCGGGTGGAATGGGCAAGACCACGCTCGCGATCGCCGTGGCCCACAAGATGTCGGATGGTTTCCGGGATGGTGTTCTTTTTGTCGATCTCGCTCCGGTGACGGATGGAGCCTTGGTCGCGACAACCGTCGCCTCCCATTTCGGAGTCGCAGCTCCCGCGCAGGCGGCCGTTGCCGTGGTCTGCAATTTCCTCAAGGAGAAGAGAATCCTCCTGCTGCTCGACAACTGCGAGCATGTCATCGAAGCCGCGGCAGAGTTGGCGGAACGGGCGCACCGTTACTGCCCGGAGCTTTGCATTCTCGCGACCAGTCGCGAAGCGCTCCGGGTCGAAGGCGAGCAAGTCTACAAGATCACTCCTTTGACGACGCCAGCCGCTGACGTGGTCGGCGATGACACCCGCCGTTTTCCGGCGGTACAGTTGTTTCTCGACCGGATGGCCGCGGCAGGTGGCGCGACCGAGCTCGGGCAAGGTGAAATCGATCTTGCAGCGGAGATATGCCGCAGGCTAGACGGGATGGCTCTCGCCCTAGAGCTGACGGCGGCGCGCGCCGCGTCTCACGGCCTTTCCCGGACACTCGAGTTGCTCCAGCAGAGGTTTGGAATCCATTGGGGCGGCCGTCGGACCGCGCTTCCACGTCACCAGACCGTGCTGGCCCTGCATGATTGGAGCTATAACCTCCTGTCACCGGACGAAAAGCTAGTCCTGCGGAGAGCCGGATGGTTGAGCGGGCCGTTCACCGCCGAGGCGGCGTCGAAAATATCTCGAATCGAGACCGACGACGTGCTCGACTCGCTGGCGGACAAATCGCTGATCTCCCGTGTCCTGAGCGCAAACGGCGCGCTGAGATACAGGCTGGCGGAAACGACGAAAGCATACGCGCTCGACAAGCTACATTGCGACCCGCCGGAGGTGGAGCGCGTGGCACGCGCCCATGCGGAGTATTTCCTCGACCTACTCAGGGTCCATGCCCAAAAGGCGGACCCGTTTCATCTGAGCGGTGTATCGAAAATCCTTCCCGAGGCGTTGGCGAATGTCAGAAGCGCGATCGATTGGTGTTACAGCGAGGCTGGTGACCCGGAGCTCGGAGCCCAACTCGTCGCCTATTCGTCCCCGCTGTTCCTGGAGCTATCCCTTCTTGAGGAATGTTTCAGGTGGAGCGATCGGGCGCTCTCGTCGCTCCCTTCGGTTATGATGGACGAGGTCGCGGAGGCTTTGCTGCATCAAGCCCGTGCGGTTTCGGGGATCATCGTCAGAGAGGCGCGGGATATCGTCACCGCTTCGTTCGAACGCGCCCTGGAAATCGCCGATAGCCTCGGTAATCTCAGGCTCAGGCTCGAAATCATCGCAGGCTTCAACATTTTCCTCATGCGGGCGGGGAACTGCTACGCCGGCGCGCGAATAGCCGATGCCGCCGAGACAGCATGCATGGGATCGTCCGACGTCGTCGCCAGGCGGCTCGTACTCTGGATGAAGGGTATCTGCCATGCCTACAACGGTGACTTCATCGGTGCCCGCCGGGTCCTCGAAGAATCATGTCCGGTCGGCGGCTCCGTCGATCTCGATCTGACACTCGTGGTGTTCACCCAATTCATTCGGGCAAAGGTCCAGCTCGCGCGCGTACAGCTTCTCCAAGGCGACGGTAGGCGGTCGGAAATCACCGCTCGCGACGCGATCGACAGCGCCGCCGCCTACAGCCATCCCATTCCGCTTTGCATCGCCCTCGCGTACGCCGCTTCAAATGCCATCTGGAAAGGCGATCTGGCGGTCGCCAACGGCATGATCGAAAGGTTGGCCGAAGTTTCGCAACGACATTCCCTTGCCGCGTTTCATGCGGTTAGCAAAGGGCTTAGCGGGGAAGTCCGCGTGCGCCAGGGCTCTGCGGCGGAAGGCGTGACGATGCTGGTAAGCGCGATCGAAGTCATGACATCCCGAAATCACGAACATATGCTGGTGAGCTTTCATGCTGCCTTGGCAGAAGCATATGCCGCCCTCGGGGAAGTATCGCACGCAATTCGGCACATCGAGACCGCGATCAGCACCGCGCGGACTGGCGGAGAGATATTCCAGATGTCCGATCTCCTGCGAATAAGGGGCACGTTACTGATTTCAGGCCCCCTCGACGGGCACATGGACGAGGGCAATGCGGACCTCAGAAAAGCTTACGTGACGGCCTGCGACAGCGGAAATTCGCTTCACGAGTTGCGAGCTGCCACAACGCTCAGACGAATGCTGAACTCATCGGAAGCCGAAGAGATGTTCGAATCGACGCTGGCAAAGCTTCCTCATGAGGAACGGCTTTTCTACATGGACCTCGTCCAATCCCCACCTTATGGCAGCGGTCAGAGCGCCGACGGCCAAGTGCCGCGCATGAGCGATATCAGCGCCGTTTCGACAGAGCTGTCTGAAAGTGCATTAGGACGTCGACCTCCAGTCGCTCCGGTGAGTTATTGCGCTGAGTGCGAGCCGTAATTTTCGCGTCGTGGCTGCCCAGCTCGACATCTCCCGATCGGCGCTCAGTCGCGCTTTGGCCAGACTCGAGGCTGATCTCGGGGTGCGTCTGTTCCGGCGGACTACGCGAAGCGTGTTCCTCACGGATGAGGGCGAGGCCTTTCTGTCGGAGATACATGGTGCCGTTGGCACGATCGACCGATTGAACCGCTTCCGCTCGACGCCGAGGGGAACGCTCCGCATCAGTACGAGTGAAGGGATGGCTCTTCAGTTTACGCCGCCGACCCGAAATGTCCCTCGACATCGTTGCCGACGGCAGGTTCGTCGATATCGCAGCGGCGGGTTTCGACGCATCATATCGGGACAATCGGGGTCCCGATATCTGTGCAGCGTGACAAGCGCCTATCTAAGCGGTTTATCGAAGGTCCCGACTTTGACCTTGAACATCGAGGAAAATCCCTCGGCGTACTCCTGCTCGTTGAGACGGCCCTTTCCGTCCTTGTCCAGTTCGCCCCACGTCTTCTGGACGTCGGACGCGCTTGCCTGATAGCCGTCGGATCTGACCTGTGTCTTGGCGTCGATGTACTCTTTCTGGTCGACGAAACCGTCGCCATTCGTATCGTCACGCTCGAAGTTGCTTTTGGCGAGCCGGGCGAGGAACGCGGCCGCGATCCCGTCGTTTCCGAAGCTGCCGCCAGAGCTGCTGATTGTCGGCGCTGGTCGCTCTTCGGGTGCTTCGCCGTTGTCCTTGATTTTCGCTTTGGGTACGAAAAGTTGGTAGATGTCTGAAGCTGATCCTACTCGCATGGAATCTCCATCTCCGGTTGCGGGACATCTATCGCCTCCCGGGCTTGCGCGAAGCTGGGGCGATCCGTGCTGAAAGCATGCTTCCGCTCATATCCGAACACCGCGAAATTCAGGCCCGCTCCGAGGTACTGTGACGGGTACCCTTCCTGTCCGAAATCGGCAGGGGCTTGTAATGGCCCTCGTGGCCAACGCCGAATTCCTGTGCCTTGTAGGCAAACCCCAGCATGACGACGCCTCCCAGCAGGTTCCCGATGGTTACCATCGAGAGGTTATAGAGAGCGCCAGACACGCTCACGCCGTCCGGCGCGTTGCCCATCAGCGCCAGCGCGAACGTGAACTGGTTCGCCACGGAGTGCTCGAAGCCTGCGGCCACGAATATCATGATGGGCCAGAAGATGAGGGCGATCTTGGCGGCATCGTTCTCCGTTCTGCCACACATCCAGATGGCGAGACACACCAGCCAGTTCGCCAGAAATCCTTTTGCGAGCAGCACCAGCGGCGACGCCGACATTTTCGTGACAACCGCCGCATAGAAAGGCGCGCTTCCGTCCCCCAGAAGGACGCCGCCGCCCGCCGCGCGGAAGACCGCCGCCAGAAGTATCGCTCCGGCCAGGTTGCCGATCCAACAAGCCGTCCAGACTTTCAACACGTCGGCAGTCGAAACCCGACGCTGGAACAGCGCGAAGGACATGTACATCGCCGTACCCGTGAAAAGCTCGGAGCCCGCGAACACGACGATCGTCAGGGCAGAGGCGAACACAGCCCCCATGACCAGATGCGACCACGCCTGGTCGAGGTGAGCGCCGACCGTGAACATAACGATGTCGCCGAAGCCGATGTAAGCTCCTGCCAGAATTGCGCCGATGAAAAATCCGGAAAGCTGGTTGTTCACCATCTCGGCTTTGTGAGACCCCGCCTCAGCGAATTTCGTCATCGTTTCGATGTACATGGCGCTTGTCTCCGATTTTGCCCGCTGCATGATGCGGCCTAAGGCCTGTTGAGATTCAGGATTCCCGCCGTGGCTTGTTTGTGATTCAAGCTTCGGATGGAACGATTCGTATTGACTGACGCCCAATGGGCGAAGATGGAGCCGCACTGCCTGCGCAAGCCGACGGACCCCGGGCGAAGCGGCAGCGATAACCGACGGTTCATCGAAGCGGTGCTGTGGGTGGTGCGTACCGGCAGTCCGTGGCGTGACCTTCCCGCCTTCTTCGGCAACTGGAACACCGTCTTCAAGCGATACCGTGATTGGGTCAAAGCCGATGTTTTCGTGCGGCTTTTTGAGGCCTGCTCGGACGAGCCCGACATGGAATACGCCATGGTCGATGCCACCATCGTCAAGGTCCACCGCCACGGCCAGGGCGCAAAAGGGGGACTCAGAGCCAGGCCATAGGCCGTTCCAAGGGCGGCATGACCACCAAAATCCTCGCGCTGATCGACGCACTCGGCAACCTTGCCCGCTTCGTCCTGCTGCCCGGCCATCGCTTCGATACCGTCGGCGTGCCGCCGCTCATTGACGGCGTCGCTTTCGGCGCGCTGATCGCCGACAAGGCCTTCGACAGCAACGCCATCATCGCCGACCTCGACGAACGCGGCGC
The DNA here is from genome assembly GCF_004328495.1 of Agrobacterium sp. 33MFTa1.1. Classification (NCBI taxonomy): domain Bacteria; kingdom Pseudomonadati; phylum Pseudomonadota; class Alphaproteobacteria; order Hyphomicrobiales; family Rhizobiaceae; genus Agrobacterium; species Agrobacterium sp. 33MFTa1.1. The sequence continues at coordinate 399,211 of NZ_CP036360.1, read as the reverse complement.
CAAGGTTGTCATCTCCCAGCATCCGCGCCGCGCCAAGCCACTGCCGTTCGACGCCGAGATGTACAAATGGCGTCATCTCATCGAGAACTTCTTCTGCAAGCTCAAGGAATTCAAGCGCATCGCCATGCGCGCCGACAAAACAGACCAGAGCTTCAACGCCATCATCCATCTCGCAGCAGCCGTCATAAACTCCAGATGAATCTCAACAGGCCTTAGCCCATCGTTCGAAACTACGGGATCGGCTTTCGGCACATCTACGCATACTTGAGTATGTCTCACGCGAACGCCGCTACGTGTGGTCTTCTCTCTGCAAAGACGAATGGAGATGGTGATGACCGACAAGCGCCCCGACGGTATCGAGGACTACAGCGGCCCGGCTGGCGGATGGGATGCCTTGAGGGCTACCGCGGAAGCTCTTATCCATGAAAAGATCGTCGTACAGGGCTCGATGACCCTGCTTAAATCGAACCAGCCTGACGGCTTCGATTGCCCCGGGTGCGCCTGGCCCGACCCGAAACACACGTCGTCCTTCGAGTTTTGCGAGAACGGCGCGAAGGCCGTCACATGGGAATCCACCGCCAAGCGCGTCGGACCGGACTTCTTCGAGCAGCATCCCGTCAGCGAGCTGTGGGGTTGGAACGACTACGAGCTTGAGGGCAAGGGTCGGCTGACACACCCGATGGTCTACGACAAGGCCACGGACAGATACCGACCGATCACCTGGGACGAGGCGTTCGACGTTATCGGCACCAAACTCAACGCACTTCCCGATCCCCGGATGGCCGAGTTCTACACGTCGGGGCGCGCTTCGAACGAGGCGGCCTTCCTGTATCAGCTTTTTGTCCGCGCATACGGTACGAACAATTTCCCCGATTGTTCCAATCTCTGCCACGAAGCGACGAGCGTCGGCCTGCCCGCTTCTATAGGGATCGGAAAGGCCACAGTCGTTCTGGAAGACTTCGACCAGTGCGACGCCATTTTCAGCTTTGGCCACAATCCGGGAACGAACCATCCGCGCATGATGACGACGCTGCACGACGCATCACGGCGCGGCGTCCCGATCATCGTCTTCAATCCCCTCAAGGAACGCTCCCTGGAGAAGTTTGCCGCTCCCCAGAACCCGGTGGAGATGGTCACGCTGACTTCCACACCCATCGCCTCGGCCTATCATCAGGTAAGGAGCGGTGGCGACGTTGCCGCGCTCAAGGGCATCATGAAGCGGGTGGTGGAACTTGATCAGGAAGACCTGGCCAACGGAGGCAGCGGCCTGCTCGACCGCGAATTCATCGAGACCCATACGGCTGGCTTCGACGCGCTACTGGCCGACCTCGCGAACACCACCTGGGACCTCATCGTAAAGAAGTCCGGTCTGACGAGGGCCGCGATCGACAGCGCGGCCCTCGTCTACGTGCGTTCGGAGCGTGTCATCGTCTGCTACGGCATGGGCATCACGCAGCATCGCAACGGCACCTCCAATGTACAGCAGCTTGCCAACCTCCTCATGATGCGCGGCAACATGGGGAAGCCCGGTGCTGGCATCTGCCCGCTCCGGGGTCACTCGAACGTGCAGGGCGATCGTACGGTCGGCATCACCGAAATCCCGAACAAGTTGCTGCTCGACGGCATGGAAAGGGCCTTTGGCTTCCGCCCGCCCGCCGAGAAGGGACACAACGCCGTCGAGGCCATCGACGCGATCATCGCCGGACGATCGAAAGCCCTGATCTGTCTTGGAGGAAACCTCGCGGTCGCCATGTCCGATCCCGACCGGGTATTCGCCGGAATGAGGAAGCTCGAACTCGCGGTCCATCTATGCACGAAGCTCAATCGGTCCCATCTCCTGATCGCCGAGAACTCTTTGATTCTACCCGTACTCGGGCGAACCGACGTCGATTTTCAGGAGGGCGGACTTCAGTCGGTTACCGTCGAGGACTCGACATGCATGGTTCATGCGTCTCGGGGCTTCTTGAATCCGCCAAGCGAACATCTCCGCTCCGAACCGTCCATCATCGCCGGAATGGCAAAAGCTACCCTCGGCGAAAGACACGGCATCGACTGGGATGGCATGGTCGCGGACTATGACCGCATTCGCGACAAGATCGAGACCGTGTTTCCCGACTTTTACGATTTCAACAAGCGTATACGCGAGCCGGGTGGCTTCCACCTCGACATACCCGCCTCACGGCGGGAATGGCGGACGAGCAACGGCAAGGCGAACTTCATAGTCGCGCTGGAGATCGAGGAAGACCCTCGCCTCTCCTACCCGGACATCATTACGTTAACGACCGTTCGGAGCCACGACCAGTACAACACGACTGTCTACGGTTTGAACGACCGCTACCGCGGGGTGTTCGGCCGCCGGGACGTCGTCTTCATGAATGCCATCGACCTCGAGGAGCGTGGGCTGGAAGACGGCTCGAAGGTCGACATCGTCGCCGCTCCGGACGACGGTGAGGACGAGAGCGTGAAGCGGGTCGTCGCTGGCTTCACGGCAGTAAAATACGACATCGCGCGCGGCTCGGCGGCAGGCTATTTCCCGGAGTTGAACGTGCTGGTGGCGCTAAGCCATTTCGACAAGAAATCCGGGACGCCCTCCTATAAGGCGACCCCGGTGCATATCAGGGCGGCCTCTTGACGCCATGGTGACACGCGCGCCGATTTGTACGGCACGCCTGCGGCGTCATACCTTGTTTATGGGCGTCTCGTTCTTCGCTGCTGCCTGCGTGTTCCGCCGGAACTCCCAGCCGATCTTTCCCTCTTCGGCTTTGTAGAAATATTGGCTGTTGATCAACCATCCTTTGAGGGAGCGACGCGGAAGGATACAAGCCAGCAGGACAAGCGGCAACGAGGTCACGAGATGGACCCAAAATGGAGGGTTGAATGCAATCTCGATCCAAGAGGCCGCCGCAACCGCCGGGACACAAGTGAAGCAGATGACGAAGAGCGCGGGGCCGTCCGCCGGGTCGGCGAAGGAGTAGTCCTACCCGCACGCTGAGCACTTCGGTTTGAGCGCCAGGAAATCGTCGAAAAGCTTTCCCTGACCGCGCCGGGGGCACCTCGCCCGCATACCCGTCAGGACAGGAGGAAGAGGAGGCCAGTCATTCCCGGCCATGTCAGCACCATAGAAAATTGAAGGCATTCGATCATGTATGTGCGCGCGTTCAACTTGCGATCCGGCTTTTTGTCGCTGCACTCGAAAGAAATTGGCGTCGGCTATAGTTCCCCGCACAGCAGTTTTTAGGTCAGGCATTCCCGGACGCCTTTCGGCGTACCGTGACAGGTACACCGACGTGTATCTTCCTCCCTTACCGCAAATCTCTAAGGCTTTCTCCGATCCGAGGTAAATAAGGGCGGAAGGGAATCGATGTCGCTGCAGTCTCAGTACGAGTTCTTGGTGCTCTTGCTATTGGTGGTCGTGATCCTGGAGCTGATGGCTCGATATCTGCGGCTTCCTCCGGCTGCGGCGATGATCGGCGGCGGCGCGGCACTCGCCTTTGTCCCCGGCATCCCGAGTGTGACCTTCGATCCGCACTTGATCCTCGTATTGTTCCTGCCGCCGCTGCTGCTCAGCAGCGCCTACGCCACGGTGTGGCGTGACTTCAAGCGCCACTCGGCCACCATCGTCTCCTTGGCCGTCGGCGCGGTGTTCTTTACGTCGGCGTGTGTGGGTGTGGCGTTCCATGTGATGTTTCCCGAACTTCCCTGGGCCGTCGGATTTGCGTTGGGTGCGGCCGTCTCGCCTCCCGACGCGGTTGCAGTGAAAGCCGTTTTAGAGAAGCTTCGCCTTCCCACGCGGGTCACCACGGTGCTCGGCGGCGAAAGCTTGGTGAATGACGCGAGCGGGTTGGTGCTCTTCCATTTTGCGGTCGCCTGGACTGCAGCGGGCTCTTTCAGTGTTCCAGAGGCACTCGGCATGTTCGCGTTGGTCGCCTGCGGCGGCATCGCCGTCGGCTACTGCCTCGGCCATGCGGGTATGCTGGTGCTACAGCGACTGGCACGCAGCGAGATCGTCATCACCGGAACCATGCTGCTTGCAGCGTCCTCCTACATAGCCGCCGAGCGGATCGGCGTTTCCGGTGTGCTATCGACAGTGACGACAGGCCTGATACTCGGATGGCGGCAACACGAGATTTTCTCCGCAGCGACTCGAATTGCCGCCCGTAGTTATTGGAAAATTCTCGTCTTCGTCCTCCAGTCGATCCTGTTTATTCTTGTCGGACTGTCCCTGAGGGAGACCTTGGATAGGATCGCCACCAGCGATCAGGCGATGACCGAACTCACATTTCCCGCCGGGGTGATCGTCGGGGTCGTATTGATCTCGAGGTTTATCTGGCTGTTCGGCTCGGACGCCTTATGGAGGCTAGCGCGCCGCCTTGGCCTACGCGCTGGAATGCAGCCCGACTTTTCGATCACGATGATCCTCGGCTGGGCGGGTATTCGGGGGCCGGTCACCCTCGCGGCCGCGCTGGCTCTCCCCGAGGATTTCCCCGGCAGGGATTTCATTCTGGTATCGGCGTTTGGCGTGATATTCGTGACCGTTTTGATCCAGGGGCCGACATTGCCGCTCTTGGTGAAGTTCTTGCCCTCGACCGGATCGCAAAGCGCGGAGCGGCTTGCCCGAGACGAGGCGACGGCGAGAATGAGGCTGTCCCAGGCTCAATTCAAGGCGTTCTCGGCGGCCGTCAGCTCGCAAACTTCCAACGAGGAGCGCTGCTTGCTTGAGCACTACCGGAACCGTGCCGACCGCGAAGCCTCGTCGCTCGCCGGGGCTGCGGGAGCACGCGCCGCCATGCCACCGTCCGCAGCGATGTTGGCAGCGATCAAAGCCGGCCGCGCCGAGCTACTCAAGATGTATCGGACTGGCGAAATCAGCGATCGCGCGCTCGTCAAACTCGAACAGGATCTGGATGCGCAGGAATTCGGCATAGAACCGCGTTGAGGCGGGGACCTCACACCTTGTTCGCCGAAAGGTGGCACGCCAACCATTGGTATAGCTGTCATGCTCGATTGGTCCAAACTACGTTCGATGTGTCGTCGTCAAAGTCCTTCTGGAGAGACCCGCGGGGCTTACGGCGGACGCGCCGATTCGATAGGGTTTCCGGGCCAGAGATACACGCCAAACGACGATAACTCTCTGCGATAACATCTTGAGGTCTAACACATGCGGTTGATTCTGGCGGCCATGATCGCCTCCGTACTAAGTATTCTCGCCTTCAAGTACGCGGATCACTCGATCGGCTACAGCCTGTTCCTGCAAGAGGCCGGTAAAACCGAGGGTGCGACGCCACTCTCGTGAAAGGTGACATGCGTGGTGGCGACGTTCAGGTGACCGCAGCAGGAATCTGGCATGGAGAACGCCCAAGCATCGACGATGGTCGCTCGCCGGATTGCTAAAAGAAACCGTCTTCCAAGGAAGCACGCCGTCCGGATATTCGGTGGAATAGTTGAATTCCTCCTTCAGCTCGTCATCGTCCCAGACGCTGGCAGCGGCATGCTTGTGATTGAAGACGATTCGGGCTTCTTCTTCTCCGTTCTTCGTAGATACAAGAAGCCGCGCGATCGCTTGTAGGCTTGGATGGCCATGTCGGGAACCGTCAGTGAAATCAAGCCAACACCTTGAACCGCACCGGGTTTGCCGGAGGCTCCAACTTCTGAGAGAGTGGAGCCGATATGAGCAAGACAACGAACAAGTTTTCACCCGAAGTCCGCCAACGCGCCATCCGTATGGTGCTGGATCACGAGGCTGAGCACCCATCGCGGTGGGCTGCCGTTTCATCTATTGCGGGCAAGATCGGTTGCTCGCCAGCCGCGCTGCATGAATGGGTGAAGAAGACCGAGGTCGACAGCGGCAAACGAGCAGGCTTGCCGAGCGACGCGGCCGAGAAGATGAAGGCTCTTGAGCGCGAGAACCGCGAGCTTCGTCAGGCCAACGAGATTTCGCGCAAGGCGTCTGCTCATTTCGCGATGGCGGAGCTCGACCGCCCCTTCAAACGATGATCTCGTTCATTGACGAACACCGTGGCGTGTTCGGGGTCGAGCCGATCTGCAGGCTTTTGCCGATTGCCCCATCAACCTACTACGAGAACGTTGCCAAGCGCCTGGATGTGGATCGCCTGTCGGTCCGGGCCCGCAGCGATATCGGTTTGAAGATCGAAATACGCCGGGTGTTCAACGAGAACTTCCAGGTCTATGGCGTGCGTAAAGTCTGGCGGCAGTTGCAGCGAGAAGGCTACGACATCGCCCGCTCCACTGTTGCTCTGCTCATGAGGGCAATGGGACTACAGGGCATCATCCGTGGCAAACCCGTCAAAACCACCGTGTCGGACAAGGCCGCGCCTTGTCCGCTCGACCGGGTGAACCGGCACTTTTTCGCGCCTTCGCCCAACATGCTCTGGCTTTCTGATTTCACGTATGTGGCCACTTGGCAGGGCTTTGTTTACGTCGCGTTCGTGATCGATGCCTTCGCTCGCCGCATCGTCGGTTGGCGAGCAAGCCGGACTGCCCATGCGGGTTTCGTTCTCGATGCCCTCGACCAGGCGCTTCATGATCGGCGGCCCGTCCACCGTGGAGGACTGGTTCACCATTCCGACCGCGGATCGCAATATGTGTCCATTCGCTATTCCGAACGGCTGGCGGAAGCGGGCATCGAGCCGTCGGTCGGGAGTGTTGGAGGTTCCTATGACAACGCTCTCGCTGAAACGGTCAATGGTCTTTACAAGGCCGAGGTCATCCATCGGCGAGGACCGTGGCGAAACTTCGAAGCCGTGGAGTTCGCCACGCTGGAATGGGTAGATTGGTTCAACAACCGTCGCCTTCTGGAGCCCATCGGCAACATACCGCCAGCCGAAGCCGAAGAACGATATTACGCCATGCTGGACGCACCGGCCGTGGCAAGCATAACTTAAACGAAATGGCCTCCGGCAAACCCGGTGCGGTTCAGTTGGCATGCTTCGTGATTTAGCTATGCCGCGCTGGCCACGGAAGGAAACGGCGACTAGGGCTAGGCTGCTTTCTCAACGATATTTCCCTGAAAAGACAATGTCCTGATCTACTAGCACATTGAATTTATAGCCGGGCCGGATTTGCAGCGTCGGCTGTACATCCATATTGCGCTGGATCGTGCGGTCGGCCACTCGTCCGAAGGTTTCGGCAAAATTGCGCCTTGCCGCATCGGATGCCGTATCCTGGGTCGCAAGGGTTGAGCTCTGCGGAACAGCCATGTCGATGCCGGTTTCTGCGCCGTTTGGCGAGCGCCGTGCCGACGTTGTTTATCGTCGTCACGATCTCGTTTTTCCTGATGCGTTTTGCGCCCGGTGGTCCGTTCAATCTCGAACGTCCCCTCCCCCCGCAGACCATGGAAAATCTGATGAGAACCTATCATCTGGATGAGCCACTATGGCGCCAGTATCTCATCTATCTCGGCAATGCCGTCACCGGCGATTTTGGCCCAAGCTACATCTATAAGGACAACACCGTCGCGCAGCTGATCGGCAAGGGCCTGCCCTATTCGCTCGAACTGGGTTGTTATGCCCTGTTGCTGGCTCTGGTGGGCGGCGTGCTCGCCGGCACGCTCGCAGCACTCAGGCAAAACAGCGCTTTCGATTTCTCGATCATGTCAATCTCGACAGTGGGCGTCACCGTCCCGAACTTCGTCGTGGCCCCTGTTCTCACGCTTGTATTTGCCGTGCTGCTCGGGCTTCTTCCGGCAGGCAGCTGGGGTGACGGGTCGCTACGCTACCTCATTCTTCCGATGATCGCACTTGCGCTGCCGCAGCTTGCGGTCATTGCCCGGCTGACGCGCGGTGCCATGATCGAGGCACTGCGAATGGACCACATCCGCACGGCCAAGGCCTATGGCCTTCCCGCACGCAGCGTCGTCGTTTTCCACGCCATGCGCGCGGCAATGCTGCCGGTCGTTTCCTATCTCGCTCCCTGCGCCGCCGCGCTTTTGACTGGCTCGGCAGTCATCGAAACGATCTTCACCATTCCCGGTGTCGGCCGCTACTTCGTTCTCGGCGCCATCAATCGTGACTATACGCTGGTAATGGGCACCGTTGTTCTCGTCGCCATTTTCGTCATCCTGTTCAATCTAGTCGTCGATATTCTCTACGGCCTTCTTGATCCGAGGGTCAGACATGACTGATAGCCCCGGCACTAACTCTCATTCGCAACAAATCAAAAGCCGCAGCCTGTTCCAGCTGGCAGTCCTGCGTTTCAGACGCAACAAGGCAGCCATGGCGGGTTCCGTCATGTTGCTCCTTATTACTCTGTTCTCGTTTGTCGGGCCTCATTTCCTGGCACATACCTATGATCAGGTGTTTTCCTCCTATGTCTCGGTGGCACCCAGTCTCGAGCCACGCCCGGATGTGAATAACCTTCAGGACGTGATGGAGGGTGTTGCGAGCCGGGCCCGCGTCGAGCTGAAGGAATTTGCCGTTGAAGGCCAGACTTTCACGGCGACCATCGCCTCCAGCAGCGCAATCGATCCGCGCGCAACACGCTACTTCGACCGTGCCAATGAATTCAGAAATACCAGGGTGATTGCGACCGAAGACGACGGACGCACGCTGAAGCTGGAAGGCGACGTCAACCGCGAATACTTTTTCTTCGGTACAGATTCCAACGGCCGCGACATGCTTGCGCGCGTCATGCTTGGCGGTCAGATTTCGATTGCGGTCGGTGTCCTGGCGAGCCTCGTTTCCCTGGGAATCGGCGTGGTCTACGGTGCAACAGCGGGCTATATTGGCGGGCGCGTGGACAATGTGATGATGCGCTTCGTCGAAATCCTCTATTCACTGCCCTTCGTCTTTCTGGTTGTGGTTCTGGTCGTCTTTTTTGGCCGCAGCTTCATCCTGATCTTCCTCGTCATCGGCGCAGTGGAATGGCTGGACATGGCGCGCATCGTGCGTGGCCAGACACTCGCCTTGAAACGACGGGAGTTTGTCAGTGCGGCGCAGGCTCTGGGACTAAGCGACTGGCAGATTATCCGCCGTCATATCATCCCCAATACGATCGGACCCGTTGTCGTGTTCGTGACGGTCGTCGTGCCCAAAGTCATTCTTCTGGAAAGCTTCCTGTCCTTCCTCGGTCTCGGCGTTCAGGCGCCCCTGACAAGCTGGGGCGCGCTGATTTCCGAAGGTGCCAACAATATCCAGTCCGCCCCCTGGCTTCTGATATTCCCGGCGATCTTTTTCGTGCTGACCCTGTTTTCGCTGAATTTCGTCGGCGATGGGTTGCGTGATGCACTCGATCCCAAGGATCGTTGACATGAAGACGACAACTGACACCATTCTTTCCGTTCGCGACCTCAAGGTCGATTTCACCACGCCGGATGGCACTGTCCATGCCGTCAAGGGCATCGACCTTGACGTTAAACAGGGTGAAACGCTCGCAGTCGTCGGGGAGTCCGGCTCGGGCAAAAGCCAGACGATGATGGGCATCATGGGATTGCTTGCATCCAATGGCGCCATCAGCGGCTCGGCGAAATATCGCGGAAGGGAACTTCTTGGACTGCCTGTCGGCGAGCTGAACAAAATCCGTGGCGCGAAAGTCACCATGATCTTCCAGGAGCCGATGACCTCGCTCGATCCTCTCTACCGGATCGGTGCGCAGATTGCTGAGCCGATCATTCACCACCGCGGTGGCAGTAAAAAGGAGGCGCGCGCACGCGTTCTCGAACTGCTGAGGCTCGTCGGAATTCCGGAGCCCGAGCGGCGTATAGACAGCTATCCTCACGAGCTTTCCGGTGGTCAGCGCCAGCGCGTCATGATCGCCATGGCGCTCGCGAACGAGCCGGACATCCTGATTGCGGATGAGCCGACCACCGCCCTCGACGTTACGATCCAGGCCCAGATCCTTGATCTTTTGAAGTCGCTGCAGCAACGCTTCGGGATGGCCATCGTGCTGATCACGCATGATCTCGGCGTCGTCCGCCACTTTGCCGATCGCGTCGCGGTCATGCGCCGGGGGGAAATCGTGGAGGCTGGGACAACGGAGGATATCTTCGAGCGCCCGAAGGCGGATTATACCCGGATGCTTCTCGATGCCGAGCCCCGAGGGAACAAGCCTGCAGTCAGCCGAGAGGCTCCGATCGTGCTTTCCGGCCAGAACGTAACGATCGATTACACAATTCCGGGCGGCTTCCTGTCGAAATCGAGCAAGTTCCGGGCCGTTGATGGCGTGAACGTCAATCTTCATCAGGGACAGACGATCGGCATTGTTGGCGAATCCGGGTCAGGCAAATCCACGCTCGGTCGCGCTCTGCTGCGCCTGATCCAGGCCGATGGCCGGATTTTCTTCGGAAAACAGGAAATCACCGGGCTTGATCGAAAGGCCATGCGGCCGCTACGGCGGCATCTCCAACTGGTGTTCCAGGACCCCTATGGTTCGCTTTCGCCGCGACAGACGGTAGGCGAGATCATCACCGAGGGGCTCTTCGTTCACGACCAGAACCTCAACCGTGCGGAACGGGACAGGCGCGCAATCGAGGCGCTGAAGGAAGTGGGCCTCGATCCCGCCGCCCGCAACCGCTACCCCCACGAATTTTCCGGGGGGCAACGCCAACGTATCGCCATTGCCCGCGCCATTATTCTCAAACCAGAGGTCATCATTCTTGACGAACCCACGTCGGCGCTGGACCGGTCCGTTCAGGGCCAGGTTATCGACCTCCTGCGTGATCTACAGAAGGCCCATGGCCTTTCCTACATCTTCATCAGCCACGACCTGTCCGTCATCAAGGCCATTTCAGATTACGTCATCGTCATGAGAAACGGAAAGATCGTCGAGGAGGGAGAGACAAACGCCATCTTCAACCGGCCGTCGGCTGAATATACGAAAACACTGATCAAATCCGCGTTTTCGGCGGCGGTGGTGGGATGACTAAAAATTCGGCCACTAGTAACTCGCAGTGCGGTTAACTCGACTATGCAAAGCCAGGAGACATTAAACAGGCCCCTCCTCAGTCGATGTCGCATCCGTTCCGAAATTCGGGCAGTCGAACTGCGACGAGGTCGCCATGTCAACCGCGCAGCATTCCACCCTGACTGACAGCAGAATGGAAAAACCTCGGCGGAACCGATTTATTTCCTGGTGAAAGTTTCGTGTGGTCGATTTCGCTTTCGCAGAAACCTTTGCCGCGAAGGGTTGGGGCTGGACGACTGACGCACATATTGGAGGAGTGGACGCCGCTCCTGACGCCCGTGGCCCTTTATTATTCCGGGAGGAACAGCCCACCGGCCGCCTTCACTGCGTTCATCCAGACGCCCGCGAATTTGCAGAAGAGGACTCGCGCTGGTATTTGGCTGGTCAGGCTCCGCATCGTTACTCACGGAGCACCAAACAGGGGGCGCCCTCTGGGCGCCCCCTTCCATCAAAAGTCCATTCCCGCTCCGGCGGGTGCAGGCGCGGCATCCTTCTTCGGCTTTTCGGCTATCATCGCTTCGGTCGTCACCAGAAGGCCTGCTACAGAGGCGGCATCCTGAAGCGCAGTACGAACGACCTTGGCCGGGTCAATAACGCCCTGCGCGTAGAGATCACCGTATTCGCCTGTCTGTGCGTTCCAGCCAAAGGAGAAGTCCGTCTTCTCGCGCAGCTTGCCGACGATAACGGAGCCTTCCGCGCCGGCGTTTTCGGCGATCTGACGGACGGGTGCCTCGATTGCACGGCGGACGATATCAACGCCGACCCTCTGATCCTGGTTGGCCGTACCGAGATTGTCGAGCGCCTTGACAGCGCGCAGCAGCGCGACGCCACCGCCAGGCAGGATGCCTTCCTCTACCGCCGCACGAGTGGCGTGCAGCGCATCGTCGACGCGGTCCTTCTTTTCCTTTACTTCGACTTCCGTCGAGCCGCCAACCCGGATGACGGCAACGCCGCCGGCGAGCTTGGCGAGACGCTCCTGCAGCTTTTCGCGGTCATAGTCGGAAGTGGTATCCTCGATTTGAGCGCGGATCTGCGCAACACGCCCGTCGATCTCGGACTTGGAACCTACGCCGTCGATGATGGTGGTGTTCTCCTTCTCGATAGCCACCTTTTTGGCGCGTCCGAGCATGTTGAGCGTGACGTTTTCAAGCTTGATGCCAAGGTCTTCGGAGATGACGGTACCACCGGTCAGGATGGCGATGTCTTCCAGCATGGCCTTGCGGCGGTCGCCGAAGCCAGGCGCCTTGACGGCAGCGATCTTGAGGCCGCCACGCAGCTTGTTGACGACGAGCGTTGCAAGGGCTTCGCCTTCGACGTCTTCAGCGATGATGAGGAGAGGCTTGCCCGACTGGACCACGGCTTCGAGGACCGGCAGCATGGCCTGCAGGTTCGAGAGCTTCTTTTCGTGGATAAGGATATAGGGATCCTCAAGTTCGACCCTCATCTTGTCCTGATTGGTGACAAAGTAGGGCGACAGATAGCCGCGGTCGAACTGCATGCCTTCGACGACTTCAAGTTCGGTTTCTGCGGTCTTTGCTTCCTCCACGGTGATGACGCCTTCGTTGCCGACCTTCTCCATTGCCTCGGCAAGATAACGGCCGATCTCCGTATCCCCGTTCGCAGAGATTGTTCCAACCTGGGCGATTTCGGAATTGCTGGTTATCTTACGAGCGTTGGTCTTCAGCTCCTTGACGACAGCATCGACCGCAAGATCGATGCCGCGCTTCAGGTCCATCGGGTTCATACCGGAGGCAACCGCCTTGGCACCTTCCTTGACGATCGCCTGGGCGAGGACAGTTGCGGTCGTGGTGCCGTCGCCGGCCAGATCGTTTGTCTTCGAAGCGACTTCGCGCAGCATCTGCGCGCCCATATTCTCGAACTTGTCTTCAAGCTCGACTTCCTTCGCGACCGACACGCCGTCCTTGGTGATGCGCGGTGCGCCGAAAGACTTGTCGATAACAACGTTACGACCCTTGGGGCCAAGGGTGACTTTCACGGCATTAGCGAGCACATCGACCCCTCGCAGCATGCGTTCACGGGCATCGGTGTGGAACTTGACTTCTTTGGCAGCCATTTTTTTAACTCCTCAATAGGCAGCTATCTGACTGATGGGTGTAGGGTAAGACGCTCAGGCGGCTTTCTTCTGCTCAGCCTGGGCGCCGATGATGCCCATGACATCGCTTTCCTTCATGATCAGCAGGTCTTCGCCATTGATCTTGATCTCGGTGCCTGACCATTTGCCGAACAGGATGCGGTCGCCCACCTTGACGTCGAGCACCTGGATCTGTCCGGCATCGTTGCGCGCACCGGGCCCAACGGCGATGACCTCGCCCTCCTGCGGTTTTTCCTTGGCAGTGTCGGGGATGATAATACCGCCTTTGGTCTTTTCTTCGGATTCGACCCGGCGGACGAGAATGCGGTCATGAAGCGGTCGGAACGACATATTTTCCTCCGTGAGACAAAAAAGATGACGTCTGTTCTTACCGGGCCGGGGGTGGCCGACCCGGAAGTGCGAACCTCGTCCGAGCGTTCGCGCGCAAAAATCTGGTTTGGCGATTTTTGAATTTCAAGAGGTCGACGCAAAAAAATCAGCACTCATGATCGCCTGCTGCTAATGCGCTGAAAAGGAACGAAATTCTGACGGTTCGCGTTGAGAAGACCGTTGATACCTGGAAAATTTTGCGCCACACTTTGTCGTGTCACGAAAGGAGATGAAGCATGCAGTTTTCATCCGATCTCGAACGCCAGCTCAATGGCTATGGCCTCACCACTGCCCACATCCTTTATCGGATCCCGGATTTCGAGGCCGTGCTCCAGACCTTTGTCTGGCAGGATTATGACCTGGCCCCGGACTTCCCCGAAATGCACAAGTTCCTTGACTTTTGGCAAACGAGGCTCGACGGCCCCCTTCACTCCGTCCGCTTTACCCACCAGCGTTTGATTGGGCCGAATGAATGGCGTCGCATTGACGGCGAGTTCCGTCTGCAGTGACAGGTAACCGACACAACACTCGGGCGGAGGGGGATATAGGCGCAAAAGCAACGGGCATGCGCCGGGGAGCATCCACCCGTCGAGGGACTGCTTTTCATCCGGTCGCACCGGCGGGGCTAAACCTCTTCCGTTTTGGGGCTGGATCACGGCCTCCGGCGTGTGTGGTCCTCGCCAGTATTCTCCAGCGCAGCCATGATCGCGTTCTTGATCTCGTCCTCCATCGCCTTCCGCTCGTCGGGCGACATTGCGGCAAGATCGCTTTCCGTTAATCCGCGCGCCTCCAGATACTGCGCCCTGATTTTTTCGCCGAGGCTCATATGCGCCCATTTGCTCAGTTCTTCCTCCGGGCTTGGCCCGCCGTTCTGCAGAGGCGCCTCATCAATGTGTCCGGCCGGTTCTCCCTGAAGCGACCAGAGTACATTTGCAAGATTGGAGGAGAGGGGCGCGGGGGCGCCCCCGAAAGAAGTTGCAACGGGCCGCTCAGCAGCCCGGTCGAGGCCTGTGTGAGTGACCTCCTGCGGCCGTAAACGTGTGTAAATCGCGGCGGTTCCGCCAATCCGGTCGATTGCAGACATTCGATTCTCCTTTACTCACAACCTGGAGCAACTCGCTTGCGTCTGGCTTGTCATTAGACGCGGCCGAAGTCATTGGTCCGGGTAGGCCCGCCCCCGGCCGCCAGTCACCTGAAGCGGCTTCACGGAAAAGCGAACGTCGCAGAGCACCCTCGCCCGATCTGTCGCTTGCTGCGCGTGGTTCCTGGAACGGCTTGACCTTTTGTTGTGGAGCCCCCGCTCATTCGCGCCGTTACGAATACGTGTTGTGCAAGCACTTCCGCGACCCAAGTCAGCCGCTAGCCGCTCCCCGTTTTGATCCTCGCGATTGCCTCTTGATACATAAGCAGCCGCAGCTCCAAAGCCCCGTGCGACCGGCTCATGCAACTACGGACACTGCGGAACATTGGGCCGTTCCTGAGGTTGGAATGGCAATGGAGTGGAGGGAAATCAATGACAGACGCAGGAGCTGAAGCAAGCCTCCGGCCCTTTTCCGGAGAGTTTCGATGGGCCGGTTATATGCTGGGCTTTGGTCTCGGCGGGTTCTTCGATGGCATTGTGTTGCACCAGTTGTTGCAATGGCATCATCTTTTAAGTGGTCTTGAGCAGGCACGCCTCGATATTCGCCTTCTCATTCTCTGGGATGGTATTTTTCATGCGCTGATGTACCTCGTTGCTATCGTTGGCCTTTGCTTGCTCTGGCGAGCCCGTAATGAATTCCCTGCTCCAGGAGCGGATCGGTTTCTGTTTGCCAATGCCGTCGTCGGCTTCGGTGGATGGCATGTCCTTGACAGTATTGTGTCACACTGGCTGCTGGGAATTCACCGGGTCCGTATGGACGTGGATAACCCGCTTTTTTGGGATTTGCTCTGGTTTGCCATGTTTGGACTTATCCCTTTGACCATTGGCTGGATACTGCGCCGGAGCGGGTCAAGAAGGGGAGGTGGTGTACCCAGATCGCCGGTTTTGCTCGTCGTGGCGGCACTGACTGCGGGCCCGCTTGCTTTGCTGCCGCCGTCCGGTCAATCACAGGTGACGGTACTTTTCTCACCCGGCACAAGCGAGCTGGATGCCTTTGCTGCCATTGCCGCGGTAAACGGCAGGATAATTGCCTCTGACCCGTCGGGCCAATTGTGGGCAGTGGATATGCCGGCGGATGGAAATCCCTTGGAACTCTATCGCCACGGTGCACTGTTGGTAAGCAACGCCGCTCTGCCCCTCGGCTGCTTCAACTGGACCAGAGCCTAGCAAAGAGGGTGATCCGGCCGGAACAAAACTAACGACGTTCGCCCGATTTTGCTGTGCGACAGTCTAATTCGCAAGCCCATATAGACCTCGCAAAGGCAATCATTGCGTCTAACGTCGCGGGATTTTTCCCGCGGCGCCTAACGACCACAATCCGGTATTGCGTAGCTCCGTGTCAGGTCGGGAACAAGTTTCGGCATTTTGTCGATGATTTCCCGCGGGCCTGGCATATTCAAGCGAGGTACCGCTCTCCCACGATATAAACAGCCGGAAGGCCCGCGTTTAAACCGTGGAGCGAGCGTCACAGGTACCGGTTCACATCGAGGTTGCCATAGTAGTTCAAGCCGCCACTGAAGCTGGTTCGTTCGAAGACATCAACGTGACGTGCGAACTCCATACTCACTGAACCATTGGATGGCGGCACAACAAGCCGGTCTCGCATCGAACGGTTTTCAATGCTATTGCTATCGCCACAGAGGGGAGTGACACAATCATGGATTCGATAATTCCCGGCGCGGCCAATCTCAGCCTGTTCGTCAGCGCCACGCTTGTTCTGCTTCTCGTGCCTGGGCCGGCGGTTCTTTACATCTTCGCCCGCTCGGTCGAGCAGGGCCGTTCTGCTGGCCTCGTCTCGATTCTGGGCATTCACGCGGCCACACTCGTGCATGTCGCCGCGGCTGCTGCAGGGCTGTCGGCGCTCCTGGCGTCTTCCGCGATCGCCTTCAGCGTGGTGAAGTATGCCGGCGCGGCCTACCTGATTTGGTTGGGCTTCAAGAAGCTTTTCGGTCCCGCGAGCATTCCCGATTTTAACGGCGCAGACCAGCCGCGCAGTCGCGGACGCATTTTCCGCGAGGGTTTCCTGGTCAACCTCCTCAATCCGAAAACCGCGTTGTTCTTCCTCGCCTTTCTGCCGCAGTTTGTTGAGCCCCAGCGTGGCCATGTGGCAATGCAGGTTGCGTTCCTCGGGGTTCTTTACACAGTGATCGGAGTGCTCACGGACGGCGCCTATGCACTCGCTGCCGGGACGGCGGGTAACTGGCTGAAGCGCAGCCCGGTCTACCTTAAAGCTGAACGCTGGGTCAGCGGGTCCATTTACATCGGCCTCGGATTGACGGCCGCATTTTCGGGAAACCACAAAAAGTAGGTTATGATAATACATGCAGGCGACGAGGGCCGGAAGCTAACGTCGCGCCGGAGTCATGGTAGAGGCTTGCGGTCGCAAACGCGGCGGGTCAATGGGATCCCTCACTTCGCAAACACAAAGAGACCCAAGGGAATTGCATTGCTTCATATTCGCTCTGTGTCGGTTCGATGCCTGATGGATCCTCAAAACAGCCAAGGGCAATCGCGACGAGGTTTGGCCGGAATTCCGGGAGCCAATATACCGTAGATCCGCAGCAAGGACAAAAGCGGAACTCCAACTCCTTTCCGCTTTCGCCCCGGCGTAGAAATGCCTTATGGTTGCCGGCTGCGGTCACCTGGCCCGCCCCGTAAAACACGGCAACGCCGAACGCGGAGCCGGTACGGCGCTGGCATGCCTGGCAGTGGCAGATTGATACCTTCACCGGTTCGCCTTTCGCCGTTAGTGTCAGTTGTCGACATGAGCAATAAGCCAGACGCATTATGTGGTTGTCCCGGGTTGCGCTTCTTTCCACCCTGAATCACGTTCCAAAGAGTAAGCAGCGCGCGTAAAAGCGACCAGCTATTTATTCTCTGAACAGCGCTGCAATCGTTGACCGCTGCGAGGTGTACGCGTGATCTGTTGCGGCCTCGCTAGAGTCAGTTTTCATCTCGATCATCTTGCCGCAATGTCACCTTTAAACCTTCTTGCCTGACCGTGCTACCGGCATTCCTCGAGCGGCAACAAGACCAGTCTCCCTTCCTTCAATCTCGGGCCGTCAGGGCGGTATGATCGGTGCAGGTCGTTGCGCCAGCCATCAGGCCCGGGTGCAACTGTAAAAGCGAAGCGCGCCGCAACGGCGCCCATCGACACCTTCAGGTCCGCCGTAATTCGGTTCGATCCATGACGCTCGCCCACAACATCAAGGCGCACGGATGCAGGCGGTCAGTGTAGTGCGGCGCTTGCCGCGCGCCGCTCATCCTTGTCGTGCAGCGCGAAGCGATCAACCATATCAGCACTCGCTTCGTTGAATCCGAGAACCTCGACCTCGTTGCCCGCCTGACGGAGCTTCAATACGACCTTGTCCAACGCGCCAATTGCGGTGATGTCCCAGAGATGGGCCCTTGTGAGATCGATGATGATCCGTTTGCCCTTATCGGTGAAGTCGAAAGCTTGGATAAAGGCTTCTGCCGACGCAAAGAAGACCTGTCCAACTACTGCATAGGTGACACTGTTCTGTTCGGGATTCTCCAGCCGCGTGACCTTGAACAGACGGGCTACCTTGCCAGCGAAAAAGATGCCGGACAGCAGGACGCCAACGATCACGCCTTTCGCCAGATCATGTGTTGCAACGACGGTGACGACGGTCGCCAGCATGACGAAGGACGACGGAAGCGGGTGACGTCTCAGATCGACGATCGACCTCCAGGAGAAAGTGCCGATTGAAACCATAATCATAACCGCAACAAGCGCGGCCATGGGGATGATCCGGACGAGATCGTTGAGGACGACGATCAGAAACAGCAGGAAAGAACCAGCCACGAAGGTTGAAAGACGTCCTCGACCACCAGATGTTACGTTGATGACCGATTGTCCGATCATGGCGCATCCGCCCATGCCGCCGATCAGTGCCGAGGCGATATTCCCCGCGCCCTGTCCAACGCATTCTTGGCTCTTGTTGCTGGGCGTGTCCGTCATATCATCGACTATCTGCGCGGTAAGCAGCGATTCCAGCAGGCCGACAGCAGCAAGTGTCACCGAGTATGAGAAGATGATCTGCAGCGTCTCCCAGGTCAACGGAACCTGAGGAAGCATCAGGAATGGGATCGAAGAGGGAAGTTCGCCAAGGTCGCCGACCGTGCGCAGGTCCATGCCGAACCACCAGGCCATGGCCGTGAGAACCACGAT
Source organism: Agrobacterium sp. 33MFTa1.1 (assembly GCF_004328495.1). Classification (NCBI taxonomy): domain Bacteria; kingdom Pseudomonadati; phylum Pseudomonadota; class Alphaproteobacteria; order Hyphomicrobiales; family Rhizobiaceae; genus Agrobacterium; species Agrobacterium sp. 33MFTa1.1. The sequence continues at coordinate 380,479 of NZ_CP036360.1, read as the reverse complement.
GGCCACAAGCGGCGATGGGATCGCCTTGGTCACGTATGGAAAGAGGTAGATGATGGCAAGACCGCCTGCAATCATCATGTAGGTGAGCGTCGGAACCCCCACGAGTTCGGGTAACTGGGCCATGAAGATCAGGATCGCAAGCGCATTGACGAAGCCTGTGATGACGGAACGTGAAACGAAGCGCATCACGCGGCCCAGCCTCAGCCATCCCGCAGCGATCTGGATGATGCCCATCAGGATGGTGGCGGCGAAGAGATACTGAAGACCGTGGTCCTTGACCAGCGAGATCATGACGACAGCGGTCGCCGCCGTGGCGGCAGAGATCATGCCCGGCCGGCCGCCCACAAAGGCCGTCACGCAGGCGATTGCGAAGGAAGCGTAGAGGCCGACCTTGGGATCGACACCCGCAATCACCGAGAAGCCTATCGCTTCCGGGATAAGCGCGAGAGCGACGACAATACCCGAAAGTACGTCGCCACGGATGTTGGAGAACCACTCCTGACGGTAGTTTGAAAGAGTTTGCATAGGAATATTTTTCACAGTTGAGGCAACGGGCCGAGCGAAACTCGGTCCTCGAAATGGCATAGGTTGCGTTGCTGTGTTGTCTGGCGGATCGGCGGCCAGAAGAGCCACCCGGAGTTTCACCGGGTCCTTGTGGATGACGTTAACTAGCTCACGCAGGATCGGTTTGCAATGATCGACCCGGTCCAAGCCTGCCAGAAAGTCCGATTTGGTGGTCAAGATTGCGGATGCGAGGCCGTTTACCTGGAATGATCCTTATAAAGGGCTAACGCAGTCAGGCTGCCTACAGTTGATCGATCATAGAAGCGGCCGGTTGGGACGCCGCACCTTGAAGAAGATAATCTGTCCGCTGACGCGCCCCTCTTGTGAACCTAAAGAGGGGCCATGAACCGACATCTTTTCTCGGACGTGGGTCGGCTTCAAAAGGTGTTCTCAACGCAGGACTGACAGGGACTGGAAAGTGATATTCGAAACACGCGTGACGCTCGCCGGGCGCGGTTGACTGAGGGAACGTTCCTGCCGTTCGCGCGCACCGCCTGGAGCAGTTGCTCTAGCGAACCGACGGAATCGATGAAGATAACGCGTCATCGTTTCGGATAGCCGAGAAAATGGGATATGCGATGCGACGACTTGCGAGTGTCAGAGAGCGTAACGCTTCTGAAAAGACCAGCCCAGTCACATTTGACCGCTTCGGCCAGGGGCTGATCTCCGGCTATCGGCCTTAAGTGGGCCGTAACCACGCACGAGATCTCCATTGTCGCCGATCATTATCGTTGGCTTGCGCATGTTAGCGGCAGCCAACTTCACGGCAAACGGGTCGCCTATATGACATCGCCGGATCAAGCTCGCGGCGGGCAACTTGATCCGGCGATAGTGCCGGTCATTACTCCGGCAATTAAATGCGGTCGACCGACACCAAACTCTCAAGGCGCAGGACAGAAAACTTGCAGCCACGTAGGTGAGTTCCTGATCGCACACGAAGGCAGGTCCAGGCGTGCCACCCCTTTACGGGTGTCTCTCAGTTTCCGTCTTCTTGTTCGAGAGCGTCGCGAACCTCCGCGATTTTCCCTGTTTCTGTTCCAGCGCCTAAAATGCTCTTCGCTTCGGCAAGCTCCCCGTCGGTGACCGGCCTGTTTGCCAACTGTTCCAGCGCCGAGACAAGGGCAGCTTCGCTAAGCGCGGGGTCTGTGGGCACGGCCCCCACCCCGTACTGAATTTCGAATTCCGCATATGCCTTCACGTAGGCTGCAAGCGCCGCCATCTTGGGGTCCTGGGAATTCAGATAGGCATGGTAGTTTCTCTTCATCGAGTTGAGGCTACCGGTGCCGGGCTTTGCGCTGTGCGTTTTGGATTTCTCGGCATGAGATTTTGAAGTTTTGTCGGGATGATGCGATTTCGATGGTGCCGAAGAGCCCTTGTGCGCGGATGAATTCGAGGACGCCCGGCTTTCGCCGGCGCCGGATTTCCCTCCGCCATGGCCTCCCCCGTTGCCACCGCCGTTTCCTCCTCCATTACCACCGCCATTGCCGCCGCCATTACCGCCGCCGCTCCCGTCCTTCGCAAATGCTGCGTGCGTGAAGCCGGGAGTATCTCCCGCCATGGGGGCAAGGGCGAGGACGAGCCCAAGGCTTGCGGTACCGATCAGCGAGGAGATTTTCATGTGCAGGTCCTTTTCATGGTCGGTCACCGCTTGCGCAGAGCCGCGGTGCCAGCAAATCGTTACGCACTACAATATTGCCGAAATCTCGGGTTTCTACTCCACTCCGACCTATGCCCTGGGCATTCGGACCATAGTCCGATTGATCACGACCGATGGTCGCTGATTGTATGGACCGGACGACGAGCTCACATCGGGGAAACCGGTGCCTCCCGCGGGCATGGTGGACACCCTGCGTTGACGGGTAGCTATGAAGGATTGGGAGATGAGTGCTGATAATGCGCATTCTGCGGACAGGCCCTAACCAGGAGGCGCCGATAACGAGCCCGGTGGCACGCTGGAATTCCCAGTCACTCGCACGGCAGTTCCTGCTTGCGGGTGGTTTTGTCGCGATCTGCGCAATGGTGGTCGTGGGCTATTTCGTTGCCAGTCTGATCGAAAACGCCGTGACGCGGAACTCCGCGGCAACGACCGCGCTTTACGTCGACAGCGTGATTGCTCCTCTGTTGCCTGACATGCAAACCACCCAGAGCCTGGACGATTCGATAACACGGGCCCTGGATGAGACCCTTGGGCAGGGCGCACTTGGGAAACGACTGTTTTCGTTTCGGCTCTGGCGCAGCGACGGTACTATTCTCTATTCCAGCGAAAAAAGCCTTTCCGGCAAGCAGCTCCCACTGTCCGGCGACCTTAAAACGGCCTTTACCGGCCGGATGACAGCGAGGTTCAATCGGATCGACGGCGTCGAGAGCGATGCCGAACGCGATAGCGAAAAGCCACTTCTGCAAATCTACAATCCGGTCTTGCAGCCGTGGTCGGGCAACGTCGTCGCCGTCTCTGAATTTTTTGAGGTCGCCGACGAATTCGAATGGAGTCTTAAACAGGCCCGCCTCCTGAGCTGGCTCGCGGTCGCGGCGTTCACGACCATATTTTTTGGCCTCTTGTCGATTATAGTCCTTCGTGGAAGCCGAACCATCGACAGCCAGCGCAGGGCCCTCAATGACCGCATCGATGAACTCTCCGCCCTGCTGCGGCAGAACGAGGCCTTACGCGCGCGTGTTCAGCGTGCGACACAAAGGGCCACGTCCCTTAACGAGAGTTACTTGCGCCGCATCGGTGCCGACCTGCACGACGGTCCCGCACAATTGGTCGCCTATGCATCCTTGCGCCTCGACAGTCCGAAGCTCGCCGATCCTCGTACACCTGCCGAGGAGCGGGAAACGTCCTTGACGAACATCAAGACAAGCCTCGATGACGCCATGGCAGAAATCAGGGGCATTTGCAGCGGGCTGATGTTACCGCACATAGAAACGGACAGCCTCGCCGCGCTGCTGAAGCGCGCGATTGTTGCCCACGAGCAGCGCACGGGCGTCACTGTCGACCTCTTACTCAACGAAACACCTGCGTATCTTTCCAGGGCTGCAAAGATTTGTATCTATCGTTTTGTTCAGGAGGCCCTGAACAATGGCTATCGCCATGCGGGCGGCATTGGACAAAAGGTTACACAATCATCCGAAGGCAGCCAAGTTACCGTCGAAGTAGCGGACGAAGGGCACGGTTTCAGAATGAGCGACGTTTCACCCGAGAAACTCGGCCTCGCCGGTCTTAGGGACCGCGTTGAAAGCCTGGGCGGAGTCTTCCATCTCTTTTCATCCGATCGTGGGACCATCGTGCGGATGTCGCTTAACATCGAGGAAATGGAACAGGCATGACCGAGGAGCAGATCAGTCTGGCAGTTGTGGACGATCACCCTCTCTTCAGGGAAGGTGTTATCCGAAGCCTGACCGAAATGGACGAATTCAAGATCGTTGGCGAGGGTAGCAACCGGGACGATGCGCTGCGCATAGCCGCGGAGCACCGACCGGACATCCTGCTGCTCGATATCTCCATGCCTGGAGGCGGGCTGGAAGCTGTCCCGCTCATACTTGAACAGGTCCCGGCCCAAAAGATCGTGATGCTGACGGTTTCCGAGGCAGGCGATGACGTCATGACAGCTCTAAGGGCCGGGGCCAATGGTTACGTCCTGAAAGGAGTCGGGTCCCGTGCACTGGCTGATATCATTCGAACCGTCGCGGCAGGTGAAAGTTACGTCGCTCCGACACTGTCGGCACGTCTGATTTCCCAAACCGGGTCAGGCGCCCGAGCCAATCCCTTTGTCGCGCTCACGGAGCGCGAACGGGAAGTGCTCGAGCTGGCATCTGCAGGGTTAAGCAACAAGCATATTGGGCTGAAACTGGATTTGCACGAAAAGACGATAAAACATCACATGACACAGATCTTTACCAAGCTCGGCGTGAGCAACCGGACGGAAGCCGCGATGGCATTTCGTGACGAGATTGACCGGCGCCGTTAGCGGAGGAAGGCCCTGAGCCGCTGCTCGTCAGAGAATGTTGCATCGCGATTGACGATTGTTCTGCCCTTTGCATCCTTCATCACGTATCGGCCGCGCTGAACGCTTTCGCTGATGCCATCCTTGTGGCGGACAGTCAAAGTACCGCGACCTGCATTCGCCGCGTCGTCGACATCGGCCTCGGTTTTCGCAGCCTTTCCGGTGCCTGACGACTGGCTGTTATTGTTTCCCTTGTCGCCCGAATTACCGTTGCCATTGCCGCCACTGTTACCGTTGCTGCCTCCGTTTCCGCTGCCCCCTCCATTGCCGCCGCCACCTCCTCCGCTGCCGCCACCGCCGCCATTGCCATTGCCACCACCATTACCGTTTCCGGCCTCAGCCAACTGCTCGTGAAATGCAGCGGATAATCCGTGAATTTTGATCGTATAGGGAAGAGCCGTGTTAAAGAGGGTCAACAGCAGACACGGGAAAACGGCGATCAGTTTGCGGCGTGGTAACACCTCCAGGCTCCTTCGGGTTCGATCTGTATGCTAAGGCTGCGGAAATCTGACCGCACCGATGGGCAAAACTTTGAGCCCTTACAAGTCGTCACTACACCTTGGACGGTCAAGCCCAAATTTTTGACAAAAAGGTTTGACGGGACTTCAGCAGACACGCGAAATAACTTTCGTCTCCCTTCGATCAGACCAAGGTCGGGAATAAAGTGGACCAAGGTCGGGCAGCATGCTTGGCACGCAGTATCCTTTGAGAAATGTGAAAGACATTTCACCAGGCCGCACGCCGAGACGGGGCCTGTTTCTTGGCCGTGCGATGACTATCGTCCAACCGGGAGGCAGCGCTGGCAGGAAGTCCAAGAATGTCAGTTCGACATTCGATCCATAACCGGCGCCGCGGCAACGCGCGAACCACTCGACCCGACAAAAGTGAGGCGAGCCTTACCGCCAGCATCTCTGGAAGGTTCGGTCTTAAATCTAGACGGCACCCGTGACCCGTTCGATTATGCGACGGCATGACCACTGCACACTGCTCATATCAGCCAAAGGACGCGACGCCGAGAGCAGAATGGATCGTCCCGTCGGACGTAAGCGACCACAGGTATGTGAATTGAACTATAAGGCTTCCCCCTGGCGCCAGCCTGATCTATCCTGTTAGCCGACATGACAGTCGATGTGCATCCGGACGGCGAGGGTCGCCAAGGCAATGTCCGGCCACAAGCGACTTCGAAACTCGGCCGGACTCTCAATGGAGAGTCGTCATGTCGGAACAATCTGCTGCATTGCCGTCCCTACCCTTCGCACCCGTCGACGTTTGCGACGGAATACATGCTGCTGTCGCCTTCGAGGTGCTGCGCGATCAATATAGCCTGCAGGCCGCGACGATTGCGGCGTGGTGCGCCATCGACGCGCGCAGCCACGGTGATGAGGTCCGGTACCGTTTCTGGTTCGGCGTGTTTTGCGACCTTCGCAAGGCCTCGCCTGTCTTTTCTCTCCTGCCACCCACAGCCTCCAAACTGCGGCCGTTGTCCCCTGAAGGAACCGATCTCCTGTCTGCACGCGGCAGAGGCGGCGATGTCGATCGCCTGCTTCACTCCAAGGATATCGGGAGCGCTATTATTCGTCAAATTCGATCAATCATCGAAAACTAATATTGGAACTGGGACGCAATTCTTTCGCAAAGTCTCCGAAACGCCAGTCAACCAGACAAACGTGAGGGTGAACTATGAAATGGAAAATTCTGTTTGTTACATTAAGTGTAACAGTGACGATGGCCGACAAGGCGAGTTCCGAGCAGTTGATCGTCAACAGCTACGGCGGACCCTACGAAGAGATTATCCGCAGCCGGATCATTGAACCCTTTGAAAAAGAGTTCAATGTGAAGGTTATTTATGACGCCGTGGGGTCCGCGTCGCAAGATTACGCGAAAATCAAGGCGACACGCGGCCGGCCAGGCTTTGACGTCGTCGTCATGACTGCCTCTCAGTCGCTCGACGGGTGTCGCGATAACCTTCTCGAAAAGTTCTCAACCGAAACCGTACCGAACATCGCGAAACTGAATCCGAAGATCAGCGGCATCGCCGGAGCCTGCGGAGCCGTCCACGAGGTCCAGTATCTTTCTCTTCTGTGGCGCAAGGACAAACTCGCGAAAGCGCCCGTATCCTGGTCGGCGTTCTTTGATGAAGAGCTAAAGGGAAAGGTGATCCTTCCGACTTTCCAGAACATCATGGCGGCATATCTCATGCAGATCATGTCTGTCACGAATGGGGGCGATCTCATGGACAACGTTGACCCAGGTTTCGAGGCCATGGGCAGGCTCGCCAGTCAATCAATGGGCTTCGAACAGTCCTCGTCGATTATGGAGAACTCAGATCATCCCTCGGAAACCCATCATCAGCATGAATCAATCAAGGCAGACCGATTCAAATATGTCGTTGGACGCGGAGTCCGCCTTGTCCGATTCTCCGTTTCATGATTGCACAATCCTACCAGATCTATGTCGAACGCATCGACGACAGGAAAAACATGGCCCGCTATTATGCCATGTCGATCGAGCCCAACCTGTTCGGCGAGACATGTCTCATCCGTCGATGGGGTCGTATCGGCGCGAAGGGTCAAAGGCGGGAGCATCATTTCGCGCGGGAGGAAGAAGCGGTCAGGCTCTTTCTTCAGCTTCTGCGAAAGAGACGGTCGCGCGGATACAGGCCGAAACCGCCTGTCCGGCAAGCTGAAATGCTGACAGATAGCGAAGGGTGCGCCAAGGGGCGACGCTGTTCCCACGGGATGGCCCGGCGTTAAAGACGAATGCGGATCCCACCGCTTCCCTCAATCAGGAAACGGGGCCCGTTCCGGTGACCGCGGATGCAAAGCGAAGCTTCGGGTTTGAACCGCCGGTGGATCCGGCGCGTCAGACCAGACGACAGGGCAAAAGCCGCCTCAGAAGGGCGGCTCGATGTCGATGACACCCTCCTGCTCGGCCATGATCACCGCCAACTCGGCGCATGCTAGTTCCAGCTCGACCTCGATTTCGCGGCGTTCGTCGCGGTACACGGCGTTTCGCAATTCGGCTCGCAGTTCTTCAATGTGTTGTTCCAGAAGCATCGTCGTCGTCTCCTTGACGTTTGTGAAAGACGACGCGCGCGGTCATGGGGGCGTGGCCGGGTCAAGGATCGCGCCAGCGACCGGCGGAGCCGGCGAGTGGGGGAGCCGATTTTGTTGGAGCGCAGGGTACCGGAGCGGAGGCAAAATTGGGGGCACCGCTCGTCCTTGAGGCCGGCATGCCGCCATGGCATCCTCAGACGGACTGAGCAGACATTTCCTCTCCGTATCGCACCCTGACCCGAGGACGGGCTCGATACCCGTCTTCGGGTAACTGACGTGTGATTAAGTGAATAACTGTGGAGATCCCGGGCTTTGCGAACGATTTGCCGCGGCGTGTCGATGACAGACCCGGTCGACAATGGCAGGGATTCTGCATCTGACACGATGCGGAGAAGAAAATGACCACGACCAATGAAATTGCCGACAAGATTGCCAGCGAGCATGGCCTCACCAAGGTTCAGGGAAAAGCTATCGTAGAGGCGGTGATCGCTTCGATCACCGAGGCGGCCGTGGCCGGCAACGAGACATCGCTGCCCGGCTTCGGCAAATTCAAGGTGAAGGACACTCCGGAGCGCGAGGCGCGTAACCCGGCGACTGGCGCGACGATCAAGGTTGCCGCCGCGAAAAAGCTGGCTTTTACGCCTGCCAAGGCTCTCAAGGATGCGCTGAACAAGTAATCTTACCAGGCAAGCAAAAAAAACAGCCCGGCAAGCGTGCCGGGCTGTTTCGTTCTAGGCTTGCATCAGCAGGCAGATGTCACGTTTATAAGATCCTGAATAATCGTATCGCTGACAACGTGATGCGCTTCACGGGCGTGATCGTCCAGCAGCCTGTGAAGAATGCCGGATGCCAGAGGTATGAAGTCGAAACCGCGCGCGATTGCCGCGGTGCGCAGTTGCGACAGTGTTTCGAACTCCCGAAACTCCGTACCCAGCCAGAGCTCCAGATCCTCGCCATCGGCATCCGGAAATGCCTGGAGGAAGAACGTCTGAAGCGGACGGTCGTAGCCGATGATGGCATCCGGGTCTGAGTGGCGGGATGCGGTCCGGGTGACAGTGATTGTGTAGCGGCTCATGGCGGTCTCCTTTGGAATGGGGAGGCCGACCCCGATGTCGGGGCCGGCGATCTGGATCAGGCCGGGCTGTTCCAGAGGATGACCTTCTTGCCCGGCTCGCCGCCGGGCGCCGGGGCGACGTTGCCGAAGATCACGCCGATCTCAGGCGCTTCGAGCTTGGTGGAGATGTATTCCTCGCCGGTCTGGCGGGAGATGCGGTTCCAGCCTGCGCCGATCTCAAAGCCGGTCTTGCGATGGATGATGCGGTAATCAGGGGCCTCTTCGCTCGCCTTGCTGGCATTCGGGACGAGGGCGATCGGGGCGTTGACCCGGATGGTGGCGAAGACGCCTTCGAGAGTGCCGTCGGTCTTTTCGGTTAGGGTTGCGATCGTAGTAGCCATGGGATTGTCTCCTTCGTTGCATCGGGACCATTCCCGATGGCGCCCGAAGAAGGGGCTGCGCCGCGGGCGTCACCGAAGCTTTAGCGGAGGGGAACCCCCTTGCGGGGTTGACGCTGATCGCGGCCGGTCCCTTAGAAAGGCGACATAAAGAACGGGAATGGTCCTTGATTGCGACGTCGGCCGGAGACCTCGCCCTGGCTGCCCTTGCGGACCCCGCCAAGTACCGCGCTCGTGGCATGCGTGAGTGGCATTCGGATCAACGGACCCCCGCCACCGGCCAAGCCGAGGGGACGCGAGTGATCGGGAACGTCATGATCCCAGTGTGACCGGGCCGGATGCGCCCCGCCTTGAAATACACCACGACAGATGACATATTGTACGCGACACTTGACGTGGAGAACGATAATGGCCCTCGCAGCTAAAGCCCGTTCCACAACAGTCGCTGGTGGAAAATTGCAGAAGATCGAAGCCCTGCTAGGCGGTTCGCGGGTGCTTGCGCGCCGGTTGACCAGTGTGCTTGATGCGCATGAACTGCTGTTGCACGGCTTGCCGGCCTCAGCGCTCGATCACCTTGTCGGCAATCTTGTCGTCATAGGCAAGAACGAATCGCTGGAAAAAGCGGTCGGCATGAGCCTGCGCACCTGGCAGCGCCGGAAGGACGCGCTGTCCAAGCCGCTCAGCCAGGAACAGAGCGGCCGGGCCTGGAAGTTCGCCGAGATCCTTGCCAAGGCGACGGATGTCTTCGGCTCGCAGGCGGAGGCCGAGCAATGGCTGGAACGCCCAGCGATCGGGCTTGATCAGCGCCGGCCGATCGATCTTCTCGGCACGCCCGCCGGCGTCGAATTGGTCGAGGATCATCTCGACCGCCTTGAATACGGCGTCTATGCATGACCCTTCTACCGATTGCGCTCGGCGGAACCAGGCTTGTGGCATGGCGGCTCGATCAAGCCATCCATGCGGCGACATGGGATAGTGGCGAAGGCGCCTATCGGGTTGGCGGACGCTGGAACAGCAAGGGCGTGCGGGCGGTCTACTGCTCGCTCGATCCAGCGACGGCGATCCTTGAGGTGGCGGTGCACAAGGGATTCCGGGCACTCGATACGGTCGCCCACATGATAACGGCGGCCGTCGTTGCCGACCCCACCGATGTCCACGTCGTTGATCCGGCGACCGTACCCAATCCCAACTGGCTGCGGCCGGGCATTCCCGGCGCGGGACAACAGGCCTTCGGAGACGCGCTGCTGCGCCGACACCCGTTCGTCGCGGTCCCCAGTGCGGTCTCGACGCACAGCTGGAACCTGATCTTTCTAGCGGGTGGCGGGGCAGGTGCCTATGCGCTCGAATTCCAGGAGGCGTTCGCGCTCGACACGCGGCTGCACCCACCCGGATCCTAGACCGTCGGGACGTGGATGAAGCCTGCTCTGAAGGCAGCGCCGCGACGGACATCAGTCCAGGCGGCAGAAGTGCCACCCCTGAAGTAAGGCAGCCACATCATGAAGGCCTTGCTGAAGCGGCCGAGGATCGGACTGCCTTGCTTTTTCACCGCGCACATCCTGCCATTCCCGAAGACAGGGATAACCGGTTACCTGGCTGAGGCGAAGTTCATGGCTCATCGTCGTAGCCTTCGCCGCGCGCCAGCCGATCGAGCGCATCTTCATGCCGATGCCAGCTAACACGTCGGCGTCCTGAATGCGTGATCCCGGCTTCAGGTCACACAGGGCGATCCTGAGAGACATAATGATGGCGGCTACGATTCAGAGGCCCTCTTCAACGTTGATCTTGAAATATGATGGCAAAATCTCCATACTGCCATCATTCCTATCAGTTATGCAGGAGGTGCTATCATGCCCGCCGTAACAATCCGAAACATACCCGAGGAAACGCATCGCGCCATCAAGATCCGTGCGGCACAGCATGGCCGCAGCGCCGAGGCCGAAATGCGCGACATTCTGGAAATGGCCGTTCGGCCTGCAACCCGTCTCCGTCTCGGCACGGCACTCGCCGAGGCCAGTCGTCGCATCGGCCTCACCAACGAGGACGTCGATGCCCTTGAGCAGACCTTTGATCGCACGCCAGCCCATCCCATGAGCTTCGAATGATTCTGCTAGACACCAATGTCGTCTCGGAGACGATGAAGCCTTTTCCGAGCCAAATGGTACAGCGCTGGCTCGACGAGCAAGCTGCCGAGACCCTCCATCTTTCGAGTATCACGATCGCGGAGGCCATGTTCGGCATCCGCACCATGCCCGATGGTCAGCGCAAGCAGAGGCTCGCGGAGGCTCTCGATGTCTGGATCGGCCTGTTCGAGGGACGAATTTTGCCCTTCGATCTCGATGCCGCCAAACACTATGCCAATCTCGGATCTTCGGCCCGTGCATCGGGGAAGGGATTCCCGACACCCGACGGCTACATTGCGGCCATCGCTGCATCTAAGGGCTTCGCAGTCGCGACCCGTGACGCCAGCGCGTTTCATGCCGCCGGTCTTGAAGTCATCGATCCCTGGACGGCCGAGTGAGGGCGACCCCTCACCGGCAAGTGCGATGATCCGAGCATAGTCGATGTTGCCGGCGGTATACGTCTGAAGCGTCGCCTCGTCTTACTTTGTGCGTTCGATTGAAAAGAGGTTTCGGCGTTGCCGTGTGGGCCGCGCTTTCGGCTTCAACCGCTAATGGTGGCGACAACCGATCGACGTGCCGCGATCCTGCCTCCGCCCGTCCTCAAAGCGAGCCGATCAACATCATCGCAATCGCCCTGCGGGGGGCCGAGCCAACCAAGGCGCGGTAACAATCACGACAAGCGCCCCGCAGTTCCTTCCGATAGGAGGCGGATCGCCCCGACTTTGGTCCCGCTGAGGATGATGGCTGGCGAAGCGAGACCCCGGACGGAGGCGTGGGTCGGGCGCGCCTGCACGCCTGCGACCCACCTTGGAGATGCTTGCGTTTTGACACAGGCTATCAGGCGCCGTCTCCTGAAGCCTGCCAGACCGGGATGCCGAGCTGGCGTGCCTTGTCGGCGAGATTGCCGGTGATGCCGTTTCCGGGAAAGACGATCAATCCGGCGGGCATGACTGAAAGCATCTCGTCATTGCGCCGGAAGGGCGCAGCCTTGGCATGTTTGGTCCAGTTGGGCTTGAAGGTAATCTGCGTCACTTGGCGCGCCTCCGCCCAGCAGGCGGCGATGCGTTCAGCGCCTTTCGGCGAGCCGCCGTGCAAGAGCACCATGTCGGGATGCTTAGCATGCGCCTGATCGAGCTTGGCCCAGATGCGCTCATGATCGTTGTAGTCCATACCGCCGGCGAATGCGATCTTGGTTCCGGCAGGGATCAGCACCTCGGTTTCGGCGCGGCGTCGGGCGGAGAGGAAGTCCCGGCTGTCGATCATCGCCGCCGTCATGTTGGCGTGGTTGACCTTGGAGCCGCTGCGCGGCCGCCAGGACGATCCGGTCTGCGCCTCGTACAGGTCGGCACTGAAGTCGCGCATGAACTCGAAGCTGTTGCGGCGTTCCAGGAGCGTGATGCCTTCGGCGATGAGGCGTTCGAGTTCGACGCTCTTCACCTCCGAGCCGTCCTGCTCGCGCTGGCCGGTGCGTTGCGCCTCTTCGTTACGATCGAGTTCGCGCTGGATCCGTTCGCCGGCGCGATGGAAGAGATTGGGGATCGACCAGAAAAGGTCTTCGAGATCGGGCTCCAGGCGGGTGTCGCCGAGCATTTCTGCGAGGGCGTCGAAGAGCGTGGTGATCGATGAGCGGACTTGGGGCTCCTCCGGCAATGGCCGCGGATCGGGTTCGTCCTGGAAGGGGCGATAGCCGAAGACCTGCATCTCGTAGATGAAGCGGTCGGTCGGGGAGGATGTATGGTGGGGCTCGAAGGTGTCTTCGGGGTGAAGGATCAGGTCCATGGTGGTCTCCATCGGTTTGGGGCCGCGCCTCTCGCGGCCTGACGGCGAACCCGATCACGCGGGCCGAGGCCGGAACCGCAAGCGAAGTGCCGCGGCCCAGCGAAGCGCCGGGCGGCGGAGGGAGGGTTTCTTGATCCGCGAGGAATGACGGACCGCGCCTGCGGTCTGGCAGGGGAAGAAACCCGACCGACCCGCTGAAGGCCCGGAGGCCCGCGTGGTAAGGGTCGCCTCTCGGCAGGCCCGCGGGCGCGCGCCCATCCCGAATAAGGCCAATGGATTGCGCCTCGCCAGTGCCGCGGCCGGGCCCTCCCCCAACCTCGTCCCCGACGTCAGGCTGGAAGAAAAGCCATCGCGTCTTCCGGGACGAGTTGTGCCCTGAGGTTTGCCGTCAACCGGTCCGGGCCCAGCCAGCGAAGATCTTCATTGAAGTCGCCGAGCTCCGGCGACAGCACCAGTGGCAGGATCCCGCACTCCTGCGCCCGGCGGCTCATGCCCTCGATCCCATGCCGGCCGGCGGCATCCGCGTCTGCGGCGATATAGATGCGCCGGCATCCGGGCGGGAAACGGAAGGCGGCAAGGTGGTTGGCCGTGAGCGCCGCCACTATCGGCATGCCGGGCATCACGTGTGCGAGCGACAGCATTGTTTCGATGCCCTCGCCTGCAGCCATGACCGGGACAGGTGCATTGACCGGAAAGCAGAAACGGACGCCATTCCCGAGGAGCCCGCCAAGTGCGCGCCGCGGATCGTCGACCTTCGCCTTGCCGGCGCCGTCAGGATCGAGCCAGCTGCGATGCACACCGGTGATCGCGCCGGCAGAGTCGGTCACGGCGGCAATCAGGGCCGGATAGCTGGTCGTGCGACCACTCACGAGATCACGATAGTAGCAGGACGGATGGAAGCGCAGCGCCGCATGCGTCGATGCCCGTAAGATGCCGCGCCCGCGCAGATAGGTGTCGGCAAGCGTGCCCGCCAGGGGCTGCGTCATCCGGAACAGCCGCTGTGCCTGCACGCCCGTGCGCCGTTCCACCGGGGCGAAATCATAAGCATCGGTCCCGCGAGAGGACACCGGCTCTGGTCGAGGCAGGCTGAGGAAATGACGCGCCTCGTCTGCAACGTCCCGGAAGTCGACGAGACCGCAAGTCTCCCGGATCAGATCGAGCAGATCACCGAACTGGCCTGTCGCCGCGTCGGTCCAGCGGCCGGCGCGCGGGCCGACGAGGTGCACATAGAGCGACCGGCCCTTTCTGTTGCTAACATCGCCAACGAGCCAGTAGTTGCCGGCACGACGGCCAGCGGAGAGATAGTGCCGGCAGACCGCCTCCGCGTCCCGCGCGAGACGGCCCGCCAGATCCGACGCGGAGTGCATGGCAGACCTCCATCATGACCGGTGTGCGACATCGACAAGGTAATGACGATCATTCAGCTTCGACAGGATCGCCGTGCCCTCACCTGCGACAGGCACAAAGGAACGGAGCTTCCAACTGATCATCTCCTCGGATCGGCGCGTGTGGGTCGGCGAGAGCCGGGCCGCCTTCATCAGCATCGCACGCGCCGATTGAGGCGACTGGACCCGGGAGGTGATTGAGCGGGATAGAAACAAGACCTGGGCGACCTCTGTTGGTTTATAGGCATCCTTCCGGAGCCAGCGGCCTTCGGCGTCGCTGCCGCCGAAAACCTCCGTCATGACCTGTCTCAGGTCGGCGGTGGCGATGCCTTTACCTTGCTCCAGCGACCTGATCTGTTCGGCACCATGAATAAGTGCCCCGGCGCTGGTTCTGGCCATAGGACGCGGAGAGGTGGAAACGTTTTGAGGATGCGAAATGATATTCATAAGGGGGACGCTCCAGGAGTGAGGAAAGAACTGCAAGGTCCGGTGTCCTGCCGACTAGGTCGGAGGCCACATCTGGGCGGCCGTGGAAGGGTCGGGGATCGGCAGGTTGAACCGCCGGCGATCGCGCCTAGCACGGCGGGTTTACGATGAAGCCAGCGGGATTCTCTCGATCCGGCGGCAGGTAGGCGTCGTAAGGATTGCCGTCGGCCAGATGACCAAACGGCGTGAAGAAAAATTCGCCGTTACTGCGGCCGACGCCGCAGAGCACGTAACGCGGCTCGCGTGTAGTGGCATCGAGGCATTCCATGAGAGCAAGATTACCATCGGACGCGGCGCGCAGCAGCGTGTCGAAGTTTGTGCGGGCATGATCGGGGATAGCCATTGGGTGCACCAGACAAAATGAGGCCCGGCGCTTGACCGGGCTCTGTGATGACGATGACGGGATTTGCCGACGCGGCCGGGTTCTGAGCCCGGTACGTTTGAACGTGTCAGGAGGCGCTCTCCAGCAGCTTCTTGGCCTTTCCTTCGAGCTCGAGACGCGTGTCCTGATTGGTCTTGGTGCGCGCCAGTGCGGTGATCCCCTGTACGAAATCGAAGATCGATTCCGGCGGCCTCCCCTCTTCCGACAAGACCATCTCAATCACCTTGCCGGTCTCGCCTTTCGAGAAGCCGCGCCGACGCAGGATGCTCTCACGGTCGTCATCCTTGCGCGCGACGATCCTTTCGCGTGCCGCCTTGATGCCGGCGATGAACGGAGCGGGCGACGAATTGGCAAAGCGGGTCAGCGCGGGTGCTGCTTCATGCGCAAAACGCTGGGCGGCGAACTTCGAATGGCGGATAGTGATCTCCTCAAAATTCTCAGTGCCCCAGAGGTTCCTGTTGGCGCAGACCGCCCGCAGATAAAAGGAGGCGATGCCGAGTGTCTTCGAGCCTACCTCCGAGTTCCAGGCATAGAAGCCGCGAAAATAGAGGTCGGGCTCACCGTTGGGCAATCGCCCGGCTTCGATCGGATGGGTGTCGTCGACGAGGAACAGGAAGACATCGCGGTCGCTGGCATAAAGCGTCGTCGTATCTTTGGTGATGTCGACGAAGGGATTGTGGCTCATCGTCGCCCAGTCCAGGACGCCCGGCACTTTCCACATCGTGTCGCCGGTCCCATTGCCGGCGATCTTCATCACCGCCGAGACCAGTTCGTGATCCCAGATGCGGCCGTATTCGGGTCCCGTCACCGCGCGCAGTTCGAGCCGGCCATCGTCCATCTCGAGCGTTTTTACCAGCTCGGCACGGTGATTGAGCAGGCCGTGCTGCAGGTTGATCGCGGCAAGAGGCGCGGGGAGTTGCCGCATGTAGCTCGACGGTGCACCGACCAGGCTGCAGAGCTGACCGTAGCTCCAGTGGGTCGGTGCGATCGGCTGGCGCTGACCTGGAACGAGAAGTTCAAGCCGCTCCGCATTGTCGCGCGTAGCCTCGACGCGGATCGCGGCGCTTTCGATCGTTCGGGCATGGGCGCGGTCAGCGCGGGACCGGACCGTGTCGTAGAGATCGTTCAGCGACAGGAAGCGTTCGTCATCAGGGCGCGAAAACCATTCGGACGAAACGCGGCCAATCCGTTCGCCGCGGGAGATATCGACTTTGAAACCGGAGGAAGCTGGCTGGTTAGTGGATGCGAGGGAATTCATTTGGGTTGTCTCCATAAGATGAAACCCGGCGCGGTGGCCGGGCGAGGTTGAGGGATTCTGGGGAAGAAGATGAATTAATCGGACGTAAGCCGGCGATGCGCCGAACGGATCGCCGAGAGCGCTGCCTGAAATTCGGCGCTTCCGACCGCGTCGGAAAAATCCATCGTGGCGGCGATGGAACGGCATGCGGCGTGGACCTCGTCGTCGGTCACCGCCTCGGGCGATAGTGCTTTGAAACTCGGATCTATTTCGAGCACGGCGGCGATTGCGTCGCGTACACCAGCCTCTTGCAGCCTGACCAGGACGTGGGAAGGCTTTGGTAGGTCGACCGGCTCTTCGGGATCGGGTTCTCCGGCGAGAATGGCTTCTCCTCGGGCAATCGCCCAGGCCGATCGGGCGAGCCAATCGGGCAATGGCGGCCGGGCCGAACTGATGTCATCCAACAACATCTTCAACAGTCCGAGCAGGATCTCGAAATGACGGGCCCGGCGCTGGACAGGTTCGTCGAATTGCTGCGGGATCTGGAGCGGAGGACCCCCATAGGCAGCAAGTTTGCTGTCCCAGATGCCGGTGATATGAACTGGACCGGAGGAGTCGAAGTCCATCGCGGCGATGTCCCAGCTGTCGTCGTCGATGGCGGCGCGGCAGGCGGCCTCCGGCGTGTCAGCCGCGTAGGTGCGATGCCGGAAGACCGACAGGTGATAGGTGGTTTCGATTGTGAAGTCAGGCATAGGTGCCTCCTGAAACAGGAAACCCCGGCGCGGTGGCCGGGCTGTTTGAAAGAAGACCCGACCGCAAAAGCGATCGGGTCAGGTTGATGGGACGCTTGTGACGCTATTCGGCCGCCGCGAAATGCTCGCCGTCGATCCCAATCTCGGTATCGCCGGTGTCATCGCCCGATGTTTCCGGCTGGTCGAGCAGGAAAGCCGGCAGGTCCTGAGCTTCCCCAGTCTCAGCATGATCGGAACCGACGGTCTCTCTGAGGGCATCGCTTTCGCTGATGCCGTCATCACTCGTCATGCGAAGCGGTTCCGGTAACCAGCCGCAACCTGTCATCAGTCGTTCGGCCTCGCGGGCCATGTCGGTCTTCTTGAGATGGCCGATCAACTCCGCCGCCTGGTCACCTTTGGCTTCTCGGACCGCCTGGAGGATCCGCGCCTTCGTGACGCGGCCGAGATAGTTGTCGACGGTCGGTGTCCAGCCGGCTTCCACCAAATCGAAGCCGATCGAGTTGGCCAGCTGCTCGGCATGGGCGATCGCCCGGGTCCGCTTGTTCCAGGGTTCGATGACCGCATTGACCGACAATGAAGCGCAATGGGCAAACAATGCCTGCCGGCTGACCTCGTCGAGCCTGATCAGAAAATTCCAGAGATCATTCGGATCCTTGGGAAGATCCTGGCCCCAGCCTTCGTGCCGCTGCTCGATCTCTTTCGCCCAGACCGTATCGCCGAGGCCGGGCGTCTGGGAGAAGCGAGCGCTCTGCAGCGTCACCTCCAGGCATGAATCCGAGCCGTAGACATAGAAGGTCTTCAGGACGAAGGCATGCAGGACCGCAATGAAGGCGATGACAGGATCGTTCGCCAGCGCATTGCGCAAGGCCACCGTGCGCGCCGCTGTCAGATCGAGAACCAGGCGATCAGGAAGCGGTTTAACCGTTTGGTCTTCGTCGTCCGGTTGCGTCTCCTCCCCACCGGCGGCCCCGGTTGCCGGAACACTGCTGGCATAATCGCCACTATCGCCGACATCAGCCGAGGGATCGGCTGCATCCTTCGGTTCGTCCTCGGGCCGCACGAAGCCTCGCTCGATGTTGAGCTCGCCACCGACGCCGAGCGAGACGAAGAGACCGCCGCGGGCGACCTCCTCCGGATCGAACACATATGGGCGGTCGTTGAGCCGGTCGAGCTCCGCGCCGAGCTCCTCCAGCTTCTGTTCGGTCGCTTCCGAGTACTCATCTGCTTCCGAATATTCTGCGTCGAGCTTATCGTATTCGGCACGGGTGGCGTCATAGTGGGCCAAGTCCGCCTCGGTCATCTCGGCCTGCTCTCCGTAGAAGCGGCGAAGGCCGGACGTGTGGCCGTAGGGAAAGTCGAAGGCGGCTTCAACCCATTTCCAGCCTTCGCTCACGCGGATCGCCTCGGCGTCGGCCTTCAGCTTTTCCATCACGAGCTGCTCGAGCAGCGCCGGATCCTGCAGCCAGCCGCCCTGATCCTGGTCGAACAGATCACGCATGGTCACACCGCCCGCGGCCTCGTAAGCTTCGATGCCGACATAAACTGCGCGGCGGTCGCTGGCGCGGATCGCGGTCTCCGTCAGTAGTCGGCGGATATAATAAGGTTCACGGCTATGGGAGCGGGAGACCGTATCCCAGACCTGCTCCTGGCGAACATGGTCGTTGGTGATCGAGAAGGCCATGATCTGTTCGAGAGTCATCTCGTCCTCGGCATAAAGATCGAGAAGCCGCGACGAGACGGAGGCCAGCCGCAGGCGCTGCTTGACGGTGGCAACCGAAACGAAGAAGCGCGCCGCGATTTCTTCCTCACCGAGCCCCTGCTCACGCAAGGTCTGGAAGGCGCGGAATTGATCGAGCGGATGAAGGCTGACGCGCTGGACGTTTTCGGCGAGGGAGTCCTCGACTTCAAGGGTCTCGCCTTTGCTGACGATGCAAGGGACACCGGCAGTTTTGGCCAGACGCTTCTGCGCCACAAGACGCTCGAGGGCGCGGTACCGGCGCCCGCCAGCCGGGATCCGGTAGATGCCGGTTTCGTTGCCATCGCCGTCGAGTTCGGGGCGGACGTTGAGGCTGGTGAGCAGCCCGCGATGGGCGATGTCTTCGGCAAGGTCCTCGATCGAGATGCCCGCCTTGATCTTGCGGACATTTTGCTGACTGAGCACCAGCTTGTTGAAGGGAATATCCCGGGCTGCGCTGAGGGTGATTTTCTGGGTGGCTTGTGCCATATCAGTTTCTCCATGGCGGACCGGCCGGAACCATCTCCAGCCTCCTAACCCGCCACAAATCCCGCTTCCCTCCTCTCCCTCTATGCCGCCCGCCTGGAGCTCGCCGTACCTCACGCTCATCACCTGACTGATAAGGCCGTTTTACCCCGACTTCCCGGAACTGTCTGGGCGCCGGCGAGAATTCATGGTCGATGAGCTCATTCAGTCCGTCGATAATATCAGCGGGCCGAACCGACAGGACGCCTTGCGGACTTGGCACCGCCGCCCGGGTGGTCCAGACTGTTCCGGCAAACAAATAGCAGGAAGCCGTTGCAGTGCCCGAGGCTCATCACGACATGTTGGAAAAGCTGCGCCGCCTGGCGGCGAAGGATCGCCGTCCGACCGTCGCGTCCGACGGGATCGGCAGCTATTCCACGCTTTTTACCTTTGTCACGCGCGAACGCGAACGCATCGCCGGCTCGGCCTTTTCACAGGTTTCGATCGTCGCCATCCTGGAAGGGTCAAAGGAAGTCGTGAGCATGGGACGGCAGCGACGCTTTTCGGCCGGCACGGCCCTCGTGCTGCCAGCCGGTTGGTGCGGCGATGTCGTCAATGATCCCGATCCGCAGACTGGTGTCTATCGGGCGATCTTCATCGCCTTCCCAAACGAGTTGACACGGCGGGCAGCGAAGGCTTTTCCACCTTGCCGGATCGCTTGCCAGACAGAGTTGACGCTCGACCCGTTACTGGCCGCAGCCATCAACCACGCCGGCCAGGGCATCGCCAACGGCAATGTGCCGGTCCCTCTGCTCGAGCACCGCCTTCTCGAAATCTTGATGGTGCTCGCGGTACGCGGCGCCCTGCCCGGTTTGCCGGAAACGACCGCCGAGGCGGTGCGAGCGCTGGTGCGCTGGCAGCCGGATCGCGCCTGGACCGCCGATCTGATCGCCGGGGAGCTCGGCACGAGCAACGCCACGCTGCGTCGTCGCCTGTCACGCGAGGGTGCTTCCCTGCGAGATGTTGTGGCGAGCGAACGGGTGGGCCTCGCAAAGACCCTCCTTGCAGAAGACGGGCTGTCGCTGCGGGAAGCCGCGCTCGCCACAGGCTATCGCTCGCCGCGCCGCTTCACGGACCGGCTTCGCAGCGCGTGAGCGTTTGCCGCTCCATATTGAGCGTTTTCGTGCACCGCCAGCCGGTACGACTTTGTTAGACCATGCCCTCGCAGCTCACCGGAGCGAACCGCGAAAGGGCAACATTATGAAACCCATGCTTATACTTGTGAACGTCACCGTCGTCGCAGCAATCATCGCCACACCGGCCCTTTCGGCCGATCTCAAGGTGACGTTTTCAAAGAGCAATGGCCCGACGCTGTCGCCGGAAAATGCCTCCTGCATTTCGACATCATCCAGCAAGTCAGTACCCGGCCCCAACAAGAGCCTTGCCGTCTCCTGGTCGAAGGGCCCCAGGGGCACGCGATCCTATGCGCTGACGATGGTCGACCCGGACGCACCCGCTGATTTCTCGCTGTTCAACAGGGCGGATAAAATCATCCCGGAGGATTTCAGGAGGATGGAATTCGTTCACTGGGTGCTGGCCGATATTCCTCCATCGCGCACGAGCCTTGGTGAAGGCACGGACGGAAACGGTCCGTCCGCCAATGGCCTGCCGCTGGAGCGCGCGGCCCATGGGCGGCGCGGGCAGAACGGCACCGGCGGCGGCAACCTGGAGGATGGACCACATGGTGGTTATGTGGGCCCGTGCCCGCCGTGGAACGACGAGCGTGTCCACAGCTACCACGTTACGGTCTATGCGCTCGATGTCGACCGGCTGAACCTTCCCGATCTCTTCACCCGCGCCGATCTCATCGCTGCCGCGAAGGAGCATATCTTGGCATCAGGCAGCAGGGACCTGTTTTACACATTGAATGCAAAGGCTGGGAAATGACCGGGACGAGATGGGATGCCGAAGCGCGGGCCGAGCCGGAAACCGCGCATTGGATGCGAAACCTGATTGTTTGCCTTGTTGGCTCGTTCACGACGATCGTGGCGATGACGCTCCTCCTCCCCTTCCTGCCGCTCTATGTCGAGGAGCTCGGCGTCAGCGACAAGGCCGCGAACGTGCAGTGGTCGGGCATCGCCTATGGCGCCACCTTCTTTGCCGCCGCGTTCGTAGCGCCGCTCTGGGGACGGCTTGGCGATATTTATGGCCGAAAGCTGATGCTGATCCGCGCCAGCCTCGGCATGACAGTTGCCATCTCGCTAATGGGCATGGCGGGCAATGTCTGGCAGCTGGTGGCGCTACGCCTTTTCACAGGCCTTGCCGGCGGCTATGCGTCGGGATCGATGGTGCTGGTGGCGGCGCAAACGCCGAAGCATCGCTCCGCCTGGGCGCTGGGCACGCTATCCGCCGGCATCATGGCCGGCAATCTCGTCGGACCGCTGATCGGCGGCGCGCTGCCACCTGTAATCGGCATTCGCGGCACTTTCCTCCTGGCCGGCGGCGTGATCTTCCTGACCTTCCTTGGGACGGCTTTCCTGATCAAGGAGGAGAAGTCCACGGCTCGGAAGAAATCCGAGAAGGCTAGCGGCAGCTGGGCCTCCATTCCTGACAAGCGTCCGGTCATCGCCATGCTGTCGCTCGGCCTCTTGCTGATGCTGGCCAATATGTCGATCGAGCCGATCATCACCGTCTATGTCGCGCAGTTTGTAGCCGACGCCGATGTGACGATGGTTTCGGGCGTCGTGATGGCGGCTGCGGCACTTGGCAGCATCCTGTCGTCCTCATGGCTCGGCAAGCTTGCCGACCGCATCGGCTACTGGAGGGTCATCATGGTGGCGCTTGCCGTCGCGGCGCTCTTGTTGGTACCGCAGGCTTTCGTGAACTCGGCCTGGCAATTGATCGGCTTGCGCTTCCTGATGGGTGTAGCGCTCGGCGGCCTTCTGCCCTGCATCACCGCGGTGATCAGGCACAACGTTCCAGACGCAGCGACGGGCAGGATTCTCGGACTCTCGATCTCTTCGCAATATGTCGGCCAGGTGGCTGGCCCGGTCCTTGGCGGGTTTATCGGGGGCCATATCGGCATGCGCGCCGTGTTTCTCGGAACCTGTATCCTGTTAGCCACCGGCGCGATCTTTTGCTGGTGGATCGGCGCGAAGGAGGACGCCGCGTGACGCCCCTGTGTTCGGCTTTGGAAGCCTCAGGGAACCCTCCGGTTTTTTTAATGCCGACACGTTCAAGGGACATAACGTCATGACTTTGCTCAGTTGGCAGCAATGCGCCTAGCGAGACGCCGTTGGAGGCGAGGAGGTTCGGCGCATCAAGAACGTCCGAGGGCAGTCGCTCGTAGCTTTGCTTGTTTAGATCAATACGCTTCACCTGCGTTGTCCACAATGGCTCCTGACTTACATCGAGAAAGACAGGAGGCCTGGAATTCAGCCTGAAATCGGAGGCAATCCTCATTCCGCCACCGACAATGGGTAGTGAGCAAAGCAGGAGGAAGGAGCCGACGATAACGTTTCGCATGCGTCGCTTCACGGAAAACATCGAGAAACTCGCAGAGCAGCGGGGGAAATTTTGCGGCTGAGCACGCAAACAACCGGTCAAACTGTTGGTCGCAAGGTGGCGACCAACAGGATGAATGGCAACGACGGTGGTCAGATCGTGAGAACGTAGACAATCTCGTAGGTCGCAGGATCGATGATGATGATCCGTTCGTCAGCAAGAACGATATATTCGTAATCACGGTACTGCGGAACGATCTGGATCACGCGCGCTGGGAGCTTGTGAAGCCTAACGGTTCTTGGAACCGCGGTTCCAACAGAAATGCTGAATGTCGGGCGGACGGGTTCGACCTTGTTTTCGATAATGACATTTCGGATTTCGGTGCGCTGCTCGGTCGTGACATTGACGTTCACTTGCGAACCGGCCTTCTGCTCTTTTGTCGCCGCAGATGGTGACCCTGAGACATCGCCGTTGGTCGCACCAGCAGTGCCTGTCGTTTCAGTCTTGGTTTTGGACGAACCGGTGGTATCCGTGCTTTTCGTGGTCTCGGCCGCATCCGGGGTCTTGGGAGTCGTCACAGATCCGGACTTCCTGTTTGTTTCGCCGGAATCGGCTCCCGCTTTTGTTTTCCCGGCAGGCTCGCCGGCATCCGTTCCACCTGCATTTTGATGCCCGGCGCCTTTTTTCTGTAACGGCGCTTCGGCGTTCACGGGCGGTTTAGCCTGGCTTTCACTACCAACCGCAGATTTTGTATCCGCCGCCGGCGTCTTTGTCTGCGTCTGTCCGGCTGCGTCCACACGACCGCTGGCGTTTCCGGCCTCGGAATTGCCCTTGGTTTCGGTAGCGGTGCCGGGCGTGTTTTGCTTTTTCGGCAGCAGTGCGGGGTTTGTTTCGCTTTTCGTCTGTGAAGAAGCGTCCTGTGCGACAACAATATATGGCGTCAGAGTGGAGCTCGCGATAAGTGCGGCCAGAAGAGTTATTTTTGATGTACGTGACATCTTTTCCTCCCATCAATCGTTCGTGCTTTCGCTTAGTTCATGATCCTGATGACCTTGCGGGTGCCGGGATCGACGATCCCTGTCTTTCCGTTAACGACGACGTAGCTGTAGGTGACATCCGGTGCATCAATCCTGTGAAGCTCCACCGTTTCCGGAAGGGCAGTGCCAACCACGACATCGACATTTGGCACATCCACTGAGGTGACCGTGTGCGCAGTCACGTATTTCTGGATCACAACTTCCTGTTCCGGGTTGATCACGACAGTCTGCGCGTGCAGAACGCTCGACGTGCCCATAACGATCATTGCAGCCGTCATTGCGAGGACTCGGGTTTTCATATCTCTTCACCTTGGCAAGTGTTGCTCTTTACCTGCGGTCGCAGGTGGAGCCTCAAGCAAATTGGGTGGAAAGCGTTCCCCGTCCGGGTACTAAGTCCCATCGTCATCGGACTTTGGCCGCAACGCCCGTCGCTAGCGCGGCGCCGTGTAGGGCACAAAGTCCTATGTCCGGAACGGATGCAGATCGAAAAATATTGTTTGGCTGTGGAAATTCTGCCCGAAGGAGGAACACTCATGCAGATGAAACAGCTTTCTTTCCTGACGTTCGCAATACTGGTCGCCGGCGGAGCTCAGGCTCAGGAATCGACTGTGACCGGCGCAGCCGGCGGCGCGATTACCGGGGCAATCGTAGGCGGCCCGGTCGGCGCAGCCGTTGGTGGCGTCGCGGGCGCCGTCGCAGGCACAGCTATCGATCCGCCGCCACCGCGCGTCGTTACTTATGTTCGGGA
Source organism: Agrobacterium sp. 33MFTa1.1 (assembly GCF_004328495.1). Classification (NCBI taxonomy): domain Bacteria; kingdom Pseudomonadati; phylum Pseudomonadota; class Alphaproteobacteria; order Hyphomicrobiales; family Rhizobiaceae; genus Agrobacterium; species Agrobacterium sp. 33MFTa1.1. The sequence goes on along the minus strand of NZ_CP036360.1, from coordinate 355,773 downwards.
GGCTCCGATGCCGGCCGAGACAGTTGTCGTGAAGGAAAAGGTCGTTGTCGGCGAGCCGCTTCCTTCGACTGTGGTCATTCATCAGGTTCCGGACGAACCGAAATATTCTTATGCCATCGTCAACAAGCAGCGAGTAATCGTTGAACCGACCACGCGCAAAGTCGTGCAGGTTATCAACTGATGGCATTGCCTGCCGGGTTTTCTTCCCGGCAGGCCTTTTATAGGTATTTAAGTCCTCTTAAGCTGCGGCATCTCTTCGTTTTTCGTCTTATCATCAAGGCTGAATCTCCGCGAAAGCGCTCTGTCATCGACATATCCACATTCGTCAAGTTTTATCGAAACCGACCTTGAGTGCGCAGTTTAACGAACTGTAAATACTGATGTATTCACAAATAATTTTCATCAAATTTTAGGTTTTACTAAATAACGATCGCCGCGGGGAAGCAATCACGCCAGGGGAAATCTAAGTGTCCGTCATTACCGTTAAAAAACCGATCTGGATCAGAATAACAGCTTACGGCTTTGCGTCCGTGCTTTTTGCGAGCGCGGCAATCGGCGGATTGGCATGGTATCGTCAAAACGAGATGAATTCGCAAGCTCTTCACAGTAAGGCAGAAAGCGACCTCCATGTTATTCAGACAGATATGGCAGCCATACAGCGCTCCGCATCGGCTCTAGCGCTGACGCTCGCCGGAGAACCGGATATTGCCGGCTACATCCAGAATAATGATCGCCAGAAACTTCTCGATAAATTCTCGTCTAACATCAAGGCCGTGGCACAACAGGGCGGGTTGCAGAATTTTACCGTAGCGGATGCAAACGGAAATGTAATCGCCCGCGTGCACGCGCCTGAGAAATTCGGCGACAACTATCTGGCTCGCCGCAAGACAGTCGGCGCGGCGGTCACAACGGGAAAAGTGGCGGCAGGAATAGAACCGGGCCGAACCGGAATTGGCGTTTATGCCGTCGCGCCTGTCTTGGCCGACGGAAAGGTCGTTGGGGTGGTAGACATCGGCACGGAACTATCCAACGCCTATTTTACACCTATCGCAGAGCGCATTGGCGCTGAGATCTCCGTGAATGTCGTCCAGGACGGAAAACTTGTTAATCAGTCCTCGACAGATGGAGGCAAGCCCTTCCTGTCGGACGATATACTTCGGTCAGCATTCGATGGCGCGTCGGTGTTTGAACAAACTGTGCTTGATAACCGCGATATGCTGATCAAAGCGGTTCCGTTCACGTCCTTCGCTGGCGATAAAATAGGCGTCTTCGAGATCGGTACTGATGCGACTACGCTTTTGGCGGAGGCCCGTTCATCGCTTTGGACCATGATCGCTGTCACTCTCCTGACCTCACTATTAGCTCTTACTGCCTTTTTTCTGTTCGCTAAATCTCTTGGCAATGCAATCGGCCGCCTGACGGGCACGATGACCAGGCTCGCATCCGGTGATCTTTCAACTGATATAGACGGTGAGGATCGCTCTGACGAGACCGGTGCGATGGCACGCGCCGTGCGGGTCTTCAAGGACAACGCCTTGAAGACAAGGGAACTCGAAAATCAGGCGGATGAACAGCGGCAAATGACCGAGGAGCAACGGCGCCAAATTGCCGAGCAGGAACGTGTCCGTGCAGAGGCGATGGCAGAGGCCACAAATGGGCTTGCTGCAGGGCTTAAGCGTCTCGCCTCAGGCGATTTGACGGTCACTCTTGAGCACAGCTTCGCACCGGATTTCGAAAGCTTGCGAACAGACTTCAATGCAGCTGTCGAACAGTTGCAAGGGACACTCGGATCGGTTTCGCGAGCCGCAGCGTCTATTGACAGCGGCTCGCGTGAGATCAGCCAGAGTGCCGACGACTTGTCGAGGCGGACCGAACAACAAGCGGCTTCTCTCGAAGAGACTGCGGCCGCCCTTGACCAGATTACGGTGAATGTCACCAATTCCTATAAGCGCGCAGAAGAAGCACGAAATACCGCAGTTCAGGCAAACGACAGTGCCCGCCAGTCGGGGACCGTGGTGGCCAAGGCTGTTGAAGCAATGGAGCGGATAGAACAATCTTCAGGCCAGATTTCCAACATCATTGGCGTGATTGATGATATCGCCTTTCAGACCAATCTGCTCGCGCTCAACGCAGGCGTTGAAGCCGCGCGCGCGGGCGAAGCGGGAAAAGGCTTTGCAGTGGTCGCCCAGGAAGTTCGGGAACTTGCCCAGCGTTCTGCCAATGCAGCGAAAGAAATCAAAAGCCTGATCAGCAAGTCCACGCATGAGGTCGACAACGGCGTCAGGCTGGTCAGCGAAACCGGCGAGGTTCTCAAAACGATCGAGGCTTACATTGTCACGATCAACCAGCACATGGACTCCATTGCCACGTCCTCCCGCGAACAATCGGTCGGCCTGTCCGAAGTCAATACCGCTGTCAATCAGATGGACCAGGTCACCCAGCAAAACGCAGCCATGGTGGAGGAGGCCAACGCTGCTGGCGCAACTCTTGCCGCAGAAGCTGTCCGGTTGCGCGAGTTGATCAGTCAGTTCCAGTTGGGGCGAGGTGGCTTGGCTGCGTCGCATGAGACGGCGGGACTTCATCACATGGCCTCTGCCATGGCAGCAGCATCTGGCTCCGGATCGCTGACAAGGCGGTCGCGGAACGCCGCAGTGGTCTCTGCTGGTTACGGCAGTGCTGCACTTGCGAATAACACCTGGGACGAATTCTAGGGAACCCCCATCGCATGATCTCCTCTGCCGTGGTGCACTCTCACCCGGCAGTCAGACGTGACGATGCGCGGAACGATCTGAACTCGCTCAGCGACTGCAACGACCGCCCGTTGTCGATGGACGCCAGATCGAGGATAATCGCATTGGCAATCGTCATAGGCACAACAAGCGACTGCGATTCACCTGGGTTACCTCGTGACACCAGTATTTGATGACAGGGAGCAGGATCGATCCTCGTGCCCCCGACGTCCGTCACAGCCAGCGTTTTTGCCCCTCGCCGCTTTGCAATCTCGCGTACTTCCTGGATAAGCGGAGGTGTCCGACGGAAGGCGAGAAACCAAACGACATCTTCCGCGGTCAGTGCTGCCAGCACTTCCGCAAGCTGGTGCATCCGGCTCGCCAGATCGATCGCTTCGTAGCCGGAGCGATTGAGGCGAAGCGCAACAAGCGATGCGAGCGCCGAAAAATGTCCGCATCCGAAGACAAAAATCCGGCGACTGTCGCGCACGATTGCGGAAAACGCGCGAATATCTGCGTCGGATACGGCGTGGCGGACCTGTTGAAGAGCCGTTATCTCGCTGTCCAGGACCGACGCGAGCAGACCGTTGTCTTCGGCCCGCACCAGCCGCGCAGCCATGCGCGCTGCAGGGCTTTCGAAGTCTCCCTCCCCCTCCGTTAAACTGGACTGCAGGAAACTCCTGAACTCGGGATAGCCTTTGAACCCCAGGCGACGGGCCAGCCTCACGGCCGATGCTGGATGAACGCCCGCGCGAGAAGAAACATCCTTTCCGTTTTCCATGGCCGCACGGATCGGATCTTGTAACAGAACGTCAAGAAGGCGCGTGTCGGCCTCTGTCAGCTTCGTCGAATAGCGATTGATAAGATCGCTGAGTGCCAATGGCGCATCTTGTTTGTTCATCAACTCGCCGCCCCTCGTCCTTCCGTGTGGCCACTGGCAGGCAAATCGATGCGGTCGCCGTTTTGAGGATCAAAGAACAGAGCACGGTCAAGATCGAAGCCGATCCAAAGCTGCTCAGTCTCCCTTGTCACCGTCTTGCGGGGGGCGGAAACGGTCAGGCGGCCCGCTGGAGTCTCACAATGGAGGAGCATGTCTGATCCTGTCATTTCGGAGAGCAGGAGGCGTCCAGGAAGAGCTGGTTGGTTGGGCTTTTCATGGTGGACGGTGAGCAAGTCAGGCCGCAGTCCCACAGTCACTTTCCCTGCTCCCGTCCAGCCTGGAAGGCTGTTGGATGCGAGGAAGTTCATCGGGGGACTTCCGAGAAAACTGGCTACGAAACGGTTCGAGGGACGGTCGTAGATCACCTCGGGGCGATCGAATTGCAATAGATGCCCGTCCCTCATGACGGCGATACGATCGGCAAGCGAGAGCGCCTCGGTCTGATCATGGGTGACGTAAATGATCGTTGCGCCCAATTGCCGATGAAGCTCCTTGATCTCCGTGCGCATTGAGATACGAAGGGAATTGTCGAGATTGGAAAGCGGCTCATCCATCAGGAAGATTGCGGCATTACGCGCCATCGCTCGGCCCATGGCGACACGCTGGCGTTGACCTCCCGACAACGCGGCGGGCTTACGATCCAGATAAGCATGCAGCTGAAGGGTTCTGGCGACCCTTTCTGCTCTCTCATTACGCTCTGTTTTGCTCATCCCGCGCAGCTCCAGGCCGAACGCGATGTTGTCGCGGACCGTCATGTGCGGATAGAGCGCATAGTTCTGGAAAATCATCGCGATGTCGCGATCTTGTGGGGGAAGATCGTTGGCGCGCTTTCCGCCAATCTCGATCGTACCTTCCTCACATTTATCCAGACCTGCGATCAGGCGCAGCAGTGTGGACTTTCCGCAACCGGACGGACCGACAATGACCACGAACTCTCCCGGCTCGATGTCGAGCGACACCCCGTGAAGAACTTGAGGTCCGTTGACGTAGGCTTTTCGGATGTCGCGCAAGGAGATGCTGCTCATGACGCCAGGTCTCCACGACGTTCTGCGCGCAGTGCAATTGCAAGCGTGGGCCGGTCTGTCGTAAAGACCTTCACTCCGAGTTCGAGGGCTTTGCTTATCTGCGCGCGCGTATGAGCCGCCCAGCACCCGAACTGAAGCCCGGCGCTCTGCACATTGGTCATCAGCTCCTGATCGGCGGTGTCGATGTGAACACCAATCTCGGGGATCCCGTGATCGATGGCTGTCTTTATCACGATGGCTGGACCTAACTGTCTCAAGACAGGTGGACTGACGAGCCATAGCCGAGGTCTGGTACTGACATTCTCGAGTTCGTCAAGGCAGGGTATGAGAAAGGAAGAAAAGGTCGTGCGCTGAAGCATCGAGCGGCGATCAAGTGTTGCGACGACCTGTTCAACGAAACCATCATAGGCAATGCCCTGGGCGTCAGGCTTGATTTCGCAGCGGAAGTCCACAGCGCTCTTCGCATATACCGCGCACAGTTCCTCCAGCGTCAACGGGTGGCCACCAGCGCTGTAACGGATCGTTGCGGCCTTCACCTCCTTGAGTGCCATGTCGACCAGCGCACCCGTGGTGTCAGTTGTGGCATCGAGCGTGGCGTCGTGATGAACGACAATAGCGCCGTCCGCAGTCGGATGGACGTCGAACTCGACTTCTTCGAGCGCCATTGTGGCGGTCGCGGTAAAGCCTGCCGGCGTGCTGTCACCGAACTCAAGCGTGCCGCCGCGGTGGGATGCAATACGTGTCATGGTCTATCCTGGATTACTTGACGGCGCCCATGGTGATGCCGCGCACGAGATGGCGCTCCACCAGAAGGAAGCCTAGGAGAACGGGAAGAATGGTTATCGTGGAAGCAGCCATGACGAGTGGCCAGTCGATCAGACCCTCCCCGGGGTTGATACGATAGAGGCGCGCAAGCCCTATTTGGAGCGTATACAGGTCCTGCTTGCCGACGGCGACCAGCGGCCAGATATAATTGTTCCATTCCGTCATGAAGATATAGAGCGACATGGACGCAATCGCGGGGCGCGACAACGGCACGATGATGCGCCATAGCACCTGGAGCGACGTTGCTCCATCCATGTACGCAGCTTCATCAAGCGCTTTCGGGATGCCCCGAATGTATTGCCGCAAGAAGAAGGCCGCGAAGCCATTCGATATGGCAGGAAGGATCAGGCCGGCATAACTGTCCAGCAGACCAGCCTTGGCCAATGTCAGGTAATTCGGAATAAGGCTGATGTGGCTCGGGATCATGAGCGTTGCGACAGTTGCTGCGAACAGAAAGTCACCGCCCCTGAAAGAATATCGCGCGAAAGCGTAGGCCGCCATGGTAGCAAAGGTGATGCCGAGCAACGTCACCAGCCCCGCAACGATGAGACTGTTCAGCAGATAACGCGCGAAGTTGTATTGCCCGACCGCGCGCGCATAGTTGTCGAGGGTGAACGCGACATCACCCGCATAGCCGGCATCTGCCGTCTGGAAAGACATCCAGATGGAATAGAGCACCGGTGAGAGGAACAGCAGGCCAGCGACCAGAGCCAGTCCGGCGACAAGTGGGTTCTCAGGCTTCATAATGCACCTTCCGACCAATGATGCGCGACTTCAAAATCGCGAGCCCAACCAGCAGAATGAACAGCAACACCGCGAGCGCCGACCCACGCCCGATATCAAAAAGCACGAACCCGATCTCATAGAGGAGGTTGACGAGCATGTCGGTTGCGCCAGCGGGACCGCCCTTCGTCATCACGTTGACGATCGTGAAGACCTGGAAGGCCTCGATGATTGAAATCACCAAAAGGAAATAGGTGGTCGGCATGACCAGGGGCATGGTGATACGGCGGAACACATGCAGACGCTTGCCGCCGTCGACGGCGGCTGCGTCATACAGTTCGTGCGGAATCGCCTGCAGGCCGGCGATGTAAATGACGATGTCATAGCCAATCTGCTTCCATGTATTGACAAAGATCAGTACCCAGAGCGCCAGATGAGGGTTCTGCAGCCACTGAACCTTGCCCAGACCAAAGACGCCGAGCAATGCGTTGACCATGCCGTAGTCGGTCGAGAAGACCCAGGAGAATACGACAGCGATAGAGACAGTGGACGTCACCGAGGGCAGAAACAGAGCTCCCCGCAGCAGACGCACGTGCATGGACTCTCGAACGAGATGGGTAGCGACAATCAGTGCCAGCCCGAGCCTCAGCGGCACGGATAGTACTGCAAACAGCGCCGTCACCCAGAGGGAATTCCAGAGTTCGCGCGAGGCCAGCAACTGCTCGTAGTTGCGAAACCCGACAAAGGGCATGCTCGGAGACAGGAAATTCCATTCGCGGAAACTCAGATTGAGGCTTGCCAGGATGGGAATATAGGTGAACAGCGCGATGAAGATCATCAGCGGCGCGACGAAGAGATAAGGTGTGAGCTTGCGAAGCATGTCATGACCGCACCGACAGACGCTCGGGACGTCCGTCGGTGCCCTTTTTTACGAGAAGATCAGTTGCTGAGGCGCTTTTCTTCGGCGCGCGCCTGCGCAGCAAAGTCCTTCATGGTCGCGTCCACATCGCGCTGACCGAGCGCCATCGCCTCCCACATCTTGTATTCGGTGGTGCGCATCCAGGTGACGACCGTCGTGCGGGCACGGCCGTGGGCGACAGGCAGAGATTCGATTGCAACATCGATGCCAGGCTGCGTTGCGAGAGCTTCCCTGGCGACCGGAAGATCCGCGCTCTTCTTGTTGATCGGCAAATAGCCTGTTCCGGCAAACCAGGTTGCGTTTGCTTCGGGCGACGCAGCATAGCTTATAAATTTGTAAGCAGCGTCCTGCACATCCTTCTGCGACGTCGACATGATGCCGATTCCAGCACCGCCGATCGGAACGGAACACGTCTTGTTGCATGGCATCGGCCGCACAACCAGATCGTCTCCCAGTGCCCTTTTTGATCCGACGTAATTGCCAGTCGAGTTCATCATGATCCCGACCTTCCCGGCGAGAAAGGCGTCTCGGCCGTTGTCTTCCTCGGTCACACCGTCCGGTGATGCGACCTTGCTGTCCTTCACAAGCGATGCCATCCACTGATAGGCTTCAATCGTGTTTGGCTTGTCCAGAAGGATTTCACCGGTCGCTGGATCGACCAGCTCGCTATCATTGGCCATGACCAGACCCCACCGCGCGAACTGGCCCGGCGCTGCGATACCGGAGATGCCCTGGGCGCCAAGCTTCTCGGTGATGGTTCTGGCTGCAGTGGAGATATCTTCGAATGTTTTGAGAGGCGTATCAGCCGGAAGACCCGCCCGGGCGAATATGTCCTTGTTGAAATACAGAACCGGAGTAGACGAGTTGAACGGCACAACGAAATTCCTACCGTTGATCACGCCGACTTCGCGGGCATAGTCGTAGAGGTATTCCTTTAACGGGTCGGCATCGAAATATGACGTAAGATCAGTCAGCAGGTTGTTGTTTGCGAACAGACCATAGCGTGTGACTTCAAGGATAACTGCATCCGGTGCGCGGCGTGCGGGAATGGCTGCCTGCAGCTTGGCGATGATGTCGTTGTAGCTGCCGACATACTCGGCCTCGATATCGATCCCGGGGTTGGCGGCTTCAAAACCTGCGATGATCTTGTCGAGCGTTTCGCCGTTGGATTTGTTGAAGCTGTGCCAGAACTTCACGGTTGTGGCGGCATCAGCCGACGAAACGCCAGCGGCGAGTGAAACGATGCTAGCCGCAAGGGCGGTCTGCAATTTCTGTAACATCCGTATCTCCTGTGCAAAAACAATTGCAATGGCGGCTGTCTAGCAATTGCAGAAGACACTTTCTTGAAGGTCTTGCGACGTTTTGATGACTGGGTTGGAAAGGCTCGTGGCCTTGCAACTGCGATGCCCGGTGTGTTCGCCTTGAAGGGAATCGAACTTAAATCCTGCCCTTACTTAATCGCCCCAGAGACAAGATAGCGGTATCGCCGCAAGATTATCACCAAATGGCAGGATCTTGTCGCCGTCGTACAGCACCCAGCCTGCCTTAAAGGTGCGTCCGGTGGCCACGGCTACTTTGCGTAAGCCTTTGAAATCTGCTGCGGTCACCGTTGCCGCGGCCTTGACTTCAAGTCCAACCATATTGCCAGCTTCGTCTTCGAGAAGGATATCTACTTCGTCCTGATCCTTATCCCGATAGTGATGACAGGTTGATTGGACTTCGCTCCAGGTCGAAAGCCGGAGGATTTCGCCAGCGACAAACGTTTCCAGCAATGAACCAAATAGTCCTCGGTCACTTGAAATTCGATCGATCGTCATTCCGACAAACGAAGCTAAGAGCCCGCTATCGAGAAACAGGAGCTTTGGTGTCTTAACAAGACGCTTCAAAGGGTTTCGAAACCAGGGCTCGATGCGACGAACTAGGAACAGCTGTTCGAAGAGTCCGATATATCGCCGGGCGGTCTTGTCATCGATGCCGACCTGGCCGGCCAATTGGGTGAAATTGAGCAACTGTCCCGAATGATGCGCGAGCGCCCGCAGAAGCTGCGGCATTTGGTCCAGGCGTTCGACGTCGGCAATTTCGCGCACATCTCGTTCAACGATGGCTCGTATGTATTCTCTAGCCCATGCGGATCGACGGCGGGGATCGCCACGACCGACCATCTCAGGATATCCGCCGATGAGCACTCGCTCCATCAGGTCGTTTCCGACCGTTGGATTGCGAGGCGCTATGACCGTTCCGGCAAAAGCGGAATCGAGGAAGTTCGACTGGTTGCGTCGAATTTCGGACTGAGCTAGGGGCAACAAGGTAACGACTTCCATCCGCCCGGCCAAACTATCGGAAATCGTCGGAAGTGCGAGAATGTTTGCTGAGCCGGTTAACAAAAATCGCCCAGGCCGCCGATCGTTGTCTACAGCCTGTTTTATGGCACGCAGCAACTCCGGTGCACGCTGCACCTCGTCTATAATGGCGGTATCAATCTGACGAACGAAGCCGACTGGATCGGTCTTTGCTGATAGTAAGGTCGTTTCGTCATCTAACGTGAAATACGGACGATCTGTCTGGAGCAGGGTTCGAGCCAACGTCGTCTTGCCACACTGCCGCGGTCCGTTCACAAGTACGACTGGCGTATCTTTGAGCGCGACCCTAATTCGCTCGGCTGCGCCTCTCGGATAAAGGAGGTCAGAAGGATTTTCCCCTTTCAATCTATTTTTCCTCCTGATCGCTACCAAATTCTAGGATTGCCGATGCGTTCAGGTCGGAGTTTACATGCGTCCAATTCGGATTGCAACTTCGTCCAATCCGGAACTTACTGCCGTCCGTTTCGGAAACTTGATGGGGACGAGCCAGCTATCGAGAAGAGTGAGCGGAGGCGTGTTGGAGTGAGGATTCAAATCGTATTGCTCTTGATCGCAATCGAACCCTCGTTCAATCCGAGGTAACTCACTGATTTAGCGTAACAAGGTAATTGTTTAAGCGCATGTCTCGATCAACCCGTCTCACTAATCGACGACCCTATGGCTGTTGGCGTCAATGGCGGCGCTAGGAGCAGCGCTCGCCTCATTGCAAAATATCGAGCCCAACGCTAGGACGCCTGCCAGTGCCAACCCCACACATACTCGAAAGCTGGAGAAGAAACTCATCAGTTCCACCTTTTGTATAAAGCGAAAAAGAGCCTGAAGCTCCCTCCGCGCTTGGACAGGGAATGGCTCGTCCACAACCCGCTCGTGGCTACTGGACGGTATAACCGCCATCGACGGGAAGAGCGTGTCCGACGACATAGCTGGACGCGTCGCTGCACAGCCACAGGACCGCGTCGGCGATTTCTTCAGCTTTGCCGAGCCTGCTCATGGGGACAACCTGCATCAGAGCATACATAGCGTCCGGTTGTGTCTCCAGCATTCCGGTCACCATCGGGGTTTCGATAATGCCTGGGCAGATCGCATTGATCCGGATTCCCTTAGGCGCGTATTCGAGGCCGGCACTCTTGGTCAGTCCGACAACGCCGTGCTTCGAGGCATGGTAGATGCCGCGTTCAGCGATCCCGACCAAACCACCGAGGGAGGAGTTATTGACGATCGCGCCGGAACCCTGCTTGCGCATCTGCAGAAGTTCATACTTCATGCAATTCCAGACACCCCTCAGGTTGACCCCCATGACGAAATCGTAGTCCTTGGGGTCCGCGTCAGCAGTCTCGGCGACGGGACTCTGTACACCGGCATTGTTGAAAGCCGCGTCTAGACGCCCGAACTCTGCGACCGTCTGATCCACCATGGCCGCGACCTGCTCCATGACGGCGACGTCGCACTGGATGGCGATCGCCCGGTAACCGTAAGAGGTCAGAGCTTCAGCCGCAGCACGCACTGCCTCTTCATTGACGTCGGCGAGAGCAACCGCCGCTCCGGCCTCGGCGAAGGCTTTTGCTGCGGCAAGGCCCATGCCGGAGGCTGCACCAGTGACCAGGGCTACCTTGTTTTCGAAAGAGATATTCATAGCATTTACCTGTTGTTCTGAAGGGGTGATGCGTCGTCCGTCAGTGTTTGGGCGACAGCTTGATGAGGCGATCGTCTGACGGCCCCTCGCCTCTTGGTGATCGGTTTGTCGTGATGGCGTAGATGTCATTGCCGGTGGAAAGCACATCCCTGTATCGATCTTCCGACTTGTAAATTGGCTCCAGTTCGTTCGCCTGCGGGCCGAGAACGTAAATTCCACGTCCGACGAGTGTTGCTACCAGAAGCTCCGTTCCTCGGAAGGAGATCCCCGAAGGTGCCCAGGTTTCGTTGCCGGAGTGAAGGTAGGCGGCCTGCATTCCCTGGCGTTTCCTGTCGCCGTCTGTGAGCGGCCACCCAAAGTTCAGACCTGGCTTGATGTGGTTGATCTCGTCGTGGGCAGATTGGCCGTACTCGGCGACGAACAGTTCCCCGGCTGGATCCCATGCCAAGCCTTGTGGATTGCGATGGCCGAGCGAATAGACGTACGACCCGGCGATCGGATTGTCGGAGGGCATCTTGCCATCCAGCGTCATTCGCAACACTTTTCCGGCTAGGTTGGTGATGTCTTGCGGAGCATCGCGGTTCTCCGTCCAACCCGTCGTGACGTAGAGATTGCCGTCGGGGCCGATTGCGAGGCGACCGCCATTATAGAGCCTGTGTCCCGGGATATCTGCGAGCAGGGTGCGGGTCTCCCGCCATGAGGTGCCGTCGAAGACAGCTTCAATGACCTTGTTTCGTAGGGAGCCGTCGAAGCGGTAGGTATGATAGAAATAGGCTCGCCCCGAGTTTTCGAAATCCTTGGCAAGCGCCATTCCCAACAGACCGCCGCCGCCTTCGCGGGCGATATCGGCCGTGGTGTGCAAGACATATCTGCGCATTTGGCCATTCTGGACGAAGACAATATTTCCAGCGGCCTCCGTTACGAAGACCCTGTCGCCTCTGACCTCGATGTCCCAAGGATAGTCTAGATTCTCGACGACGGTCTCGACGTTCCAGTCGCCGGTCGACATGCCGACGACGGAGCTGTGCGCAAGGCTCTCTGCTCGAACGGCAGAGATTGCCGCTGCGTCGAACATGCACGTTAGCGCGATCGCCGATATCCGGAGCTTCCTCATGATGATCACCGTTGTGAGATTAATTACGAGCTTAGCCAACTGTTAGGGCAGTCAGCGGAAGGCCTGATCGTTACAGATCATGCCCTCCGCCGGAGATCCGAGCAGCCCCACGGGCCCCTGGTCAGGCCGACAGATGGTGGTCGAAGAATGCCTCGAGCTTATCCCATGGGATCAGATCGACCTTGTCATAAAGATCCACGTGGCCAGCGCCGGGAACGATGAACAATTCCTTGGGATCGGCAGCCTTCGCAATTGCCTGTTCGCTAAAGAACCGCGAATGGGCATTCTCGCCAGCGATCAGCAGGACGGGCCGTGGCGAGATCATATCGACGTGGTCGAACGGACGGAAATGCAGGTAAGACGGGTCACCGGACACATTCATGGCGGTCGTCGCGCGGGGATGAGCACCACGTGGCGTGCGATAGTAGTCGAAGAACTCGCGCGTGATCGCGTCCGTCTCTGATGTCAGAGCATGCGGGAGCTCGCCATACTGCTTCTTTCCACCGGAGGCTTCTGCCCAACGTTGCTCGCCGATTTTGGTGAGCATGTCGATCCGAACATCGTCCTTCATCTCCTCGCCGCCCCAGGCCCACTTGGCGCCGCCCATGTCGTACATGCTGACGGTCGCCACGGCCCTCAGGCGCGGGTCGATCTGCGCTGCGGCAAGGGCAAAACCGCCGCTGGCGCAAACACCGATGACACCGATCCGGTTGCGGTCGACGCGCGGGTCGAGCCCTAAGAAATCAACACCAGCACTGAAATCTTCGATGGTGGCTTCCGGGGACGAGATGAAGTGCGGCTGGCCGCCGCTTTCGCCATTGTAAGAGGCGTCGTGTGCGATCGTGATAAAGCCACGTTCAGCCATGGTCTGGGCATAGAGGCCGGACGTCTGCTCCTTGACGCCACCGTAGGGATGACCGACGATCAACGCGGGATGCCGGACCGAAGCATCGAGGTCCTTCGGAACGTACATGTCGGCAACAAGATTGATACCCAGTCGGTTGACATACGATACTTTGCGATGCTCCACGCGGTTGCTTTGCTTGAATGTCTTGTCCCAACTTCCGGAGTACTGAGCCAGTGCAGGATTTGCAGCGAGCGACATAACCGCGGCAGCTCCCGCTCCTGTTAGCTTGAGGATGTCGCGCCGGCCGAAGCCACCCCTTGCCTGCTGCTCATCGGTTTGTTCGTGTTTCGTGTCCATCGCCATTCTCCCGTACCGTTTGTGGTTGCAGGACGAATGTAAATTGAATGACCCCAATTGATTATCCGCTGCAAACTGCAAGCGCTTATGCATGCCGCACATCAATCCGCATCCGCCAAATCAGTTACCGCTTATCTCAGAACGCCTTGTATCGAGCTTCGATGATCCATGACGTCGTTATTTGCCTGGCACTAACGAGGCAAGGAGCGCATTCGGGACGACAACTTATTCTTCAGGAGCTATAATCCAAGGTGACAATAGCAGGGAGGACGACTGAAATGTTGCGGACGAACGTAAACGACCTGCTCGCCTTTATCGTCGTGGCGCGTGAACGAAGTTTCACCAAGGCTGCCGCTCAGTTAGGTATGTCCCAGTCAGGCCTCAGCCATTCAATCCGGGCCCTAGAGACCCGGCTTGGGTTCGCCTGCTAACCCGGACAACCCGCAGCGTTTCGCCAACAGCTGAGGGCGAGCGATTGCTGAACTCAATCGCTCCCCGGTTCGAGGAAATTGAGGGCGAACTGTTTTCGATCACGGAACTTGGGGACAAGCCCGCCGGCACCATCCGCATCACCGCCGAGGACTATGCAATCGATACAGTCCTTTGGCCGAAACTTGAGAGGGTTCTTCACCAATATCCAGACATCAAGGTCGAGTTCATCGTCGACTACGGTCTAACTGACATTGTTGCGGAACGCTTCGACGCCGGTGTCCGGCTGGGGGAGATTGTATCCCAAGGCATGATCTCAGTTTCCATAAGCCCAGACCAACGGATGATTGTCATTGGCAGCCCATCGTACATAGGGAGGCACGGCATCCCTGCGACGCCCCAGGAGCTTACTTCGCATCAATGCATAAACCTGAGGCTCCCGACGCACGGCGGGACTTATGCATGGGAGTTTGAAAAGGACGGTGAGGAACTGAGGGTCCGGGTGGATGGACAAGTGATCTGCAACGGCATCAGGCAGATTATGAATGCAGCCGTCAGCGGATATGGTTTCGGGTTCGTCCCGGACGGCCTGGCGATGCCAGACATAGAATCTGGTCGGTTAGTGCAAGTTCTTTCCGACTGGTGCCCGTCGTACCCTGGCTACCACCTATACTACCCGAGCCGCCGACAGTCGTCCGCGGCATTCAGGGTTGTCCTTGAGGCGCTCAGGCAGAGATGACGGATAATTATCTACTCGAGCATGCGGACCGAACAAAACTTGGCGCCGGCACTAATTTACTCTTGAAGGGGTCGAACCGCCGACCCGCAGTTTAGTGGGTTTTATTGGCAGCATCTTGCCGATCCGGGCAACAGTTTGCTTGCCGGAGTGGCCGGTTTGAGGCCGGGAGCGGACTGTCCGGTGGTGGACGCATTTATCGGATAGTTGTCGTTCAGTTACCAGACCTCCAAACAGACGTCTGATGCCGCTCGTTTACGCATGCGGGGGGGCCGCCATTGTAACATGGCGGCAATTTAGCCATGCTCAGAGGTTTTCCGTGTAGAAAGGGATCAGTTTCGCCAACGCTTTTTCGACCGGCTCCGGTTTGTCATAGAGGTCATAGTGCGATCCACAGCATCGTTCTTCTCGCGCTTTACGAATGGACAGACATACTGTGGTGTTATCAGCCGTACTTCATGGCCGAGTTTCGTCAGTTCGCGTGACCAGTAATGAGCCATCCCGCAAGCCTCCATTACGACTATCGAAACGCCCTGCCCGGATACAAACTAGGAAATGCTGCCGGGATAGCTTCCGCCGAAACCTGACCTCTCCGGAAAGCGAAGCTCCATGAATCTTGGAAAACGTTCTTCGCGAAATCGCTCCCACTCATAGTGTTGGATGTCATGCCGCCGTCCTTTCACCCGTTGGGTTTAATCCGGCCATCCTCTGACAAGAACGTGCGGGGTGCGTGTACCATCAATCACACCATCTATTCAACGGGACCACGTTAATGGAGGGTTGACGCCGGTCCAGGCGAGCCAAAAAGAACGTCAGCTATCTTGCGGAGATGCTTCCTATCACCGCTAAAAGCGTAGCCTTCCGAGTTCACATCGATGAAAGATGCGAAAACGAACGGCGTCGCCATTGATTCCAGTAGCATGGCTAAGCGTAACATCATTTCTACGTCAACTTTGACGTCAATAATTGCCCCGTCGACATCGCCGGCTTCCAACAGGTTCAAGACTTGCTCGACAGAAGAAACAGGGCCTGCAACGGTGGCTCCGGCGGCAGTAAGTTGCGCATGGCACGCCGCCGTCAAGGACGGACGCCGCTCTACCACTATCAGCTTCTTGCCTCTGAAGGCGCGTAACACAGGAATATCCTTACTCGTTCTGCGCTCGCCCGTGCTACGCCAGAGATAGATTTCTGCTAGAGAAAACTAAGCAGCGCAAGTGGCGTTGTATTACCGCTTGCCCATAACTGACCAGCGCAATCGCCGGCCAACTTGTGAAACGTTGATCACTGGTCGGAGTCGCCGCATTGCGATTCGGTATCTTTTTGCAGCGCCACTTCTATTTCCTCCGCGGACACCTGCAAAAACTGGCGCTTCACTAATTGGGAGGAGATAGCGGGTATCTCAAGGTGTGTTGCGACGGGTTGATACGAAGGAAAACTGAGACCTTCAATAAGTTGTTCATCAACGACCAGACGATATGTTCCAGCTTCCAAAGGTGCTACTAATCCATCCAATACGAACGGATTCGCGAAGGTGATTTCTTTGTATGTCGTTCTTTCTTTCATACCCTTACACTCTTTCCTGACACGTCATTCACACCGCGCCGCAACGTTTATCCTTGACCGTCATCGCTCTCCACTAAGTGGATTTCGACCCCTGAGAAGGATTAACAAAGAGATTGCCTATAGCGCGCCGGCTTCGTTCTTCCAGGGCTATTCATTAGCCCCAATTGATC
The DNA here is from genome assembly GCF_004328495.1 of Agrobacterium sp. 33MFTa1.1. Classification (NCBI taxonomy): domain Bacteria; kingdom Pseudomonadati; phylum Pseudomonadota; class Alphaproteobacteria; order Hyphomicrobiales; family Rhizobiaceae; genus Agrobacterium; species Agrobacterium sp. 33MFTa1.1. The sequence goes on along the minus strand of NZ_CP036360.1, from coordinate 339,403 downwards.
GACCACTTGCCTTCCTGAAAAAGCTGAGGACGTATATCGTGTTGCGCGGGACACTTCTGATGGTCTCAAGGACAGGCCGTGATTGGTAGGATTGAATGAGTGAGTCCGCATTCCCAAGACGGCGTTTCAATTGTGCTGCGAGAACATCGGCAGATGTTTCTCCCGCAAGAAACAGTCTCATTACAAGAAACGCGGCCGTGTTGAATTGTCGCTGGTCATTGCCCAGCAATGTGGCGTTATAGCCCGCACTCTTCAAAACTGACTGGATCATCTCCATCTCTTTGGGGGAGATGGCTGCAAAACTGGGGTGGGAAGACATAATGTCCTCCTCTCGTTGGGGCTAGGGTAACCGACCCTCAACCAGTAGTGCCCGTGACATCGCTACCGACGCCTTACAGTGCGCCTGAATAGCTTAAGACGCAAGCGAATACGGTTTTGGAAAGCTCCAGAGAAGTTTACCAGCCATTCGCTGGTCATTATTGAGCGGCGGCTGCGTTCTAGCACATTGGAATTCCCTTGCTAATGAACCTCAAAACGCGCAAGCTCGTTCCTTCGGTAGCTTTTTAAAGGGCGTTACCGCTTCAAGGTGAAATCCCTTGGCCCCAACGAAAGGAGGACACGGTGTCTTCCACACAAGAATACGGCCCGATTTCGTCTCACGATCTGAATATGTTGCGGTCCCTGTTGTCAGATGCCGGCTTTGAAATCGACACGCGCTCGGATGACGACCGGTCATTCAACAAGGCCACCCGCAAGATAATCGATCTTTTTCAGGGTGGAATGACCGACCCTTCCAAACTCAAAGGAGAAATGCTGTTCCTGTTCGGGGTACAGAAACGGGAACGTGTGCCCTCCCGCAGACCACTCCCGAGGTATGCAATCCAAGGTCTTCCGGGGTTCGGCAGATAGCGGGGAAACACCTGTGCGCGCATATGTTCTTGGAAGCATGATGCTTTGGTCCGCTTTCTTTCTGATCTGGTATGTGTTGACGCTTTATACCGCCAGCAAAGACCTTGAAGAAATACGATCCGGTCCGGCCGGAGGAGTAGTTATGTCTGCGTCCCGATGCGGTGTAGAACTGGCGACTCTTCTCGCGATGGGCGACAAGCTCTTGAAAGCCGGCGGACCAGAAGTGCCGGCGGATTTACGCGCACATATTGAATATTGCATCTCCTCTGATACAGCGAGTCGAGATAGGCTTAGGAAGACACAGCTCATAAGATTTTTCCCCGACGAAAGATAGCCTGCGGACTCCGCCCTTGATTTCATCAACCCCATCATAAAACTTAATGCTCTCTGTTTTCACTCTGTGCTACGGATCTTGGGTGCGGACAGGTGTCCTTTGAGGCGACGGTGGCCAGAGACTTTTTGATATGGCGCGGCATCCGGCTACGCAGCCTTGGGAATTATCGGAGATTGATGATGATCGATATCGCAGGAGCCCCCCCCGAAGTACGCCCCCTGATGACTCACGGCCGGAAGTCCCGATGAAGCGGGATAATCGATATAACCCGCAGCGCCGCCGCCATACAGCGTGACCCGATCTCAGCCGGGGTCGCTTTGCAGTCGTTCGACGAGATTCGGATTGGCGACGAACGGGCGTCCGAAGGCGATCAGATCTGCCTTGCCATCGACCAGATGCGGCGTTGCAAGGTCGAGGTCACAGCCATTATTGGCGATATATGTCCTGCTGAAGCGGCGGCGGAGCGATCCGTATTCGAAGGGTGCGACCTCGCGCGGGCGACCCGTCTCGCCTTCAACGACGTGAATGCAGGTGATGCCGAGAACATCAAGTCGATCGATGATATACTTGTATTGCGTCTGGGGACCGCTACAGGAAATGCTATTTGTAGGCGAAACTGGCGAAATCCGGCACACCCGTGCGCTCGCCGCCGATTTCCTGCGCCACCGTGGCCGTGACCTCGAGTATCAGACGCGCGCGGTTTTCCATCTTGCCGCCATAGGCGTCCGTTCGGACATTAGGGCTGTGAGCCTCCCATATAGTTCCTGAAAGCAGACGCTCGCCAGCGACTTGCCGCGCGCAAAGCCGAACTTATCCAAAATGCTCATACGAAACAGCAGCGATGCGGCTCACGGCCCGATCTTCCACTAGATTCGATCATATGTGAACGATGTCAGCAGCGTGGTTACAAAGTTACTCGCATTATCCTTGACAAGCGCTTCCGTCCATTCATTCGTCCCGCGTAGCCGCAGGTCTGCATAAATGCTGTCGACGGCGGCCTCTTCGATCCGCTTGATGTTCGCCAGAAAGACTTCCTCTCCGGCCGCATGATACATGTCTCGGATCACCATCCGCAGGATTTCCTGGATTGCGATCTGCCATGCCGTGTTGAGTGCCTGAAGTTCGCCGATACTGTCTGCCATAGGTATCCCCTTCGGTTGCGGAGTGCAACGGTTTGAAAGAAACTGCGGACAGAGTTTGATTGATGATCTCACGCGACCAAGCCATTTGCTATAACCGCCTTGCCTTGCGATTGGCGTACCGCCGATCGTGCTCGGCCTTGCGGGCGGCCTCGTCGTGTTTTATCCGTCCGCGCCCCACTCTTCCTGGGCAGATCAGACCGTCTTGGCCCGTCGTTTCGTGAGAAGAGAGGCGGTCGTCGCCTCACGGTCCTTCAATTCTTTCGCAAGTCGCGCTTCACGAAGCCGCCTCGTCTTTTCCTCGCGGGCCAGAACGAGGGAATCGAGTTCCTCGACGGCGCTGTTACGCGCGAAGAATTGCGATTGAGTATTGGCGAAGGCAATCTCCGCCTTCTGCCGGGATTTGCTGTGCGTCTGTGACATGGCTTTTCCAGATTTAACGCCGCCGTGGCAACAAAAAAAGGTCAGGCAATCTGCCTGACCTTGCTGGTATCATGCTCTCGCCAGTGCCAGTACATCCGTGGTCAACGGAGAGCGAATACCGGGATGATTAAGCGGCCTGGAGGTTGCAAGCCGACATCTTGCCCGACTTGTTATCGCGCTCAAGGTCGTAGCCGATCTTCTGACCTTCAATGAGTTCGCGCATTCCGGCGCGCTCGACGGCCGAGATATGCACGAACGCGTCGGTGCCGCCATTGTCAGGCTGGATGAAGCCAAAGCCCTTCGTGGAATTGAACCATTTAACTGTGCCAGTGGTCATGATGAACCCTTTCATAGCAATAAGAGGACCACAACGCCTGCGGCGCTGCAGATGCGATAGCGATTTTTGAGAGAAAAGGCTCGTTCAGGGCACGGTGCCAGACGCGCGATAACCAAAGCTAAGCAAGCAAATATCGACAATCAACATATAGGTCGCTCATATGCGATTGTCAACTTTTAGTTTTTTTCTCGCCAATATTCTCAGCATTTAGTTGTAATTTCCGAGGCCGTTTCACAGCCTAGACTGCGGAAACGGAGCTGGGAGCGTAACCCGACACTAGGTTCACCTATGGAATCACGGTCGTCCGAAAGCAGAAATGGACTCCGGTCCCGACGGAAAACCACCGTCTCGCTGGCGTATAACTCCGGACATGAACCGGAGCAACACAGTGCGCGATTGACTTGAAAGCGCTCCTGACAGCGGTTTCATCCTCGCCGTTACATATCCGGCCTTATGAAGCATCTGGTTGAGAATTCGATTGCTGCCGGGATCGAAATCGACGGCGTGGACGCTGGAAGACATGGTGTCCTCCTTTCAGATTGCGGGCGCGGCATTAAAGCCCCCGGCGGCAGCGCCCGGTGTAATTGCTGCCGAGGTCATGATGATGAGGCCCGCTCGTCTGTTTAGCAATCCTTCAATTAAGGTCATTTGGGGGCGGGATAGCTTTGAAGCCAACCCGCACAGATATTTGCCGTTCTGTAAAACCGTTAATATCAAAGAACGAGGGCTAATTTGACCCTCCATCGATACACGCGATGCTCACTCCTGAGGAGCGGCAGGAATGAAGGAGTGGCGATGTAAAGTGCACTGCCGCCCAAAGCTCGCTGGCTCGGTGGGATGCAGCTTTCCCGCCGCCGTCGTCCGAAACCTGCCCGTCAATTTCCCATCCCTTAACATCGTTGAAGGCCTGATAAGCGAAAAGACTGCTTTAGGGACCGTGTAATTGCTATGCTTACGTCCGGAATGAAGGGGCAAAGCAGCTTTATCCGTGGATAACGAACAACGACTGCTTCGAAGGCGCAAAGCCGTCGTTGCGAATGAACCACAGTTAGCTCGAGCAAGATGCCTTGCGAGCGTCTTCGCTCTTGAACGGATACCAACTCGCGATCTGCTCATCAGACCTCTAAGTGACTGAGACTTCGACTACTAAGCGTATGCGGATCGGTGGTGCGGCGTACCGGAGCTTATGGAACCGCTAATTCCAGCCGACCAAGGAATATTATGGAGAGAATACAAACCTGTCGCAGCCGCGGCATTCGCGATACAAACCGCGGCTGGTCGTCCACCAGCTGCGTCGTTTTGTTATGTCTTCTACACCAGCTGTCCGGTCGAATTTGAGCACTTTTCGACTTCGGCGGGGATCAACTGCCGCTCTATTCCAACGGGTGCGAAGGTATAGCTGCCACAACTTTGATTTCCACAAGAAGACCGGGATGGGCAAGTTCAGAGACGCCAATGCAAGTCCACGCGCATGTTCCGCGGGGGAAAATACGGTCCTTTACCTTGCGAAAGGTATGTATGTGCTGCTGCAATCCGACATGATACGTAGTCATTTCGACAACATCTTCGAAGCTGCAACCTGCCGCTGACAAAACGGTAGCTAAGTTGTCCCAACACGCCTCGAATTGCTTCTCTGGGTCGTTGATAACATTCATGTTGGTATCACGTCCAACCTGCCCCGCGCAGAAAACCAGGTTTTCGAAGCGTACTGCAGGGGCATAGCCTGCCCGCTCCACAATGGGCTTCATTGCCAGCGGCACGATAATTTTGCGATTCACAAATGATCCTTTCTTCGTCCGCATAGGCCGAGCCAAAATTAGCTAAGTGAATGCACTGATGCGATGGGGTCGTTGTATTGAAAGCGCGTTAGCCCCGGATTAGGTTGAGACGATCAGGCAGGGCTCTTTGCCAATAACAAGCGACCGCCTAGCAAAATCAAAGCCGCCCCGGAAACTGTTTTGATCCTTCTGGCGATGTGCGGGCGATTGAGGAAACCGGTGACGCTGCCGATAAGGAGGACAACTACGCCGTAAAAACCTACAGCGATCAGAGCATGTGTGAGTGCAAGCGCGGCGCCATTTGCAAGCACCTCCTGTTGGTGGCCCTCCAAGAATTGGGGGAAGACCGCAACGTAAAAGATCGCCGGTTTGGGATTAAGGAAATTGCTGAGATATCCGCGAACGAAGGCTTTCGGAGCTGTCAGGCTCATTGGAACCCGGCTTGGATTTATGACAGATGCATCCAGACCGCGCAGCGACAAGAGAGATTTGATCCCCAGCCAGATGAGATAGGCTGCACCCAACAGTTTCATGACTGTGAACAAGATTGCCGACGCTGCGATCACTGCCCCCACTCCAACAAGTGCCAACGTGGCATGAGAAACGATGGCTGCGGCGAACCCGAATACCATCCCGAAGCCGGTCAGCTTCGTGTTGCTCGGCGAATTGGCTAGGAGCAAAGCCAGGTTGGGTCCCGGTGTCACCACGATCATGGTAACGATAGAGATAAATATGAGGTATTGATGCAGAGGGATGGACATGGCAACGACCTTGCGGTTTGGGCACAATTAGAGCGTACTGCATCCGACCGTTTTCCGGCCTGAATCATACGAAGGAGTTCGAGTCGAGACGGAGTTATCGGGTACAGTGCTCCCGGGCAACAGATATGCAGAGCACCGTTTCAACGAGGTTGAGAAGTTGAGCCATCCTACATTCGTAAGGAGTGCGCTCCTGCTGTACCTTCCATGGCGATCTGCATTGAAGGCCCGCGACGACACCAGGCTTCGAAGCTCGATGTTGGATCGCGGGACCCTCTGATGACAACGTTTATCCGATGCAGCGATCACATCACTAGCAAGGCACGAGTCCAAACTCGCAAAACGCCGCAGCTTGTGAATTTGCAGAGTTACCGCGGTCCTTTTCTGTCAGTCGACAGCTTCCGCGGCCTCCTCGATCACCTTTGCAACTGCAGCTGCCTGCGTTATATAAATGGCGTGGCTGCCCTCTACCTCTGTCACCCTTGATCCGGCGCGCTTGTACATCCGGCGCTCCAGTTCGGGGTTGATGGTCTTATCGTTCTTGCCGACAATCCCATAGCTGGGCTTATCGTGCCAAGCGGCAATAGACACGGGTGCACTGGTGGCCGCGATGGCGACAGGCATCTGAGACCGGGCCATAAACTCGCCCTTTTCCTTGGGCAGATCCGCCCCGAAATCAGCTGCGAACTTTGCCGGGTCGATAAGCAGGAAGCCATCCTTTGTCGGCTTGATATCGTTGGTGGGTGACGGCATCGATTGGAGCAGTTGTGCGGTGCTCTCGCCCTTTTCTGGCTGCAGTGCCGCAACATAGACTAGTGCCTTGACCTTGGGATCATCACCTGCTGCCGTGATGATCGTGCCCCCATAGCTGTGGCCGACGAGAACGACGTCCCCGTCCTGCTGATCAAGCACGCTCTTCGTGGCTGCAACGTCCTGATCCAGGCTTGTCAGTGGCTGCTGGACGATGCTGACATGATAGCCGTCGCGGGTCAGGATGTCATAAACGCCGCGCCAGCCCGAACCATCCACGAGCGCGCCATGCACAAGCACGATGTTGCGCGCGTCCGCTAAGGCTGGGGCTGTTAGGGCAGCGGAAGACAAAAGCGCGGCAATGAGGCCAGCGGCCGCTTTACTGAAGTTCGACATGGTCGGTTGTTCCTTGAGCTTTGTGCGTGAAATAACTGAGGCTTTGAAATCGCCTGAAGGACATGTCTCTCCCCCTATCCGAAGGAGAGACGAACGTGATCGCTTGCGCTTACTGCTTGACGACAATTGGAGCCTTAATCGGCACGCGTTCATAGAGGTCGATAATGTCCTGGTTGAGCAGGCGCACACATCCGGAAGAAACTGCCTTGCCAATCGAGCGCCATTGCGGATTGCCGTGCAGACGATAGAGTGTGTCGTGGCCACCGGAGAAGATGTACAGCGCTCGAGCACCCAGCGGATTTTTCAGGCCCGGCTCCATGCCGCCATTTTCGATCGAATATTTGGCCAATTCCGGCTGGCGGGCGACCATCTCGTTCGGCGGCTTCCAACGCGGCCATTTCTGACGCCACTGAATGATGCCGTTGCCCTGCCAGGCAAAGCCATCGCGCCCGATCCCGACACCATAGCGCATCGCGGTCCCGCCCGGCTGGACGAGATAGAGGAAGCGGGAGGGGGTGTCGACGACGATCGTGCCGGGCGCCTCGCCAGTCGGGTCGAGGACCTGCTGGCGATAGTAGCGCGGATCGATCTGCTTGTAGGGGACCGCCGGGATTAGAAAGCCGCCATCCTCGGTAGGACCGTACATGACAGCCAGTTCGGCATCTGTCGGCGCACGAGCGATGTGGACAGAGCCGATCGGTTCCTGGAGAGGCGTCGACTGTCGCCCCACCATCCGGCCCGTGCCGGGGGTGGAGACGCACCCTGCCAGGGCCGAGACCGCAGCCATCGCCGAAAGCGACAGGAGGCTGCGGCGGGATGACGAGGTATCAAAGCTCACGCTCATTCCTCATCCTGCCATCTGCGCAGCTCCGTCTGGTCGTGATAGGCCATGCGATCAGGCGTGGTGATAAACTCGATCATCGTGCCCCACGGCGCTCGGCAATAGCAGACCCTGTTTCCAGGACCTTTTTCGGTTGCGTAGGGAATAGCTCGTGGTGCCGTAAGGGCTGTTCCGCCAGCCTTCTCAAAGCGCTGTACCGATGCGTCGATGTCGTCGGTATAGACACCAAAATGCGTGATGCCGAAGTCGCTCGGTGTAACCGGTTGCGCTTGTTTGGGGCCGTGCATTTCAAAGAGCTCGATGTCAGGCCCGGTTCCGATCTTGACCATCGCCTGCGCACGCACAACCGTTCCCGGGTAAGCACCAGTGGCCCGCTCGAACTCGGGTCCCTGCCTGGCCGGATCCTGCGGCCCGAACGATTGGTAGATCACCTGGCCGCCAAAGGCTTCCACCAGGAACGATTTTGCCGCTTCGATGTCAGGCACCGTGATGCCGATGTGATTGACGCCGCGAATGACAGGTGCGGTCATGACAATTTTCCTTTCTTGTTAAATCAATGAACGCGATCGAGCTCAATTTGCCCGCATCGCAGAGTTCACTTGGCCTTGAGGAAATCGATGAGAGCAGCGGCCACTTCATCCGGGCGCTCGTCCGCCACATAGTGACTGCAGCGGGCAATCGAGCCGCCAGTTACATCTGTGGCGAACTCCCTGAGCATCGCGACCATATGAGCACCGAAACGCTGCTCGCCGCCGAGACCTAAAACCGGAATCCGGAGCGGTTGTTTTTTGTATTCAAGCGCGGCCGCATGGTCGGCGGTCAGTGTGCGGTACCATTCCATGCCACCGCGCGTGCGACCAGGAAGTGCCATTGCTTTCGCATAAATGTCGATATCTTCAGGATTAAAGATGCTGTGATCGTAAAACCGCTCCGCCATGAAGGTCGAAACATAGTCATGTTCGCGGCCATAAATCAGGCGTTCCGGCAGATCCCGATTAGCATGGAACGCGAAGTGCCAGATCTTCGCCGTCGTCGCCTCCCACTGGCTCCAGCCAGGAAGCGGAACATCGAGGACGGCAAGGTGAGTAACCGCATCTCGATAGATAGCGGCCTGCGGAAGCGCTACCATTCCGCCGATGTCATGGCCGCATACGGCATAGCGTTGATGCCCAAGGGTAATCATGACCTCGTGCGCGTCGCGCGCCATCGTCGCCTTATCGTAGCCGTCAAGCGGGCATTCGGAAAAGCCTGCGCCGCGTAGATCAATCGCCGCCACGCTGAACTGCTCCGCCAGCAGCGGCATCACATGGTGCCATTCCCACCATGTTTCCGGCCAACCGTGAAGCAGAAGGATCGGGGGGCCGGAGCCGCCCGTGACGGCATTGATCTTGATGCCGTTCACCGGCACCAATTGCTGGGTAAACCCTTTCAATGTTGGGATCATGATGACTTTCCAATCGATGTGACGTTCAAGCAGTGCTAGCTGCCAGATCAGGGCTGATCGAAATCGGTGGCAATCGAGATGTCGCGCCAGGTGTCGATATCGCGGCGAAACGAAGCCAGCTTTCGCTCAGCGATTGAATGCGCGACGGGCCCAAGCGGCAGATGAAGCGGGGTATTATCGGCGTCGACCGCCTGCAGGATCACTGCAACCGCCTTGTCGGGATCCCCTGCTTGATTGCCGTTGTTGGTTTCCCGATAGTGCCTGCGCGAACTCGCGGCGTATTCCGGCATCTCGTTGGCCGCCATCGTGATCGAACGGCCGAGGAAATCGGTGCGAAACGGGCCAGGCTCGACGATCAGCACACGGACGCCGAACGGCTTCAGCTCACCGGCGAGCGCCTCGGAAACCCCTTCAACCGCAAACTTGGCGGCATTGTAGTATGCTGCGCCGCCGCTGCCCGCGATCCCTGCGCCGGACGACATATTGACGATCATTCCGCCCGAACGTCGCAAGCTCGGCAGCGCTGCTCTGGTGGTTTCGATAAGACCGAAAACGTTCACCTCGAACATCGGTCGATATTCTTCCGGCGTGCCTTCCTCGAGCGCGCCAAACAATCCGTAGCCGGCATTGTTGACGAGGACGTCAAAGCCGCCGAATGTCTCGACCGCCTTAGCGACTGCGGCTTTGACTGCCGCCACATCCGTCACGTCGAGCGGCAAGGTGATCATGCGGCCACCGAAAGGCTCAGCCATTTCTTCGATCGAGTTGACGTTGCGGGCAGTTGCGACAACCTGATCGCCTCGCTGTGCCGCGGCGAGCGCAAGCCGCTGGCCGAAGCCGCTTGAGCAGCCTGTGATGAACCATGTTTTCATAACGTTTCTCCGCTTGGTTTCGAACATGACTTGAATCTAGATTTTTAGATCTGTACTTGAAGTGACAGTTTTGTATTTTCACCGTTCACTTTTGTAAGGGCTTGGGCCGTGGAATGGAGCGACGTAAAAATCTTCCTTGCGATTGCGCGATCCGGCACGCTCGGCGGTGCTGCGCGTGCTCTTCATACAAGCCATCCGACCGTCGGCAGACGGCTGCGTGCCCTTGAGGATGCCATCGGCCACACACTCTTCCAGCGGACCGCGGACGGTCTCGTGTTGACCGAGGAGGGCCATGGGATCATCGCCCTGGCAGAGCAGATGGAAGAAGGCGCGCTGGCCATGGAGCGCCGGCTCGCCGGGCAGGAGCAAAACCTCAAAGGCAATCTGCGCATCTCATCGGCAGACTGGTTCGGGGCCTATGTCCTGCCTCCCATCGTGGCGGATTTCTCGAAAGCCTACCCCAATGTAGACGTCGAGATCCTGACGGGCACTCGCCTGTTCAACCTCGCCCAAAGAGAGGCCGACGTTGCCTTTCGCATCGTTCCGTTCGACACTGCCGATGTCATTCAGCGGCGGCTCTTCAGGCTCGAATACGGCGTCTACATCGCCGAGGAGTCGCCTGACCCTAAATATGGCGACGGGACTGGTTTCCGTCTGATCACCCACGACACTTCGACAGGGCAATTTCCCGACATAGCCTGGCTCGCCGAGAGTTTTCCGAACGCGAGACCTGTGCTGCGATCAAACAACCGAAACGTCCAGGGGCGAATGTGCAGGCAAGGCGTTGGGATCGCCGTCCTGCCCCGCGCAGTAGGCAATCAAATCCCGGGTATCCGCAGACTAGAACTACCCAAGCACCCGCCGGCGCGAGACATCTGGATGGGATATCACCGCGACCTGCGACGTCTTCAGCGTCTTCGGGCGTTTATCTCGGCCGTCTCGGACCACATCACAAATGCCCCTGCATGGTAAGCCGCGCGAAGAAGATCGATTCTCCCCGCCGATCCCCGGCTGCGGTAGGACAGCCGCCACAGACAACTTACTTGCTGGCCGCAATCTCCCTGTGCCGCTCCACCACAGCGCCCACGATCATTGTCATCAGCCCTTCGACGAAGTGCCGACTGAGGCCAACGTCATTGGCGATACTCATCACTCGATCCAATTGGCGTCGCTCTCGCTCATTATCGACCGCCGGCAACGCCTGTTCGGCTTTCAAGTGGCCGACATGCTCGGTACAGCGAAAGCGTTCGGCCAGAATATAGAGGAGAGCGGAATCCAAATTGTCGATGGTCCTCCGGTAGGAAGCGAGTTGCTGTGCCACATCATCTGTCATCATTTGAATATCTTCCAAGTCGTTTCGTAGGCGCGAGGTAGAGCTTATGAGATGGGATGCATACTGCGACGCGACAGGGCGATCGTCAGCCAAATTGCCGAAACCAGGAAGTAGAATGCGCCGACGCCAGCGTAGCCCGCAACCGTGGCGATAGAAGGCTCCTGAGGCCTTTGCGCCTGAAAGATGAAGAGAGCACCGGCCACAGAGGATTGGGCTCCGCTCAAAATCATCACCCACTGACCTCCACTCGTTCTCCAGCGCCGCACGGCAGTTCCAAGCTGCAACAGGCCTGAAAAGATCGCCCATAGACCGAAAGCGCCGAGAACCCAGTTCATGTTCATTGTCAGCGCCAGGATCACGGCTATCGTCATAACCGAGCTCGCGGCGACGTTGATCGCTTGGCTCCGGTTGGCGGCAAGACCGCCGCTCCTCGCGGCATCGATAACGTTGGCGACTGCATCCCAAGCGGGGTAAATGATCAGCAGAGCGGCAGCCACCGCAAAGGAATGTTGTCCGGCCGTCAACGCAGTCGCGACCCACAGCGATGAGAAGGCCGCTCTGGTAAAGTAATACTGCTTGAGCCACTGGTCGTTGCCGCGCGCGGCACGGGAGGTCTGGTTGTTCGACATCGTTTTCTTTCACTTTCTGAACTAGTTGTTTAATGGTTCGCGCAAGCGTCGTCAGATGAAGGCGAAACGCTTGCCCAAGAGGGTGTTCTCCTCCCATTCAGTACGGCGGATCCGATCGCTTTGCCGGAGAGTTTCCCGGCTGACATTTCGGGACTATCGAGGTCCTGGCCGTCGCGAGAAGAAACCGTCGTCCCGCCGCCGTGGGCAACCCTTGATGCCCATGCCTTTCCGAAGGCTCATGGATTGTTTTCCTGTGGTTCACCATTTCGATTACCTCAGATGCCGGCGTACCACTCGTAGCCACGGTCTTCCCAATAGCCGCCGTTCCCACCCCACAGCCCGGCGAAGCTGTCGACCAGTTCGATACGCATGATGTATTTTGCCTGTTTGTAGCCAAGCTGTCGCTCGACCCTGAGGCGCAAGGGCGCGCCGTGGCCGACGCTGAGATCCTGGCCGTTCATCTGGTAGGCGAGGATGGTTTGAGGATGGGCCGCATCGATGAGATCAATGCTCTCATAGTAACGACCGCTTCCGTCGAGCGTCTTTTCGAGTTCGTCGGCACAATGCAATACGACGTAGCGCGCCGTTGGCTTGACCCCGGTGAGGCGCAACAAGTGGGAGAGCGGGACGCCTTTCCATTTACCGATCGCACTCCAGCCTTCGACGCAGTCATGGCGGGTAATCTGGGTGCGGGAAGGAAGCGCCTTCAGATCAGCGAGTGAAAACGTCTGAGGTCGATCAACAAGACCGTCGATCTTCAGTCGCCAGTTTGCGAACTTGCCTTCCAGCAGCTCCGCATATTCATCGCTGTCGGGAGCACTCGTTCCATTGACACGGAAGGAGGGGGAAATGTCCTTTTCGTCAAACTCGCGCGCCAGTGAATCGCGCCCCTGAAGCAGTCTTTGGGCTTTTATGGTCAGATGCTCAGCTGAGCGAAGGACTTTTGCGACGTCTGCGTTCTGGTCCAAGAGGTCGCAACCCGAGAGAGTAAGGGCGCTGGCCCCGAGCGTGCCGCCGATGAGAAAGCGGCGTCGGGTGAAAAGCTTGCTCATGATTTCGGGCCTTTCTCCTGGATCGCATAGCGTCCGGTGATCATCGAGCGGATGTTGTTCCAGGTCCCGGACAGGACCACCATTGCCACATGCACGACAACGAAGATGACAAGCGCCGACGCTGTGATGAAGTGGATGGTGCGCGCGGACTGACGTCCGCCAAAAATCTCGATCAAGGCGGGCAGAGCGGCATCGACGCCCGGTGACATGGTCAGGCCTGTCAAAACCATCAGAGGCAGGAGGACGACAATAACGGTGAGATAGGTGAGCTTTTGAAGCGCGTTGTAGTGCCTGGCCTCCTCCCCTTCTGGAAAGCGGAGCCGAGCGTGGTCGAGGATTTCGCGGCCGAGGTGGCGCGGCGAGATCTCATGGGGCTTTGGCGCCAGGTCTTTGCGGAAATGTCCGCTGAGCACGCTGAAGCCGAGATAGACAATGCCGTTGATCACAAGCAGCCAGGCGAAGAAGAAATGCCAGCGACGTCCGGCGGCAAGATCCTGGAATGAAGGGATGGTTGCCCAGGAGGGAAAAGCGCGTGAGACCTGTTCGCCATCAGCCTGAGAAACGCCAAGCACGCCCGTCGTGGGGATCTTCAACCCGGCAACACGTACGAAACCGCGCGGCTGACGGCCGCCGTCATCGGAGCCTATTGTCAGAACGGCGGGATCGCCGTTCGCGCCATAATGACCCCAATAAAGCTCTGGGTGGGCATTGAAGATCTGCAGCCCGCTCAAAAGAAGGAAACTCAGGCAAAGCACGTTCAGCCAGTGCGTGACACGGGTCACAACCGAGTGCCGGCGGATAAAGATCGTCCGTGGATATTCAACATTGTCGTTGGAAGCGTTTGCGCTCATCTCAGCGTCTTTCATCGTTGACATTTTACGGCTGCAGATCAGGCGTCGCCGATTTCTAGTCACTGGCCGAAGCAGTAAGGCGGCTGCTCCGGCCAGTGGCGGCGTGCTCTTCACATAGGGGGAACCACGCCATTCCTGCCGACGACCACCTGGTGGGCGATCGGGCCTGTTGCAGCTTTTTCAGCTGTGATGAAGACCACGGCACCAGGAACGAGATCATCCTTGGTGGCCGCGGCGATGGTCACGACCGGTGTCCCATCCGGAATAGCGATCTTCTTTTCCTTGCCATGATAGGTCACGGTGACAGTCCGGCCATCGACGCCTTTAACGGCATCCGCGACCGTCGCATTGGTCATGCTGCTGTCCGGCTTCAGATCCCAACCGTAGCTCCCCTCGCCTGTGCCTTTCATTGCCGGAGGGAAAATCAGGACCTCAAGTGCGCCATCGCCACCATCGGCCTTTGGTAGGGATGCAATGCCGACAAAATCGCCCGGCCTGATGTCGGTGACCTTGGCATTCGCGACGCCTGCCAGCTTCCAGTCGTCTGCAAGCGCGACGTCCATTGTCTCCCCTTCGCGGGTCTTCACTTTGAGCGTTGACCCCTGGTAGTCGACGATGCTCCCGCGGACATGGATCGGCGCGGCTTTCTTATCCTCGGCAGATGCGGGTGCCGAAAGGACAGTCGCAGAAAGGATGCTTGTCAGCCCGAGGGCTAAGGCTGGGGAAGTATTTCTCATTTTATCTTCCTACTAGTTGGTAGTTTCGATGGACGCGATTCACCCGAGTAGCCTTGCCACGCAGGATTAGTGAGAAACCGTCGGCGTAAGACGATTGAGGGCAGGTTCGAGTATCATTGAGAACACTTCCGGCTTCCCATTGGCTCTCGCCGAAAGCATTGCCCCGTAGACGGTTGCCAGAAATGTTTCGGCTTCGACATGCGGCGCACTGGTAAGACTCAGCTCGCCCTGCTTGGAACCTCGCTCCATGACCGAAGCCAGCCACGAGGAGATGAAGCGAAAAAAGTTCGTTACCTCGGTTGCGACCTCCGTGGGGAGGGATGGCAGTTCACTCGCAAGCATAGCACAGACACAGTAGGGTCTGCTGGCATCCTCAATGCACGCAGCCCAGTGGTTAGCATAAGCCTTGAGGATGTCCAGAGCATTCGGAACCTTCTGCTCAAGGATTGCCACGCTTGCCTGGCCATCCTCTCGATAACGCTTGACCAGCTCACGCACCAGATCGACCTTGCTGGGAAAATGATGATGGATGCTGGCCTTGCGGATACCGACAATCTCCGAGATATCGGCGTAGCTGAAGCCATTGTAGCCGCCGCTTATCAGAAGGTGTCGGGTGGACGCCAGAATGTCGTCCGAGGTGGTCGAAAGATTGCTCATGCAGCTTGTCTACCTTCTAGTAGGCAGATCGTCAATAGCAAATTTTGGGTTTGCGCTAGCCGTCTGTGGAAACAGTCACGCTCTCCCAAGCTTCGATTTCCTGGGTCAGGCGTTCGATCCGCGCCGTTACATGTCTAAGCGCATCGCTGCCAAGGAGAAGTTGCGGCGGGGGATTTTCAGATTCGATGAGGGTCAGCACCGCGTCGGCGAGCTTTTTCGGATTTCCGAGCTGCTTGCCGCTCACTGCCTGACGCGCCTCGCGGATCGGATCGAACAGGGTATCATAGTCAGCAATGGAACGCTCTGTGCGGACCATAGAACGGCCTGCCCAGTCCGTCCGGAACGAGCCGGGGCAAAGGGTTGTTACGTGCACACCAAACGGCGCCATTTCCGACCGCATGACCTCTGAAATACCCTGCAACGCGAACTTGCTGCCGCAGTAATAGGCGATGCCGGGCATGGTGATCATGCCTCCCATCGACGTGACGTTGACGATAAAGCCGCTTCGGCGCTCACGGAACCTCGGGAGGAACGCCTTGGCGACTGCAACGGCGCCAAACACATTCACGTCGAACTGGCGGCGCATCTCCTCGATCGGCGATTCCTCAAGCACACCCTCGTGCCCATATCCGGCATTGTTGATCAGCACATCGACTGGGCCGTGCTCTTCCTCCGCTCGCTGCACCGCGACCGGAATACGATCAAAATCGGTGACGTCGCAGAGGACCGGGCGCAGTTCCGGGAGGGTCTTTGCCAGCGCTTCGCGCGAGGCTTCGGAGCGGATGGTCCCGATGACGGTATGACCGGCTTCGATTGCAGCAGTGGCGATCGCCAGCCCAAAACCCGATTTCGCCCCTGTTATGAAAAACGTTTTGCTCGACATTTCTGAAACTCCTTGATTACCCGTTGATGTGACAGATAATCTGGAGACAACGCGGGTTCGATTGCGAATCCTCTTAAATTTTTGCCAATTCCTATGAACTATAAAATGCCGCCCTCTACACATGACCAGTCTGCCGCCTTGGCCGGACAACTCGCTCCTCGTCTTGGCTACAACCAGACCGGGCTCAGTTGTGTCCATATCCTACGCACGGAAGCAGTGCTGTACGACATTCCGGTTCTTTATAAGCCGGGCGCCGTGTTCGTATTGCAGGGGAGCAAACACGGAATTCTGGACGGGGAAATCTACCTCTATGACGAGCACCACTATCTTGCCGTTTCGGTGCCCGTTCCCTTTAGGATGACATCTACAGCCAGTCCACGGCGGCCACTGCTCGCGGTCTATTTAGAGTTCGACATGCAGATGGCGGCCGAGATCGCCACGCAGCTTGAAAAGCTCGCGGGTCCTGCAAGCGTCAAGCCAAAAGGGCTCTTCTCGAGTAGGATGGACAGCACTATCGAAGACGTCCTGCTGCGCTTGCTGACGGTGCTCGGCAGTCCGGTTGAGGTCGCCGTCCTCGGCGGCTCCATCCTGCGTGAGTTGCATTACCGGGTCATGTCAGGGCCGCAAGGCGGCGCAGTGATCGCCGCCCTGCAGCGGAAAGGGACGTCGGGAAAACTGATCGAGAGCCTGGCATGGCTGCGCAAAAACTACGGCTCTGAAATCACCGTCGCGGACCTTGCCAGAGCGGTGGGCATGAGCATTCCTTCATACCATGTCCATTTCAAGGAGCTGACAGGCTCAAGTCCGATGCAATACGTGAAGGCGATGCGGCTCCATGAAGCGAGACTGATGATCGCCCGCCAGACGGCGACAATTGCAGAGGTGGCGGCGTCAGTGGGCTATGTCAGCCCGGCGCAATTCAGCCGCGACTTCAGACGGCATTTCGGGCGTACCGCATCGGAAGAAGCGAAGTGGGTCAGGCATCACCTGGGCGAACAGGTTTGACCATTGCCCCTCACCGTTATGACGATCGATCGACCGTCAGAACACAACATGTCATTGTAAAGCGGTTTGAAGGGCGGCTTTGCAATGAATGAGGGTCGTGTCGAAGACGGGAACGCCTACGTTATCCTGGTTTAACAGCATACCCACCTCGGTACAGCCGAGGATAAGACAGTCGCAGCCTTTGTCGACCAGACGCTGCGCAATCCGTTCATAGGTCAAGCGGCTCTCCTCGCGAACGATGTCGCGGCACAGCTCCTCATAGATAATACGATGGGTTTCTGTTCGATCATCAGCTTCAGGGATCGTTGGCGACAGCCCCTGAGCGATGAGGCGGTCGGTGTAGAAGGTCTGCTCCATGGTGAAGGCCGTTGCCATCAAACCCGGTCTCCGGAAACCGCGGTCGAGGATAGCGGTTGCAGTCGCGTCCGCGATGTGCACGAACGGGATCGACACCCTGCCCACGATCTTGTCCGCCACCTTGTGCATGGTATTCGTCGCCAGAATGAGGAGGTCGGCACCTCCGCGCTGCAGCGCGATAGCATGTTCATTGAGGATTCGGCCCGCCGCGTCCCAATCGGAGGATGCCTGCAACTTTTCGATTTCGTCGAAGTCGACAGACCGTATGAGAAGCTCGGGAGAATGGAGTCCTCCCAGGCTCTCGCGGGTAAGCCTGCAGAGTTCTCGGTAATAAATCTGGGTTGACGTCGCGGACATTCCGCCAAGTATGCCGATGGTCTTCAAATTCTTCTCCATGTTCATACGTTAGGTCTGTTACCGCTCAACGGGCGCTTGAGCAGAAACCAGGCTACCCATATTTGCTATTTTGCTACGATCGCAACGCAGGAAAACCACCAACGGAGTGGAGAAATTCCTGGATGATGGCCACCGCCCGCTTCGCCAAATTTACGCGCACAGTGCAGCGGAGGGAACTCCGCAGCCCATTCGCGCTTAAATTCCGCATTATCACCTACAGGACAGAGCGGCGAGGCACCGCCTCGTATCAATGCTCAGGCACTGATGCCGCCATCGACGAGAATGCCTGAGCCGGTGATGTAGGCTGCACCGGGACCTGCGAGAAAGGCGACGGCCTCTGCGACTTCAATGGCTTTACCGTATCGAGCAATCGAGAGGTTTGGCAGGATAGCGGCTGCGAGCGCGCCATCGGCAGGGTTCATGTCAGTATCAATCGGACCTGGTCGAACCAGATTGACAGTAATTTCCCGAGAGCCCAGCTCACGTGCGAGACCGCGCGTGAAGCTTTCCAGCGCAGACTTGGTCGCGGCATAGACCGCGATCCCCGCGAACGGCACAGCCAGACCCGCGTTGCTGCCGGTACTGATGATGCGACCTCCGTTGGGAATATATTTCAGCGCTGCCTGGGTGATCAGAAAGACACCGCGAACATTGACGTTCAGCTGCAGATCAATCTCCTCAAGTGGCTGCGTGGAAAAATCACTTGCGAAAAGGACGCCGGCATTATTGACCAGAATATCAAGGCTGCCGAGGCGGGCGACGGTCTGCTCGACAGTGGACCTTGCCGCTTCTGTACGCGCGGCATCGGCATGGATGGCGATCGCTTTGCGACCCATGGCGCGGATCTCAGCAACGAGGGCTTCCGCTTTCTCGACCGACTTCTCATAGGTGATCGCAACGTCGGCACCGTCCTCGGCCAGTTTCAGCGCAATTGCCGCACCGATACCGCGTGCCGCACCGGTGACCAGCGCGCACTTGCCGGCAAGAGGTAGTGTGGAGATGTTGTTCATGGAGATTACCTCTGAATGTTTCTGTTTTGCTGGGGAGTTTTACCCCGTTTCCGCGCGATCGGCTGATGATGCGCTGCGATGGCGCCGCTTATCGACGCAACGGTTGGGTCGATGTCAGGCTGACGGAAAGCCATCCCGCGATGAGAAGACAAATGGCAATTGCAACCGCTGCAACGCTGTATGCTTGGCCAATGGATTGAACGTCTGTGGCCGGCCCCAAGATCGAGAAGAACAAGCCGCCAACGATTGCGGCTGCCAACGCACCGCCAATCTGAAACATCGAATTGACCAGACCAGAAGCCAATCCTGACTGCGTCCGGTCTACCCTTTGCACGATGCTCTTCACCAGGTTTGGAAGGGCGATCCCCTGCCCCGCACCGATAAGAAAGAGCGCAGCAAAAAGGAATTGCGGAAGGCCAGTAGAAATCAAGGCCGCCGTTCCAAACAATCCTGCAGCCTGCAGCACCATGCCGGCGCCAGCGGAAAATCTCCCGAAGACGCTGAGGATGCGCTCGCTTGCAAAAGGACCAAGGACGAAGCCGACAGCCGCAGGAAGGATCGCCAGCCCGGCCTCGAAAGGCGTCCGACCAAGGCCACCCTGCTCATAGACCGAGAATATCAGCCAGAAGGCCGCAAGGGCGTAGAAGAACAAGGCAGCCAGGAGCCCGCGCAGTAGCCCACGGTTTTGCAGCAGGCTCGGTGCAAGAATCGGATCTTTCCCCGTCGATTCCAGATGTTTCTCATGCCGCCAAAACAAGACGAAAAACGGAAGACACGTGGCAAGCATCACGATAAGCCAGATCGGCCACCCGTGCTCCCGGCCCTCGATCAGCGGCGCAATCAGTGCAAATAGCGCAATCGCGATCAACAGTGCTCCGCCAAGATCCAGTTTGCTTGGGTGCGCAGATCGGGTTTCTCGCAACATGATGAAGGCCGACGGCGCAGCGACTGCAATAACCGGCAGGTTGATGAGGAAGATGGCTCTCCATCCAAGACCAAGAACATCAAGCGCAATCAACGCACCACCAAGAAACAGACCAACCATCGATGCCATCCCGAATGTCAGGGCATAAAAGCTGAGGGCTCTTGATTTTTCTTGGTCTGGGAAAATGGCATTGATCGAAGCCAAGGCCTGCGGTGCCATAATTGCCGCTGCAAACCCCTGAAGGATACGGCCGGCGACCAACGCGGCTGGAGACCAGGCAAACCCGCATAAGGCAGATGCGGCTGCAAACCCGACCATTCCAGCCAGAAAGACATTTCGTCGACCATAGAGATCTCCAAGCCTGCCGCCAGTGATAAGCATCACAGCATAGGTGGTGGCGTAACCGGAGATAATCAGCTGCATCGTTGACGCAGAAGCCCTGAGATCTGCCCGGATCGAGGGCAGCGCCACATTGACGATGAAGAAGTCAAGCGGTGGCAAAAAGGCGCCGGTCAAAAGGATGATCAGTGCAATCCAACGACGTGGATCGAGTTTGTCATCGGGATTGCTCGTGTCTCTCATAAGTGTCTCCACATCGACCAAAAAATCGATCGACGGTTTGAAATGATAAAAATTGGGAACCTATTGGTTCCAAATTGAAGTTAGCCAAGCGCCTTCAGCGCCAGTTCGACCATGGCCCTCGTCTCAGCGCGATCCGCTCCTGCTTTGGCAAGGACCCGCATGCCCTGAATCTGACACACGAGGAACCTCGCAAGCGTTCGTTCATCCAGCTCGGGATCGATTTCGCCCAAGGCCTGCGCTCTTATTATCGCCGCCGCATAAAGATCTTGCAGCCGCCTGAACAGCCGGGAAATACGTGGTGCGACCTCTTTATCCTTTGGGAGCATCTCGACAGCTGCAAAGACGACAAAGCATCCACGCAAACCGTCCTGTCCCGATGCTTGATCCACCTGTTGAGAAAAAGCTTCTAAAATCGCGGCTTTGGGCGACGGATTGGAATGAAGCGCTTCACCGACCGAGCGAACCGCGTCCTCAATGTAAGCGTCGAGGGCGCGCAGATAGACGCCTCTCTTATCGACGAAAGCCTTATAAAAGCTGCCTCTGGAAAGTTTCATACCCTCAAGCAAGTCGGGAAGGGATGCTTCGTGATATCCACGATCCCAAAATACGTGCATTGCTTTTCGAACTGCTTCATCGAGTTCAAATTCTCTAGGGCGACCAACGGACGCGGATATTTGAGTGCGCTTGACCATAAGTTCTATATGGAACCATTTGGTCCATAATGCAAGCGATATTTTCGGGATCGCGCCAAGCGTCGGCACCCAAGTTAGTTATCGACGCCGATCAACAGGATAATCCCGAGAGAATTCCCTGACCGCCATCAAAATCGGCATAAGCCCGTGGCCTGCTGAACTCAGCGAGTATTCGACTCGAGGAGGCTGCTCTTGAAAGTCGTGTCGGCTTATGAGGCCGTCATTTTCCAGTTCCCTGAGATGTTGCGTTAGCATCTTCTGGGATATGCCAGGTATGTCTCTCATGAACTGCGATGCCCGCAATGATGGTTCGGCGAACAATCGGAAAAGGATCGGCAGTTTCCAACGTCCTGTGATCATCCGAAGCACCCTGCTGACATGAGAGACAGAACCGTCGGCTCCGAGGCATGTCGCCCTGTCCTCGACAGGCACTTTAAAGTGCGTAATTGCCTGTTTCATCGACGAACCTCATATCTGCCGGAGACGATAACACGGACCAAATATCATGGACTTACAACTCCAGAACAAGGTTGCGCTGGTCACGGGAAGCAGCAAGGGAATTGGCGAGGGTGTGGCCAGAGGCCTCGCAAAGGAAGGGGCAACCGTTCTTGTCCACGGTCGCGACAGAATGAAAACGGAGGAAGTCGCGCATGACATCATATCCTCTGGAGGTCGGGCATTCGCGGTAGTCGGTGACCTGACAGTGTCGGATCAGGTCGATCGTCTTGTTAGGGATTCCAAGGCCGCAGCAGGGTCGATCGACATCCTGGTCAACAATGCTGGCGGATCTGCCCCGGCGGAGGATTGGACCTCGACAAACTCTGAAACGTGGGCCGCTGTCTATGACAGAAACGTGCTCGCATCTGTGAGGATCGTCTCGCTCGTTCTGCCCGCAATGAAAGCGTCGCGGTGGGGTCGGATCATAAACATCTCAAGCCTGGCGGCCCTGATGCCGCCTGCAAGTCGACCGGACTACTCTGCCGCCAAAGCAGCCATGATCGCGATGACGGCGTCGCTCGCAAAAGACGTTGCTGCACAAGGCATTACCGCAAACACCGTTTCGCCTGGAACAGTGCATAGCATCAGTTTGGATACCGCGTTCCGTAAGAAAGCCATTGAGAGGGGCATGGCCATCGACGCCCCTTGGAATGACGTAGAGAGAGAAATCCTGCCGTTGTTTGCTCAGGTGCCCCTTGGACGGGTAGGAACCCTCGAGGAGATTGCGGATGCGATTACATTTCTCTCGAGCCCCCGTGCTGGCTATATCACAGGAGCAAACCTCCGACTTGATGGCGGAATGTGGCCAGGGATGTAGCAGGACAACAGAGGGGCAGCGCCAAAACTTTGTGGGTTTCCGGCCTCAGTTCCAGTTTGCCATGACGAACCGGTGGATCTCCGCTTCGAGTTCCTGCTCTTCCGGTGTCCCACCCATGAAGCCACCATGGGGCATGGCTTCAAAGACGTGCAATTCGGTTTCCACGCCAGCTTTTCGCAAGGCTCGATGCATCCTCACCGTGTTCGATAGGAACAGGTCACGCGTGCCGGTCTGCAGGAATGTCGGCGGAAAGCCCGCCAAATCGCCGAAGAGCGGCGATAGATAGGGATTGGAAAGATCGGCACCACCGGCGTAGAGCAGGTTGTTTGGTCTTAGCGGGCGGGGCAGAACGAGATCGATCATCTGGTTGGTCTGGAAGCTGTCACCGGATTCGGTGAGGTCAACCTGTGGCGAGAGCAAGACTAATCTGCCAGGCATTGGCATACCTTCATCTCTCGCCCGCAGCAGCATGGCGGTCGCGAGATTGCCGCCCGCCGATCTCCCCAGGATGATTATCTTGTCGGGGGAGTGACCTGCCAAGACATGACGGTACGTGGCTAAGCAGTCATCAAGAGCGGCCGGATAGGGATGCTCAGGCGGCATCCGGTAATCGACGCCGTAGCATCGCACGGCATGCTGGTGAGCTTGACGTCGCGCACTGACAAGACAGGCCTCACCGCCTCCGAACACCAATGCGCCGCCATGCAGGTCGATGAGTGCGCCACGCTCATGAAATGCTCCGTACGGCGTCGCGACATGGATCGTTGCTTGCTCGACTACGATTGTGGTGACGGTAGACTGCAGACTCCCGGCAAGATCTTTGGCCGCGGCGGCGTAATGCGCATCTACTGCGGCTTTCATCATCATCCAGCCTGAAAAATCCTCTGGGGACGGCATTTCGAACCGCGCATTGATAGGGCTGCCGTCCTTGTCGACCAGGCGCGACAGTGCCGCTTGTGCTTCGACGCTGATGGACTGTGGGACCTGAATTATCCGTGAAGGGACGGCTGCACTGCGTAAGGAATTGCTCATTTCTTGCTCTGTAATGAAACGAAGCGATGACGATTTTTTCTCGAATCCGGGCGCCGGTCTGGCCTGTCGACTTTAGATGATCGGCCCGAGACATGAGATCGCTTCAGATTGGCGCTTGGGTCCGCAGCCAGATGACTGACTGTATCCCATTGCGTTGAAGGGAGAATAGCATCTATTACCAAACTGACCTTGCTACCACCTCAACAGTTTGGGCCCGATTAACGCTCCCAGTGCCGTTACACATGCAATGGCGATCGAATACCATACCGCCACAAAGGCAGCGCCATCGTTGAGGCAGGCGATGGTATAGGCGAGACCACCCACGGAACCTGCAAGGAAACCGGCAAAAGCGCCAGCCTGGCTGAGGCGCGTGGGCGTTCCGGCTCGCATCGCAGAAAAAATAGCGGCGAGCGCCGGGGTGGAAGCCATGATGATAGTACCCGCACATTTTGGCACGGAGTAGGTGTGAACCCCAAGCAGGGGAAAGCCGCTCCGATCAAACAGAGCTCCGGTAAGCAGGAACATCAATGCTGGAGCAAGAAAAAGAACCGTGCGAGGCGCCTGGCCCGGCTGGACCACTGTCAAAACAAGCTGAAACCCGCCGGCAGCTACAAGAACCATGCCGATGACTTTGAACAGGAACGTCCATGTCGGGAGTATCTGCATGAGGTCGGAGCGAGGTCCGGCGATCATCACCACGACGCCAGTCGCTGCCAGGATCGAAAAGACCAGCGCGACAGGAAGGACGATCGAGAGACGGAGCAAAAGTGACGAACCTTTACCAGCTTGCGCTGCAAGCCCTCGAATAAGATCGTCCGTTGGCTGTCGATTGTCATTCATGCCCGGGGCCCCTTCTCTGTGTTGCCGCCATTAGTTTCTTCAACGAGCGATGGAAGGCGACGCGCACCGCTCCCTCGGTGGAACCGATGCGCGCCGCGGCCTCTTTGGTAGAGGCACCCTCAAGCCCGATGGCTCGGACAGCAGCCTGTTCGCCAGGGGGCAAGGCGGAGATTAGTTTTTCGACATCTGCCGGATTGCGTTCAGGATCGACGACCCCCTCAGATGAGAACAATCCGGCCCACTGCTCTTCGGTCAAATCGACGCGCATGCGTGCGTCTCGGCCCAAGCGCCGGCTGGCGTCAATGATCTTGTAGCGCGTGATTGCGTTCAACCAGGGAAGCAGAGACCGCTTCGTATCCCATTGGTGGCGACGGGTATGTACTGCTATGAGCACTTCCTGTACGACATCCTCTGCCTCGTAGAGACTGAAGCCCATATATCGCAAATGCGCCTCGGCGATCCGCCGCACCGAAGCGGCGAAAGCCCTGAGAAACGCCTCGTAGGCAGCGCTATCTCCAGTGCGTTCTGCGCGCATCGCTTTCGCCCATCTGTCTTCCCGTGTGTCCATGCACCCATGCTTTCGGTTGGACGAGACCCGTTGTTACGTCGTATCGCGAATTTATTCGAATTTACGCGCCGATCACATAGTCGTGACGATGTAAGATTGGGGAATTCCCAACGAAAGACTCCTCCGAAGCATGTGCTTTACGATGAAAGGAAGTCCGGAATGATCATGAACAGGCGCACATTTTCCACTGCTATGCTTGCCGGCGCGGCAGCATCAATGCTTTCAACCAAAGGCATGGCCGCATCGGCGGCCGGCCACCCAGAAAAGGCCCGTAACGTTGTCTTCGTCCATGGGCTATTCGCAGATGGTTCCTGCTGGAGCGAAGTGATATCGAGGCTGCAGCCCGAGGGCTTGAACATCACATCCGTGCAGAACCCTCTGACTACTCTCTCGGAATCGGTTGCTGCTGCGGAGCGAGTACTGGCGCGGCAGGATGGGCCAACAGTATTGGTAGGGCACTCATTTGGGGGAATGATTGTAACTCAGGCCGGCATGCATCCTAATGTGTCGGCTCTCGTGTACGTCGCCGCCCGTGCACCCGACGCAAACGAGGATTTCGGCGCTTTAGCGAAAACCTTCCCTACTCCCCCCGCTTCTGCCAGAATTGTTTTCGACGGTGAGGAAGGAAGACTTAGCGAGAAGGCGTTCCTCGAGGACTTCGCCGGTGACATTCCCACGGCCCGCGCGAAGGTGCTGTATGCAACGCAGTATCCTTTCCAGAAGACGCTACTCTCAGGCAAAGTTACCGAAGCCGCTTGGCGCCACAAGCTCAGCTATTACGCGGTGTCGAGCGAGGACCGCACGATCAACCCGGACCTGCAGCGCTTTCTCGCCAAACGCATGGACGCAAAGGCAATCGAATTGAAAGCCAGCCATCTCTCGCTGATCTCGCACCCGGACGAGGTCGCGGAGCTTATCCTGGAAGCTGCAGGCCAGAAAGCCTAACCCGATCCGCGAAATTCAGACAGTCAGACACCGCTGCGCGACCTCCCCTAAACCTGCGCTAGTCGTCCAGTGACCTCTTTGCAAAGCGGACGGTTTCTAGGCAACGAGGCAAGCAGCGCAGTCGAGAGAGGACGACAGCCAAGACTGGGGGTGTCGTTCTTTCTCCGAGCTGTTAGGCAATGAATATATGTGTGCCAGGTTGTTCAGATTTATCTCTCAAGCAATCTAGCTCTTGATGGGAATCGAACCGATGTCCGGTCACCATAAACGACTGCTTGCATTGTGTTTTCAGCCGCCTAAAGCATATCCTAAGGACGGGACGCACGTTAAAACCGGACACCGGTCTGGTCCATCAAGCCGAATGCCTTCCCCCGCTGCTCCTCGGGATAGGATGGCCGCTTGGCGCTGGGGCGCTGACTGAAACGATCGAACCAAGTTTGGAGCTTAACGCACTCGGGCGGGATCGGTACGGCGTAAAAATCGCTCGCGTATTGCAGCGTCGCCATGGCCACGCAGTCAGCCAGCGTGACGTATTGACCGGCAATGAACCGCTCTTCGGGCATCAAGCTTTCGACAAGCCGCAACTGCCCGATATACCGGTCGGCGCCGATTTCGGCGACCTCCCGACTCGATCGCACCGCGCCTTGCCCAAGCACACTGCCGTGGCGCGCCCAAAGACCGAAGAATGTCAGGGCCTCATCGAACATGTAAACGCATTGGCGCACCTTCGCCCGCACAGCCGGCGTTTTCCCCCGCATATCGGGATCCGGAATTGTGTCCTCGATATAGTCGAGGATCGCCAGCGATTGGCCGATGACGGTGCCATCGGCATGCCTCAGGATGGGAAGAGATCCCATGGGAGTAAGAGCCCCGATCTCGGGCGGAGGCATGTTTGCAAGCGTATCCGGCTGCGCATACACTGTCATGGCGACGCCCCCAGGCTGCTTTTCTGCCAGGTAGATATTCAACCTTTGCGGATAAGGCCCAAAGGCGAAATTGAAGATTTCGATCAAGCTGATCCCTCCTTATCGACAGGGCGTTGTTCGCAGCATCAGGCGATCATGACCCAGCCGCGGAACGAAAGAGCGGCGTAGAACAGGCTTGGATGCTTGAAGCCCGCTTCGCGAAAGCACGCTTCTTCCCGGTCCTGCGAAAGCAGCGGCAGCCGCTCGGCCATCGCCTTGGCCGAGGCTGCTGCCTGTCCGGGCGCCGAAGTCGGGCCCACGGCAAATTCCGCAGATCTCTCCAGCCAGAGGTACGCTTGTCCATCGATCTCAGTGTGATGGGCAGCAACCAAAACGCCGCCCGGCTTCAGACGCCCGCGGATCTCCCGGAGAGTCTCCAGCCGCTCACGCCTATCGAGGAAATGGAGTGTCAGGAGACACACTGCCCCATCGAAGGGACCGGCGGGTGCATCAACCGCCGTTCCGTGAATAAGATGCGTTCGCTCGGCGCAAATCGATGTCGTTTGTCGAGCGATGTCGAGCATGGCAGGCGAGGGATCGACGCCGGTAAATCGCCAGTCCGGTCGCATCTCCGCCATTGCCCGGATCTCCAGGCCGCCGCCGGCACCCACGACGAGAATATCGGCAGGACCCCGCGCCTGTTCGGCAAGAAGCAGCGCTGCCATTTTGTGAAGGTCTGCAAGCCCTGGCACCTTGCGCGGCGTCTCAAGAACGTAGTCGCTCACGGCCGCCGGATTGGGGAATGGATTGGGATTGCTGCGCATGACAAACCGGTTTCTGTATCAGTTGAGGATACGTAACATGCTTTCGCTTCTTGTATCAAGTGGTGCTACATGATGTGCAGGATGATGATCGCATGGACCGAGGCCGGGCAATGAACAGGGATACGAGACTTTCTGACGTGCTGCATGTGCTATTGCACATGGCGCAGGTGAAGGAACCGCTGACATCGGAGGTTCTGGCCCGAAGTATGGGTACCAACCCTGCGGTATTCCGCAGGACGATGGCGGGTTTGCGTCGCGCCGGTCACGTCATGTCGGGCAAGGGGCACGGCGGCGGCTGGCAACTTGCGCGGCCCCTTAAGGAGATCACGCTCTTAGCCGTCTATGAAGCCCTGGAGCGGCCAACGCTCTTTGCCATCGGCTCGCGTGGCAGGCATCCGGAATGCAAGATCGAAGAGGCCGTCAATTCGGCGCTGGCGGAGACGATGCGGCGGGCGGAAAGCCTGCTGCTGGAGCGATTTGGCCAGGTGACGCTCGATCAACTGATGCCGTCTCAGGCAAAGGCTATATCCTCACCTTGCGGCAGTACCGTGTCCGCCGGCCGCACGGGGACTGAGTAGACCCGCATCGGCGTGCGTCACAACGCGAGCGATGCTGCAGGACCACAGCAGAGCCGGATGAGGTGCCGGGTTTCAGGCACTGGCCGTCGGTCGAACGACGATGTCGCTCGTGTCCACCTCGTCAGGCTGGTCTATGACATGCATGATGGCCGCTGCTATCGCCTCGGGCTTCAAAGCGATCTGGCGATAACTCTCCATGGCCTGCGCCGCCACCGGATCGGTGATCGTGTTGGCCAGTTCAGATTCCACCACACCTGGATAGATGCAGGTGACGCGGAGCTTGTCGTTCTCCTGGCGCAGCCCGTCCGAGATCGCGCGAACTGCATATTTGGTGGCGCAGTAAACGGCGGCCGTCGGCGAGACGGCAAAGCCGCCGATCGACGAGATATTGATGATCTGACCGGATCCCTGCCTGTTCATCAATGGCAGAACCGCTGCAATGCCATGCAGGACGCCCTTAATGTTGACGTCGATCATCCGGTCCCACTCGTCCACCTTCAGAGATGCCATGGGTGACAGCGGCATGATGCCGGCATTATTAATGATCACGTCGATCCGGCCGAACTCCTGCACTGCCGCATCCGCGAACGACCGGACGCTCTCACGAGAAGTCACATCAAGGCTTCTGTAGATTGCCCTACCCCCGGCAGCGGTAATGTCCTCGGCAAGCTTTTCGAGACGATCCGTTCGTCTTGCCCCCAGCACAACGGCAGCGCCTGAAGTGGCGAGAGTGCGCGCGGTCGCTTCGCCTATCCCGCTGCTCGCTCCGGTGATAAGGACGATCTTGTTGGCGATGTTCGTCATCGGATATTCCTTCCATGGTGGTTTCAAATGAGGCAACGGCCTGGCGCACGGTGCTCACGGCAGGTGACGCCACTTGACCATACGGTGGTTCAGGTCGAGCGTGCCGTTATCGACGGCGAAGGTCCCATCCCCGCGATGGTGCAGGGTTCGCCGTTCCGTCCGGCTTTCGTTGAGCCAGATTCTCTTCGCCTCAAGGATGAAGAGGTTGTAGGGATCGAGCAGCCTGTCATCGATTACCACGCATTCGATGTTGGCCAGGCAATCTTCGAGAAGCGGAGCTGAGACCTGCTCCGCGGGCTTGGTCTCGAGGCCAAATCTCTCGAACTTCTCGACATCCGCGCCGGAACAGTTTCCGATATCGACGACGGTTTCGGCCAGATCCAGTCCGGGCACGGCGATCACGCATTCACCGGTGTTACGAAGCGCCTGATAGCTGTGATCCCACGGGCCGATCACACATCCGATGAGCGGCGGATCGTGCTGAATCATCATGTGGAAACCCATGGTCATGACATTGGGCCTGCCGTTGTCGAGCGTCGATACCATCACGATCGGGCCAGGTTCAAGCAGGCGATAAACCTGCGATGCGGGTAGTTCCTTCATCTCGATCTCCTTCGGACATCTGGATTTCCTTCGGGACCCCTGCGCAATGGCAGGGGCCAAAAGGGCGGTGCATCACCAACCCTGTTCCACGGGCAGGACGAATAGCTCGGCAACATCGACATGCGCCGGGGCCTGCGCAGCAAAGACGATGGTGTCGCCGATGTCCTCACCATTGAGGAAGGTCATCTGGCCGGCGAGGTCATCCATCTGCTGGCGGTAGCCGGGATCGGTGATGTGATCGTAGAGCTCGGTTGCGACAGCACCCGGCTGAATGCAGGTAACCCGGATATTGTGCTTCGGCCCCACCTCCATGCGCAGACCATCCGAAAAGGCGGCTACTGCATGCTTGGTGGCGCAGTAGACAGACAATCCCTTGAACACCTTGCGACCCGCAATCGAGGACATGTTGAAGACGTGCCCGGACCGCTGCTTGATCATCTGAGGCAGGACGGCGGCCGTCGTGTTGAACAGGCCCTTCACATTCACATCCACCATCCGGTGCCACTCATTGACCTTGAACTGATCGATATCGGAGAGCGGCATCAGGCCTGCATTGTTGACGAGGATGTCGATTGCACCGTGGGTATCGATCAGCGTCTTGACGCCTGCTTCGACCGAGGCCGGATCGACCACGTCCATCTGCAGAACCAGAGCTTGACCACCGTTGGCTCCGATCTGCTGCTTGATATCCTCGAGCTTTTCGGTGCGGCGGGCGGCAATGCCGACCTTGACTCCGGCCTTCGCGAGCTTGATGGCGGTGGCAGCGCCGATGCCGCTCGAGGCGCCAGTTACGAGTGCAATCTTTCCATTGAGGTTAGTCATCGTCTTCACTCCTTGTCTTGGCCACCGATCAGGCGGCGGTTGCGTGTTGACAAGGAAGAAGATGGGGCGGACGGCAGGCCCCTTCTCTCGTGCTCTTGCTCCGCCTATTGCGATCTTGCGCGAAAGTTCGCGATCGCCAGGAGATGGTGTTATGCGTAGCTCCGGGAGGCAAAGAGGCGGGCCGCTCTGCACCTGCAAGCGGGCGGAATGAACTGCGAGGATAAGGAACTGAAGGCATGCAAAATCTACTTTGCCTGACCTCCGATGACAGCGCTGCCGGATATCTCAAGGCACATCATTCACGCTCTACATCCCAGCCGCAGATCGTCTCTTTGCCGCTCCGGCTGATCCGTACGCCCCTGGCATCCGAGGGCGCGAAGCTGGATGAGACCTGCGTCCTGTCCCGCCTGGATGCCGCCGATCGCGTAGAGATCTACGTCGACCCCGATCCTAACAGTCAGCTTCTCATGGCCCTACTACTGACCAGGGCCTGTGCCGCCGGGCTGGATGGCGGCAAGATCCATCTCCGGCATGGACCGTTGCGATGGGCCCATGTGGATAGCGGTACGCCGCCCGATACCGTGGCACTACCGGTCGAAGTGGATGACGCGCATATGACCGCCGCAAGGGCAATCTGGTCCGCCTATGCCGCTCCGTCGCCCGAGGCGTGGTTGAGTCTTTCGCCTGAGGATCTGGCCCATTTTCCCGCCATGCATCAGGCGTGGGACGCGCTGCTGGACGATCTTCCGCGCGCCGATACCGGCCTCGGCGCGTGCGAGCACCTGGTTCTGGAGACTATCGTCGCCAGGCCACGCCGAGTCGGTGATATCGCGGGCGTCTTCGCCCAATCTCCGTCACCGCTGATCGCGCTCCCGCAGACCGTTGCGCTGCTCAGTTCCCTGGCCTCCGGCGCGGCTCCGCTCATCGAGGGCCTCAACGGGCGACTTGGCGAAGACGACTTCGCCGATGATGTCGATGCCTTGGACGCCTTTCGCGACAGCCAGCTGGCATTGACGGCTCTGGGCCGCAGCGTACTCGCCGGCGAAACGGATATCGTGAAGGTCCGCGGCATCAATCGATGGTGGGGCGGAACACAACTGAAGGGTCACACCTGCTGGCGATGGGATAACAGGTCGCGCATGCTCATTCCACCGGCCCGGCCCGAGATGTGATACCGGGGCAGCGACGCGGTCAGCGCTTGCGATACTGGCTCGGAAGCAAGCCGGTCTCGCGCTTGAATACCTGGGCGAAATGGCTCGGGCTCGAATAACCGACCGCGATACCGACCCTGATAATGCTGAGATCCGTTTCCTGCAGGAGCTGCTGTGCCCTGGCGATCCGCTGGCGAATGAGATGGCGCGAGGGTGAGACGCCGGTTGCGTTCTTGAACAGGCGGCTGAAATGGAACTCGCTCATTCCGGTCGTGGCCGCAAGTTGCGCCAGGTTAAACGGTTCGGCCAGATGTTCCTCGAGATGCGCCATGGCACGCCGCAGCTTGTAGCCGGGCAGCGCGGCCTGCCGCCCCTCCTCACTCGCGCCGGCGGCGTAGTTGCGGATCAGATGCACGGCAAGGCTTTGCGCCATCCCCTCGACATAGAGTTGGCTACCCTTGCCTTCCGACACAAGCTCATGATGGATGAGCTGCAGAAAGTGGGTCAGCTGCTGGTCTCGCCCACCGGAGATATCGCGCAGGGCTGGCGCTGCTACGCAGCCGAGAACATCGCAGGCTACGCGCTCGAACAGGGGGACTGACATATAGAGATGCATGACCTTAAACGGATCAGATCCCATGGCGCGCCATCGCATCTCGTAGGGCCGGTCCGTGCGGGTCAGGAAGAAATCGCCAACCTTCACATGAGCGCTCGACCAGT
Source organism: Agrobacterium sp. 33MFTa1.1 (assembly GCF_004328495.1). Taxonomy (NCBI): domain Bacteria; kingdom Pseudomonadati; phylum Pseudomonadota; class Alphaproteobacteria; order Hyphomicrobiales; family Rhizobiaceae; genus Agrobacterium; species Agrobacterium sp. 33MFTa1.1. Next base: position 307,206 of record NZ_CP036360.1, on the reverse strand, counting down.
CTCCATCCAGATCGCGTTCCTCGACCACCGCCTCGCCCGACATGATCCAGACGATCAGCGGCTCGGCAACTGCCGGCACCAGAAAAGCGTCCTGATTTTGCTGCCGCGTGTAGATCTGGACGAAGAGATCGTTCCACGCCAGACTGTCTCCGGTGAGGAGCGTTCGGCCGGTGATGAACTGCTCCAGACCGCGTGGCGACGTCCGCTCCGGCACAGTCTTTTCCGGCAAAGGCGCACGTTCGCAGACGGGTCTGACGGCGCCAAACGCCTCCGAAAGGGCAGGAGCTGATATTTCGGTCATGGCCTCTTCTCTTGGTGCGATCGGTCTGTTTTCCACCAGCGTGCTGCCGGTTAATGCGCAAGTCCGAGACTTGTTGCGGCCAGGTCGGCGGACGTCCGAGATTGGTAGGGTCGGCAAGAGCCGGCCCTGGCGTGGCACAATTACCAGGCGACGGGGCCCTCCGGTGCGACGAACTGGCCGGAGACGGCGCCATCGCCCAACAGCGCATATTGCACCGGCAGCCGCGCACCTTCTTCCGGAGTCAGGTAGCCATTGCCGCCGGTGAGATCGGTCTGGACATAGCCCGGCGCAATTGAATTCACGGCAATAGACGTGCCCTTGAGTTCCGCTGCAAGCTGCACTGTCAGCATGTTCAGCGCCGCCTTGGAGGCATTATAGCCGATCAGCCGCGCCTCGTAATAGGGCGATGTCGGATCGCCGTTGACCTGAAGTGAGCCGAGCGTCGTGGACACATTGACGATGCGACCGGCCGCGGATTTGCGCAGCAGCGGCAGCATGCCCTGCGTGACGGCTAGGCTGCCGAGGAAATTCGTCTCCATCAACCTTCGGGCCGCAGCGACAGTTCCAAGCGTCGGCGGACCGTCCGCGCCGTCGACGATGCCGGCATTGTTCACGAGAATGTCGAGCCGGCCATGCCGCGCTGCGATCTCCTCGGAAGCGGCGGAGATGGTCTTTTCGTCATTCACATTAATGACAATCGGCTCCACCGCGAGGCCGCCTCGCTCCAGTTCATCCGCCGCGGCCCATCCCCGCGCCCTGTCGCGGGCGCTCATCAACACTATGACACCGGCTTGCGCAAGTTGCCGTGCGATCTCAAAGCCGATGCCTTTATTGGCGCCCGTCACGAGCGCGATTTTCGTTCTATCCATCATAAATCACCTTTGCATATTGGGAGCATGCACGGCTAAATATATGAAGAATCATTCGCCTTTTGGATTCGCATATGGACGTCTCCCCACCACGTCATCTCAAAGCCCGCAAAACGCCGCGTCAAGCCCGTTCCAGCTCGACAATCGATGCGATTTTCGAAGCCACCATTCAGGTTTTGATCAAGGAGGGAACACATCGTCTGACGACCACGCGGGTCGCCGAGCGCGCCGGGGTCTCGGTCGGCACCATGTACCAATACTTCCCGCACAAGCAGTCCTTGCTCTACGCGCTCAACGAACGCTACCTGGACAGTTTGGCAGAGCGAGTGGAAATGACCTGCCGCAAGCTTCATGGCCGGTTGACCGCTGAAATGGTCGAGGCGCTCATTACCGCGTACTGGGAAGCAAAAATGGAGCGCAGTGATGTTACGCGCGCGCTCTACAGCTCTGCGGTCGAGTTGGACAATGAGGCGTTGATTGATGCGTTCGCAAGACGCATGGATGCCGCGACCAAGGCGATGCTGTTAAGCGCCCCAAATGCTCGCTACAGCGATATCAGTCTCGTCAACTTGACACTTCTATCCGTCATCTTCGGAACGGTCAGGAATGTCTTCGAACGCAACCTGCCACCTTCGGACCAGGACGCCATTCGTGATGAGATGAAACGCATGTGTCTCGCTTACCTCGCTGTGGCAGGCGGTGAGATGCAGGCGCCGATCCAAGTGGTTTGATGACCGCGGTTGGCTACCACCGTCTTCACACCCTGGCTATTTTTGGACGTGATCACATAGAAGTTTAGGAGCCTGCTCTTGGTACACCGCGTCGGACAATTGGAGATCGCCCTCCTCCTTGCACTGGATGCGTTGTTGCAAGAAGAGAATGTGACACGCGCTGCAGCAAAATTGAACATCACGCAGTCTGCACTGTCGGGTCGTCTCAACAAGCTCCGGCATCTATTGAACGACCCGCTGTTTACTCCAGCTTCGACCGGGAGGGGCATTGTCGCAACGCCCCATGCGCTGGCGCTCAAACCCGAGCTTGATCAACTCATTGAACGTCTCAAGCAGTTCGGGCGAAAGGCATATATTTTCGATCCAGCCTCAAGCGATCGGATGTTCACGATCGCGGCATCCGACAATCCCGCGGCCATCGTCGCTCCCGAGCTTCTTTCGCTCGTTCACAAGCAGGCTCCCGGTATCAACATCAGATTTGTTTTTCCGGATCGGGGCCACATAGGACGGCAGTTAGAGAGCGGCGATGTTGACCTTTATATCGGCGCTGCAAACGATGCACCTCTGGACCTGATCGGCCGTAGGCTATTCACCGACGAGCTCGTGACCGCCCAGCGAATAGGTCATCCGCGTGGCCGAGGACCATTGTCTCTCGACGAGTTTTGCGCCCATGAGCATCTATTAATCTCGTCCAACGGGGGAATGTTTTCAGGCGTGATCGATGAGGTTCTGGCTGAGCACGGTAAAAGTCGAAGAGTTTCTGTTTCGGTGCAAAGCTACGCGCTCGCGCCCCTGATTGTCGCCGGAACGGACTGCCTTTGCACGCTGCCAAAGCGCCTGCTGGAGCGCTTTTCGCATAGCCTTGATCTGTTCAAGCCGCCAATCGAACTCGGCGAGTTTGCTCTTAAGTATTTCTGGCATCCTCGCATGACGTCGGATCCGGCGCACCAATGGCTGCGAACCATCGTGGCTGACTCATCTGCAGGTACATCCTGAGTCCGGTGATCCTCTATGATCATTTACAGCGATAGGTCGCATCGCCGGTTCTGATTGGCGTCCTGCCCGGATCTGTCAAATATTCCGAACGGCCCCACCAAATGACCCGGTGTTGACGCCGCGGACGACTCCCGGTCTCGGCGCAATAAGTCAACACATGCACATGGTGTCGGTCGTCCAATTCGACGTCATCAATTCGACAGCCACGTTGAGAGAAATAAACCGATGCGCATAAAAATGCCCGTGATTTTCGCCGCTGCAGCATTCGCCGCAGCATTATCTGCTCCTGTGTTTGCCGGAGAGAACGTAACTGCTATTGTAAACTATCAGCAGGTTACAGACAGTTATAGTTTTCCCCTGGGAGATATCCGTATCACTGCTCTTTCAGATGGAACTGTGCCCCAGGACCTGTACAAGCTGCTGACCGGCACGTCGCAGTCCCATACCACGGAGCTGCTTGATAAGGCATTCCTGGCGAACCCTGTTGAAGCATCCATCAACGCATTTCTGATCCAGAGCCCAGGCAAAAACATTCTTGTGGATACCGGCTCCGGTGATTTGTTTGGTCCGGGGAATGGCGGAAAACTACTGGACAGCCTTGCAAGTGTAGGCGTCAAAGCTGATGACATCTCTGACATACTCATTACACACATCCACACCGATCACACCGGCGGTCTGGTGCGAAATGGTCAACCGCGTTTCGCAATGCCACCGTGCACGTCGGCGCGCCGGATCTGAGCTTCTTCCTCGACTCGTCGAACGCAAAGAAGGCAGTATATCCTGAGAGTTATTTTGACGAAGCAGCAAAAACGATCGGTGCCTATGAGCGGCTCGGCAAGGTGAAAACCTTTGGAGACGGCGAAACGATCCTGCCGGGCGTGCGGGCGTCTCTTCACCCCGGGCATACACCGGGCAGCGCCTTTTTTATCGTCTCAAGCAGAGAAAAATCCATCACTTTCATTGGCGACGTGATCCATGTTGCGGCCGTGCAGTTTCCAGACCCGAACGTAACAATTCTTTATGATGTCAAACCTCAAGAGGCCGCTTTAGCTCGAAAGGAAGCTTTCGAAGATTTCGCTCAACATCGCAAACTTGTGGCGGCCCCGCATATCCCCTTCCCCGGCGTTGGCTATATTCGTTCAGAAGGGCCGGATACGTTCTCCTGGCATCCCCTCGAATACCGAAACCGCGCCGGCAACTAAAAAGCGGTTCTGATGAATAAGTAGTAACGAGGGTGCCGGTCTGTTCTTACCGGCCCTCTTAGCTACGTTTCGCTAGAGTGGGAAAGTTCACCTTGCCATATGTGAAACGATCCTCCAATTAACCCCGCCGAGGGCCGCGCCTGAGATAGGAATTGCGAACCATGAAAACATCTCGCGGAGATCAACTCGCAAGCGCCAATCCGCCCTGTCGAGTTGTATCCCTCTTGATCTCGGCCACGAGGCTGTCCAAGGCGGCATTCCTCAATTTACGCGATCGACGCACTATGTAGGCTAATGCGGGCGGCTGCGGAAGCCGTTCTGTCATGATTTTCATCTCGCCGCGGATATGCCGATCGCTCAACAGGGCGACGCCCATGGCCGCGTTGACGCCGGAGACGATCCCCGCGGCACTCGAACATTCGAAGACTGTCTCAAGCACCGCGTCGTCCTGGCCGATGTCGAGCGCCCACTGTCGGTAAAAGCATTCGTCATCGAACGACAAGAATGGGATCGGGCGGTGGACCGCCAGCACCAGCTCTGGATGCTTGACCCAGTGCAGTTGCTCCCTAAACAGCACGATGTCCGTTGGGCGGACCTCATGGCTGAAGACCTGGATGATCGCGGCGTCGAGCTCACCCCGTTCGAGCATGGCGCGCAGGATCAAGCTCATGCGGACTTTCGTGCGAACGGTGACGTTGGGGTGTAGCCGCCGAAACCGGCACAGGATGCGGGCGAGATCGGTGCAGGCCGTATCCTCGGTCAGGCCAAGCGCCAACCGTCCAGCCAGTGGCGTCTTCGAGAGGCTGAGCAAGGCTTCGTCATGCAACTCCAGAATACGGCGGGCGTAATCGAGAAGGTCTTCTCCGGCGGCGGTGAATATTGGCCCCCCGGGCTTGCGGCCGAGCAGTTCGCAATCGAGGCTGATCTCCAGCCGCTTGATCTTGTGGCTCACCGCAGACTGTGAAAGCCCCAACACGACAGCCGCCTTGGTGATGCCGCCATGTTTTCGGATCGCCGAAAGCGCCCGCAATGAGTCGATCTCCAGTCTGCGTCCGTTGACTTCCTTCAACGCCCTCTCGGCTCGATTTGTTCGCAAACTACCCTACCACAATTGGCTTTTGAGATGACACAAATTTCAGACATGTCATCGCGTCATCGATATTTGTCATGTGCGCTTTGCGAGAGATGGCCCTACGATTCCCGCGTAAAGATACCCAGAGGGCGCCATGGCCACTTCCGCAGCGCCGAAACGGCACCCTCTGCTCTGGCCCTTTTTGGCGACACTGCTGATCCTCGGCTGGAGTTCGGGTTTCGTCGGCATCCGTTACGCGAATGAGCAAGCCAGCGTCATGCTTCTCCTGTTTTGGCGGACGCTCCTGTCGGGTCTGATCCTGCTTCCCTTTGCACTTTCGATCGGACCAAGTCTGTCTTTGAGGGTGATCCGGGATCAGGCCCTCTTCGGCATCATGTCTGTTTTCCTTTACCTCGGTGGCTTTGCGCTCGCGATCGAGCAGAGGGTTCCCACGGGTCTCGTTGCATTGATCTCCGACCTCCTGCCGCTCGCGATCGCCGCCCTATCCCAACCCGTTCTCGGGGAGCGTCTGTCACCAAGGCAGTGGATAGGCACAGCCATCGCCGTCGTCGGCGTTCTCATCGTGTCCATCGACAGCCTCAGTATCGGTTCGGCTCCGCTTTGGGCATACGGCGTGACTGTGGGGTCGATGCTCATCTTTGCGGTCGCCTCGGTGCTGCATAGGAGACGTCGACATCAGACAATTGCTATCCATCAGATCCTTTGCATTCAAACCTTGACCGGATCGGTCCTGTTCGGGGCATGTGCGGCGACGCAGGGGGGCCTTACGCCGCCGATGACCGTCGAGTTTGCGCTCGGGATAATCTGGCTCGTGTTGATCGCGACCTTCCTTGCTTACGCCGTCTATTACACCAGCCTGCGGCTGTTCCCGGTGGCCAAGGTCAGCGCTGCTATCTATCTCAGCCCACCGGTGACGATGCTATGGGCCTGGGCACTATTTTCAGAACCTCTAACGATCGCGATGTTCATGGGACTTGCGGTGACGCTGGTCGGCGTTTGGATGACATCGCGATCGTAGGTATCAGCCCAATTCGAACAAAAGGGGTTGAGGGAGCAACCAATGCCACCTCTTCGAAGGGTAGCCCGGGGAGGCTCAACAGGTTGTCCATGTAGAATGACAATTTTGAGTCAAGAAGGGGAAGTTACGCCTTGAGCGGATGCGAACCGGCGTCCCGCGAAACTGGGCGGCGCGTATCGATCCGGGCGTCGTGCAATCCACGCAAGCCGCAAAGGGACGCCGGCCGCGACGACGTGTATACACTCGAACACGAAGGTCTGGACGTTATTGAGGTCATCGACAAAGGGCTCTTCCCGGTAGATGACCGGCACGTCATGTCATAGCAAATCATTGCACACAGGATCCTGAACGAAGCGGGACGACCTGGCGCGCTGCGGAATAGATTGGTCTGGACTTTCTGGCTTCGTTTTGACTTATCATTGACACACCTTCCGGCCGGACCATTTCCATTAACTCCGTCTGGAGGGCAGGCTTGCTGGTGTGCTGATTTGTTCATATTCGAAAAACTCTTCTATCGGGTCAGGGTCGCCTTGTGGCGGGTGTCTTTCTTCCGGCGCAATGCGTCCCCATGGCCATTCAAGGTGGAGGTCTCCCGTCACATTGACGCTTCTGAGCCGGACGAAGGTGGGTTCTATGCCTACCATTACGAGTACGACGTATATCTATTTTCAGATGGGGTGATGATGTTGACAGCGCGTGCCTACATCGATGAGCCGACCAAGGCAGAGTTGATCGGTTGGGCAAGGGGTGAGCGTAGCTGCCGGCTGAAGAAAAGTGATTTGGATCACCCACTTGTCTTGAGGGCCGCCGAGCATCTCCGTCAGGCCGGTAAATCCGACCTTTCTTGGCTGAGTGCCAAGGATCGGGGATATGTCCGGGTCAATGTCGCTGCGGCTTAGAGATTCCCAGGAAGGCAGCGACCGGAATTGTCTTTAGGCCTTGGCCTGAAGTTTAACGGCTGGCGTAGGTGGATGAAGGACGCCTTTCATCGCCACGCAGCTGGCCGCAGTAGCAATTTAAGTGCTTTCATCGCAACAGGAGAGTTGCTGCGCCTTCGATAACAGACGAAAGACAAGGATCAACAGGCTCCGTCCGCAGAGTCTTGGAGCCCGTACGGAGGCCGCCATCGCTTTGCGCCAGGATCGTTTACAGGTGTCCATGGGCGGCGTTGGCATCGCAGGCGTCGAGCTTACAAGCAGGTTTTCAGGCACAAACGCCGCAGCCGATAGCCGGGTTTGTTCGCAGGAAATTTTCGCGCGGCAATAATTCATTGAAAATTCCGGCTCTTCACCTTGAGCGTTTCGATATGGAGATCAGGCACGAACATATCCCTTGGGACGACCGGCTTCGGCCGATCGCGTGAATCCGGCCCGCTGCCTCCGTGGGCAAACTCATCGCCGCGACCAGCCGGCAGCCTGAACTCCGTATCTCGATCGGCAAGGCCAACCAGATCGCCTGAGAGATCGAAGAGTTGCTGGGCGACGAGATGGACGACCTCCCCTTCCCGCTGAATCCGTCCGTTGATCGCCATCATCGAAGATCCCAGCACGATGCGCCTGCGTTTCTCGAACAGGGTGGGCCAGACAACGACGTTGGCCGGTCCGGTCTCGTCCTCGATGGTGATGAACATCACACCCTTGGCCGATCCCGGCTTCTGCCGCACCAGCACGAGTCCAGCGGTATAAACCCACCGCCCATCACGGGCATTCATCGCCTCGGCACAGGAAATGATATTGCGTGCCGACAGGTCCTTGCGCAGAAAGGCGACAGGATGCTGGCGCAAAGTGAGCCCGATGTGGCTGTAGTCCTCGATGACGTTATGGCCGTCCGTCATTTGCCGAAGCGCCACCTCTGGCTCCTGCTGCTCGGCAATCGCCGTCGCCTCGCGTTCGGCTGCGGCTGCAAACAACGGCAAGGGCTCGTCGCGCAGCGCCTTGATCGCCCAGAGCGCATCGCGTCGTTCGAGTTTCAGCGATGGCAGAAAGGCGTCGGCCTCTGCCAGTTGAACAAGCGCTTCGGTCGGCACGCTGGACCGGCGCCACATGTCATCGACTGAGGCGAACGGGTTGTTCATGCGCGCTGCAACGATCCGTGCGGCGTCCGCGACAGCCAGCCCTTTCACCTGCCGAAACCCGAGGCGCACAGCATGACGATCGCCGCCTCCAATCCTTTCCAGCGTGCAGTCCCATCGCGAGCGGTTGACGCAGACCGGCCGCACCTCGACGCCATGCTTGATCGCGTCTCCGACGATCTGGGCCGGAGCATAAAATCCCATGGGCTGGCTGTTGAGAAGGGCTGCACAAAAGACGTCGGGGTAATGGCACTTGATGTAGTTCGAAGCGTAGGCAATCAACGCAAAGGAGGCCGCGTGACTTTCCGGAAAGCCGTATGAGCCAAAGCCTTCCAACTGCGAAAAGGTCTTTTCGGCGAACTCGGACGAATATCCGTTCTTGACCATGCCTGACACCAGCTTGTCCTTGAAGCGCGAGACGCCGCCGGTGAACTTGAAGGTCGCCATGGATTTGCGCAGCTGGTCGGCCTCACCACCGGTAAAGCCGGCACAGACCATGGCGACGCGCATCGCTGACTCTTGAAACAGCGGCACGCCCAGCGTCTTGCCGAGCACCGCCTCCAACTCGGGTGTCGGATACTCGACGGGCTCCTTGCCTTCGCGACGACGGAGATAGGGATGCACCATGTCACCCTGGATTGGGCCCGGCCGCACGATGGCCACCTGCACGACGAGATCGTAGAACGTGCGCGGTTTTAACCGCGGCAGCATCGCCATCTGCGCACGGCTTTCGATCTGGAAGGTGCCGAGCGTGTCAGCCTTGCGGATCATTGCATAGGTCGCCGCATCCTCTTGGCTGATTTTCGAGAGATCAAGATCCTGCCCTTTGTGCTCGCGGATGAGATCAAAAGCCTTGGCCATGCAGGTGAGCATCCCGAGCGCCAAGACATCCACCTTCATGAACTTCAGTGCCTCAACGTCGTCCTTGTCCCATTCGATGATCTGCCGGTCTTTCATCGTCGCCGGTTCGATCGGCACGAGATCGTCTAGCCGGTCATGGGTGAGGACAAAGCCGCCGGGGTGCTGACCCAGATGCCGAGGCGCGCCCATCAACTGCTGCGCGAGTTTCAGGGTGAGCGCCAGACGCCGGTCATTGGGGTTGAGATTGAGTTCCCTGATGTTTCGGTCGGGAACTTCTTCCGACCAGGACCACATGCCCGATGACAGCGCCTTGATGACATCTTCAGGCAGGCCAAGCGCCTTACCGACATCGCGGATTGCGCCCTTGGCCCGGTAGCGGGTGACGGTTGCGCAGAGTGCCGCCTTATCCTTGGTATAGGTCTTGTAGATCCACTGGATGACCTCCTCGCGCCGTTCATGCTCGAAGTCGACATCGATATCCGGCGGCTCGTCGCGTTCCTGACTGACGAAGCGCTCGAAGAGGAGATCATTGGTCGAGGGATCGATCGAGGTGATGCCAAGGATATAGCAGACAGCGCTGTTGGCCGCAGATCCCCTGCCCTGGCAGAGAATGCCCTGACTTCGGGCAAAACGGACGATCGAAAACACCGTCAGGAAGTAAGGCGCGTATTTCATGGTGCGGATGAGATCGAGCTCGTGCCGAACGGTCTTTAAAACATCCGGTGGCAGGCCTTCCGGATAACGATCGGGCGCACATTCCCAGACATAATGCTCGAGCGATCCTTGAGCATCCTTGCCCGGCACGATGGCTTCCTCCGGGTACTGGTAGGTCAGTTCCTCGAGCGAGAATTTGCAGCGACGCACGATTTCCAGGGTTCGCGCGAGTGCTTGCGCGTAGCGCGGAAACAGGCGTGCCATTTCCTCCGGTGGCTTGAGGTAGCGGTCGGCGTGGCGTTCGCGCTCAAAGCCGACATCGTCGATCGTGGTGTTGTGCCTGATACAGGTGACGATGTCCTGCAATTGCCGCCGGCCCGGCTCATGAAACAGCACATCATTGGTGACGACGGTTCTGACCTTGAACCGCGTCGCCATGTTGGAAATCTCATGCAGCCGCAACTGGTCGTTCGGTCGCCGACGCAAACAGAGAGAGACGTAAGCGCGATCACCAAACAGCTCAGCCATCTTGCGAAGCTGCGAGGCGCAGGTGGCATCCGGCAGATCAGGTACCAGAATGCCGATCATGCCCTCGGCGTAAGCGACGATATCGTCCCAATGCAGGATACAGTTGTTCTTGCCGCCACGCGATTTTCCCAGCGTGATGAGGCGCGTCAGGCGCGAATAGGCAGCGCGATCCATCGGATAGACCAGCACAGACATGCCATCCGCCAGATCGAGACGACAGCCAACGACCAGGCGCAACCCGGTGGCGCGCGACGCCTCAAGCGCCCGAACAATTCCGGCAAGCGAATTGCGATCGACGACGCCGATTGCGTCGATACCGAGCTGTTTCGCGGTCTCAAACAACTCCTGTGCAGAGGAGGCGCCGCGCAGAAAGGAAAAGTGGGTCGTGACCTGGAGCTCGGCGTAGCTCATGCGAAGATCCCGTGGCAGAACCAGCGATGGGACCCGGTCTCGGGATCCACTCCGTCGCCGGAGCGGAACACCCACAGGCGCTCGCCTGCCTCGTCCTCGATGACAAAGTAGTCCCGCACCGCGTCCATTTCGGCGTCGCGCTGCCACCACTCCCCGAAGATGCGTTCCGGGCCGTCGGCGCGTTTGACCTTACGGCGCTTGCCGCGCCAGACGATCGAGACCGGCGGGCGGTCCGGCATCAGCGCAATCGCCTCGATCAGTTCGGGCCGTGGCAAAAGCCGGACTGGACGGCGCCAATGGCTCACCCAGGCAACAGGGATCGGTTCAGCAACGGGACTGATCCGCCGGACGGAACGTTCCGGCACATCGGATGCAACCGGTGCGACGCGATAGACCCGCTGGCCGCGGTTTCCATAGATGTCGATCAGTGGCGTCACATCGGTGACGTCATCCTCGACCAGAGCAGAGACTTTCTGCGCCTCTTCCAATGGCTCGGCCAGAACCGCAACAAGGGTGAGCCTCTCGATCCCGAAACCCGGCTCGATCTTTTCCGTCCGGTCCCGAAACAGTTTCGTCAGCCAGGCTACGTCGCGGGCGGGCTTGGCTGTTCCGGCGCGGATTGCCTGTCTGGTGCCATCGACCTTCTCGACAATCAGGTCAGCCCGACGCACGCCGAGCCCCCGCTTTTGGAGTTCATCGACCAATTGCACGACAAGGCGGCCGACATATTTGTTGATGGTCTCCGCTGCGCCAATCGGTTCAGCGAAGGCTTTCGAAACCTCGACCAGCTCAGGCGTGCGGATCGGCTCGATAGGCTCGGCGATGCGACAGAGCATCTGATCGAGACGGCGCCCAACCTCCGGTCCAAAGCGCAACGTCAGCGGCGCGCGCGGGGTATTGGCAAGCTCCCCGATCGTCTGAAATCCGAGAATGCGGAGATCGCTGACAATCTTTGCCGGCAGACGCAGGAGCGATATCGGCAGCTTTTCAACGGCCCGCACTGTCTCACCCGGCGGAATGACGATCGTCTCGCGGTTGATGGCGCGGGCGCAGGCATGGGCTGCACCCCAGCTGTCGGCGACCGCCACGCGGGCAGTCAGCTTCCTGCCAAGAAACCGGTTGGCGATCTTTGTCACCATTGGCAGCTCACCGCCCTGCAGGTGGTCGGCGCCTTCGGTGTCCATCACGATGCCGTCGATCCCGTCAATCGCGACGATCGGCGAATAGATGGTTAGTGCCCACAGTGTGATGCGTTCGAGAGCTACCCGATCGGCTTCGATATCGGCGTCGACCATCATCAGGCCATGAAACAGCGACTGCGCCTTTGCCGCCGGCATGCCGACATGCACGCCTGCCGCCCTGGCAGCCAGGTCGGCAGCCGAAACCCATCGCTTCGACCCGCTTCTTGCGATCACGGCAATTGGCTGTTCAGGCGAAATGGAGGGATCCGCCCGCCGAATACGATCCGTCGGCAGATCCGGAAGATAGATCGAGACGACCCTTGTCATCACACGCCCTCACGAGAAACTCAGCACACTCACCCGCTTTCACGCGCATCAATTCAAGAAACCATTGAGGCCTGCCCACCCCCGGTACCGGCAGCTCTTCCGATGGCATCACACTGACCCGCCATCTGGTTGTTGACGCCGTCGGCTGGCCAAAATCATTCGCCTCGGTCTGCCGTCGCCATCGCCGGACGGCAAGAGCCATCGTCCCGGTTCGTTCGGCGGCTAGCTGCAATCGGCGGGAACTGACCATCGGCAGGCGGACAAGTTCGCCGACGACCGCCCCGAGACCGCCGAACGACAGTCCCTCCTCCATATTGGCCAGAACATCCTCTTCCCTGTCGGACTCGACAAAAATAACGCGGTCAGGATGGAGGCCTACCTGAGCAAGCGCCGGAAAAAACAGATCCGGTCGCGTCAGACACCAGATGACCGGGCCTCTGGTTCGCGCGGCAATGCCCGCCACAAAAAGCGCTGCTGCTGCGCCATCGACCGTACCGGATCCTCCGCCCGCAAACTCATGCAGGGCTCCATAGGCAAGCCCGCCGCCAGGCAAGGCCGCATCGATCTTGGGGACACCGAAGGCGAGCGTTCCGGGCCGCTTCGCGGCTGCGCCCTCCATCGAGGCGATGCGGTCACGCAAGTCACAGATCAGATCTGTTACCCCCTTGGGGCGGGCAGCAGTCATCGTTCACGGCTCCCTTCAAGGTCGTGTTCATAGGATCGACGTCATGTCGTACGGGCTATCTGTTCATTGTTTGTTCCTATAGTGCAAAAGAGTCAAGCACTACAAAGTTGAGGAATATTATCCCAATATTAGCAAGGTCGAAGATTCGAAAAAGATTCAAGCACGTAGGAAGCAAAGAATTTTTTTGGCATGTGCCTATTGTCGACCCCATGCGGTATTGTGGCGGCGACGGACATGGGTATCGCCAGTGCGAAAAGTGCACGTTGCGGCGATTGCATTGGCGTTGGGTACAGCGCGATGTCCCCGGATTTCTCTTTTTCAACGGGTTCTGCGGGCAACGAAACGCGATCCTGCGGATCTCGAACCGGAAGACCTTGCGGGGCGCGACCCGTCTCACGTCGGTTAGGGGACTGAACGAAGCTGACATTGGCCGTACTCCATCGCTGTCGAAACGTCTCGTTAAAGTGCCTGTTCCGCATCGAGATCAGTTTGAAGCCCGTTTCCCTTTAACGAACTTCAGATTTGCAGCAGTGTTTCCCTGCTTCGATGCAGTAGCAAAGTGGCTGATGACGCCCTATCGACACAGTCCTGGCATTTAGACTTTGCGTCGCCCTCTTGCCACGGCTGTAGCTGGGTGCCACATCGCAAGCCATTGCCATTAGAGAGCGACCTTCATGACAGTTATAGCCTCTTACATCTATCGGCTCGGCGAGCGCACCGAAAAACTCCCCTTGACGGGCGACCCGTTCCAAGAGACCGACGGCGAATTTGCCTGGATCGGCATTGCCGACCCGACACCCGATGAAATGGCATGCCTCAAGTCGATGTTCGATCTCCATCCATTGGCGGTAGAAGATGCCCTCAATGGCAAACAGGTGCCCAAAGTCGAAGTCTATGGCGACCAGCTGTTCGTCATCATCAAGACCGCCCATCTCGAAGGAGACAAGATTGCCTATGGCGAGACCTGTATTTTTGTCGGCCGGCACCATGTGATCTCCGTTCGGCATGGTTCGGCACGCTCACACAGGGAGTTACGGGAACAGCTCGAACAGTCTCCACAACTCCTGGATCACGGGCCCGACTATGTCCTGCACGGTATCATCGACTTCGTGGTAGACGGCTATCTTCCGATGGTCGAGGCTCTGGAGGACAAGGTGCTCGAGATGGAAAAGCATATGCTGATCTCTTTTCTCGAACGCGAGCAGATCAGACGGCTTTTTCGCATGCGCCGACAGGTCATCCGGTTTCAGCGCATCCTCGGCCCGATGGCCGAGGTCGTGGGCAAGCTGACAAACCTCGAACTGCCCTGTATCGACGACAATGCCAAGGCCTATTTCCGGGATGTGCTCGACCACGTTCGGCGCGTCGAGTTCATGATGTCAGGTCTGCGAGAAATCATCACCTCCGTGTTCGAAGCCTCAAACCTTCTGGAACAGCAGCGTCAGGGAACAATCACCCGGCAGCTTGCTGCCTGGGCCGCGATTCTCGCCGTGCCTACGGCGATAGCTGGCATTTATGGAATGAATTTTGAGCATATGCCGGAGCTGAAATCGGAATATGGCTATTATGTCGTAATCGGTGTCATTCTTACACTTTGCGCTATCCTGTATTCCAGTTTCAAAAAAACAGGGTGGCTGTAGTGTAATCCCGTCTCTCAAGACTATCTAGCGCACAGCCTAAATCGCATCGCACTGAAGCCGTAAAGGAGTTGGATTTGGCCACTGGACTGATCGCATTGCTTGACGACGTTGCAGCCATCGCGAAGGCCGCAGCTGCCTCGTTGGACGACATCGCAACGCAGACAGCGAAAGCCAGCGTGAAGGCGGCGGGCGTCGTGATCGACGATACTGCCGTTACTCCGACCTATGTTATTGGCCTGGCTCCTGCACGTGAGCTTCCGATCATCGGAAAGATTGCGCTCGGATCGCTGAAAAACAAGCTGATCTTTCTCCTGCCGATCTGTCTTGTGCTTGGATATTTTGCTCCATGGCTCATTACCCCCCTGCTCATGATCGGCGGAATTTATCTGTCCTTTGAAGGCGCGGAGAAGCTTCACGAGGCCTTCTTTCCTCACGTCACCAAGCACGATCAGGCTCAGAACGCGGCGCTCGACGCGACGGATCTCGAAAACCGCAAAGTTTCCGGCGCGGTCCGGACCGACTTTATCCTCTCAGCCGAGATTATGGCGCTTACGCTTGCCGGGGTTTCGACATTGAGCATCTATTCGCAAGCTGCGGTGCTGGCAACCGTCGGCATCCTGATCACCGCTGCAGTATATGGTGTCGTGGCCATCATCGTCAAAGCAGACGATGTGGGACTGCACCTGGCAAAGGCAGGAAGCCCTTTAGCAAGCAAAGTCGGAGCGGGCCTCGTGAAGGGCGTGCCCGTGCTTTTGAAGACATTGGCTATCGTCGGGACGGCGGCAATGCTGTGGGTAGGTGGAAGCATCATCGTGCACAGTCTGGCAGGGCTTGGATTGCATCAACCAGAGCATCTGATTGAAACGTTTGCATCTAATATCGAACACACAGTGGCGGTTCTTCCGCAAATCACCAAGTGGCTGGCCACCTCTTTGGCCCAGGCAATCATCGGCATTGCGACAGGCGCAATTGCAATCCTGCTCCTGTCCATCTGGAAGCAACTCATTCCTGGCGACACTAGGACCAGCTAGCGTTCCGTCGCTGGTTTCATAGAACCAGGTGCGGTGGATTACGCACGTGTAGCTGCTATGGTCGTTCTGGATGGACCTTGCCAGACTTGACGGAGGCGCAAGGGCCTTCCGCATTGGGTTATGTCCGGCGCCACAGTGGCCGCGCTTGTGGACGGCTTACGACAAAGTGCGACTGGCTCCTACCAGGTATGGGGGAACGGCAGGACAATACCCGCGTTTATATGCTCCACTAGTGAAGCGCACTTGATGCGGTGAACACATTGCATCCGGACCAAGGGGAACTGCCAGCATGTGCAACCTTTATCGGATGGAGGACAAGGACTGGGTCTCGAAGTGGGCCCAGGACGCCGAAAGCCTGATCAACCTGATGCCGGCCTATCAGATGAACCCCGACCAGATGGGGCCGATCGTCCGAAACACGGCGGACGGCAAGAAGCAGCTGGTTCATGCACGATGGGGCCTGCCCTCGCCGATTTTCGTGCAGAAGAAAGCTGCGGAAGCGAGAGCGGGAAAACTGAAGGCCAAAGGTCAGGCCGTCGATATGGATGAACTTATCCGCATAGAACCGGACCGCGGCGTGACGAATGTGCGCAAACTCAATCTCCCTCACTGGACGCGATGGTTCGGCGTCGAGCACAGGTGCCTTGTCCCGGTCACAAGCTTTGCCGAACCGGATCCGATGAGCAAACAGGAGGGTGGCAATGTGCCTAATGCCTGGTTTGCCCGTGATGATGCGAAATCGCTGATGTTTTTTGCCGGCGTCCACGTGCCGCAATGGAAGAGCGTCCGCAAGGTCAGGGATGGGCTCACAACCGACGACCTATACGGTTTCCTGACGACCGATCCGAATGACCTCGTGAAGCCGATCCATGAAAAGGCCATGCCGGTCCTGCTGCTGACGAAGGAAGAAACCGAAGTCTGGATGCGGGCTCCGTGGAATGAGGCAAAGGAGCTCGCCCGCCCGCTCCCGAACGGCGCGCTGATCATTTCGTCACGCGAACCATACGGATCAACGATCGTTTCGCAAAGTGGAGAACCGGTGGAGGAGCAAGGACGCCTTTTATAATCGGCGGCCATTACCTCACCACTGTCTGGGCTACAGCCCTGTCGATGAGGAGACTAAACCCGCCGAACTGTTCGGAGAGAGGAGAAGGAAGATGCATATCCGCCCTTACATTCTCGAAAATCATGGTGTCTATCCCAAGAGATTTCTGGAGGACGGTCAATTCTTCGGCGTGCGGAAAACCACTCACGATAATCTCGACCAACGGCTGGTCGCCGAAGTCGACCGGGAATCCGACCTGACTGCCTATTCCGGATATGCCGCCATGGAACTCTGGGCAGATGATGACGACATTCCGACGGGAGCGAGGATAGAGATATTGTTCAGCGACCGGAAAGGCATCGCCGCCCTCCTCTATGATCATCCCAAAATATCCGATGCTTTCATTGAGTGGGTATTCTGCACCTCACCCGTCGATGCCTTGACTGAATGGAAGAGGAAGGTCCGCTGGCCGCTGATGGAAACATCGAGAGGGCCAGTCGATATAATCGGAGATGCCCATCAATGAACGTTGAGAGCCGTAAGGCCGGCAAGGGCATTCATGAGAACCAGTGGTGCAAGCATGCCGGCTGCAAGCGCCCCAGTAACCTCAATTGAGGATCGAATTTTTCGGAACAAATCATCACAGCGACGGTTGGGTAGGCGGATGGTCTTTCCCCCGTCCATGCGCTTGCAGCCTGTCATGGTTGCACACCTTCGAACCCTCCGCTCTGGAGGGTTTCTTTTTGCTCGCATCGCAAGCAAGTTATGCCTTCAAAAGCCATCAGACCGCCAGCGACGGCCTGCTACCGGGCTGCAACTCCGTACCCTTGAAATCTAATCGCTCGACTCCTCCACGAGACGTGTTACACTTTTTTGCAGTGTCACCAACCGAATACATAGGCGGTGGCACCTGAGGGTTACTACGTGCTCCCGCCTATATCGTGTGGAGGACGGCTGCGTGCTCAAACCATCCGATTTCCAGGAATGTCCACTTCGACGCCTCCTTTCTCGCTGGGCCGCGCGGTTTACCGCTGACGAGCGGATGCAGAGCCGGCTTGTTGAAAAAACGATAGGCGAGATCATCCGGGATTTTCCGGGCGCCGATCACGACTCCAGGATCGATGTAGAGTTACTCGCGACATTGCGAGGCGTCGCTTTGCGGGAATTCACTGCTCGTCCTCGCCCAGGCATCGAGCGTCTTTCCGACAACGATCGATTGTCGAGCGACTATCAGTGATAGCGGACGGCGTTCCGGGTGGACCGAAAAGCGCGTCGGCTATTTGCGAAGTTCCGCGCTATCGCCGGTCATAGAGTTTACCGCAGTCGTTCGATTTGGCCCGGTTCGCGAAAACGGACGGCATTTTGACGTTCTCCAGTACAATCGACACATTCAGCAGTGTCTGATCGTGGATATCCACGTCAACGATTGCGGTGTCAACGTCCCACTCCAGTAACGGACTGAGCACGTATTGATCGAACCGAGCTCAGGACGATGGCTGCTGCTGCCTGCAACCGCCGACGGCACGCAAATGTGTGTATAAGGCGCTGCTCTACGATGAACAGCTTCCCACGAAACCCTTGCAACACGGGCATATCCTCAGGTGGCTCGAGGCGGAGCGTGGCTCGGGTATGGGGAACGTCTCGCGACTGTTTGCATTAGGCAGTATTAATTATGCGCGCGTTCTGCCGAGCCTCCAGGGCAGATGCTGCCAGCCTCGGCCCATCGCCGCATCACGCCGGCATGGCTGCCGGAAACTGCAAGTCACCCAGGGCCAGCCGGAGAACTTGGCAGGGATGACCCAGTGCGAGCTTCGGGCCACGTCTCCAAAGCCGGGACCACGAACGCCTGACAAAATCGATAAAAGTAAGTCCAAAGTCAGCCCGCAACTCCGACCTTGGAACCTATTCAGCCGCGATACTGCTTTTATCCAGCAACGCGATGAAGGCTTCTCGGAGGTTTTGGCAACGATAAAGCAAATCGGCCTTTTCATGTTTCAGCCGCCGCAGGAGAGCCAACTCCCTGTCGCTGGCGTCGTTCGACATAGCACGAAGTCGAAGGTCGGTTTCGATTTCTCTAACCGCCACTTCACACGCTGCAATCTCCTTAAGGAGCCGATCCCAGTGTTTCTCCAGCACAAAGCTCACGTCGTTGGTCCAACCCGATCGCGATTTTCACCAACTGTTAACATAACCGAAGAGACCTTGGAGCGGCGATTTTATGTATGGTTAACACCACGGCAAAATTCCGAAGTGCGGCTAACCCGGGCTCCGTCAGACAAGTCTTGGCGGAGACCCGTTGGAAATTCATGGATTGCCGTCTCTCTCGAAAATTCGCGAACCGCATGTGCTTGTCCAGCAAATACGCCGACCTACGCAAAGCGGCGTTACCAGGATTTCATACGAAGAACCATGTTCATCAGCGATATCCTGATAAACGGTTGTTACTGTCCTCGATTTTGCTTGTGAGAAATCCGATAAAACGAACTGGTCTCGCCTGCGCATGAGCTGGATATCACTTTTATGGATAAATCGCCTCGATGGTGAGCCGAATGCCGCTACCGTCCTCCTGAAAGACGATTATTTTTTCAAGACGATTGCATCCGACCTCGAGCAGATCAGCATGGGCCATAGTTCGCGCAGCTTCCCTCCTGCGGAGGATTTCCGGTTTAACGATCGTCGCCGGTGTCCTGTTCGAACGGATCGCGCATGACCGCACGGCCCGGCTGCCTCATAGGCTTCGACGCCCGCACAGACGGCGCGGCGATCGAAGGCTCTCTTTGGAACCAGGGGGGTCCTAGAATACGTTGCGGTGCACATCGCTCATCGCCCGCCGCAGATCATCGATCGCAGATGCCGTCTGTCCTGGTTCATCGTTGAGGGCCGGCGGCATTTTCCAACCCGGGTCGATGCCTTCCATGTTCGGCAGTTCATGGGCGATGCCCTTGTGGCAGTCGATGCAGGTGGCCTTGCCCGTCAGCAGATATTTGGAATGGATATCGGCGGCGCGCTGTGTCTGTTTGGTAAAGTCCATGGCGACGGAGGAGTGGCAGTTGCGGCATTCCAGACTGTCATTGGCCTTGAGGCGCGACCATTCGTGCTGGGCAAGTTCCAGCCGCTTGTCTAGAAACTTCTTGCGGGTGTCGATTGTACCAAAAATCTTGCCCCAGACTTCCTTGGAGGCCTGCATTTTGCGGGCGATCTTGTCGGTCCATTCATGCGGCACGTGGCAATCGGGACAGGAGGCGCGCACGCCGGAACGGTTGGAGAAATGCACCGTTCGAGTCAGTTCCTCATAAACATTGGCACGCATCTCGTGGCAGGAAATGCAGAAGGCTTCCTTGTTGGTCATCTCGAGCGCGGTGTTAAAGGCGCCCCAGAACATCACGCCACCGACGAAGCCGCCTAGCGTCAGGAAGGCGAGGCTGAGCGTGCCAGCCGGCGTCGTCAGAACCGCCCATAGCCAGGCGAGAAGTTTCTTCACACGGGTAATCATCATTCGCTACCCGCCGGTTTGACGCCCATCGTGCTCATGTCCTCAAACGTGCTGGGCACAAGCGGTCGGGTATCAGCCTGCGGGACATGGCAGGCGGTGCAGAAATAACGGCGCGGCGAAACGTCCGCCAGCATCTGGCCTTCGCGCGTCATATAGTGGGTGACGCTGATCATCGGCGCGCCGGAATCCTGCGTGAACTCGCGTTTGTGACAGGAAAGACAGCGGTTGGCATTGACCGAAAGCTGGTAACCGTCGATCGAATGCGGGATGACTGGCGGCTGCTCCGGGTAAGCGCGCATGCGTCTAAAATCGTCGACCACCCATTTCGGCAGGGGTTTGGCGGGTTCGGTCTGCATGGCATCACCGCGCGGGCCGGACAATTCCGGCACCATCTGCGCAACGGCCCCCGTCGCCAACGCCACGACCAGAAGCGTGGCGGCGATCCATCCGTGTTTCCTGATCATGCGACTGGCTCTATCTTGACTGCGCATTTCTTGAAATCCGTCTGCTTGGAGATGGGATCGGTTGCGTCGAGCGTGACCTTGTTGATGAGCTGGCTGGCATCGAACCAGGGAACGAAGATGACGCCTGGCGGCATGCGGTTGCGGCCGCGCGTCTCCACCCGGGAACGTATTTCGCCGCGGCGCGACACGATGCGGATTTCCGCGCCCTGATTGAGGCCGCGCTTTCGCGCATCGTCGGCATTCATGAAACAGCGGGCGCCCGGGAACGCCTTGTAGAGTTCCGGCACACGCATGGTCATGGAACCGGAATGCCAGTGCTCCAGCACGCGGCCCGTCACCAGCCAGGTATCGAATTCCGCATCCGGGGATTCCGCCGGCGGTTCGTAAGGCACGGCAATGATGACCGCCTTGCCGTCCTTGTTGCCGTAGAATTTCACGCCCTCGCCCGGCTTTACATAAGGGTCGTAACCCTCCCGGTAACGCCACAGCGTTTCCTTGCCCTCCACCACCGGCCAGCGCATGCCGCGCACCTCGTGATAGGCATCATAGGGCGCCAGATCATGGCCGTGGCCCCGCCCGAAGGCGGCATATTCCTCAAAAAGACCCTTCTGGAGATAGAATCCGAAGTGTTTTGCTTCCTGGTTTTCGTATTCAGCATTGATCTCGCTCAGCGGGAACTTGCCGACATCGCTGTCCTTGAAGAGCACCTCGTACAGCGTCTTTCCGCGATAGGCGGGATTGGCGTCCAGTATCTCCGCCGGCCACACCTCATCCGTGGTGAAGCGCTTGGAGAATTCCACCAGCTGCCAGAGATCGGAACGCGCCTCACCCGAGGCCTCGACAAGCTGGTGCCAGACATGGGTGCGCCGCTCGGCATTGCCATAGGCCCCCTCCTTTTCCACCCACATGGCGGCGGGCAGGATGAGGTCGGCGCTCATAGCCGTGATGGTCGGATAGGCATCGGAAACAACGATGAAGTTTTCCGGGTTGCGATATCCCTGATAGGTCTCGTTCTTGGTGTTGGGACCTGCCTGTACGTTGTTATTGACCTGCACCCAGTAGAAATTCAGCTTGCCGTCATGCAGCATGCGGTCCTGCTGGACGGCGTGATAACCCGGCTTTTCCGGGATGATGCCGTGGGGAATGCGCCAGATTTCTTCGGCATGTTTGCGGTGCTCGGGGTTGGTCACCGTCATGTCGGCAGGCAGGCGGTGGGCGAAGGTTCCCACCTCACGCGCCGTGCCGCAGGCCGAGGGCTGGCCGGTGAGCGAGAACGGGCTATTACCCGGCTCGGAAATCTTACCCGTCAAAAGATGGATGTTATAGACCATCTGGTTGGCCCAGACGCCGCGAACATGCTGGTTGAAACCCATGGTCCACAGCGACATGACCTTGCGTTTCGGGTCGGCATAAAGCTCGGCCAGCTCCTCCAGAAAACCGGCTTCAACGCCGGTCATGGCTGCGGTCTTTTCCAGCGTGTATTCGGAGACGAATTCCTTGAAGGTCTCGAAATCGATCGCTTCGGTCTTGGTTGGATCGGCGGAATTGGCGGCATTCACCTCAACCGGATTGTCGGGCCGCAGGCCATAACCGATATCGGTGACACCGCGCACGAATTTCGTGTGGTTCCTCACGAAGTCTTCGTTGACGCGTCCGGTCTTGATGATGTGGTTGGCGATGTAATTGAGGATGACGAGATCCGTGCCCGGCTTGAAGACCATCGGAATATCGGCAAGGTCCATGCTGCGATGAGTGAAGGTCGAAAGCACTGCCACCTTCACATGGTCGAAGCCCAGACGCCGGTCGGCAATGCGCGTCCACAGGATGGGATGCATCTCCGCCATGTTCGAACCCCAGAGCACGAAGGCATCGGCATGTTCGAAATCATCGTAACAGCCCATCGGCTCGTCCATGCCGAAGGTGCGCATGAAGGCATAGGCAGCAGACGCCATGCAGTGACGGGCATTAGGATCGAGATTGTTGGAGCGGAAGCCGGCACGCATCAGCTTGGTTGCGGCGTAACCTTCGAAGATCGTCCATTGGCCGGAGCCGAACATGCCGACGGCCGTCGGTCCCTTCTCCTTCAACACCCGCTTGCACTGCGTGGCCATGACGTCGAAGGCCTCGTCCCAGCTCACAGGCTCGAACTCGCCATCCTTGGCGTAGACGCCGTTTCTCTTGCGCAGAAGCGGAGTTTGCAGCCGGTCCTTGCCATACATGATCTTGGACAGGAAATAGCCCTTGATGCAGTTGAGGCCGCGATTGACCTCCGCCTGCATGTCGCCATGGGTGGCGACGACCTTGCCTTCCTTGACGCCGACCATGACGCCGCAGCCCGTGCCGCAGAAACGACAGGGCGCCTTGGACCACTTGATCTGCAATGCGGAAACCCCGCCTGGCACCGGCTGGGCGGCGGCCGGCAGCGCAATGCCCGCCGTTGCCGCCGCAATGCCGGCGGCATGGGCCTTCAATAGATCACGCCGCGTCAGTTCGCTGCTCATCGCCGCTTGTCTCCTCTGTGTCGACGTGTTCGAAAACCATGTTGGCGGCAATCACACCGTCGAGCGTCGAAATATAAGTGAGCGTATCGCCCAGCATGCCGGTGCTCGTGCCGTCTATGACGATGACGATCTTGCCGTTGCCCTCGCCATGAACCTCGACATTGTCGAGCGTCGAAAGCGTTGCCAGCACGGCGTCCCGCATCTGCGGCATCACCGCCACCACGGCGCTTGAAACATGATACCGGCCTGTATTTTCAGGCATATTGCATCTCCGTGGCTCTATCTTTGATCTCGATCACGCCAGCCGGGCAGACGGACACGCAGGCCCCGCAGCCGGTGCAGGCATCTTCCAGCAGTTCCGGAACGAAGGGGCCGCCGCGCCGGGGCCGAAACCGGATGGCCTCGGTCGGACAGGCATCGCGGCAGGCCTGACAATCGATATTGCCGAAGGCGAGACACCCCTCACCGATCGCCGTGACGTGACCGAAGCGCTGTGCCGTGGGGGCAGCAAAGACCGGCTCGGGACAGGCCTCAGCACATTTGCCGCAAAAGGTGCATTCCCCGGCGGAGAAATCCACGCAAGGCAAACCGTCCGCCATGGCGATGATGCCGGTAGGACAGGCCTCGACGCATTTTGCGCAACCGCTGCACGCGGCGAGGTCGCTCAACGCGACCCCGGGGGGGCAGATGCGTGGTCTATTTTTTTGCCCGCCGCGCAGGAAATCGCGCCGGCTGAGAGAGACTTCCATCATCATCTCGCCCTCAATGTCCGGGCGGCCCCGGCGGGCCGTAAATGATCTGGAACATCCAGACGATAAAGCCATAGGCTCCAACAAATCCGACCGCCAGAATGGGCCAGATTCCGAAGGCCAGAACGGCGAAGGTCACAAGTTCCCTCGTCCGACCTGGCTTTTCATCTGCGTGTTGAGGCGCGACTATTTTAGGCATATTCGCGTTTCCTATTCGTTTCGAGTCATCATCCCCCAAAAGACAGAAATATTCAACCACTTGATTTTATTGATTATTTATCAAAATTAACATTCATCAAGACGGCTCGCCTAAATCACTGATTTCGCATTGTGCTTCTGCTCAAAAAATAAACATTAGACGGGCAAACAGTGTCTCGCTCTCATCCGCAGGCTCCTGCATCGTCCATGCCAGGCGCGCGCATGAAGGGCAGGAAACTCTGCAACCAGACCCCGAAGCTCACCGCCCACAAAACGGCGCTGAGGCCATGGTGATAGGGAGACAATGTTGCGGCAAAGTCGAATTCCGGGAGGATGCGGACCAGCCCGGCCATCGCCATCAAAAGGGCGGCCACATGCGCCTGCCATGGAAGATGCGTCAGATTGCGGCCCGTATGCCGCAGCCCGGCAATGATGAAGACGGCCATGATGGCGCATCCAAGCGCCCCGACCGAGAGCAGATGCAGCCCTGCGGCGGGCGTAACGGAAAAACCGAGCCGTGTCGCGCCGAGCGCCAGAAAACCCACGCCCGCAAAGGCGTTGCCGAGGCCGAGCAACAGCACCTCGGTCTTAAAGACGGCACGCCCGATGAACCATTCGGCCAGCCGGTCGAAAAAGGCGGCGCCGGCCGCAAGCGAAAGCCAGGCGCAGACATCGCTCTGCGGAAAGAAAAGTTTCGCCGCCATGTAAAGCGTCACCATGGCGCCTGCCATATGCTGGCGGCCGGGATGCGGCCGGTAAGGCGTGGTCTCGCCGCCGGGATCGAGCGCCAGATTGATGACGACCACATTGATACGTGCGGCGGAAAGCGAAAACAGCACGGTGAAAATGCACAGCGCCGCCTCCAGCATGCGGGATGCAAGTTCGAGATCGCCGCTCCACCAGGCATAACGCACACCGGCTTCAGCCGCCGTAAACAGAAGAAGCCAGATAAGGAACGCCAGGTGTTTCATCGTGCGCCGCGCCAGCATCGCCCTGGCGATGAGAACAGAGAGCGCGAGCAGAAAGGCGAGATCGAAAAAACCTGCAAACAGGCTCCCTGCCTCCATCCCGAGAAAGCCGATAAGGCGGCCCGGCAACCAGAGACCGGCGAGATGAAGCAGCGTTCGTCCCTGCGCCGGCTTCGTATCCGTCCATTCCGGCACCGCCGAGCCAAGGAAACCGGCAAGCGCCATGCCATAGGTGCCGTAGATCATTTCATGGGCGTGCCATTGCGATGCAGGCACCGCATCGGCGAAAGGCAGGGCATAACCACCGATGACGATCCACAGGAGGGGCCAGCCCGCACCATGCAGTGCGGCCAGAGGGAAAAACAGCCGCAGGGCTTCGGAAAGGATGGGGGGCTGCCTCATCGCACCCGCTCCCTTGCTGAAAACAATTCGGCGAAGGCCGGGCTCTCGGACAGGCGTTCCGCTTCGTCGAAAACCGTACGCGCCATGCGCCGGCCCGGCGAACCCGCGGGCTTATGCGCGGCAATGACTCGGCCATCGACGCCGGAGAGCACGATCAGCCTGTCGGCAACCAGCAACGCCTCATGAAGATCATGGGTGACGAGAAGGGTGGAAAAACCGCGCCGACGGGCGGCGCCCACCAGAAGCTCCTGCAAATGACGGCGCAGGCCGACATCGACGGCGCTGAAGGGCTCATCCAGAAACAGCATGTCCGGCTCCACGGCGAGCGCCCGCGCCACGCCGGCGCGCTGGCGCATGCCGCCGGAGAGTTCCACCGGATATTTGCCGAAATCAGCCACCTCCAGACCGACCTCCAGCGCAAAAAGGCCCGCCCTTTCGCGCCGCTCCCGTCTCGGCAAGCCGGCCGCCGCAAGGCCGTAGGCAATATTGTCGATAAGCGTCATCCACGGCAGCAGCCTCGGCTCCTGAAACACCAGACCCTGCCGGCGATAATGGCGGTGCACGCGGCCGCGAACAGGATCGATGATACCAGCCGCGATCTGTAAAATCGTCGTCTTGCCGCTGCCGGAGGGGCCGAGCAGCGCCACGGTTTCCCCCGGCGCTATGCCGAGATCGAAATTCTCGAACAGGCTGCGGCCGAGAAAGGCGTGGCCGACATGTTCGAAACGCAGGATGGAACGGTCGCTCATCGTTTGACACCCCATGGCAGTCCGGCGGCGCGCCAGCGTTCCAGCGCCTCGCGCAACAGATGCAGCAGGCCGTAATCGGTCAACAGTGCAAGGCCGACCGTGATGGTGAGCCAGGCGCTGACCTGCGCAATGTCGAACAGCGCGCGTGCGGTGGCCAGTTCGCCGCCAATGCCGCCGGAATTCGAAAGGAGCTCGGCCATGACGGTTACTTTCCACGCGCTTCCCGCCGTCGTCGTCCAGGCCGGGAAGAGGTAGGAGAGAACATGCGGCATGGTGACGGTGCGCAGCCGGTAAAACCACGGACCGCCGAAGGCCTGCGCCATCACCTCCAGCTGACGGTCCCGCTTGGCGACACCTTCCAGCGCGCCGGCAAAGGACACGGGAGCCGAGGCGATAATGACGGTCATGACAGCCGTGCCGCCGGACGAGCCGAACCAAATGAGCGCCAGCACGATCCAGCCGATGGGCGGCACGCCGAGTAGAACGGTGACGACAGGCTTCATCAACCGCATGGCCGCGAAGGAATAACCCGCCAGCACGCCCGCTACCGTGCCGATGCCGGCGGCGATACCGAAGCCGGTCAGGGCCCTGACGGCGCTCTGCGCCAGGATAGCGAGGAAATCGGGCCGCGCCGCCAAAAGCCCCATTGCCGCGAAGGTCTCCCCCGGCGAAGGCAGGATGAAGGAGCCATAAATCTCGTGCCCGGCCTGCCAGGCGGCGAGAAAACAGAAAATGCCTGAGAGCCCGGCCCAGCCCGCCCAGAGATAGCGGCCCATCCAACCAAGACTTTCGAGAACGCGGTTCATGCCTGCTACACCAGATAAAACCCTTCATCCGGCCGCCGGCCGCCGATGATTGCCGGGTCTGCCTTGGCAAGTTCATCGTAAAACGCCTCGAGATCGGCGCGCGCAGCGCTCGCCTTAAGGGCGCATAGATGACTTGTCGGGAAGGAGGCCGCGATGATGTCAGGCGGGAAACCCAAGGCATCAGCGGCCGCAGCGGCCGCCGCCTTCGGATCGGCCATAGCGCTGGCAAGCGCCGTCTCCATGGCGGCCTGTAGAGCCTCTATGCCGGACTTGCCAAGCTTTTGCTGGACCAGCGATGTCAAGGCGAGGCCAGCCTGCGGAATTTCAGCCTTGCCGGCCACCTTCGCCCATTCCCGCTGAATATCAATGGTGCGATGGACGGTCATGAAAAACGACTTCGCCTTGATCAGCACAGCGGTTGCGGCCGGTTCGCTGAGCAGCGCCGCATCCACCCTGCCCGTCAGCAGCAATTGCACAGCTTCCGGCGGCGAGGCGGCATATTCCAGCTTGATGTCGCCGGACTTCAAGCCGTTTTCGGCAACGAGGCGATGCAGCACGAAATCGGGCATATCATTCTTGAACGGCAAAGCGAGCGTCTTGCCGGAAAGGCTTTTAAGGGAGTTCAGCGTCTCGTCTTTCGAAACGATATAGAGCAGGCCCGTGGTCAGCACGTTCAACAGCCCGAGGCCGAGACCGCGATTATGGAGATTGGCGGCGCCGTAGCTCGGCATCACCACCGCCCCCATGGAGCCGGAGGCAACGGCGGCGCGCATTTCATCCGGTGTTTTCCAGGCTTTGAAGAATGCTCCGGGTGCGACATCCTTCAGGAACCCGCCCTTTACCGCATGGGCCAGCACGGCGGAGGGCGCGGCCGGAGGGCCATAAAAGGTGAGCGGCGCTTCCGCCTTCGCGACATGCGGTGCGGCTAGTGTCGCCACCGCGAGCGCGGAAAAGGCCGAAAGAGCCTGACGACGGGTGAAATGATGGGCCATGGTCCTGATCCTTTCGCGCCGGAAGCGCCCTGATGCGCGTGACGCCCGCTCAGACCGTTTTCCGGTCCCGGCGCGTCGCCACCCCGGAAATGACATTTTGCAAGCGCCCGCTCTTTGCGCAGGATCAAACAGAGCCGAAAACAGGGATTATTCACCCTTCTCGAGTGAGAGCGCGTCCCGCAGGAGCCGCGAGCCCTCCTGAGCGGCGGCGGCGATATCGAGAAACATCAGGCTTGCGGTTTCAACCACGCCTTCATCCACCGTGTCGTCTTCGGCGAAATCGCAGAGCATCTCGGTAAGGAGCGCGATCTTGCGACGCTCCTCACGGGCGGCGGCAAGAAGCTTGACGATATTGCGCTGGCGCTCGAAATCCTCGAGTTCGCGCAGCGCCTCGTGCACCCTGTCGCGGCAGCTGCAATCAAGCGCGCTCTGCAAGACAATATCGCGCACCAGATGGATTGCCGCCGCGATATCCGCTCCGCCCGGTGCCGCTGCGGGCAGCTTTTGCTCGCTTTGCCCGTTCGTCGTCATGCATTCACCCCATGCGCCGTATTGCGGGCACGGGCGATCCAGGCCGCCCCTTCCTGCCCGTGGTGGAAACCATTGGAAAAGGGCACGTCCGGGTAGATTTGCCCGAGACGTGCAAGACCGTCTTCCGCCTCCCGCCTGCCGGCCAGAACGTCGTGATGGATTTGCGCCACCGCAACCATGTCGCAGTCCTGCGGCGACAGCCGGAAGCGGGAAATGCCGGCGGCGGCTAGGTCCTGCAATTCGCCAAGCAGCGACTGGCAGGTATGCGACACCGTCTGTACGCCGTTCAGCGCCAGAAACGACTGCCGGTCAAGCGTGCGTACTGGCAATCCATCCGGATCGTCGCCGCAGACGAACTGGCAATTATCCTTGATATTGCCCTTGGCGCGGGCATGGGCGCAGCGCGCCGAAATGGCGAGCGGCAGGCGGCCGAAGGCGAAGATCTCAAAGTCCACATCAGGCGTCTGCGCCACGATGCGCTCCACCGAGGTCATCGGCAGTTCCGGCGGCAGGCAGATGGCGCTCGCGCCGCGAGACGACAGCAACCGCGCGGTCGCGGCATTATAGACATTCACCATCGGCCCGACGACATGCGGGGTGCCGTGCAGCATGCCGAGCGCGGAAAGATCGTTCGCCTCGACCGGATAGGGACTGTCGGCGATCAGACTGCGCAGGTGGCGGCTTTCCCGCTCCAGCGTCACCAGCGAAAGCGTCGAGAGGATCACCTGTTTTCCGGCACTCTCCAGCCGCTCGATCACCTCTGCCAGATGCGGCTCGGTGAAATGAAACCGTTTGGAGCAGACGGTTTCACCGAGATAAACATGGCTGACGGGCGCTTCATCGGCGATGCGGAAATAGAAATCGCGCCATTTCTCCCCCTGCCAGAGATAGAGGACCGGGCCGAGCGCCAATGTGGTTTTTGCGGGTTTTGCCATCGCCGTCATCTCCAGCGTTTCTCATAAGCGCCGACGGTGGTGCGCTGGCCTTCGCTTAGGAGCCGCAGGCGCGAGAGCAGCCGTCCCCGTTCTTCGGCGCTAGCGGCCAGCGCCCGGTGCAGGGTGGAAACCACTTCCGCCACATAGGCCTTGCCGCGCTGGCGGCCCTCGATCTTCAGTGCGCTGACGCCCGCCTCGCGCAAGGCATCGATCTGGTCCATCACATCAAGCGACACCGGATCCTCAAAGGCATAGGACCTGTCATCGGCGATCTCGAAACGGCCCTTGCACAGCGTGGGGTAACCCGCCGCCTCGCCGGCCGGAAAACGGTTGATGGTGTAATCGCCAAGTTCCGACACCAGCGCCTGCCCGTCCTGCCGGTAGCGGACGTGGCTTGCCGGCGAACAGACGCCGTTCATGTTGGGTGACTTGCCTGTGGCGTAAGACGACAGCGAGCAGCGCCCCTCCGCCATGACGCAGAGACCGCCGAACACGAAAATTTCGATCTCGCAGCGGATTTGCCGCGCCAACCGGGCGATGTCGGGGATAGTCAGGGTGCGCGGTAGCACCACGCGTTTCGCGCCGAAGGCATCGACGAGGAAATTCACCGCATCCGCATTGGAGGCGGAGGCCTGCACGGAGACGTGGATACGCTGCTGCGGATGATGTTCCGCCACATGCGCCATCAGGCCGAAATCGGCAAGGATAAGTGCGTCCGCCCCCGCCTTCACGGCATCGGCCGCGCCGCGATACCAGATATCCTCATTGCCAGCACGCATGAAGGTGTTGAGCGCCACGAAGGTCTGTACACCGCGCTTTTTTGCGTAAACGATGGCCTCGGCAAGTTCCTCGCGGGAAAAATTAAGGCCGGGGAAATTGCGGGCATTGGTTTCATCGCTAAAACCGCAATAGACCGCATCCGCCCCGGCATCCACGGCCTCGCGGAAGGCGGCAGGCGTTCCTGCAGGACAGATCAGTTCCATGCCTCGCCTCCCCGCGTTTCGGATAGAACATGGCCGCGCAGGCGGTTCGCAAGGCCCGTTACCATTGGCGCGAAAGGTCCAGCAAATGCACCGAGATCGCGCGGCAGATCGATGCCGCTGTCATCGAGCGCATTGCGCAGCGCCAGCATCGCCTCCATGTCGCCGGTGACGCTGAGATCACGCGAAAAGAACAGCGCATCGGCATCCTGCCGCCCCTCCATCAGCGCAAGCAGCATGAAAAGCGGTCCCTCGACCGCCGCATCCGCCTTGGCCAAGCGAGCCTTGCGGCTGACGGTGATGGCGGGACCTGCCGGCTCGACCATGAAGGCGAAGGGGAGATCGACGGGCAGAAAGGCGTAGCGCTTGCCACGATGTTCACCGAGCCGGACGAACATATACGGATGCCGCTTCATGATCTGTGCCAGCATCGCCGCCGTCGCTCGCTGCAACACGGCAAGGGGTAGGAAATTCAGGGGGCGGGCGATGGCGGCGGGAAAAGATCTCATGAAAGGTCCTGTCGGCTCAGTTGCGGGCGGCAACCTAACCGCAGCGCGCGGGGTGGCGGTTTGAGCGAACGCAAAGACAGGGAAATTTTCGGGTGCGCCTTCACAAAAGCCGCTATAATTCATTCACTTGCCAAGCGACGGAGGCCGCCCGTGTCCGATTTAAGGGTCAAACGGATTTACGAACCCGCCAGCGACGATGACGGCGCGCGCATTCTGGTGGACCGGCTCTGGCCGCGCGGCATGAGCAAGGACAACGCAAAGCTCTCCCTGTGGATGAAGGACATCGCTCCCAGCAACGAATTGCGCAAAAACTTCTCCCATATACCGTCTCGCTTTGAGGAATTTACCCGGCATTATCATAAGGAACTCTCGGCCAATCCCGATGCCGTGGCGCACATGAAGGAGCTGATGGCGAAAGGCCGGGTCACGCTGCTTTATGCCGCCCATGATATCGAACATAACCACGCCCTGGTTCTCGCCGACTATCTTCGTTCGCATTGAAGCCGCATTTGCGGCAGCGCAAGGACATGCCGCACTGCCATCGGCAAACAGGCGGCATGAGAGACGAGAAAACAGAAACTAAACCCGCCCACGCAGCCGATCTGCGCAGTTTCGCCCGGTTGCTGGAAGAACGCGGGCAGCTGCGGCGAATTCGCCAGCCGGTCTCGCTGTTGCACGAAATCACCGAAATCCACCGCCGCGTGCTCGCCGATGGCGGGCCGGCGCTGCTTTTCGAGCAACCCGTCGACCATGAGGCAAAGGTGCGGGACATGCCGCTGCTTGCCAATCTTTTCGGCACGCGGCAACGTATCGAGTGGGGGCTGGGGCTTGAGACCGGCGGCCTGCCCGCACTTGGACAAAAGCTCGCCGAATTACGCGAGCCGCGACCACCGAAATCCATGGCCGAGGCATGGGGTAAGCTGCATTTGCTGAAAGCCGCACTTTCGATGCGGACACGCAACGTCTCACGCGCGCCGGTGCAGGAAAGGGTGCTGACGGGCGATGCTGTCGACCTCGCCCGCCTGCCGGTGCAATGGTGCTGGCCGGGCGAACCGGCCCCGCTCGTCACCTGGCCGCTGGTCATCACCCGTTCGCCTGACGATCCCGATGATATCAATGTCGGCATCTATCGCATGCAGGTGCTGGGCCCGGACAGGGTGATTATACGCTGGCTGGCGCATCGCGGCGGCGCGCATCACCACCGGCTGTGGCGAGCGCGCGGGCTGGATATGCCCGTTACCGTCGCCATCGGTGCCGATCCCGCCACCATTCTCGCCGCCGTCATGCCGCTTCCCGACCATATCAGCGAGCTTGGCTTCTCCGGCCTGCTGCGCGGCTCGAAAAGCCGCATTGCCAGAGCCTTGACCGTGCCGATGCCGGTGCCCGCCAATGCCGAAATCGTACTGGAAGGGACCGTCTCAGTAACGGAAAAGGCACTCGAAGGTCCCTATGGCGACCATACCGGCTATTATAATTCGGTCGAATCCTTCCCGGTCATGACGCTCTCGGCAATCACCATGCGCCGCGATCCGATCTATCTTTCCACCTATACCGGCCGGCCGCCGGATGAGCCTTCGGTTCTCGGCGAAGCCATGCTCGACATTTTCCTGCCGCTCGTGAAAAAGCAGTTTGCGGAAATTGTCGATCTGTGGATGCCGCCGGACGCCTGTTCCTACCGCGTCATGGTCGCTTCCATCGACAAGCGTTATCCCGGTCAGGCAAAGCGGGTGATGATGGGCCTCTGGTCGATGCTGCCGCAGTTCAGCTATGTGAAGCTCATCATTCTGGTCGATCCCGACATTGATGTGCGCAACTGGGCAGATGTCGTCTGGGCGCTCTCAACCCGTTTCGACGCCTCGCGCGATACGATGATCATAAACGATACGCCTATCGATTATCTCGACTTCGCCTCGCCGAAACCCGGGCTCGGCGGCAAGATGGGCCTGGACGCCACCCGCAAGCTGCCGCCGGAAACGGAGCGCGAATGGGGCCGTGTGCTGTCGATGACGCCTGACGTGATCGCGAAAGTGGATCTGATGTGGCGTGATCTTGGCCTAGGAGAACGGCCATGACCCCGTGCCGCGTCGTGGTTGGCGTCACCGGCGCCTCGGGTGCCGGCATTTCGTTGCGGATCGTCGAGCGCCTCGCCGCGATGGAAAGCGTCGAAATCCATCTCGTCCTGTCGCAATCCGCCAAGCGTACCGTGCTGCATGAGGAAGGTGCGCAAGCCATGGGGCGCATGTTGTCGCTCGCCAGCGTCAACCACGCCGTCGATGATATCGGCGCGGCAATTGCCAGCGGCTCCTTTCCGACCAAAGGCATGATCGTTGCGCCCTGCTCCATGCGCACACTTACGGCCATTGCAACCGGGTTTTCGGACAATCTTCTCACCCGCGCCGCCGATGTGCATCTGAAGGAACGCCGGAAACTTGTGCTGATGACGCGCGAGACGCCGCTGCATCTCATCCATCTGCGCAACATGTGTACGGTGACGGAGGCAGGTGCGATCGTCATGCCGCCGGTGCCGGCCTTTTACAACCGGCCGCAACGCGTCTTCGATATTGTCGATCAGCTCGCCGCCCGCGCCATCGATCAGCTCGGTATCGCGCCCGCGCCGCAGGCGCCGATATGGCGGCCGCATAAGGTGAAGGCGCGCTGAACGATCAGAGATAGGCCATGGGGTCCGCGCCGAAAAGCATGACATGGCCGCCGGCCAGCAGCCACCACACCGTCAATCCTGTCAGCGCCGCGGCGAGCAGCATCGGCCCGTCCACGGCAAGGCGCGTTTTGCCGGAAAGCATTGCTGCGAAAGGGATCGTTGCATTTTTAGCAGCCGCCGCGCTCCATGCATTACCCAGTCTTTTCCGCGCGCGTTTTTCCGTCATGGCCATCCCGCCAAGCGAAAACAGTGCAAAGCCGCCGAACAGGATGACGGAGCGCAGATCGCCA
This sequence comes from Agrobacterium sp. 33MFTa1.1, assembly GCF_004328495.1. Classification (NCBI taxonomy): domain Bacteria; kingdom Pseudomonadati; phylum Pseudomonadota; class Alphaproteobacteria; order Hyphomicrobiales; family Rhizobiaceae; genus Agrobacterium; species Agrobacterium sp. 33MFTa1.1. The sequence continues at coordinate 273,336 of NZ_CP036360.1, read as the reverse complement.
TTCGGAACGACATGCCCCAACGACCAGAACAGAAAGCCGACGAGTACCGGGTGCCGCGTGATGCGCACGATTGCCCCAGGTATATCTCCCTGCCGCACGGAAATGGAAAGCGGATTGACGCTGAGGAGGCCGGCCAGCACGAAAAACAGGCCAATTGGAGCAGCGAGAAACGTGACATGCGCCTGCCAAGGCGCGACATCCCAAAGCGGAATATAATCGACCGACAGCGCGGCATAAAATACCCAGCCCAGCGTCAGAAGCGAGACGACGGAATAACTCCCGAAATAGGCGGGCCTGCCGATAGCCGCAATCAGCCGGCCGCGCACGGCAGGTACGGCGGGAATGGAATGCAGCGCCACGAAAAGCGAAAGAGCGGCGACAAGTTCAAGCATGTGACTGCTTTCTTACTGGTTCAGGAACAGCACCGAAGCAATGGCCACGGAGGCAAGCACGGCGGAAACCGCACCCATGCGCTGCAACACACCCATACGGTACAACAGCACCGCAAAGCCAACGATAATAGGGGTTGCGACAATCAGCCCGACCTGCGCGTCGTTCATGGGAAGCTCCATTTTCCAGAGTTGCGCTTTGTCATGACAATAGGACTTTGCACGCTCCCTTCTTTGACCGACCGCAAAGAAGCGGGGTTTGAGGACGCCTAAGCGTGGCTTGCTGTTTTACCATTACGGACAAGACCATGGCGATCAATACGGAAGAGGAAAGCGGAAACCTGCTTTTGTGGATTCTGGTCTGGAGCGAACTTGCCGCTTTCGGCGCGCTGACCGGCGCCTTCATCATTGCCTTCACCCTCAATCCCGATGCATTTGCCGCCGCGCGCCAGCATCTGCAGCCACAACTTGCCGGCCTCAATACGCTGATTTTGGCGGCGAGCGGCTGGCAGGCGGCCGTTGCGGCCAGTCGCCCCACCGCGCTGGCGGGCAGAAGGCGGGCGCTCGCGCTTGCCGGCCTGCTGGGCTTCGTTTTCGTCGGCGTAAAACTCTATGAATACTCCACCGAAATCGCATTCGCCTCCGATCCCGCCTATGGCGCTTTCTTCGAGCTCTATTTTCTGCTCACCGGCTTCCATCTGCTGCATGTCGTCTTCGTGGCCGTGCTGCTGTTTCTCGTCGCAGTCTTCCCGAAAAACGAGAACGTCACGCTGGTGACGACGCTGTGGCATGTCATCGATCTCGTCTGGATCGTCATTTTTCCCGTTATTTATCTGGTTTGACATCATGATCCACCGCACCTCCCACCAGCTTGCAAGAAGTTTTGCAGCACTCGCCATTCTCGTTCTCGCCGGTACGGCCGTCGTGACATCGTGGAAAGCGGCGCTTCTGCCACCGGTCGCCGCCGCTTGCCTGATGCTGCTTTTCGCGCTCCTAAAATCCAGACGCGTCATCGACGACTTTCTCGGCTTTCGCGAAGAGCGTGGCCTGCTGCGCACAGCACTTCTGGCATGGCCGGCCATCTTTGCCGCCGCAGCCCTGCTGCGGGCGCTCCTGCAGGGCATTTTGTCGCTCTGAAAAGGCGGACCACATCACCTCTGCACTTGTTTGCCAAATGGCAAAGAACGCCGGCGGCCAGCGGCTAGAAAGGGGCGAGACCCGAAGCTGCCGGCAAATTCCGGCAAGAGGGTTCGATCAAGCCAGTCCGCATAAGCGGTCTTCCGGATGGAAAGGACCATTGGCATGGCAGAACGCCTGACCAAAACAGGAGCGCGAAACGTCTTTTACGGCGGCTCCATCTTCTTCTTCGCCATATTCGTCGGGCTGACCGCCCATAGCCATTATTACATGCGCACCACCTCGACGGATGAAAGCACGCTGACCGAAAGCGTCGCACGCGGCAAACATGTGTGGGAGAAAAATTCCTGCATCAACTGTCACACGCTGCTCGGCGAAGGCGCCTATTTCGCGCCCGAACTCGGCAATGTCTGGAAGCGCTATGGCGGCGTGGACGACAAGGATGCGGCGCGCGATTCCATCAAGGCCTGGATGGCAGCCCAGCCCACCGGCATCGAGGGCCGGCGCCAGATGCCGCAATTCAATCTCACCGAACAGGAACTGGATGATCTCGTCGACTTCCTCGAATGGACGAGCCGGATCAAGACGCAGAACTGGCCGCCGAACGATGCGGGCTGAGGCTGACGGCAAGGAGATGACGAGATGAAATACCAGACGCAAAAAGTCGCCATGCTGTATTTTTACGGCGCAATCGGGTTGTTCGTGGCGCAGATCCTGTTCGGCGTCGTCGCCGCGACGATCTACGTGCTTCCCAATACGCTTTCAGAGCTTCTGCCCTTCAACATCGTGCGCATGATCCACACCAATGCGCTGGTCGTGTGGCTGTTGATGGGCTTCATGGGCTCGACCTTCTACCTGCTGCCGGAAGAGACGGAAACGGAGCTTTACAGCCCCAAGCTCGCCATCGCGCAGTTCTGGATCTTTCTGGTGGCCGCAGCCGTTGCCGTGGTCGGATATATGTTCCGTATCCACGAAGGCCGCGAGTTCCTCGAACAGCCCTTTGCGATCAAGGTCGGCATCGTGCTTGTCGTCCTGATGTTCCTGTTCAACATCACCATGACAGCGCTGAAGGGCCGCAAAACCACCGTCATCAACATCCTGCTCTTCGGACTCTGGGGTCTGGCGATCTTCTTCCTCTTCGCCTTCTACAACCCCATGAACCTGGCGCTCGACAAGATGTACTGGTGGTACGTCATCCATCTGTGGGTGGAAGGCGTGTGGGAACTGATCATGGCGTCAATCCTCGCCTTCCTGATGATCAAGCTCAACGGCATCGACCGCGAAGTGGTGGAAAAATGGCTCTATGTCATCGTCGGCCTTGCCCTCTTTTCGGGCATTCTCGGCACCGGCCACCATTATTACTGGATCGGCGCGCCAGGTTACTGGCAGTGGATCGGTTCGCTGTTCTCGACGCTGGAAGTGGCCCCCTTCTTCACCATGGTCATCTTCACCTTCGTTATGACCTGGAAGGCCGGCCGCAAGCATGAGAACCGCGCAGCGCTTCTGTGGTCGATCGGCTGCTCGGTCATGGCCTTCTTCGGCGCCGGCGTCTGGGGTTTCCTGCACACGTTGTCTTCAGTGAACTATTACAGCCACGGCACGCAGCTTACCGCCGCGCATGGCCACCTCGCCTTCTTCGGCGCCTATGTGATGCTGAACCTTGCGATGATGGCCTACGCCATCCCCGAAATGAAGAAACGCGCGCCCTACAACCAGTGGCTTTCGATGACGAGCTTCTGGGTGATGTGCACGGCCATGTCGGTCATGACCTTCGCGCTGACCTTTGCCGGCGTGGTGCAGATCCAGCTTCAGCGCGTCATGGGCGAAAGCTTCATGGATGTGCAGGACCAGCTGGCGATCTTCTACTGGATCCGTCTCGGCTCCGGTTTCGCGGTTCTCATTTCGGCGGTCATGTTCATCTGGGCAGTCCTGGTGCCGGGCAAGCAGAAACAGGGCGACGTCGCCCGCCTCGTGCAGCCCGCCGAATGAGAAACGGACCGGCTCTCCTTTTCCCCCGGAGAGCCGGTCCTTACCACCAACCATGGAGATGACCATGAATACGATTTTCCGCCCCCCGCCGCAGCCTTTGCCGGACACGCCGTTCTATACACCGCTTGGCAATGAATGCACGCTGTTCGAAAGCGCCTGGGTGCGGCAATTGCCGCTGCTGCTGAAAGGCCCGACAGGTTGCGGCAAGACCCGTTTCGTCAGCCATATGGCGGCGAAACTCGGCCTGCCGCTTTCGACCGTTTCATGTCACGACGATCTTGCCGCCGCCGATCTGACCGGTCGTTACCTGCTGAAAGGCGGTGAAACCGTGTGGATGGACGGCCCGCTGACACGATCCGTGCGTCAGGGCGGCATATGTTACCTCGACGAGATTGTGGAAGCGCGCAAGGATGTGGCCGTTGTGCTGCATCCGCTCACCGACGACCGTCGTATCCTGCCGCTGGAGCGCACCGGCGAGGTGCTGGAAGCGCCCTCGGGTTTCATGCTCGTCGTATCCTACAATCCCGGCTACCAGAACCTGCTGAAAAGCCTGAAACCCAGCACCCGCCAGCGCTTCGTCGCCATTGAATTCGATTTTTTGCCGAAGGAGCAGGAGATTGCCGTCGTTTCGCATGAAAGCGGGCTCGATGCGCGCGACGTCGAGCCGCTCGTCGATCTCGCCCACCGGTTGCGCGGCCTGAAAGGTCACGATCTGGAAGAAGGCGTCTCCACCCGCCTGCTCGTTTATTGCGCCAGCCTCATCGATACCGGCCTTCCCGCCCGTCAGGCCGTGCGCGCGGCGATGATCGAGCCGCTGACCGACGAGCCTGACGTGAAGGCCGCGCTGCATGAAGTCGCGGATGCGATCATTCGATAGGGCGCATTTTTATCCGTATCGGAATGCGCGGCGAGGCCCTCGCATTCCGGCCTGATGCCATGAGGATAAACCATGCTGGACTTTCTGGAACTGGAAGAAACCGTCGGCCGCGCCTGGCACAGGCTGATCGGCGATACCGGTACATGGTTGCGCTTTCCGGATCACGCCGTGAAGCTGGAAGATATGCAGGCCGTGCTGGCCATTTGTTTCCGCGGTTTTGGCGGTGAACACGCGGTGCAGATCGCTCCCGCCCGCGCGCGCACTTCCAGCCACCGGTTGAGGCTGCGCCAGCGCATGGGCCTTGGCGAAGAGAAGCTCGCCCAACCCGGACGCGATCATGCCACGCTGATGCTGCCGCCGATGCTCGATCTGTTTCCCGACCGGTGCCTCAACCGCGATCTTTATCTCTGGCTCGCCGCCGCCATGGCGATGATGCCGCTTAAACCGGTCGTGGCTGCCGATCCGCTGCGCAACGATCTTGCCCGGCTCGACCGCGCCGCGGAGCTGGCCAAGACCGTAACCCGTACTTTTCCCGGCATGAAGACCCGCTATCGCCGGCTATGCGCCGCCATGCTCGCGGTGCGGCAAAAGCGGCCACTGCCGCAGGCCGAACAGCAGGTGGAACAACGGGTGCTTTCCATGCTGGCCGATGCGGCAGGGATCGAGGGACATGAGCCACCCGCCGGCTTTCTGGCCAAAGCGCCGCCACGCTACCTGCCGATGCTGCCGGTGCCGCTGTGGCCGGATACGCTGCTGCGCGAGACATCCGAAGCCCGGCAGGGCAAGGACCAGCCGGCAACGAGCGCCGCGCCGCAGGGGGCGGAGACCGCCCGCCATATCGCCGTGCGCGAAAAAACTGAGAACCGCCAGACCGAACGCAGCCCCTTCATCCTCAATCGTTTCGAAAAAATCCTCGCCATGGCGGAGATGGTCAATGTCGACCGCCCCGTTGACGACAGCGACGATGCCGACGGCAGCGCAGCCGACGAGCTGGATGATATGACGCTGGGCGAGAGAAAGGGACGGCCTTCCGCCCGCTTCCGCTTCGATCTGGACCTGCCGCCCGAAGCGCTGAACCACACCGCGCTGACGGCAGAGCTCACCTATCCCGAATGGGATTATCGCAGCGGTACCTATCTCTCCGATCATTGCCGGGTGATCGCCGGTCCGGCGAAGGACGCCAAGACGGCACCGGAACCCGACCCGGACACCAAAAGCCTCATCCGCCGGGTCAGGCGGCAATTCGAGGTGCTGCGGCCACGCCACGAGATGCTGCGCGCCCAGCTTGACGGAAATGATCTCGATCTTGACGCGGTGGTGCGCGCCAGAAGCGATATCACCGCCGGCGGACAGGGCAGCGACCGCATTCATATTGCCAGTCGCCCGCAGGCGCATGATCTCGCCGTAACGATCCTCGTCGATGTGTCCTTGTCCACCGATGCCTGGTTCGACAATCGCCGGGTTCTCGATGTGGAAAAGGAAGCCCTGCTGGTGCTGGCGCACGGGCTTTCCGCCTGTGGTGACAGTCACTCCATCCTGACCTTCACCTCCCGCCGCCGTTCCTGGGTGCGGGTGGAAACGGTGAAGGATTTCGAGGAGCCAATGGGCCACGCTGTCGAGCGGCGCATTGCGGCGCTGAAGCCCGGCTTCTATACCCGCATCGGCCCCGCCATCCGCCACGCCAGCGCCAAGCTGCATGAGAGGCCGGAGCGCCGCAAGCTGCTTCTGCTGCTGACAGACGGGAAACCGAACGATGTCGACCACTATGAAGGCCGCTTCGCCATCGAGGACAGCCGTCGTGCGGTTTCCGAGGCGCGGCGCTCGGGCGTCAGTGTCTTCGGCGTGACCGTCGACAGCAAGGCGCAATCCTATATTCCGGCCATGTTCGGCCAGAACGGTTATGCCATCGTCAACAGGATCGCCAAGCTTCCATCGGCGCTGCCGGCAATCTATCGCAGCCTTGCCGGCTGATTGTCGCGCAGACGGACCTGACGAATCTCAGGTTTGTTTGCGCGGCGACAATGTCTCCCAACCGCACGGCGGATAGGTTTTTCCAGTCCGCCGGCCGGCCGCACCGCCGGGCATCATTCCATCCGCGGCCGTGGAGCCAGCCTATGTCCGAAGCTCATACCGCAACCAATATCGATGTGCGCATCATTCCGCATCGCGAACGTCATCCGCGCATTTTCGGTGCGCTCGGCGCGTTGACCGAGGGGCAATCGCTACAGATCACCAGCGATCACGATCCCCGTCCGCTGCTTTACCAGCTGGCCACCAATTTCCCTGGCCAGTTCGGCTGGGAATATCTCGAACAGGGTCCGGACGTCTGGCGCCTCGATATCGGCCGCCTGGAAGAACAGGCCGAAGGTTCGGAAGACGATATCTCCGGCTGCGAATGCTGCTGCGGATCCGAACATTGAGCCCAGCGCCTGCGGCATGGTGAAAATTCCTCTGGCGGACGGCCCCTGCCGCCGCCAGCCGACAGATGAGGTGATGCAATGACGGAAATGATCAGGGAACTCGATGTCCGGCCGCTTTTGCTGAGCGGCGGCGAGCCTTTTCCGGCCATCATGGAAGCCGTGGCAGGGCTTGCGCCCGGTGAGGCGCTGCGATTATACGCCACCTTCCGGCCCAGTCCACTGTTCAAGGTGATGGCCGAACGCGGTTTCAACCATCAGGTTCGGGAAATCGGCGGCGGCGACTGGGAGGTGCTGTTCACGCCGCGATCCAGTGAAGCCGAGCAGATTTCCGTGTCGCCCGCGCTTGCGGGCAACGCGGAGGAGCCGCAGATATGGCCCGACCCGGTCGTCTATCTCGATCTGAGCGATGAGGCGACCGAGGGTCAAACGACCCGTACGCTTGCCACACTTGACAGTCTTCCCCTAGGTTCCGTGATCTTCTTGCTGATGCCGCAGGAACCGACCTTCCTCTACCCGGAGCTACTGGCCCGGGGTCATCAATGGGCCGGAAATTTCGACGAGGCGCGCACGGCGTTTCGCATCTTCATCCGCGCCGGTGCCGGCGCGCATTAAACCAGAAGTCAAACTCCCGGAAAACGAAACGCCCCTGAAATTGCTTCCGGGGCGTTTTGTTTTGGCGGTATGGCAAGCAGGCCTTCTAGGCTTTGAGCGGTTTGCGCTCGCGCATCAGGATCGGCCCGTACTCGAAGCAGAACAGACCGAAACCCACGATCCAGAGAAGCGCCGAGCAGGCGTAGAGACGCATCATCGCGCCGGGGAAGAACTCGGCTGCCGGCCTCAGCAGTGCGCAGGCGATCAGCGCCACATAAGCGGCAATAGTAACTTTGCTAGCCGCGAGCTTTCGTCCGGTATGGCCGAGACTCGCTCTGGTCATCACCGCAAGCATCATGCAGCCGATGACGCCGACGGTGAAGACATGCAGGACCGAGCGTGTATCCATGACATCGAGAGCCGCCAGCGCGATGGCGATGAAACCGGCGGGGATGAAGGCATAGGCCGCATGCAGCACCACCAGCACCTGGTCCGGCCATGTCGTCCAGCCGCGCCAGCGGATGAGCCGCATCGCATGCATGAAAGCCGCCAGAAGCGCCGTTATCACGGCCAGCATGCTCTCGGGTTCCATTGTCCAGGTGGCCAGCGCCGCAATGCCGGTGAGGATGGCGGCGGTGTCGAAGCCGTTATAGGGCACAGGAAAATCCGTGCGGCCGAAACGGTTCAGCCAGTTGCGAGTGAAACTCGGCACGATCCGGCCGCCGACGATAATGACGAGCACGGTGTAGGCTGAGACGGCAAGACGGGTCGCCGTCTGGCTCAGGTCGCCTTCAATCGCCGCCAAATGGAAAACGATATTGGCAATGGAAAGCGCCAATAGCCCACCCAGCACTTTGAGGTCCTTCCACTTGCGCCCTGCAATGACCTCGCGCGCGCAGATCGTGAGAAGTGCCGGCAGGAAAAGTCCGTCAACGGTTGCGGCGGTGACCACACCTACCTTGCCTGGCACCAGCAGCAAGATCCGGCCCGCGCACCACAGCGCAAACAGCCAGACCAGCGGTTTGCCCGATACGGGCAGCCGCCCCGTCCAGTTGGGCACAGCCGTCAAGAGAAAGCCGGCCAGCACCGCTGAAGCGAAACCGAACAGCATCTCATGGGCATGCCAGTTCGGCGCGCCATAATCTCCGCCAAGGTCGATGAAGCCGGAAAGTGCTGCTATCCACAACACCATCGCCACGATGGCCCAGAGGGCGCCACCGAGAAAAAACGGCCGGAAGCCGTAGGAGAAGATAACCGGGCCGCTGCGTGCCAGCCCCCTTGGAATGCCGCCCTTTGGCCGGCTACGTCCTTTGGTGGGAACGGGTTGGCTGCCACTCATTATAATGCTCCTTGCTTGGTCTTGACATATGTCTAGACCCAAGCCCGTCAGGCTTCTTTGCGAACGGGCAAAGAGGCGGTGCTACCCGTCCGCATGAAGCCGTAACCGCCTGCCAAAATGTCGCAGGTGGCCCGACGCGCAGTTTGCTCCATCTCAAATTGTATTTTCGTACCTCCACTACAAATGCTGGGACAGAGCGAAGCATGCTCTGCCCCAAGAGGGACAGGAGAAATATGATGACGGAAACCTTCCACATCACACGGCGTAATATTCTCGCAGGCGCGGCATTTGCAGGGGCTATAGCTCCGGTCATCATGCCATCGACAGCGAGCGCGGCAGAGGAAAAAAAGGCTGCGGCCAAGCCATTGACGAACGCGGAGATTGGAGTACTGCCTCGCGTAAAAGTTGATCTCGTCAAGCCGCCCTTCGTGCATGCTCACACGCAGAAAGCCGAAGGCGGACCGAAGATCGTCGAGTTCACGCTCACGATCAAAGAGCAGAAGATGATCCTCGACGACAAGGGCACCGAGGTCCACGCCATGACCTTCAACGGTTCGGTTCCCGGGCCTCTGATGGTGGTGCACCAGGACGACTATGTCGAACTGACCCTCATCAACCCCGATACCAATGAGCTACAGCACAATATCGATTTCCACTCGGCCACCGGCGCGCTCGGCGGCGGCGGGCTCACCATCGTCAACCCCGGTGAAAAGGCGATCCTGCGCTTCAAGGCCACCAAGGCCGGCGTCTTCGTCTATCACTGCGCACCTCCCGGCATGGTGCCGTGGCACGTCACCTCGGGCATGAATGGCGCGATCATGGTACTGCCGCGTGAGGGCCTGACGGACGGCCACGGCAAGGAGCTCGTTTATGACAAGATCTATTATGTCGGCGAGCAGGACTTCTACATCCCGCGCGACGAGAACGGCAATTTCAAAAAATATGAAAGCGCCGGCGACGCCATGGCCGACACGCTGGAGGTGATGCGCAAGCTGACACCGAGTCACATCGTCTTCAACGGTGCGGTTGGCGCGCTAACGGGAGAACACGCCCTTCAGGCCGCCGTGGGTGAAAAAGTGCTGATCGTGCATTCGCAGGCGAACCGTGATACCCGCCCGCACCTTATCGGCGGCCATGGCGATTATGTCTGGGCAACGGGTAAATTCCGCAATCCGCCGGATATCGACCAGGAAACATGGTTCATCCCCGGCGGCACGGCAGGCGCGGCCTTCTATACCTTCGAGCAGCCCGGCATCTACGCCTATGTCAATCACAACCTTATCGAAGCCTTCGAACTGGGCGCGGCCGCCCATTTCAAGGTGACGGGCGAGTGGAATAACAGCTTGATGCAGGCGGTGCTCGCCCCGTCGAGCATCTGACACAAGCGGAAGCGCGCCCGTCGACAGCCGCGGGCGCGCTCAAGGTTCTGCTCTCCGCGCCTGAACGCAGGCCCGACTTTGGCGTCTTCTCGACGCAGGCAGGTTCCCATGGGCATTTCCGGCAACAGCCACTTCCCAAAAGCCGTCCCGCTTCTTCTCCCGCTCTCGATTGCAACGCTGCTGGCAACCGCCATCGGTTTCCAATCCGGGATCATCCGCAGCGGCATTGATGACCGCGCCGCCGTGATGGCTCCACAGGTCGTTACAGTGCCTGCAGGGCTTTTCACATACCGGGCGGAGGGCGAATATTTCCGCAATGGCTATGCCGTCGATGGCCCGGTGGTCGACGTAGTGATGCGGCAAAATCTGACGATCATGAAATATCAGGTATCGAGCGGCGATTATGCGCGCTGCGTAGCGGAAGGCGGCTGTCAGCAGCCGGAACCCGGCTTTGCCGCTCCCGTCGGCGGCGAGATACCGGCAACCGGAATCAGCCAGGATGACGCCCGCGCTTATGCGACGTGGCTGAGTGAGCGGACAGGCGAGGTCTGGCGCCTGCCGAGCGACGCTGAACTGGCTTTTGCCGCCGGGTCGCATTTTCCGGATGAGACGCTGGGTGTCGGCGCGGACAGCGAAAACCCGGCCTTGCGTTGGCTGGCCGATTACGAGCGGCAGACCAGCCGTAAAGCCTCGGACAACCCGGTTCCGCAATCCTATGGCAGCTTTGGCGAAAACGAATATGGCCTTGCCGATTTCGGGGGCAACGTCTGGGAATGGACATCGAGCTGCAGCCACCGCGTGACGCTCGGCAAGGATGGTGAGGCGATCGATAGCGTTGCCTCCTGCGGTATCCCGGTCGCGTCGGGAAAACACCGGGCGGCCATGAGTGCCTTCGTCAAAAACCCGAAGAGCGGAGGCTGCGCTGTCGGAGTACCGCCTGACAATCTCGGCTTCCGGCTGGTGAAGGATACGCGCTGGTATGCTCCGCTTGTCGAAAAGCTCCGGGCAGCCGGTCGGGCTACGTGATAGTCGTCACTTAACATCCAGTTGATTTATATCATTTGTTCTTCTTCGCCCGATGGGTAGAGCTGTGTCGTTGAGAATACAGAACGCTCGCATCATGTTTCTCCTGGCAGGGAGCGCGCGGTGCCAGTTAACCGGAGAGGGTGCAAGTGAAGATTGACCGAAGCGTCATCCGGTCGCTGGCCTTGTTTGCCAGGATGGCCGACGATGAGCTGGACGGACTGCTGACGCACGCCACATCTCGGCTGGTGCCGCCGGGCGAAGCCATCTTTGAGCAGGGCCAGCCAGCCAAGCATTTCTTCCTGCTGATCCACGGCCGCCTGAAGGTGACGCAGGTCACGCACGATGGCCAGCAAATCATCGTGCGTGTGGTGCATCCCGGTGATCTCTTCGGTTTCGCCCGGGCGCTGCAGCGGTCCGATTATCCCGGTACCGCGACCACGGCCGCCGAAAGCGTGATCCTTTCCTGGCAGACGGACCTCTGGCCGCACTTCGTCGAGCAGAACCCGCACCTTGCCGTCTCCGCCATGCAGACCATTGGCCAACGTCTTGAGGAAGCCCATACGCGCATACGCGAAATGTCGACGCAGGAGGTAGAGCGTCGGGTGGCGCACGCCGTACTGCGCCTTTCGCAACAGGCAGGGCGCAAGGAGGTGGACGGTATTCGAATCGACTTCCCGATCTCGCGGCAGGACATAGCGGAAATGACCGGCACCACGCTCCACACCGTTTCTCGCATCCTGTCCAGCTGGGAGAGCAAGGGCCTGGTACAGGGCGGCCGGCAGAAGCTTCTCGTATGCGATCTACCGGGCCTTGCTCAACTGGCGGACGGCGATATCAGTCAAGTCTAGGGCGGAGCCTTTGCCTCGCTCATTGCGACAGCCTGCTCTTGCGCATTTCTTACTCTCTGTCGGTTATAAGCAGGCTGCTAGTTGAAGTGGCGGGACATATAATGTTTATAAATGCGGTAAACACTGAGGGGAGCGAACCATGCCCCATGTCGCCCGCGTATTTCAGTCCGGTAACTCCCAGTGGATTCGCCTGCCGAAAGAATGGCGTTTCGGCGTTGATCGTGTGGACATAACGCAAGAGGGCGATGCACTGATCTTGTGTCCCCATGTTGAGCGTGCCGAGGCCTGGAACTCCCTGATAGCAGCGATGGCACGCGGCGAGAGCGACGATTTTATGAAAGACGTGCGCGACCAGTCAGATCGACAGGACCGGCTGGAGATCTATACGATGTTTCCGTAATCGCGCATCTTCTCGACACGACTGCGGTTGTAACATTGTTGGCCGCCGATCGGACATATTCCGGCTCTTCACGTCGACCGAAGAATCTTGAAACCATTTTGAATCTTCAGCTTTCCGGGACTTGAGCAGCGCGTGGCTCGCCGACACCCTTGTCACCCTGATGTGCGCAATCATGTGGACCGGCCTGGTCTGATCGAAGGCCTTGGGCTGGGTGGCAATAACATCCCAGTCGAAGTCGAGACGTCAGTCTGCATGTTCAAGATTCGCGCCGCCGGCATGTTGATCGGGCGGTCCGTCACGCGTGAATGCGTGATCCTCATCGCAACCTCGTGCGCAAAGCCAGCGTAGACTTTTCCGGGCGTGGCCAGCTCTGGTAGTTCGTCCCGTCGCCGCTGAATTGTATATCACTTTCTACGACCGTCTGTGGTCCGCAAGTTTGGCATGATCTCCCGCCGACACATGAATCAATTGCCGGTCGCCAGCCAGCGCGCTATGCCAATGTGACATATGGTTAGCGATAGGATGGGCACCTCGATGGCGGACGCGAAAAGTATGATGCCGATCAGGGACCGGAAAAGATCCAATGGCGGGTTGCGCTCGCTTTGCGACAAACGCATGGGAATTCCATCGCAGCTTCATCCGTTTTCGTTCTGTTTATTTTGAGTGTTTCTCATGGATCTACTCGACGCCCCTGCTATCTACATACTGTTTGTTCCTCCAATTCTCCTGGCCGCAATAACCGGAGGTTTGCGGCTTGGACTGCTGGCATTTTTCCTGGCGTTTTGCTCCGCAAGCTATCTGAGGTCGCTTACCCCCGGCGGCGCCCAGGTCCCCGAGTTGATGGTTTTCGGAGCGGTCGGCATTGCAATTGCGTACCTCGGGGGGTCGCTCAAACGCCTGAGGCATCAATATAAGGCGGCAGAAGAAGCGCTGAACACGCGCGAGGCACACCTAAGGTCTATACTCGATACTGTGCTCGATGCCACGATCGTCAGCCAGCAGGATGGCACGATTGTCTCTTTCAATGCAGCTGCCGTCAGGCAGTTCGGGTACTCCGAGGACGAAGCAATTGGGCAAAATCTTCGAATGCTGATGCCACAACCTTATCGGCACGAGCACGACGGCTACCTCCAGCGCTATCTCGCGACCGGCGAAAAACGCATTATCGGAACCGATAGGGTCGTGGTCGGCCAGCGCAAGGACGGGTCGACATTTCCCATGAAGCTCGCGGTTGGAGAAACGCATCGGGGGGGCAAACGGTTTTTCACCGGTTTCGTGAGAGATCTTACCGAAAGAGAGGAATCAGCAGCCCGCCTACAGGAGATTCAGACTGAACTGGCAAGATTGGCACGGCTGAACGAAATGGGAGAGATGGCATCTACCTTGGCCCACGAGCTGAACCAGCCGCTTTCGGCGATTGCCAACTATGTTCATGGTTGCGCACGCTTGCTACAGGGCTCCGAAAGTGAAAGGGACAGGCAATTGCACGAAGCCCTGAGGGAAGCAGGTGAACAAAGTGTCAGGGCAGGTCAAATCATTCGCCATCTCCGAGAATTCGTAACTAAGGGTGAGACTGAGAAGCTGCCTCACAAACTCCGCCATCTGGTTGAGGAGGCGGGCGCACTGGCGCTGATGGGTTCAAGAGAAAAAGGTGTGCGATCCGTCTTTGACTTTGCTGCTAGCGACGATATGGTCATGGTCGACCGAATTCAGATACAGCAGGTACTCACGAACCTGATGCGAAATGCAGTCGAGGCGATGGGCGAGTCCCCAAAGAAAAACCTTCGGGTGAGCATCAAGGCTGCTGAAAGCGGCAAAGCCGCAGTAACAGTCGAAGATTCCGGCGCCGGCATTCCCAATGAGATTTCCGACCAGTTGTTCAGGCCTTTTGTCACGACTAAGGCTGGCGGAATGGGAATCGGGCTGTCCATATCGAAGCGTATCATCGAGGCTCACGGCGGAGAGATAACCGTGTCACGTAGCGAGCTCGGAGGAGCAAGATTTACATTCACACTGCCAGCCTATGATGGGGAAGAAAATGGCGAACGATGATTTCACTGTGCACGTCGTTGATGACGAGGAAGCTGTCAGGAAATCGCTCGCCTTTATGCTCAGCATGAGCGGTCTTGGCGTGAGAGTGCATGAAACGGCTACCGCCTTTGCATCGCTTGCGCCCAGACTTCACCGCGCTGTGCTGGTGACTGATTTGCGCATGCCGGACATAAGTGGTGTTGAGCTGATCCGACGGATCCGCTCAGAGGGGGTGCGTATACCGTCGATAGTAATCACCGGCCATGGCGACGTGCCTATGGCGGTGGAGGCAATGAAGGCCGGCGCCGTTGACTTCATTGAAAAGCCATTTGCAGATACGGTCATCATCGACGCGATCCACCGTGCGGCTACCCGTCTGGATCCCCGTGCTCCCGAAACGGAATCGGCAGAAGAAGTACGCAAAAGACTGGAGACGCTGAGCGAACGCGAGCGGCAGGTTCTCGCGGCGGTGGTGGCGGGGCACCCGAATAAGTCCATAGCCTTCAATCTGGACATAAGCCCGCGAACCGTGGAGGTCCACAGAGCTAACGTCATGGGAAAAATGAAAGCTCGAAGCCTTCCCGAGCTGGTCCGCATGTCACTTTCGATTGAAATCGCGGACTTTGGAAACTCCGACGGAAATTGATCCAGAACAAGGCGCGCAAGGTCAAGAGGCTGTTCAACTGGCCCTGCTTGTCGCGTTATTGCAATGTTCCCGGTGTCAATTTGCCGACTACACGACATATAACTTCGATTGTGAAGGACCCCGCACTGTCGCGCGGCTTGGCGTTCGCCCTGCGCGCGTACGGATATGACGTCGCGTCATTCCGGTCCTGGAAGCATGCCGGAGAATCGGTCGGTGGAGCGATTTGTGTTATTCTCGACGGCTCCCTTCCAGAATGCGAGCGGGAAGCATGTCTCGCAACCCTCCCCGTAAAGACGCCTGTCCTTTTTCTTGCAGAAGACGAGACGTTCAGCAACGAGAGGCCAAGCATAGAAATCCTTCACAAGCCGCTAACGGGCACGGATATCGTGAGTGCGCTGATGCGGCTAGGTAAAAACCCTTAGTGGAACAAACGAATTTTGGCAGGCGTCGCTCTGCGGCATAGTCGGGACAATCAAAATTGAGGGTCAGCTCACATGCTCGCTATGGCTTCCGCCAGTTATTCCTCCCGTGGCTCGTCTCCGTCACCCGGTCTGCCAATGGGGGTAGTCCGCCCGCGCGCTATCACTTTTCATGCCTCCGGTAGTGAGATTTATGCGCAGGGCGAAAAGTCTGGATCTCTGTACAGGATAGAGTCCGGGGCTGTGCGCATCTACCGTCTGCTTACGGACGGCCGTAGGCAGGTTGTTGCGTTTCATGTGCAAGGGGAAACGTTCGGTTTTGAGGCGTGGGGGTGTCGGAGCTTCTACGCCGAGGCGATCGTGCCAACTGGATTGACGTCGATCGAGGCAGAAGGAAGCGAAATTCACCGCGGCGACCTGATGGCGCTCGCCTTGCGAAGCATGATTCGGGCCCAGGAGCATCTGCTCGTGGTTGGCCGCCAAAGCGCCCTCGAGAAACTTGCGGTATTCCTTGTTGACCTTGATCGTCGACAAGGCGATGTGGGAATTATCGATCTGCCGATGACGCGAACGGATATCGGCGATTATCTCGGGATGACGGTTGAAACGGTATCGCGGAGCATGTCCAGGCTTCGCGAGAAGGGTATTGTTCGCCTGAAGAACGCCCGCTGTATCGAAATACTCAGACGCGACAAACTCCAGGCGATCAGCGAGTAACCCGACCCCGGCCCGAGTGAGGGGGAGTGCGTGCAGAACCTGCCACCACTCGACCTCGGTCTGGCACCCTCCGCATTCTTCTCCTTGGTTTTGTCAGGTGGTGCAGGAGCTGTATGGAGCCCTGGCCGCACACCGCGGACGCGGTTATTCGTGGCGGGGGTCATTGAACCCTGTAAGGCAGGTCGCTGTCATCGGCGCGCGAAACGGCACTGCATGTCCCGCTTGCCGGGGGAAATTTGCGCGGCTCAGCACGCAAACAACCGGTCAAACTGTTGGTCGCAAGGTGGCGACCAACAGGATGAATGGCAACGACGGTGGTCAGATCGTGAGAACGTAGACGATCTCGTAGGTCGCAGGATCGATGATGATGATCCGTTCGTCAGCAAGAACGATATATTCGTAATCACGGTACTGCGGAACGATCTGGATCACGCGCGCTGGGAGCTTGTGAAGCCTAACGGTTCTTGGAACCGCGGTTCCAACGGAAATGCTGAATGTCGGGCGGACGGGTTCGACCTTGTTTTCGATGATTACATTTCGGATTTCGGTGCGCTGCTCGGTCGTGACATTGACGTTCACTTGCGAACCGGACTTCTGCTCTTTTGTCGCCGCAGATGGCGACCCCGAGACATCGCCGTTCGTCGCACCAGCAGTGCCTGTCGTTTCAGTCTTGGTTTTGGAAGAACCAGGCATCCGGGCTTGGTCCGGTTACCAGCTCTGCCGAACGGGATCCGACGAGCAAACAGGAACGCGGCTCTGTGCCTAACGCCTGGTTTGCCCGCGATGAGACGAAATCGCCGATATTCTGCGCTATCCACGTGCCAAAATGAAAAAGGTCCGGAAGGTTCGGAACGGGATCACGATCGACGATCTCTATGGTCTCCTGACTACCGATGCCAATCGCCTCGTGTAGCTTTCCGGCCGCTCTACCGCTTCAGTTGCTATCTCCCCCTTATTCGGCCGTTCGCCTGCGCCACTGTCCAGACCCTTGCATCGTCGCTCGTATGCCTGACGCGCCGCCATGCTTGTTGAGCACTAGGCCTCCGATGCTGGAACCAACACAACATCAAAGGGTTAATCAGGTGGATCAATCTACGCAGATCCGAGCTAGGGAGAAAACCATGAAAAACACTGTTCTCACCGCCGCCTTCATTTGTGTCTCGGCCCTTACAGCACATGCTCAAGGTGCGCCCGCGGCCAACAGCGACGGAAACACGCCGGCAATTGCGACCCCCGACACGAAAAACCCGACGGCCCCGGTGGAGGGCGCCAACAGTTTTACTGAGGACCAGGCAAAGGATCGGATCGAAAAAGCGGGTTATACGGGGTTGAAGGATCTTAAGAAAGACCACAGGGGCGTTTGGAATGCCACCGGCATGAAGGACGGCAAAACTGTTTCGATCGCTCTCGATTATCAGGGCAATGTTGTTGCCAAGTAACCTCTAGGAGGATGTTATGAGAACTGTTACCGGACTTTTTGACGATTACGCAGACGCAAGTTCCGCCGTCAGTGAACTCGAAGCTCAGGGCGTACCATCCAGCGATATCAGTATCGTTTCCAATAACGGCGATCGGCGGCACGAAGAGTCGAATGCCGCAGAAGGGGCCGGAACTGGCGCGGGGATCGGTGCGGTCGTCGGCGGCGCGGGCGGCCTGCTCACCGGCCTTGGCTTGATGGCCATTCCGGGCGTCGGTCCGGTCGTTGCAGCTGGCTGGCTTGCAGCGACTGCAGCGGGCGCGGCAGCCGGTGCGGTTGCAGGTGGGGCCGCTGGCGGGATTATTGGCGCACTGACGAGCTCCGGCGTCCCGGAACGAGATGCCCACTTCTACGCGGAAGGCGTCCGCCGGGGTGGCACCCTCGTCACCGCAAAGGTAGATGACGCCTTGGCGCCGGAGGCTGAAGCCATTCTCAAACGCTCGAATTGGGTCGATCCGACAGAACGTCGCGCCGCGTACGAGAAGCAAGGATGGACGCGTTTCGACGAAACGCTGTCGCCCTACGAGGCCGAACAGATCGAACAGGAACGGCTTCGCTATCGCGGCAATGGTATGTGAGAGTTTCAGGAGGGGCGCCACGGTGGCGCCCCTCTAGTGACGCCCGATACCACCTTTGATAAAGATCTCGTACACCAGAAAATTGCCGCGATTAATTCAACGGTCTGCGGCAGAGATTTCATTCCACCCGTTCTAATTAGTATGCAGAATTCGTAAGCGGAACAGCAGTCGGCCGTAAGTGCCACTTGCCCCTTCGTGATGTCTCTCGGCATGCAAACCTTGCAATTTCGCCCGGATCCCCTTTCGGTACCGTCCGTTCACGCAAGGAATATTGCAAACCAAGTTTTAATAATTACCGTCAATTATAATTTGGCGCGGCTTGTACAGCGTCCGCCCGCCCGCGTCGTAGACACTGACATTTTCCGAAACTTTGCATGATCGTCACCTTGTCTACAATATTTGCGGCCATGCTGATCACAGTGATTGCAGCGCAGACAAATTGGTTCGCAAGTTGGGACAGCGAAGTAACGCTCGCCCCTGGGACAATTAATAAACTCTAACTGCGATCGTGACATTGCGTCGCGCAGGTATACACAGATTCAGGTCGGATTTTTCGTCACTAACGTCCAATTCAGATGCTCGTTTCAATCCTCACCCTGCTTGTCATTTTCATGCCCATCTACCCGTTCTTCAAATGGGTTCATCATGACGCGCAAAATGCGGGCACATCCTCAAAATCGCACCAGGCCAGCCGCGGCCTGGAACGACACTAATTTCGCGCGGCCGCTCTCCTGTCGATGATGAAAAATTTCCCCGCACCTGCATTTAAGATCCCGAAAGCCTCCGCTCGACCCGGGCATGGTGCAGGACTGCCGTCATTGCCGGACGATCCAAGTTGGGCGAAAATCTTATGGCGTCTCGACCTCGCCGAACGAAGTGAACGACATGAGCGGAAGGTAGCTTGCTCTTAGGGGCGCCACCCGCATGGCGCCGCTATCGGACATCCGTTTCTCTCCCTCCCAGCCCGTTCATTAGCGCGTTTATCAGAAGAAGCGGCTGCCAGTCTCCATCCATTGACCTCATGGAACCTCATTGCCGACGAGTCGTTTTGTTTTTGCGAGAGGGCCACGTCGCCATGTTTTCTCGGGGCCCAGGAAAACAAGGAGAAAAATCATGGTGAGCGGCCAACTGAAAGCATTGCTGGGTGTACTTGCGGTAGCAGGCTATCAGAATAGGGAGAAAATCGCGGAATTTCTGAGGGGGTTGAACGCGCAGCAGTCCGCCGAAGCCAACCGGGATGAAGGATCGGCCTCACCGCGGTCGGGCGGCGGCGACCTACTCGGCAAGCTCGGTGGCGGCAGGGACTCCGGCGGCATCGGATCCATTTTCGACGGGCTCACCTCAGGAGGAATTTTAAGCGGTGGTCTGAGCGACCTTCTCAAGACGTTCCAACAAAACGGCTTCGGGCAGAAGGCGGAATCCTGGATCAAGCCAGGGGCAAACGACGACATCAACGCCGACGAACTCTCCGAGGCGATCGGGCCGGAGGTTCTCGATGAATTGGCCGCGAAGACACGTCTGTCGCGTGAAGAGATATTGGCGCGTCTAAGCAAGGATCTACCGCAAGCTGTCGATGAACTGACGCCAGATGGGACCATTCCATCCGACCAGCAGGTTCCGAAGCCCTGATACAAATCGTTGCTGGACAGCACTGACACGCTGTGGCCTGCTTGATCTGTTGAGTAAATGCTGGCCGCGTGAGGTCGGCATACAAGATATTGCGGACGCTTTTCATTCTCTGGAGCAACAGGAAAATGGAGGCGGCAGGCCCGATTTCCGCTGATCAGGAAACATCGGTCAAAACGCCGCGGTTCTCACCGCCACCGTAAACCCTTCGCGGTACTTGCCTGCAACCAGGTGGCTGGGCGGGCGACATGGAGCCCAAAGGCGATGGACGGGTTTGGAGATTGGTGCCCGGCACCATTGCCCGGCAAATAAATGTGTAGCAAGGTGCCACCGATGGATGGGGGTACAAATCCATGAAGCAACCGCATATGCAAGTTGCCCAGGTTCTGATGAAGGGCGCGGGCTTTTATTCATGGTGTCTCCGAGAAAACAGCCTGACTGCTGACAAGGCTTTTGCACAGATATATGAAATCGACGAAGGAGAACTCGCGCGCGGTGTTCCAGTTGAGTTTATTCTTGAACGTATCGTGGAGGAAGATCGGCCACGGCTGGCCGCTAGAATTCATGAAGTCATTCTGGGGGGTGAACCACTCGTCTCGCCGTATTCAATCGAGTGTCCCAGCGGACGTCGAAAATCTCTTCTGAGTATGGGCTCCTGCTCTCGAGACCTGGACAATCTTCCTTCAATCTATTCCGGGGTCGTACTCATTGAGCAGACCGCTGAGACGAAACTCGAGACGGGTCATCTGGAATCGCAAATAACATCCGCTATAAAAATCGCCAGGAATGCGGGGCTTGAGCTCACCGAACGATATCTTTTTTCGGCGCTGAGATCGATGTCGTCTTCGGAGCTTCAAACGTGAACGGAGGGCGCGTAATGAGCAGCTTCTGACACCAGCGAGGAGAACGTGAGCCGTACGGCAACCGGCCTTCTCACCTTTTCATGCGCTTCTGGCACTCGCCCACCGCGTTCGTAGGTAGTGCGCGAGTGGCGGTGCTTTCGCGGCAGAAACACAGATTTCTTTCTTTTCTCGGCTTCACTGTAACGACGCCGTTTGAAACCATTGGCGCGTGTAGGCGCCTTGACGAAAACCGAACTCTGGCCTGCAACGAAAGACGTCGTCGACAGCAGAACATGCTGACACGGCTTGCGGCCGACAGTCTTTATTTAATCAGGGCGTATTTCATTTAATCAAGCAACAGGCGTAAAAACGCGCGCTTAATTTATCCGCCGGCATTAATTGCTGACGTGATCAAGGTGACATAGGCGGGCGGTCCCGTGTTGATGCCTTTCACGGACTGGCCGTTGGTTTTATTTTTGACCTTCTACTATCTACTATCCAGCTCCACAGTATCGCCTGCTCAAAACGCTTCAAGAAACGGGCGGCATATATGGTCATGCGGGATGAGCATGTCGCGGAAGAGCTTGAAGCCTTTCCGCGACAAGTTTTTGCAACTGCCAGAGATTTCGATCGAAAATGTTGCGCTCCGAGAGATCAAGAACCGTGCGATGCAGATATTCCGCGCAGGAACCGGCCGGCCCGCACGCCTGGGCGATCAGCGCGGCGGCCTCATTGAGAGGCAC
Source organism: Agrobacterium sp. 33MFTa1.1 (assembly GCF_004328495.1). Taxonomy (NCBI): domain Bacteria; kingdom Pseudomonadati; phylum Pseudomonadota; class Alphaproteobacteria; order Hyphomicrobiales; family Rhizobiaceae; genus Agrobacterium; species Agrobacterium sp. 33MFTa1.1. The sequence goes on along the minus strand of NZ_CP036360.1, from coordinate 251,862 downwards.
CTTGTATGTCAACGGCGACTGCTTCGGGCTTGCCCAGAACGTTAGTACCCGACGGGCGCCCGCCGGCGTCTTGACCGTGACCCAACGTACCATGTCAGACACCTCAGCATACCGGATTTCGCGCGCCAGAAGGTTCCGGAGATCTCGTTTCTTTGTAGCACATGGAAGCTTGAGAACCACGCCGGAACAGCTTCCCCCTGGCTGAAGGGCGAGCATCAGACCCGGCGCGTCCGAGGTGGCACGAAGCCGTTCGATCCTTAGCGAGAACGCACGATGCCAACCGTGAACGACGGCGTTTTCCATGCCCGCCACTTCAAATCCGGGGTTCCACATCAATGAGCCATAGGCGAATATCCAGATTTCCTCTTCGCCAGCTTGCTTCTCTACCCGTTGGACAAGCTCGTCGAGTTGCTCGGGCGAGATTGGCGTCCAGTCTGGCTCCGGGCCTTCCTCTTCGACGACTCTGAACGACCTGGCAACGAGTTCCGAGGTCAGATGCAAGGTCGCTGGCGATCGTGTTTTGACGGATGATGGTCTAGGCATTCGGAAAACCTGTCCTAAGATGTTCGCGGCCGAGTTCACCGGTGGCGTTTGGAGCGGCTGCTGCCTTATGAGGCGGGCGGCACGTCGACCACCGCGCGGAACGTGATCTCCACGATCTGTTCAGGGAATGCCAGCGCGCCCACTCCGATCAGGTTGCTTGCTACCGGCGGCGTATCTGTACCGTACATCTCCTTGCGGACCTTGGCTCCGGCTGCGAACGCGCTCGGGATGTCGAGAACAAAAAGTGTCTCTTCCACAACGTCATTGAGAGAGGCGCCGAATTCGGCGAGCAGCTTCCTGGCATTGACGTAAGTCTGACGGATCTGGTCTTCCATCTGCGTGAAGTCGGCTGGCCGGCCTCCGGCGTCAAGGGTGGCGGGCGCCACGAGCTTTCCATCGCCGTCGTGGCTGAGCTGTCCCGAGATATAGATCGTGTCCTTGATCTGGACAGCCTGCGCGTATCCGAAAGCCTGCTCCCAGGCCACGCCGTGGTTTACGATTTTCCTGAGAGATTTGGTGGTCGACATGATTAGTTCCAATCGTGAAGTGGCGCTTTCCGCGCGTATGGATATCTGAATTTGGGAGACCGCGGGTATGGGGGAACGGCAAGTTCCCGCGATGTCGTTTAGGACCGGATGAAGGCCAGGAGATCGGCGTTCAGCACATCGGCATTGACGGTGAGCATGCCATGCGAGAAGCCGGGATAGGTCTTCAGTGTGCCGTTTTTCAGCAGCTTCACCGATTTCAGGGCGGAGTCGGCGATCGGAACGATCTGGTCGTCTTCACCGTGCAGAACAAGCGTCGGAACGCTGATATTCTTCAGGTCCTCGGTCTGGTCGGTTTCCGAGAAGGCCTTGATGCCGTCGTAATGGGCCTTTGCATCACCCATCATGCCCTGACGCCACCAGTTCTGGATCACGCCTTCATGCACGGTCGCACCGTCGCGGTTGAAACCGTAGAACGGGCCGGCCGGGACATCACGGAAGAACTGCGCACGGTTTGCGGCAAGCGCGGAGCGGAAGCCGTCAAAAACCTCCATCGGGAGACCTTCCGGATTGGCTTCGGTCTTCAGCATCAGCGGCGGCACGGCGGAAACGAGAACCGCCTTGGCGACACGGCCGGCGGGTTCGCCATGCTTGGCGACATAACGGGCAACTTCGCCGCCGCCGGTGGAATGGCCGATATGGACGGCATTCTTCAGATCGAGCGCTTCAACGACGGCAAAGGCGTCGGCGGCGTAGTGGTCCATGTCGTGACCATCCGCAACCTGGGCGGAACGGCCGTGACCACGGCGGTCATGGGCGACAACACGAAACCCCTTGGAGACGAAGAACAGCATCTGCGCATCCCAGTCATCGGACGAGAGCGGCCAGCCATGGTGGAAAACGATCGGCTGGGCATCCTTCGGGCCCCAGTCCTTGTAGAAAATCTCAGTGCCGTCCCTGGTTGTTACAGTGCTCATGCTCTTGGTTCCTTCGGTGGCGGTAGTGGCGAAATCACTATTGGCCGCGAAGCTGAAAACGGGAGACATCGCTGTAACGGCAACGGCCGTACCTGCGGTCAGCAACACGTTCCGGCGTGTGATAGATGTGATATTCGTGGTCATCTCGCGTCCTGCGATTTCGTTTTGAAACTTCAGGCGACGCTGTGTTCGTCTGACAGCAGCGATATTGCCGTGAGAGCCGCACATCTACAATTGATTGAATAGTGTCGAGTTTATTTCACAATTTGCAACAATGCTCGCAAACCTGAATGCGCAGTCTCATTCGCATTGAGGAATATGATATCGGGGCTGCGGAATTTGGGTAATGCGCTTACCTCTGCCGATGGCCCCGGGAACAGGCAGATGCGAAGTCTCTTCGTCGCCGTTTTACGGGAGCACGATATATCCTTATCAAGCTTGGAGACTCCATAGAAAGTGGCCGATTGCACCACCACGACCGGAAATGACTGGAGTTTGCCTTGGTCCACGGACATATCGGGCGAAGCGAAAGGAAGGTTTTGTCCGCGCGCAGAATTGAGAACCTCTTGAATATGACCGGAGAGGACACCGCACGATGCAGCGTGTTGTCACGGCGGCCGACGGATCAACGACAAGGGAGGAAACGAAGCAACCGTCTGCCGTCATCAGTCTTCAGTGTGCCGGACGGATTGATCCGGGTTAATTCAACCGGGCTGCCGCCCAAGGCACTCATGAATCTGAGAGACTACAGCGGCACCTTCGCCCACGGCGGCGGCGACACGCTTGGTGGACCCTGCCCTGACGTCACCAATCGCAAACACGTTTTGAAGACTCGTCTCGAGCGGAAGAACGGATGTGCGTCCAGAAGAAGCCCTCCCCGTCAGGATGAATCCTTTGTCGTCGACGTCCACATCGGAGCGTAACCATGCCGTATTCGGATCAGCGCCAATGAACAGGAAAAGATGCCGTACCCTGAAGGTTCGCTCACCACTGGATTGACGGTGACGCATCACGGCCCCGCTCAGACCAGTCGAGCGGTCTCCCTCAAGGCCAACAATCTCGCTGTCGACATGGATTTCGACATTGGACAGCGCCCCGATACGGTCAATAAGATAGCTGGACATCGTATCTTTGAGGGGTCTTCGGACAACAACATGGAGCTGCCGGACCTTGGGAGCAAGGAAGACAATCGCCTGCCCCGCCGAGTTCCCCCCTCCGACGAGTACGACCTCTTCACCTTCGCATAGTTTTGCCTCGATAGGAGACGCCCAATAGGAGACACCGGACCCTTCGAATTCGGCGAGATTTGCCAACTGCGGGCGGCGATAACGCGCCCCGCACGCGATCACCACGGTTCGCGCATCGACGCTCCGTTCGCCATCGAGACCCAGCCGCAATATCGAACCGGTTCCCCATGATGATTGAACAACCCGCAGGTCAATAACGGGGATGGGCAAAGCAACCTCGACCCCGAATTTTATCGCCTGGTTGAAGGCACGCGCCGCAAGATCTTGCCCGGAAATCCCCGCAGGGAAGCCAAGGTAGTTTTCGATCCGTGCGGACGCTCCCGCCTGGCCGCCTGCGGATCGTTCGTCAATCGCCAGGACACTCAAACCTTCGGAGGCCGCGTAGACGGCGGCCGCCAGGCCGGCCGGGCCGGCGCCGATGATCGCAACGTCATAGACGGCACCGGACACGATCTCCTGTGCGACGCCCAGACAAACTGCGGCCTCGCCGTCTGTCGGATTCTTCAGAATGGCTCCGCCGGGGCACACCATCAGTGGCAGTTCTTCTCTCAAGATACCCAGTCGATGGACAAGATCGCGGCCTTGTCCGTCGGCGTCAGCGTCAAGCGCGACATACGGATATCCGCTTCGCGCCAGAAAGCCTTGAAGGCGGATAAGGTCAGCACTGCCCGGTTGACCTACCAGTACAGAACCGGCACCGCCCTGATCTACCAGGGCGACGCGCCGAAGTATAAACGCGCGCATCACGATCTCTCCGATGTCGGCGGTGCCGATGATCAGAGCTCTAAGATGCGGGGCGTCGAATGAAACGGCCATGCATCCCTCCGCACCGGCACGCCCACTCGCCAGGGATGGCCTGCCCGACAGCTGGCTGACCTCTGCGGAAAATTGACCCGTCGTATGTCGGGTCACGGGAACGCTGGATGACAGGCCGTCCTGGCGCAAAACCTCAATCGATCCTTCGAGCACCAGCCAGGCGGGTGCGTGCCTCTCGCCGACATTGAAAATCATCTCGCCGGGCAGAAAGTACCGCGGTTCGTCATCAGCGAAACGTCTTGCCGTCGCAATCTGTTGCGGATCGAGTGCAGGAAACATCTGGTGTTCACGTGAGCCTGCGGCGGTCATACCTTTTCAATCTCAGTAGTAGCGGGGAATCGGGCCGCGTTGGGGCGTCTGGTCGGGCAGGTCCACGAATACCTCATCGATATAGCACCAGCCCCAACCTTCAGGAGGATCGTAACCTTCTATGATGGGATGGCCGGTCTCGTGAAAGTGCAACGTCGCGTGCTTGCCGACCGATTGATCACAGCAGCCGACGTGGCCGCATTGTCGGCAGATCCGCAAGTGGAACCACTCCATGTTCTCCTTGAGGCACTCCTCGCAACCGAGCGTCCTCGGAGTGACGGACCGGACTGTGACATTGTGGTTGCATCCGCTCATGCTCGCTCTCCATCATCATACCAATGAGAGTATCCCAGTTGTTGAGAACGCTTTTCTCGTCCTTCAACGCGCTGCGACGGGGATCCGGGTTCAATGCAAAGCTGCGCGATGCAATCGATCGCTCATTGGGCCAGCCGTTGCTCATCGATGAAGAGGTTATGCCCCGCTGAGCGGGAGTGCGATACCAGACTATGGTGTAGGTGGCTGATGGTCTGATCAGCGTACCCGAGCGAAAGGCTGGCTCCATCGGCGTCCACGGGGCCACTCCCGTTGTCGCCATCTTTCCTCATCGACAGCCGATGTTCGCGACTTTGCGAATACGACCGCGCCAAAGCCGCACCCCGGCGGCAAGGAGTTCGCGCTTCTAAGCCGGACTGGCATTGTCTCCTCTCTGATCAAACCGCGCAATGTTGCTGGAGAAGTGTACGACTGTTCGCCTTGAGGGTAGCGCCGGCGTTATAAGTTTCTGGCAAACACTTATAACCTTGACACGCGTCCATGTCGTTATAAGTTTTTGGCAAATCCTTATAACTGCATTTCCGGGCACGAGAGGAAATAATGCTGAGAGAGATTGATATCAGCTACCGCACAATGTTTGCGGAGTTGACGCAACGAACGCTCGACGCCCAATTTGTGGCGGACTTTCCCTTAGAGGGATGGTTCGTGACTGTAACCGTCAAAGATCGCGACTACTGGTATTTCGATCTCCCGACTCCTGAAGGCAAGGACAAACGAAGATATGTCGGCCCGCACTCCGACGAGGCGATTACAGCACGGGTGAAGGCCCACAAGGAGATCAAGGACAACATTCGGGAGCGCAGACGCATGGTCAGCACTCTGCGTCGTTCCGGCCTGCCCGGACCAGACCCGTTTGCGGGCGCTGTCACGCGGGCCTTGGCCGATGCTGGATTGTTCCGGTTGCGCGCTGTTCTTATCGGGTCGGTGGCATTCAGCACCTATGCCGGGATGCTCGGCGTTCGCCTGCCATCGGCGGTTATGCAGACAGGCGACGCTGATTTCGCGCAGGACTTCGCCATTTCGGCCGAAGTAAAAGACAGCCTGCCGCCAATCCTGGAGGTTCTTCAGTCAGTCGATCCGGATTTTCGAGCAGTGCCGCACCAGGCGGACCGGGCCAAAATCGTAGGCTTCCAGAATGCCAGGGGCTACCGCGTTGAGTTCCTGACTGGAAATCGGGGATCGGAGGAATACACAGGTAAGCCGTCGCCTATGCCTGCACTCGGTGGCGCTTCGGCGGAAAACCTGCGATTCCTTGATTACCTGATCTACGAGCCCGTCCGCACGGTGCTTCTCTTCCGCGAAGGCGTGAACGTACTTGTCCCAGCCCCGGAGAGGTACGCTGTCCACAAGCTGATCATATCGTCTCGAAGGCGATCGGACGCTCTTGGACGCCTGAAGGCAGACAAAGACCTCTCACAGGCCGCTTTGCTCTTCCAAGCCTTGGTTGAGACGCGCCATAATGACGAACTGGCCGATGCATGGGAGGAAGCGTGGGATTGGGGAGATGCCTGGAAAGAGGGCATGGTCAACGGACTTCTGAGGTTACCCAAGAACGGGGTGAAAGCCCTCGATAATGCCCTCGGACCCGAGACGTTAAAAATTGCGCTGCAAAGGTAGTGTATCGACAAACCGGGAGATGGTCGTGTCGATATTTTTCTATGACGGGCCGAACCGCCCGGTTGGTGTTGACTTTCGGGGTGTCGTGACTGAAGCACCGCATGATCGCTTCGGGAGCCATTGGTTCTCGTCGTCGCCGCAGCAATATTCCCTGCAGTGCCGTTCTGATCTTCCCTGTGCGCGTGTCAGCGGCATCATTCATCGCGAAACAACAAGCCTTCCTTATCGTCCGAGGAAAAGGTTCACGTCAGAATGCCGGCGCGATCGGCGGGATGAAGCGAGTCCCTTTAAGCGTCTTGCCCCACCGGGATCTAGCCCGCTTGGTTTGCCGTAGACGATCGCGGGAAGCACGCACTGCGCAGCGTAACCATCTCCCTGCCCTGTCGTCCATACACCAGGACTACATCACTCTAACCTTCGGGCTAATTACCAGACCGTGGCGGGCACAATAGTCTCCGAGGTGCAGGAGCGGCCAAACCAGTTTGAGAGTCGCTCCTTTCAATATCGAAGAGGAGTGTTCGCTTGAAACTATACTACTATCCCGGGGCATGCAGCCTTTCAGACCATATAGCTCTCCGAGAAGCGGGTGCCGATTTCCAGATCGAGCGCGTTGATCTTCAAACCAAAATGACGTCGTCTGGTGAAAACTTCAGGCAGATCAACGCGAAAGGGTACGTACCAGCGCTGGTCTTGGACAGCGGAGACGTTATCAGCGAGAATGTCGCAATTCTCGACTGGGTCGCCGCAATGTATCCAAGCCTGGGCGTTGGCGGACCGCTTGGAAGAACACGGCTGCTCGAGGCCCTCGCATTCATCTCATCGGAGTTGCATCAGGGCTTCGAATCCCTCTGGTCTCATCGAGGTGCCGAGGAGGTTGAGCGTGCCGAGGCATCGTTGCGACCGAAGTTCGGTTTCCTGTCGCGGAACTTCAAAGGCGAGTTTCTTTTTGGAGACAATCCCACTGTCGCGGACTTCTATCTGTTTGTGATGCTGTTGTGGGCAGAACGTTATTCGCTCGATGTGGAGACGCATCTCGTCGAGTATCGGGACATGCTAAAGAGGCGTCCCAACGTTGGTGCAGCTATGGCTGCAGAGGGCCTCATCTGACAAAACTGCTGGCGCGAAAACCATCAGCGCCAGTTAGTGCCAAGGACAATCCGCAGTGCCAGCGCACCAGCGACGTTTCTGCCGGACCCGCAACCGGCGTTCTTCCGCCTTCAGACCCGTGGTAGCCGTCTGATGTCGACCTGTGGTTCAGCAGCAGGAACGGGCAGTCGCGCACAGAGTGCCGCGATGTATGCGGTTTTCAATGTCCTCAATAGCTGTCGGCGGCGGCCCGACATGTCTCTGGCGGGGAGGCCCGTGACAAACCAGACCATCCGCCGCGAGAGGTTGTGATACGGCGGGTTGGCGGACGAATGCCCTAAGTGCGCGGACGCGATAACTTCCAACGCAGGCCGACGGGCCGGGCATCGCATTCTACTGAACTGCAATTTGCGTGGGCACCAAAGGCCGATCCCCTCCCGCTGGCTGTAAACAGGGGACGTCAGAAGCACAGTAACCACGGTTTTTCTCCTTGAAAAATGCCGGACAGCATCACCAAGCTTGAAACCGAGTAGCGCTTTGGTGGTAGGCAACGATACCCATGTCGAGCTCACACGCTCCTTTGGGGAAGACTAAAATGACGGCGGCTTGCAGAGTCCAGAACGCGACGCAAGCCTTCCATTTATCTTCCCGTTACCGGAGCAAAGAATGAATTCCAAACTCAACAAGAACCTTAGGACCGCGCGAGACGAGATAGTCCCGTCCCGGTATGTTGTTAACGTTGGCGACATCGAGGTGATCATCATAAGCGACGGCATTCTGACGCCGCCTGCAGAGTCCATGGCCACGAACGCGGACCCAAAAACCCGTAATGCCTGGCTTGATGAGCGGTTTCTCGATCACGACGCTTTCGACTGGGCCTTGAACGCCGTTGTCGTCCGCAGCGGCGATCAGACAATACTCATCGATAGCGGTTTAGGCGAAGAGTACCCCAGCTTTCCTCGGGCAGGCCAGTTTGTTGCGCGACTTGAAGCGGCGGGCGTCGATCTGGCATCGGTGACCGATGTGGTGCTGACGCACATGCACTTCGATCACGTTGGCGGCCTTCTCGTACAAGGTGTGAGGGATCGCCTTGCACGAGACGTTCGCGTTCATCTGTCCGCGGCGGAAGCCGCGTTTTGGACGAACCCTGACTTTTCGCGCACTGCGATGCCGCCGGATCTTGCGGAGCTTGCGCGCAGTGCCTCAAGAGAATTTCTTTCGGTCTACGCAGATAACCTGATGACCTTCGAACACGAGACAATGATCGCGCCTGGTGTCGTGGCCACGAAAACCGGCGGCCACACTCCGGGCCACAGCGTGGTGCGTATCTCCTCGAATGGCGAGAAACTAATGTTTGGAGGAGACGCATTGTTCCCTGTCTCCTTTGACCATCCTGAATGGCATAATGGATTTGAGCATGACCCCGAGGAGGCTACAAATGTCCGCCTTCGGCTTATGGCGGAACTGGCCGGAACGGGTTCCTGGCTTGTGTCGACACACTTGCCATTTCCATCCCTGGGACGGGTCGCACCTTCTGAAAAGCTGTATCGTTGGGTGCCGGCACCCTGGGACTACTGATCAACAGCTGTCATAACGATCCTGCCGTCCTGCCGCATCGCGGGGCGGCGTTTTTTTTGAATGCACGGCCGACCGCTTGTGAGCGCGCGCCTGCTTTCACACGCCGCGGGATATCTACAAGAAGCAAGTTAAGAGCCATCGGCCCGCTAAGGCGTCGCCGGTGAGTTCTGGTTCCAGCTCTTGCTGTAGTGCACATGCGAGCGACCCGTATGAATGCCTATACGCGTTTTAGCCGAACGTCAGGCAGGAAACCTGCCCTGTTCCTTTGCCTAAAGATTGTCATTCATACCGCGCCACGCGGCATCCCGCCTTGACTGATGATGAAGGTCCACCAATTCGTCAAAAGCCGAGTCGTCAACCGGTCCCTACCCGAATCTTGGGCAATTTTGCCAAGTTCCCTTACAGCCGTGGAACGAAACCTGGGCAGCGAGGGCCGTAGGCGATCGGATGCTGGAGTGTTTTCGCTGCAAATTCCGCAATCAAGCAACACACACAGCAATCCGGCAAGGTCGCGTCCTTCTTATTTCGCCTAAAAACGTCTCCGTAAACAGCCTCACAAAATGGAGATGGCCATGCATGACACCCTTCGCACCACTCGAACACCCTGCCACGACGCTCTTGTTGCGCCTCCGGTACCTTTTCGTCGTAACTTGCTGCTGCTGGGCCTGTCCGCGCCGCTGGTTGCAACCGCGCCGGCCCGGGCAATTGCAAAGACAGTTGACGTTGCAGCCGCCGCAATCGAAGGCAGAAATCGTCAAATGAATTATGTGACCACAGCCGATGGCGTCGAGATTTTTTATAAGGACTGGGGTCCCAGGGACGGTCAGCCGCTGGTCTTCCACCACGGGTGGCCGCTTTCCTCTGACGATTGGGATGCGCAGATGCTGTTCTTCCTCGGCAAGGGATATCGTGTGATTGCACATGACCGGCGTGGCCACGGACGATCGAGCCAAACCGGCGCCGGCCACGACATGGACCATTACGCTGCGGACGTCGCCGCGCTCGCAATGCATCTCGATCTTCGCAACGCGATCCACATCGGTCACTCCACTGGCGGCGGCGAAGCCGCCCATTACGTCGCCAGACATGGGCAGCCTCAGGGTCGGGTGGCGAAGTTGGCTCTCATCGGTGCTGTACCGCCGATAATGGTCAAGACGAACAATAACCCCGGAGGCCTTCCGATAGAGGCTTTTGACGACCTTCGTGTCCAGCTTGCCGCCAATCGGTCCCAGTTCTACTTTGATCTGTCGAGTGGCCCGTTTTATGGATTCAACAGAGACGGCGTTAAACCCGTTGATGCTATCATCCAAAACTGGTGGCGGCAGGGGATGATGGGCGCCGCGAATGCGCACTACCTCGGCATCAAGGCATTTTCGGAAACCGACTTCACGCAGGATCTGAAAACAATCACTGTCCCGACAATTGTTATGCATGGAGGCGACGACCAGATCGTTCCTCTTGCCAACTCCGCTCCGCTGTCCGCGAAATTGCTGAAGCGCTCTACCCTGAGGGTTTACGAAGGTCTCCCCCACGGCATGTGCACAACGCACTCGCAACTGATTAACACGGACCTCCTCGCTTTTGTCAAAAGCTGAACTGTCGGGAGGCGGTGCGCGATCTGACACCGCCTCCCCGCGCCAGACAGTCATCTCACAGGGATATCGCTGTTCATATAGCAAACGCCAATTCTGACACCATTGGACATGGGACACCTCGTGCAATGGGGGAAGCTCTCTTCGTATCCGGATAGCCTCGCTCCACGATCGCCGAGATGAACCTAGGCTGTTGGATGATACCTCATCGGCGCGCTGTCCCGTATCGTTCTTTCTCGTTCTCGACATGGAGCCGATAGAAGGACGCGCACGTGGTTCGCCTAAGGACAAATTTCCGTCAATCAGAGACTGGTGAGGCGGCGAGCAGTTTCGCCGGCCAATCTGTGTCGGGAGTTCCAGCGGACAAGGAAATGGAGCGAGTGCTGCGAACCCCGCCGATTGAATCCCTTAATATTCATGACCCTTTCGAGACCCGTTTAGCCCGCTGGAAACATCAACCGTTTCACGATGTCGTAAAGCCGATGTCCGACCATGTCGTAATGACCTATCTCGGCGCGATGCAACGCCTCGAACGCGTCTCCGGGAGAGACCACCGCTCCGCCATGGGGCGTAGAGGCACCATCACCGTCATACCCGCTGGCTCCAGTTCCCGTTGGGACATCCATGGTCCGATGGATATCGTCCAGCTCTATATGGCACCCCAACTGCTCGATCACATCGCGCAGGAATGTCCGGGATCTACTCGCCAGCTGATCGAGATCACGGCCGGACCCGACGCGTTCCTGGCGGCGCTCCTGGAAAGATCGCTTGGATCGCCGGACAATCCCTCCTTCCTGGAGGCGCTTTATCGCCAGCAGATCACGTCACTGATCGCGGTTCATCTTCTAAAGGGTCCCGATCATGCAGCCGACTATCCGGGGAGAGCCTCGGGGGGTCTTGCTCCGCACGTGTTGCGAACAGTCCTGGAACGGCTGTCATCGGACGACGAACTCGACTTCTCACTTGGGGCGCTCGCCGCCGAAGCGAACCTGTCGCGGTTCCATTTTTGCCGGGCATTCAAGAAAAGTACGGGGGTGAGCCCGCATGAGTGGCTGCGGGAGAGGCGGCTGGAGCAAGCGATGGGAATGCTTCGAGACCCGCGCGTGCTGATAACAGACGTTGCGGGACAACTGGGCTATGCGACGCTGACCGCATTCAGCGTTGCATTTAAACGTCACACCGGACTAACGCCGAGCGAATGGCGAAATGCAGTTCTTTGAGCCAGTCTGGCTCATACGAGCGTCATGCCTCCGTCAACGTGAAGTTCGATGCCGTTGACAAAGCTCCCCGCGTCCGAGGCAAGAAAAAGGGCCGCACGCGCAAGTTCTTCCGGTCGCCCCATGCGACCGGCAGGAATAAGAGACGCCATCTGCTCCTCGAACGCTGGGAGCAGGGTCTCGGGAACGCCCAACTTTTCCAGGATTGCTGTCTCCACGGGCCCAGGGCTCAGGATATTGACCCGGATCCTCCTCGGTTTCAGCTCGATTGCCCAGTTCCTGGCAAATGCTGCGACAGCCGCCTTGGAGCCGGCATAGACCGTGTGATCGGGCAGCACCTTGGTCGCGGCAAGGGAGCTGGTCACGATGATGCTTCCACCATCCCGTATCAATGGCGACATAGCCTGTACTCCGAAAAACACCCCTCGCGTGTTGATGGCAAAATGCCGGTCATAGTCCTCCGGCGTCACGTCAGCTGACGTCGTCAGATTGATGATACCGGCGTTGGCCATGTAGACATCCAACCGGCCAAATTTTCCGGCGACGAAGTCGGCAAGTCTCCTGTGATGGTCGAGATCAGCGCTGTCAGCGACGAAGCCCACCGCACCGTGGCCGATTTCATCAACTGCCTGTTCTACCACGTCCGCTCGCCGTCCCGTGATAATCACCTCGGCGCCTTCCTCCGCGAAGAGTTGAGCGGTCGCCCTGCCGATCCCGCTATTACCGCCGGTTATTACAACGACTTTGCCACTCAGATGCTGCATGTCTCTGTTTCCCATTAAAATAGAAGTGAGTTCACCGGCGGCGAAAGGCGCGCGCCGGATGGCGGCAGCGGAAGCAACTTCCCGCTCCCGCGGCCCGTCGGTCGGTCAGTGACACCGCTCGGTGGCTGAGCGACTGACTGAACAGCAAAAGGCCGCACGCGACGGCGCCCAGGTCGATCGCATGCGGCCCTCTCGTTCCGGTTTATTTGGTCAGTAATCCCAGAAAACCGGGACCCAGCGGAACGCGTCGCCGTCTGTCGCCACTCGTCCGACCGAAGGAAAAGGAAGATGCGTGGCGACCAGCTGCTCGCCACTGTCGGCTAACTCCCTCAGGAGTTTGAGCCGAACGCGCGCAGCCTCCTCCGGATCGTGCTCGAAACCGTTGTACCAGTCGGGATGATCAAAGCCGACGGCGAAAATCGCGTCACCCGCAAAGGTCAACCGGTCACCTCCCGACGAAACACGCACCACACTGTGTCCCGGCGTGTGTCCGCCTGTGCGGTGAATTACGACGCCTGGCGCGACCTCATATTCGTCGACGAAAGTCTGGATGAAACCCCGATACTCCGAGGCGAACTTCTTCGCTGTCGCACGGAGCGCGTCAGGGAAACCCTGGGGCATGTTCACGTGCGTGAAATCGGGATTTTCCCAGAAGCTGAGTTCAGCAGCAGCGAGATGGATGCGCAGGTCCGGCCGGAGCCGTTCTTTAACACCTTCGACGAGAAGGCCGCCGACATGATCCATATGCATATGCGTGATAACGACGTCGGTGACGGATCGAAGGTCCACTCCCGCCGCTTCGAGCCGTCTGATCACCTGTCCTGCTCTTGGCAGGTTAAGATCGGGGTCGAGCCCAAGACCTGCATCGATCAGTATTGTTTGCTCACCGTGACGAACAAGGACGACGTTCAGCGACCAGTCGAAAGCGTCTGGTGGCAGAAACATCTCGTCCAGCCAGGCGGCGCGCTCGGAAGCGTCGGCATTGTGACCGAGCATCTTCGTCGGAAGCGGAAGAACGCCATCGCTGATGACCAGGACTTCAATTTCACCGATTTGAACGGCATAGCGCGACGGAACCAGTTCTTCTGTCCCAACTTTCGCGCGTAAAGCGGTACTTGCGTTCATGCTTGTCTCCTGTTTGGTTGGAATAAGCGGAATTTTGCGGCAGTCAGCTGTTGTGGCCGGAACCCCTGTTTCGGAACAGGAAACGTATGGACACGAGACTGCGCGCCCAGTTTATGAGGCTGTCAGGGGGCGGTCGACTGGACGGTCTATGAGGTCAGCCTAGCCTTTTGCGTATTGCACCGCGCGATCCGCGTAGGACACCGCACTTAATTGCAGGCCATGCCATCTATGAACGGATCGAACTGCGGTCCCGTTTCGCAAGAGCTTGCCGGATTGCCTCCAGCAACGCATTTCCGTCGAACGGCTTTCGCAGAACAGGCCTCTCGGGCCCGAATGATTTCCGATAGAGTTTCTCGTGTCGCCCGCTGATCAGGAATACCGGAATATGAGGGTGGTTGCCCTCCACACAGGCCTGCAACTCAAAACCGTCCATATCTTGCAGCCCGATGTCGGTTATCAGGACGTCTATGTCTGCCATTCCTTCGGCCAAAAGCGCTGCGCCCGACGAAAAGGTTCTTGGGATGAACTCAGCGGATTCGAGCAGTTCCTGAAGGGATTCCAGGACCTGGGGATCATCGTCGACGACTGCAATCACTGCCGCGCCTGGGTTCATTCTCTCCTCCATAGACCGCGGCACTCCCGTATTCGCTATCTTTCGATCTTTTAGCCAACGTCCCTTGCCCGGGTAACGTTCGCTTGCACGCCTTACCGCCACGACTAACCGAGGTCGATCTGTGCAGCAGGCAAGCTGAAAATGAAGTTCGCGCCGTGCGGTTCATTTCTTTCAGCCCATAGCTGGCCGCCATGCGCTTCCACAATCGAGCGGGAGATTGAAAGGCCCATACCCATTCCCTGATCTTTTGTTGTGAAAAAGGGTTCGAAGATTTTGGCCGGAAACTGAACGCCCCGGCCCCGATCGATGACGGAAACCCGCACCTCGTCACCCGTTCCGTAGACCTTGACCGTCACAGTTTTCCTCGTCGAGACGGGCGCCATTGCGTCCATCGCGTTGCGGACGAGGTTCATGACGACCTGCTGTATCTGGACGCGGTCGAAGGGCTTGAGCATCAAACCGATCTCGATATCAAGCTCGATGCGAATACCCCGTCGTGCGGCTTCGAACGAAACAAGATCGCGCATCTCGAACACAATTTCGTCGAGAGAAGTGCAGTCGCGCGTGTTTCTGTCCTGCTTAAACAGGGCACGAATACGGCTGACGACGTCGGCGGCCGCGTTAGCGCTGTGAATAATGCGATCAACCGCTTTTTTTGCGCGGTCGATGTTCGGAGGGTTCATCGTCATCCAGCGCTGGCACGCATTTGAGTAATTCATTACGGCCGCAAGTGGCTGGTTAACCTCATGTGCTATGGATGCAGAGAGTTCAGCGAGACTGGCCGCCTGGCTGGCGCGTGCCAGACTGTCCTGCGCCATGCGAAGGTTTTCCTGGGCGCGAACCTCTCCGTCGATATCGAGACAGATGACATTCCACTGAACGATTTCTCCCGTTTCGGTCCGCATCGGAGCGGCGCGGGTTTCTACCCAGCGATACTCACCATCGTGGCGGCGCAATCGATGCCGACGGGCATAGGGCTCGCCTGTCAACAGGCAATGGTGGTATTGCTCTTTAACCCCTGCCACATCGTCGGGATGGACACCTGCGTCAAGCGTACCGTCCAGACGGGATTTTCCGCTGCCATCCAGCGCA
Organism: Agrobacterium sp. 33MFTa1.1; assembly: GCF_004328495.1. Classification (NCBI taxonomy): domain Bacteria; kingdom Pseudomonadati; phylum Pseudomonadota; class Alphaproteobacteria; order Hyphomicrobiales; family Rhizobiaceae; genus Agrobacterium; species Agrobacterium sp. 33MFTa1.1. The sequence continues at coordinate 236,468 of NZ_CP036360.1, read as the reverse complement.
TCCAGATTATATCCAAGGAACTCCCTGAGTTGCTGGCTGCGGTAGAGCGGCTCTCCGTCCGGCGCCGCGCAGTCAATCATCGCCGGTAATGTTTCCACCAATTGCCACAAGAAGCGTTCACGCTCGCGCAGCGCCTCCTGGGCCTTCATCTCCTCTTCAATGTCGATCGACGCGATATACCATTGAAGGACAGTCCCCTCTTTGTCCTTCAACGGCTGTGCGCGAGCTTCGATCCAGCGGTAGGATCCATCCCTGAGAATCCGGCGAAATCGATTTGTGAAGGGCTCGCCCGTTGCAAACCCATGCTTGGCCCTGTCAAACATCACGAGGAAGTCCTCGGGATGGACGACCTCCAGAGCAAGGGCGTCAAAGTCCTTAACGTGAGAAGATGGCGTCCCCGCCTGGTTCAGGTATCTCTGACTGGCATAGGTCATTTGTCCGGTCGGGGAGAAGCTCAATACGTTGAATGGCACCGCTTCGAGCATTTGCTCCAGCTGCTGTTTGCTTTGATGGAGAGCCGCCTCCGACCGGACCTGATCTTCGATATCCTGCGAAAGCCCATACCACTGGATAATCTCGCCGTCGTCGTCGCGTAGGGGTTCGGCTCGCCCCAGGACCCAACGGTAATTGCCGTCGGCCCCGCGCAGACGGTACTTCAGTGAGAACGGCTCGCCCGTTTCAATCGAGTGTTGCAACGCACCTGCAAACGAGTCCTTGTCGTCTTGATGAACCAGAGCGTCGATAAAGGCCGCCAGACCCTTTTTATCTGCGGTGTCGTAATCACCAACCTGCACGCCAAGGAAATCGACAACTCTTTTGCTGAAGAATACGGGGTCACCTCGCGCACTGAGCCGCCACAGGTAACTCGGCACCAGATCAACCAGCTGTGAAAAATCCCGCTCCCTGCTCCTTAGTGCATTAAGACTTTCCTCGAGTGTACGCGAAGCGCGTTTTTGCTGCATTGAAACGACTGCAACCACGACAGTCGAAAAAGAAGAAACTGCCAGAAACAGCTGCAAGACGAACTGTCGATGCTCTTCTGCAAAACCACTGGCAGAGGCCGGATCGGCTGCCGGCGCCGCAGACAGGGCAGCGAGCGCAACAAGTGCAGCAACGGCCATCGCCGCACCCTGCAACGCAAATCGCAGCGCTGCCCACAGTAACAACGGCGCAATGACGAAGGCGAATGGCAGATAACCCTTCACGAGAAATGCTGTCAGGCCGAACAGGACCAGTCCAAGCGCGCCCGCCTCACAAAAACGTCGGGTCGAGATGACGCCGTCCCCCTGCCAGCTCTGGAATACCGCTATCACGAGCGGCGCGGCCGTAAGCACGCCTGTCGCATTGCCGAGCCACCGGAACGCCCACGCGGTAGCGAAGGATTGCGGCGGGATGCCAAGCCGGGCAAGGGCGAAACTCCCGACCGTTGCACTGATAACCGGCGCCAATCCCCCGCCGAGGAAGAGCAGGGCCAGGACGCCTTTCAACGTATCAAACCGGGGGGCAGGTCCGAGAACGCGCTTGACAACCAGTGCTCCGGCCACCGCCGTCAGCGCATTGCCGAAATATATCAACAGGGCTGCGGAGGACGGGCTGCGAAACCAAAGAATGTTCGCTGTCATTTCAGCGCCCAATCCGGTTGCGATCCACCATAACCAGGTGAACTTGCGCGTGAAGAGAAGGGTTACAATAAAAAGGCCTCCCGGCGGCCAGACTGAAATTCCCGTGCCCTGTACGGTTGCAAGCAGGTGGGCTAAGCCACAACCAGCAAGATAGGAAAGAAAGAAAAATCCAAGATAACGCGCGTCGGGCGGTCGAACCGGAACAGACTGCAACCGGTCGCTCAGCCCGCGAAGGCCCGCTGCATCAAATAAGTGCCTACCGATATTCAAGACCAACGCTCCGTTTCGCCCGAACATCTCCGTCCGAACCCAGGACCGGACGTGCGTTCAACACCTGACGCCCGATAATAACTGGAAAAATCAGGCGGCGAACCTCGTCTGAAGGCTAGGTTTTATTAGTTAGTGAAGATTGTCCGGATCGACCTTAAAAGTGCGTGCGAGGTATGGTCGTTTCTAACACTGGGATTAATAGCATGACGGGCGTTCTCTTCATGCAGCGACAGCTTTATCGAAAGCTCCCTGGCAAGTTCGGGCTGGTTTCTGAGCAGGTTTGAGAGAGGTTCGTGGCCGATCTCCCAGATTTTCACGGCGGACACCGCCTTCAGGGAGCTGTTCTTCCAAAATTGAGACGAAAAATCCGCCCCGCCATAGAGATCGCCGGGTGAGAGGCGCCTTTGCTCCAATCCATCCTGCATCACTGTGACAACGCCGGAGTCGATGACGATGACAGACGAGACTTGAGAGTCGTCTGGTGCTATTGTGGCGCCCTCCGGGTAGGCCCGCAATGTGGCTGCATCGGCAAATTGCTCCTTCGAAGCCTCATCCAGGTTTCCAAAAATGCTGTTCTGGCGCAGGATTTCGACCAGCCTTCTTTCGCGAGAATGCGAGGAATCAGGCGTCGTGGACTGCTCCGCAAGAAGAAGTGACGATGCCGACGGAGCGAATTGCAGGTTGGCGGCTTTGCAGTGGCGGTGAAGCAAGTCAATAATCTCATTTCTCGCTCCTATCATATGTATGGGGTCCTTCACCCGTGCATAAAGATCGGCATCGATCGCATTGGCGTCGATCCCTTTGAGAGCAACCACAGGGCCGGGATTCCTGATGATCAGGTTGCAGCCTTCAAGGGCGGTGGTGATAACCTCTTCAATTGCCGACGGTGTCGTCGTTGGCTTCAATCTGATGGTCAGCTGCAGCAAGTGCGTTTCTTCCGGTCGGCTGACATTGGTGAGCCCCAGCTTGGCCAATGCGCTATTGGGTAGGACCACGACGTTGTTGGCTATCGTCAGTATCTGCGTCGAGCGCCACGTGCTGGCGACCACACGCCCCTCCACGCCATCATTGAGGCGTATCCAGTCTCCAAGCGTGAAGGTCCGGCCAAGCGTCAGGGCGATACCGGAGAAGACATCACCCAGCGTGTTTTGGAGGGCCAGGCCCAGCGCTATTGCGATCACGCCCGAGGTCGCAATCAAAGTCCCGACCGGCAGCCGGAAAACGAATGCAAGAGCCGAGAGCGCGACGCACAAGTACACGCCACCGACCACAATGTCTTGAAGGAGGCGCGCTTCGCGCGGTCTGCCTTCGAGGACAAGATAAATACGTACAAAGCCGATCACAGCCCAGGCGAGGTGCAACCACCATAACATCTGCCCAAGGATCACGACGAGCGTTCGGTCGTCATCTGTAGGCGCGCCGCTCGACTGGCCAAGCGGCACTTGTCCAAAGACGATGACGGCCGTCATGGCGAGGAAGAAAGCAATCTGGACGACAAGCCGGAGATTGGATCTTACCGGACCGATGAGCTTCCAAACGATCATTCCCGTTATTCCGAGAAAGACCAGCCAGGCAATTGGATCGGTCGCCAGATCGGCAGAGAAATCTTGCATCATGTAGATGTCCTCAGACAGGAACTGACTGGTGCTTTGACTGCTTGTATGCCCATTGAGAGGCTGTCAGTAGCCAAACCCGGCGATGTAGTTCTCCATCATGTGTTCCTGCAGTTGCTCCTGTTCGTAGAGCACCTTCAGGGCATCCCGTATGTCGAGAACGCCCAGTGGTTTTGCCTGATCTCCAAGAACGGGCATGTTCTGGAGGCGATTATCGACCATCACCTGCCACGCTGTTTGCAAATCATCCGTCGGGCGACAACCAACGATCTTCGGGCTCATCAACCCCTCAATCGAACCCGGTCCGGAGCGATGGGCGATATGTCGAATAAGATCGGACTTGCTGAGGACGCCTCTTGCCACGCCGTCATCAGAGCAGACGACCGCGAGCCCAACGCCAGGTTTTGAGAGTGTCGCCGCCGCGCGCGCCACCGTATCCGTCAGATTGACAATCATCAAACGAGCGGAGACCATGGGGTAAAGCTTTTCGATGCGCATCGCGTTCTCCTGCCATCAAGGGTCAATTGTCGGACCTGCCCTTTATTGCGGCATACGAACCGGAGTGGCGCTGCGGCGGCGCCACTCCGGTGTACTGGCCGTGACCTGATGGATCATGGCCAATGGTGAGCCTCTACAGCTGTTCAGGCAGGCCCCGCCGAACAGCCGTTGACGAAATGCCAGCGGCCTTACTTCTCGTAATTTGTAAGATTGGTTTCTGACGTGTCGACCACGAACACGGCAAGCAGACGCGCGCGCTCGGTTTTACTTGCGTTTTCGCTCACCGCGTGATGATCTCCGGGGTATTCGGAAAAGTTTTCGCCAGCACGGTAGACAGTGACCGGACCGCCGTTGACCTGGCTGGTGATGGCGCCTTCCAGGACGGTCGCGTAAATGAATGCCGAGGCCGGATGCGTGTGCGCAGGAGAGTGGCCGCCCGGTGCATATTCGACGAGCACGCCCCGCAGGCTTTTTCCGGGAACGTTCGGAAGTGGTTGATCGTACACGATCTTCACGTTCTCGCCTTCGGCCTCATGTGCCGCGACGGATGTGACGAGCGACATGGCGCAGGCAGCGCCGCAGAAGAGTAATTTCATCATCATAATTCTCCTTGTCGAAGAGGGCTGCCTGGCCAATTCCACGCCAGACAGCACCGGGTTGAGTGAGAGCCGCTTATTTCTGCTGCGCCGAATAGGCCTTCAGCCATTCGTCAAAGCCGATAGCGCCCAGATGTGCGCCTGCGTCGGGAACCAGCGTCCGGTCATCAATGCTGACTTCGAAGTAGCGTGCTTTCGGATCGGGCATGACGGTGCGCGGATCGTTGGTTGCCTTCAGGAACCGACTGATGAACTCGTTCATGGGAGCTCGGTCCGGACCGGCGATTTCGATCGTTCCATTCAAAGGTTTGCCGACCGCAACTTTCGCCACGGCGTCGGCAACATTATCGGCCGCGATGGGCTGGAATGCTCCCGTCGGTGAGCGGACGATCGAGCCTTCAGTTGCCGATTGCGCGATCGCACCGACAAACTCGAAGAACTGGGTGGCATGGACAATCGTGTAAGGGATGCCGGACTTGCGGATGTGTTCTTCCTGGGTCAACTTTGCGCGAAAGTAGCCCATGGCCTGCATCCTGTCCGTGCCAACGACCGACAGCGCAACATGATGGCGCACTCCGGCGTTCTTTTCGGCCGCGAAGAGATTGCGCCCTGCCGCTTCGAAAAAGTCCATGGCCGCCTTTTCCTCGAATGAAGGAGAGTTCGCCAGATCGATGACAACCTCTGCCCCCGCGAGAGCATCATCCAGCCCCTCGCCTGTAACGGTGTTCACACCGGAATTTGGCGAGGCAGCAAGAACGTCGTGCCCCTGCATTTTCAGCCTTGCGACCGTTTTTGAGCCGATCAACCCGGTACCCCCGATGACGACGATTTTCATGTCAGTTCTCCTTGTTTCAGTTGATTGATACGGTGTTCATTCGGCGGCACGGGCGGCCAGGTCAGCTGCGCTCTCACGCGCAGCTTCCTCGATGATGGTGGCGACCTCTTTCGGCCTAGAGACGATCAGGGCGTGAGATGCTCCTTTGAGGATGACCGTTTTGCGCGCCTGAGCGCGTTTCGCCATGAAACTCATGACGGCCGGTGGAATGCAGAGATCGTGCGAACCGAAAATTGAGTAGGAAGGCAACACCTTCCAGGATGGTCTTTTCGTCAGTTCTGCAAAGGCGGCTTTCGAAATGGGCCGCTGCGTGAACGCCATCTGGATGGCGGTTTTTTCCGGAACGTCCGCCGCGAATTGCTCGCGGAACATATCTGGCCGAATATAGAGGTCCTGGCCTCCGTCCTGCAGTTCTACCGCGTTCAGCGTTTTCGATAGCGTACTGCCAGGGAATTTCGAAGACAGGCTGGTGCTCGACTCGCCAGTATCTGGTGCGAAAGCCGCAACATAAACGAGAGCCTTGACGTTGGGACTATCATTTGCAGCCTCGGTGATAACCGGACCTCCATAGGAGTGGCCGACAAGCACTACGGGTCCCGGCACCGAGTGGAGATAACTGGCGACTGCCGCACCGTCATTGGCCACGCCTCGCAGGGGATTGGCAACGGCGACAGCCTTGTATCCGTCTCTTCTCAGCTTGTCGATTACCCGGTTCCAGCTCGCCGATTCTGCAAAGGCGCCGTGAACGAGGACGATCGTCGGCTTGGGGGAAGGTGACATAGCGAAGACGGCAGCGTCAGGTAAGACGCCGACCGCGGCCGCAATAACCAGAATTTTGAGTGCGCCTCGCACAAGTGTTCTCCGTCAGGCGTTTCCGTTGACATGAGATTGCGCGATTGCCGCCCTCGGGAATATCGAGCCTAGGACGAGGTCACATAGACCAAAGGCGAGGTTCGGTCCGCCGAAAGACTGGAGGTGCAACAACCAAACAAGGCAACCACCGCCTATCATGCAGGCGTGTCCGCATGGCAGAATGTTCACGGGTATTGGCTGTGTCGATCCCCGACCTCGAAGCAGGAGGAGCGAACCGCATGATTGGAGAATCTGTCGTCTGCCGCGCTCTTCAATCGGACACGGCCTGCAAACCCCAATCAGGACGATAGCGACATCGGTGTGGCATCTCGCAGCGACGCTGGTAACGCATCCCAGACGCGGATCAGTTCCCCGACGGAGATCGTCTGCATCTTCCGCATGACGTTGCTGCGGTGCAGCTTGACCGTCGCCTCGCTGATACCAAGGTCGAAGGCAATTTGCTTGTTGAGGCGACCAAGTGCGACTTCGTGGAGAATCTGCCTCTCGCGTGGCGTGAGCGTTGCGAAACGGGACGCATGTTCATGGGTGTACTCGGCACGCTTCCGCTGCTCGACGTCCCGCTTTATTCCTTCAATGACGGCGTCAAGGAGGGTCTGATCCCGCACAGGTTTAGTGAGGAAGTCGACTGCCCCCGCTTTCATCGCCTGCACTGACATCGGAATGTCACCGTATCCGGTGAGAAAGACAATCGGTTTGGTTCGTCGTTGCTCGCAAAGCTGGTGCTGGAGATCAAGACCGCTGGATCCCGGCATGCGTACATCCAGGACAAGGCAGCCCGGCCTGTCGGGAAGCCTTGCCTCCAGGAGATCGCGCGGCGATGCGAAGCATACCACGTCGAGGCCGACAGATTCGATAAGCTCCTGCAGCGAGTGCCGAACATCGGCATCGTCGTCAACAACAATCACGAGCGGACTGTCGGCAATGAGAGCAGCCGCCTTCATCGCCTTGCCCTCCTGCAAGCGACCAGGGCTGTGTTATTTTTATCAGGAACTGAAAAAGTGCTCATGACCCTTCTCCACAAACTTAATCCGAAACCCCTGTCGTAGATGTAGTGCGCCATATGCAATGGCGCCCTGCTTCGATCAGGTGCCAGGCTATTCATCCGCTGAACGTCCACGAGATTTGGAGATGGTTCTGGTTTCGATCCATTTTTCGACATCTCCGTAGAATTCCGCAGGGGCCTTGCGGCCAAATTCCCCGGCTATATCAGCCAGTGACTGGCTCGCCAGAGATTCCCGCATTGCCTTCTCGGCATGCAACATCACCGCGTGGACCGCACAGACGCCTTTTGTTGCCCAACGCGGGGGCTTTCCGCCAAAAGCTGCGCAGCGACCACGAATTTCCTGGCAGTCGAAGAGAGGTTTCCTGCCCTCGATGGCGTCCACCACTTCGAGTACGCTGATATTTTCCGGCTGCTTGGCCAGGCGATATCCGCCTTTCGCTCCTTCCCATGCGACGACCAGGCCAGCTCGCTCAAGTTTCGGAAATATCTTCGCCAGAAAACTTGGAGAAATGCCCTGCAGATCGGCAAGATCCCGGCTGCTGAGAGGCTTGTCCGGAGACCCCATCAACCACAACAGACAATGCAATCCGTATTCCACGCCGACCGTTATATGTGCCATAACGCGGACTATAATAGTCCGCGTTATCTTTGGCAAGTGCCAGTTATGGATGGAATGGTCTCGGTTCAGGAGATGCCGTAGGCCGGGAGGACAATGATCACCCGCGTGCCGACGGTGGGCTCACTTTCCACCTTTATGTGGCCGCCGGCCGCCTGAACGAAGTTTTTTGCGGCGGAAAGTCCGTAACCACCAACGCCTGACGATCTTGTCGTGAACAAGGGTATGAACGCGTTTTCGAGAGTTTCGCGCGTCATGCCGTGACCGTCATCGGCGACCACGATTTCAACAGCCGGTGCGCCGTCAGGTACCAGTACCCGCGCAGCCAGCAAAATCGTGCCACCGTCCGGCATCGCTTCGCGGGCGTTGACCATCAGATTCAGAAGGACTGCTTTGAATCCGATGGCGTTACAAACCAGGCGAGGCAAGTTCGGCTCTGCCTGAACTTCGACGTGTGTTTCCGGCTCCCAGATGGCCAGAGAGTCTTTCACATCGAGGAGACAAGATTCAACATTGACGGTTTCAACGGGCGTATAGCCATTACTCTTGGCCCGGAGGGATTGGCGAACGAGTCCGCCAGCACAGTCCAGCGACATTCGGGCGCTGCGAATGACATCTAAAGCCCGGACGTCGGCAGAGACCAAGGGATTGCGTGACAGGACATTTATGGCAGACGTCGCAACCTGGATAAGATTACCGAGGTCGTGAACGACTGTTGCCAAGGGTTCTTGAATAGGGGGCATGTCGGGCTTTAAACTGACGCAAAACGGTGCATGCGACTTTCCAGACAGACTGTGTTCAGCATGTAGCATATTATCCTCCAGATCAGCTGATATGGCGCAGTTCATAGGAAGCGATTGCGAACCTAGAGAAGTGCACGCTTAAGATCGACCTCACACTGGACCCAAATAACCTATCCGGAAGTTGAGACTTGCTATCGCTTTGGTGGCTGTGGGGCGCCAAAAACTGGCGCTCGCCCCGGGGTATGAAACTAGCCCTACAGGCTGCAAAGGCTAGCGCGTTGGTGAGGTCGCCTCAATTTTTCGGTAACAGATATCAACGCTCGTCCAGATGTGCGCTGACGTGAAGCCATGCATCATTTCCCAACCGAACAATTGGCGCCTGTAACCTTTGCAGGCGCATGGGTTTGTTATGAGATGGCTGTCATTATTCCTCTGTGTGCTTGCCTCGATCTTCGCGGTGTTGCCCGTTTTGGGGGCCAGCAACAGCGGCGACGAGTGGCGAAATTCGCAGCAGCGACTGCCGACATTGGAGAAATTGCCGGCAACTGTTGGGCGCGGGTCCGATCCGGCAACTGAAGGGGCGACAGCCGCCGGGATCCTGGATTGGGAACAACATACGCGCGCCAGAATTCATGAAGTTCTATCCGCCGCTGCGCGAATTCCGAATGAGACACAACGGGCAATGCAGGACCTTTTGGATGACCTGAACGACAATGGTTTTCTGCCGGTTTCTTCCGCTTTCGTCCTTATGGTTGTCGCTGGCACCACCGCGGAGCGATTTATCCGGCGAAATCGCCTGCATCATTGGGACGGCCCGGAACAATATCTTCCATCGCTGGTCTTTGCGGCGGTCGTCGCACCACTTTATTTCCTCGTCGATTTGCCACTGTCGGTACGCCTTGTTGCAGGCTGTTACTTGCTCTTGTTTGTGGCCTGGCGATTTGTCTCGGCTTTGGCGAAGAAGATCGCACCTTTATCTTTTCGCCGAAATTTAAGGTTGGTGATGGGTCTGTCGCTGTTTACCGCCAGCGTGACGATGTTGGGCGATGTTCTCGATTTCGATCCCGACACCGCTCTGGCAATCGAGGTCCTGGCGTCCTGCATGATATTGACGGTCATCATCGGTACGACATGGGTTTCGGTCGGTCGAGATGCCAGGATGAAGACGGCGATATCGCTCTATGCTGCCTTCGTCTGGATTCTCTGGTGCCTGAATGCCCGGGCGCTGTTCTGGTTGGGCATCTATCCTGCCATCCTGCCGCCGGTTCTTCGCGCAGTTTCTCAAATCGTCCGGGAGCTTGCTTCCAAAACGCTTCAAATACCTCAAACTAGTAATCGAACCATCCTTTTGGTGCGCGGTGCGAGGGCGTCGGTATTTTTATTGGCTCTCGCCTGGACAGCATTTGTCTGGGAAACTGACGTCACCTTCCCCGGTCACGGGATCCCGTTGGTCCATGACGCTCTCGCTGGCGTCTTACGGAGCGCACTTGTACTTCTGGTCGCGGACATCATCTGGCATCTGTCGAAAGCCGCCATAGAGCGACTGCTTACCCGCCAAAACCCTTCTTCGGCTGCGCTCGAGACTGATTGGGAAGGAGAGCATTTCACGCGGCTGCAGACGTTGCTTCCCATCCTACGTAATGTGCTTGCGGTCACCATTCTTGTCGTTGCAAGCCTGACAATCCTTGGTCAGATCGGGGTCGACATAGGTCCGCTGATAACAGGAGCGGGCATCGTTGGAGTGGCAATCGGCTTTGGCTCACAAGCGTTGGTGCGGGATATCATAGGCGGCTTTTTCTATCTGTTTGACGATGCTTTCCGGGTCGGAGAGTATATTCAGGCAAAGGACTACCGCGGAACCGTCGAAGGTTTCAGCCTTCGCTCGGTAAAGTTAAGACATCACAGGGGTCCAATTTTCACTGTCCCTTTCGGCGAACTGGGTGCAGTGGAAAACATGAGCCGTGACTGGTCCAAAACAAAGATACTCGTGACTGTCCCGTATGACACGGATCTCGAGAAAGTTCGCAAGATTGGCAAGGCGATAGGCCAGACTTTGCTTACGGACCCTGAACTGGGTCGCTTCTTCATTGAGCCGCTAAAGCTGAAGGGTGTCGAAGATTTTGCAGAGTACGGAATTGTGGTCAGTTTCGCGATGATCACCGTGCCCACCAGCCAGCAGAGCTTTATTCGACGTACCGCATATGCATCTCTTCGAAAATCATTTCAGGAGAACGGCGTCACCTTCGCTCAGCCTACCGTCAACATTGCCGGTAAAGACCCAGCTGATCTGGCCGCCGCAAACTTGCAGCGTCAGCGATCAGCCCCAAACCGGGTCAACAAGTGACGGCATCTCAAGCGGTTGCCACCGAAGGGATTTGATCTTTCGGCGCCGGTTCCCGTCAACAGAGCTCTGAAGCCTTTCAACTTGCTTCTACCGATCACTCACCGTTCAAACGGCATTTCCGGCGGAGAGAAACAGTCGCCCTTGAGATATTCGACAGCCCGTCCCTGTTGCCGGGTTCCGTCGCTCTCGGCGGCAAAGAGTATTTGGAGACGCCATTCCATATCAATGGATCGGAAATGAGCGCTCGCTTCAGCCGGCCTGGCGCAACCTACTGTCCATCCATCGGGCCGTCGCTGTCGCTGCCTTGCTCACGGTCGCCAGGCTGGCCGATCGGCACGGGGGGCGCACCTTCGTCATTGTTGGTGATGATATCCTCGTCCTTGGCTCTCGGCCGCCATGTTGAGCCGCGTGTGGCTTTCGGGTCGTGGGGCCGGCCTACGGTGTTCGGGTTCAAATCTCTCATGATGGTCTCCTTTCCCAAGGCGAACCCTCGAGGCGCGCGGATGTTCCGCTGCTCGGAACTCGAATCGAGGCGGTTGCATTTGGGCATCAGAAGGAGGGCGCTATGCCAGACTATGAAGTAAAGCCGTACACCGTCGAGGAACTTCAACAGGAATACTCGGTCAGCCTGCCTCAGGCGGTGGAGGTGCTGGATCGTTTCGGCGGAGACCGGCGGACGATCAAAAAGCTTATGAAACGGTGTCCCGTTCGCGGTGATGAGCACTAGGAATATGAAAAGGATCTTCCCAAGGAAGCGTTGCTCCTGCGCGGCACACGCCCCGTAGTCTCTTGCTAGTGCGGTCATCCGAAAGCGCCCGTTGCACGGCTGGCATCTCTCAATCAATACCAGGCTTCTGCAAGATAGGGATTGCGAAGCGTCCGTCATCCGCTGGCGCTGTCGTTCCGTCTAAGTGACATTCCGTAGATGGTGACATGAACGTCAACGAGACGTTTCATGTGATCGATGTCCGTCGCCGCATAGCGAAGGCCGCGAAGGCCATAGGTGAGCGCCGCCGCAAAGTCAGCCCGTGAAACAGGGAGCTGCCAGTTCGGGACGTACTCTTCCAAAATCCGAACCAGAAACTGTTGAAACCGCTCGTAGACCTCCCGAACCGCCGGAAACCGGAAATCAAAAAGGTCTGCGGCGTCAGGATGGGCTGAAGCCAGCTCCACGCCGTGGAGGCCCCAAACGGTACAGGCATGCAACAATTTCCCATCAACAGACTCAATCCGGTCGACCGCCTGCTGGATCTTTGCGAGGGATCTCGCGTCCATCATCTCAATGACGCGGCTAAAAATCGCCTCTTTGTCCGGGAACAGGAGATAAAGGGCGGGGCGGGAGATACCTGCAGCTCTTGCTATGTCGCCCATCGTTGTGCGCGCGAAGCCGTAGCGCACAAAAACGTCCTCGGCCGCGACAGCAACCTTCTCTTCCCGGTCTGAAAATCTTTCCATTCCCGATTCTTGACATAATAACAAAAACTGTCAATCTCTGACATATGAACGAATTTTGTCAGAAAGTCAAATCATGGATCTTTATACCCTCTCGCCCCAAATCCTGTCAGACGCGGCTGGACGGCTCGGCGGCAACCCCGTCGTGATGATAAATCTTCTCCGTTTCCGCGAAAGTCCTCACTATCAGGGCGGGTTCGTGGATATGAAAGAGACGTCACGGGCAGCATATTACCAAGGCTATGCTGGCGTGTTCCAGCAGATCGCATCAAAACTTGGGATTATTTCCGAACGACTTTACGTCGGATCCAGAGCCATGACGTTAGTCTCGACCGAGGACGAACAGTGGGACGACATCGTGATGATACGCTACGACAGCTTTTCGGACCTGCTTTCAATCATCAGGCATCCGGACTACCTTTTGCGTGCCGAGCCCCACCGCCAGGCCGCAGTCGCGAACTGGCGGTTCATTGCAAGCCAATGAACACCGCAACTCGGTGGCCGCGAGCATTCTGCCGACGTTCCCATAGCCAATTTGCCATGATCGGCCAGTCAAAGCGCCCAGCCCTGATTATTGTAGTGCACCGCGATGGTCGCTCAGGCGGGCGCCCGTCGAGCGCATCGTCGTTCGAATGATGTCCTGGATCAAGGTATATGCAGCAAACGACAGCGCACGGACTACTTCGTTCGCATGCCGGGTTCGACGTGGACGCGACGCAAGCTGCGACATGTCTAAAGGGATTTCGGGAACAGCAGGCCGGCGCCGACGTTGTCAGGATTAACCCGCGAGATCGCGCTGTGGAGCGCTTAAGACGGGTTTTGCTGGACCCGGCATCGGAGAAAGCTGACGATGAAATTCAATCTCGAGCGCTTTGTGACGGCGCAGCAAAACATTTACGAGGTGGCCCTCAGCGAATTGCAGGCGGGACTGAAGCGCTCACACTGGATGTGGTTTATCTTTCCGCAACTGCGTGGCCTTGGCCGTTCGGAAACTGCGCGCTTTTACGCGATCTCGGGTCGTGCGGAAGCGGAGGCGTATTTGACGCATCCTATGCTTGGACCACGCCTCGTCGAGTGTACGACCGCCATGCTGCAGCACACCGATTTGAGCGCGCATGACATTCTCGGATCCCCGGATGATCTCAAATTTCGATCCAGCATGACGTTGTTTGGAGCTGTTGCTGGACGGGATTCACCCTTCCAAGCCGCACTGGACATGTTTTACGCAGGAGCTTGTGATCAGAGCACGCTTCGGCTGCTGTAGCAGAAGGAACGCTCGCCGACGCTGCCGGCATATTGGATGTAGCACGAGCCGGCGAAGGTCGTCATGACCAGTTGGGCAGACTTTGACCACCGATAAGGTTCATTGTTTCGGGCCCGTGCTACCGATGTCCGATCGCTTATTCCACGTTGGGCATGCAGTCACGCGCAAATTTCGGCAGCGGGCTCCCCTGGTGGCATCGTTCGAGAATGCGTTTGGCTTTATAAAGAGCAAACGGTGCCGGTAGCGCACTGGTTCTTTGCGCATCGATCATCTTCTCTAGCTGCAGGATAGCCCGTTCCAACGGGTTAGCTGTAGTTCGTATGGGTCGCGGGAAATATCGAGCATGACCCGAGTTGATTGACATCATGTCACCTCATCGGTTGTTGTTAAGGCCGGATACATTACGACAAAGACGACATATGCGCGGCGTGGAATTCGACAATACGCCTTGTGGTAAATGAAAGTTTGCAGTCGTTCCGATTTGAAGCTCCGTCTGGTTTCGCTGTCAGTTCCCGAGCGTAGGACGCCGCAGAAGAGATGGAGGGCCACTTGTTCCTCGCTCGGCAGGGGATGTGGCCTTGATGGTTTTCTCAGACCTCAGGAATGAGTTCAGCCACATGCTCCATCCACGTCGACGTCCGCCTGGGGCGCGCAATCAATGCGGTATCCCGACACCTAAGTGATCATTGGATTTCATCCTGCTTTGATCACGGGTCCAGAATCCCGCTGTCTGCTCGTTGCCGCCATTTGATTCAACGCCGGGCTCTGTGAGCCATTTTTTTGGCGCGATTGCCGCAGGTGGACATGTCGCACCAGCGCCTTGAAGCGTTCTTTGTCCGGTCGATAAACAGCCACTGACAATCGTCGGGTGGGCATTGCTTCAGCCGGGAGAGTTCGTCGCCTCGAAGCAGGTCGAGCGCGGACCACGCGATGGTGCCGGTCACGCGATAGATGCCCTCAAAATGCCATGTGCACGGCGTTCCGGAAAGCGAAGCCTGGCGCAGAGACAGCGCAGCAATGTCGCGTATGACGTCCAGATCCAGCCGAGACGGATCGAGATCGTTAGCTATCGCCGATCCCGCGGCACCGATTGCCTTGCGAAGCGCGAGCACCTGCTGGAGCAGTATCTCTTGCTCCTGCGGCGATACGACGAAGTCGCCGCCGACCAGGCCGACTTGCTTCGACCATGCCACAACGTCATCGAAGCTTGCCAAATGGTCGACTTCCCGGCTCGTGTTGCGCCAACTGATGGTGTTGGCGAGATCAAGAGCGAGATTGCCGGAGACGCGGTGGGGCAGTGACATCATCGCTTTCTTTTCCTGGTCAGCGCGATTGCGCCGGAACACGCGCCGTTCCCGATGCAAAGAGGTGGGACCATCTGGAGACTGACCGGCCTTGCTGCGGCCGGGAGATCCCGATTGTCTTGCGGAGCTCCATCACCCTAGGCAGGGCTTGCTCGCGGCTCAACGAAGGCTCGGATCATTCACCAGAATGCGATGCAGCTCGATGCGCTCGGCCCGCAAATAGGGCTCGTAGCTGTCCGCGACCTCTCGGCGCGTACGGCCGCGCCAGATGCGTGCAATTGTGGGCTTCGTAACCATGCATGTCTCCTCTCGTTGCGGGCTACGTTCAAAGGTGCGATCATCGGAACGTCCGGGCCAGGAAATCGCGGACGAGCGGCAACGCCTGTTCGAGATGGGTTTCCAGCAGCCAATGCCCGGCCTCGCTGAGAATGTGCAACTCCGCGTCCGGGAGATCGCACCGGTAAGCTTGCGCCGACGCCTCAGGCATATAGCCGTCCTGCGGGCCCCACACCACCAGGGTCGGAGGGCGGTGCTCACGCAGATAGCCTTGATAGCGAGGGAACCAGTCGAGGTTTTCCTCCAGCTTTTCCATCAGGCGGACTGCCACCATTTTGCGTGTCGGCGTATCCATAAGCGGCCAATGCAGCTTCCAAAGGTCGGGAGGGACGAGGCTTGCCACTTCCTCAGAGACTTCACCGACGAACTCCTCGCGAAATCCGTCTTCACTTACGGCCTCCTCAAGAGGGCGGTGCTTCTCGGGCGACTTGTCGGCCCACCACGCTTTGATCGTCCCGTATTTAGGGCCGAGCACGTCTTCGTAGATGTCACCGTTCTGGATGATCAGCGCGGCGATCCGCTCCGGGTGGGCTATGGCATGCCGCAGACCAATCTGCGATCCATAGTCATGGAGCCAGAGCGCGTAGCGCTCCAGTCGGAGCGCCTCAGCGACGTTGTTGAGCACCTCGGCGTAAGCGTCGAAGTCATATCCGAACTCGGCGGGATCAGGCGTGTCGCTGTAGCCAAAACCCGGCCAATCGACAGCTACCGTGCGCCACTGATCGGCGAGCGCCGGCATCAGCCTGCGGTACTGATAGGACGAACACGGGTATCCGTGGGGCAGGAGCAGAACGGGCGCGTCCATCGGCCCCGCTTCCCGGAGGAACAGGGAGTGCGTTCCAATGGTCATCCGCCGGTGGGTTATATTGCATCTGTTCACGCGTTCGCTCCTGACAGCTTCCCCATCTCCCTGAACCATCATAACTCGTTTAGCCGGTTCCAGTTCCGTCGTCGTGATGCACCAGTGTTCGGCCCAACGCGACGGGGCGGACCTATCAAGACCACGGCGCCACACGCACGCTTCTCCAGATCAGACGACCATTCAGTCTCGATTTTAGAATGGAAGCATGAAAGACGCAGCAGAATGGGAGCCGGCGGAGCCAGTTTCCGACTTACTTGCCATCCGCCACAGAAGCCGCAAACTTGGCCAAATCCTTATTGAACCGCGACGCTTCTTCAAGAAATGGCGCATGACCCGAGTTGTCGTAAATCTCCGACTTGATCGCGCCGTTGAACGACTTCGCGCGTTCTATACTCGGCTGCGGCCGGACCAGATTATCCCTACCCCCATAGATCAACAGAACCGGCTTTTTTGCCTTCTCCAGTCCTTCTTTTGCCTGGACTGTCATCGAGGGGACGGTTCGCGTCATCAGCCATGATGCCATCGCAGCATTGGACAGCAGCCGTTCAAACGTTGCGCTTTCTGGCGGCGTTGCAAAGCAGAGGGCCAGGAAGGTCCGCACCGTGTCGAGATGCGTCCGCAGGTCCTCTGAGGCCAGTCCTGCATAGACCTCCGGATGCGGCGTGATGAGATCGGGTTTCAGTTCGATGACACCGTCGACGTAAAGGAGGCCACCAATCCCGGCGTCGCCATGGCTGGCAAGATAGTTCGACAGCACCACACCCCCAAGAGACCAGCCCACGAGCACCGGGTTCGTCGCTCCGCTTCCCCGAAGGACTGCATCGAGATCGTCTGCCCATCGGTCGCCATCCTTGTAGGCGTCAGCGTCATCCGGTTTTGCCGACAGTCCATGTCCTCTCAGATCAAAGGTGATCAGCCTAAACTTCTGCAGGTCTGGATCGGCCGTCTGGCTGTCCCAATTGATGCGGCTGCCAAGCAGACCGTGAACGAATACAATTGGCTGACCTTGGGGATTTCCCGTTTCTTCGACGGCGATTATAACGCCATCGGAGGATGTGACGGTATATTGCTTTTCGGCAGCCCCAGCGGCCGATGCCCCCGTAAACAAGATCACCGCAGCAAATATTCCCGTTGCGGCTCGGATGAAACGTCCTGACATAAAATCTCCAGTGGTGTTGGGCGGGAATTGGCTATTTTTAGTGATCGATACAAACTAACCACTTGATATTCTCTGTCAAGCGGTCTTTAGTGATCACTATGAATAAGCAGATCAAACGCCGGCGCGGCGGACCGAGGACCTTCAATCGTGACGAGGCGATCGACATCGCCATGCATCTGTTTTGGCGGCATGGCTACGAAGGTGTGTCGCTCAACGATCTTACGACCGCGATTGGAATCGCACCCCCGAGCCTCTATGCCGCGTTTGGGAGCAAGGCAGGGCTTTATCGGGAGGCCCTTGATCACTACTCGGGAATTCCCGGAGCTTTGTTCAACCTTGAAGGCGCATCAACATTGGAGGACACCGTGTCGGCGATCCTGCGCCAAGGGGCCGACGCCGTGACGGACCCTGCCGGTGAACGAGGATGCATGGTGTCCAGCGGCATGCTGCAATGCGCCGAAGAACATGCCGCGCTTGCGCGAGTGTTGTCCGAGGGCCGAGATATGATGAGAGAAACAATTGCCCAGGCGCTTGGTCGTTGGCTCAACTCAGATCGCGCGCGCTCCCTCGCCCGCTTTTTGGTCGTCGTGCTTCAGGGCATGTCCGTCCAGGCCCGGGACGGCGCGACGCGCGAGGAACTGGAAGACGTCGTGCAGGACGCACTGCTCGTGCCTCTCAGGGCGCGCAAGGCTGGTACCAAATAACAATAAAATTTCTGATTGTTCGACCCTGTTTCAAGAATAGCAGGCCCTGCGTCAAGACAATTGCACCCGACGATGATGAGCCTGTGAACAAGTGCGTTGCCGGAGCACTCTCCTAACCACGCAAGTCATTTTAACAACAAAACCAACGCTCGAGTGGACAGAGAGTCACCGCTTTCTATAACTCATAATTTCGCGAAAAATGAGCTATTGCATGCCCGTCTATCGCTCAGCGCCATATCTGTAACTCCGCGACAGTTAGCGGTGCGTCACGAGGTTGATCGCATAGCAAGAGGTGGCTCTCGTACAAAACCGGGGCTCAGTCCGCCGGCCTCCCCCTTGGGTCCATCACGCGACAAACGAACAATGTCGAAGAAGCGCTGATCATTTTCCAGGAGGCTTGGTGGGCGGCAACTGGATTTTTAACTGGACATCCGGAAGATGAAATCTCTTCGATCCTCTGAGCTCGGCGATTTTTTCAAGCCCGCGCAATGCACGCTGTCACGGCTTGCACTTTAATATTTGCCGGACGGGAACCGTTATCGACGCCGCCGGTTTTGCCCCGCTCAATCATGACGGGGGAACCATGCGGTCAAAGCAACACAATCGCTCCAATGTCACAAAATCACCGGCTTGGGGCGTACGACGCTCTCCATCGGGGGGTGTCACTTTTCGAACCTGGGCGCCTGGGCAAAATGAATTATACCTCGACGACGGCACGGCTTTACGATGCATGGCACGCGACGAGCACGGGTGGTTCGAGATCACATGTCCAGACGCTGTGGCAGGAACCGAATATTGCTTTGTCCTGACTGACGGACAACGGGTGCCCGACCCCGCTTCGCGGGCGCAGAAGGACGATGTCGATGGACCATCGCTCGTCACCGATCCGGATCGCTACATTTGGCGAAATATCAGCTGGAAGGGACGTCCGTGGGAGGAGACAGTAATTTACGAGATGCACGTCGGAACCTTCACGCCGGAGGGGACGTTCGAGGCCGCGGTTGGGAAACTCCCTCATCTTGCGCAGCTCGGAATTACCATGATTGAGGTTATGCCGGTTTCCCACTTCGGCGGCAACCACGGCTGGGGCTACGATGGCACTCTGCTTTATGCTCCCCACGCCGCATATGGCAGGCCGGATGATTTCAAAGCCTTTATCGATGAAGCGCATGGTTTTGGCATATCCGTCGTGCTCGACATCGTTCTTAATCATTTCGGACCGCAGGGGAACTACCTCCCCCTGCTGGCTCCGGGTTTCTTCGACAAGGATCGAAAAACCCCTTGGGGCGATGGGATAGCCTATGACGTCGACGCCTTGAGGCGATACATTGCCGATGCCCCTCTTTATTGGCTGCACGAATTCAAGCTTGATGGCCTTCGATTTGACGCGATTGACCAGATTGAGGACAATTCCGCAAAACACATTTTGGTGGAGATAGCTGAACGCATTCGGCGCGAGATCACCGATCGTCCTATTCACCTTACGACCGAGGACAGTCGCAACATCATCTCCCTGCATGAGAGAGCCACAGACGGAAGTATTCCTCTGTTCACCGCAGAATGGAATGATGACTTCCACAATGCGGTTCATGCGTTTGTGACAGGGGAAAGCGACGCTTACTATCAGGATTTCGCGGCGGCACCTGAAAAGCTCGTGGCCAGGGCGCTCGCAGAAGGCTTCGCCTACCAAGGCGAAACTTCACCCCAAACCGGAAGACCACGTGGCGTCAGAAGCGACGGCCAACCGAGCTCCGCATTTGTGGATTTCATCCAGAACCACGACCAGGTGGGCAACCGGGCCCACGGGGAACGGCTGATTACACTTGTAGGCAGCGATCGCGCCAAGGTTCTGATGGCTCTACTTGTACTTTCGCCACACATTCCTCTTCTGTTCATGGGAGAAGAATTCGGCGAGTCCAACCCGTTCCTGTTCTTTACCGACTTCCGTGATGATCTCGCAAACACAGTCCGCGAGGGTCGAAGAAGCGAGTTTGACGGCCATTCCGGTTACAAAAGCGAGACTGTTCCCGACCCCAATGATCGCACCACGGTCGAGACGTCAAAACTGGATTGGAGCAAGGCCCAAACCGAGGCGGGGGAAGATTGGTTAACGCTCACGGGCAAGCTGCTTTTACTGAGACGGACAAAGATCGTGCCTCTTCTTCGAGGAGATAATGGCCGCGCTGGCAGAGTTGTGGAGGCAGGCGACGGATGTATTGCGGTCACCTGGACGTTTTCTGCCGGCGCGCTTTCGATCGCCGTCAATCTTGGCGATGAAACAAGACCGCTGCCGGATCAGCCCGGAGACGCGATTTTCGCATGGCCAGAAGAGCAAGCCGCCCTGCCAAAAAACTCAATCTTGGTTCGCCTCGCCACGGAAGCAGTGTAATGACAATTCCCACAGCAACCTATCGGCTACAATTCCGCAACGGTATGACCTTTGATCGCGCAGCTGCGCTTGCACCCTATTGGAGGCGGCTCGGCATCAGCCATCTTTATGCATCGCCGATTTTCACCGCAGCACCGGGCTCGACCCATGGCTATGACGTGACCAATCCGAACGAAATCGATCCAGCGATCGGCGGCCGTGATGGCTTTGACCGGATGGTCGCCGCACTCAGAAATGAAGGTCTTGGGCTCATTCTGGACATCGTGCCGAACCACATGGCCGCATCGCTCGATAATCCGTGGTGGTATGATGTCATCAAGAATGGGATTCATAGTCCCTACGCTCGCATTTTCGACATCGACTGGTCACGTCGCCTGACATTGCCATTCCTGGGAGAATCCTTTGAACACGAGTTACAGGCCGGCAACATTTCGATTACCGCCGATCCAATAACCGGAAAGCCGGCTTTCGCCTATCATGACAGCTGCTACCCTATCGCGCCGGAGACGCGTGAAGATCGGCTGCCTGCCACCAGCCACTCTCTCAACAAAACCGAGATTGCAACACTTCATGACCGTCAGCCCTATAAGCTGACGTCTTGGCGCACGGCGCGCCACAACCTCTCCTATCGCCGGTTTTTTGAAATCACCGGCCTGGTAGGAGTTCGCGTAGAAGATGATGCCGTCTTCGACGCCACGCATCAACTTATACTTGAACTCGTGCGTAGTGGCGCTGTCGACGGCTTGCGAATTGACCACGTGGATGGGTTGGCCGATCCGAAAGCCTATCTCGACCGGCTTCGGCTGAAGGTCGGGCAGGACTGCTACCTTCTCGTAGAAAAAATCCTGGCGGATGGCGAGCATGTGCCAGCCGATTGGCCTGTCTCCGGCACAACCGGATATGAATTCATTGCCGCACTTTCGAACGTCCTTGTCGACAGCGGTAAACTAGAGGTGCTGCGTGGAGCCTATGATGCTTTCTGCGGTCAAAAAACCGACCTGGACGGCGAGGTTCGTGCTGCAAAGCTCCTGATGATAAATCACAATTTCGAGGGCGAATTTTCGACCTTATTACAGCTGGCGATGACAGTGGCGCAGAAGGAAGGTAAGGATCTCAGCCTTTCCAACCTCGAAACAGCATTGCGAGAGCTTCTCGTCGCCTTTCCGGTCTACCGAACCTATGGAACACGCGAGCGACTTTGTGGCGAGGACGAGGCGCTGCTCGGCGCGATTGCCGATAGTGGCCGTGTTCATCTAACTGCACCTGGCGAGACAGCGCTCGCTTTCATAATCAGCATTCTTAAACGATCCGTTTGTGATGCGGCGGCTTTCCTCGCGGGTGAATTCCGCGTCCGTTTCCAGCAACTGACCGGGCCGTTGATGGCAAAGTCGATCGAAGACACACTTTT
Organism: Agrobacterium sp. 33MFTa1.1; assembly: GCF_004328495.1. Classification (NCBI taxonomy): domain Bacteria; kingdom Pseudomonadati; phylum Pseudomonadota; class Alphaproteobacteria; order Hyphomicrobiales; family Rhizobiaceae; genus Agrobacterium; species Agrobacterium sp. 33MFTa1.1. Next base: position 214,577 of record NZ_CP036360.1, on the reverse strand, counting down.
TTTCCGCCAGCACATGGCACTCGCGCTCAATGAGGTGGGGGCGGATCCGCTGCCACGCCCGTTTGCTCTTTGGCGATTTCACGAGGCGATGGCGGATCGCCTTAAGCGCCAACCGGATGGATTGTCGAGCACTTCGACCCACGACACCAAACGCGGAGAAGACGCGCGCGCGCGGCTGTCGACGCTCAGTGAAGCACCTGAAATCTGGGCGGCCAACGTTGCGCGATGGTGCGACACCAACCGAACTGTGATCGCGGAACTGGATGATGGTCCTGCGCCGGAACCCTCGGTGCAGTGGATGCTTTACCAGGCTCTTGCCGGCGTGTGGCCTGCCGAGCCCGGGGTACCGACAGGACCGGAGTTGGACGCACTAGAGGCGAGGTTTCTTGTTTACGTCGAAAAATCTCTGCGTGAAGCCAAGTTGCGAACCAACTGGGGCGACAATAACGACGCCTATGAAAGAGCCGTACTCGCCTATGCGTCACATCTATTTGCGCCGGAGAACAGCGTCTTTCTGAAAGACTTTGTCCATTCCATCCAGCCATTCGTTCTGGCGGGCCTGCGCAATTCCCTCAGCCAGACGATCATCAAGCTGACGGCGCCTGGCGTCCCGGATATATATCAGGGCAGCGAGAGCCTCGATCTCAGCCTCGTTGATCCAGATAACCGTCGAACGCCGCCCTTCGAGCAATTTCACTCACGTCTTGAGGACAGCGCGGCTATCGATTTTAGCTTTGAAGATGAGATGCGCAACGGGGTGACCAAACAACGCGTCATTTGTCGCATATTGGAGTTGCGGCGCCGTCACCCTGACCTGTTCCGCACGGGTAGCTATGAGCCCCTTTTTGAAGGATCTCCATCAATAGTGTCGTATGCGAGGACCCACAGAAACCAGACCGTTATCGTCATGATCCCACGCCTCGGTCTGCAACAACTCCTCGGAAACGAGCAAATCAAGGCAAATGATCTAGCAATGCGCGATAGCTCGCTGGCCAGCTCGCGTGGCGTTTTCACCGATGTCTTGTCCGGAAGCACATACCGCGCCGGTGAGATTGAAGGCTTGCGCCTTGTTGAACATCCGTTCTTTGTGTTTTACCGACAAAACACAGCGTAGCGCCGAGGGCCTCGCTCAATCCAACCTGTTCGGCTACCGCGACCCGTTGTGAGAATACGCGCCGGGGTCGGCGATAAAGCGCTTGTCCAGTTGAATGAGCCTAACGTCTGACGCCTACTGCCGCATGTTCCGGGCATGGAGCGCGCCCACACCTGCGATTGGTCTGGGGCAAAGCGGCAATCATTCCGGCAGCTAACCACCGCGACAGGCTTGCGCGCTTCTCAACATTGTCGTGATGATGATCGGATGCCCGCACATCGCATAATCCGGGCGCATGCGCAGATGGAGCCTCAGAATCAAGAATTTCGCACCCGAGGACGAGGCTCTCTGTCAGCGAAGCATGACCGCCGGGCTATTGTTAAAATGAAAGTCCCGCACGAGAGGAATGGCCACTTGCTCGATCACGGCCACGCCGGAATGTGCCCTTGCCACTAGCCAGCGTGAACCACAACACGCGTTTCGGTCGACCACCCCCCGGGGCGCCGTTGGCCCCACGCGTCGCAGACCGCGATCGCCCCTACAGCTCGCCCACGGTCAAGCGCAAGCGACTAGCCTGGGTGATTATAATTAGCTCTATCGGTTATCCTCGAGCCTTCTTTCGGGGAGAAATTTGCTCTACCTCCCCTTGAAGACGGCCCGAAAGATAATGTTTCGTCCTTTTGACGCTGCACAATCTGCGCTTCCTGAGCCGCCTGCAAGAACATGTCGCGAGCCCAGTCTGCGCCTTGACGTCCAGCGAGTGCGGCACGGCAAGCGCTCCTTGCACGGACGTAAGCGGGGCCTCTTTTGTCCGGCCATTCATCCAATAGGAAAATGAGAGCATCAAATGGGCCGTAGACGGTTTGTCGCCCACCTTCTGTGCTTAAAATCGTTACGGGGCTAACCCATCGGGAATTATTCATCAACGTGTTCCTCCAATTCACGTCTAACTGTCGGCTGCACTCCCTGTTCCTCAGTGAGACTGAATTATTGCACTCTGACCCGATGCCCTTTCGAGGATAACGGAACCAAAGGTCTTGCTGCCGGTCGATCCAGATCATCCTTAGACTTGCGGTGCAGCAGATGGCGAAAGCTCCTGACGACATTCTTGATCTCGACGAGGACCGGTAGGCGTTGCTCGGCCGCAGCGACCTCACCGTCTGAGGGTTGTTTCAGCGCCTCATCCGACAGGCGATTTTTGTCCCATCTGCTTGCTTTCCAAATTTCCAGGAACATTGGCTCTGGTCAGTGGTTCGTGGTGGCACCAACCTCATGAACTGACAGGACGCATTATGGCGGATGTATTTTGGCTGGTTGCTGTCGGTGGAGGCCCATGCTGCTGGGTGCCGTGGTCGTTTATGTCCTGATGCGTCAGCGCAGGTTATCCGCCAAGGAGCAACAAGAACAAGCTCGCAAGGTTCATAAGCTTTACGACGGAAAGTAACCGGAAGCGGAGACTGATATGAACTATAGAACCATATGGCCCTTGGTAGGGGCCGCGGCTGTGGCTCTGCCGATGATCGTGGTCGTCTACTTCGTCAGGACAACTCCGGATACAGCACCGTCAAATTCACCAGACAGGGGGCAGACGGAAGACCAAGCACCTGCGGGGCCTGCTGACAGGAATGCGCTGCCGGGCAGCCAGAAAACGACGCCCTGACCACAATAGTCATTGAGGGAGAGTTTAACATGAAGCCATTCCATGCCTGCTGCGCCGCTCTATGTCTTTCGATGTTAATGCCCGCTTTCTCGAACGCGCAATCACCCGCGGACTTCACTGCCGAGGCGGCTTCCTTCAATCAGTTTGAGGTGGAGGCGAGCAGGCTGGCGCTTAAAAGCGCGCAGGATGACGCGACGAAAATGTTCGCTAATGACATCATGCGCGACCATGAAAAAGCGCTCGTCGATCTCGCCGATGCTGCTAAAAAGGATGGTACCTCGGTCCCGGCTGACCTGAGCGCCGAATATGCCGAGAAGATGAGAGCTTTAGAAACCGCTTCACAAAGTGAGTTTGACCAGGCTTACCTCTCGACGCAGGTTTCGGTCCTTGAAGATGCGAAGACGATATTCGAAGCCTTCATCAAAACCGGAATTGCAGGCTCGCTACGTGCATACGCTGAAAATCAGCGTGGCACCCTGCGGACCTATAGTGTCCGTGTTCAGGGCCTGACAAACCCGTGAGTCGCCCAGGAGGGCCCAGTTGAGCATACTATGAAATGAGAAGCACTTAAAATGGAAGAAGAATGTCCGCTGGCAGCTGATGGAACATCGCGGGGACCAGTCGATATAATCGGAGATGATTATAAATGCGCGGCCAAACCAGCCGCAAAGGCGCTCATGAAAACCGTTGGTGCAAGCACCCGGACTGTGAGAACTGGGACGGTTTTTGGTTGCTAAATTAGGGGCGAGAAACCTGTGTGCCGCTGGGACCTCTACCAGCACAAGGCGCCTCCTACGTTTCCGCCGTTCGTTGGCCGGTGGCTTACCCGATGTCCGTTTCAACGAAGTCATTGCCTTTGTACAAGAGCTCAAGGCGCATTGACTTGGCAGCGGCATACGAGAAGCAGTCCCCGAGGTTTAACTGTGCCTTATGGCCAGCTAGCTTCCCGAACGTTGCCATCGCTTCCAGCGCTCCTTCCCCTATCCTCGCATCGATCATCACGTCGCGGGCTCCGATCAGATCAATGAATTCGGCAACCAGTGAGCGGGCAGTTGCAAACAGTTCTCGACGATTGACGGTTTTGCCCTTTTTTCCATCAATCTCTGTTTTTACCATCGCTGCGACGGCTTCAAACCGGACCATTGGCGAAACGTAGTATTTTCCCCCGGATCGATCGAGGCGCTTAACCAGCTCCTCGTAGCCGGGGTGCTCTTTCAATATGGCCACTATCACAGAAGCATCGACAAACGTCATTCACCATCCTCCCAAAGAGCATCCATAACGTTCTTCATATCGACACCGGCGATGGGCGTGGGAAACTCCGTTCTGGCCTTTGCCTGTAATGTAGAAAGGCGGATTCTGAGGGGGACTGCACTCCTTACTCGTTCTAATTCGTTAGCTAGAGCAATCTTCACTGCATCTGCCTTGGTTTTTGTTTTGAGGGCTCGGTGAAGTTCGGTGGCGAGACCATCAACGGCCTCATCACGGACAAACAATGCCATGACGCGTTCCTCTCAGATATCTTAAATAGATTTCTCAGATATCTTGGTTGAATATCCTAATTTGTCAAGGGTCGATGGCTGCCACCCTTCTACGCTCAAACGGGGCGCAGCGAAGATATCGCAGGCTATTTGCTCGCGGGCCTTACGCTGATGGTGGTCATAGCCGGACTCGCTGTATCGGCGTTAATCAGCCGCTTTCCGGATCGGCGGGGACCGCTGGCCGCCGCTCTTTTCGTCATCCGCGGGGGTCTGACCTGCCTGATCACCAGGCCACTGGCTCTTCCCGCAATAATCCTACTTGGACTGGGGATCGGCGCACTGTTTCCCCCACGCCGATGATCCGAAGAGTGCCGGCCACCTTATGGCTTTCGTTCAGGGAGGCGGTCACATCATCGCAAGCATCATGCCGTTTGCGGCAGGCTGGCTGCGCGGACGTTCAGACGATTTGCCAATATCTGGGTCATGATGGCTGTCGGGATCGACGGGCAAGTATTTCAAGAGAGATCAGCTTCGCGAGTTGCAATGACCGACCGAGGTGGATCGAAATCGATATCCGACAATCCTGGCATTGAGAGCGCATCGACAAGATTGTGACTTTCGCCTGTCAGACGCTCAAACTCACGGTATGTCATCAACACATGCGAAGGTCTGCCTCGATCGGTGATGACGACAGGCCCTGCCTCAGCAGCTTTTTTCGCTCTGCCAACATCGTGATTAAGTTCGCGGCTGGTCAAGCTGGTCGTAGCCGTAGTCGCCTCCATCTAGGAACGTATCTACATATTGCGCTTTCATTTTAATCGCGCAATCCCTTTCTGGCGCCGAAGGAGGCCAGCAGCTTGCCGAGTTCGGGACTGACCAGAAGATCCTGCTTGGGAGCGTGACCGCCCGGCACATCCGAACTACAAGGCTTTGATCAAGGCCGAGTGGTCTTTGTCGCCCAGGCCTTTTTCCAGCGCGCCATTCATCAACTGATGAACCATCGCTGTGTTGGGCAGCATAAGCTCGAGAAGACGCGCCGACTCAAGCGCGAGCGATATGTCCTTGTGATGCAAACGTATACGAAAGCCGGGCTCGAATGTTTCGTTGATCATCCTTTCGCCGTGAACCTCCAGCACGCGGGACGCGGCAAAGCCACCCATCAAGGCCCTGCGCACGATCGAGGGGTCCGCTCCGGCTTTCTTCGAAAAGCGAAGGGCTTCCGAAACGGCCTGAATATTCAGGGCGACAACAATCTGATTGGCGACCTTTGCAACCTGACCGTTTCCAACGTCACCGATCAGGGTGATGTTCTTGCCCATCTTTTCAAACAGGGGTCTTGCGCGCTCGAAAATATCCGGTTTTCCGCCGACCATGATGGTCAGCAACGCCGCTTTGGCGCCAACTTCACCGCCCGACACCGGCGCGTCGAGATAATCGCATCCCAGCGCCTCGATACGGGCGGCAAAATCCTTCGTCGCAATCGGTGAAATCGAACTCATGTCGATGACGAGCTTTCCCGCATCGAGGCCGTGCGCGACGCCATCGTCACCGAACAAAACCGCTTCTACATCGGGCGTGTCCGGCAGCATCAAAATCACGATCTCGGCGCTGCGCGCCACTTCTGCACCTGAACCGCATGCCCTCGCACCACTTTTCAGGAGGGAGTTCGACACGGGTTTGACCCTGTGAAGATAAAGCTCATGTCCGGCATCGATCAGATGCTGCGCCATCGGGCGGCCCATGACCCCCAGTCCGATAAATCCTATTTTCATGGCTCAATCCTCCCGTTGATATGCTTTCAACCAGTCAAGACCTGCGCTGGTGGTCGACGCCGGTCGATATTCGCAGCCGACCCATCCGTCGTAACCAAGTTCATCCAGACGCCTGAAGATGAAATCGTGGTTGATCTCGCCCGTCCCCGGCTCATGACGTCCGGGATTATCAGCGATCTGAACGTGGCCGATTTTGTCCTGCAGGCGCTCGAAGGTCGCGACGAGATCGCCCTGCATGATTTGCATGTGGTAGAAATCATATTGGATCAGCAGGTTGGAATGCCCGACCCGGTCCATGATCCGCTCGGCCTGATCGGTGTTGGTGAGGAAATATCCGGGTATGTCGCGAGTGTTGATGGGCTCGAAGACAAGGGCAATTCCGGAATCCGCCAGACGTTGCGCAGCGTGACCGAGATTGCCGACAAGCGTGTCTTCCAGAACTTGCGGATCGACACCGGGCGGTTGAATACCGGCCAGACAATTGATCTTTCGGCATCCCAGAATTTTTGCATAACGGATCGCCGTTTCAACGGACGTCTCAAATTCGGAGACCCTGTCCGGCAGGCTGGCGATGCCGCGCTCGCCTGCGGCCCAGTTGCCGGGCGGCAGGTTGAACAGAGCCTGTGTGAGATTGCACCTCCTGAGCTCCGCTGCAATCGTCTTTGCCGCCTCCTCGTAGGGGCTGACATATTCGACTGCCGCAAAACCATCGGCAGCGGCAGCGGCGAACCGTTCCATGAACGGATGTTCGGTATAAAGCATGGACAGATTGGCAGCGAATTTCGGCATCGGCAATGACCTCAAACTTGGTCTGCGCGCAGGCGGTGCAGCATGCGCTTGTTGCGGGGGTCGGGGTTGGGAACAGAAGAGATCAGTCGCTTGGTATAGGGGTGCGAGGGCGTTGTGCAGATTGTTTCCGCATCTCCGATCTCGACAATCTTGCCTTTGTGCATGACTGCAACGCGATCGCAGAAATAGCGCACGACCGAGATATCGTGCGAAATGAAGATGAAGCTGAGATTGAGCTGCTTTTGAATATCGAGCAACAGGTCGAGGATCTGGCTTCGGATCGACACGTCGAGCGCCGAGGTCGCCTCGTCGGCGACGATGACCTTCGGGTTGACGGCGAGCGCCCTTGCAATCCCGATCCGCTGGCGTTGGCCACCGGAAAAGGCATGTGGGTATCTTTCCATCGCCAAGGGATCGAGCCCGACCTTCTGCAAAAGTTCGCCAACGCGGGTCTCCACCGCTTTGCCGGACATGCCACCGGCGATGACCAGAGGATCTCCGATGATCTGCTTCACCGTCATACGGGGGTTGAGCGACGCAAATGGGTCCTGAAAGATAAGACGCACATCCTGGTGATAGCGGCGCAAATTCACTTTGTTTAGCGTGGTGACGTCCATCGGAGCCGTATCCGGGCATCCGCGATACGCAATTCTGCCGGAACTCGGCTCAACGATCCGCAGTATCATTCGTCCTAGTGTGGTTTTGCCTGATCCGCTTTCGCCGACAATGCCGAGATTTTCTCCGGCAAATAGGTCAAGACTAGCATCGTCCACCGCCACCAGCCCGCGCCCACCGCCATACGAAAACAGTCCGGACGGCGCGCCGTAGACTTTGGAAAGATTGCGCACTGACAGGATCGGAGCCACGTTGGCCGTCAGCGACGCCGGCAGCGTGCGCGTGGCTGCGCCGCTCTCGAGCTTGACCGTCGCTTCCAGAAGTTGCCGTGTGTAGGGATGCTGACTGGCGTGGAAAATCTCGTCCACCGGCCCTTTTTCGACGATCTTGCCAAAACGCATGACGGCGACCTCGTCCGCTACTTCGGCAACGATGCCCATGTCGTGGGTGATGAGCAGCATCGCCATGCCGCGCTCCACCTGCAGCCGCTTGATGAGATCGAGGATTTCGGCCTGCGTCGTCACATCCAGCGCCGTCGTCGGCTCATCGGCGATCAGAACTTCCGGGTCGCAGGCCAGTGCCATGGCAATCATCGCTCGCTGGCGCATTCCGCCGGAAAACTCGAAGGTGTATCTGTCGGCCATCACTTCCGGCTGCGGTATCTCCACCTGGCGCAGCAGTTCGATACATCGCTCCCGAGCCTGTCTCTTCGACACGCGGCGATGTAGACGCACGGCTTCGATGATCTGTGAGCCGATGGTATGGACCGGCGACAGCGAACTCATCGGTTCCTGAAAAATCAGGCCGATCCGTCCACCGCGAATGGCCAGGACCTCGCGACTGCTCGCGGCAAATTTCGCGATATCGACTGGTCCGTTGGGCCCATCAAGAACGATCTGGCCGCCTGTCATCTGTCCGGGCTTGTCGATGATCCGCATCAGGGCACGGGCGGTCACTGATTTGCCTGAACCGCTTTCTCCCACCAGCGCAAGCGTCTTTCCGCGTTCAAGGTCAAAACTGACATTGCGAACGGCATGGAGCACATGGGTTCTGAGATGGAAATCGATTGACAGGTCTTTGACCGCCAGCAAGGTTTCGTGCTTCGTCATCTCACTTCCTTTCAGCTGTCGTAAGGGTCGGCTGCATCGCGCAGGCCGTCGCCGAAGAAATTGAAAGACAGAACCGCCAGGATCACCGCAAGGCTCGGCCAGATCAGCAACCATGGCGCCGTGGCAACTGTCCGCACGTTCTGGGCATCCTGCAACAGCACGCCCCAGCTGACGACCGGTGGTTTCAGACCGACCCCGAGAAACGACAGCGAGGTTTCAGCGACGATCATGGTCGGAATGGCAAGTGTCACCACCGCCAGAATGTGGCTGGTAAGTGATGGAAGGATGTGGCGGAATATGATCCGCCTTTCCCCTGCACCGTCCAGCCGGGCAGCCGTCACGAAGTCATCGCCGCGCAGCGCGAAGAATCGTCCCCGCACCTCGCGTGCCAAACCCGTCCAGCTCAGAAGGGAAACAATCAGGGTTACGACAAAATAAACCGAAAGCGGTGACCAGCTTAGGGGAATGGCAGCGGCCAGCCCCAACCAGAGCGGAATGGTCGGCATGGCGCTCACAATCTCGATGATACGCTGGATGAGGGTATCGACCCAGCCGCCGTAATAACCTGAGACCGCACCCATCACGACGCCGAGCGTCAGCGAAATGGCAACGCCGACAAGGCCGATGGACATGGAGACGCGGGTTCCATAGATGAGGCGGCTCATGAGGTCTCGTCCGAGCCGGTCCGAACCCAACAGATACATCGGATCGCGGGCGTCAAGCGGCCCAACCAGATGTGTTTCCATCGGGATGATGCCCCACAGCTTGTAAGGCGCCCCTTTGACGAAGAATCCGATAGGAATGATTTTCGTGTCGTCAACTACGAAGCTGCGGCGGAGAGCTTTCGGCTCGATCTCGATCTTGTAGCCCTTCACGTGTGGCAGAAAGCGGGAACCGCCATCGGCAGCCGGCGCAACTAAAGCGATGCTTTGCGGCGGCGCAAAGGTGTATTGCGGGCGCGACGTGTTCGGCAGGCCCGGTGCCAGGAACTCGGCAAAGGCACCGATGAAATAGAGCAAAAGAATGATGCTCGCAGCAAATGCTGCGACCTTGTGGCGGAAGAAGCGCTGGCGAATGAGCGTCCATTGCCCTGCCGCCTCGAGGCTAACTGCCTTGCGCCCGGACTTCAGAGGGCTGATGGCGGGGCCGGTTTCCAGCGCGATGGTGGGGTTCTGGTTGATCGACATGGCCACCCCTCTCAATTGAACCGGATGCGGGGGTCGAGCACCGCCAGCAATATGTCTGAAATCAGCATGCCCACCAGTGTCAGCACGCCCATTAAGAGAATGAAACTTCCGGCCAGATACATGTCCTGACCGACCAGCGCTCGCAGCAGAAGCGGTCCCGCCGTTGGAAGGTTCAGCACGATGGCGGTGATGGTGACGCCAGAAACAAGATCCGGCAGCACCCAGCCGATCGAGCTGACGAACGGGTTGAGCGCAATGCGGACGGGATACTTAACAATGACCTTGCGCTCCGGCAAACCCTTGGCACGCGCCGTGATGACATAAGGCTTGCTCAATTCATCCGACAGATTTGCCCGCAGAATTCTGATCATGGCGGCAGTGCCTGACATGGCGATGACGATCACAGGTATCCACATATGGCTGAGCATGTCGTTGAATTTTGCGATGCTCCACGGCGCATCGACGAAAGCGGGAGAAAATATGCCGCCAACGCTTTGTCCCAGAAACCGGTAGCTCGCATACATCAAGGTCAGCGCCATGATGAAATTCGGAACGGCCAGCCCGATAAAGCCGAGAAGCGTAAAGGCGTGGTCGCCGAAGGAATGACGTCTGACCGCGGAATAGATCCCTATCGGGAGGGATATCGCCCAAACCAGTAAAAGACTCGCCAGCGAGATCAACAGCGTCGATCCCATCCGGTCCCAGATCAGGGTCGAGACCGGCTGGTTCCACTCGAAGGAGTATCCGAAATCGCCCCGGGTCAATATTCCGCTGATCCACACGAAATACTGGACATAGACAGGTTGATCGAGACCGTATTGCGCGCGCAGGCGCGCAATCGTCGCCTCGTCCAGATTTTGCCCGCCATCAGCCATGGTGGAGAGAAGCGAGGTCAGATAATCGCCTGGTGGCAATTGAATGATCATGAATGCGATCAAGGACATGCCGAACAGGGTCGGTATCATGTAAAGAACGCGCTTTGCCACATATGTCAGCATGGGTTCCTCCCGCTACACGCTATCCGGCTTATGAATGCCAGGTCAGATGAACCGTCTCGAGGTCCCGGATGGAGGGCACGGTGATTTCTGCACGGTTGCCAACGATCTTGCAGGACGCTTCCTCGCTTTTCACAAGCAGTTTCACCGTGGCAGACGAGCGACCTTTTGGCAGCTCGATCGATAGTGTCTGCTCACCGATAGGGTAGACCTCCCGCAAAGGACCTTTCATCATCATCGGGTTGGTAAGGTTGACGAGGAAGATTGCCATCGAGTCCTCGTTTTCATAAACGGCGATGTCTATGATACCCTTCCCTTCGACCGTCACACGATGGTCTTGGCCAAGAGCCCAGTTCACGGCGTTGGCGATCAGCTTGCCATGATCGGGTGCAAGTACTTTCCAGAAGACCTCGCCAATGTTCCATGGGATGTAGACCACACGACCTCCATGGCCGGTCTCACGCGCAATCACCGCAGCGCCGTTCGGGGCTTCGCGTGGGTAGACTTCCTCCATGGGCAGATCCGGAAAATCAGGGACGTAGAGGAAAGGCGTTTCAACGTCCGGATTGGCATCGACGGCAATCAGGTGTGTGCCGCCGATAATGCGAGCGGCGCCCTCGTAGCCCTCGTTCACAGGGTGCGGATCGGACAGTGCAACATAGGTGTTCTTGACCGGGCCACGTGGCGTCGACGCCAGCGAGGCACCGAAGACATTTGATAGTCCGAAATTACCGCGCCGCTCGCCGACTTCATTGCAGAGCGAGGTTTCATGCGCGGCAACGATCGACCCGCCGCGCCGTACATACTGTTCGATGGCCGCGCATTGTCCGTCCGACAGATAGGTGGCATTGGCCAGAATAATGAGCTTGAAGCGATCAAGCGCATCCGGGGTCATGACCTGATCGGATAGAAATTCAAACGGAATGCGCGCTTCCACCAGCGCATGATAAAAGCCGAGATCATTATGTTCGGCGATATGACGTTGCTCCGGTGCCCAGTGCCGCAACGTCGTGGATGGATCAATGATCGCGATTTCGGCAGTTGGCTGCATGCCTTCCAGATACGGCTCAATGTCCGCATGAAGATTAAAGGCTTCTGCAACGGGCTGCACCCAGCGATTGTCAGGAACGCAGGCATTGAATTTGGTGAACCATGGGAAAAGGCCCTGCGCAATGCCGTCGTGAATCCAGAGCTTGATTTCCTCACCACTCTGGACGGAATCCTTCCATCGGTACTCTTCCTCTGGTCCGATGGAGGTGATGAGGCCAACGGGTCTGTCACGGAACGTTCCACGAATGCGTTTGCCGTTCCGTCCAGCAGACCAGCCAACCTCCACACCTTGTCGCGCCTGGTGGTCCACGAACAGGATTGGGCAATGTTTCTGTATGAGCGAAAGGTCGAATTCCATCAGTGACGAACCGCTCATATTTGGAATGAAGCTGGCATGGGGACGGATGGATTTGACCGTCTCGTCCCAATAGACCACGAGCTCGGTAAGTATGCGTCTGCGCCACGCCGCCCACGCCTGCCATGCCGGATCCGTCGCATCCGGTCTCATCGGCAAATCAAAACCAGTTTCCTGCCTGAATAGTATGCGATTGTCGTCGCTGTAGGACACGCCATGGCCCTGCCAGCGGTTGGCGAACACGGCGTCGACGTCATATTTGGTTACGACTTCGCGAATGACGTCGGTTGTGAAGTCGCGGTTATAACTTCCCAGCGCATCGGTGACGTAGATACCGGGAAATGCCCAGTGCTCACGCGGACTTCCGTCCTGATTGATGGCCACCCATTCGGGATGGGCCAGTGCTGCATCCTCGTGGATCGCATGTGGGTCGACGCGCGCCATGACGTGCATTCCCAATTTGCGCGCGCCTTCCACGATCGTGCCAAACGGATCGGTATCGCCAATGAAGCTGGACACGTAATGCAGGGGGATTTCGCTTGGGTAATAGGCGATATAGCCGCCAGCGGAAAGGCAGACTGCATTCGACTTGGTGCGCTTGAAGACGTCGATCCAGAACTCGGGGTCATATTTCGCCGGGTCGTCCTCCGCAAAGGTCAATTGCGTCCAGCGAGTGGCGGATTTAAACCAGTCCGGAGAACGAACGGCAGCTCCGGAAATGGCGTTTGGTCGATGCAACATGTGTTCTCCAATGACAATATTATGCCGTCACGCCCTTTGGGGGCGGCTAAAAGGTTTGATGTTTCCATCCGGGTTCAGTTGATGCCGGAATGGAACGGTGGGATCAGGCCTTGAAAAAGGTTTCGGGGTTGGCGGGCCCGGGTGTGGGATATCCCCACGAATTCGGCATGGATTTGGGAACGTTCTGCATGTTGTTCTTCACCACGCCGTAACTGTCGCTGGGCAGGCAAACGCCGAAGACGTAAAACTGGTCGGCCGCGATCTCCAGTATTTCGGCCATCAGCTTGCGCTGCACATCCGGGTCCGGCGAGCCCAGCACGCGGTCATAGCGTGACAATGCGTCCTTGACCGGCTGAGGCGGCTCGACCGCACCCTTGGAAGCAGGATCGCGGTACCACAATTGCCAGCCCTTGGCGTAGAGCGCCTCGGTCGTGTTGGGAATAAAATAGCGCGGATCGAGAATAGCAGCGATGCCGGCATTGCCGCCGAAGCGGTGTGCAGTGGCGTCATAGTCGATGCCCTGACGCACGCGCACCTCCCAAAGCGAACGGTCCATGCTTCGCATCTGCACGTCCACACCCACCGCGTGAAACATCGGCAGCGCCAGCTGGAAAATGTCAAGGAATGTGGTTCGAGCCTGGTCGATCTCGAATATGACCGTCACACGCTTGCCGTTTTCATCCTGCCGGAAACCCTCACCATCCTTGGTGGGAAGGATCTTGTCGAGCAGGGCGTTGGCGGCGTCGGGGTCGTATTGGGTGAATTGCGTAGCCAGACGTTCGTTATAAAGAGGATCCTCCGCCCGCACGGCCGGTTGGGAGATCGTTCCCTGTCCGATGAAAACTGTATCGATAATCGCCTGCCGGTCCAGCGCCATTGACAGCGCAGCCCTGAAATCCCTGTTGCCGTAAAGCTTGCGTTTGGCTTCGTCAGGATGATTGAGATTAAGCTGGAAAACCATCTCATTGGTTTCGGTCGAGGTCAGCGTATATAAGCCAAACTGGCCCTGGTCCTGGGAGTCGTAAAGCACTGCCCGGTTTGCCGGCGTGGCGATATACTGGTCCATCAGATCGATTTCGCCCTGCATCGCCTTCAATAACAACACCTGTGCGTCTGCGACCATCTGGTAGACGATGCGATCAATGTAGGGCAGTTGATTTCCCTCGGTATCGACCTTCCAGTAAAACGGGTTGCGCTCGGCGATCGCACGGTCGGTGCTCTGTCCTGGCGCAACCGCCATCTTCCAGGCGTGGATTACGGGACGCTGGGAGTTCTGAAAGAACTCGTTGTCCACGACGAGGCCCGCTTCGCGCTGAAACAATTGAATCCAGCCAGACGCGCCCTTGGCCTTGGCTTCCTGTTCAGCATTTGGGTTGTACTTGATGTGGAATTGCTTGAGGTAGTGCTTCGGCACACGGGTGGTCTGATCGTCGTTAGCCCATGCCAGCCGCAGAGGGAAAAGACCGTTGGGCGCGGCGAAAATCACCTTGAACGTTACATCGTCCAACGCCTCGAAGCGGGCCTTTTTTCCGCCCGCACGCAGATGGTTCTGGCCGATGTCGTTAAGGCCCTCGTAATTGAAGATGTCCTCGTACCAGAACATGATGTCCTCGGTAGTGAACGGCTGACCGTCAGACCACTTCATGCCCTTGCGCAATCTGAAGGTGAACTCCGTGGCATCGGCATTGCTTTCGTAGTGCTCTGCGACATTCGGCACCACACCCGACCAGTCGGGCTTATATCGCAACAGCGGCTCGTAAGCCTGATATCGAAACAACATCGACAGGGACCCACCACCGACGATCGCGCTGTTCCAGTCACCACCATGTGTTCCGACGCGGTCAAGCGGCGTGATGACAAGCGGATTGAGCGGCAGGCGGTCCACAACGGCGGGCAGCTTACCCTCCCCGACCAAGGCGTCCAGCATGGCGGGGTCTTTAACGGTCGTGGTCTGCGCGAACGCTGGCAAAGCGGGTAGTATAACGGCAGCGGTGCTCGCAGCGAGAAACGCGCGGCGATTTAATCCTTGCATTTGTTTTCCTCCTCCAGTCACGCATCGCGGAATTATCTCTCCTCCTCAGGATAGATCCCGCGATTTTTCGGACGGCTGCGGTGCAAAAAAATAGCTTGCATCCCCGAATTTGTTTAGCTTGTATTATGGAATTTGTTAGGTAAAGCGTTATGTTTAATTTATTTCGGCACGAACTCCACGGCGGGAGGATGCGTTATGCGCAAAGTGACATTGCAGGACATCGCCAATCACACCGGCCTGTCAAAATTTGCGGTCTCATGTTCACTTTCAGGAAAAGCAGGAGTCAGTGAGGCGACGCGCAAACGCGTCGAGGACGCTGCCATGATGCTAGGCTACCAGCGCCCGAAGCCCGCCGACGAGCAACGCGAAATCACTCTGATTTTTCACGATCAGGTCGATAGCGTGAGCTACGAGTTGCGGACGATGCTGCAGGACGGCATGCAGAAGGAGGCGCATCGACTAGGTCAAGCTGTACGGTTGCAGTGGACGCATGACGCCGACAGGGTCGAGGCGATGGTGAAAGATAGCGCAGGTATCATTCTTGTTGGGCCGCACGAAAAAAAGACGCTGGACATTGTCAAAGCGTCGGGCTTGCCTTCGGTTCGACTGGGGTGGGTGCTTCCACTTGAACAGGCCGATCATGTCGGCGGCACGGACCACGAAGCAGGGATAGCGGTCGGCGATTATTTGTTTGGGCTCGGCCATCGCGACATCGCCTTTGTGCAAGGAAAGGAAGGCTATCGCGGTCGTATGGAACGATATCACGGTCTGCGCGAAAGTTTAGAGCAACATGCCGATGCGCGCCTGCATGTCCTGCGCTTTGACGAAGATGGAGGCTTTATCCCTGCGCTGCAAACTCTTCAAACTGCCGGAATCGCACCAACAGCCCTGTTCTGCGCTCACGATGGGCTAGCGCTCACCGCTGTTTCCGAACTTCTAGCACGCGGCTACCGCATACCAGACGATATGTCCGTTATCGGCTTCGGTGATTTTTCCGCCGCGACCCAAATATCTCCGCCACTGACGACCATCAGAGTACAAGGGGGGGAGATGGGCGCTACAGCGATGCGGCTATTGTTGGAACGCATTGAAACAAGAGGGCAGCCGGTCGTCGCAAAACGCATTCTTATCGCCTCGACCTTTATCGAGCGACGCTCATCGGGGCCTGCCCCTAGACATTCGAAATGGTTGACTCCCTTCGAGCGATGAAACAACCCGCTCTTGAAGGGTTACGGACCGAAGACACAGCTATTCTGACCAAATAAGATCGTCAATTACCCCACGACCATTCCTTGGGCGGCTTGCAGACACCTCAGCATCTGGCGATATTACTGGAAATATCCGGAGGGTACCATGGCTAGCTCGCAGACACGCGCAATTCAGAGTTATCGAAGCCGCCTGGGCGACCGTGGTCTCGCTCGTTTTGAGGTTCTCGGGCGTGAGAGTGATCGCAGCTTAATTAGATCGCTTGCCCGCCGACTGGCCGAAGATGGCCCGGAGGCGGCCAATCTGCGCGCCTTCCTAAGCGAAACTGTCGCCGGAGAGCCGCCGAAAAAGGGTGGGATTCTCGCGGCACTCCGTCGATCGCCACTGGTTGGCGCAGAGCTAGACACAGCCCGATCCCGCGAAGAAGGTCGCGAGATAGATTTTTAATGCGGGATTTGCTCGACACCAACATTCTAAGCAATATTACGAAACCAGAGCCTTCAGCGTCTTTGTTGACGTGGATGGCTGAACAGGTTGACGATGATTTGTTCATCGCATCACTCACTATCGCCGAGATACACCGTGGGATACTTGAGAAGCCGGCGGGGAAGAAGCGAGTGCGCTCGAAACCTGGTTTGGAAGCAAAGAGGGCCCGCAGTCACTCTTCGCTGGTCGAATTCTTTCATTTGACCAGAAGGCAGCTCTCGTGTGGGGAGAGATGATGGCACAAGGAAGGGCAACCGGCCGCCCGCGTAGTGCGTTGGACACGACCGTGGCTGCAATCGCTCAATCGAACAACTGTGTTGTTGTCACCGACAATGAGCGAGATTTCCAGGGGATTGAGATCATCAACCCCCTCCGTACAAGCGCTATCTGAAACGATTGCTAGGGTTAAGCTCTTGAAGAGATCGAACCGGCGACTGCAATAGGCAAAAAAATGCGGGCTTGATGGGCGTAGATTTCTGCACCAATTGGTGCTATTTGCATATCAACGTTTCGGAGCTAGTTATGCGATCAACCATCAATCTCGACGACAGCCTTATGGAAAGAGCAAAGTCCCTAACGGGCACGAAGGAAACGGCGGCTCTTGTGCGTCAAGCACTAGAGACTTTGGTGCGAGTCGAGTCTGGCAAGCGGCTAATCGCTCTTGGAGGCACTATGCCTGAGGCTGAGGCAGCGCCTCGCCGCCGGAGCGAAGTGGGGAAGTGATCCTTGTCGACAGTTCAATCTGGATTGATCATTTCCGACACGGGGACCCGGAGCTCGTCAAAATCATCGGAGATGATCAGCTGCTTTGCCACCCTTTCGTTGTAGGTGAACTGGCCTTGGGTAGTCTGCGAGAACGGGATGCGGTATTAGCGTTTCTCACAGCTCAGCGTGAAGCAGTAGTTGCAACCCATGCAGAGGTGATGACAGTCATTGATCGCCATTCGATATTCAGCATGGGGATCGGCTATACTGATGCACATTTGTTGACTTCAACTCTCCTGGACCGTCGATCCAGCTTGTGGACGAGGGATAAGCGCCTAGCGGCCGCCGCGCGGAAGGTTGGGGCGGCGCTTTATCCCTCTGCGCATACTCCTCATTAGAAACGAAGTTACAAACCCTTGAGTGCAATTTCGCTCTTGATAGGATCTGAACTGACGGCCCCTTCTTTCACCCGCTCAATAACGACGATTTCGTCTGTCTCGCGCTCACATCTCGCCTCCGTCCAAACGTTATTCCTTCAGACGATCGACCAAACGCTTCATCAGATCCATTCGCTCGCGAAAAATCGCTACGATGCGGGCGGGCGCATCCTGTTGAGGCAGACAAAAGACGTAATGGTCCTGACATCGCGTCATCCTTAGCGCCGGATAAAGCGCACTCATATCCTTGAACAAACCTCTGTCCTCGGCAAGGTTTGCGATACCTCGCTCCAAACCTGAGACGTAGCGACGTACCTGCGCACCACCCCATTGCGTACGCGTGTAACGGATTACCGAACGTAGATCTGATTCCGCTTCCGCGGTAAGAATATAGGCAGTCAAGCACGACCCTCGGAAATCTCCTCGTCAAGGATCTCACTCACGGTTTTAGTCGACAGTCTTCCGGCAAGCCCCTCATTGACGCGGGTGTTCATCAACGCCTTCAGTTCCTCCCAGGCTCGCTCTGCGTCTGTGTCACCGGGGAAGAGGCGCTCAAGCACATACTGCTTTATTGGCTTGTCCTGCAATGCTGCCACCGCCTTGAGGCTTTGATGTTGTTGGTCCGTTATGTCGATCGTCAATCGGCTCATCTGACGCACTCCTGAACTCAGAAAAGCCCACATTCACACATATGTAGCTTTGTGGCCACCGCCGATGCTTAACCGACGTCGCTTTGAGCGCTTTGCTATTCCGAAGACTCGAATCCCCTACATGCTCTGCTCGAGTGTCGGGGACCGACGATCATAATCACCCTTGTGTCTAACATGGCATCGGCAACACGTTGCTCGACGAGTCTTGGATGAGCATCACGGCCTTATTCCTCTCAATGACCGTTTGAAAATACATTGTTGACTAATTGAAAGTCAAAGTTTGACCATTTGAAATTCATTTGGCGGCTGATTGAAAATTGAGGTCCGAACTCGGTGGCACGAGGTAGGCGAGAGGTACGCAGGCACCGCCTGTCGCTAATCAATTATCCGAACTGATTTAGCTGAAACGCGCCGAGAGGATGGTCGAGAATGATGAGGAGGACAATTTGTGTTTACGCTGAACACGATGCTGAGCTTTACAATGGAAGAACCCAATGCCTTGAGCGGATATGAACCAGCGACCCTGCGGCGATTTTGGGTTTCAACGATTTTTTTTGAGCTGTTGCGAAATTTTTCCGGCGGACTTTTCTGTTCGCGAATCGAAGGCGCCGGCCTTCAGATTGGTCAGGCCAGTGCCAGCAAAGCGTGCCGCGCGCTGGACGATGTTTTTCGTGGTGAAAGGGGTGAAGACCCAGGAGGCTTTGGAAGGATGTTGACGAGACCAAAGCGTTTTTCAATAGCCATCTGACAAGTGCTGGACGCCCCTCTTCATGCCTTGTGTTGTCGGGATCCGGGAGTGGCCTCGCGGTCACAGCAACCTAGGTCGAGGCCGAGCTGCGGGATAGCATGCATCAGCTCGACATGAGGCGTCGGCTGTCAATGATTTTTGTCGAGGCTAACACGCATCGATCTGGCGGAAGTTGTGGCTCCCATGCTGCTCGTGACCGGGTTAGTAGTCGCCCGGTCACGATCACATGACATAACAGTCGAGTCCCCGGGCCTCAGAATTCCTCCCAGCTTTCAGCCGCGGCTGCGCGGCCTCCGATAGCTCCTGCTACTTTCGCAAGCATGCGGCGGGCAGGAGAAATGACAGGTTTGTGTTCGACTCTCACCGCCGTCGGCTTGCCGGTTTCAGCTCTTCCTTCCGCGCCGACGCGAAATTCAGATATGATCTCACGCAGGCGCTGCACCTCGCTGGCAAGAGACGCGCTGGCAGCCGTCGATTCTTCCACCATGGCCGCGTTTTGCTGCGTCACCTGATCCATCTGGTTCACGGCCGTGTTGACCTCGGCAAGACCAATCGACTGCTCCTTGGCCGACGTTGATATGGCGTCGAGCTGCGTGTTGATCGAAACAACCTGCTCCTCGATCACCTTGAGCGCTTGGCCCGTTTCCTGAACCAGCTTTACACCCGTGCTGACTTCATCCACGGAGTTTCGGATGAGATACTTGATCTCCTTCGCTGCTTGAGCCGACCGCTGAGCAAGCTCGCGCACCTCCTGAGCGACCACCGCAAAGCCCTTGCCCGCTTCCCCGGCCCGCGCAGCCTCGACACCGGCATTCAGCGCCAACAGGTTGGTCTGGAAGGCAATCTCATCGATGACACCGATAATGCTGGAGATCTGGTTCGACGACTGTTCGATGCGCTGCATGGCGATTACAGCATTCGAAACTACTTCGCCCGAGCGGCGCGCTGACTTGTTGGCCTCGATTGCCACATGACGTGCTTCTTCGGTGCGTTTGGAGGAGTTTGCAACGTTGGTGGTAATCTGGTCGAGAGCGGCTGCCGTTTCCTCAAGCGACGCGGCCTGCTGCTCGGTCCGTTTTGAGAGGTCTTCGGCACTCTGGCTGATTTCACGTGCTCCACTATCGATTGATCCTGTGGCGTTCGCGACAGATCGCAAGCTCTCTGCCAGTTGACTAACAGCTGCGTTGAAGTCAGACCTCAATGCCTCGAAATCTGTGGCAAAGGGTTCGTTCAGTCGGAAAGTCAGGTTCCCGCTCGACAGGTGCTTCAGACCCTCCGCAAGGCCTGACGTCGCCTGTGCCATCTGCTGGGCGCGCTCACGCTCAAGTTCCGCGACCCGCAATTGCTCCGCCTCGCTAGCGGAGCGCGTCGCGGCCGCTTCCTGTTCAAGCTCCCTTGCCCGCAGGCCGTTTTCCTTGAATACCTGGACGGCTCTCGCCATGCCGCCAACTTCATCGCGGCGATCCGTTCCATCGACGCCGGCGTTCAAATCCCCATTGGCGAGCACGTTCATGGTGACCGACATCCGCTGGATCGGACGTACCAACCAGGAACGGATAGCGAGGAAGCCGACCGCGAGAACGATGATCAAGCCGACGATGACAGCGGCGAGGGTCTTGGTAGCGGTGCTGCTGGCGTGCGCGGACAGCTCCTCACCCGTCTTCGCAGCACTATCAACGATTTCATTCGTCGCACCTGTAAACTTCGGAGTGAGCGCGCTGAAAGCCGGCTGACACTGGCTCAGAAACAATTGTTGTGACGCCGCAATGTCTTGCTCCGTCGTCGCGTTTCGCGCCGCCACAATGGTCGGGCCACACACCTCTTTCATGACCTTGAGGCCTTCGGCCTTGAGAAGAGCAATCTCGGCGTGCTGCGGGACAGCGCCAGCAACGGTGTCCATGTATTTCACAAAACCGGCTTCAGCATCCTTGATACCCTTTTCCGCCCGCTCGTTCAGGTCTGCCGAGCGCGACATCAACAGTTCCCCGATGGACGCTCGTGCTGCCTGGAGGTTGCGATTGGAGCGAGCCAAATACAAGGCGGCGGTTGATTCGCCGTCCATCAGGCCAGCATAGTCTTCGTCAACTCTGGCAATCTGGATCCCGGAGTAAAGGGCGACCCCAAGCGAGAACAAGCCGAAGCATGCCATAATAATAAGAAATTTTCCGACGATAGAAATGTGTTTCATGTGCCGCTCTCGCAATAATTAACGTTTATCAGGAGGAACCACGAGCAATTCATTCGCCGGGTGTACCTATGATGGCAGACGCATGATCAAGATTACCGCTTCATTCTCAGCGACACGAAATATACGATAATAATGTTTTATATTCGTTAAGAATCACATCTACCTACCACCACCGGTTGCTCTCTAGGCCCAGTGACGCCTTCACCGCGGCGACGGTTGCTATGTCGCGCGCTTCTGAAGCGGTCGGCAGGAAAGCTGCTCGGCTTCTCGCTCAATCTGCGATCGTGATTTTTGCGGTCGAGTTGAGCTGCGGATCTCATTCGATAACGTTGCTCACGTCGCCACAATCTGATTGTCACCGTTGGTCTGTTCTGCAGATGGAACATACAATGCTCGAACGAAATATTCGCACTTGAGGTGTCTCCCGACGGGGCTGGCGACCGCCCGAACGGGACAACCTGTCGGGGTCTTGCTCTTGATGGGGATCGAACCGTCAACCCCCTACACAAACGTGGTCGATCAGCTTAGGGGCAGATTTTCTGGCCATTCTTGCGCGCCATGGAGTACGCGAAGAATTCGAACTGCCGTCTCGGCAACGGCGTAGGCGGCGATATAAGGCGTGCCATTGATGACGAGTTCGCGTGTCCCGGCAATTCGACCCACGCGCCCACTGGCAGGAAAATCGAGCAAGCGACGGGCGGCAGCGGCTATCCGTTCATCGATCAACACGGCAGCGGCGGGATTATCTGCCTCGACGTATGTGAAGATGGCGTCACGATCCGACAACGCAAAAGCAGACCAAGTAAGCTTCACGATTCTGGCACACCCGCTTTAAGGCGGGCTGCCGCTCGACGTTTGACAAAGTGCGCCTCGGCCTCGTCGTCCGATAAATCCGGTCGAGTATCGTTTAACGCTTCATGCACCTTGGTCCGAAACCAAGCGTCATGCGCCTCACTGCCGGATAAAAGTTCAAGAGGCAGAGCGCCCTCGTTAGCGGTCCGGGTGAGCATGATACGAACCGCATCAGATACCGTGAGGCCCATGCTTTCAAGGACGGCAGAAGCACGATCCCTGACTTCGGAATCAATACGTGTTTGTACGAGAGCGTTTGCGGCCATGGCTGTCTCCATATTCAAGGAGAATGTAATGCAAATGAATGACGCTTTCCAGCTAGAATTTCACGCTGTCATTCCCCGTTCACGATTCTCGTTTGCTCTTGATGGGATTCGAACCAACGGCCATCCTGTTTTGGATGGGCTAACGCCTTGAATATGCAGCAAGGCTTGATAAATTGAATGCCGAGCCGCAAGACACTACTTCGCGAACTCACGATACAGCTCGACCTTCGGTGCGTGCGTATCGATCGTGTCGGTGACCTTGGCGGCCATCGGCAGGTTTTTCTTTTCCGCCTCCCATACCGTCCTAAAGCGTTCAACCGTCTCGCGCGCGGTGTCGATCACCAGCTTCTCGGAAAGCTCCGCTTTCGCAGCCAGATGCGTCAGCTCATCCTTCGACAGCGCCGCCATCTTTTTTGTGCGGGAGAAATTGAGCGCCGCCGTATCTTCCCCCTCGATGTAAGGGATAGTCGACAACAAGTCATACGCTGGCGAGAGCGCAGGGGTGCGGCGATCAGGATAGATGAGCGAGCAGTTCTTCAGGTGCAAGTCGCCATTGCCGATTAGCGTGCTGAAGACTAGACGCCGGATGAATTCCGCCACGTCGGCCGTGCTGGTTTCGATCCCCAGCACGCGGCCGATCATCCGGTAATTGCCCCTATCGTATTTGTGGTCGGGAAAGACGCCGAAGACTTGCGCAAAGTCCTCGATATGCACCGCTCCCTCCGGCGTGCGGTCAAAACGCTTGATCGCCAGCGCCTGCCCATGCAGTTCACCCACCCCCTGAGGCAGGCCGCTCACGGCGTCGAGATCAACCAGCTGGAGCTCAGGCACGTCCATACCCATCATGCGGGCGATGGTCATCATCGCGAACTCATTCTCGGGCACGCCACTATATTGTTGAGACGGCAGCTTCACGATCCACGAGCCGCCCGTGCCCTCGGCCGGAATGGTCAAGCCGCCGCCCTTTTTGTCGTTTTTAAAGGCCGAGAACTTCAGCTGCACACCCGCCAGCGAAAAGCGCAGCGCGTTCGGCCGCGCTTCGACGATAGCCTGCTCGTCATCCGGAGGCGCGTCATCCCCTTTGGAGGGATGCACCGTCACAGCCCCAGGCAGGTCGCGGCCGAGCATCCAGAGCAGGAAGAATTCCCGCGACGGCTTCACACCCGCACGATCAGCGAGGTATTTGCGCAGCGGTCCTTCCGGCAGTAGGTTCGAGAAGAAGGGCGGGACCACCGTGTTGTACGGCCTGAACTTCGTGATGAGCGCCCCGAACGGGTCTTTCAGGGACAGGCTAAGCGTCGGCCGCTTTTCGTCTTCGATATATGCATCGTTGAACGCGAAGATGGTGCGCCCGTCCTGCAGATTCGTCAGGGTCGCAACCGGTTCCCCATACAGCCTGACATCGAGTACCGTGACCTTAGGCATTATCATCTTCCTCATCCAGCGCATAGGCCGAGCGTGGGACCGCGTCGTCACGGTCGCGGTGCACCGCGGCATTGCGTAGGTGTCTTACGGCATGTGCGATCCTGCTCAGTTCCTGACGGGACGGCGGATCAGCCTGCCACCGGTCGAGGCGTGCAGTCGCCTCATTGAATGTGTCCATCTCCTCGGCCGACAGAGGAAGATGCCGTAAGAGCGCGAGGCTATCTTTGAATGTATCTGCCTCGGAAGCACTACCGAACCCGTCCCTGTGCTGGGCAAACCACCGCTCAAGGCGCCCCACCAGCTTGCGCTGGTCGGATGTCAGGACATCACTCGATGCCGATGCGCTATCGAGGATATTGCGGATTGCCGGCATCAGTTTTTTCGGGGCAAGGACGATCTCGAGGTCGAGCGCGCGTGCCACATCCACCAAGCTGCCAAGTCCGGGCTCCATGGTGCCCCGTTCTATCTGAGAAATATGGCTTTGCGTCAGGCCCGATCGTGCGCTCAGCTCGCGCTGGCTCATTTTCTGCGCTTCGCGCGCAGCGCGCAGCTGCTGCGTTATATGCTCCGTTTTATATGCCATATCATTATCCTGTATCGCTCGATGCGAAACATACAGGATAATATATAGAGGATTCAAGAGCGATGCAACGTCGATATACAAAACTGTATCAAATTGCTGACTTATATAGCATAATGTATCGTCTTGCAGTCTTAGCGCTTACAGTTACCCATGGCTCCTATTGGCAACCCATCAGTGCGCGCAGCGATGTCACGGTAACGTCTTATGAGGAGCGACCGCGATAGACGCACGTTCATGAGTACTTCGCCAGTCAGCTACAAGCGCCATCATTTCCCAGCCCAAATCATCGCCCACGCGGTCTGGCTCTACTTTCGGTTTCCGCTGAGCCTGCGCCTTGTCGAAGAATTGCTGCTCGAGCGCGGCATTGCCGTCTCCCATGAAACGATCCGCCTCTGGGGAAAAAAGTTCGGCCCGGATTATGCGCGCCGCCTTCGCCGCAAGAAGCCCAGCGGCAACGATGTGTGGCACTTGGACGAGGTCGTCATCATCATTTCCGGCAGGAAACACTGGGTATGGCGGACCGTCGATCAGGACGGGTATGTGCTCGACGAAATCGTTCAGAACCGCCGCAACACCAAGGCTGTCAGACGATTGTTGACCCGTCTTCTGAAGAAGCAGGGATGGAACAATCTTCAGATGGCGTTCTGAGAAGGATGGAGAGACGGCACAAATCGATGTTCGTGGTCAGACTATTCTGAACGAAGCCACCCTCGCCAGAGTAGTAGTCCTGCAGACACCGACATCGGCCTCTTCGTCGAGCAAAGCGTTCTGGCCGATATTGAAGAAGGTCGGCTCACACTGGTCCTAAACGACTGGACGCGACCTTTTCCAAGACTTTGTCTTTACTATCCCGGACGCGGCAACCTGTAAGCGGGCGTGAAGGAGTTCCTAGCGCTGGCAAGGGTTCACGCAATGGTGAACGCCCCAACTGTTGATAGCGGCGCATCTTGTACCGTTGAAAGATGCGCAGCTATTCTTCTGGCGCCGTGCGCGCTAGTTTTTCGCCTTAATTCCCGTCCAAAGCCTGTTTAGAATGCGCTGTTGCTTCTGACCATAAGGTGAGATCGTGAAGAGCTTACCGAGCACGGCATCCGGCGGGTAAACAGATGCGTTCTCACGAACATCCTTGTCCACAAGCGTTTGCGATGCAAGATTTCCATTGGCGTATCTGACGTAGTTGGAGGCTTTGGCAATGACTTCCGGTTTCATGAGATAATTTATGAATGCGTGAGCTTCCTCTACATTCTTCGCATCCGCGGGGATCGCGAGGTTGTCGAACCACATGTAAGCTCCCTCTTTCGGAATCGCGTACTCCACGTTGACGCCGTTCTTGGCCTCTTGTGCGCGAGCCTTGGCCTGCAGCACGTCGCCGGAAAAGCCAATGGTCACGCAGATATCGCCCGTCGCAAGTTCGTTGATATAAGCAGACGAATTAAACGATCGCACCGAGGCCCGGATCTTCTTGAAGACTTCAGCGCCAGCTTTGAGGTCAGACGTTTCTTTGCTGTTGGGGTTTTTCCCGAGATAGTTCAGAGCGATGGCCATGGTTTCGTCAGGCGCATCGAGAATATTAATGCCGCATGAGCTCAACTTTTTTGCATTTGCGGGATCAAAGATGATGTTCCAGCTGTCGATCGGGACATTGCCAAGAGCGGCTTTTACCTTATCGACATTGTAACCGATGCTCGTCGTACCCCACATATAGTTTATTGCATACTGATTGTTTGGATCATAGACGGCCAGCCTGTCCATGATATCAGGCCAGAGATTTCCGATATTCGGCAGCTTTGTCTTATCGAGCTTCTGGAACACACCCGCCTTGATTTGCCGGGCAAGAAAAGGGCCTGTTGGCACGACGACATCATAGCCGGAAGCGCCCGCGAGGAGTTTTGTTTCCAATAGTTCGTTGTTATCAAAGACATCATAGACGACCTTGATGCCGGTCTCTTTCGTGAAGTCCTCAAGGATAGACTGATCGATATAATCCGACCAGTTGTAGACATGAACGACGCGATCAGCCGCCATGGCGGACGTTGAACTCAGAAGAACAGCAGCCACGGAGGCGTCGCCTTAACCGACTGGTGCGGATCGAGGCAATAGTCTATCGCCATGACTGAAGATGCGTCCGCCCAATACAAACGCCACCGCTTTCCAGCCGAGATCATCGCGCATGCGGTATGGCTCTATTATCGGTTCCCGCTGAGCCTGCGCGATGTCGAAGACCTGCTTGCCGAGCGCGGCATTGGCGTCTCGTTTCAGACCGTCGCAGAATGGGCGACCAAGTTTGGCCTGAAATTCGCCCATCAACTCAAGCGGCGGTCGATCGGCAACTTCGCAGACAAATGGCATCTCGATGAGATGGTCGTATCGATCAAGGGCAAGAAATACTGGCTGTGGCGCGCCGTCGATGGCAACGGCTACGTTCTCGATGCTCTGCTGCAAAGCTGCAGAAACAAGGGAGCTGCTCTTCGGCTGATGCGCAAGTTGTTGAAGAGCCAAGGTGTTGCGCCACGCGTGATGGTGACAGACAAGCTGCGTTCTTATGCCGCCGCAAAGCGAGAGATCATGCCGGGGATCAAGCACCGTTCGCACAAAGGGCTCAACAACCGCGCAGAGAATTCTCACCTTCCCGTTCGACGACGAGAGCGACGCATGATGCGGTTCAAGTCGGCACGACAATGCCAACGTTTCGTCTCAACCCACGGTCAAATTGCCAATCTTTTCCAACTTCATCGAAAACACCTGAACGCCGCTGATCATCGCCAACTCCGCGCCCTCGCCAGAGCCATCTGGCGCGAGATCGCGTTGCCGATCCAAGCCTGAAATTCAAGACGAAGAAATGATTGCGTCCTACGTCAGGTTAAGGCGACGCCACTCCCGCAGATTATACCAACCGCGTCTATGCCGGCGTTCTCGGCAAGCTGATCGGCGTCTATCTCGGCCGCCCGTTCGAGAACTGGCGCTACAAGGATATCCTGGAGAAGCTCGGCCCGATCACCTATTACGTCCACGACCGCCTGGGCGATCCGCTCGTCGTCACCGACGACGACGTTGCCGGCACCTTCACCTTCCCGCGTGCCCTCGACGATTACGGCATTTCGCCCGATCTCTCGGCCGAAGACATCGGCAAGGCCTGGCTGAACTACATCATCGAAGAGCGCTCGATCCTCTGGTGGAGTGGCGCCGGCAATTCGACCGAACACACCGCCTGGCTCAACCTGCAACGCGGCATCCCGGCTCCGGCATCCGGGTCGATCGAGGTCAATGGCGCGACCGTCGCCGAGCAGATCGGCGCGCAGATCTTCATCGACGGCTGGGCTCTCGTTTCGCCCGGCAACCCGGCACAGGCCACCAAGCTGGCGCGCGCTGCCGGTTCCGTCAGCCATGACGGCGAAGCTGTCAACGCCGCCGTGCTCTGGGCGGCGATGGAGGCGGAAGCCTTTGTCAGCAAGGATGTGAACCACCTGCTCGACACCGGCCTTGCCCATATCCCGAAGGACAGCCTGATCGCCAAGCTGGTCGGCGATATCCGCAACTGGACCTCCGGCAACGAGGACTGGGAAGCGACGCGTCAAAAGATCGAGGACAATTACGGCTACGACAAATATCCGGGCAACTGCCATGTCGTACCGAACCACGCACTGATGATCATGGCGCTGCTGCATGCCCCGCACGATTTCCAGCGCGGCCAGATGATCGTCAACACCTCCGGCTGGGATACCGATTGCAACGCCGGCAACCTCGGCTGCCTGCACGGGATCATGCTCGGTCTCGACGGCCTTGATGCCGGGCCGGACTGGCGCGGCCCCGTTGCCGACCGTCTCTACATGTCGACCGCCGACGGCGGCCGCTCGATCTCCGATGCCGCCGATATCTCTCTGTGGCTTGCCAATCTCGGCCGTAAGCTTGCGGGCGAGCCGGCAAAGCCGGCGCCGAAGAACGGTGCGAAATTCCATTTCGCGCTGCCGGGCTCCGTCCAGGGCTTCCGCCCGCAGGCCGGCCAGACGGCGGTCGACGGCCTCAAGGTCACCGGCACTGGTTCGGCTCTGGCGATCGACTATCTGGCGCTGGCGCCAGGCCGCGAGGCTGCGGCAACCACGCCGGTCTTCACGCCGCACGAAGTCACCAAGATGCGTACCTACGATCTGGTCGCCAGCCCGCGCATCCACGCCGGTCAGACGCTGCGCGCCACGCTTTCGGCAGAAGCCGGAAACAGCGGCACGGTCGAAGCCAAGCTCCGCATCCGCCACTATGACGGCAGCGACAATCTCGTCGATATCGATATGCCCTCCGGCAAGCTTCTCGGCCCCGGCGGTTCCGCAGCGCTCGAATGGACGATTCCCTCGACCGGCCACCAGCCGATCGCCGAAATCGGCGTCGTGCTGAGTGCCCCGCAGGGCCGTGCCAACGGCCGCGTGCTCGTCGATACCGTCACCTGGGACGGTTGCCCCGATGCCACCTTCCGCCGTCCCGAAGACGGCGGAGATTTCTGGCGCCGCGCCTGGGTCAGCAACGTCCACTTCTTCTCGAAGAACTTCCCGCAGGATTTCCGCATCAGCCAGAACCGCGGCGAAGGCATGATCCTGCAGGGCACGCGCGACTGGACGGATTACGCGATCGAAGCCGACATGATGCTGCATCTCGGCGATCACGGTGGCCTGGTGATCCGCGCCGGAGGGCAGCGCCGCTATTATGCGGCCCAGGTGACGCGTCAGGGGCAGTTGCAGATCGTCTGCCGCAAGGACGAAAAGCAGACCGTGCTCGCCTCCGCGCCGCTTCGCGTCGAGTTCGAGACACGCTTCACGATGAAGTTCTCCGCCAAGGGCGGCAAGCTTTCGGTGAAGGTCGGCGATACCGTGGTCGAGGCCAATGACCAGACCTTTGCCGGCGGTTCCGCCGGCCTGATCATCCACGAGGGCGCCCTGTCGGCCACGCGCATCCATATCGGCGCGGCATAAGGAGGACTTCATGGCAAGCGTCACGATCGACAAGGTCGCCAAGCGTTTCGGCAGCGCCGAGGTCATCCACGGCATCGACGCGGCGATCGGCGACGGCGAATTCGTCGTCCTCGTCGGGCCGTCGGGCTGCGGCAAGTCCACCCTGCTGCGGATGATCGCAGGGCTGGAGGACATTTCCGGTGGCACGATCTCGATCGGCGGAAAGGTGGTCAACACCCTGCCGCCAAAGAGCCGCGACATCTCGATGGTCTTCCAGAACTATGCGCTCTACCCGCATATGACCGTCGAGGAAAACATGGCCTTCTCGCTGACGCTCGCCGGCGCCAGCAAGGCCGAGAAGCAGAAGAAGGTCCGCGAGGCCGCCGAGATCCTCGGCCTAGAAAGCCTGCTGCAACGCAAGCCGAAGGCGCTTTCCGGCGGCCAGCGCCAGCGTGTCGCCATGGGCCGCTCGATCGTCCGCAATCCGCAGGTCTTCCTCTTCGACGAACCGCTCTCCAATCTCGATGCCAAGCTGCGCGTCCAGATGCGCGGCGAGATCAAGAGCCTGTACCGGCGTTTGGGAACGACGATGGTCTATTTGACGCATGACCAGGTCGAGGCGATGACCATGGCCGACCGTATCGTCGTCATGCAGGCCGGCCGCATCGAGCAGATCGGCACGCCGCTCGAGCTTTACGACCGGCCGGCCAATGCCTTCGTCGCCCAGTTCATCGGCTCGCCTGCGATGAACCTGTTCCCGGCAACCGTATCCGCCGGACAGCTGGTGCTGGAGGACGGACAGGCCTCCGGTCTCACCGCACCGGGAGGGGCGAGAGAAGGCCAGAAGCTGCTAATCGGCAAGCGCCCTGAAGAAATCGCCCTCGGCCCGGAAGGGTCACTCGAAGCTATCGTCGAGAATATCGAGCCGACCGGTTCGGAAACCTTTCTCGAACTGAAGCTCGGCAGCCAACTGGTCTCGGCGGTTCTGCGCGAGCGGCCATGGTTCGAGGTCGGCTCTGTCCAAAGGATTTCTCTTGGTCAGGGCGCGGTACATTTATTCGATGCGCGAGACCGGCGGCAACGTCTTTTTCCCTAAGCTTTGCAATTGAACGTAAGTCAAACGCATCGTTCGGGTTTCTGGAGTGGCCAACTGTCGAGTCGACAACAAACAAGACTGTGTGCTCAGACAAACGCGGTTAGTCATCTGCAGCGAAAAGAGATGAGTGCTCCTCGGCTAAGGAGCGGTCATGAGTCGTTCGACCGGGGTCGGCCTCTCTACGGTGCAAGCTCTTTTGGAACCTTGCCTTTCTTTCACGGCAAAGAGCATCGTGCGCGGAACCACGTCGCCCACATTTATAACGTCTGCTTCAAGTAAATGTACTAGAGCAGCTTCCTTCGGTTCAGGCAGGCCTCGAACGGGGGTCTCCACGATGCGCGGCGCTGGCACCGCTTTGCCAAATGCTCTCGCACTCCTCGGTGCGGGAGACAATGAGAGTCTGCTTCGTCATAACGACCATTCCATTCCCGATCGGGGCCTACAGGATGCAGCGAACGATCCACGGGCCGAATATTCATTTTTAGAAATTGCTCGTTACCGCGAGTAAAATGTCTCAGAATGCTTTTCGCCCGAGGCAAGAAGGCCTTTCGCGCGAAGCCACTATTTCATTGGAAGAAACAATCCCTTGTGAAATGAGGCGGTTCTCGCTCCCAGGAAGATGGATGATTATCACCGCGACAACAAACCCGGTGAGGATTCGAACCATGAACAACAAGCCAATTAATGTAACTGAAACGCCGCAAAAACTCGCATCATTGACGAGCGCAATTGCGTTGGCAGTAATTCTCACGGCCCCGGTCGCTAACGCTGCCGATGTCAGCGCCCCCACGCCCCAAATGACCTATCGTACAATCGAGATTGACGGGTCGAAGATCGCCTATCGGGAAATCGGCGCGCACGATAAACCAGCAATCCTTCTGCTACACGGCGTTCCAAGCTCATCGCGGATGTACGACGATCTGATGAGAAGGCTCGGAAACGAGTATCATCTCGTGGCCCCTGACTATCCAGGGTTTGGCAACAGCGAGGCGCCTTCCCCGCAGGATTATACGTATACGTTCGATCACTTGGCTGAGACCATCATCAAGCTGACTGATGCGCTCAAGCTCGATCGATATGTGCTCTTCATGCAGGATTATGGTGCTCCGGTCGGGATGCGCGTCGCTACGACGAGACCCCAATCTGTGATCGGTACAATTTTTCAGAATGGCAACGTCTACGAAGAGGGGCTCGGCCCCATGTGGGAAGAGAGAAAGGCATTTTGGAACAACCGCGGCGAACTCCAGGCTGAAGTCGTTAAACAGCACCAGTCTCTCGCTGTGACCCGAGCCCGTCACCTTGGAACAGATCCTGATATCGAGGCCTATAATCCGGATCTGTGGATGGACGAGTACGCGTATCTCAACCGACCCGGGCAGGACCAGATCCAGTCGGACCTGATTTTCGACTACCAGAACAACATCGCGGCTTACCCGATTTGGCAAAGCTGGTTGCGCGAGCACAAACCATTAACTCTTGTCATGTGGGGAAAGTATGATCCAGCATTTACGGTCGCTGGCGCCGATGCCTTCAAAAAGGATTTACCGGAGGCAGACATTCATATTTTGGATGCGGGTCATTTTGCGATGGATACGAAGTTGGATGAAGTGGCGAGTTTCACGCGAGCATATATGGCTAGACTTCCGCGATGACGCTAGCCGAGATCGGATCAAAAAGCGGCGCGCATTTGAGATTTCGGCCCCCAAGGATCTGTAGTGAAACAACGCTTGATGAGATCGCTAACTTCCAGCGATGATACGTCGGCCGCGTCCTTTGCTCCTGGAAAACCGCTATCTCTGAGGTCTCGCGGCTACTCTGATCTGGATAATTGCTGCAACTACAACAAAAGCTGGCGCGTCTCCGGACCACTGCTTCTCACATGACCTCGAATTGCCGGAACAGAGTATTGCACAAAACAGCAGTGGTCGGCGCGGCTGCTTGGTTTTAAGCTCGATCCCGATTACGCGCTTTTCGCGCGAACAAAGGCGCAGGTTATGACGAAAAAAGATGTTCAATACGCAAGCGATGTCGCCTTTACGCCCTCCGTTAAAGACATTCAAGTCAGGAAAGGGTCACGACGCGGTTACGAGCGAATGGAAACCGGCGGCTCTTGGCAGACCGAAATAACGCACGATCTTGCAGCTTTCATAGAAAGCAGAACGACCGTCTATCTAGCGACCGTTAATCAAGACGGTCAGCCGTACGTGCAGCATCGGGGTGGCCCGCCTGGCTTTCTCAAGGTTTTGAACAATACCACGATTGGTTTCGGCGACTTCTCAGGTAATCGTCAGTACATCACCCAAGGAAATCTTGTCGATAATCCGAAGGCTTTTCTTTTTTTGATGGACTACACCTACCGTCAACGTGTCAAAATTTGGGGTGAAGCGAAAGTAATTGAAAACGACGCGGATCTCGAGGCTCGTCTCAAGCCTGCGGATTACAATGCCCGCGTAGAGCAGGCGATAGTTTTCACAGTGACGGCATGGGATGCGAATTGCCCACAACATATCCCCCGAATGGTAGATGAGAGCGTCGTCAAACAGCTGTTAGCGGAAAAGGAACAAAAGATATCAGAACTCGAGGAGAAAATCGCGCTGCTCGAGGCACATACTGGTCCATCACAGTAACTATGGAAGGTCTGCCGACGGCTGCTGGCCTGATGCATCGACGCGTTATCAATTAGGTTGGCATCAAAGGGTCTGACGGTGAAGTTTGCTTGTCGAGAGTTGAAAACGGCTCTCGTTCTAGGTTGCCACCGCGCGTCCTATACAGAACCAGGTGATCCGGGCCTCATGCGCCACTAAGAAGTACCAGCGTAAACATATCGACTTGATTTGCTCCGCGTAGGGCGCCTGACCCTCAACAATATAAGGAACGAGCCATGAGTGAGTTGAAAATCGCCGTCATTGTTGGAAGTACCCGGATGGGTCGGTTTGCGGACCACCCCGCGAAATGGATTCAACAAATTGCGGATCAACGCGCCGATCTGAACGTCGAGATTCTCGATCTGTTGGACTTTCCCATGCACTTTTTCGGTGAAGAGCGCGCGACCACCGCGGAAAGCGACACTGCGGAGCGGTGGAAGAAGGCTTTGCGCGAGTTTGACGGCTTTATTTTCACCGTAGCAGAATATAACCATGCGCCAACGGCTGTGCTTAAGAATGCTATTGACCTTGGCGAGTTCATTCACAAGCCGGTTGCTTTCGTCGGTTATGGCGGTGTCGGCGGAGCTCGCGCCGTCGAGCAACTCCGGTTGATCTTCGTTGAGATGAGTGCGGTCTCCGTCAAAACAGGTGTTCACATCTCCTTCCCCGAATACCTATCGGTGGTCAAAGACGGCAAAACTCTAGGCGATTATCCTCATTTGGACGAGGCGGCGAAAAACCTCCTCGATCAGCTTACCTGGTGGGGACGCGCCCTTAAGGCTGCAAGGTTGTCTGTGTAGACGCACCCCGCCTAGATTCAGACCTAGGCGTCAAAAAAGCAAGTCTCGACTTGCTTAATCAGGGCTGGGAGCGAAGCGCTGCGCTTCCAGCGTCTAGCCGCATCTCACTATGATGGAAATTTGGAGGAAACCGTAATGACCGCTGATTTGCCGCCACTATCGCCTTATCGAACTGGGATAAAGGGGCTATGCCCCCGTTGTGGCCGGGGTCACTTGTTTAAGGGGTTTCTCACCTTGAAATCCAACTGTGAGGTCTGCGGGCTGGACTACGCGTTTGCCGATCCGGCGGATGGCCCGGCATTTTTTGTGATCTGCTTTACAAGCGTGCCAGCTGTCGGCATCGCATGTTGGTTAGAAGTCGCCTACCAGCCGCCTTTATGGGTCCATCTCTTTACGTCTCTTCCACTTGTTGTCCTGGCGTCAATCTTGCCACTCAGGCCCTTGAAAGGTTGGCTGGTGAATAGCCAATATTTCTTCAAAGCTGAGGAAGGAAAAATTGACCGAGGCACTCAAGGATAATCCGACTCGAAAGACGAGGCGACGGTCGACCGCTAATAGTTATTTATCTAGATGCAGCGCGGCTTGAGGGGACAGACCGCCGAGCATGTGAGATCGTTGGATCCGATGATACATAACTCAGATCGTCGCGCTCCGTTCCTGACCGCCACACAGTGGAGAAGGTCGGGCTAGACGTGCGAGACGATCAGGCTCCCTCGGCTTACGCAGCCTGACACTCGCGCTCATTACATTCATCAAGCGAAACAATGTCTTCGCCAGCTCGAGGCTTCAAAGCCTTGTTCGCGAGCCGCATTATGTTGGCGACCAAAGCGAGAGGCTGCAAAAATGTTCGAAGACATCACTATTGCGCGTTGGCTTGAAGAAGCCATGACATCCAACAGGCGCTCGCCGAGCGGCTTCGGCGGAGCGATACCTTATGAGCTGGAGCAGCATGAAGCGCCTGCTATCTCCCAGCTTGGAGCCGAGCGATATGGTTACTTGCGCGATTATTACGAGCAAATGATAGCACGCTCATTTTGACGAATGCTCGCGCGATCAGTCATGAAAACTTGATTTGAAAGGAAGTCTCAGATGAAAACAGTTTCTTATACACTTGAAATAAATCCTGAAGGCGTAGAGCCGGTGCTGACGGCCGACCAGGTTTGGAAGGGTCTCGAGATGAAGGCGAACAACGCACTTCCATTTGTGCCTGGGATGTCTCGTTGTGACGTCATCAGTCGATCCGATAATGGCCTGTTGCGTCAGATCACTCTGCCCACTGGTGATTATGAAGAGAGAATAACCTTTTTTCCACCCGTCCAAGTTCAATTCGAAAGGGTCGGTAGCGATGGCTTCATTCAAAACACGATCAGCGAAAGCGAAAAGGGGTTGTGGCTCACCTTCACCTTCAGCGTCCCTTTCGAGGGAGCATCGGAAGGTTCTGACGAAGAGCTCGCTCTGATCAAGGAGATGCGTCGCAGCTACATTACCGCAGTGGTATCAACGTTGAAGAAAGTCCGTGAGCTTGTGAGTGCCGGCAAGCTTTAGATTCCATGCCCAACCTAAAGTCGTTGTTCTTTATGCTTTAGGCAGCACAATGAACACGACAGAAGGATGGAGATCAACGTGCCATCCCATTCCCACATGCCTTGTTCAAGACTGCTGTTACTTGAACATGTTTTATAGATCCGTGAACGGCTCCTTCCCCGCCGCTCCACTGCGGTCCTCGCCGCAGTCGCCTGCCCCCGTCGCAGGCTTTGCTGCCTTCGGTACCGCCACCGAAGGCAGCTTTTTTCGCGAATATCAAAGGAGCTTTGATATTCGCGGCGGCGGTTCTCAGGGAAGCTCTGAATTGCGCGACGCCGTCATCGGCCTATCTCAGGCGACACAAGCTCTGCATTGCTCAGCCGACAGGGCCGAAAGACCCTGCAGATAAGGTCCTGGACGGCGTTTGAAGTCAACACATTTCACGAAAGCTGCCTGCAGCCGCGGGACCATTCGGAATGACGTTCAATTCGGAATTCGGCACGACGGGTCCGCTTCGTCGTCTCGTGAGAACGGCCGGAGAGTGCGACCGAAGGACTTTGATGGCAACAGTATGCCCGCCTTATGTGTGCGAGCGAGCCGTCAGTCACGGATGGCGCTGAAAACGATATAAAATTTTCTTCGGCCCTCTACAAAGGACCAAGCCTTCGCCCGCGCCGCGTGAGCCGCAACGGAGTGGTCTGGCACTTAAAATCGCATGAGCCAATGGTAGATGGCCGCGAAAGAAGGAGCGGGCCAGAAATAGGCTCTTCACGTGATCGCAGGACGTGTGAACTGCCCCCATTTCGACCGGACAGTCGGAATAAGCAGAAAGGCTCAAGCACAGGCTTGGGTATAGGCTTATGTCTAACGACTATCGACACGTTGAATTGCTGACGGGTGATGTTCGCCGCAGGCGGTGGACAACCGAGCAAAAGCTGACAATCATTGAGCAGAGTTTCGAACCCGGCGAGACGGTATCTTCGACCGCTCGCCGTCATGGCGTCGCGCCCAATTTGCTTTATCGGTGGCGCCGGGTTGCGGAGCGGCCCGCCATCGTCATGGCGGGCGCCACTTGGAGATCGTCACGGGCGCTCCTTTATAAGCCGGAGTGCCTGATTTGGGGTCGAAATCGGAGAGCGCCATCACCTTATTAAGTTCTGGATAGTAGCCTGCGACCGAGCCTTGTGGAATGTTGAATTCAACCGCTATGAAACCAGTCAGGACATGTGTTTTTAAAGGTTTGCCGATGGCCATTCCAGCGACCTGAACTTGCTCCCCTTCGGCGATACCGCGTACGTCCATATCGGCTTTGTTCATAAGGATCACGTCCCGTCTGCCAAAAATGCCCCGATAACGGTCATCCATGTTATAAATAGTCGTGTTGTACTGACCATGGGCACGAATGGTCGTGAGAACAAGGCACTCGCCGTCGATCAATCGCGCATCGTCTTCAAGCCCTGCAGCAACGAGAAAATTGGCTTTCCGATTTGTTGTATGCCACTCACGCCTCGATACAGGGATATCCAGACGGAAACCGCCTGGCTTTCGTACTCTGACATTGAAGTCGAAGAATTCAGGAAAGACGATCTCGATTTTGTCACGGATACGGTCATAGTCTTCCACCAGTTCATCCCATGGTATCTCGTAACGGGAACCGATTGTGGCCTTTGCTAGCCCGGCAATGATCGCTGGCTCTGACATAAGTTGATCGCTTGGCGGTTTAAGAAAGCCCTTTGAGGCGTGAACCATCGACATCGAGTCCTCGACTGTGACGGATTGGGGCCCGGTACCTTGCAGGTCTTGGTCGGTTCTGCCTAGGACAGGCAGCAAGATCGATGTTTTCGCAGTGAGCAAATGGGATCGATTGGGTTTTGTAGCGATGTGCACGGCCAGTTCTAGTTGCCGCATGCCTTCGAACACAACATCGGGGTCTGGCATAGCGACAGCAAGATTTCCTCCGAGGCAAATGAGTGCTTTGGATTCGCCTGATATAATCGCTTCCAAACTTTCGACTGCGTTATGACCTTTCTCCGCAGGTGGTCGAAAACCAAAAGCTCTCTCGATACCGTCCAGAAGTGCAGCGCTCGGCATTTCAGTGATGCCGACGGTTCGATCGCCCTGTACGTTTGAGTGTCCGCGCAACGGGCACAGTCCGGCCCCCGGCTTTCCAATGTTACCCCGTAGCATGAGAAGGTTCGCCAATTGCTGAACAATCTCGGTTCCGGCGAAGTGCTGCGTCACACCCATCCCATAACAGATGATGACCCGGTCGGCGCTTACATAGGTATTCAATGCGTTCTCGAAGTCGCTAGGTCCTAAGCCAGACCTCCTGTAGATTTGGTCCCAGGTTGTTCTCTCTACGTCAGCTTTAACCTCCAAGTCCGGAAGTATGATCTTCGATAAAATCCCGGTCGAGAAGGCCGGCGCCGCCATTTTCAATATCCAGACGATCTCGTTCAAAAAGCAGTTTCATCAGTCCTTTCAATAGAGCCATGTCCCCTCCCGTTTTGATTTGGTAGTAGGAGGATGCAATAGGCGTCGAGGATAGAGTAATCATCTCGATAGGATTTTGCGGAGCCGCAAATCGTTCCAGTGCGCGTTCGCGCAGCGGATTGAATACCATGATCGGGACACCTCTTTTAGAGGCGTCGTGCAACGTGGTCATCATTCTCGGGTGATTGGTTCCGGGGTTGTGACCGATGCTGATGATCAGGTCACATTTCTCGAAATCAACCAACTCCACAGTACCCTTGCCAACTCCGATCGAGTAAGGAAGCCCGACCGACGTCGCCTCGTGGCACATGTTCGAGCAGTCGGGAAAATTGTTCGTGCCAAAGGCGCGAACGAACAACTGGTAGAGGAATGCAGCTTCGTTTGAGGCGCGGCCCGACGTGTAAAACTCGGCCTGATTCGGATTTGATAACTCGCGCAAACGCTGCCCGATCATATCAAATGCCTGTTGCCAAGAGATCGCCTTGAAGCGATCGCTTGCTACATCATATATCATCGGTGAGGTCAGGCGACCGGAATCTTCTATGCGGTGGTCGTCCCAAGCCCACATTTCGGATACGGTGTGAAGCGAGAAGAACTCAGGATCCGCCCGTTTCCGGGTGGCCTCCCATGTAATCGCCTTCGCGCCGTTTTCGCAAAACTCAAATGCAGAGGTATGGTCGGGATCCGGCCACGCGCAGCCCGGACAATCGAAGCCTTCCGGCTGGTTTGCTTTGAGTAACGCGTTAACGCCCGTTAAAGAGAGTTGTTGTTCCTTAAGGGCCCTGGCAACTGCTTTTAGGGCACCCCATCCTCCCGCTGGCGCACGGTAGTCAGCAATACCCTCCAACTTGTCTTCCGTCATGCTAGCCTCCGATCGGTTACACGACGGAAATGGGAGCCGCATTTTCCTTCGATGTCTTGATCGTCACGGTCGCGATTTGTACGGGAGCAAAAGTAGCTTGGCTAGGACGAGGCTCTCAAACAACTAGCTGCTTTGAACACCAACGATACCAGTCTCATCCAAACGCTGTTCCGATTTCAGCAACTATGAGTTCCGGCCATTGCCGCTAGTGGATATGCCGTTCGAATGACACCTTTAGAGCAGTCGAGTGATCAACCACCGACACCAACAATCAAAAGGATATGACAATGTCATACGACCGGATTACAGCCCAGAACTCCGCAGTTCTTTTCGTCGATCACCAGACAGGCCTGGCCAACGGCGTGCAGACCCAAAGCCCGCCGGAGTTCAATAATAACGTCAAGGCCTTCGCGACCCTTGCTAAGGTTTACAAACTGCCCGCGATCATTACGACCAGTGCTTCCGATGGTCCAAACGGCCCTATCATGCCAATCGTGACAAACCTTGTTCCAGACGCAACCATCGTCCACCGCCCTGGCGAGATCAATGCTTGGGATAACAAGGACTTCGTTGCTGCGGTTAAGAACACCGGGAGAAAGAAGCTGCTGATCGCTGGCATCTCGACCGAGGTTTGCCTCGCTTTTGCAGCGCTATCAGCCAAGGAAGATGGCTATGACGTCTATGCGGTTATCGATGCTTCTGGAACGTGGAACAAGATCGTTGAGGACGCCGCCATTGCTCGTATGGTGCAAGTCGGCATCAAGCCCATCACTTGGGTAGCAGTAGGCGCTGAACTTCTCGGCGACTGGCGTTCGGAGCATGGTCAGGAGCATGCGCAACTGATGGGCGATCACCTCCCCTTCTCTGCCAACAACATCTCTGGCTACCTAGCGGCCAAGGGACAGTGAGGGCGACGGCCGGGGGCGCTGTCTGGAGGTTGTTTAATTGCCCGCAGCTGCGCCCTCTGCCACATCAACATATACACATCCGGATATGAGAACAGGATTTTTAGCTCACCAGCTCAGCCGGTAGCTTTAGAGCCATATTCGGGGATTACGAAGGTATTCAAAATGGAAGTCGGAATTTTCAGCGTTGGCGAAGTTACAGCCGATCCCTCGACGGGCAACGCGCAGACAGAGCACGAAAAACTCCAGGCTATGGTGAAGATCGCCGTCCATGCCGACGAGGCTGGACTAGACGTATTCGCGATCGGCGAACATCACAACCCACCCTTTGTACCCAGTTCCCCTACCACCATCCTGGGCTACATTGCGGGTCAGACAAAGCAGATCACACTGTCAACGTCGACAACGCTAATTACGACCAACGACCCTGTAAAAATCGCCGAGGATTTTTCAACGCTGCAGCAGCTTTCGGCGGGCCGTGTCGACTTGATGCTGGGACGCGGCAACACGCCCGCCGTATATTCCTGGTTTGGGAAAAACGTTGAGGACGGTGTAGCCCTGACCGTTGAAAATTACGGGCTCCTGCACAGGCTCTGGCGTGAGGATCGTGTGGATTGGGAGGGTAAGTTCCGCACCCCTTTGCGCGGGTTCATGTCCACGCCTCGGCCGTTTGAAGCGAAGCCGCCGCTTGTGTGGCATGGTTCCGTATCGAACCCCGATGTCGTCGAAATCGCGGCGTATTACGGCGATGGATTTTTTACCAACAATCTCTTCGGCCCGGTCGAACATTTCGGTCGACTTGTGAAACTGTATCGCGAGCGCTTCGCCCACTACGGGCACGGGAAGGCCGAAGAAGCAATCGTCGGCGCTGGAGGGCAGATCTTTATGCACCCCAACTCTCAGGAGGCTGTGGCGCAATACCGGCCTTTCTTTGCCAACTCCAGGATTTATCGGGGTGCCGGGCTCGAGCAGGTCATGAACAACACCTCACTTGCCGTCGGAAGTCCCCAGCAGGTGATCGACAAGGTCCTGACGTTCAGAGAACATTTCGGTCGTTACCGCCGCCAGCTCTTCACGCTCGAAATGGGAGGCGTTCCGCTCAAAACCGTTTTTGAACAAATTGATTTGCTGGCCGAGCGAGTTGCGCCAGTCCTTCGCAGAGAGATGTCCGCGACCCAGCCCGTTTGAGGCTGCATCTCGCTCAGTGGAAATAGATAAGTTCTCGACATTGCAGGCTTTAACGCCTCTTCATACAGACCCTGAGGACGCGCTGGTTCCTGCACCGCCGGGCTAGACGCTATTGCGCCGTTTCGGCTTTACGAGACCATCCCCTGCGGTGCTTCAAGCTGGCGTCCAAAATGCGGTGGTAGCTTACAATACCCTAAACATTTCCACGTTTAATCATTTGCTGGCGAGGGCACGGCGCTTGTAGGTCTCGGCAGGCCGTGGCTTTGCAGCACCAGAGAGCGGAAGCACTCGCGGCTTTCTTTCGGCATGTGTTGTTGTCACACAGCCCTCAAACGATAAAAACTGCGGCGCCGCAAGCGTCGTGGGAAACATCTAGAACTGCAAGAACAGGCGGTTCTTGGCATGAGGTCGCCAAGAACGCTCATTCGATGGCTGAAGCCTTCGTGTCGCCGGATCCTGCAAGTACACATCTTAGTGCCAAAGCGCACCTGTTGAACTGTTGCAGCGGGCGGAAGAAAGCATTTGTGATTTGGGAGCTTAATTAACACTCCAGATACACTATTCTTATGGATGACGCTCGGCGAAGAACTCGCTGTCACCCGTAAGAAGTCACCTTTGACACTGGGTCTTAACGACGAGCGGAGAACATAGCCATGAAGAATTAAACTCGGAGACCTCCCGTGACGAAGAACCCATTGACACCGATCATGCGTATACACATCCGACTGGCGACAGAAGCCAGGGAAGCATCAATCGACGAGAGCCTGATCGCGGAGGCGCGCGAGCTCGGGCTAACTGGCGCCGAGATTGACGCGGCGATGCGTGGGGCAAGTTTCAATGCTGTGACTGATGTCGCCGTCAAATATGCCCTTGCTGTCCGCGAGGGGAATGACGTCGCAGCCGACGCTGCAAAGAAGAAGCTGATTGCTTTTACCACAACGGATTTCAGCCGGCAGATCAAGGAAATGCTGTCAGCACCGATTTAACAGCCGAAATGACGGCTATGTAACACCATTGGTCGTTCCGATCCCGTGATGCTATTTGCAAACCGAGGATGCAGCGAAGTGGCGAAATTATTCAAGGAGGGGAACGTATGGATCGCTGGCAAGCCATGAAAGTATTCGTAAAGGTCGCAGAAGCGGAGAGCTTCGCGGACGCTGGACGTCAACTCCACATGAGCCCTCCTGCCGTGACGCGCGTTGTTTCCTCGCTAGAGGATATCATCGGAACGCGTCTTCTGACGCGCACCACCCGATCCGTGAAGTTGACCGAGTCGGGTAACAGGTATTTCACCGACTGCCAGAGGCTGTTAGCGGATCTTGCAGACGCCGAGGCGGCAGCAGCGGGCGCATTTGCAAAACCCACCGGGACACTCTCTATTACTGCCTCTTCCATGTTCGGCACGATGTTCGTCCTACCTGTGGTCACCGAATACCTGGATGAGTATCCGGATGTGATTGGACGGTGCTTGTTCTTGGATCGCGTGGTAAACATCGTCGATGAGGGTATCGATGTTTCGATACGTATCGGCCACCTGCCGGACTCGGGCTTTTCCGCCATTCGAGTTGGCTCCGTGAAGAGGGTGATCTGCGGATCCCCTGACTATTTCGATCAGAATGGCGTTCCTCTCACGCCCTCGGATCTATCTCGTCACCGGATTGTCGCTTCAACGAGTGCATGGTCATCATTGGAGTGGCGTTTCGGTTCGGAGCAAAAGACGGTCGTGCATGTGAGCCCGCGTCTTTTTACAAGCTCGAACGAGGCAGCGATCGCCACAGCGGTCAAGGGATGGGGCCTCACCCGCGTGCTTTCATACCAGATTGCCCCGGAACTCGAACGCGGCCAACTTCAGACAGTTCTGGCTGATTATGAGGAAGAGCCGCTGCCTATTCACGTCGTTCACCCTGACGGCCGTCACGCCTCGGCAAAGGTGCGAAGTTTTGTAGATTTCGCCGTGGCAAAGCTTAGGGCGAACCGGCATTTCAGCTGATTTCTTTTCGACCGCGCGTTGCCGCGCGGTCGCCGTTCCCAAACAGTCTGGGTATCGCCCAGATCTACTTGGCCGCTTTTTCGATGATCTTCACGACTTCGGCCGGGTGGGAAACCATCACGACATGGGATGCGCCGCTTACAGCAACCGTTTCTTTAGAGGATGCCCGCTCGGCCATCCATCCCAATGCTTTCGCTGGGATGTTCTTATCCTTCTCACCATAAATAAAGTAGGAGGGAATTTCCTTCCATGCCGCACCTGGCGCCGCCTCAGTAAGGGCCGACAGCGTTACAGGGCGCTGTGTATCAGCCATGAGAGCGGCGACGGCGGCTGGCACATCGGCGGCGAATTGGCCATGGAATTTTGCTTTAGCAATATACATATCCTTGCCACCGTCAGCCAAGATGACGGGTTCGTCGAGTGTCGGCTCCAGCGTACTACCGGGAAACTTGGCACTCAGATCCGCAGCTGACTCGCCGATATCGGGTGCGAAGGCTCCAACAAACACCAACGATTTGACGTTCTTCATGCCTACGGCGGACGCACTGATGACAGATCCGCCATAGGAGTGGCCCACGAGAACCACTGGCATCTTGATGCTTGAAACGATCCTCGCGACGTAATCGCCATCGGTTTTTACGCCTCTAAGGGGATTTGCAACGGCCACTACTTCGAAGCCGTCCTCGTGCAGTCGCGAAATCACCCCATTCCAGCTCGAAGCGTCAGCGAAGGCTCCATGGACTAGAACGACGGTCGGCTTAGGCGATTGTGCACTGGCCGGCGCTGCAACAACGCCCGCGATAAGTGCCGCGGACAGTACCCTCTTGATTGTCAGCATATCGATCTCCTTCTTAGAGAGTTGGCATTTTTTCAATTTAGGCCGCTAGTCGGTTACCACGTGAGAAAACCGACGTGCATGGTGGCAGCGGTCAGAGTGCAAGTTCCATCACACCGGCATCTCCAAGATCCGTCTGTGCGGGGTATGCACTGCAAATAAGGACCTCCTCATCGCCCACTGCAGCCTGAGGCGGCGTTTTATAGGCCACTTTTCCCTTCACCATCCGGGTAGCGCAGGTCCCGCAGGTTCCTCCTCGGCAGCTGTAATCCGGGGACAATCCTTCAGCCTCGGCAAGGTCCAACAACGTGCCACTTCCGGGACGCCACAGTGCCTGCTTTCCAGATTCCGTGAAGACGACGGGGACGTCATTTGTCGAGGGAAGAGCGCCTACAGCGGTCACTGAGCCGATATCTGGGCGACGCTTGACCGAAGCCGGGCCAAAGCTTTCGGCGAAGATCCGTTTGTCTGCTACGCTAAGGGACCGCAGCCCGTCGTAAGTGTCTTGCATGAAAGCGGGTGGACCGCAAAGATAAAAGTCGAAGTCCCCGAATGGCAGGACCTTTTTCAAAAGAGCGATGTTTATGCGGCCGATTTCATCGTAATCAACGTCTTTGACGGCTTCTTCTTGAGAGGACAGCACTCGCGTTAACGAAACAGCGCCATCACCCTGCGAGACCAGATCGGCGAGTTCATTTGAAAAGCCCTGTTCCGCCTTGCTTCGCGCGGAGTAGATCATCCACGTCTTGCGCATCTTCTGTTTCCGCCGACCTTCATAAACAATGTGTCGTAGCATCGCCAACATGGGAGTGATTCCCACTCCGGCTGCCAATAGAACGGCGGGACGCTCTTCTAGGGGATCAATTGTGAATCCGCCGGCAGGCGCGCGCACCTCAATGAGTGAACCGACATGCAATTCGTGCAAATGTTGGGAAACCCGCCCCTCTCTTTTTACGCTTATTCGGTAGCCAGCGTCTGACGGCGCAGCCGAGAGCGTGTAGGTTTTGATGACGGGATCCTCATCACCCCCAAGTAGGACACGGATTGGAAGATGTTGTCCTGCCTTATGGGGGATCAGTCCCGCTCCATCACTTGCCGAGAGGTAAATTGACCTGATGACTGAACTTTCATCGACAACCCGATCAACTTTGAACGGCCGCCATGTCTTAGCGAGTTCCGCGGCTTTCAATCGTTCACTTGCTTGGCTCCAGTCACCTGTCATCGTTGAGAACG
Organism: Agrobacterium sp. 33MFTa1.1; assembly: GCF_004328495.1. Lineage (NCBI taxonomy): Bacteria > Pseudomonadati > Pseudomonadota > Alphaproteobacteria > Hyphomicrobiales > Rhizobiaceae > Agrobacterium > Agrobacterium sp. 33MFTa1.1. The sequence continues at coordinate 169,644 of NZ_CP036360.1, read as the reverse complement.
GGCTCTCGCCTCCATCTCTCGTACTCCAGCGGATGGGCAGTGCTCCGCGGCGTCTTACAATACGCTCTGGGCGAAACGTCCAAAGCCTCTCTGCGCCCTGAAATGCGGCGATTTCAGGTGAGTTCAGAAGAACCTCCGCCCGTCCGCTCAACTGGAGGACGTCACCTGTATGGGCGTCGAGAAAGGTCAGGCCGGCGCGGCCATTCAGGGCGATATTTCCAAGAGTGTTGAAGAAAAAATTCCCGTTGAAGTCAGGGATCGTGAAGAGCCCGTCAGCGCCTACCCGGACGAAACCCGGCTTTCCTCCGCGATGAGACACGTCGACCTGGCGGTCTCCGCCAACGTCCGCATAAGAGGCAACGAAAAATGTATCGGCCAGGCCTATTAGAGCTCGAGCCTCATCGTCGAGACCATCTAGAGCCTCCACAACCGGTTCGAAAGCGGCTGCCGGATCACGCTCAAAGTGGTGGTCACGATACTGGATATACCTCGGGCAATTTCCGTAGCTATGGATCACTTGCAGATCAAAACCGGCTTTGTTGTGCCGACGGATATTTCCGTTGAGCCGGTTTCGCCTGCGCGTGTGAAGCTCGATGCCAAGAACGCCTATTGGCGCACCTTCGTGGGCACCCCCAAATGCGGGATCGGACTGATCAAATTGGGTACCAATGCTGAGCGTATGCTCATCGCTCGCCCTGAGAAATCCTGGATGCCCGGTCAAAAACGTTGCCCACGGATGGCCGTGACGGTCAACGGCACCAACAACCAGGAAGGGAAGTTGAGGATAAAACTTTTGATGCTGTTCTATCAGACGACTTCTGATGAAGCGGCGCCCTACGTCGTGCATCTTTTCCATGACCCCGACGGATGACTGGATTTCAATCTCGCCCTTGTGCCATGGCGCTTCCGCCAGTTCGTAAACAATCTTTGCATCAGCCGCCATGGCAGTCTCCCAAAGGTGCGTTACGCTGCAAGACCAACCGGCGTCTTCCCGAATTCGACGAAGCCCGGAAGAGACTCGACACGTTCGAGCCAGGCGCGAACATTGGGATAAGCGGAAAGGTCTACGTTGCCCTCAGGAGCACGTGCGGTGTAGCTATAGATCGCGACATCAGCAATTGTGGGACGGTCAGACACAAGCCACCGACGGGTAGCAAGTTCCTGATCCAAGACCGAGTAGAGCGCGTGAGCACGTGCAATGACTTCGTCTGCATTGTACTTCGCACCGAAGACGGTAATCAAGCGGGCGGCGGCGGGACCAAATGCAATCTGTCCTGCGGCAACGGAAAGCCAGCGTTGGATCTGAGCAGCGCCGGTCGGATCCTCAGGCAGCCAGTCCGACTTTCCAAGTTTCTTTGCTAGGTAAGTGAGGATGGCGTTAGAGTCCGAAATTACCGTGTCGCCGTCTACAAGGACTGGAACCTGACCGAAAGCGTTCATTTTGAGGAATTCTGGGCTTTTGTGCTCTCCCCTCGCCAGATCGACGTCGATCAACTCAAATGGCTGATCAACAAGGGAAAGAAAGAGGCGAGCTCGGTGTGCATGGCCGGACAAGGGATGAAAATACAACTTCATGACGATTTCTCCAGTTCGAGCAACTCCTTATGAGCCACTTCTGAGCCCCAATTTGCGCAGGTCGGCCCAATCAATGAAGACTGTTTTCACGGAAGTCAGTATTCCACATTTGACAAGCAATTGACGTGGTTATGCCTGTCCGGCACCTCGGCACCTCGGCAAATCGTTTGCATAAGGTATCAAGAACGCGCAGCCGTTGCATGGGTGGCGGCTGGCTCCTCTGGCCGGGGGCAATCGACAACGCATCAACCTGGCAATTAGCAATTTGCGAAGAAACGACGGCGTTTCGCCAGCTCAAGGCGATCCGTGAACTTTGTGAGACCCATGACGCCTTCGCGCTCGCACACCCATCAAAGCAACCGGATGCCGAAATCTGATTGATGATTGACCCAGAAATCTAGTCTCGGCCGCCGGCATGTCGGCCACTGACCAAGATCGCGTGGAGGGCTCGCCGTATGCCCACAGCAGCAGGAGCCGCCAAATGCCCTCGATTTGTGGAATGCTGCGTTTCTCGTTTTCGGTCTTCAAGTGGAGCCCCTGCAAGCTCATTTTCAATGCGACGAAAGGAAGGTCTTTCGCATTTGAAAAGGAGAACAAGAATGTCCCGCATCCCCACACCGGCTACAATCGACGATGCACCAGAAGAATCCCGGCCGATCCTCGAGACCATTAAGAAGCAGATTGGATCGGTGCCGAACATTTTTCGGCTGGTCTCGAATAGTCCTGCCGCGCTCAACGGACTAACGTCTCTACAAGGTGCACTGGCAAAAGGAAAACTCGCTCCAGCCACCCGCGAACGTATTGCGCTCGCGATGGCGGAAGCAAACGGCTGCGACTACTGCCTATCCGCTCATACGTTTACTGGCACCAAGTTCGCCAAGCTCGACGCCGACGAGATCTTTGCGAACCGCCGGGGCACATCGAATGATCCGAAGGCCGCTGCTGCTGTAGAATTCGCGCGTGTTCTAACGACCACCAGAGGCGCCATCGGCCCGCAGGAAATCGCCAAGGTCCGATCAGCCGGCTACGCTGACGCCGAGATCGTAGAAATCATCGCTCACGTCGCTCTCAACACCTTCACAAATTACGTCAACGAGGCGTTAGAGACTGAGATCGACTTCCCGCGCATCGATAAGGCTGCGGCTTAAAATATAGGGGGACGACCCAAATCGTTACCCTGCTGCTTAGTACCCATTTGAGGAGCTATCCAATGTCACGACCACCGCTTCCACCGTTCACCAGAGAAACTGCTATTGAGAAAGTACGCCTCGCAGAGGATGGCTGGAATAGCCGCGATGCTGCCAAGGTGGCCTTAGCCTATACCTTGGATACGCGCTGGCGAAATCGCGCCGAATTCGCCAAGAATCGGGCTGAAGCCGAAGCGTTCTTGACACGTAAGTGGAATAAAGAACTCGATTACCGTCTTATAAAAGAGCTTTGGGCGTTTACTGACAATCGGATTGCCGTCCGCTACGCCTACGAATACCACGACGACAGTGGCCAATGGTTCCGCGCTTATGGAAATGAAAATTGGGAATTCGCTGAAGATGGGCTCATGCGGGAAAGACATGCGAGCATCAACGAGCACCCCATCAGTGAAGCTGATCGGAAGTTTCGTTGGCCGCTGGGCCGTAGACCTGATGATCACCCCGGTTTGAGTGACTTTGGTTTCTGAAGCCGAAATAGCTCCGCACCTGCCTTGAACGCGCCGGTCCCTAAGGATCGACGCGTTTTGTGCGTTACCGTAGCTGGAAGACGAGAATCAGCGCTTGATATATTTCCAGGGCTGAAGGATTCCGTCGCTAGTTCTCACTCTCGTGTCTTACGCTCTTCATGAGGCAGAACTCTGCGGAATGCACCGGCGACCGTCCATCAACGGCATCGACTGTTCCGATATGAGGAATTAACAGTCTGGCAGGTGGAGTATATGTTGAATTCAGCCGACGACACAATCGCTGTGTGGGGCTAGTTCGTTTCCTTGTTGTGCGGCGAGAATTAGACAGTATCTGTTCGAATCCAATGCAACCGACGAGTGATTCTGACCGTTCTACGTCGCAGGTTGATAAACAACTGCTTACCAAGGGGGCAACCATTGTCACTCGCACTCAATGAGACTGAACCTGATGCACGCTACACGGGCCTCTTTACTTGGGATCTGAAAGCAGACGCTGTCTATGCCGATGAGATCATGGCAGTTCTCTTCGGCATGGATCCTGAAAAGGCAAAGAGGGGACAGCCGATCATCGAGTATCTTCACAAAATTGTTCCTGCGGAAAAATCCGGTCTCAAAGATGCGATCGACGACGCCATACTGTCTGGTGACCGTTACTCCCATAAGTACAAAGTCCTGACTTATGACGGAGATCATGTAGAAGTAACGACTATCGGGCAGTGTTTCCGAGATGCTTCAGGCACCCCGTCGGTCTACGCTGGCGTTATGTATCTAGGTTGGCATGATGATCTTTCGGCCGGGCCGGCCTTCTGGCATTGCCTGCGGGCATTGAGCCTCGCTCAAGCTAACAGGCGCCTCGATATAGTGAAGAATATAGAAAAGGCTTTGAAGCTGCTTCGTAAGAAGCTAACCGGGAACTTCGACCTGGCATCGCCTGGGTTGGTGTTTACCGGAAACCGGTGAAGTTCTTCGACACTACGCCCTCGTCTGCGCAGGCATAGAGCACGCTCAAGTCAAGATCACGCTTGCTGGCGATGCGTTTACCTTTACACTCGACCATTCGAGGTGACGGATGCGATAGGAGTGGCCGGTAAGAAGCGTCCCTGCGCCAGCAGCAAGATCGATCCAACGCAAATGGCGATAAGACCTGCATTTGTTATAACGAACAACACGACCGATAAGCTCTCGAAGATTACGTCCTTGCCTGCGCTCGCGATCCTGATCCCGGCCGTCGAAATCGATGTCAAACCAAACGTGAAAGCCCAATATGACGCCGAGAATGGTTGCCTGAGAATCCAAGGCAGGAGGCGCAATATGATCGCAAGTTGCAATATGGCGTAACCCAGAAGCGCGTGCACGAACACATCTGGTACGCTGCCGATGACGCTCAAGTAGGCGACGCTCCCCACTGCAGGCGGTGCAAGTTGGATGCCGAGGGTTGGTCGCAATGCTGCGGTCATTTCGGGCAGGGTATAGAAACGATGCAGAAGAACGGATTCGATAGCGAGCCAAGAAAAGAAACCTGCCCCAAACGCCAGTTGCCCTGCTTCACGTGAACCTAGCGCGCCCAAAACGATCGCAGTGACAAATGAGCCGGCGACCGTTGGCAAATACAAGACAGCAGTAGATGAGGAGGGGTCTCTGGCACCTTGCCATAGTCGACCGGTTCGCCACAGCGCGAAGAAAAAGGTGAACACGAAGCCAGCAACGAACAGCACCTCCGTCAAGAGCAGAGAATAAGGAAGCAGGGCCAGACCAGCGAGCATCGTTGCAACTCCCGCCAATCCCACGTAGCAACATTGAACGGCATGCTCCGCCTCGGCGAGCGCCGCCGCGGGTGCTAGAACCCATTTGAGCCCATAGAGCACGGTGATGATCAACCACACCGCCACGCCAGACAGACTGAGGAGTTCGCCCGGCAAGGAGGGCAACATCCATGCTTCCGACGCTGTCCGCCATGAACTCCCGAACCCGACCAAGCCTAGCACAATACCGAAGAATGACGCTGGCACCCTCGCCAGCCGGTCAGAAGCGGGATGGCGTCTATTGCTCTCAAACATATCGTAGTTCTCGAATTCCAGGCAGATGGGATCAGCTTCAAATCCCTTGCCTGACTTTGTGGGGACCGACGCTTCAACGAGGGACGATCAAATTCAGCGGCGCGGCCATCGACCGCACCGCTGTGCTTACTTTACTTTTTCCCAGACAACTTACGGTCCAGAAAGCTATGGATGAGCGGGGCCATCTCATCCAGCTTGTCCTCAAGAGCAAAGTGGCCCGTATCGAGGATGTGGATTTCAGCATCAGGCAGATCACGAAGATATGGATGTGCGCCCTCCTCCGGAAAGATCTTATCGTTTTTACCCCAAACGATCAGGGTCGGCGGCTTGCGATCGCGGAAAAACTGCTGGAACTTCGGATAAAGCGGCACATTCGTTCCATAGTCATGGAACAAATCGAGCTGAATGTCTTTATTGCCTGGACGGTCGAGGAGAGCCTGGTCGTGCACCCAGTTATCAGGACTGATCCGGGTCAAGTCTCGTACACCATCCGTATACTGGAATTTGGTGGTTTCCAGTGTGACCAATCCAGCAAGTGCCTCGCGGCTTTCGTTTGAGCCATCGGCCCAGTACTTTTTAATCGGGTCCCAGAATTCGCGCAGACCTTCCGCGTATGCATTCCCATTTTGTACGATAAGGCCGGTCACCCGTTCCGGATGCTTAAGTGCGAGCCGATATCCGACGGGTGCTCCGTAGTCCATGACATACATCGTATATTGCTTGGCGTCGATTTTACCAAGAAGCCCGTCAATGAGGTCCGCGTAATGTCCGAACGTGTAAGCGAACTTTGTATGATCTGGAGCGTCGCTTTGGCCGAAGCCCGGGTAATCGGGAGCGATTACACGATAGCGGTCCGCAAGTTGCGGGATTAGATTTCTAAACATGTGTGAAGATGTAGGGAAGCCGTGAAGGAGAAGCACAACCGGCCCGTCTTTTGGACCTGCCTCCCGGTAAAAGACATTTACTCCGTCCACTTCCACCGTCCGGTAGTGAACCGTGACAGGCGCGTGTTGCGTAGCTGTGACGGCCTTGGCCGGTTGAGATGACGCGGCATGAGAAAGCGAGGCAAAGCTCACGCTTGCCAACATCATGACTGCCAATATGCGCTTCATTTGAGTTCTCCTCAGGTTGAGTGGCAGCGATGTGCTGACCTGGTGAAGAACATAACGGTTCATGCCGCGGCGATAATCGGCAGAATGTGGAAGGATTTATTTCAAATTGTGAAACGGTCGCGCCGCTGAGAGACTCAGGTCGGGCGGTCGCAACAATAGCGCAGCAGCGGAACCACGTGCTTGACAGCCTTGCATTTGCATTCGGAACATTTACCTTGCAAAAGGGCTAAAGATCGCGAGCCGCAGCGCTTTCGACGTCACTCGGTGCTTAACGGATGCGGTCTCTCCAAGCCGCTGGAGACACACCAAACTTCGCCTTGAATATACGCGAAAAATGGCCTTGGTCCGCGAAGCTGCATTCCAAGGCTATCTGAGCGAGCGGGATTCCTTGACGCAACATGTCCTGAGCTTTGCGGACGCGATAATCAAGGAGCCATTGGTAAGGTGTTAATCCCGTAGAGCGCTTGAAAGCTCGAATAAAATACCCGACAGAAAGGCCGCAAAGGGATGCGATCTCGTCTATCACGACCTCCTTGTCTACGCAGCTGACGAAATACTGCGTCGCAAGATCCAGGTGTTTGGCAGACAATCCACCTTTGCGTTCAGTCAGAGGAATGCCTCCGTATCGACACGCCACATGGGCTTTCACTGCTTCGGCAAGATGGTCTATCAGAAACTTCCTGTGTGGTGAATTATTGGACACCAGCGGAACGAAGGTTTCCGCTAAGCCTTTGAGAACAGGATCGACAGGCCCGTCTTCTATTCGCAACAGTGCAAATGGAACCCGACCTTGTTCGAGCGCAAAATCCCTCAATCCAGCGCTCGAGATGTTGAACCTCACATTGTCAAAGGCAGACTCCGGTCTACACGACCAATTTTCTTCCACGTCCATTATCGCCATGCTTCCGGATGCGTGCCCACCATGGAAGACCAGCCGTCCTGAGCGCCAAACACTGTGCCTGACGTAATTAGTCCTTTGAACAACAACGCTAAACCCGTCGAAGTTCGTAACCGGTTTCGTTTCGTTGTCACTGGCGTCCTGGTTGCCCACCACGTGCACGACATCCATGCCATTAGCTTTAAGCGAATTTCGCTTCATTGATTAGAACACCCCAACCCGATCCCACACTGGCGTTCAACGATCATCCTGTGAAGAACCTCCGAATTGACTTGCAGGAGAACAAGGGGGGTGGACGATAGCGAAACCAACCTGTGGTGCTACATCCTCCAATTACCTCCCCCGGTCCCCTGATCAAACCCTAACAGCCGACCACATAACACAAAAGAAGCTGCTCTAAAAATCTCTTGGACACATTGCTCTCGTCGGACGTCTAACATCGGGGGGTGGACAAAATTCTCCAAAATCGGTTGTTTATCTTCAAGACCAAATCTCTCTTCTGGCTAAGGTAAGGTGCGAATTTCCTATTGGCGGCTAAATCGAGAAAAATATGGATCAGCAAGATAGCCCCGAGGAGATACGCGAGCTCATTGCTTCTTCCAGATCGCCGATCGGGCTGGTTATCGGAAACGTCTTTGGCTTAGTTGCTGCACCGACACGCCACACCGTCACGATAAAATCGTCCGCCATCACACTCACACATCTTGAGGTGGTTCACGCGATGCGCGAACTAACCACACCGCTGCCAAGTGAAAAAGCGCTTCTTCTTTCGTTGTGGCTGACACCGATGACCGGCCACGAGCAATGGAAATGGGGTCGTTTCGTCAATTCGGATGACTATCCTGCGGGGGCGATGAACCTGGTCCACCTCGAAGAAGAGACGCAAGGCCTCTTCACTAACCCATTTTCCTCTATACAGATTCATTTACCCGAGATGGCCCTTCGTGAGCTATCTAACGATGACCGCGTCCCGGAATTTTCATACCTTCTCGAAAAGAATTCACACGTCGACCCATTTGTGGAACTTCTTGGCCAAGCTCTTCTGTCGGCCCTTGCAAATAATGAAGGCGTCGAAAGTCTGTTGTTTGACCATCTGATTCTAGCGCTCCATAGTCACCTTGTAGAGCGCTACTCCGCTGCTCCACGGTCTGACGTGAAGTTCCGTCGCCTGAGTATGAGACAGGAGCGTCTCGCAAAGGATTTGCTGACAGCAGATCTGACTGTCGAGCCTTCTCTAGCTGATATAGCAGCAAGTCTGGACATGCCTGTCTCTGTCTTTGGCAACGCGTTTAAAACGACAACCGGAAACCCGCCCTTTAGGTGGCTACGAGCCTACAGGGTCGAAGCAGCCAAGCGTCTTTTAAAAGAAACGGCGCTTTCGCTCGCCGAGATAGCTTACTCCTGCGGATTTTCCGATCAAAGCCATTTCACCCGCGTCTTCACAAAGTCGACGGGTGTGACCCCTGGCCAATGGCGTAGAGGCTCTTGAGAAGGGCCTCGTTGATTGTAGCGGCCAGTCTCCTCCTGCCACCGAAGCACTGATTACCGACGCGTGGCCGAGCAGGAAATTGTTACGCAAAGCGGAATAAAGACTTACGCGCTTTGCCAATTATCGAATGCGCTCCGGGAGGTATGGTTTGGACATCGTTTGAACCAAGGAGGACCTCGCCGTGAACCCCGTAGCCAATTCACAACCCGTTAATCGCCGATCTCTCCTCACGGGCGCGCTCGCGACCTTCGCCGTTGCGCCTTTTCTGACATCCAATTCGCTGGCGAAATCCGGAACGATCGTGGATTCGCTCAGGGAAGCGGCAGCCCATGCCGACATCACCACATATACGACCCGTGGAAATATTGCCGTGCTGGAAGGCTCCGGCGGCAATATTGCCGTCTTGACCGGCAAACAACGTAAGGTTCTCGTAGACGCCGGTATCACCGCAACGCGTGCTCGGATCGAGCAGGCCCTTTCCAAGCTGGGCGACCAGCCCGTTACGCATCTCATCAACACGCATTGGCACTTCGATCATACAGATGGAAACGAGTGGCTGCACTCGGTAGGCGCCGCAATCATTGCCCATGAGAACACCCGCCGTCACCTGCTTGAGGCCCAGCGCGTTGATGATTGGAACTTCGATTTTCCGCCTTCTCCCTCCGGCGCAATCCCAGCGACCCTGATCACGAGTGACAAGGTCCTGGAGCTCGAAGGCACAAAGATTGCCATCACAGCCTATCAGCCCGCCCACACGGACAGCGACATCTCCGTTTATTTTGAGGAAGCAAATGTCATTCACGTCGGGGATATCTTCTGGAACGGCCTTTACCCATTCATCGATTATTCGACTGGCGGGAGCATAGACGGAACGATCGCAGCTTCAGCAAAGGTCATCGCTGCAGTGGATGCGGATACCGTCATCATTCCAGGCCACGGCAAGCCGCTTGGGTCGCTGGACGAGCTGAAGCATTATCACGAGATGCTAGCTACCATCCGGGACAACGTCGCAAGGCTGAAATCAGCCGGCCGCTCTGTCGAGGAGGCGGTCGCAGCCAACCCGACCGAGGCTTTTGACGAGCAATGGGGCAAGGCGATCATCAGCCCCGCCTTCTTCACACGCCTCGTCTACAAGGGCGTCTAAAACCGAGCACGCTTCGATTATTTTCTGATCTTCGAAGCAAGTGAACGCCACGCCATCAGCATGAGGACTAACATGAGTAAAGATCACCCATTTGACGTCTCGCGGCGAGACATCTTGCTCGGAGGCTCAGCACTGCTGCTGGCCTCTGGAATCCCAGCCTTCGCTGCAACAGGCAACGTACCAGTCACCCCAGAAGGAGAAACGGCAATGACAGAAGCATTCATCACCACCAAAGACGGGGTAAACCTCTTTTACAAAGATTGGGGTCCGAAAGACGCCCAACCGATCGTGTTCCATCATGGCTGGCCGCTGTCGTCCGACGACTGGGACAACCAGATGCTGTTCTTCCTCTCGAAGGGCTATCGGGTGATCGCTCATGATAGACGTGGGCACGGTCGTTCACAGCAGGTAAGCGATGGTCATGACATGGACCACTATGCCGCCGACGCCTCGGCAGTCTACGAGCATCTAGACATCAAGAATGCTGTCCACATCGGCCACTCGACGGGCGGCGGCGAGACAGCTCGCTATGTCGCCGACTTCGGTGAGCCGCAAGGCCGTGTGGCGAAGGCTATTCTCGTTAGTGCAATTCCACCGCTGATGCTGAGAACACCATCTAACCCCGATGGTACACCTATTGAAGCCTTTGATGGCCTACGAAAGGCATTGGCCGACAATCGGGCCCAGTTTTATCTCGATCTTCCGTCAGGGCCCTTCTTCGGCTTTAACCGACCAGGCGCCAAGATCTCGCAGGGCCTGATCCAGAATTGGTGGCGGCAGGGCATGATTGGGAGCGCCAAGGCCCACTATGAGGGAATCAAGGTATTCTCGGAAACCGACCAGACTGAGGACCTGAAGAAGATTTCAGTGCCGACGCTCGTCCTGCATGGCGACGACGACCAGATCGTCCCCGTCAAGGCGTCTGCAGAACTTGCCGTGAAGTTGCTCAAGAATAGTACCCTGAAGGTCTATCCCGGTTACCCACACGGTATGCTTGCTACCAACTCTGATGTCCTGAACGCGGACATGCTGGCATTCATCCAGAAATAAGTCTTGCCGGGAGGGGAGAGGTGGCCGCCAGCGCTTCTCTCTTTTCGAAAACTCCGGGGTTTGGCTCGTATTCAGCGAGAGCGCAACGAAACATCGAATTCATGACGATCTTTCGATATCCAGAGTCTGCCGAATCTCGTGGATCAAGTCCACGAGCCGGCGGAGCTTCGCCGGGGTATTTCGTCGGCCGGGATAGTAGAGACATAAGCCCGGATAAGGCGGGGTCCAGTCACCAAGCACCTGCTCTAGCTTGCCGGCAGCAAGATCATCTTTGACCTGCCACTCACTTAGGTAGGCGAGCCCTGCCCCTTCACGCGCGGCCTGAAGCATAAGGTCGCTGTCGTCGAGCACGAGCTTCCCGGGAACGTCAAGCGCGAAACTTTCCCCTCGCCGCTCGAACTCCCAGCGATAGATGGTTCCGCTTGCCATTCGGGCACGGATGCACAGGTGATTTTGGAGATCCGCCGGGACCTGAGGCTTTTCATGACGGCGGAAGTAATCAGACGACCCAACGATAGCGGGTCGGATACTATCACCGATCGGGACGACCACCATGTCGGGAGGAACGGCCTCTCGGATCCTGATCCCAGCGTCGAAGCCTTTGGCATTGACGTCGACCAGGGCGCCCTCCGTAACGATCTCCACCGCCATCTGCGGGTTCAGGCGCATGTACTCCAGGATCAGCGGCGTCAGGATCATCCGCGTTGCGCCCACCGACGTGTTGATCCGCAGAGTGCCGGTCGCTTCCGCCCGGTGTTCATTGACGTGCTCGACCGCGCTCCGGATCGCCTCAAGCGCCGGACCGACGCTGGCGACAAATTGCTCGCCCGCCGCCGAAAGAACAACACTTCGGGTCGAACGGTTGAATAGCCTCACACCCATGCGCGTCTCTAAGGTCGCGATCTGCTGGCTGAGCGACGAAGACGAGATCCCGAGTTCACGCGCTGCTGCCCTGAAACCACCCCGAGAGGAAACGGCAAGGACAGCCTCCAGTTCCGCGAGTGAGCCGCGCATCATTGTCCGTAATCTCCTATCAGCCTGAGCGTTTTTGGCCATCTTATCAGGACAGTTTGCAGATGCCAAATATGTCTCTACTGCGAATAGGAGTTTAAGATGCGCAACATCGACACGATTTACATCGACGGACGGTTCGTCACGCCAAATGGAACGGAGACCATCGATCTCCACAATCCCTCGACGGAGGAAAAAATTGGCACGGTTCGCCTCGGCGACGCCGAAGACGCTCAAGAAGCTGTGGCCGCGGCAAAGCGTGCATTTCGCGCCTTTTCGCGTACGGCGAAAGCTGAGCGCATCGACATGCTTAAGAAGTTGAACGCGGCTGTTCTTGCGCGCGTGCCAGACTTAACCGAAGCTATGGCACTTGAGTATGGGGCGCCGCAAGTCTTCACACGGTTTTCTGTCCCGCATGCCGCATCAAGCTTTGCCACTATGGCAACCGTTCTAGAAGACTATCAGTTCGAGCGGAAGATCGGCCGCGCTCGTGTCGTTATGCAACCCTCCGGCGTCGCCGCTGCCATCACGCCCTGGAACAGCAATATCGGTTTTATTACCTCGAAGCTGGCAACCGCAATCGCCGCCGGCACGACCATCGTCATCAAGCCGAGCGAGATGAGCGCTATCCAGACGCATATCCTCCTCGAGTGCCTTCACGAAGCGGGACTGCCGGAAGGTGTCTTCAATATCGTCAACGGGCTCGGGAACGTCGTCGGCGCCGAACTCAGCCGGCATCCTGAAATTTCCAAGATAACCTTCACCGGCTCGACCGCGGTTGGCAGGGAAATTCTGCGAAGTGCTGCCGATAGCTTCAAGCGTGTCACGCTTGAGCTTGGCGGCAAGGGACCGAACATCATTCTCGACGACGCCGATCTTGAGGTGGTCATCCCTGCCGTTTTGAGGATGGGCTTTGTCAACAGTGGCCAGGCCTGCGTTGCAGGCACCCGCATTCTGGTTCCAAGCCATCGCCTCGACGACGTTGTATCAAAGCTGAAGCAGGAGATAAACGCATTCAAGGTCGGCGCGCCAGATGATCCGGATGCGATGATCGGCCCGATGGTCAGCCAGAAACAGTATGACCGCGTCCAGTCCTACATTGAACTGGGATTGCAAGAGGGCGCCAGCCTGCTGGTGGGGGGGCCGGGTCGGCCTGAAGGGCTGCCTCGCGGATGGTTTACGAAGCCGACGATTTTCACCGGCGTCAACAACCAGATGCGCATCGCGCGAGAGGAAATATTCGGACCAGTCCTGTCCTTGATTTCGTACCGCGACGATGACGAAGCCGTTTCGATCGCCAACGACACTCCTTATGGACTTCAAGCCTACCTGCATGGCACCGACGTGGCACGCATGCAGGCGTTTGCGGATAGGCTCGACAGCGGACGCGTCGTCATCAACGGGGCACCCCACGAACCGCTTGCTCCTTTCGGAGGCTTCAAGCAGTCGGGCATCGGCCGCGAGTATGGAGTGTTCGGCCTTGAGGCATTTCTGGAGCCGAAGGCCATCATTTCATGATCTTAGCCACGACGCGCGGAGCTTGGCCTCGCGCGTCAACCCGTTCAAAGTCGCACTAGTACCTTTCCGACAGCTTTGCCGCTCTCCTGCAATTCGTGTGCTTCGGTCACGGCGTCAAGAGGATATGTTTTCGCGATTTGCGGAGTGTATGCCGCAGAGGCAGCGCAGGCCGAAACCTCTTCGGCCGCCTGCCGCATAGCGGCTTCCGGCATCGTATAAACGTAGACGAAACGAAACGAGAATCCGCCGAGCAATGCGGGAAAGAATGGGATGGCTAACTTAGCTTGCGGCGACTCCGTCGAGTAGGCCGAGACGACCCCGTCGCGGGCGAGGCAGGAGATCGCCGCGTCGATGTTTGCAGAGAGATCGACATCGACAATACGATCGACACCATGGTCGCCGGTTGCCGACCGTACTCGCTCTGGGACATCCTCTTCGTGCCTGTTGATGACGAGATTTGCCCCAGCCCGCCACGCGACCTCCGCTTGGTCTTCTCGGCTCACCGTCGCAGCCACCCACGCACCCGCCCATTTTGCAAGCAGGATTGCCGCATTACCAACGGCCCCTGCTCCACCTTGGACAAGTACCCGTTTGCCGCGCAGGTCGCCGTCGGCAAAAAGGCATCGATGCGCGGTCATTGCTGGAACGCCGAGCGAGGCCCCGATCTCAAACGACACGTTGTTGGAAAGCTTTACGGCTTGAACGGTCGGCACGACGACAAATTCCGCCGCAGTACCGAACGCCCTACCCCACTGCGCCATGTAGATCCAGACGCGCTCGCCGAGGCGCGACGGAGGCACGCCGGTACCGACGGCGTCGATGATCCCCGCCCCGTCCTGGTGCGGCACGATCCTGGGAAATGGCATGGCCTTGCCGCCAAATCCGGTTCTCGTCTTGATATCGGACGGATTGATACCGGAGACGACAATCCTCACGCGAACCTCTCCCGCGCCAGGCTGCGGATCAGGAAGTCCGCCCACGGTTAGCACATCTTTAGCCGATCCCTGCCGGTCGTAAAAAGCAGCTCGCATAACTCACCTTCGAGTAACTACCCTCAACTAGGTCCAAGACAAGCGCACTTGCAAGTAGGCAACAGTTTTGCCTATAGGTATAGAAAGTACACTATTGGAGCGCATAATGACTGCTGGCCAGAAGTGCCCCGTCGAAACGACCGTTGATGTTACCGGCGGAAAATGGAAGCCGATGATCATTTATCGGCTTCTCGCCGGTCCACGACGCTTTGGTGAGCTACGACGCTTGGTCGGCGACCCGAGCCAGCGCTCGCTCACGATGCAGCTCCGCGAGCTAGAAGCCGACGGGATTGTGGCTCGCGAAGTGTTTGCCGAAGTCCCACCACGTGTTGAATACTCGCTCACTCCCTTCGGGAAGACGCTTACGCCAGTGTTAATGGCGATGCGCGACTGGGGCGCGGCGTTTCAGAAGCGTCATCATTCGACATAGACTTACGCTCTCCCGCGTGGCGCTTCCCCAGAGACCGTCGCGAAACGCTCTACAAAAAAGTCGATCAGTACTCTCACTTTTCGCGACACGTGTGATCCTGGCGGCCGCACGATATAAATTCCGACCTCAGGCAAGCTATATTGCTCCATGATCGGAGTAAGCGTGCCAGCCTCGAGATAGCTTTGCGCGATCACGACAGGTAGTGCCGCAATGCCCAGCCCAGCTGCGGTTCCTTCCGCGATACCCGCGGCGCTGTCAGCCTTAAACCTTCCTTGACCGCTGATGATCACGGTCCGGCTGCCGTCTGAGACCTTCCAGCTTTCCGTCCCCTGGAGGATGGCTTGATGCTCAAGCAGATCTGACGGTTTTTGCGGAACGCCGTGGACGCGCAGATATTCCGGATTTGCGAACAGACCGACCGGAAATACTCCAATCTTGCGCGCAGTCAAACTCGAGTCCTGCAGATAGCCGACGCGTATTCCACAATCAAAGCCGTCAGCGACAAGGTCGACGTATCTGTCGCTGTAATGTGCGTGCAGCTGCAGCAGCGGATGCCGCCGGGCGAGTTCCGCGAGCGCAGGCGCGAAGTGTCCAGGACCGAAGGACGATGGAACAGCCACGCGAAGGCGTCCCCGTAGCTCTCCCGTCGGCAGCATTTCTTCGCGGGCGACATCCATCTCCAGGCACATGCGGGCCGCATGTTCCCGGAAAGAGGCGCCTGCTTCAGTCAAAGACGCACCTCTTGTCGTGCGCGCGAGAAGCTGGACGCCGAGCTCACTCTCGAGGCGCACAAGCCGCCGGCTGACGATCGACTTTGGCAGGCCGAGGCGCTTAGCGGCAACTGTGATGCCACCACCGTCCGCCACCTCCACGAATGTCTGCATGTCCTCGAAGCTGATCATTTCTAGCGTTCCATTTTTCGTTCCACAGAGTGGCCAATCATAGAGCTACCGCGCCGAAGTCTGCAACGCTAAATTCAACTCATCGGACGGATCGAAACCCAACTTACTAACCGCCGCCGACAAGGAAAAGGAACACGACAATGCATAAGGCCGTATTTACCCCCGAAAACTCCGCGATGCTGCTCATCGACCATCAGATCGGCACGATGGCATGGACCCACTCGCACGACATCAATCTGGTTAAGCAGAACGCGCTGAAGCTTGCCCGCATCGCCAAAGCCGCTAACATTCCGACGATCCTGACGTCCAGCATGGAAGACCAGGTTCAGGGACCGCTTCTGCCGGAACTCGAAGCCATTTTGCCTGAAGCCTTCGAAGCACGCGTTAAGCGTCCTGGCATCGTGAACGCCATGCATCACGACGGATTCAACCAGGCGGTCAAGGCGACCGGCCGAAAGAAGCTGTTCGTCGCAGGCGTGACGACCGAGATCTGTGTCACCTTCCCGGTCCTGCAGATGCTCGACGAAGGTTATGAGGTGCAGGTTTCGGCAGACGCCTCAGCCTCCTACACCAAGTACGGTGACGACATCGCCCTGCGCCGCATGGAAAAGGCTGGCGCAATTATCACCACCGTCGACCAGATCATCTCCGAGCTTGCCGTCGACTGGACCAGCCCGCTCGGTCAGAAGCTGGTCGGCATCCTCAACTACCACTGAGCGCGCATTGGTCGTCTTGGCGCGGGCAAAAGAGCCCGCGTCCTAATGAAAGGAGCATTTCCATGACCACGACCATGACCAAAGTGCCTGCGGGGCAAACACGCGGCGACTTCGCCCATGGCTTCGGCGTCGAGATCCTGTACCCCGGACTGACGCTGACCTCGGACGATAGCGGGATCGGCCCGATCGGGAGAATTGACCGCGCGCAGGTGCAGCCCGGTCATCTGATCGGCATGCACCCGCACAAGGACGACGAGATCCTCACCTATATCCGGGGCGGCGAGATGCTTCATCGCGACACGGTGGGAAACGAGAAGAAGCTCGGCACCACGCAGTTCATGATGATGAATGCCGGCCATACGTTCCAACATGAGGAACTGATGCTCGGCGACCGCCCGATCAAGGCGCTGCAGATATTTCTGCGACCAAGCGTTTCCGATCTTGAGCCGAAGGTTCAATTTCATGAGTTTGCGGAGGAAGAGAGCATCGACAGCTGGCGGCTGATTGCCGGACCACGGACCGCGCCACTGATCGTGCGATCGGACGTCCGGGTTTTTGACGCGCGGCTGAGCGGCCATGTTCAGCTACCTCTCCCGGTTTCTGATAGAGGCCGGGACATGCTGCTTTACGTCTACAGCGGAGAGATCGCCTTTGAGGATGAGGTTTTCACGGAAGGTGAAAGCGTGTTCCTGACAAACAGCGACGGCCGGATGCGTGCGTTGTCAAAGGCTGATGTCGTCCTCTTTGCGTTCGATCCCAAGGCTGAGTTCTATCGCGGTGGCATGTTTAGTGGAAATCAGCGGCGGCCATCCCAAGCGCGCGCTTCCTGACCAAATCAAAGCTTTCACACCCGTACTTCAAGTCATCGTTCCACTTCTCGAAAGACTCCATGTCGCATTGTCGGGCTACCTCGCCTGCATGCTTGCAAATAGCTTGGAGCCATTGAATCCGCGCAAACTATCAGCGTCGCAAAGGTTAGAAAAAATGTCTCGCAGCACAACGACAGGCCCGGTTCTTGTCCCCGAGAAGGCTGAAACGCAGACGCCGGCAAGCAGTACGGCGCGTGACTACACGAAGATTCTGGTACCACTCGCTGTCGTGGCTGCAGTAACGGCGATGGTGGCTTTGAGTTCACAACAATGGGACGTCTGGACCGCGGGCGCTGCGACGCAGACAACGGACAACGCCTATGTTCGCGCAGAAATGAGTAGGTTGAGCGCGCGGGTAAGCGGCAATGTCAGCGCAGTGAACGTGTCTGACTTCGCTTCCGTCAAGGCCGGTGATGTGATCTTTCAGATCGATCCTTCCGATTATGAGGCAAAGCGCGATCAAGCCAAAGCGGCCCTGGAGGCAGCATTTGCGCAGTTGAACAACCTTGCAAATCAGGAAGAGCTCCAGCGTGCTGCTATCACGCAAGCGAGCGCCCAATTAGCGGTGACACAAGCAAATGCCGACCTTGCTCAGACAGAGGCCAATCGACAGATCGCGCTCTCCCAAAGTGGCGCTGGTGTTCAGCAGAAAAAAGAACAGGCACTGGCGCAGGTACAGGTTTCATCAGCTTCCGTATCCGCAGCAACAGCTGCCATCGCGTCGGCGCAGGCCCAGCTCTCATTCATCGAGGGTCAAAAAGGGCAACTTACTGGGAATATAGATTCAGCCAAGGCGGTTCTGCAATCTGCTGAACTTTTGCTGTCCTACACGAAGATCACGGCGCCCTTTGACGGCGTTGTCGGCGAGCGGCAGGTTCATGTCGGCGATTACGTAACCCCAGGGTCGAACACAATATCCATCGTACCGCTACCATCGGTCTATCTGATCGCCAATTTCAAGGAAACACAGCTCGGGTTGATGAAGGAGGGTCAGGTCGCCACGGTGAGTGTCGATACGCTGCCTGGCGAAATCTTTGTGGCAAAGGTCAGCCGCCTTTCACCCGCGTCTGGCTCTCAGTTCGCGCTTCTGCCGGCAGACAATGCCACGGGCAATTTCACCAAGGTTGTCCAGCGCATTCCGGTCCGCATCGATTTCGAGCCATCGCCGGCACTTGCCAAACTGAGATCGGGCATGTCTGCGGTCGTCTCGGTAGCGGTCAAGCCTGAGTAGAGGTGGGCAACTATGGCCAACATCGTAACAATGCCGGCTCATCCGAATTCCGTCGCCATGCATCGTCCATTGCTGGCAGTGTTCGCG
Source organism: Agrobacterium sp. 33MFTa1.1 (assembly GCF_004328495.1). Lineage (NCBI taxonomy): Bacteria > Pseudomonadati > Pseudomonadota > Alphaproteobacteria > Hyphomicrobiales > Rhizobiaceae > Agrobacterium > Agrobacterium sp. 33MFTa1.1. The sequence goes on along the minus strand of NZ_CP036360.1, from coordinate 150,849 downwards.
GTGCTGCTTGGGCCATTCATGGTTGGCTTTCATAGCCGCATGTTCGGGATAGGTCTCGTCGATCTGAAAGGCGCATTCGGCCTCAGTTACGACGAAGGCGCATGGCTGAGCACATTGGCCACAGCGCCTCAGATTATCCTGGCGCCTGCGGTCGCTTGGTTTGCCGCTGCCTATGGAATACGCCGCGTCATTGTCGGACCTGCAGTTATCTACGCTCTCGTATCAGCAATTATACCGTTCGCCCGGGACTATCACGTCCTCATTGGACTTCACATAGTTCACGGCGCGTTGCTTGGCCTGTTTATCCCTGCAACCCTGATGATCATCTTTCAGACCCTGCCATCGAAGTGGTGGATGTCGGCGATCGGTCTTTATGCCTTCCGTGCAGCGTTCACGACGAATGCGGGTACCGGTCTTCTTGATCTTTATGTTCAGCATCTGGGGTGGCAACTACTGTACTGGCAGGATGTCGTGCTTGCCCCTTTGATGGCACTGCTCATCCTTAAGGGAACAGCGCGCCGGGAGCCCAACCGCGAACTCATTCGCAACGCCGACTGGGGAGGCATGATCCTCTTTGGCAGTGGATTGGCCATGCTTTTCGTCGCGGTTGACCAGGGTAACCGGTTGGACTGGTTTGAGAATGGAGTCGTCGTATCAACGCTTCTCGGCGGCTTCGCCTTGATGATAGCATTTTTCCTGAACGAAGTGCTGGTCGCGCATCCATGGGCGAGCATAAGCGCGATCAGCGCGCAAAACGTCATCTTGCTGCTGGTGGTATCGCTCTTCTACCTGATGAGCGCCAGTTCCAATACCGCGTTGGTTCCGAACTTCCTCATTAATGTCATGCAGCTTCGGCCTGAGCAGGTGGGCTCCACGCTCGTGATTTGGGCCTGTGTGCCTTTGATCGTCATGACCCCGGTGGCTGTCTGGGCAATGCATCGCATAGACGGCCGTCTGGTCCTGTTTGCTGGCCTGTGCTGCTTTGCGGGTGCAGCTTTGATCGGCACGGGTCTCACTTCCGACTGGAGTGGCGAAAACTTCAGGACCATGCTGGTGCTACAGGGGGCAGGTCATATTCTCACGTTCCTGCCTGTCATCGCTGTCGCCATCGCCCATGGCGATCCCAAACGTGCAGTTGCAGTGGCTGCCTATATCCAGGTCATCCGCGTGCTGGGAACACAGACTGCGCAGGCCTTGATGACGACGTTCATTCGCAAGGGCGAGCAGTTCCATTCCTATGCCGTCGGCCTGAACTTGCAACGCGGATCGGAAATCTCGGCGGATGCGATCTCGGCGATCGGACGGGCAGTGGCGAGCTCGGGGCAAAGCCTCGCCACGAGCCGGGCCACCGCATTGGTTGCTCAGCAAGTTCAGAAGCAAGCGAACACTCTCGCCTATATCGATGCGTTCTGGCTGACATTCTACTGTGCGATGGCGGGGCTCATCCTGCTCGCTTTCGTCGCGAAAGCACCGAGAGGTCCCTTAGCGGCATGACCAGAGAGCCTAATCCATGGCCTGCGGCGACGAGTGCCGCTCAGAATGCCGATCCTTCAAAATGGGTAGAAAGTCGGCGCTCAGGCGGGGCGCTCGTCGCAGTCGGCAACTGCACTGAGATCAATAAAATCAAAATGAGAACGTCGGCTCAGCTTCAGGCGCTCGCAAAGGCAGACAAAAGGAGAATTGCAATGAAACCGATTAAAATCGATCCCTCTGTAAAACACGGCGACTGGAAACACGGATTTGGTGTCGAGATCTTCTATCCTGGGACGGCGCTTGACGGAGGCGACAGCGGTATTGGAGCGATCGGCCGCATTGATCGCGCGCTGATCCAGCCGGGTCACGTCATAGCCATGCATCCCCACAAGGATGACGAGATATTCACCTACAAGCGAGGTGGGCGGATGTTGCATCTGGACACGGTTGGCAATCGTGAGGAGGTAAACGCTCAGCGCCTCATGATGATGAACGCGGGTCATACCTTTCAGCATGAAGAGCGTGTCATTGGTGACGAGCCGACCAAGGCCCTGCAGATTTTCTTGCGTCCTCGCAAAGGCGATCTTGAGCCCAAGGTACAGTTCGAAGGTCTCGACAGCGCGTACAGTGAGGACGAGTGGCGACTGCTCGTAGCACCGAGTGGTGCCATATTCGAAGTTCGCGCTCAAGCTTGGGTACGAGATGCTCGTCTTCATGCCGGACGGCGCTTGCAGATCCCCACCCTGCCTACGCCGTCTTCAGTGAACCTGCTCTTCGTCTTCGAGGGCGAGATACGTCTAGGCGAAATCACGATCAGCGCCGGCGAATTTTACTATCTGGGTACGGAGTCACAAGCCATCGAGGCGTTGACCGATTCAGACATCGTCCTCTTCACCACCGATCCCAAGGCACCCGTGTTCAAAGGGGGAATGTTCAGTGGAAACGTCAGGTAACCGTCGTTCAGGGAAAATCTCAAGCCGTACGTTGAGCGATAGCTCGCGCGCTAGGGCCGGGGGCAGCCGTCAAACACCAGACAAAACGTGAGGCCGACTTCAGTGGCCCCTTCCTGACAAATCCAAGAGGTAGAGAGAGATGATCAAACTCAAGGCTCCATCATTGATCGCCAAGATACTCGATTGGCGCGGCACGTGGCTCGCTGCCCGTCTTGCGATCGTCTTGGTTTTCCTCGTTTCGGCATTCGGACACTTGTTTGATTTCGGTGCGGCGGTTGCGGAACAGGTTAGCTATGGCTTGCCCGCGCCGGAATTTATGGCTGCCCTCACCGTGGCCGTTGAGATTGCAGGATCACTTCTCATTCTTACTGGCCAGTTGGTTTGGCTTGGAGCCGGAATACTGGGTGTCTTTACGGCGCTTGGTGCGGTGTTCGCTCACCCGTTCTGGGCGATACAAGGGGCTGCCCACTTTGATGCTCTCGCCTCCTTCCTGGAGCACGTTGGACTGGTTGGCGGTCTAATGCTCGTCGCTCTCGTCGCTCGCCGTCTCGAATATGAGGAGCAAAGGAATGTCTGATCAGTCCTTGATGCGCTTGCAGCGCCTGGAAGATCAACTGGCCATTCAGCAACTCGCTGCACGCTTCTCCGATGCAGTCAATGAGCGAGACGTTGACGCGTTTATTTCGACCTGGGCGGAAGATGGAGCCGTTTGGGAGATTGGTCAGCCCCTTCCTTTGCGCGGTGAAGGACGGGACGGCATACGAAAGATGCTGAATCAGTTGTTCACAATAGAGCACTACTTCATGCAGATGACCCATTCCGGCGTGCTCAGTCTCAACGGCGACCACGCAACCGCGCGCTTTGTGATACGCGAGCACGGTCGCGGAGCAAACACATTCTACGATAACCTCGCCGTTTATAACGACGACGTCATCCGGCAGGCCGACGGCTGGCGGTTCCTGCGCCGGACCTACACCTACAGATTTCTGGCTCAAGAGCCGTTTGGGGGCACCGCTTATCCAGTGGCGGCGCCCTGACAACCCTATCGCATCCACGCGGCAGATCGCAGCCGCGACACGCGGCCACATCGGATACATCAACACGAGGAAGGAATGACAATGTCTGACATCGAACATTTTGAATACGTTTTCCTGGGTGGCGGAAAAGGCGGGAAGACACTTGCGATAGAGCTCGCAACGGCAGGCAAGAGTGTCGCGCTCATCGAAAAAGGAATGATTGGCGGGTCTTGCATCAATGTCGCCTGCATTCCTAGCAAGACTTTGATCCAAAGTGCCCGCACTGCCCACGCGGCAAAGTCCGCCGCACCGGCTTCATTCAAACCGGATATGCGCGCCGCATATGATCGTATTCGCACAGTTGTATCCGAAATGGTCGATATCAACATGAAGAGTTTTATCGCCTCGGGTTTCGACCTCATTCTTGGGACAGGCCGCTTCACAGCTCCGAGAACAATCACAGTCGAACTGAATGACGGCGGGACGCGGACTGTGGAGGGCACGCATGTCTTTATCAATACAGGTACCCGAGCGTCCATTCCGGGTATTCCAGGGCTTCGCGCCAGTGAACCCTTGACCCATGTAGAGGCTCTCGAGACGACAGAAACGCCCGAAGAATTGATCGTGATCGGTGGCGGCTACATTGGCCTCGAAATGGCTCAGGCGTTTCACCGGCTTGGTAGCAAAGTGACCGTTCTTCAGGAGACGCCCCACGTTGCCAACCGCGAAGACGTAGATGTCTCCGAAGCAATCGAAACAGCGTTTCGAGAGGATGGCATCACCATCAGGACGGGCGTAAAGGCGGTTGAAGTTCAAGGGCGGTCGGGGTAGTTACGTCTCGGTCTCACTTAGCGACGAAACAAACGTCACCGGAACCCACATTCTCGTCGCGGCGGGGAGAACACCTCTCACCTCGGATCTGGGACTGGATCTGGCTGGCGTAAATGTAGGCGAACGCGGCATCATCGAGGTCGATGAGCGGTTAGCGACTTCAGCTGCGAATACCTGGGCGATCGGCGAAGTGGCCGGGACACCGATGTTTACCCATGCGTCTTACGACGACTACAGGGTGTTAAAATCTCAGCTATCAGGCGGAGGCCGCACCACGCGTGATCGCCTCATTCCCTATGCCATGTTCATTGAACCGGAATTAGGACGCATCGGCCTGAATGAAAAAAACGCACGCGAGCGCGGCATAGCAGTCCGCGTGGCGAAGCTTCCCATGACCGCAGTGCCACGCGCTCGCACCAATGGCGCTATGCGAGGCTTCATGAAGGTTCTGGTCGACGCTCATTCCGACCAGATTCTCGGGTTTACCATGCTGGGTACGAACGCAGGAGAAGTTGTCACCGCAGTGCAAATGGCCATGATTGCAAGGCTTCCTTACACTGCGGTTCGCGATTCGATCATTGCGCACCCACTGATTTCGGAAGGATTGAACCTGCTTCTTCTGAAAGTGCCAGGGAAGGCGGCGTAGTGGATGATACTGGCTCCTACTTGACGCTGCACCTCGCCTCTTTCCATAACGAGCGGAAAAGCCGAGATCATCACGAGTGCATGCTACTTCCCTCCTGTCGCCAACATCAGGCCGGAGCGCAAAAGGGTGGGTTATAAAGAGGTCTATCCACAACGACTTAGGGTCTCAGCTTTGTCAGGACCCCGAAAGGGCCCGCCCTTGCCCAACCATGGCGACAACCTCACCGTCGATAATGACGAATTCATCAGGTAGTTTAACGGGTACGTTGTCAGCCCATCCAGCCACCGTCGGAAAGCGAGTTCGCCATGAATAGCAATCCGGCGCGCAGTTGCTCGCGGTTGACGATGCCCCCAAGACACACTCTGACATGCTCGTCAGGTGCGCCAAGAACAGTAAATGCGTCTGACGGCATCAACCCGACATGACGACCGGCCATCCGTCCCATAAGTTCCGCTCTGCTGAAACCCTTGGGCAGCTTTAGCCATATGCTGAAAGCTTCCGGTTCGCCTCTGACATCTAAGTCTGGAAGCGCTTCGATCGCGATCTTATGTCGGGCTGAGCTTTCCGTCCGGACGAAGTGTCGGACGGCATCCGCAGTCCCATCCTCAATCCATCGCGTCGCGAGCGCCATGCAGATCGGTGAAGGCATCACTGCGCTCGCGCGCATTGCCTGGGAAAGTGAATATGCAGCCCTGGTATTGGGGGAAACCGTATAGGCTAAACGCAATCCTGCGCCGAGACATTTTGCCAATCCCCCTATGTGCCAAGTAAGGTCAGGCGCGAGCGTTGCGAATGGGACAGGCGCGGCTGCAGGGATGAAACCATATGCGTCATCTTCGATCAGGGGCAGTCTGTGCCGAAGGATCACCTCAGCAATTTCCATCCGCCGGCCCCGGGGTATTGTCAATGTCGTGGGGTTGTGAACCGTAGGATTGAGATACAACGCTTTCGGTTGATGCAAGTGGATGGCGGCGTCAAGCGCGTCCGGCAGAATGCCGGAAGCGTCCATCGGAATTCCCACGAGTTGCAATCCCATGCGAGCCGCGATCGCCCGCAAGCCAGGGTAGGTGACCGCCTCGCAAAGCACCACATCTCCGGGTCTCGTCATTGTCGACAGAATCGCCGTCATGGTTGCATGGGCTCCTGGAGTGATCGCGATCCGCTCGAGGCTCGGCACCATTCCCCTTTTTGAGAGCCATGAAGATGCTGCCGCTTTATCCTGTTCACCGCCGGTTGTAGACTGGTAGCGGAGAAGAGAGATCAGGTTGGCTGAGACAGTCTGCAGCCCATCCTGCATCCGCGCCACAAGGTCCGGATCTTGAGGTTCGGGAGGCATGTTCATTGACAAATCCTCATCGCCGGCCCGGCGTGGATCGATCTGATGTTCCTCCTTCGGTCGACCAAGGGCAAAGGTACCTCTTCCAACGTGGCTCTCAACGAGGCGACGTGAATGCGCTTCGGCATAGGCGCGACTGACTGTCGTGAAGTCAATGCCTAGACGCTCGGCGAGCCTGCGCTGCGGCGGCAGTCGATCCCCGGCAGCGATATCGCCCCGTTTGATTGCCAGCTCGATTGCGTCCGCAATCTGAAGGTATCGAGGCTTGCTGTCCGGGCGAAGCTCCGGGAGCCAGTTTAACATATTAATATGCCCTGTTGATCATTGTTTCGAATTGTATGGATATAAGTCTGGCTGTTCAAGCAGCAAATTGACAAAGTTTGTTAGCTTATAAATCGTTCACAACGGCCTCAAATGCGAATGTTTAATGAGCAGACTGCATAGAATATTTGCAATTTTGTCTTTCGACAATAAATTATTGTATGGATATTGAACTGCTTATTGATTCATTCAATTTCCTTCGTATCGTTTCTGCATCAACCCCGCTTAAGGAGATGCAGACATGCCTGAAGTAACGCAGCCGCCGCACAAGGATGGTGACTTCTTTGTCGACTACGAGTCCAAGGTTTTTGAGGACGTCAAAGCCGATCCCGGTGAAAAGGCGCTTGTTACCTTCCACACAGTGGCGTTCGAAGGCTCAATCGGTCTCGTGAACATTCTCAATGCCATCCGCCTGCAGCGGAAAGGCTATGAGACCTCGATCCTTCTTTACGGCCCCGGTGTGACACTCGGGATCCAACGCGGTTTCCCCAAGCTCGGCGATGAAGCTTTCCCCGGCCATCTGAATTTCAACAAGAACCTTGAGCGCTTCATGAAGGAAGGCGGCAAAGTCTACGCATGTCGCTTCGCACTCCAAGCCCTCTATGGGCACGGCGAACCGGCTCTGATCCCCGGCATCATCCCGATCCTGCCACAGGACGTGCTGGACTGCGTGCTTTTGCACAAGAAGGCCAACGCCCTGATCATCGATACATGGACCGTCTGATTTGACCTCGGCACCCGTTCCGCAGCGAACGGGGTGCTTCGTTCCAGGCAATGCGAAGGAGCCAGTCATGCCCAAAATAGTACGCGCAGCCGCAGTCCAGATCGCGCCCGACCTGACATCACGCGCTGGCACCGTCGAGCGGGTCCTGAATGCGATTGCCGAAGCCTCTGACAAAGGCGCGGAGCTGATTGTATTTCCAGAAACCTTTGTGCCTTGGTATCCGTATTTCAGCTTCGTTCTGCCGCCTGTCCAGCAGGGACCCGAGCACCTGCGGCTTTATGAAGAAGCAGTGACGGTACCGTCAGCAGAGACACGGGCCGTCGCCGACGCCGCGCGCAAACGCAATGCGGTCATCGTCCTTGGCGTCAATGAGCGCGACCACGGCTCGCTCTACAACACCCAGCTGATCTTCGACGCGGATGGCAGCCTGAAACTCAAGCGCCGCAAGATCACGCCGACCTATCATGAGCGGATGATCTGGGGACAGGGCGATGGCGCCGGTCTGAAAGTGGTCGAGACCGCCGTCGGCCGCATGGGTGCCTTGGCATGTTGGGAGCACTACAACCCCCTTGCCCGATACGCGCTAATGGCGCAGCACGAGGAAATTCACGCTTCTCATTTTCCAGGCTCTCTGGTCGGCCCGATCTTTGGCGAACAGATCGAAGTCACGATGCGGCACCACGCGCTGGAATCGGGCTGTTTCGTAGTCAATGCCACCGGCTGGTTGAGCGAAGAGCAGATCGCGTCCATTCACCCTGATCCCACCTTGCAGAAGGGGCTGCGCGATGGCTGCATGACCTGCATCATCACACCGGAAGGCCGCCACGTCGCTCCGCCCCTGACCTCGGGCGAAGGGATCCTGATTGGCGACCTGGACATGCGGCTCATCACGAAGCGCAAGCGGATGATGGATTCCGTTGGACACTATGCGCGACCCGAACTGCTGCACCTCGTGCAAGACATACGGCCCGCACACGCGCTCGAGCAGGTTGGCCATTCACGCGATTTTTCGAGCGCAGATCAAGACAAGCCAGTTGAGGAGGCTCAGGATGCGTGATCTACAATCGATAGATCCAGAACTTATCAACGATCTCCAGACGCGAGGAATGCGTCTCGTCGATCCGCGTGCCGGCCACGAGAGCAGGCGCGGCGGTGCAGGCCCTTCGGACCATAAGGCAGTCAATTTCGGCGACACAACCGTAATGGTGCCGGTACATACCGCACCCGCATTCGACAGCCCCTATCTGGTGGAAGCGCCAGATGCCGACGGCCGTGCGCGCATCACCAGGGAAGGATCCGAGGTCGCACGAATTCGATTTCCCAATCGTCCGCGATTTTACGACCTGACCACCTCAGACGGCATTCCGTACAACAAGATCGCGGTTCTTCATTCGCGCGACGTGCTCGCGACGACGATCCTCCAGACCTGCATTCGTTATGAAAGCCGCAAGAAGACCTGTCAGTTCTGTTCGATCGGCCAAAGCCTGGCGGCCGGCCGGACTGTCGCGCACAAAACCCCTGCGCAACTAGCGGAGGTCGCCAAGGCGGCTGTCGAACTCGACGGCGTGAAGCACATGGTGATGACCACCGGCACGCCTGCCGGCAAGGACCGTGGCGCCGCTATTTTGGCAGAGAGCGCGCGCGCGGTTAAGGCCGTCGTCGACCTGCCGATCCAGGTGCAATGCGAGCCGCCGGAAGACGATATCTGGCACGAGCGGATGAAGAGCGCGGGCGCGGACGCGCTGGGAATGCATCTTGAAGCGGTGACACCCGAAGTCCGGGAACGGATCATGCCGGGCAAAGCCAGCGTCCCGCTTGAAAAGTACTTTTCGAGCTTCGAGGCTGCAGTGAAAGTCTTCGGGCGAGGACAGGTCTCGACGTATATTCTCGCGGGGCTGGGCGATACGCGTCAAGCCATCCTCGATATGTCTACTCGACTGGTCGCAATGGGCGTCTACCCATTCGTCGTCCCGTTCGTGCCGATCTCCGGAACACCACTCGAAAGTCACCCGGCACCGAAGTCCGACTTCATGGCCTCCATCCTGGCTCCCCTGTCGCAGATCATCATCGACGGCGGACTGAAGGCCTCGGATATCAAGGCCGGTTGTGGCAAATGCGGCGCTTGCTCGGCCCTTTCGACCTATGAAAAGCTGAGGATCCCGGCATGAGCCACATGGATCATTCAGCGTTTATCAGCCCGGAATTCCTGATCCGCGCCGCCTCTGAGCTTTGGGAATTTCTAGGTGTATCTCGTCTCAGGCATCAGGTCTTTGTGGAAGAACAGCGCATCTTCTTCGGCAACGACCGTGACGAAATCGACGCTACGGCAATCCCGCTTGTGGCAATTTCCACGTTGGCGGCCGAGCCTGCGGACGTCGTGGGCACCGTCAGGATTCATGAGCCAGCACCCCGTATCTGGTGGGGTTCGCGCCTTGCGGTCGCTCCCGCATATCGCAAAGTCGGAAGATTGGGTGCGGAGCTGATCCGGTTGGCGGTGAGTACCGCGAATGGCCTCGGGTGCAGTGAGTTTCACGCCCATGTCCAGCTTCAGAACGTACCTCTTTTTCGCCGGCTGCATTGGGAGCCGCAAGGAGAGATCGACCTACATGGCGTGCGCCACATGCACATGCTGGCCTCACTCGATCACTATCCCCCCATATGCGACCCGACCATCGGCTGGTCCGCCAGAGCACGGAGGCCATGATGGACGTCCATGCCTTGGCGGCAGCACTCGCAGCCCACCCATCGATCCGCAGCAAACTGGACATAGCAGGCACGACGCGAGCGCTCTCGATATCAGCCGGAACCGCGGGAATGCCGGGCGACGATGCCGCCGCAATTCCAGCTCCGAACGGCACTTGGGATCTGCTGGCGGGGGAAGGTTTCATGCCCCAGTTCGTGCAAGACGATCCGTGGTTCGCCGGGTGGTGCGGCGTGATGGTGAACCTCTCGGACATCGCTGCCATGGGAGGGCGTGCGACCGCGCTGCTCGATGCCGTGTGGGCACCGGACGCGGCGTCTGCCGAGCCCCTACTTACCGGGCTACGGGATGCAGCGATGACCTACGGCGTGCCGATTGTCGGTGGTCACACGAACCTCCGAAGCAAAGATCTTAATCTCGCCGTTTCGGTGATGGGACGTGCAAAGAGGCTGATTTCCAGCTTTGCAGCCGCCCCTGGGGATCTGCTTATCGCAGCCATCGATCATCGCGGGCAGTATCGGCCAAGTTTCGACAACTGGTGCGCCGCCCTTGATGCGCCCCATGAACGGCTGCGCCGCGACTACGAGATCCTTCCGGAGCTTGCCGAGGCCGGTCTGGTGGATGCCGGAAAGGACATCAGTCAGGGCGGTATTGTCGGCACAGCGCTGATGCTAGCGGAATCGTCACGCTGCGGCTTCGATATCGCGCTGGCCGACATCCCGCTTCCGCAAGGCGTTCAACTCGAACGCTGGCTGCGCAGCTTCCCGAGCTTCGGCTTTCTCCTTTCGGTCCGCCCGGAACGGGCAGAAGAGGTCTGCGACGTGTTTGCTGCTCGGGGCATCAGCGCAGCTGCCATCGGTCATGCAACGGACAGCTCCCGGATCGATCTAACGAGCGGTGGCGCCCGGGCAACTTTCTGGGACTACGCGGCAGCCCCCTATATCGCGCTCGCAAAGGAGATCGCCCATGCCTGAAGTACGCTTTACCATTCGATGGCCTGATGGCATGGAGGAGAGCTGCTACTCGCCCTCGACCGCCATAACGCGCCATCTCGAAGCCGGATGCACGTATCCGCTGACTGAATTTGTCGAACGTGCGCGCACCGGTCTAAACGAAGCATCGGACCGCGTCACGGCTAAATTCGGCTTCGCCTGCTCCTCCGCACTCGACCAACTGGCAAAGATCGAAACGACAGCTGCCGCTCAGCCGGCTGACGCCAAGGTCACCTGCCTCTCGATGTCATGAAAGGGTTTGTTATGACGAACGATACTGTACCAAACGTACCGGTTCTCATCATCGGAGGCGGCCAGGCCGGTCTTTCTGTCAGTTGGTATCTGATGCAGGAGGGGATCGAACATGTCGTCCTCGAGCGCCACCGGAAGTTCGAAAGCTGGCGCAACAATCGGTGGGACAGTTTCTGTCTGGTTACGCCGAACTGGCAGTGCCGGCTGCCCGGCTGGCCCTATAAGGGCAAGGATCCGGATGGCTTCATGGTCAGGCAAGAGATCGTGGACTATCTGGATGGCTTCTTCGAAAGCTTCAACCCGCCACTCCGGGAGGGGGTAGATGTCATCGAGGTCACCCCTCGCGAAGGGGGCGGATACCGGATCGAGACGAGCATCGGCGCCACGACTGCGGACCAGGTCGTTATCGCGACAGGCGGTTATGACAACCCAATCGTGCCTCCCTACGCGTCCGATCTGGACACTTCGATTTTCCAGATGCACTCGCGCGACTACCGGCGGCCCTCGCAGCTGCCCGATGGCGGAACCTTGATTGTGGGTACGGGCCAATCTGGCGTGCAGATCATGGACGACTTCCATCTGGAAGGTCGTCCGGTGCATCTTGCCGTAGGGCCGGCCCCGCGCAGCCCGCGCAAATATCGTGGGCGCGACGCGACAGATTGGCTTTACGATGCCGGCACCTATGCCGTCACGATCGATAGCCATCCCGATCCTGTAAAAGCGCTCACCCAGACGAACCATTACATGTCCGGGCGCGACGGCGGCAAGGAGATCGATCTGCGCAAATACGCCCTGGAGGGCGTGCGGCTATACGGATCTGTCGCGGGCGGCTCCGGCACAACGATGACGTTCCTGCCCGACCTTGAGAAGAACCTCGATGATGCTGACCGGAGCTACCTGGGTATACGTAAGCAGATCGATGCCTGGATCGCCGCGCAGGCAATCGATGCTCCGGAGGAACCCACTTTCGAAAAGGTCTGGCGCCCAGCTCAAGAAATCACCGAAGTTGATCTGGCGGAGGCAGGCATAACGTCGATCATTTGGGCAATCGGTTTCCGTCCGGATTATTCGTGGCTGAAGGTCGACTGCCTGGATCAGCGAGGCAAGCCTGTGTTCCGTCGCGGCGTAACGGATGCACCGGGTCTGTATTTTATTGGCCTGGGCTGGTTGAACACCTGGGGCTCTGGACGCTTTCTCGGTATCGACGAGGATAGCCGTTATCTCGCCGAACACATAGTTGCACTCCAAAAAGACAGGCTGGCTGCATGAGCACTCTCCAGCTCGCCAGGCATGAAGAAACGGAGCTAATCGAACGACACGTTCTTGGAATGGCAGAAATGGGCTACAGCGGCATTTCGGAGCAATGGCTCAAGCGACGCGCCGGTGATTTGCACTGGCGGCTGATTGCGCGCGCCATGGGACAGCGGGATGCTGTCTTCACGTGCTCAGAGGGCGAGCCACTCTATGCGGCTTTTTGCACGACGAGCTTGCAACTCGTAAGACCCCACCTTCCCCGCCTGGGCGGGGAGATGACACTGGCCGCGGATCTCTACCGTGTCGGCCACGGGCGTCTTGCGTCACTTATCCGCCTTACCGCAGGCGGCGATATTGTGGGCCGCATGATTTTGGTCTCGACCTTTGTGGGACGCTCCGAACCGGGGATCAACCGGTCGGTCGTCCGGCGGAGCCCGCGGGCGTTGGCGATGCCGCCTGAGGCTCCCCTTGTGGTTCGTCGTGTTGCCGAGGTGGCCTCGGCCGCCACGCGCGACATTCGCAACAACAATTCTAAACTCCTCCGGATGTCACAAATCCAGAAGGTCCTGCCGTGCCCGGGGATAGACTTCAATGCCGCCGGTCTTCTATACTTTCCCAGCTACAGCGCTTTAGCGGACCGAGCGCTGTTTGAAGCGGAAGGTAAGCAATTCGGAATGCTGGCGTCGCGGCACATCGTTTATCTTGGCAATGTGGAGCCGGGAGAATGGATTAAAGTCAGTTTCCGGAAGCTAGCCTGGGGGCATGATGTCGCTTTACTCGGAACGGACGACAAACCATTGGCGTTAATGCGGGTCCGTCTTCGTCAAGACAGATAGATCGAGCTTCCCTTGGACGTGGGGTATCACAGCCGGCATGTCCGCCTTGACCATGATGTAATCGCGGGCGCTTCCCAATGACTTGCCTAAGCAATATCTGACATGAGTGGTTGACCCCTTAGGTGAGACACGGACTCACGATGGAAACCGGCTGTACCCAATGCCAGGCAACATGGACCGTAACCGCTGTCCCACTCCCACATTGTCCTCCGCCGTCTGATCTGTGATCGCCTGTCCATGGATGAAGAACGGGAGTTTCTCCATGGAGACTGCATTAGAGTTTCTCACAACCGGGAAGCCTGGACGTGAGGTTCACCGACATTGGGGTCAGAACAAGAGCAGTCCGAAATCGTACGCTAAGGACGAACGGAATGAGAACTTACGCGGCGTTCCTTAGCCTAGCCGGAAGGCGGAGCGATCGAAATCCGTTCGGCATCTGATGTTCGGCATCCCATGTGTAGATGCCGGTAAGGTTGATATGTTCCCAACTGAGCGGCGAGATGTGTTTCAATAGAGTATCAGGAATGTCTCGCCCCGCTCGTTTCAGCTGTGTGACCGCGCGATCAAGATAAACCGTATTCCAGTGCACGATCGCACTGACGACGAGATTGAGCCCCGAGGCGCGGAATGCCTGGCTTTCGAACGACCGGTCACGGATCTCGCCTCGCTCGTGGAAGAACACAGCGCGTTTCAGCTTATGGGCGGCCTCTCCCTTGTTGAGACCGGCTTGGCTTCTCCGCCGCAATGCCGGGCTTGAGTACCATTCGATCATGAAGAGCGACCTTTCGATACGACCGAGTTCGCGGAGCGCCCTCGCGAGATGGCTTTGCTTCGGAGATGCGGACAGCTTCTTCAGGATCGTAGACGGTACCACGGACCGCGTCGTGATCGACGCCGCGAGATGGAGCAGATCGTCCCAATGGTCGAGAATCGGGGCGGTGTTGATCGGCGCCCCGATATGGTTCGACAGGGTTGGATATGCATCGCTCTTCTCGAACGTGTGGAACTTCCGGTCTTTGAGATTGCGCAGTCGCGGTGAGAACCGCTTTCCGATCAAGGCGAACAGCCCGAAGATATGATCACTGGCACCGCCCGTGTCGGTAAAGTGTTCCTGAATGTCGAGCACCGTGTCCTGGTCGAAGAGCCCATCGAGCACATAGGCCGCCTCGCTTTCGGTCGGACTGATGGGCAAAATGCCGAAGTAGCCGTACTGATCTGATAGATGGCTATAGAATATCGTCCCGGGTTCGCTGCCGTAGTGCAAATTGATGTCGCCGCGCTTTGCGGCTCGGTCGCTCGCACGAAAGAATTGGCCATCTGACGATGACGTTGTGCCATTGCCCCAAAGGCGGGAATGCGGATGCTGGGTGTGGACATCGGTGATGCACGCTTGCGCCGCGCGGTAGGTCTCCGATCGGGCATGGAATGTGCGCATCCACCCAATCTGGTGAGCGCTGATCCCCTTGGATGCGCCCGCCATTCGCTTTGGGCCGAGGTTCGTCGCATCGGCCAGTACACCAGCGAGCATGGCAGAGACATTTTTCGGGATGTCGCCGGTGCGAACATGCGTGAAGTGATCCGCAAAGCCGGTCCATTCATGCACTTCCCTTAACAAGTCGGGAACCTCGACCAACGGATACATATCGCTGATCTCGGCATTCAGTTCCTCTGCTGCCACGGGGACTTCGCCGACGGTTGGTGTGACGATCAACGTTCCGGCCTCAAGACGAACTCCTTCGAGCTTTCCGGATCGTGCTCTGTGCGCAAGACGCTGCAGGTTGAACTCGAGCATCTGGCACGCTTCAGCAAGCCACTGCGCGCCGTCGCCCTGGACCCCCAAACCGAGACGATCTTCTTCCTTCATCGTGATGAATGTCGACCGCGGCATCAGATCCTCGTCAATCGGCCGGAAAGATCGGCTGCCGTCGACCCAAATGTCCGCAGATCTAAGCCGGTCTCGCAAAGCCGCTAGCGTGGCAATCTCGTAGAGACGGCGATCAGGTTTCCCTTGTTCGAAGATAAGCCGTCGATCAGTTTGGCTGAGATGGGTGAGCGGCACGCGATCAGGGAGTGTCCGCCGCTTCTCGGCATAGAGCCGTTTCAGCAGCGCAATTGCCGCCAGAAGCGGGTCGTGGCGATGCGCCGAGCGAAACGTGAAGGCCTGAAGAAATGCACCAATGTATTTGTGGACGGTCGCGTATTGTTCGGCTGCCACGGTCAACGGCGGTGCCTCGTTGTCGTCGACCATCGACTCAAGCTCAGGCTTCATCCGAAGCAGCCGGTCCCAACCGACTTTCTGGTCGAGAACATCCAATGCGTTCCGACCATAGTCGTTGGCGGACTGCAGTGCGGTGATCGTATCTAGAAACATGCGCAGCGCTTTGGCGGTATTCGCTCTGCAGTCCATCTGTCGCTGCTTCTTTCGATTGTTGGCTTGCGAGAACAATTTACCCATCAGCTTGATGAACATCGTCACCGCATCGTCCGTGAGCTTCTGGCAAAGCTTGATGACTTGGGCCACGATCAGAGCGTGGCGACGGCTGGCGTTGAAGTCGTTGGCAAGCCACGCCGGCGTTGCGTTGCCCTCCCGGATCATCTGGTCCCACCGTCCGGATGACACGCGCGCCTGCAGTTCCGGATCGATCTCCAGCCGCCGCAGAAAGGCTATCCGCTCGGTCAGCCCGACGAGGTTCGACGCGGCCGGCGCTTCTGGTGCCGAACGCAGCCAATGAAAGCGGGTCTGGCCGATCGACGGGTCAACCTCTAACAGCCTATCCAGTGATTGAAGCCTATCGAGTGGGATGTCTTCAATCAGGGTTCTTTCTGCTCGCCGCCGGGCTATGGCACGGCCGGCAAGGCCGATGCGTTCGATCGTGTCGATCGCCGGCAGAAGAGCGCCGCGTTCGCGAAACGCGGCGACAGTCGAACTGGCTATCGCAGCACCGTCGTCGGACATGGTCGCCGCTTGAATTGCCGCCAATAGCGCGGCGCGGCGATCTTGCAGCGTCGCGCTTCTCGTATCCAGATACACCATTAGCCGCGCCATATGATCCCGACGGGTTTCTTCGCGGCGTGCATAGAGGGCAAATTCGTCTGGAGCGGCGCCGATCTGATCAGCAACATACTTCAGCATGGCGCGAGGCGGAGTTTCTTCTGCTCCAAGCACTCGACCCGGGTATCGCATTAGACATAGCTGGATGGCAAAGCCGAGCCGATTGTGATTGCGTCTCCGCAGTTCAATCTCCAGGCGATCCGCCAATGACAACGAATAGTGTCGGATTAGGTTATCCTCGTCGACTGGTATGTCGACAAGCTTCCGGCGATCTTGATCTTTAAGAAGCTTGCGCTTTGCCATCGCCCGACTCCATTGATGAGCAATCTGCTCGAAGCGTTGTCGAGTCGGGCCGGACAGAGAAATCAAAATTGGCGCATGTCGATGGCAATCCACAGAGATCGGATGTTGCACATCCGATCTACGGTATCGTTCCGGTTTCGTTCGACCTTAGCGTACGATTTCGGACTGCTCTTGTTCCGACCCACAAATGCAGAGACGGAGCTGAGCTGCAGCGCGAGCGCCGTCTGATGCCTACTCCTTCATCGCAAATTCACCGCCATGGTCTTCTCATTCAAGGCTGCTTGAAAGAGCGGCTTGCCATCCGACTCCAACCAGTCTTCTAGAGACATGAACGGCCCGAACTCGCGTTCCAGCGCAGGAATGTCGGCGGCGCCGGCGACCACACCGTTGTCTACGAGTGCCACCAGGCTAGCAAGGAACTGGTTGCTGGCAAGAAGGCTCTCGGCAAAACGGCTATAGACGATTGGGCGACCGGCTACCCTCGTGAATGCCTGTTCCAGATCCCTTCCCGTCACCGACGCTCCAGAGAGTTCGATATCCCGTCCTGCGTAGCGCTCGGGGTCGAGGAGAATCTCGGCGTTGACTCTTCCCAAGTCCCTTACGGCGATCATCTGCATGGCTTGATCCGGTTGCATGAAAAAGGTGATTTCACCATTCGGCAAACCCATGCCCGGCAGCATCAGCATCTCCATAAAGGTTGCTGGCCGAGTGATAGTGGTTGAGATGGGAAGGCTCCGGACATAGGATTCTATTTGCGACTTGCTATCAAAGTGGCCCATCCCCGTTGTCCCCTTTCCAGACGCTCCGCTGGAAGAATAGACGAGATGCCGAACGCGATGGCGAAGCGCAGTATCGGCAATCGCCATACCTTGCTCCACCTCTTGGACATCGGTAACTTCGCCACCTGGAGAACTCGTCTGAACGCTGAATACCCCAGTGATACCGGTCATCGCCCGGTCAATCGACGCAGGATCAAAGAGATCACCGACAACCAACGAGATATCTTGCGCAGCTAACGCCTTTGACTTTTCGCTGTGCGCGTCTCGGACAAAGGCGCGAACCTTCTGACCCTTCTCCTTGAGTGCACGTGCAACGGCGCCGCCTTGCTGTCCGGTTGCGCCGAAGACCAGATATTCGGAACCTGAATTCACAATAGTCACCTTTCGTAATTATTACCGGTTATCATCTGGAACTGATTGAAATCACGGTCAAGACGGCACATTTTTGGTCGTCAGGAACATACGAGTAACTATGAAGGATGAGCGTAGTGCCACGAGAAATTAATGGCCGGCCAGTCATCGAGACGCCACAGGGACCGGTTCTGACGCCTTGTGCGCCTGGCAGCGTGTTGGCCCGACTCGGCGACAAGTGGACAATTCTAGTGATATCCATTCTAGCACTTTCGCCTGAAGCGCCAATGCGCTTCGGCGCGATCCGGCGCGGGATTCCGGACATATCGCAGAGAATGCTAACATTGACTCTCCGCAACCTCGAACGCGATGGTCTCGTCTTGCGCCGCTATTTTAGCGAAGTACCGCCGCGCGTTGAGTACGAATTGACCGACCGTGGCCGATCAATGCTGCAGCCATTGGCGGCTTTCACCGGCTGGATTAGGGACACATGGCAAGAGATTGAAACTTCACGACTTACTTTCGACCAAAATCAAAAAAATTCGTAGTCGCTTAGATCGATCCATCTTCCCGAATACACCCTATCCCCGCGTGATCCACCGAGTTGCGCTTATCCGGTTGGCCTGTATCACCAACCGCCTCGTCCTCATAATCAGAGCGGTCTCGACCGACCGTTCAAGAGCCCAGGTTTCCACGCCGCTGTTCGACTGTCAGGCCATCTTCTTCTCACCATCCGGAGATCGTCGCGACCATCAGATCAGCATCCGATGATCTCAATTCCTACGCCGCCGCGATTGCCGGATCGAAGCTGCACTCCTTGCGCAGCACCGCCCAGACGATGCGTGCGAGTTTGGTGGCCAGCGAGACGACGATGATGCTCTTGTGCGCCCGCTCGACAGACCCCGGGCCCAGCGACCTAACGGCGTATCTGGAACCATGATGGGCGGCAGGACTGCGCGAGTACCATGGATCAGGTTTGCGCGCAGGTAGCGGTTGCCGCGCTTGGATATGCCCAGCAGCCTGGGTTTTACCTCCGGTGGTCGCCTGCCGGGGTGTTAGGCCCAGCCAGGCGGCAAGATCGCCACCGCGTCCGAAGCTCGCCGCATCTCCGACCGCGGCAACAAGCGCAGTGGCGTTGACGACCCCGATGCTGAGGATCGTTGAAAGGCGACGGGACATTCCGTCGTCACGCACCATTCGCACGCATCCGGCATCGAAGGCGGCAGTTCGTTCGTCGAGGCTGCGCCACTCGGCGCGCAGGTGATTGATCAGCGCCCTCCGCTCCGCCGCCAGGCGCGAGCGCGCCCGATGCAGTGCCTGGATGTCGGATTGCGCCTCGCTCTTCACCGGCACGAACCGCATCGTCGGGTGGGTCGCGGCCTCCGCAATCGCCTCGGCATCGTGGTCGTCGTTCTTGTTCGTTTTCACATAGGGGCGCGCACATATTCCGGCGACATCAGTCAGACCGTGTGACCTCTGGAATTCAATACCCGCCCAAGGTGATCCGCGCCGCAGCAGGCTTCCATCGCCACAAGGCAGGGCTTCAACTTGCCGACAAAGTCTATAACGGCATCACGACGAAGGCGACGGCGCAGAACCACGGTCTCATCAAGACCGACAAATCTGCAGACGTTCTTGCCAAGATCAGTTCCGAAAACAAAAATCGACATGGACCCGCGGCCTCTGTCGTTCCAAAGCGGAGCATCCTGACGGATCTCCTCCGAAGAGGAGGCGGGCCATCCCATAGTCAGAAAAACAAGTGAAAAGCGGAGGTTGCTAGCGCCGTGCATTTGCTTGTCCTTGGACAGCACCTTCAAACCCGGCGCGGCCTGCAACAGGGGTTGATGTACTGAGACAGTCGGATTGCTCAAAAGACAAGATCGTTCCGTCTGCGCACTCCGATATCGGACGATAAACTTGTTACGGTTTCAGCCACAAGAGCAGCGCATGAACATGGCAGAATCCGAGGGACCTTTGTCGTTTACATGCTCCACTCCAGCGCTATCAATTCGTGCAGCGGGACGTCGAGGACCAATCGGCAACTTCTTTGAAGGTTGAAATCGCGCCGGCGGTCTTTCGAGACTTTTCGTGGAACTCCAATCATTTGTTAAATAGGGAGCGCTAAATGGCTGAAAATGATTCTACCAATCCGACTGATTCTTACACCGTTGGCATGGTACTGTATCCGGGGATGACTTTTCTTGATCTTGTTGGCCCTCAAACGGTACTTGGACTTTACGGAAAGACTCTGTTGCTGTGGAAGTCGCTTGACCCCGTTGAAACCGAAACTGGAAATACTGTCAACCCCACAACAACTTTTGACGAGTGCCCTGATCTCGATGTGCTGTTTGTTCCAGGGGGCTATGGCACCAACGATGCCATGCAAGATAAAGATATAGTGAATTTCCTGAAACGCAGCGGTAAGACGGCACGCTATATCACCTCTGTTTGCTCCGGCTCCCTCTTGCTTGGAATGGCCGGATTGCTTGACGGCTATAAAGCTGCAACACATTGGGCATGCTACGGCGCGCTCGCAGCATCCGGTGCGACGCCAGTGCACGAACGTGTTGTGATAGACAGAAACAGAATCAGCGGTGGCGGAGTAACCGCAGGCATCGATTTCGGGCTTCAGCTACTCGCGGAACTCCGCGACGAGCGCACTGCAAAGGCCGCTCAATTGATCATCGAATATGATCCCAAACCGCCTTTCTCCTCAGGCACTCCTGACAAAGCTTCGCCGGAAGTTATCGCTAGCGCTATGGAGATCCTCGGGGACATGGATCAGAAAATGATTTCAACTCTTAAATCGCGCGTTGAGGCGCGTTCCTAACCGCGAAACTGAATAGAGCTTTGTGCTGCCGCGCGCTGCATATCGCGGCGGCGTGAACGTGCGGACTATCGCGGTGGGTCACCGCGGGGGGCGCTTTGTCCGGTAGTACGAGTATCGGACAAGAGTGCCGACGCCATGCGCGCTATGATTTCAATGCCAAACCAGAGGTTCCCCAAGAGGTTCCCCAGATGTCTGACAACCCCTTCGATATGATGTTTTCCCGCAGGGAAACACTGCTGGCCGGTGCAACACTCTCCGCTGCAATGGCCATGCCATCCCTTACCTTTTCCGCCTCCACTCCCGCACACAAGAAAGGAATGCCGCCAATGACCACCGCCTTCGTCGAAACCAAGGATGGCGTACAGATCTTTTACAAGGATTGGGGTCCGAAGGACGCGCAGCCGATCGTTTTCCATCATGGCTGGCCGCTGTCTTCGGACGATTGGGACGCTCAGATGCTGTTCTTCGTCCAGCATGGCTATCGTGTCGTGGCCCACGATCGCCGCGGTCATGGCCGCTCCTCGCAGGTCAGCGAGGGCCACGATATGGATCATTACGCCGCCGACGCCTCCGCTGTCGCCGAGCATCTGAATCTCAGGAACGCCGTTCATATCGGCCACTCGACCGGGGGCGGGGAAGTCGCTCGCTATGTCGCCAAGTTCGGTGAGCCACAGGGTCGTGTCGCCAAGGCCGTACTCGTCAGCGCCATTCCCCCGCTGATGCTGAAGACCGCGTCCAATCCGGGCGGACTGCCGATGGAAGCGTTCGACGGTATCCGCAAAGGCGTCGCCGAAAACCGTGCTCAGTTCTTCCTCGACTTGCCCACCGGCCCGTTCTACGGCTTCAACCGGGAGGGCGCGACCGTTTATCAGGGCGTGATTCAGAATTGGTGGCGCCAGGGCATGATGGGCAGCGCCAAAGCCCATTATGAGGGTATCAAGGCGTTCTCCGAAACCGACCAGACCGAAGATCTCAAGAAGATCACTGTTCCGACCCTCGTCGTGCATGGTGATGACGATCAGATCGTTCCGATCGCCAACTCCGCCGAGCTGTCCGTGAAGCTGCTGAAGAATGGTACGCTGAAGGTTTACAAGGGCTACTCGCACGGCATGCTGACCACCCACGCCGACGTCATCAATCCGGACCTGCTCGCCTTTATCAGGGCCTGACGCGCACGATCCGGCCTGCCGCCAGCTCAATGCTGGCGGCAGACGGCCACCCAGACCTTCAGGATGCTCCGCCAATGAAAGCCGTTTCGGTTCCTCTTCTCCTTAGCTTCAACCGGATAGATGACGAAACCAGATGGAACCGGCGCCGATATTCGCGATGGAAAAGACACCCTTCCGGAACCGGAAGATATCCGTCTCGTGCTTCCGCCCACGGTCAAATCGGCGAAGGATGAATACCTCGTCGAGGAATTGCTGGAAACTTCTTCGGTGAGCGATGCGCCGGCCACCGGCCACTTTGGATAACATCAAAATCTACCCTGAAACTTTCCCGAAAGGTTGGAAAGATGGACGAATTTTCGAAATCGCGCCGCTCAGCGCCGTTGAAAACCCCGACTGGGCTCGGCCATGAGGCAGTCACCGACATATCCGCCGGCGCCACCACTCTGCTTGCCGACGTCTTTGCCCTGTATCTGAAGACCAAGAATTTTCACTGGCACATGTCGGGGCCGAACTTCCGGGATTATCACCTGATGCTCGATGAGCACGGGGAACAGCTTTTCGCGATGACGGACCCGCTTGCGGAGCGTGTCCGCAAGCTCGGCGGCGGGACGCTTCGTTCGATCGGCGATATCGCGCGCCGCCAGCGGATATCGGACAATGATGCCGATTTCGTCCGTCCGCATGAGATGCTCGCGGAACTTCGCGACGACAATGGTACACTCGTCGCCAACTTGCGCGCTCTGCACGTCACCTGCGACGAGCACAACGACGTCGCCACCGCCAGCCTTTTGGAAAACTGGATCGACGAGGGCGAGCGTCGGGTGTGGTTCCTCTTCGAGATACTCCGCGACACCAACACTGAGTAACTGCGATCTGCGCCATTGACATGCTCATCGGCATTCCCAAAGCATCCCACCATGCATTCACAGGTCATTGGTGAGAATTCAACGATTATGGCGTGAGATTGGAGGAGATGGCGGGCAGGACGCGCGCGTAAGGCCTCTCGCCTGATAACGCGGATCGCGTGAAAGCGTTCGCCGACCGGAGGGCCCGCCAAGAAAGTCGAAGTCACGCCCACACTACAATTAATACCCTTTTAGAACGGTAAGAATTGCCGTTCCGCTGTCGACCAACCTTATCCCCGGAGGACATCTTGCTTTGGATTTTCATCGTCGCGGCAATACTTTTCAGGCTCGCAACGCTCGCCGTTTCAGTGCGCAACGAGCGTCAACTGAAGGCTGAAGGCGCCACGGAATTCGGCCAAGCGAACAGCTTAACGCTCGCTCTCGCGCATACTGTCTTCTACCTCGCGGCCGCTGGTGAGACAGCTTATCGAGGGCTGCCGCCATTCGATGCGATCACATGGGTCGGGCTTGCGCTATATCTTTTCGGAGCGTCGATGCTGATTGCCGTCATTCGTATTCTCGGCCGCGTGTGGACGGTCAAGCTGCTCATCGCCTCCAATCATGTCCTTGTCGACCACCCACTGTTCCGCCGGTTTCGTCACCCCAACTATTATCTCAATATCGTGCCGGAACTGGTGGGTTTCGGCCTCGCGCTGCATTCCTGGTACACCTTGACCATCGGATTGCCGCTTTATCTCATTCCGCTGGTCATCCGCATCAGGCAGGAGGAGAAGGTCATGCGCTCCCTGTTCCAGAGCTATTGACGGCGCTGGGCGGCCCGCCGTTTTCGCTGGACGATGCGGCGGTGGGGGCCGGCATTCAACCCGACGCCACGAGGCCTCGCTAATTTGAGGCCCGGTTCACACTTAATCACCAACGCTCGCTATGCGAGCACTGGAGGCCGCTATTGCAAGCTTCAGCTCTTGGGTTGTGCGAACCAGATAGGGCGCTGATCGACGTTGACAGTGCGGCTGTCGCGTTGGGCAAGGACAACGTCTCCGCGTTCAGAATGCAGGTCAGATGCGGAGCCCACGTGAAGGGCTATAGTGAACAGAACCTGGTTATGCTGAACAGGCACAATGCAGTGCCTGTCGACTGCCGGGTCGGCCGAGAGACGCTTGATCACGTTGCACATCGTGGAAATATAACTGTCATTCCCGAAGGCGTCGAATTCACCGGGCGATTTAGCGCTCCGACCGAACTGATTGTCGTCTCTATCCCGAAGCAGCGCTTGGCGATGTCAGCGGCTTCGAGCGGTCTTTCTGTTCGGTCCTTCGGCCCGCGGCTCAGTGGTTTCGACGCCACGATTGGCACTGCCGTTGAAGAATTTTCAAGTTGGCTGAATACAGGGGCTAGAGAGGGCGACAGCGAACTGGTTGCGGATGACCTCGTCGAACTTGTCGCGAGCAGATACTGCGGTTCGATTAATACGTCCCCCCTGCGCGGGCAACTATCAAACGATGTGATCGCGGACATCAACAGGTACGTACGTGAAAACGTCGGCAGCAATTTCTCGATTAACGATCTGGCCGACTTGGCAAAGCAGAATAGATACAACTTCCCGCGACTGTTCCGGCGCACCGTTGGGATCAGTCCGCATCAGTACGTCGTACGAACGAGACTAAGACATGCTCGGGCGCTCATCCTTGCGGGATGCTCAATCGCAGAGGCGGCTATTGCTGCGGGATTTGTCGATCAAAGTCACATGTCGAGCTGGATGCGTCGGGCCTACGGACTGACGCCCGGTATGTTATCCAAGCTTGCGAAGATCTCCACGATGTAGGCTCGATTTCTTAGCGAACTCAGAATCAGCCTGTCGCGCCGCAGCGCCGATGAGGCACTGACGAAGCACGCAGCTCGCCTCTGCGCCAAACATTGCTCCTGAGCCAAGCAAAAACGCTCCGTTGTCCGCGTGCACACTCGCTTCGAGCGGTACGATCTCCGTTGAACATGCATAAATCTACAATCCTATTTCCAATTCCCCGCTTATGACTTCGCGCGCTGGAGGCCATCGGGTCGTCTTAAAACAACGAGGATAGGATGCTTACCAACCAGAATCCGCTGTTGCGGAAACTCTCAGCGCGCGGCGAAGAATTGAGTTACGATGCAAAAGGGCTCCTGTTTAACGCCGCCGTCGATGCACAAGCGATGGCTATCGTTAAAATTCGAGACAAGGAGCACCTGTCGTCGGTTGTCCGAGTCGCTTCAGAACACGACACGCCAATGGCCGTCCTGGGAGGTGGCCACGACCTTTCGGGCCGCGGCTTCATTAAAGACAATTTGATCCTGGACTTGCGATCGCTGTCCTCTGTCACAGTCGACAATGGTAGCATGACGGTAACGATTGGCGGTGGAACGCTGTCGGCTGACCTCGTCGAGCAGCTCCCACCCCATTTTGTAAGCCCCTTGGGAACTGTTTCGACCGTGGGTGTAACGGGGTTGGCTCTCGGTGGCGGTTATGGCCGACTGACAAGCACTCTGGGTTTGACGTCCGACACATTAGAGTGTGCTGAAGTCGTTCTGCCGGACGGAACTACTGCAATCGCAAGCGAAAAGGACGACCGGGATCTCCTATGGGCACTGAGGGGTGGCGGAAGCGGCTTCGGCGTTGTCACATCATGCCGCCTCAGATTGCACCACATGCCTGAAGTCCTAGTCTCCATGCACATCTACCCGATGGAAGACGCACAACGCGTATTGCTGTTGTGCCAGGACCTCATCGACCTCCATCCCACCGATCTGAACCTGTTCATGGGATTCATGACCGGTCCAAACAGTCAACCCGCTCTTTTCGTTTCACCAACATGGACCGGGGATCGAAATATCGGGGAGGCATTGGTGGGCGATCTGCAAGCAGACAAATCAGCCTTCACCGTCCAAAGCGGTTGGATGCCGTACAAGATGACTTTCGACAAGGAGGCCGAGAAAGCCTGGCCCAAGGGTCGCAATTACAGCCTGCCCACGCAAACGGTCGAGCGGCTTGATCGAGAGGTGGTCGACATCCTGATCCAGGCTGCTCTTGATTTTACTTCGCCATTTTCGGCACTCGTCATTCATGACTTTCACGGTGCGCCTACCAAAATCGATCCAGCGGCAACAGCGTTTCCTCTTCGCTCGCCCCATTTTGTCATCGAGATTATTTCCGCCTGGGACGGAGCGGCAAACGGAGAGGCGTCCGGTCATGTCGCTTGGTCAGAAGCCGTGTCTGCGTCTTTGGGAACGGTTTCGCTTCCGGGAGGCTATACCAATCTTCTTTCTCCGCATGAAAATGAACGTGCACAGCAATTCTTCGGAGGCTCGGCTGACCGCTTGAAGGCGATCAAAAACAGGGTCGATCCTAATGATCTGTTCCGGTCAGCAACAGGGCGGATCGTGACCTGAAAATCGAATCGCTTGGGCTGACACTTGGAGGCAACCCTTTCCAAGGATCAGCTTGAAATCACCAACGATGAGAATGGTACACGACCTTGTCCGCACGAGATGAACAGAGTTCCTGCATAGAGATAATCATCAACTCTCTTTCGATGCAGCCTCACCCCGAAGGTGGCTGGTATGCCGAGACCTTTCGCGACAACGATGACGTTGAGCAGAGGGTCCACTCAACGGCCATCTATTTCCTGCTGGAAGAAGGTCAGCGGTCGCATTGGCACCGCCTGACAAACGCTTCTGAGGTGTGGCACTTTTACATGGGGTCTCCGCTTGAGATAAGCCTGTGGCAGGAAGGTGGGGCAATCTCCCACGTGATACTAGGGCCGGACTTGCACCGCCTGCAGCGACCGCAGGTCATAATTCCCAGAGGAATGTGGCAGTCCGCCACTCCGCTTGGAGAGTTTACTCTTGCTGGCTGCACGGTGGCTCCGGGATTCAATTTTTCGAATTTTGAGCTGGCGCCAGCCGATTGGAAGCCGGATGCGGGACTGCGGATGACCGTTGAGTGTGGCTTAGAGGGTTTGACTGATAAGGGATTGCGGACTGACGCCGTTAAGCTTCCAGGTGGTGACGATGGACGCGAGTAGCTCCCAGTTCTCTGCTCCGGCCTCGTGCGACCTACCGGTCCGTTGCATCGGCTTCCTAGTTTTTCCCAACTTTCAGATCTTGGACCTTTCCGGACCTCTAGCCGCGTTCGAGTTAGCGAACGGTGTTAGCGGAAGCAGCGTGTATTCCATGCACACTATTTCCGAACACGGGGGGCGGGTCTCAAGCTCAGCAGGCTTACCCGTAATTACCGAAAAGGCAGCCGAATTTAGATACGATACGCTTGTCGTTACAGGCGGGGAAGGAGCGTCCGCGACAGCCAGACAATGTAGTCATCGGAGTATGGTGAGGCAGCTTTCCGAGTGTGCTCGGCGCGTTACCAGCGTCTGTACTGGCGCGTTTGTGTTAGCAGGTGCTGGTTTGCTCGATGGGCGGCGAGGAACAACTCATTGGCGATATGCGGCTAAGCTACAACGCGAGTTTCCGGAAACCCGTGTCGAACTGGATCATGTCTACGTAAGGGATGGATCAGTATGGTCTTCTGCAGGTGTCACTGCAGGTATCGATCTTGCCTTGGCGCTCATCGAAGAGGACCTTGGTTCGGAGATTTCAAAGGCTGTCGCCCGTGATCTCGTGGTGTATAGCCGGCGGATTGGAGCGCAATCTCAGTTCTCCGAGATGCTTGAGATGGAGCCACCGTCCAAACGTATTGCCCGAGCCTTAGCATATGCTTCCAAGCATCTGGGAGAAAAGCTGAATATAGAAGTTCTCGCTCGCGCGGCGTCACTGTCGGAGCGCCAGTTCTCGCGAGCCTTTCGAGCTGAGACAGGCGAGACGCCGGCACGGGCGGTCGAGCGACTCAGGGTGGAAGCGGCCCGGACCCGTCTGATAGGCTGTGATCAGTCGATCGAGGCGATAGGCGCCGCTGTTGGTTTCCGAGACCCGGAGACGATGAGGCGAGCGTTCATTCGCTTATACGGTGTTCCGCCACAAGCAATCCGGAACGCCGCACGGATGAAAGGAATAATGCGCCCCGGATTGCCGAACACTCGAACTCGTGAGAGGTAGGCCGAGGTTGTTTGGTCGTGTCTGGAGATACGGGTACTGCGCGACGCGGGGCGGCAAGCGTACCCTGTCTACCTAAGTGCATGCGATGGCGGCAGTGGCCTCACCTATTAGGGGAGTGCTGCCAGAGCTCCGGAACCATACATGCCGACGATCATGGACAAACTAGGTGAGTCTCTTTTGAGACGGGTTCGGGCAATTCATCGATAGAGGACGACAAGAAAGCCGGTTGCGACACCCTCGCCGATGTTGCGTATATGGTGATGGACATCGCCGGGATAACGCGCAGTCTCACCAGCATTCAAGCGAACGTTGCTTTCCCCGCTTTTAACCTCCAATCCATCAGTGACAGCGGTGAAATGCTCGGATGTGCCTGGTGCATGTGGTTCACTGTCGAGCTTGCCGCCAGGGGCGATTTCTACCCTGTACCATTCGGACTGACCCGCCAAACGCGGCGGGCTGAGTATCTTTAATCTACAGAGACCGTCCGCGCTGCGTATTTCGGGCGTATGTCCTGCGGACGTCACCTCAATATCTCCAGTGCTCGCCGCGACGCTACCACCGATCAGTGCAGAGAAATCTATCTCGAGTGCCTGGGTGAGGCTCCAGACTACAGCGAAGGTCGGATTGGCTTCGCCGCGTTCGATCTGGCTGAGCATGGATTTTGAAACGCCAGAGCGGGTGGCGAGTTGCTCAAGTGTCAATTTTCGACGTTTCCGTTCCCTTTGGACGACTGGTCCGAGTTTCGGGGTGCGTTGAGCCATTCGGTTCTCGACCATTCTCGAGTTGCCCTCCATAATTCCGCTATACCGGATTTATCCATTTTATTAGATTTTTTCGTTGCGCTTGGTCGTGTGTTTGTTAATAGTGCAGAACGCGGGAGAGAGGTAGCCAAAATGAGCCTCGCCGAAGGAGCAACCGCCCCGGAAACTCTCAGGCAAATGGACCGCGAAACGACGTTGAAACTCTGGAAAGTGAAGCAATCGCTTCCACCGACGGTGTAAGCAGTCTGATCAATTCCGATCCGACTGTGAAGCTCTCAGGTCTATGACAGAGGGGGCATAGGAGCGCCGCGAAAGCGGTTGTAATTCAATGTCTTCACGTAAAGATCGCGTCGCCGTGGTCGGCGCGGGTGTTACCGGCGTTACGACTGCTTACAAGCTGGCAAAGTGTGGGCTTGAAGTCACGCTCTTTGACAAGCACCCTTATCCAGCGATGGAAACAAGCTTTGCCAATGGCGGACAGCTCTCCGCATCAAATGCGGAAGTGTGGAACAGTTGGAGCACGATCCTCAAGGGGATAAAATGGATGTTCACGCCCGGGGCTCCTCTGCTTATCAATCCTCGACCTACTTGGCACAAAATTTCCTGGATGGCCGAGTTCCTAACCGCCATTCCAAAATATCGTTCAAATACAGAAGCGACGGCAAGACTGGCCATCGAAGCGCGCCGCCATCTGAAGCAGATAGCGGCCGACGAAGATATTTCGTTCGACTGCGAAACCAGAGGGATCTTGCATTTCTACAAGTCGAAAGAGAGCTTCAAACATGCGGCCAAGGTGACGCAAATCCTTGATCGAGCGGGCTTGGCAAGGCGGGCTGTCACACTGAATGAAATCCGATCCATCGAGCCAACCCTGGAGGGCGATTTCTACGGCGGCTTTTTTACCGAAAGCGATTTTACCGGAGACATTCACAAGTTTACTAACGGATTGGCCGCAGCCTGCGCACGGCTGGGTGTCCGAGAGATGTTCGGGTGCGACGTTACCAATATCGACGTGCTGGCCAGTGAAATCAGAATTGGCTTCAACCAGTTACGGACAGGGCAGGAGAGGCCCGAAGGCGCTGTCGAAAGCTTCGACAAGATCGTTATCTGCGCCGGGGTTCATTCCAGGCGGCTGGCCGCGCAGTTAGGTGACAGGATCAATATCTATCCGGTCAAAGGATATTCGATCACGGTCAATCTGACCGAGCAGCAGGATCAGGCCGCGGCGCCCTGGGTCAGTCTCCTCGACGACGATGCGAAAATCGTCACTAGCCGGCTGGGCGAAAACCGGTTTCGCGTGGCGGGAACCGCCGAGTTCAACGGTGCCGGACGTGATATTCGCGACGCCCGTATCGAGCCGCTGGTCGCTTGGTGCCGCAGGCATTTTCCATCAATGAGCACACGGCAATGCGTTCCATGGGCGGGCCTGCGTCCGATGATGCCGGATATGATGCCGCGCTTTTGCGCAGGGCGAAAGCCTGGCGTATTTTACAACACAGGTCATGGGCATCTCGGATGGACGCTGTCTGCGGTGACCGCTGAAATTGTGACGGAGCTTGTCTTAACTTCCGACTAATCCTCCTGATCGTGACGTTTAAGAAACGCGCCTTCACGACTTGGCGCGTTTCCATTTTCCAGTATGCCGGACAATTTCCTTATAACGGATAGGACATCCCCATGAAAAACAGTTTCGACGAGCATCTTAGGACCGTTCTAACAGAGATCGAGACCGACGGTCTCTACAAGAGCGAGCGGGTGATCGCCAGCCAGCAAGACGGCGAAATATTGATCTGTGACAGCAAGCAGAACCGCCGGGTCGTCAACCTCTGCGCAAATAACTATCTCGGACTTGCCAACAATCACGAGATCATTTCCGCTGCCAAGCGTGGGCTAGACGAGTTCGGATTCGGAATGGCGTCCGTCCGTTTTATCTGCGGCACGCAGACACTCCACCGGGAGCTTGAACATACGATAGCCCGATATCTGGGGAAGGACGATGCAATCCTGTTCGCTGCCTGCTTCGACGCAAATGGCGGTGTTTTTGAGCCTTTGCTGGGGGCCGACGACGCCATCATTTCCGATAGCCTCAATCACGCATCGATTATCGATGGCGTGCGGCTTTGCAAGGCAAAACGCTATCGGTTCGCCAATGGTGAAATGGATGAGCTGGAAGATCGATTGAAAGAAGCGGAACGCGATGGCGCGCGGTTCAAGTTGATCGCCACCGATGGCGTGTTCTCCATGGACGGTTATGTCGCAAACCTGTCCGCCATCTGTGATCTCGCGGAGCGGTACGGCGCTCTTGTCATGGTCGATGACTGCCATGCTACTGGGCATATCGGCGATGCCGGACGCGGGACGCCGGCACTGACAGGTGTCAACCAGCGCGTCGATATCGTCACCGGCACGCTGGGCAAGAGCCTTGGCGGCGCTATGGGCGGTTTCGTGGCGGCTTCGAAGCCGATCATCGATCTCCTGCGTCAGCGTGCGCGGCCCTATCTCTTCTCCAACAGTCTCGCGCCGGCAGTGGCCGCGGGGTCGATCAAGGCCATCGAGATTGCCGAGAAAGCCGACGACCGTCGCCGCGTTCTGGCTCGGCATACCGAGCGTTTTCGTTCCGGGCTGCAAAATGCCGGTTTCGAATTGCTGCCGGGGCAGACCCCGATCATTCCGGTCATGCTGCATGACGCGCGGCTGGCGCAGGACATGGCACGCGCGCTCAACGAGCGGGGCGTTTACGTCGCCGGTTTTTTCTATCCGGTCGTTCCCAAAGGCAAGGCGCGAATCAGAACCCAGATGTCTGCCGCCCTCGATGATGGTAACATCGATTTCGCGATTGCAGCCTTTACCGACGCCGGCAAGGCGCTCGGTGTGGTTTGATGCTCCAAAGAGGTGCTCTGATGAAAGCGCTCATAAAGGCGGAAGCGAAGCCTGGACTCTGGATGGACGAACGTCCCATTCCGCAAATCGGTCCGGACGATGTTCTGATCAAAATCAACAAGACCGGGATATGCGGAACTGACATCCACATATACTCCTGGGACGACTGGGCACAGCGCACAGTCCCAGTTCCCATGGTGGTCGGCCACGAATATGCGGGTGAGATCGCGGAAGTCGGCGCGAATGTCCGTCATCTTGCCATCGGACAGCGTGTATCGGGCGAAGGCCATGTCATCGGCATGAACAGCCGCGCAGCGCGGGGCGGGCGTTTCCATCTCGACCCCGAAACCAAAGGCGTGGGCGTCAACGTGCCGGGCGCATTTGCAGAATATCTTCGCCTGCCCGCCTTCAACGTCGTGCCGCTGCCAGATTCGATCGATGACGATCTGGGCGCGATTCTCGATCCCCTCGGCAATGCAGTTCATACAGCCCTCTCGTTCGACTTGGTTGGTGAAGACGTTCTCGTGACCGGCGCCGGCCCGATCGGTATCATGGCCGCTGCGGTTGCCCGACATGTGGGTGCGCGCCATGTCGTTATCACCGATATCAACCCTCAGCGGCTCGCTCTGGCCGCCGAAGTTGCAGATATCGTTCCCGTCGACGTCAGCAGCGAGGATCTGAATTCGGTCAAGGCTCGCCTTGGCATGAAGGAAGGTTTCGATGTCGGTCTTGAAATGAGCGGAGCACCTGCCGCTTTCGATCAGATGGTAGAGCAGCTCGTAATGGGCGGAAAAATCGCCATGCTTGGAATTCCTGCAAGGCCGGCTTTAGTCGACTGGACAAAGGTTGTCTTCAAGATGCTGACCCTCAAGGGTATCTACGGTCGCGAAATGTTTGAGACCTGGCACAAGATGCTGGCGATGCTGGAAAGTGGGCTTGATATCCGCAAGGTCATCACCCACCGGCTGCCGGTGAGTGACTACAAGACAGGGTTCAACACCATGGCCAGCGGGAACAGCGGTAAGGTCGTTCTTGATTGGGCACAACTCTGATTTTCACCGGGGGGGGGGTGGCGACATGATCACCACCTCCTCACAGGATAAGTGGGTTTGCACACGTTGGCTGAGCCACCGAGAACGGCCGAGGCGTCATGCGGGTTAGCCCCTGATGAGCGCCAGCATATCTTCGTTCAGGGTTTTAGCATAAATTTGGCAGCATGCCATGCGTGAACCCTGGGTAGGTCTTGAGCTTGCCGGTTTTCAGCAGCTTGATCGACTTCAACGCGGCATCGGCGACCGGAACGACCTGGTCGTCTTCACCATGCAGAACCAGCGTCCGCTTGGTAATCGCCTTCGGTTCCTGGCGACTTCAGATCCCGTTTGTGAGGACGATTTTGCCGCCGGCTTTGCCCGTTGCGACGAGGGTCAGAGCCCGCGATGCATTGGCGAGCGACATTGTGATTGGTTTGCGCGGAGTGAGCCATCCTTGCCTGAGCCACCCGGCCAAAGCATTAATAAATTCTGAAGTCACGTCCGGAGATCGGTGTAGATAATCGTCGATATCGACGCCTATCATCGTAACGTGGCGAGTAATCAACTCCATGAGCGAGATCTCTGGCACCGATCCACCTCCAGCGCCAGCAATTATATGCCGCCCCTCGCGGGCGAGCGCCCCGAGCGTATCCATAAACGTCGGCCCGGTTACGGCGTCAAAGATAATAGATGCACCGACGCCGTTTGTTAGTTCTCGAACGCGAGCCGCAACATCCTCGGACTTATAATCGATCGCAAAATCTCCACCTAGGGAGCGTACGAGGTCACAACCTAGAGGTCCGCTACCAGTAGCGATCGTTTTGGCTCCCAGCAGTTTGCCTATCTGTAGCGCTCCCCTGCCTATGTTGCCGCCCGCTCCTTGAACAAAAAGCCATTCGCCAGCCCGTAAACCTGCCCGATGTACGAGAGAAACATAGGCTGTACCAAAGGCGATCGGGACCGTTGCCGCGTCAACAAAATCGAGCGAATCCGGAATTAGGGCTACGTGCGAAACTGGACAAACAAGAGATTCCGCAAACGCCCCATGGCCCACTGCGGCCATGACGCGGTCACCAATTTTAAAGCTGGCCGTCTTTGCTCCGACAGCCTCGATAACCCCCGCAACCTCAAAGCCAGGCGTAAAGGGTGGTTGCGGCGAGTTCTGGTGGGTCCCTCCTACTGCCATAACGTCGGCAAAATTGACGCCCGCTGCTCGTACGGCGATCCGTACATCGCCCGGACCTGGGGATGGGCGCCGAATTGCTTCGAACGTCAAGCCGTTGGCATGGCCAAAGCGATTGCAGACGACGGCGCGCATGGTCTCATCGGCGGAGGGGTTTTTGTCGCTCATCGCTCTACCCCAGAATCCGAAAATAGCGCTTCTATTCCGTCGAAGTTCCTGAGCGGGATAAGGTCGGCTACAAGGAGACGGTCCCGTATCATAGGAAATTCAGGAAGAATTCGTTCGACGGCTTCAAGATTTTCAGCTTCAAGTAAGAAGATTGCGCCAAGTCGGTCGGTGCGAAACCACATTTGACGAAGCAGACCGGCCTTCCAGTGGCGCCAGACAGTTCGCTCCTCCTCCAGTTGATAGGATAAGAAGTCCGCCTCGGTGCGGTTATCAGCGCCCGTCATGATTGCAAGTATTTGCATGCTTAACCTCCGTGCCATTGAGGGAAACAATTTGGTGCACAGGACCGGGTGCCATTGCCCTTAGCAAGTCTGAGCATCCGACAACCCACTGCATCCGCCCTTACTCGTCTGGTGCAACAAAAGTATTAGTTCTTCCGAGCGGTCTGAAAGTTTCACGAGTTAGCCGGCCGAAACGGCCTAGAAGTGGGCTGACACTCGCCGAAGCGCGCAGTAACTCCAATACGAGGCCAGTTGGTCATGTCGGGAGTTACTAAAGTGCATCTATCACGTCCTCGATCGTGATCGGCAGGTGGCGCACACGTCGACCCGTAGCATGAAACACCGCGTTCGCAATCGCGGCGCCCGTTCCGACTACTGCGAGCTCTCCCACGCCTTTCATCCCGGACGGGTTGATTTCCTTCGCCAAGTCTTCTTCCTCTACCATCTCGACCTCGATCGAGCCGATGTCCGCACAGACAGGCAAGGGGTATTCGGCTAGGTTTGTGTTCACGTAGCGCCCGTATCGATTATCGATCTTTGTCGCTTCGAAGAGGCCTGACGAGATCCCCCAGATCATGCCGCCCATCAACTGCGAATGTGCAGTCGTAGGGTTGGCTATCCGACCCGCCCCGAACACGCCTACCGCTCTTGACACTCGGAGTTGGGCGGTCAATCTATGAACCCTTACCTCAACAAATTGAGCGCCAAACGAGTACATTGCCCATTTCTTTTCAACTACAGGCCCCAAAGCTCCTTCGCCGCCGGAATATGCGTTCGACAGCATGGCGACAGGCAGTCCCTCTGGCGTAAAATCAGCTGTCTCCTCGATGAAACCTCCCGGGATGCGCTTAAGGATCTCGGACACCAATTCGGATGCCGTATCCCCAGGCACTGTGGAAACAACGGCGTTGCCTACTATAGAAAGCCTGGCGGGATCGCGCCCTGCAAGAGGGTGTTGGTCCTTAATCGCTTCTGCGATCAAACGATCACGCGTACGAATAGACGCGGCACGAACTGCTGGCACAAGGCTTGCAGTGCTGCGCGATCCTGCAGCCATAGATCCGAAAGGCAGATCACTATTTCCCATCTCGACGCGTACCCGGTCGATTGGCACGCCTATAAATTGTGCCGCTACACCGGCAACAACCGTGTATAACCCAGTCCCTAGGTCTTGTCCTGCGGTGTGAACGAACGCGCGTCCGTCGCTTGTAAGGCGAATACGAGCCGATGCTGGACCGATGAAAACAGGGTATATCGATGCTCCACATCCCAATCCAACCAGCCATTCGCCTTCGCGCATGGATCGAGGAGCGAGCGACCGCTTCGCCCAACCAAACAACTCTGCGCCGCGGGTGAAGCACTGCGCCAAGGACCTACTAGAGAAGGGAAGACCGGTGACAGGATCCCGTGCACCCGCGTCATTTTTCAGCCGAAACGCTAAGGGGTCCACACCAAGCTCGTGCGCAACCTCGTCCACCGCGCTCTCGAACGCGAAGATGCTAGGGACTTCCTGAGGTGCCCGCATAGGCGTAGGGTGGTTGAGATCCAAATCGACAAAACGGTCACGAGCTTGAACCGCCGGGATGCGATAAAGAACGTTTGGTGCTTCGATGCCAGGCATTCCTGCGAGGTCGGATCTAGACGACTGTGTGAAATAGTCGTGGCTATACGCCAAAAGTTGGCCATCGCTGGATGCGCCGAGCCGCACATGGCTTATGGAAGCAGGTCGATAACCTCCGACAGTGAACATCTGATCTCGAGAAACGATCAGCTTGACTGGTCTTCCAATTCGTCTCGCCGCGATCGCGGCCAGTGCAGTGTGCGGCATAGGCAGTGCCTTGCTTCCGAAACCTCCTCCGACAAAAGGCGAGATCACCCGAATCTGGTCCGGCTCGAGACCGAAACGATCGGCAAGATAAGCGCGCAAACCGATCACCCACTGGCTCGGCTCGTGAATGATCAACTGGCTGCCTTCCCAAGCGGCGGTTGTTGAAAACCGCTCCATCGCGTTATGGTGCTCGGTGGCAGTGCTGTATACGGCGTCGATCCTTACTGCCGCGTCCGCAAATACTTTCTCGAAGTCACCTCTCGTGATGTCCTGAGCGCCAACCGCCTGTCGAGCTCGCTTAAGCTGGCTGGAGAGATCAGTCTCATGTAGAGTTGATGCGTATTCCACTTTAACGAGCGAGGCAGCGTATTCGGCTATCTCAATTCTGTCCGCCACGACAAGCGCAATTGGCTGACCCGAGTAGCGAATCTCGTTCGATTGCATAGGCAAGAAAGTCGTCTGAGCTTGTCCAGCGGGATAGGCGCTCTCTATTGGTACAAGCATATCGTTGTTTTTGTGCGTGAGTACAAGCACGGCACCGGCATCCTCTGCCAGTGACGTGTCGATGGACGTAACGTGACCCCGAGCGATTCTAGATGTTACCAGTCGTGCATGGGCAAGATTTGCGAAGGTATATTCGGCGGCATACCGAGCACTTCCCGTAACCTTGCTTCTCCCATCAACCCGTTGAAGGGATGGACCAAATGCAGAAACCATCTCGGACATTAGGCAACCTCTAGCCTCAAAAGCTGGAGCAGCGCATCGACAATCGTTCGCTGCATTAGCGCTATCTTAAAAGCGTTATCTCGGCGCGGCTCGGCACCCGACATTGCAAGCCTTCCGGCCTCTAGGGCCGTTGGCTCGTCAATGCGGCGCCCAATCAGATAGCGTTCAGCTTCTCTTGCCCGCCAAGGCTTTGTGGCGACACCACCCAACGCCAACCTGACATCCCGAATTCGGCCGTCGCCGCACAGCTCAACCGCCGCAGCGACCGACGTCACCGCAAACTGATAGGATTGGCGATCTCGAACCTTCAGGTAGAGTGATCGACGTGCCGCCGAGCTTGCTGGAACTATCACTGCCGTAATCATCTCGCCCGGACGCAGGCAGTTTTCCAATTGCGGGGTGTCACCAGGTATAAGGTGAAGATCCGCAAACTCGATAACTCGGGAACCAGAAGCCGACAGGGTCTCGATCCGCGCGTCAAAAGCGGCAAGAGAGACGCATAAATCGGAGGGATGGAGCGCGATGCAATGCGGAGAGGTGCCAAGCAGCGCGTTCTCACGATTATGGCCTTCCATCGCGTCGCAGCCGGACCCTGGCGCCCGCTTATTACAGCGTTGGAATGCGGTGTCGCGAAAGTACGGACAGCGGGTCCTTTGTAGGAGGTTGCCGCCAATCGACGCCATGTTGCGTAACTGTGCCGAGGCACCCTTCCAGAGGGACTCGGAGAGTGCCGGCCAATCTTTTTGCACCTTCTGATCATCGGCAACGTCACTCATCCGGGCAAGCGCACCGATGTGTAGGCTTCCATCGTCTTCAACATGAACGCGGTTCAATCCCTGAACGTCATTTATATTTATGATGTGCTCCGGCTCTTCGACCCCCAGCTTCATCAGGTCAACAAGAGTTGTTCCGCCTGCAATAAAACGTGCACTCTCGACTCCGGTCACGATTTCGACAGCGTCGCTCAAATCTTCCGCGTGGAGCAATGTGAAAGGCCGCATTGTTATCCTTTCATCGCGCTGGCACCCTGGAGCACCGCAGCTAGGATTTTGGGATATGCTCCACACCGACACAGATTGCCGCTCATGTATTCTCGTATCTGGTCAACGGAATCCAACCTCCCTTCTTCGACAAGAGCCACAGCTGACATGATTTGGCCTGGAGTGCAGTACCCGCATTGGAATGCGTCTTGATCTATGAACGCTTGCTGCATGGGATGAAGACTTCCGTTATCACCAGAAAGGCCCTCGATCGTATTAATTTCCTTGCCCTGGCAGTTTGCTGCAAGGGTGAGACACGCAAGTACGCGCCGTCCCTCCACGTGGACTGTACAAGCGCCGCATTGGCCATGGTTGCACCCGACCTTCGTTCCGGTCAGGCCAACCTGCTCACGCAGCGCGTCTGCCAACGTCGTCGTCATGCTGAGGATGAGATGATGTGCTTGACCATTGACGATAAGCATAGCCCTGCCTAGAGACAGATCACTGTCGGTCCGGGTGCCCGCCGCACCAGCCTCATTTGCCGATCGTAGGGAGCTGTCGGGCCTTTTGGGGGCACTTTCTTCTGCGCTAGTTCTAAGTGTCATGCACACTCCTGTAGCAAAGAGACCGCTCAATCAGCGGAAGACATTAAGTGGAGATCGGCAAGCGCCGAGATCATAAGGCGAGATACTCTGGGGCGATGGCTTGTAGGGCTTCGACGACATCGTATGGTGTCCTTGCCGTGACGCACTCCACCGTCGCCGTTAACCTGGCATAACGACCGGCACGTTGCTCGGCGCTCAACTCGCCCATAACATCGGCTGCCCATGCGGGAGTACCCGCTGCGATCATCCGCTGCCGGACGTCCTCATCGCTCAGTGGAATGTAGGAGATGTCACGTCCAAGCGCCCGAGCTGTGGCTTCGGCGAGTTGGAAGTAAGTGATTGCTCGCGGGCCGGTGATTTCTAGGACCTCGTTACGATAGTTATCGGTGGTCAATGCAGCAACTGCTACGGCTGCAACGTCGCGAAGATCCACCATACTAATCTGGCCGTCTCCGACGGAACTGGCTATTACACCATTGTCTTTGACCGACTCCTTGAACCGTCGGATGTTCTGGAACATCGAGTTGGGCCGGAGATGCGTAAAGGCAATGCCGCTCTCTTCGATCGCGCACTCGCTTAGGCCGTGCCATTTGTTCAAGGCGGTCTTCGCGCTTGGGTCAGCACCCATCGCCGAAAACTTTATAATTCGTTCGAGCCCGGCCCGCTTGGCTGCGGCAACCACGTTATTTTGAAGGTCTACTTGATTTTGCGCGACAGACGAAAGAATGAGCACACGAGATACGCCCTCTAGGGCCAGATCCAATGAACGGCTATCGCTCAGGTCACCTTGAACGACTTCGGCGCCTAACGGCAATCGATTTCGCTTATCTATTGATCGAACCAGTGCCTTGAACTTTACGCCGGCTGCAACAAGTTGGCGGGCAATCTCAACGCCATTTGTTCCTGTCGCGCCTGTCAGAAGAATGGTCATAGCATATCCTTCATGGCATAGCGTTGCCTGTTTCCTCCCGACCGCCATCTATTTGATCTGTAACGATTAATCCTTCCGTTGATCTGAAGGGGCTCGCCAACGGTTGCGGTTACTGAAGAGTTGCGGGTAATGTTAGCGCAAGAAATTGAGATATGAATGTCAAATACGATCCAATGTTTGCCTGATCCGATCTCTCGGCTTGTGCGCTGTGCAATCGGCGCTGCTTGATCGAGATGTTTTGGGGGCGCACGCTGACACGCCTCAAGGTCGAAACGGCCTTTGCAGCCCAAATTCCGCGCCAACATGCAATAGGGAGAACCACGAGCCCGCTTCATTGCGGAGGTGTCTACGAGAAGCTTTTACGGCGAATGCGTCGCCCTCGCCAACTAGCTACATTTTCAGCACCTGCTGCCGCGAATTTAAGAGTCACTGAAGCTCGACGATAGACGAGCGATAGATGTGCCCTCGGCGCGAGCCACTCAGAATGAGGAGGGCGCTCCTGTGTCTGCGAGTTCGTGGTTTGACGGTCGATCATGAGTCGGCATATTTGAAACTAAGACCCGCATTTAATTCCAACTGGCGCTGTAGCGCAGTTCCGAGCGCAGCACCGGCGGTCCACATCCCGCCAGGCAAGTTCACCCCATCCTTCAGCAAGCTGAGCATCGTTTCGGCGACGATGCGGGAGGTTGACCTGTAGCCAGGATCCCCGACACCTTGCACAGTCACGCCGATCCGCCGACCGTCCTCGAGTAAACCAACGAACAGAAGCTGGTATCCGCCTGAGCGTCTTAACGCAGCGTCCGGCCCCTCTCCGGGCCTCAGCGGTGACACCGCTATGAGGCCTCGGTTGGACCACTCATCAACGGAGGCCTGCCGGGATGCAGCATGTTCGTCAGATGCTTCTGGGTACACAAGCATCTCGTCGTAGATAAAGTCGGTACCGTAGGGATGGCCCTGCAATGCGTTCGAGAGGTGCACTGTTTTTACGTTGATACCAGACATTATGAATGAAGGGCACTACCCAATATCCAACGTCGTCGTCAAACACCGCAGCTGTTCCGCTCGGTTGTGGAGGCCCCGAGAAACCCGGCACAAGCCCGAAAGGATTGGCTAGCAATGTGCGACTATAGTGATCCTCAGCCGCCTTAGATGCGCTGGCGCGCGCACTCGCGATGGAGCCCCCCGACAGACTTCCCGCTATATGCATGACGCGGCCTTTGACGCGGCGCGCGCACGAGCCGGTCCGCTCTTTGGCGATGGTCTGAAGGAACATCACGCCGAGGTCTGAAGGTACGGAATCAAAGCCTGCCGAGAAGATAATTCTTCCTCCAGTTGACTTTGCAACCTCCTCATATCTGTTGGTCATCCATCGAATCCACACAGCATCGCCGCTTAGATCCACGTAGGCTATACCTTGTCGCACGCACGCTGCTAGGAGAGGTTCACCGATCGTGGCGAACGGACCCGCAGTGGTGATCAATCCGTCGGTGCGCTTGACCAATGCGGCGACGTCCGCCGTGCTCTCTAAATTGACGGTGATCAGACCCACGTTGCTGGGCGCTTCGATCTTCGAATGTATTTTAACAAGCTTCTCGTAGTCGCGCCCAGCCATCGCCCATCGGAGTTGCGAACCGTAACGTTCAACTAGGTGCGAGCATACGAGTTCGCCGGTAAAGCCGCTGGCACGATAAACGATCAGTTCGAATTCCGACATTCGGGTTTTCCTTAAGCAGGAGGAGACCTGGTTTTGCGAGGGAAAGCTGTCTCAGACTATGAGTTTGATCGGCCTAGCGATATCGCTTGCTGGCAACCTTAGAGATACAGCAATTGCAAGCTATACATCCGTGGCAGAGACTTAAAAGCCGGATCCGCTCTATTATTTGCTCAATTCGATCAACCGTTAACGCGGGCATAGATTCTGGGTCAGATATTTGCATGATCCGATCGACAAACTTAGCTATCGCCACGAGTTAACCGCAATGCACTCACCGATCGAACGAATCCGCACTCGTGTCGCACGACACGCCAATCCCGGGTCTATGGAAACAGTGATACCGTCCGTTTCAATTGCGGTGGCAAGGGACGATGTCGGGCCGGAATCCATGCTCAGGGGGCCAGGGGTGTGCCTCGTAATTCAGGGACACAAGAAAGTCGTGATCGGCGGGGAAGCCATTCGACAGGACCCAGGCTACACCTTTGCAGCGGTCACGGAACTTCCGATGACGCGTTATTTGATTGCCGGAAACCGCGGCACTCCTTATCTCGCGACCGGACTGAGAATTGACTCAGGAACTCTGCGAGCCCTTCTCTCCGATCTGAATCATTTGCCAATTCGCAACGTTGTGCCATGCTTTAGCATCGCAGAGGCGTCGCGCAGTATCCTGGAAGCCTGGGACCGTTTGTTAGAGCTACTCGATAATCCAGACGACATTCCGGCGTTGGCTGCTGCACGGGAGCGAGAGCTGTTATACAGGTTGCTCATGAGCGAGCATGGACCACTGCTCCGCCAGGTGGCCGATGATGATGACGTTTTCGCGCAAGTCCGCAGGGTTATAGATCTCATGCGGGTTGAATTTGACAAACCTCAACCAGTGAAAAGGCTTGCTGACCTTGCTGGAATGAGCGTGCCAGCGTTCAATCGTCGTTTCAGGGTATGTACCGCGACCAGTCCCCTTCAGTATCAGAAGGCGCTTCAACTCGAAGCTGCACGCCGCATGCTCGCCAAGGCGAACGACGTCTCGCGCACTGCGACAGCCGTTGGTTACACCAGCACGTCACAATTTAGCCGCGAATACAAGAAGTTCTTCGGAGTGCAGCCAAAGCGTGACGCGCTGTCGATGCAAAATGATCGCAATGGTGACACCTGAACGTCCGCCGTGATGTAGCATCTACCGAGTTTAGCCGGAGTTTTGTGATTTCAAATTTTGACAGAACATTTAGTGGACGGCTCTTTGATGATTTGCCTCAATGCCTGTTCCCGCATTGGCTATAACGAGCCGCGCATTACCGACGCGCGGGAAACGCAAAAGAAGACCGAACACCTTCAATGGAGGACTCAGTGATGACATCAGCCGCGATAGATAACCCGGAACAAGGGGATAATGAGAAGCGCAAGTTGATTGGAATCGTCATCTTTAACAACTTCGAGACGTTGGACGTGTTTGGCCCCGTGCAGATGTGGGGTCGACTATCTGGTCATCGAGTGGTTTTTATTTCGCCAGATGGGAGGCCAGCCCACTCAGCGCAAGGGGCCGTCATTGAGGCGAGCTACTCGTTTGAGGATGCGCCGCAATCCGACGTCTTGATGATTCCTGGCGGAATGGGGACCCGCAAACTTGTCAATGACCCGGCTACGCTAGCGTTCGTCAGAATGCAGCACCAGCACACCAGCTGGACCACGTCCGTGTGCACTGGAGCCGCAATACTCGCGCGGGCGGGGGTGCTGGATGGCCGACGCGCAACGACAAACAAGGTCGCCTTTGACTGGGTTGCAAGTCAATCAGCGAAAGTTCAATGGCTCGGCAGAGCGCGTTGGGTGGTTGACGGCAAGCTAATAACGTCTTCAGGGGTTTCGGCTGGCACCGACATGGCGCTATCGCTTGTAACAAACCTCTACGGGCGAGGCGCGGCCGAGGAGGTGGCGGCCGTCGCAGAATATGTCTGGAACGACGATCCATACAACGATCCGTTCGCCATCAAACCGAACATTACGGCAGAGGCTGACATAACATTGTAGCCGCTACGGACACGTCCCTCTAGTCTAGTAGCTTGCTCATAAGGAAGTGGGACGGAGCAAGACAGACGTTCGAGAAGCGGACGTCGACATCGCGCTCATCACGTCAACGTCAACATCCGATAGACACGCGGCAAGAATGATGACCACCGTTGCGATGGTTATTGAGCGCCCACGGGAGCTGTGGCTAGAGACTTATCGATTTGTGCTCGATATAGTGATTCAAGCCCTCAACACCGAACTCCCGGCCAATGCCGCTTTGCTTAAAACCGCCAAACGGTGACATGAGGTCCGGTGCCGCGCCGTTAATCGAAAATCCGCCAGTGCGAATGCTTCGCGCTATCATCATTGCAAGATCGGCGTCCTTGGTCCAGACTGATCCAGATAGGCCGTAGTCGGAATCGTTTGCGATTTTGATCGCCTCATTAACTCCATCGTATGGAATAAGGCACACTACGGGTCCGAAGATCTCCTCTTGGGCAACCCGCATCGAGTTGTCAACATCTGTGAATATTGTAGGCCTGATGAAAAAGCCATGGTTTACCCCTGTCGGCATACCTTCGCCTCCGGTGGCAATCTTCGCTCCCTCGCTTCGGCCAATCCTGATGTATTCCAAGACGCGTTGGCGCTGCCGTTCGGAAATGACGGGACCAAGGAAGGTTTCCGGACTGGTCGGATCCCCGATCGCCATTTGTTCGACGTCATCCACCATTGCGTCAACGAACTCGGAATAGCTTTCGATGGGGACGAGAATGCGTGTCTGCGCGACACAGACCTGGCCGTTATTCGGGAAGGAGCGGTAGCGCAATGCAGAGACCGTCTCTGTAATATCCGCATCCGGTAGGACAATCGCCGCTGACTTGCCGCCCAATTCCAAGCTGTATCGCTTCAGCTGTTCTCCCGCGATGCCGGCAATCTTGCGGCCTGCGACTGTTGAGCCTGTGAATCCAATTTTATCGACGCCTTCGTGCCGCACAAGATGTTCGCTGACTTCACGGTCGGCAGCCACAATGCTCAACACCCCATCAGGCAAGCCGGCTTCGACGAAAAGCTCTCCAAGGAAATGTCCGTCGACTGCCGTTTCCGGCGCAAGCTTGAGAACGACCGAGCAGCCCGCGATAAGTGCGGGGTATAGTTTGGCGAGGGCGACTTGATGTGGAGCGTTCCATGGAATGATGGCGGCCACCACTCCGATTGGCTCCCTTACCCAGACAGCTCTTCCGCTCGGATAAGCTGTACGCTCCTCGGTCCATGGATACAACTCGGCCGCGGAGAGGTAGGCGTGGCTTTGATCCTTGATCATGTTCTGCACGGAGCGGGTAAACCACAAAGGGGCGCCCATTTCACGTGACAGGAAAAAGGCGAACTCCTCAGATCGCGCTTCATAGAGATCAAGGAAGCGCTTCATAGTCGCTAGACGCTCTTCAGGGCGTGCTTTGGCCCAGGGCCCGTTGATGAAGGCACCATGGGCACTCGCAACAGCGAGA
This sequence comes from Agrobacterium sp. 33MFTa1.1, assembly GCF_004328495.1. NCBI lineage: Bacteria > Pseudomonadati > Pseudomonadota > Alphaproteobacteria > Hyphomicrobiales > Rhizobiaceae > Agrobacterium > Agrobacterium sp. 33MFTa1.1. The sequence continues at coordinate 106,488 of NZ_CP036360.1, read as the reverse complement.
TTGATATCCTCTTTGGTTGCCATGGGTGCGAAGCCAACGAGCTCGCCATCATACGGAGAATGGATTTTGATTAGATCCGATCCGGATGAGGCAATTCGCTTTCCGCCGATGAAGTTTTCCGTGAAGTGGGTCATTGAAGGTTGTCCATGGTAAATGGGAGGAGGAGCTGGCTAAGCGCGCAATGTGCCGATCAGCTTACTTCACCTGCGGTTAGCTGCAGTTGACCTTGCGGCAGTAAGAGTTGTCTCAAAGGTCAGTAGCGCCTGAACGTGCGCACGATCTTGACACGCCAAGTTTTTCGCGGACAAGTTTTGTCCAGAAAGAGATGCCCAATGGTATTGCCGCGTCATTGAAGTTGAAGAACGGCGAATGAAGTCCGGGATCGTCCGACCCCATGCCTGTTCCAAGGAAAAGATATGCTCCCGGACGGGCATTCAACATAAACGCGAAGTCCTCCGAGATCATGCTCGGCTCTTCATCAACCTGCATCAACGCCGGACCAAGACGATCCGCGGCACGTTTCACCAATTCGACACATCGTTCGTCGTTTGATGTGACTGGAATACGCCGATCGTAACGAATGTCAGCTGAACATCCGAAACTCTCAGCGATAGAGTTTGCGATTTCAATGATGCGCAACTCGATCAGGTCCCCGATCACGTCATCAAGCCATCGCGTAGTACCGCGCAAAGTGCATTTTTCCGGCAGAACGTTCCACGTTGACCCTCCGTTTATGGCGGTGACCGAAACCACCCCAGATTTTTGCGGTGGCATCGAGCGACTAACGATCGACTGCAACGCCGTATGTATATAGCTGGAAGCCAGCAAGACATCGTTCCCTTGGTGGGGAGTTGCACCATGCGCACCCCTGCCTTCAACCTTAATCTCGAATACCGCAAAAGCCGCCATCATAGCGCCGGGTCTGATTACATATGTTCCCAGGGGGCTTGATGGCCAATTGTGTAAGCTGAAAATCTCGTCGCAGGGAAAAAGGTCAAACAGCCCCTCTTCCACCATCCGCTTTCCGCCACCCTCGTTTTCCTCGGCGGGCTGAAAAATAAAATGTATAGTTCCGTCTAAACCTTCCAGATTAACGCACTCGCTCGCGGCTCCCAATACGATAGCCATGTGGCCATCGTGTCCGCACGCGTGCATCTTGCCATCAATTTCAGACGCGTAAGGCACGCCCGTTTTCTCAAAGATGGGCAGCGCGTCCATGTCGGCACGAATGCCGATCGATCGTTTTCCAGTACCTCTGGTAAGGGTCCCGACTACACCCGTTCCGGCTAGCCCTCGATGAACTTGCAGGCCAAAAGCTTCAAGTTTGGCCGCTATAAAGTTGCTGGTCTCGAACTCGGCATACGCTAGTTCTGGATTACGGTGCAGGTAATGTCGCCATAAAATGATTTCATCTATGGATGCCAATAGCTTTGCCCTGTTTTTGAGCCCGCGAAAGCGGGTGTGTTCACTGAACGCTGACATCTATCATCAGGGGAGGAGGCCGGAATTGACATTCCGATCACCGTTTTTGTCTCATAGTTTCAATATTGCATTTCCGCCCGCTCTTTCGGACCCTTATAGCGCCTCGATGCTTGACCGTTATAAGCTTTGATGGAACCTTGATCTGGCCGCAAAAAGGGCAATACGCCGGCAGTGTTGGGTAATAGATGCTGAATTATATCGGGGAGGACGTACCGTGACCGCTGCAATAGATTACGAGCAGCTTTTCGATCCCCAGGTGGCGCGGGCATACTATGGCGCAGAGCCCGAGCCCCTCGGTCGCTATTATGACGACGAACGGGGACTGTTCATGAATGCGCGGATAGGATCTGCGCCATTTATTCAGGATGTCATTCAGTTTGCGCCAGACGCACTTGCATTCACTAGTGCCGGGGCTCCGACACCTACTTCGCGTCTCGGTCACCATCGGCAAGCTATCGGTGACGATGACTGGATCCACTTTTGTCTCAGGCTCGGCAGCAACGGGAATGAAGACATCTCCGACTACAAGACGGTCGAGCAGCCGAGCCGGGTTTGCATGATCACCCGATACCCGGCTGGGACTACGATCGTGAGGACGTCCAGTACAGACGAGAATTGGCGAGTGGCATGTCTGTGGCTCAAGCCTGCTGCCTTTCTCCGGCTACTCGAAATTTCATCGTCGCGCATACCACCTGAACTTTCTTGGCTGGCCGCTCAGAAAAGCGATGAAGCAACTCATCTCGCGGTGCCGCTGAGCCTCAGGATGCAGCTTGCGGTAAACGAGGTGCTATCCTGTCAGTTTACCGGCGGCGTGAGGCGTGCCTTTATCTATTCTAAGTATCTCGAGCTTGTCGCGACGATTTACCAAGCGGCAGTAGACCAGATTACTCGTCCAGAACATCTGACAAGCAGACTTTCAGAACGTGACGCCGCCAAAATTGTCGAAGTCGCCAGTATTATCACCGGCAGTTTCGAACAGATGGATTCCCTAGCTAGCCTCGCGCGCAGAGTCGGGATCAACAGAACGAAATTGGTGCTCGGTTTCCGCGCGATTTACGGGACCTCCGTTGAGGCCTACTGGCGGGATTGGCGGCTTCAAAAAGCAAGCGAGCTTCTTCGAGGCGATGGAATTTCTGTCAACGAAGTCGCATTCAGCGTTGGATATTCGGAAGTTTCATCTTTTACGCGCGCCTTCACCCGGAAATTTGGCGTCCTGCCAAAGAGCTGCAAAAGCTCTTGACACGCAGAAGATAAACGCCCCACAAGATTTCTTGCGGGGCGTTTTCAATTCAAGTCTTTGCGGAGTTCGTCAGACGGTCCAGCTTCGTATCCGTTGAGATTACGCGCTTGAACATGGCATTTTGCGGCACTCTCGGATCTGTATCGTCGATCAGATGACAGGCGCTGAGGTTGTTTGCGTCCCTGCGATAGAGCCGTGGATCGTCGGTCTTACATCGTTCGAAAGCAAAGGGGCAGCGTGTGCGGAATGTACACCCCGGCGCTATATCGATCGGATCCGGCGGTTCACCATCGAGAAGATAGGTTTCGGGTTCGTAACGCCGCTCCTCGATGACGGGAGCAGCGCTCAGAAGCGCGCGAGAATAGGGATGGCCCGAATCGAAGAACAGCGTCTCATTTTCCGCGAGCTCCACGACACGTCCGAGGTACATAACCGCAACACGCGAGCATACTCTTCTGACCATTGCCAGGTCGTGGGAGATGTAGATATATGAGATCCCCCGCTTTAGCTGGAGCGTCTCAAAGAGATCGATCAGTTTTCCTTGCTCGACCTGATCGAGGGCCGATAGGGTTTCATCAAGGATCATCAATTCAGGATCAAGCACCAGCGCGCGTGCGATGTTCACACGTTGCCGTTGACCAGCGCTAAGCCCGATCGGAAGATTGTCGAAGACAGATGGGGGAAGACCTACTTCCCGAATTGCTTCCCGCGCGCGGGCTTCGATCTGTTTTCGTGAAAGCCCGCCGTGGATCATGAGTGGTTCCATAACCGTCCGACCAACAGGAAAGTGTCCTGGTATGGCATTATAGGGATCCTGCAGCAGAAGCTGAAAGCCTCGCCGCAGGTGCAGCAGCGCGCGTGACGACATATGAGCAATGTCCTCACCCTTGAAGAGTATCTGGCCTGCGTTCGGAGACTCAAGACGACTTAAAAGCCGCGACAGAGTGGATTTGCCGCATCCGGATTCGCCGACGATTCCGAAATTTTCACCTCGTTTTACCGCGAATGAAACTTCTCTGACCGCATGTACCGACTTTGTCTGAAATAGACTTTGGCGATCTTTTACTGGATAGGACTTCGATATGTTCCTGACATCCAGGATCGTGTCGCTATCGGCTGCCGGCTGGAGAGGGGGCAGCGTTTCGCCCGTCCATATCTGAGGCACCTTCGCAATAAGCTTTCTCGTATAGTCCGCCTCAGGCGCCCGAAGCATTGAGCGTATATCGCGCTTTTCGACAACCTTTCCACCGGCGAGGACGAGGACATCGTCAGCGATATCTTGGATCACCCCGAGCGAAGATGAGACAAACAGGATCGCGGTCTTGAACTCGGTCTGCAAGTCCTTAAGGATCCGCAGAATTTGAGCGCTTACCGTGACGTCCAGCGGTTGGGTAATATTGTCGGCGATCAGGAACGCCGGATTAGAAATGAGCGCATCAACGATGAGCACCCGTTGCATCATGCCGCCGCTGAACTGGAAGGGATAATCGTGGAAGCGTTGTCGCGCTGAAGGCATTCGGACGGCTTCCAGCAGCCTCACGACCCGCTCTTCGGCATCGCTCTTTCCGATGCCCGGTATCACGGACATAAGTTTTTCGACGATTTGCGCGCCGATGGAAACGGTTGGATCAAGAGCGCTTCCGGGATTGGCACCAACGTAACCGACTTCCCTGCCACGAATTTTCTGCATCTCCTTGGCGGAAAGTTTCAGAATATCCCTGTTGCGGAAGACGACCTCTCCTCGTCGGATATACAGCGGCGGCTCGATCCAGTTTGCAACGGCGCGCGACAGCACTGTCTTTCCAGAGCCGCTTTCGCCAATGATCCCAAGAACTTGCCGTTCTTTAAGTTCGAACGATACGTCAGATATAATAGTTCGATTTTCACGGCGGCCGACGAGATCTACCGTCAGGCCCTGTACAGACAGTACGATATCGCTCATTAGTCCAAACCTCGAATGACTTTGTTACGAGCGCGCTCAAGAGCGCTACCCATCAGGTTGATACTTGCAAGGGTGAGGGCGAGGATGAGACCGGGAATGACGGTGATCCACCAAGCGTTGATAAGATATTGCGTGCCCGCCGCAATGATGTTTCCGAACGTCGGTGTGGGAGGCTGAATCCCGATCCCGATAAAGCCGAATATTGCTTCGAAAATCATCATTCTGGCGACATCGAGAACGGCCACGAAGCCCATCGTCGGAAGAATATTCGGCGCTATGTACCGCGACATAATTCTGAAGTTCGATGCTCCGAGGATTTCAGCACCGCGCACGTATTCCCTCTTGCGCTCTGCGAGAACGACACTTCGTGTAACGCGCGCATATGCAGGCCAGCCCGCCAGCACAAGAACCAGGATGACCAGTCCTTCGTTGGGCCGGGTTACACCGAGAATAGCAATCGCCAGGATCACCACCGGGATGGCCATCTGAACATCCGTCAGGCGCATCAAGATCAGATCCACCCATTTGCCGTAGTAGCCCGCGATCATTCCGATCGCCGATCCCAGGCAGAACATGCCGATGACGCTCAGGACACCGATAACCAAGGCGTTCTTCAGCCCGACTAGCGAGCGCATCAGTATGTCGCGCCCAAGTTGATCTGTTCCCGCCAGGTGGTCCACTTGCCAGCCTTCAAGCGGGAAAGGGGGGAGAAACTTGGCTTTTACATTCATCGCAGTCGGCGAAATGTCGATCAGATAAGGTCCCAGGACTGACATGACGATCATTAGTGCCGCGATGGTAAAGCCGATTTTGAAATCGAAAGACTGCCTTGCGAGCCGAAAAATACGGCCACCGATTGTCTCTTCACGCACTGTTCCGGTCATATTGGTTGCTGCCAAAGTTGTCATTAGTACTGAAGCCTTCTGTCGATGTGCGTTGCAATGAAGTCCACCAGCATGTTGACCGCGACCAGAACGCCTCCGAATAGAATTGCCACAGCCTGAATGATCGGAAAATCACGTTGAAAGACGGCGTTGATCGTCAAAAGGCCCAAACCCGGGTAGCTGAAGATGAACTCGACCACGAACAGTCCGCCGAGCAACATGCCGATTACCTGAACGCCAAAAAGGTTAAGCAGGGGGATGGATGCGTTTCTGACGACGTGTTTGAAAACAATGGTTTTACGGGAAAGGCCCCTGACCGTACCGAAATCCACGTAATTCTCATGCAAGCCACTTGCGATCGACACCGAGATCGACCGGATCAGAACAGGCGCAAGTTCAAAAGCGATGACGATCGCAGGGAGAATTGCATAGGAAGGGCCTTGATACCCAATTGCCGGCAACCAGCCAGTCTTCGCTGAAAAAATCAGAATGAAAACGATCCCGAGCCAAATGTTCGGCAACGACACCAGAATCGAGGATAGATACACGGAGACCCGGTCCGGCCACCGGCCCGAATTCAGACCTGCGAAGATGCCGATCGGTACGGCTAGAAGTAGTGCAAATGCGATTCCCATTCCGCCGAGCAACAACGTGTAAGGAACCGTGCTGACGATGAGTTCGATGACGGATGCTCTATTGGCTGCCGAATGAGTTGTATCTCCGCGAGAACCACCGGTGCTGCCACCCTGAGTTCCCCTGATGAAAGACGTACCGAAGTCGCCGGAAGCAACCTGCTTCACGTATCTGGCGAATTGGATTGGGATAGGATCCCGCAATCCGAGTTCCGTGGCGGTTTGCTCGAGGACTGCGACGGGGGTCATTGGCCCGAGCATCATTCGGACCGGATCACCAGGCACAACCCGCAGCAAAGTGAACACTGCGAACGCGACAAGAATGACGATAATCAACCCTTGGGACGCGCGGCGGATAAAGAAGTTGAGCGCAAAAAGCATATGCTGTTTCCCAGAGATAGCGATCCAGCGGCAAGCTGCTGCCGGATCGCTGCTCAATAGACTAGGCCATCGTCGCCTTGGAAAGATCGATGGGACCATTAGGAGCGAAAACGACGCCATCCAGGGACTTCGCCATCGCGTGGAAGTAGACCGCGGTGAAGAGCGAGAGGCTCGGAAGCTTCTTTGCAATTGCAGGAAGCGTTTCCTCGGCGATGACCTTCTTGCGTTCTTCGGGACTAGCAGCGTTACGTTCTTTGTCGAGCGCCGCGTCGATCTCTGCATCTTCAAAGCCCGTAAAAAGCGCGCTCTTTGAAGACCAGTTCGGGAAAAGAACCAGATCGGGTTCCGGCGAGCCAGTCATCCAGCCAACGTCAACCATGTGGCCAGCGCCCTGGCCATCGGCTTTGCGGTAAACCTGCTCCTCCCAGGCTGCTGGCTCTAGTACCGTCAGCTTTACGGGGAAGCCTTGCTCCTGAAGCATTGCCGTGATCAGTTCACCATATTCCCGCGTTTTGGAATAAAAGCCGATAGAGGTGATATATTCCAACTCCGGCAGGCCTTGCCCATTCGGGAAGCCAGCCTCTGCAAGCAGTGCCTGGCATTTCTCCGGATCGTATTTGGGATAGTCGGCAATGTCGGCATAGCCAAATTTGAGCGGAGAGATGTAGCTGCTGGAGGCCTGGCCGGCAATTCCGACGACTTCCATGATCTGGTCGCGATCGATGGCATGGCAGACCGCCTGACGCAGGCGAATGTCGTCAAAAGGTTTTTTGTTGCAACGGAAATGTAAATACTTGTTTTCTAAGGAAAGGGCGCGATCGACCTTTACGTTCTCGTTCTTTTCAAGGCTTTCATATTGCTCAGGTTCAAGCCGCTCGATGATGTGGTACTCACCGTTGAGCAGGCCCAGGACGCGGGTGTTCGCATCCGGCACATAGGCATAAATCACTTCTTCGATCTGCGGTTTTCCGTCGTAATAGTCCGGGTTGGCTTTAAGGGTTGTTTTGTCCCCATTGGTGGATCCGAACATGAATGGTCCGGTCCCATTCGGCTTTGCCTGAAGCGTCGAGGGATTTGCGATGTCGGCGGCCGACATGATCGGAAGGAAGCTCACTATGTAATAGAACGCCGCGGCCGGATATCCGTACTTTTCCGTGTTAATGCGGACGGTCAGTTTGTCGACCACCGTGATATCGGCCTTCCCGGGATAAAGGGAGGCAGACGGCCGTTTCGGATCGGAGGCGTAGTCAAACGTGGCTTTGACGTCTTCTGCGCCAAAATCCTGTCCGTTATGGAACTTCACACCCTCTCTCAGTTTAAACTCAAGCGTATGCTTGTCGATAAGCGTCCAGCTCATCGCAAGATCTGGGAGCAACTCGTCCGGCTTTTCCGTGGTCATCGGCGCCTTGGTGAGGTGATTGAAGATGAAATGTTCAGCGTTCCACTGTCCAACCGTCGTATGGGATGTGGTATCCCAGTTTCCGGTGATGGAACCGGCCGACGCAAAGATCACTCGTTTGACGTCTTGTGCGCTTGCCGCGCCGAATGATAGGCCGATGCCACTGGTGATTGTTGCACCGGCTAAGGCCACCCCTCCCATGAATGCACGTCTGGTGGTCTGCATATTGTTCCCCTTTTCTGTTACTGCGTCGTGGTGGTTGTGGATTTATGTTGCGATTGGTCAGCAAAGCGGTCAGAGTGCCGGCCAGTTGTCCGGCGTGCTGAGCTCCGTTCAAGAAGGATCATCGCCGCGGCCTTCTCTCCGATCATGATGCTTGGAGCATTAGTGTTGCCGCTTGTGATCACAGGCATGATTGATGCGTCAGCAACGCGCAGGCCTTCGACACCGATCACCTTGAGTTCTTTGCTGACAACGGCATCCTCGCCAATTCCCATCTTGCAGGTGCCGGCAGGATGGTAGCTGCCTTCAGCTGACTGCTTGAAGAAGTCGAGTATTTCCTCATCGGTTTGAAGCTTGCGGGCCGGCTTGAACGCTCCCTCGTAGTAGGGCTTGAAAGCGTTGCTCTCCAGGATGTTTTGCGAAATGCGAAATGCATCTGAAAGGCGGGCAATGTCATCCGGATCCGAGAGCATGCGCGATTGCAAGCGAGGAGGATCAAACGGGCTATCTGAACGCAAGAGGATTTCCGAGCGACTTTTCGGACGAAGCACGCAGGCCGCGATCGTGACGGCGGGGCGGTCAAGCAGCGTTATCCCCGTTTCCGTAACCTCATATCCAACCGGTACGAAATGAAGCTGTACATCTGGCCTGCTTTCCGTTTCGGGACGCGTGCGGATGAAGGCCACGGCGTGGGAGATCGGACTGGCTGCCGGACCCTTCCCACGCATAAGCCAATTGAGGCCGTGGCGTACGACGTGACTCGGGGAGGTTTCCATGTTGTAGGTGCTGACGTTTACGTATCCACTTACCCATACTTGCGGGTGTTCCTGCAGGTTCTGCCCAACGCCCGGTAGGTCGTTGATCACCTCGATACCGTTTGCTTCCAGATGATGCTTGTTTCCGATGCCGGAACGCATAAGGACGCCGGGCGACCCAAGGGCTCCGCAGCAGACGATGATCTCGGCATTTGCTCGTTCTTGGAATGCTTGCGCTCCGACAAAATAGCGCACACCGACGGCTTTTTTGCCGTCGAACACAATGCGATCAGCGACAGCTCCAGTGAGTATTTTTAAATTGCTCCGTGACCGTGCTTTACGCAGATAGGCACGAGCGGAGCTGTTTCGACGTCCGAAATCGATCGTACCCTGGTTAGGCCCAACGCCTTCCTGCGTCGCGCCGTTTATATCGGCGTTAAATGGTATGCCGAGTTCCTGAGTGCCGCGGATGAATACGTCCCGAAGCGGATGAGGCGATGCGACGTTGGATACCTTCAGCGGACCATCGGCACCATGGAATTCACCCGCACCAAACGGATTCGTTTCCATCTTCTTGAAGTAGTCAAGGACATCCTCATAGCTCCAATCGCCTGTATTTCCGAGCAGTCTTGCCCAGTCGTCGAAATCCTCGCGTTGGCCCCGTACGTAAACCATACCATTTATAGAGCTTGAGCCGCCCAGAACCTTACCTGCGGGCCATATAACCGCTCTGTCGTTGAGAGATGGGTCTGGTTCAGCCATGTACTGCCAGTTGAAGCGCGGATTGGCAATCGCCTTCACTTCCCCAGCAGGGATTCGAATAAACGGCGAATTGTCTCGTGGACCTGCCTCAATAAGTAGTACACGGGTTCGTCCGTCCTCCGAGAGCCTGCTTGCGACAACAGACCCGGCAGACCCGCTTCCTAGTACGATATAGTCCCAGCTCATTATTTCCTCCTATCATGCCAAAGATTACAGACGGCAATGGTAGAGTGCGTTGACCGTGCGTTCCATTTTATTGTCCGCGCAGTCGGCATCCAGGACCACTGGTAGCTTAAGAGCGAGGCGCGTGTGGGCCGATCGCCTGCGAACCCGTCGGTTCCAAAAGTGCACAAATATCCAAGAGTCTTTTTGTGGCCCAAGCTAACAGGAGACGGACACGCTCTTATTGGAGGTGGGAACCAGCCTCGGAGCAGCGGAGACTGAGGACATCGCCTGTGTTTTTTTATTACTGACCTTATGAGGACACGATGACTTTTACAGCGACTAAAACGCTTCTCGATACGGTACATCTGGAAGGATCTTTCTTTGATGGTACGTGGAAGAAGGCCGAGCAACGCAAACAAATCTTTGAGCCAGCAAATGGAGAAAAATTGGGCTTTATCGGCCTCGCATCACCGAGCGATATCGATCACGCCTCGAAGGCTGCGAAAGCTGCACAGGCGGATTGGGCTAGCGCGCATTATGAGAAGCGCGCCGAAGTATTTAGATCTGCAGCTAATGTTCTTGAATCGAACAAAAATGAAATTGTCGGGTGGCTGGTGAAAGAATCCGCGTCCACGCGGCCGAAGGCCGAGGTTGAAGTGGCGCTCTCACTCAAAGCTCTACATGAGGCATCGGCCATGCCATCTCAGGCTTTGGGACAGGTTCTTCCAACTCAGCCTGGTCGACTGAATATCGCTCGGCGTCGCCCGATTGGCTTGGTCGGCGTGATATCGCCATTCAATTTTCCGCTTTATCTCGCTATGAGAGCACTTGCTCCTGCATTGGCTGTTGGCAATTCAGTCCTGCTAAAACCAGACCTTCGAACCTCGATCAGCGGCGGTCTTCTACTGGCCCGCATTTTCGAAGAGGCGGGCCTGCCACCTGGGATTCTAAGCGTACTCCCCGGGGATGCAGCGAGCGGCGAAGCATTATGCGACGCGCCTGAAGTGGGGATGATCCAGTTCACCGGCTCGACATCAGCTGGCCGCAAGGTGGGAGAGCGTGCAGGCCGCAACCTCAAAAAGGTATCACTTGAGTTGGGTGGTAAGAACGCTTTCATCGTCCTTGACGACGCGGATGTTGAACTCGCGGTGAATAACGCCGTATGGAGTACCTTCTTACATCAGGGGCAAATCTGCATGTCAGCGGGTCGTATATTGGTGCAAGCCGCTATTGCTGATGAGTTCACAAGAAAGCTTTGTGAACATGCGTCGAGACTGACTGTAGGTGATCCAAGGACTGATCAAGTTGCTCTTGGGCCCCTGATCAGCGAAGCACAAGTTGCTCACGCCTTCGCGGTCGTCAACGAAGCTGTGGCCGAGGGAGCTCAGGTCGCAATCGGCGGAGGCTCCAGCGGGCTGTTTTTCGAACCTACAGTCTTGAGAAGTGTTGATCCGGATAATCCTGCGTTCAAGAAGGAGATTTTTGCACCCGTCGCTGTCGTGACCACGTTTGTAACCGACGACGACGTAGTCAATCTTGCCAACGATACGAACTATGGACTCTCAGCAGCAATAATCTCGCGATCGGTCGGAAGAGCGATGGCATTGGCTGAGAAGCTTAACGTTGGCATCCTACACGTGAATGACTCAACCGTGAACGACGAGGTGATCAACCCATTCGGCGGCATCGGCGCTTCAGGCAACGGCACCAGCATCGGCGGTCCGGCAAACTGGGAGGAGTTTACTCAATGGCAATGGGTTACCGTAAAGGCCGAAGCTCCGACATATCCGCTCTAGATATGCATCTTCCAAGAAAGCGAAGTGTTCGATAGCGAGATCGAGATAACCGGGAACAGTAGAAGGCGTGCAGCAATGCAGCGACCGGTTGGGCAGTAGTCATCGGCAACCAGACTTAGCGCAGATTGCGGATGATAATTCATTTGACGCAATCGAGGCATCCCGACTGTCGCAAGAGCTGCCTCCCCGGCTTTCGAAATGGAACGCATTTGCGGCCTAATCCAAGAGCGAGATGCCGCTGGCCGCTCGAGCGCGTCAATGATAGTCTTTCTTGCTGGAAAGCTTCACGATCCGAGTGTAAGCGGCAAGCTGAGACCGTTCAGCGCGTGTAGTTCCACGGCATGAGTGCATCGAGATCGCTGCTGGGCCAATCATTGGCTATGCGCTCGAGTGTCTGGGTGAGCCAGGCCTGCGGATCGACATTGTTCATTTTCGCTGTTTGAAGGAGCGTGGCGATTGTTGCCCAAGTCCCTCCACCGCCATCGCTGCCGGCGAAGAGGCTATTCTTTCTGGTAATTGTCTGGGGCCGGATTGCACGCTCGACTATGTTGTTATCGAGCTCGATGCGGCCGTCGGTTAGAAAGCGCTCGAAGATGGAGCAACGCGAGGTGGCATAGCGGATCGCCTCCGCCAGCTTCGACTTGCCAGAGATCCGCGATAGGGTCTTCTGCCAGAGGGCGAAGAGCTCCGTGACAACCGCCGCAGATGTCGCCTGGCGCGCGGCGACACGGGCGTCAGGGCTTTGCCCGCGAGCCGTTTCTTCCACCTGCCAGAGCTTCGCCATCAGTTCCACCGTCTCGGTGGCGATCCTGGAGCTGTCTGAGGCGTGGAGTTCGTAGAACTTGCGCCTTCTATGGGACCAGCAGTAGGCCAGCATCACGCCGTCATTGCCTCCGTCAGATCTGGCAAGCTTGTTATAGGCACCATGTCCGTCAACCTGCAGAATACCGCGATAGCCACTCAGATGCCGGGCGACCCGATCGCCAGCACGGCTATCTTCGAAGCGATAGGCGACCATCGGCGGGCTACTGCCACCGAACGGTCTGTCATCGCGGGCATAAGCCCAAAGCCAGGCCGTCTTGGCTGATCCGGATCCGGGCGCGAGTGTGGGCAACGTCGTCTCGTCAGCGAAGATACGCTCAGCCTTCTTGATCTCGGCGAGAATGTAGTCGGCGAGGATATCAAGTTCAAAGCCGAGCTTACCCATCCATTGAGCCATCAGCTTCCGGTCAAGCTCGACCTTGTCGCGGGCATAGATTGCCTCCTGGCGATAGAGCGGAAGGCCATCGGCATACTTCGAGACGGCGATTTGGGCAAGAAGCCCTTCCGTCGGAATGCCCGCCTCGATAATGTGCGCGGGTGCGGCGGCCTGAATGACGCCGTCTTCATTTTTGAAGGCATACTTCGGTCGGCGTGTGACGATGACGCGGAACTTCGCTGGCACGACGTCAAGTCGCTCCGAGACGTCTTCTCCGATCAGCACCTTCTGTTTGCCGACGTGTTCGGGCAGTTCATCCGGCTCGATCACCACTTCGACCCGTTCCAGATGCGGTGCGAAGCCTTTGCGCGGCCGCGGCGGACGTTTGCTGTCGGGATGGGTTGCGCCCTTGTTGACCTGGGCTCGGATCGCAGCGATGCCGGTCTCGATTTCCTCGAAGACAAAGGCCTCCTGCTCATCATCGATGCCTGCAGAGCCGAGCTTTTCTGATCGCCGGCCAAAGCGGGCACGATCAAAGGCTTTCAGGATCTGGGTCAGTCGTTCGATGCGTTCATCAGCATCGGCGTTTCTGGCTTTCAGGTCTGCGACCTCGCTCTCAAGAGCATCGGTGCGCGCTGCCTTCTCGGCCATGGCAAGGACCATAGCTTTCAGGGTCTCTACATCATCCGGGAGCTGCAGATCGGGCGGCGTCATAAGGCTGACCTGAGCATATTTTGCTCCGGTTTTCCTGCCCTTTCAGGGGGTTGATTCACTTCGCCGCAGGCATTTACCCAACAATCTCTGGCGGCCTCACCGCCACCGAGCGGACCCGTTTCCAGTCCATGCCGTCAACGAGCGCCATGAGCTGGGCATGGTTGAGCTGCACTCGGTTGTGGCCGACCCGCGGCCAGCAAAACTGCGCCTTCTCCAGCCGCTTGGCGTAAAGGCAAACCCCGGATCCATCCCACCAGACGATCTTGATCCGGTCGGCCCGTTTGGCTCGGAAGACATAAAGCGAGCCGTTGAACGGATCATTGCCAGCATCCCGCACCAGCGACAGCAGGCTGTCCGGCCCTTTGCGGAAGTCGATGGGATGGCTGGCCAGGAAGACCTTTACACCTGCGGGGATCATGCTGAGCGAACCGCTCGGATGACACGCTGCAGATGCGCTTCTTCAACATGCCGGCCGACCCGCACGACGATACCGTCAATGTCGATTTCGACGACGGGGTCGGGGTCAGGTGCGACGCTCTGCGGATCAACTGGTGCTGCTAGTCCAGACTCATCACTGCCCAACAGCTCTCTACGCCAGCGGTAGAGTTGAGACGGCAAGATACCGATCTGCCGCGCCACTGCCGACATGTTCACACCGGGCTGACAGGCCTGCTCAACCGCTGTGGCCTTGAATTCGTCGGACCAGAACCGCCGCAACTGTCGCGGCGACCCGTCGAGGCGATCGGGCACCGCCTCGATCATTCGCATCAACCCAAGGCTAGCCGCAGGTCTAGACATAGATCCTCACATTCAAAGAACTCGTATGCCCGAAATACCTTACTCAGCATCAGACCCGCCAGATGGGGTCTCCTTGCCGCTTACATCCGAGTTTCATTATGAGAAAGTTGTCTAGCCATCGGCCGTCGGATGCACTGCCTCTGATTTTTGAGCAAGATGTTATCGAAGTGCCCAAGCCGTAGTTCTTGCGCCTGCATAAGCTAAGCCCGTGAGGCTTTACTCTGCGCGAAGATGCGTCAATCGTCATAACTTACGCGGAACCTTGGATAACATACCGGGCGTTATTCCGTAGATCCGGCGCATCCAGCTCGACATGTGGCTTTGATCAACAAATCCCGCAGCAATAGCCGCCTCTGCGAGTGAGCATTCCGCAAGGATGAGCGCCCGAGCGTGTCTTAGCCTCATTCGTAGGACATACTGATGCGGACTGATCCCAACGGTGCGCCGGAACAGTCGCGGGAAGTTGAAGCGATTTTGCTTCGCCAAGTCTGCCAGATCGTTAATCAAAAAAGTGCTGCCGATGTTTTCGTTCACGTACCTGTTGATTTCTTCCATCACCTCGTTGGGCATCTGCCCACGTGGTACTGGCTTCTCTATAGAACCACAGTATGAGCTCGCGACAAGTTCTACGAGGTCATCCGCGATCAGTTCGCCGTCACCCTCTGTGAGGCCCGAATTCAGCCAAGTCGAGAAATCTTCAACGGCAATGCCAATCCCTGCATCGAATCCGCTGAGTTGCGGCCCGAACGATCTAAAGGAAAGACCGCTCGAAGCCGCTGAAACAGCCAAGCGCTGAGTTGGGATAGAGACGACAAGCAGGTGAGCGGGGCCCCCGAAGCTTCCGTTGAATTCAACTCCTTCGGGAATGACAGTTATATTCCCACAATGTGCAATGTGATTAAGCGTTTCGCGACCGACGCGGCAGTCAACAGGCACCGCATTATGTCTGTTCAGCATAATCAGGTTCTGCTTACTGTAGCCCTTCACTTGGGCTCCGCATCTGATCTGCATCCTGAACGCGGACACGTTGTCCTCCCCCGTCGCAGTAGCTGCACTATCGACGTCGATCTTCGCTGAACCTGGTTCGTGCAACCCAAGAGTTGAAGCTGGCAATAGCGACCTCCAAAAACTCAGCCAAAAGGAGCGTTCGCGATTGCGATCGCGACATCGTCATTGAGGCATGATGAGACAATATTGAATGCCCGAGACCCTTACCGCCCGAGCGCTATCTTTTACGGAGCTCCGAAACCCTCGGAGCGCAGGCAATCCTTGCTTTCTGCTAAGAAGTGGTCGCAAGAGCCGAGAGGTCTGCTGCCATCGTGGATAAAGGGTGCGAGCTTGCGTCGACCCGATGCTTAATCGGGTCAGCTCAATGTGATGGGTTCGGTGTCGCGGTCACTCTTGCCCAAGAGCTGGCCGTCGTCCGACACGCCGTAGCGGATAAGAAGCCGCGCCGTTTTGTTTTAAAAAAGGCGCGGGCTGAGATATGTGAGTTGATCAGAGCACAGTGGCCGAGCTACTGACAATCCTCTGCGCTTCGTGAAACTCTACTGGAGCGTAATGCGGGTTAGCTCCTGATGAACGCCAGCATATCTTCGTTCAAGGTTTCAGCATTAATTGTCAGCATGCCATGCGAGAACCCTGGGTAAGTCTTGAGCTTGCCGGTTTTCAGCAGCTTGATCGACTTCAACGCGGCATCGGCGATCGGAACGATCTGGTCGTCTTCACCATGCAGAACCAGCGTCTGCACGGTAATCGCCTTCAGGTCTTCCGTCTGGTCCGTTTCCGAGAAGGCCTTGATACCATCGTAATGGGCCTTTGCGCCACCCATCATGCCCTGACGCCACCAGTTCTGGATCACACCTTCATGGACGGTGGCACCGTCACGGTTGAAGCCATAGAACGGGCCGGAAGGAACATCGCGGAAGAACTGCGCGCGGTTAGCAGCAAGAGCGGAACGGAAGCCGTCGAACACGTCCAGCGGCAAGCCCTCCGGATTTGTGTCCGTCTTAACCATCAGAGGCGGGACGGCGGAAACGAGAACGGCTTTAGCTACGCGACCTGCCGGCTGGCCATGCTTGGCGACATAGCGGGCGACTTCCCCGCCACCGGTGGAATGGCCGATATGGACGGCATTCTTGAGATCTAGCGCTTCGATGACAGCAAAAGCATCGGAGGCGTAGTGGTCCATGTCATGACCGTCTGCGACCTGGGTGGATCGGCCATGACCACGACGGTCATGCGCGACAACACGGTAGCCCTTGGACAGGAAAAACAGCATCTGCGCGTCCCAGTCATCCGACGACAGCGGCCAACCATGATGGAAGACAATCGGCTGCGCGTCCTTCGGACCCCAGTCCTTATAGAAGATTTCGACGCCGTCCTTGGTGGTAACGAAGCTGCTAGTCATATCAAAATTTCCCTCTGTCTTGTTGGTGGTGAAACTCTGGGCTGGAGCCGGCAGGTTGAACGAGCCAATGAAATAGCTGCGCCACTACCGATCAAAACGCCCCTTCGGGTGGCCTGGAGACCGGGCACCGTTGGAGGCAATGGCATTGTCAATTCCCTTGGTAGATTGGCTGGCGCTCAGATCAAAAGTGACGTCCGAGGAATGCGCGAATAAAATCCGCAATCTCAGTTGAGTGCGTCTCGAGCGCAAAATGACCGGCATCTAGGAAGTGAACATGGCCATTGGGGAGGTCGCGCTTATAGGCTTCTGCGCCCGCAGGTATGAAGGCAGGATCATGCCGTCCCCAAACCGCGAGGAACGGCGGCTGGTGCGTGCGGAAATAGTCCTGGAATTGCGGGTAACGTTCAACGTTGCTGGCATAGTCCCGGATCAGGTCCAACTGTATTTCCTCGGCTCCCGGTCGTGCCATCAAGGCGATGTCCAGCATGTAACCGTCAGGCGCAAGCAGACGTGGATCGGCGCCTTTCCGGTACTGCCAGTTCTCGATGACGTCTGCCGACAACGATGAGCGACAAGCCTCTCGATTTTCCGGCGTGTCATCGCGCCAATAAGCCTGCCACGAGCCCCACTCGTCGCTGAACCCGTCTAGATAGGCATTGCCGTTTTGACTGATCAGCGCCGTCACTCGATCCGGGTGGGCAACCGCCAGTCTCAGGCCAACAGGGGCGCCGTAGTCGAAGATGTAGAGCGCATATTTCTTGAGGTCCAAGGCATCGACAAAGCCGCCGATGACATCAGCCAGATTGTCGAACGTGTAATCGAACTCACCCCGCGGCGGAGCCGACGTGTATCCGAATCCCGGGAGATCCGGTGCAATGACGCGATATCTGTCGGCCAGTCGCGGGATCAAGTCCCTAAACATGTGGCTGGAGCTCGGAAAGCCATGGAGAAGCAGGAGGACCGGTGCATCCTTTGCTCCCGCCTCGCGGTAGAACACACTGACATTACCAACCTGCTGAGTCTTGTAGGTCACACTCATAACATTATCCTTTTGCAAGAGTGATAGGGCGATAGGTGGGATATTTCGGACCACAAATAGGGCGGCCACCGAAAGCTAGTATCTCGGTCGCGATATCACTCGTGTCCCGAGTGATGTGACCTCGTCTTGGAGCGCTACTGACCGAGCCAGGAGCGGGACGGCAATACCTTTCTCCATGGCGGAATCTTTAATCAGCTGAGCAGTCGCGATTTCCGTTTCCCGCAAAGCCTGAGCCGCAGAATCGTGTTTGATCAAATTGGGTAGTTTCATACGGATTAGCGGACTCGCCATAGGTCCCGTCATTATCAACTGTTGAAAGGCTTTGAGATCGACATCGGCGTGCCGGGCGTAGTTCACAGCTTCCGCCAGGGCAGCGATCATGGTCGCGACAAAGACATTGGATGCCGCCTTGGTTGCGACCGCTTTTGGCACTGCCCCGCACAAGATGATGTCGCAGCACATCGTGTTGAGCAAGGGCTTCACAACTTCGAGATCCTCATCATCGCCGGCAAGCATAGCCACAAGTTGACCCGACTCGGCAGGTCCCCGTTGGCCCAAGACCGGCGCCTCGACATACCGAGCGCCAGCAAGGCGCAGATCGTGGCTGAGTTCCTCGGAATAGGCGGAAGACGGCGTTCCCGTATTGACGACAACATGGCCGGCGACCATCGAGGCGAAGCGGGCCGTGTGGCGCCCGAGAACCGCATCAATGGCACTCTCGGTCGAGAGCATGAGAAAAACGGTCCTCGCCCGGCCAAACACATCGGTGGGATTGGCTGCAACTTGCGCGCCACTTCGCTCAAGGATTCGCGACTTTTCTTGCGAACGGTTCCAGACGACAAGTGGGCGTCCGGACCTCAAAAGGTTTAAAGCCATAGGTTGGCCCATTGTACCCAGGCCGATAAAGCCAATCGGTGTCTTGTCTTTTCTGATCATTGTTTTTGTGCCTCATGCAGGTGGGGCAAGCCATTGACCGTGCGTGAGCCGACGCCACGCCCAGTGAGCGCCCGCCTGTTCTTTTAAACGTCGGCCGGTACTACTGAGACGGTAGCCGAGCAGCCAACGGCTCACTGCCGTCAGCTGCGTCGAAGATCACTTTGCAGCGTCCTCAATAATCTCGGCCACCTTGTCGGGATTTGAGACCATCACAACATGGGAGGCGCTTTTGACAACAGTCGTCTGCTTGGCATTGGCACGTTTGGCCATCCAGGCGAGTGCTTCCGGAGGAATGTTCTTGTCGGCATCCCCGTAGATTGCCCAAGACGGAATATCCTTCCAACCTGCATTGGACGTCGGCTCGCCGAGCGCGAAGTCCGTGACGGGCCTCTGAGTCGCAGCCATGATCTTCGCCTCATCTGCGGATACGTCGGCGGCAAACTGATCGTGGAATTTGTCCTGCTGGATATAGAGATCCTTGACGCCGTCCTTCAGTTCCACGGGGACGGCGAGCGTTGGGGGAAGTGTACTTCCAGGAAACTTGGCGGTAAGGGCCAAAGCTGTCTCACCGACATCGGGAACGAATGCCGCAACGTAGACTAGAGACTTTATGTTTCCGCCGGCCTTGGCTGCTTCGGTGATGACGGAGCCACCGTAGGAGTGGCCAACAAGAACAACCTCGGCCTTCAACCCGGCGACGATGCGGCGCACATAATCGCCGTCACCCTTGACACTGCGCAGAGGATTGGCAACCGCAACGACCGGGTAGCCGTCTTTCTCGAGCCTGGCGACAACGCCGCTCCAGCTTGAAGCGTCGGCGAATGCGCCGTGAACAAGGACGATCGTCGGTTTCGAACCTTCTGCACCATATGCCGAGCCGGCGCTGACGGATGCGGCGAGCAAGGTAAGGCCAATAGCTGATTTCAACATGATTGAGTTCCTTTCTTCGGTTTTCAAGTTTGATGGTCAATCTGGTGAATGCAGGAGTTCGTGGACTCGCAAAACTGAAGTCAGCCCGTTCGTCTTCTCAACACGGCGTTTTCCGCTTCGAGTTCGGCAAGCCGTCTACGCAACGGATCGATCGCAGCGACAATTTCTGCCTCAGTAAAGCGGGGCGTTATATGCTGCTGGCAGTTCCAGTCGAAACTTGCGAGCTCCAATCGAAAGACCCGCTCAAGCCTTCCCTTGTAAATGCTGTCGGTGACAATCCTGGCCAAGTCGGAATCTTCGTCGGGTCCGAGTTTCTTCACATGGGCATAGATCTTCAGGCGACTGCGGCTGGGATAGTCCATCAGAATGAGGCATGCCCGGTCGTTGCCGACGAAATTGCCCGTGCTGATATACTGCCTGTTGCCACGATAGTCGGCAAAAGCCAGAGTGCGCTCGTCCAGGACCTTAAGGAAGCCGCGCGGCCCGCCGCGGTGCTGCACATAGGGCCAGCCTGTCTCCGAGACAGAAGCCATGTAGAAACTGTCGCGCGTCGCAATAAACGCCTGCTCGGCGTCCGTGAACTGATCGAACTCTCGATGGCCCTTGAAGTCGGACCATAGGGCGTCGGCCCCCATCTCGGTCTGAACGGCCTTGACGGTTGGCGTTATGGCAATGTCAAGAAATCCATATGCCATTTCACTCTCCACATTTCTCGTTGGCGACGAATATGCCGCCTTTTTCGTTTCGGGATAATTCGGTAAATATGAGAATGATCTCTCCGGAAAATGGGAAGATAAATGGATAGATTTGAGGCCATGAAGATCCTGACAGCTGTCGTCGAGAGCGGAAGCTTCTCCGCCGCCTCGCGGCAGCTTCGTGTCCCGGTCACAACAGTCGCGCGCAAAACCGCACAGCTTGAATCCCTCCTAGGGGCAGAGCTCCTCATTCGGACCACTCGTCAACTCACCCTGACAGACGCTGGGGCGACCTACCTTGCTGGGGTGCGGCGGATACTCGATCAGTTGGAGGAGATCGAGCGTGATGTCGCCGGAGAATTCATTATTGCCAAGGGGGAGCTCGTCATCACCGCGCCCGTTCAGTTTGGCCAGCTTCATATCCTGCCTATTGTCACCGACTTTCTTGCGGCCTTTCCAGAAATCACGATCAAGCTGTTGCTGTTTGACCGCAACATGCAGCTGGTAGAAGGCCAGGTGGACATGGCCGTGCGCATCGGCAAGCTTCCCGACAGCGCTATGATTTCGACCAGTGTCGGAACCATGCGAATTGTTGTCTGCGCAAGCCCGACCTTCCTCAACACGCATGGAACGCCCGAAACCCCTGAAGACCTGAAGAACATTCCTTGTGTCACCTACGACGGCCCCGGTCACTTGACCGAATGGGGCTTCGTCGATCCGAAAACGAAGAAGTCCATGCAAATTCCAGTGACCGCACGTTTGTCGGTGACAACCACCGAGGCGGCGGTCCGTGCGGCCGTTCAACATGTCGGTGTGACGCGGCTTCTGCACTATCAGGCAATCGATGCCGTTAAGGCTGATGGCCTGCAAATCGTCCTCGAGCGATTCGAGATTGAGCCGGTGCCGGTCAGCCTCGTTCACGCCGGACGCGGCCAGATGCCGCTCAAGATGCGACGCTTTCTTGATTTTGCAGCGCCACGACTTCGCCAGAGGCTGATTGAGATCAGTAACCAAGGAGATACTGACGTATACGAAACATGCCCCAGGCTATGAGCCTCATATTTCGGCACGCCACGGCGGTTATGAACGTTTGCGCCAAAAAGAACGGCCCCGCAAATGCCGCACAAATCGTTCCAGCTTCCTATGTAAATGGTTTGCGCCAACTCCCGGAATAAGCCGCCCGGAATTAAGGCCGCGACGGCGTAAACGATGTGACTTGCCTACAGACAGAAAACTGCCTCAAATCGTGAATTAAGAGTTGAGATCATTTGCTGATCCGTGTCACCAAGAAGGCGCTGGCGATGACATCCGGGGAGGCTTTGTCAGGCGTGCCAGCGGAGAAGGGCGGTTGGGGTCATATTCGATGATCAATTGAGCGGCCTTTGCAGTGCGCTCGTCGCGGAGTTCCGCGAGTATTTAGAGCCTGAAATCGATGCCTGCGGTTACTCCACCACCGCTGATTCTGTTTCTGTCCACCACCCGTTCATGCACTGGTGTGACACCCGAGGCTGCAAGTGCGGCGTAGCATGCCTGATGGATCGGTCGAGCCAGTCGATGATCCGATGGACGACCGCGTTGGGCGGTTAGCGACGAAAAATATGATCAATTGTCTTAGGTTCAAATGCGAGGAACGAATGTCCGATCTCCCGACCTACCTGAATTACATTTGGCCGGCTTATATCGCTTACCTCATAGCTCTTGTAACTCCTGGGCCCGCTAATTTCGCGATAATGGGTGCCGCAATTTCTCAAGGACGGCGTGCTGGTCTCATGATGGCGCTCGGCGTCTTTTGCGGGTCGTTGACATGGGCATGTGCGGCAGCATTGGGATTGGCGACCCTTCTTCGTACGTACGCATTCGCGCTCGAAGTCGTGAAGGTCATAGGTGGGCTCTATCTTCTCTTCCTCGCATGGAAGGCCCTTAAAGCGGCGCGTAAAAGCTCCGGCGACTTGACGATAACCGAAGCTGGCACGCAACACAGCGGCACGCTACTCTGGCTTCGCGGTTACGCGATCCACGTTACCAATCCCAAAGCCGTGTTCGCATGGCTTGCAATCATCTCACTCGGGCTTCCCCCGAACGCGCCTGGGCCGGCGGTTGCGTTGATCGTCGGCATTTGTTGTTCTTCGAGCCTGCTGATCTTCAGTGGCTACGCCTTGATCTTTTCGACGCGTCACGCTCTGAACGCCTACCTGTCTGCCCGTCGTTGGATCGAAATCACGATGGCGGCCTTCTACGGATTGGCTGGCGTGAAATTACTTACGAGCCGGATCTGACGGCGTCATGTTGCAAAGCAGTCCGGTGGCGAGTTCGCGGAAGGCTTCGATAGCCTTGAGAAGGGTCTGCGCGGGCTCGTTGCTGGCAGCAACCCAAAGCGCGGCATTGAGCGCGGCACCACTCAGCAACCGGGCAGCCGCTTCTGGATCAAGGGGCTTTAGTTTGCGCTGCTTCAGCAGTTGTTCGATGGTAACCCTCGTTACCTGCAGACAGCTGTTCTGGCTGGGCCATTGCGAGGGATCGCCCAGCACGGCCGGCCCGTCAAGCAGGACGATGCGTTGCACCTCAGGCTCCAGTGCCATCTCGATATACGCCGAAGCCTCGGTGAGCAGTCGTTGCCAGCCATCCTCAATCTCAGCCGCCCTCTCTCGGGCACGTACCGCCATTTCGGTGTCAATTTGATCCACCACCGCTGCGAGTAGGCCACGCTTATCGCCGAAATTGGAGTAGAGCGCCCCTCTGGTAAGGCCAGCATCAGCCGTTATTTCGTCCATGGAGGAGGCTGAGTAGCCATCTCGCGCAAAATGCTTGCGCGCAGTCGAGACTAAGCGCGTCCGGTTCAGCTGCATGGTTTCGCTGCGCTTCGCCATCAAGCCCATCCTTTCAAATACGATGCGTATCCGAATATTGACATACGTCCCGTATCTAATTACATACGCTTCGTATATCAACTCGAGAGGCTCTTGGAAAGAACATCTCGGAGCCCAGCGACTTAAGGAAATGAAGATGACAAAGCCCCAAGCCATATTTCCGGAAAACAGACATTCCCTCTATGATGTTCACCGCTACTCGGCTGCCGTCAGCTCAGGGGACTTGCTGTTCGTTTCCGGACAGGTGGGGAGCCGCGACGACGGGTCGCCGGAGCCGGATTTTGAAAAGCAGGTGAGGCTCGCGTTTCGCAATCTCGAAGCGACGCTCGCCGCAGCCGGCTGTACGCTGGATGATCTTATCGATGTGACGACCTTCCACACTGATCCTGAAAATCAATTCGAGGTTGTCATGGCGGTTCGGCAGGAATTCTTCACGAGCCCACCTTATCCGAACTGGACCGCTGTCGGCGTCAACTGGCTTGCCGGGTTCGCATTTGAGATCAAAGTAATCGCACGTATTCCAATCGGCACATCATCCTGAAGTGACGTTTGTGGTGCGCCGCTTTGCGCGCCCCACGACTCATATCGGGCTACGTGGAGACTTGGCTCGCCGAACGGGTCGAAGTTAGTCGAGGGTTCCTGATTAGCATCTCGCTCGGGAGGTCCGTTTATGCCGTTCTTGTTCAAGGGGAGCGCTACTTTCTGCTCCAGCTAAACTAGGGAGTTGCCATTCATGCTACAGGGGACTGAACGTTCCATAAGTTGTTTTATGCAACTTATAGTTGCATTTATACATCACTCTGACTACAAGGAGTTTAGCGTGACCTGTCCCACCTGACATTGGTACGGAGTATGAAAATGCAGCACTGGCTCGACAAGCTGACAGATCTTGCAGCACTTCGCGGCGACGAAACCATCCTGAAGGACGCCCTAAGCCACCTCGCCGAGCAGGCGGGGTTTGGCGGCTATGCTTATCTTTATATTCGACCGGGTCACACGGTCGCCGCGTCCAATTATCCCCCGGAATGGCGGGCTCTTTATTTCAAAAGGAAGTTCGAGGCGGTCGATCCGATAGTCAACCGTGCCAAGTCACTGAAGCAGGCCTTTGTGTGGAGCGGAGAACAGGAGCGAAAGCGCCTTTCAAAGGAAGAGCGCGAATTCTTCGATCGCGCCGCTGATTTCGGCATTCGCTCGGGAATTACCATTCCCATCAGGGCTGCGAACGGCTCGACCTCCATGTTCACGCTGGCTTCAGACACGACCGAAATCCAGCTTGAGCGCGAGATCAATCCGGTCGCCGCGGCGGCGGCCGTTGGCCAACTCCACACCCGGATGTCGTTGCTCCCGCTGACGCCGACCGATCAATACCCGGACTACCTCGACCCAAAAGAGGCTGCCTATCTGAACTGGATCGCTGTCGGCAAGACCATGGACGAAGCCGCCGATCTAGAGGGGGTCAAGTACAATTCAGTGAAAAGTAAGATTGAGGAAACCCGCAAGCGGCTTCAAGTCCATACCATGCCGCATCTTGTGGCGCTGGCTATCCGCGCCGGCCTGATTTAGCTGCCGAGATCAGTTGGTCGACACCTTCGGAATATAGCCGAGAAGCTCAACAAGCGTGTTCAACGCGCTCATCTGTGCGTGCATCTCGATCATGGCTTCAATGTATTCCAGGTGCTGTGCGCCACCCGCGGCCTTGCCGACCTGATATTCCTGCGGGAGAGCCTGAAACAGCTGATCCGCCTTCTCGAGGAGCTGCCTGTGAAGCCGGATGGCGTTCACTGTTAGCAGCTCAAGTTCGCCGGTTGGCAGCCCACGCGTCAGTCCGATCACCGGGCGAAGCTCGCAAGCCCTGGATACTGTGGCGTCATTAAATTCCATGATGATCCAACCCTTCAGATACTGTTTGCGGTGCGCCCCCGCAAACACATACTCTGATCCCAAGCCGGGGGTTGGAAAACTGTATCTGGACAGTCCTGCGACCTTTAGCACCGGAGCACCTGGACATACGTCGCAGGCCCACCGGCCAATGGCCAGAGGATTTCGGTGTCGCCTCGGCCGACACCAGCCGCCAGATAGAGGTTTCCACACCTCGGGGCAGCGCGTACTGCCCTGTTCGCCCTTATAAAGGGCTCATGTTGTTTTCGCTAGAGCGATGGAAAGACAAAGATTTTGCAGATCTGCAGAAACGTCATGGTCTTCCTCCTATTCCCGTCAAGTCAATCCTAATACTCGCCTTGTTCGGATCCGACACGGCGGCGTCCGCTGAAATCTTGGATTCGCTACTGTTTCTCTCGGAGTTGGCGGGTTCGTTGCCGTCAGCGGGGGTGTCTTGCGGTGGCTGCACGGGTTTCGCTTCACCCGGATCCTCCGCCCGAAACACCGCCACACCTTCGAAATATCCCGTCTGCCAGGCGATGACCGCGTCCTCCGTAACCTGTGGCAGGACGTCTTTGGCTGAGGGATTGCCATACCATTTCAGGACGATGCGCCAAACCTTTGCAAATAGCGCGGTCCCCATGCGGATGTTCTCACATGGCTCGACCATCTCCGGCTTCAACTGCCCGGCCTCAAAGATGCCGATGCCGGCCGGATACTGGGTGATACCCACGCGAACGCTGTTGCGACCGAGATTGTCGCGGATCAGAGCGAGTGCCTCTTCGTGCGTTGTCGGCTTCGGCACGAGCACCACCCGGCTGCCGGAGCGCACGGTGACCGCCAGCGGATCCTGCGATCCGGCTTGCGTGATGAACTGCTCAACGATCGCAGGCTTGAGGTAAGGATCGGCGCATTTCTGAATCAGGGCGGCATCGAGCATCCCGGGTACTCCTTATGTATTGAAGGCCATGACGACGGGCAGGCTGAAGAGCCTCGCCCAGGCTGTGACGCTCGCTTTCTGGATCGCGACGATCGATGTGTTGTCCGTCCACCAGCCATTCCCCACCGCAATGATCACCTGGGGCGAGTGCAGCAGTGATTGCAGGACGGGCCAGAGGATGAGTTGCTCGTAGCAAATCAGCGGCGCGATCTTGATTCCATCAACCTCGACCACCGGATTGGCGAAAAAGTCGGCCCCCGCGCCACCGCCCTGCCCGGTCCATTGCAACCAAGGTTGCCACATCGAGCCGGGAACCGGCATGCGCTCGCGATAAAGGATCGTTGCAGCATCGGCCGAGATCGCCACCATCACGGTGTCATAACCCCTTGGGTCGATGACGGCAGCACCCGCGATGACGGTGAGCTCTAGGCCAAGGAGAGCTTCCTGCCAGACCCGCGCTGTAGTCGGCGTCCAGAACCCAAGCGCGCTTTCAGGCAGTACCACGACACGAACATCCTTGCCTGCCTCCGTGGCCTTGCGCACCCTCGCGATCAGGTCACGGTGATACTGAAGCGAGCCATCACGCCCAAGGTTTCGGCCTTGTTCCAGATCGACGGCTATCCATCCGGGTGCTAGTTTTGGGGGCGTCCAGTTCGTGGCGGACCAGACGTACAGTCCTCCAAAGACTGCGACCGCGATTTGCCATCTTCGACCGGTCATGACGACCAACAGGATGGCGGTCGCGCCTACTCCCCACCATCTCCAGCCAGGAAACAGCACTCCGGCGGCTGTCAGCGGATGCGCCCAACCGGTGATGCCGAATGGCGGTAGTCCCGTCAGCGCCATGGCCGCGAGATAGCGTAACGCTCTGGCCGCGTCCGTCCCTCTCTTCCCGGAAGCGTCTCCACCACGAAGTTTCGTCCAGAACACTGCGTGGATGATGACGAAAGATGCGGAAGCTATTACCCATAGCACCAGTCCGGGCCAGAGATCCGCGGCATAGAAGTTGGCGACGCCCTGCGGCAAACCGCGGGAGGCCGCCAGGAAATACCCGGCCGCCAAAAGTGCCGCGATCGTGCGTGACGGCGCTCTCGCCCAGAGGAGAGGAAAGACCATCGCGAGCGAGAGAAGAAGCACCTCACCGCTCCAGCCGATCCAGCCACAGGCAATGGACGCGATGATCAGAAGGATGGGTTTCCAGCGAAGAGTCAGATGATTGTCACCGCTTTCACGGCTCGAAGGTGAAAACCGGCCACGCCAGGCCGAGAAGACCAGTATCCGGAACCGGACCAAAATATCGGGAGTCATAGGAGCTCGCAAAGGGTGAGTGAAGAAACAGATGGTGCGGCGGCACGACACCGCCTGGATCGGGGTTGATCACCCTGCCCTCGCCGTCCGTGCGCCACACAGACGATCCGGGAACCGAACGGCCGTCGATGAGCACGTGATCGGTGATGTCGACACGCTGTCCGGGCAACGCCGCGATCCTCTTGATCAATGGCGCGACGCCGCCAGGGCAAAGCCCTCGCCGAAGATATCCGCGCCGCCACGCCTCTGCGAACATCGCTGTCGTGGGCGGGCACAGTAACACCAGATCGCCGATGGCGACCGGACGCTGAAGCTTCTCGATACGCCAGAGGCCGAGCGGCTCGCTTGGGGTCAGGTTCAGCCGGTAGCGGCCGATGAACCCAGACGCCGCCAGTGCGGACATGGTGACGGCGGCGCCCGCCACAAACATAAGAACGCGCCTCCGCCTCATTGCTTCAGCACCGGCGTCTGGCGCTGCATAAGACGATGTTCCTCCGCTTGTCTTAGCGACTGGACGGTGCGCTCGTGGGCGGCGAGCTGTTGCGCTGTCCGCATGACTGGCCAGGCTTGTTTCAACTGTTCCTTTTGCTCCGGCTTCATACCCTCGGAAAGCTTTTCGTACAGCGCTCCCGAAGGCTCTTGCGCCGCGTTGCTCAGCAGCGTCCGTTCCCCGAACCGCTCGGTCACCGCCCGGTTGAAGCCGTCGATTTCGAGCTTGGTCTCGCGATTGCTCAGCGCATAGGCCATCGCGGCTGGCAGATCGTTGCGATCGATCGCATCACGCACCCGCTCCAGCACCACGCGCGCCGCCGGCGACAGCGCCGGAATATCGATCGAGACCTGGTGGCGCAAAGCCTGTTCATCAGCCGCTATATGTTGCGCCGCCGCCTCGCGCATACGCAGATACTTGTCGAGGTCGCGCTTCAGGGCCGGAACATTCACCTCTGCGACGCTACGCGCCTCACGCTCCGCCTTGCTGGCAAGAATACCAGACTTGCCCTTGAGCGGACCGATCGATGCGGCGTTCGTCTCCAGCGTTTCGAGCGTTTGACGGGCAGCGTCCTTGTCGGCGATCACGACATCGAAATTCATAGCCCGGAAGGCTGTTTCAGGATCGGCGAAGACATAACGGAAACGCGCCGAGACTTCCTCCCATTGCCGTTTCAGGCCGGGATCCTCGCCAAGCTTGTCACCGACCGTATCGGCAACAGTGCCGGAAAATGTCTTGATGCCTGCAACCATGGGCGCGGCCTCCTTCATCGTTTGAGTGTCAGGGCTTTCGGTGAAGCCGAGGCGCGCCGCGAAGGCGCTAAGGCGCTGGCCGAGATCGACGAGTTTGGCCTTCTGGCGCAGAGTCCAGTCAAGCCGGTCGCGGACCAGCGTGCGAGCGACCTGGACAATGTGCAGGCCGCGCGTTTCGGCGAAACGCAGCGCCTCGCGATAGAGCTGGCCGCGCTCGTACTCGAGCGTCGTCTCCTTGGCTTGTCTTCGGGATAGAACCTTGGCCAGGCCACCATTGAAGGAGAAGGACCTGGTCCCGTAGTAGAGCTGCAGATCCTCGCGATGTCGGGTCATCGCCACATAGGTCAGATGGCGATCCATAGACAGCGAGGCGAGCACCTTGACCCTGTCGACTGTCGCTCCTTGAGACTTGTGGATCGTCGTCGCGTATCCATGATCGAGATTGTTGTAGAACCGCTGTTCAACGATCACCTGGCGCCGATGATCCCTCTCGCCGACCAAGGCCACGATGCGGTTCGGTTGGGCCTCGACGACATGACCGATCATGCCGTTCTTAACGCCGAGCGACCCCTCGTTCTTCAAAAAGACGATCTGGTCGCCGACATCGAAACGGCGCTCGCCATCGGCCGTTTTGAAGACATGACCTCCACCGACAATACCGCGTTCGACCAGCTTCTCGCGGGCCATGACGTTGAGCATGCGCACGTCGCGACGCAGATGGGCGAGGATCAATGTTGTCTTCGTCTGATCGTAGTCGCGGTTCCAATCGGCGATCAGCCTCTCGACGGCTTCGAACTTCAGACGAGAGCCGAGCACCCTGCCCTGACCTTCATAGGCAACGAGAGCCTTTTCGACATTGCCGCGCGCAAGATCGAGCGATGCCTTCCGCATCCAGTCGTCGCGCTGGCGATAGATGGTTTCGAGTTCGGCGTAGCCAATGCGATCGACAATGACGCGGAAAGCTGCCCCCGCCTCGATCGGCTGGAGCTGTTCGGGATCGCCAACCAGCACGATCTTCGCACCCGTCCTTACGACGGAATCGACGAACCCAGCCATTTGTTTCGAGGCAACCATGCCGGCCTCGTCCATGACGAAGGTCGTCTTGTCGTCCAGGACGTCACGGCCGCGTTCCCAGCGCAGCTCCCATGACGCAAGCGTGCGGCTCTGGATCCCGGCTTCCTTCTCCAGGCCCTCAGCTGCCTTGCCTGCAAGCGCGCCGCCAACGACGCGATATCCGGCCAGTTCCCAGGCTTCACTAGCCGCCTTCATCATCGTGGTCTTGCCGGCCCCGGCGCGGCCGACGACGGCAGCGATGCGGGCAGGTCCTGCAATGCGCTCAATCGCTGCTTTCTGCTCGTCGGATAGCCGCTCATGACGCCGGAACGTCACATCCAGTACAGCCTCGGAGACGGCATGCGCCTTCTTAGCCGACAGCCACATGGCCTGCCGCGCCATCGTCGCTTCCAGCCGGATCATCGCTCGCGTGGAGTAGCGCGCCGGCAGTTTCTCGCCCGTGGCGAAATCAATGGTGTCCCGCTCCAGCCGCAGAACGTCCGGGTTCAGGATGATCCTGATCATCAACTGCTGGAAGACAGCCGGATCGTCGATGTAGCGATACAGAACCTTGGCCACGTCCCGCTCGTTGAAGACGCTCTTTTCCCGCGTGATCAGGTCGAGCACGATGGCAGGATTCTTTAAGATGCGACGTGCGTTTTCCGTGCGTCGCCGCTCGTTCAGCTCGATCCGCTCCAACTCTGGGCGGACACCCTGTCGCTCGGCCTTGCGCTCGATCGCCTTTGCCCGCACGCCGAGATGAATGGTGGGCTCGAGATCGATACCCTGCTTTTCGTAGGAACGACCATCAACCCTCAGATCGATGCCGCCGAGCGCCAGATGATGGTTCAGCCGTTCGAACCAGCCGTCTCGCAGCATATTGAAGTCATCGGTTGAACCGGCCCAGAGTTCGTAGAGGATCTTTCCGGACTTCGTACGGACCGGCTGGCCGTCGTCGCTAATGATTGCGACCTTCTTCGAGCCGAAGCCATCCTCCGTCAGCGGCCGCAACGTGGTCATCAGGTGGATATGCGGATTGCCGGGATTGTCGTGATAAACCCAGTCGGCCACCATGCCTTTGGCGAGGATGTGTTTGTCAACAAAATCCCGGACCAGGGCGATGTTCTGCTCCATGGACAGTTCCAGGGGCAAGGCGATGGTCAGGTCACGGGCGAGCTGAGCATCGGCGCGCTTCTCGAAAGCTTCGACGTTGTTCCAGAAGGCTTCCGACGCTCCGGAGACAGAACGATCAGCGATCAGGGAGCGAGCCCATTTCGGGGCGCCGGCGGGTAATACAAACTCCTCGTGCAGCAAGCCCTGCTTGCGAGTGTAGTCAATGGTGCGGGCCTCGCGCTCGTACTCCACCTTCGCGCAGTGCCGGTAGGCCGCAGACAGCACGACGCTACGGCCCGAGCCGCGGCTGACGATGCTGGCTGAGAAATGGGCGATGGCCACGGCGAAAAGCGCTCCCGGTTAGAACCAGGTTCGTCGGGAGAGACGGCCAAAAGCAACGCGTCGCATCGCGACGTATAATTGCGCCCTTGGAGCCATTCCTTCGGAACGGCGGGATCATTCACAAAAGCATCGCCCTTGGCGATCTGCAGATCTGCAGATTTCAATTTAGGGACATCCGGGAGAGTCTGGGCGTCGCAAATGCAACGCCCAGAGTTCAGAGGAGCAACCGGAATGAAGAAGCCGTCATCGAAGATCAGGGAAGAAATCGCCAGATTGCAGGATCAGCTCAAGCAGGCCGAGACCCGTGAAGCTGAACGCATCGGGCGCATCGCACTCAAGGCGGGTCTTGGGGAGATTGAGATCGACGAGGCAGAGCTTCAGGCTGCCTTCGAGGAAATCGCCAAGCGGTTTCGCGGAGGCAAAGGTCGAGCGACCGGGAAGAAGGACACAGGGGACGGCCGAGCCTCAAGCGGGTCGGCCACGGCACAGCCGTCTGGCGCGGATGCGGGCGGGACTGTTGAGGCTTGAGCGAATGGCGAAATCAACGACGACAGAGGCGCGCAAAAGGGACACGCGCGAAAAGATCGAACTCGGCGGCCTGATCGTCAAGGCGGGACTGCGGTACGAGAAGCGTTCTCTGTTGCTCGGCCTTCTGATCGACGCGAGCAAGCGGATCAAGGGCGACGAGACGGAGAAGGCTCGACTGGCGGCAATCGGTGCGGAGGCCTTTGGCAATGACGCCGAATAGGCTGCTTCTGGCAATCCTGCCGGCAGCAATCATGCTCGCCGCCATGATACTGTCGTCAGGCATGGAACATCGGCTGGCGGCGCTCGGAACATCGGCGCAAGCGAAGCTGCTGCTCGGAAGGGCCGGTCTCGCCCTGCCTTATCTCGCGGCCGCCGCGATCGGCGTCGTCGCGCTATTCGCTGCCAACGGTTCGACAAATATCAAGACCGCCGGTGTGAGCGTGCTTGCCGGAAGCGGCGTGACCACCATCATCGCGATCGTGCGGGAAACGATCCGTCTGACCGGCATCGCCGCGAACGTACCGGCCGGACAATCGGTTCTCGCCTATGCCGATCCTGCGACCGTGGTCGGCGCGGGTCTCGCCTTCCTGGGTGGCGTCTTCGCGCTTCGCGTCGCCATCAAGGGCAATGCGGCCTTTGCAAGCGGCGGCCCTCGCCGGATTGGCGGCAAACGCGCCGTGCATGGCGAAGCCGACTGGATGAAGATCCAGGAGGCGGCAAAGCTGTTTCCCGAGCCCGGCGGCATCGTTATCGGTGAGCGCTATCGCGTTGATCGCGACAGCGTTGCCGCCATGCCGTTCAGTGCTGATGATCAAAAAAGCTGGGGTGCCGGCGGCAGATCGCCGCTGCTCTGCTTCGACGGCGCCTTCGGCTCGTCGCACGGCATCGTCTTCGCCGGTTCCGGTGGTTTCAAGACGACATCAGTGACGATCCCGACCGCGCTTAAATGGGGTGGCGGACTTGTTGTGCTGGATCCGTCGAGCGAGGTCGCACCGATGGTTTCCGACCATCGGCGTAAGGCTGGCCGCAAGGTGATCGTGCTCGATCCGACGGCAGGCGGTGCCGGGTTCAATGCGCTGGACTGGATTGGCCGTCACGGCAATACCAAGGAGGAGGATATCGTCGCCGTCGCCACATGGATCATGACCGACAATGCGCGCACCGCGTCCGCCCGTGACGACTTCTTCAGGGCCTCCGCCATGCAGCTTCTGACGGCGCTGATCGCGGACGTTTGTTTGTCCGGGCACACCGATGAAAAGGAGCAGACTTTGCGTCGTGTGCGGGCCAATCTGTCCGAGCCCGAGCCGCAGCTTCGAGCTCGCCTGACGAAAATCTACGAGGGGTCGGAGTCCGACTTTGTGAAGGAAAACGTCGCCGTCTTCGTCAACATGACGCCGGAGACATTTTCCGGTGTCTACGCCAATGCGGTCAAGGAAACCCACTGGCTGTCCTACCCCAACTATGCTGCTCTCGTCTCCGGCGACAGTTTCTCGACGGACGATCTCGCCAACGGCGAGACCGACATTTTCATCGCGCTCGATCTGAAAGTGCTGGAAGCGCATCCTGGGATGGCGCGCGTTGTTATCGGTTCGCTGCTGAACGCAATCTACAACCGCAACGGTGATGTGAAGGGCCGCACCCTTTTCCTGCTCGATGAGGTGGCGCGTCTCGGCTATCTGCGCATCCTTGAAACCGCTCGAGACGCAGGCCGCAAATACGGCATCACGCTGACGATGATCTTCCAGTCGTTGGGTCAGATGCGCGAGGCTTACGGTGGGCGTGATGCGACGAGCAAATGGTTCGAATCCGCGTCCTGGATTTCGTTCTCGGCAATCAACGATCCCGACACTGCCGACTACATCTCGAAGCGATGTGGCGACACCACGGTCGAGATCGACCAGACCAGTCTCTCATCCGGAATGAAGGGATCGTCGAGATCGCGGACGAAGCAGCTCAGCCGCCGGCCACTGATCCTTCCACACGAGATTCTGCGCATGCGCGCCGACGAACAGATCGTGTTCACATCGGGCAATCCGCCGCTTCGATGCGGACGCGCCATATGGTTCCGACGCAAGGATATGAGTGCGTCCGTCGGAGAAAACCGCTTTCAAAAGCCGATCACGGACGGGGTGAAGAGCTATAAGGCCGCTCTGACTACTGACACTGTGGAGACATGACATTGAGACTTTGTACGGCATTTGCCAGCTTGTCCCCTTTAGCCATTGGCATCCTCGTATCTGTTGCCTCAAGGTCGCCAGGTAGCGCGAGCGAAACCTTCTCTGTCTGCAGAAGCGGGCAACGGATCACGTGCGTGGCGGATGGTGATACGTTCTGGTTTCGAGGCGAGAAGATCCGGATAGCGGACATCGACACGCCGGAGCTCAGGCCGCCGAGATGTGAGCGCGAACGCGAGCGAGGTCTTGCGGCGAAACAGCGGCTGTTCGACACTCTCAATTCGGGTCCGCTCTCGTTTAAGACGACCGCTAGGGACGAAGATCGTTTCGGTCGCAACCTGAGGACCGTCTATCGGGAGCGACGATCGGTCGGCGATATTCTCGTCGCCGAAGGCTTGGCTCGGAAGTGGGAAGGATCGCGCCGGAGCTGGTGTGAATGATCCGGGCGCCGGCGCATCACTATCGTGAATCGATGATGCCCGTCCGATTCAAAACTGTCATTGGACGGCAGAATCCGAACGCGCGATTCTGCTCTTATGATCACACAGCCTTACCACCTCTATGTCGAGCGTATCGCACCGGAAAAGAACATGGCGCGGTTCTACACGCTTGCTGTTCAGCCGACATTGTTCGGCGAGGTGTCGTTGGTGCGCGCCTGGGGGCGGATTGGAACGCGCGGACAGCAGATGGTGCATCTGTTTGACAACGAGAGCCAGGCCATCAACCTGTTCCTCGACGTGCTTCGCGAGAAGCGCAAACGGGGTTATCGGCCAAAACGACCTGTGGACATCCCACGGATCTGATCCTCGTCTCCATCGTCGCCGATGACAAGCTGGTCATAAGCTGACACGGATTTTATCTTTGACAACAAGATGCGAGGAATTCCATGACCACCACCAATGAAATTGCCGACAAGATTGCAGCCGACAATGGCCTGACGAAGGTTCAGGCCAAGGGCATTGTCGAGGCCGTCTTCCAGGCAATCGCCGATGCCGCAGGCTCCGATGCTGAAACCTCGATCCCGGGCTTCGGAAAATTCAAGGTGAAGGCATCGCCTGAGCGCGAGGGCCGCAATCCTGCGACCGGAGAGAAGATGACGGTTGCGGCATCAAAGAAGCTGACCTTTGCGCCTGCCAAGGCGCTCAAGGATGCACTGAACAAGTGATCCTTGACGTGGAGAGCCCCGCCTCACAGCGGGGCATCCGGATCAGTCCCGGTTCGACCGGGACCAGATGAGGGAGAGGCCTTCCTCGCCTTCGACCTCAATCAGTGTTGCGTAGATCGGGGCCGGGAAGCTCGTGTCGTCGAGCTTGACCGAGAGGTAGTCGCGGCCTTCGTTCGAGGTCTTCTTCCAGGCCGCGCCGAATTCGACCGTAGCTCCTGCGAGGATGCGGTAGTCTGGGCCCTTTTCGGAAGTGCGCTCGACGGCGCGGATGGTTGCCTTGACGTTGAGGTTGAGGGTCTTGATGGTGCCGGAGAAGCCGTTGCCGGAGGCGGTGAAAGAGCCGATGGTTGCCATTGTCGAGTTCCTTTTCGGTTGTTCGGGCCGCGTCCATCGCGGCCTCGATGCTGCTCCGGCCTGAAGTTGAGGCACCTTGGCAGCGCGCTGGATGATGACGCTCGACTCCTAATTTGATGAATGCGTGCGCGCCCCGGCGGAGGCCGAACAATCCATTCCAATCAACGACGCACCCGCCTGCCAGGAAAGAAGAAGAGCATCGGAGCTTTCAGCATCGCGCCGTCCCTCAAGGGACGGGAAAGCGGGAATTCTCGACACGGTTGCGCCGGAAAGAGGCAGCCGCAGGAGCCTTAGCGTAGCGCCGCGAAGCGGAAGGCGGGACCGACTGCCACCGGCGCAGCCGTTCCGCACGATCAACTGCCGTCGTCTTCGGCGTGTCGCAAATAGCCTTTACCCCGTGCAAAGCACAGCTTCAGGACGCAGGTGGCGAAACCTGCTCGTTTAAGGCAAAAAGGGATCCCTGCAACAAAAGGCTCGACAGATGACCGGCACATCCGACACGTTGGCTCTCCTCATCGACGGCGACAATGCCTCCCCTAAAATTGTCAGTGGGCTCCTGGCCGAGATCGCAACCTACGGCACCGCCAGCGTCAAGCGTATCTATGGGGACTGGACCAAGCCCAACCTCAACGGCTGGAAAGAGTGCCTGCTGGAGCATTCCATCCAACCGGTTCAGCAGTTTGCCTACACGACGGGAAAAAATGCCACGGACGGCGCAATGATCATCGATGCGATGGACCTACTCTATACTGGCCGCTTTTCTGCATTCTGCATCGTTTCCAGCGATAGCGATTTCGCCAGACTGGCCTCACGTATCCGCGAACAGGGCGTGACCGTCTACGGCTTCGGCGAACGCAAAACCCCGCGCCCTTTCATAACTGCTTGCGACAAGTTCGTCTATTTCGACGTGCTCAACGCCAACTCGGTCGAGCCGGAGGCGCCGCGCCCCGATCCACAACTGGCCGCTGTATCGAAAGCGAAGGAGGCCAAGGCATCCCCCGCCAAGACGCCGGCAAAACCAAAGCTTGACGTTGCCGCATTGAAGATGCTCGAGAATGCTGTGACGGCGTCGGCCGATGAAGACGGCCGGGCCAATCTGGCACGTGTTGGCGCCCATTTGGCGAAACAATCGCCAGACTTCGATGCACGCAACTACGGCTTTGCTCGCCTCACCGACCTCGCCGAGGCTTCTGGCATCGTCGACGTGGAGAGAAGTGGCGACAGCCCGAAGATTGTCACGGTGCGCATGAAGGGGAAGGTAAGGACGAAGCCCAACGGTTAGGCTCGGCCGCCAATGGAATCGCGGCGGCCTATCCAAAATGACCCGCTCCAAACCACAGGTGTCGCCTTGGTAAAGGCGCTCGCATGTAAAAGATGCTTGAAGATGCCAGGACGGAAACTATCCAGAGAAGAACTCTTTGCTCTCGTATGGGAGAAACCGACCAGCGAGATCGCCAAGGAACTTGGCCTTTCGGACGTGGCGATCGGCAAACTCTGTACCAAGCTGCAGGTCCCAAAGCCACCTCGGGGCAATTGGGCTCTCATGCACCCTGAATTTGACTTTCACCGACGATAGACAAGCTCAAAAGTGAGTCCGTCAGTGCCGGACGAGGGCAGGCTCCTCGCCCGAACCGGAATGAACGAGCAGCACTTAAACTGGCAATGTTTCAGGGGAAGTCGACCAGACTTACACGCAGGTCACTTATGACCGCGGCTAGCCCTGGTGCGCCGATCAGCGGCACGACCCGGATTGTCGCCAGCTTAGAGACGGCACGCTCGAAGACAGCGATATTCGTGTGGCCGTTCAGGCGAGATGGATAGATGATCCCGTCAGGACGCACCTCATGCTCGTGGAACGCGAGTGCCCATGAACGCGCAAGGCTTTGACGCGATGATTTCGCCACGTCCGTTGGAACTCCCATCCTGATGGCGTGATCGTCGCGCAGGTCAACAAGGCTGAGGTCTGAGATCGTCTCGACCTCAGCGTAGCGCCGCACATAGATCTCTTTTTCTTCAATCGGAAGATCGCCGATGAGGCCGTCGCGGCGATCACGCAGAACCGCCTCGAGGAAGCAGACCTTGAGTGTTTCGCCGAGATAAAGAACGCCGAAGCGCTTCGTCGCATCACGTCGGCGGGGATCGCTGAAACGGCTGGCGGTCTTTCCAAATCCTAGCGGATCCGGAAAGGCGCTCGCGTAGATCCGGCCAAAGCGACGCCCTGAAGGAATCGTTTCGATATCGAGCGGCTGACGCTCGAAACCGGCTGGCGGTTTGATACCAGCCATTTAGCGGAAGTCACCGCGGGCAATACCCTCGGCTGCGGCGATCACATCGCTGTCCTGGCCCCGCTTCAGGGCGTCGAGCCCGGTGCGACCGTCAAGCGCACCGTGGGGCGAAACAAGAAAGCGGTAAACGGCCCAGGCACCCGTCAGGATCTCGTGCAATTTTGGAAACGCCGCATAGGGCCGTCCGTCCCGGTCGAGCTGCCAGGCCGGGAAACGGAACCCTCGCTTGGCGCCATCCAGGCCGAGCACCTGGCCGTTTTGACGCTTCGTATTGACCGTGACCCGCGAAACGCCAAGAAGATCGGAAAAGGCGTCGGCGCTCAGCATGTCGTCCTCGCTGAGGATCTCTGCAACGCGGCGATGGCCGCGCTCTCGTGCGGCGGATAGGGCTGCACTCAGTTCGTCATCCGGTTCGCCAGCCTCTTCGACCGGAAATGCACCGTCGCCAACCAGTGGGTCTTCCTCGACGATCGAAATCGTCTGCGCTCCGGCGCGCGGATCCACGACGACGCGGAAACTCACCTGATGGCCAGCCTTCTGGCTCAGTTGGACCGCCTTGGTATATTGATTGAGCAACGCTTTTTCGAAATCAGCCTTGCGGGGCAGCTTCATCGATAGGGCGATGTTGGGAGTTTCGCTTGTAGACGTTTTCGTGACAGGCATGACAATCCACCTTTTGAAAACAAAATAGCTAGCTGCGGTCATCTCGTCAAGTTCGTTAAGTTAGTAAAGAAGATCGCCCGAGATATCCAACCCTCTGTGTTTCACACAAAGCCCATCGCTCTTGAAAGAGATGTGAACCGCAGGAACTGTAGTTACGAGGTGCTCCGCAGCTGCTCGATGATGTCGTCCGGGGAGCCGTAGAAGGCGTGGAAGCGACCGAGATGTTGGTCGAGCGAGAGGCCGGCGGGGAAGCGCCCGCCCTCGACCATTTCCCGCGCCACCTTCTCAATCCCGTCGCGGAGCTGGGCTTTTGCGGTTTCCTTGTCCTTTGCGGGATAGATCAGGCGCGACAGGCCGATCCTTGGGCGGCGGCCGGCATTGGCCGGATTTTCGTCCCAAGCCGGCAGATACGCATCCGCCCATGGCCGCTGCACCAGATCCGTTCGCTCATCGTATCCGTAGGCCGGGCGATTGAGCAGCAGGTTCGAACCTGCCGCGGCGGCCGCGCTCATCATCCTGTCACGTGAACCTTTCGGGTCATCGATCGTATCTAAATCTGGCGAGCCGGTGGAGCAAGACGGTCTGGTGTAACCCATTAGCCGTTTCGCTCGGCAGGAGCACTCCACAATCGGGTCAACCACCGCGGCGCAGTTGTGCTAGAACATGATTTCAATTTAATGTCGTCCCTCTCTTCGCAGTAGCTCAGCCTTCCGCTCGATTCCCCAGGTATAGCGGAATGACGCTCCATCTTTTCTCACAACACGGTGACAGGGAATAGCGATGGCGAGTGGATTGCTCGCGCAGGCGCTAGCCACAGCCTTACCGGCCTTCGGATATCCAACCCTAGCTGCGAGATCTTCATAGCTGATGATCTCGCCCGGAGAAATATTGCGCAACGCCAGCCAGACGCGACGCTGGAAGGTAGTCCCACGCAGGTCGAGCGGTAAGTCGAGGCCGACCTCCGGGCGCTCGACCATTCCAACAACCTTGGCGACGGTATCCTCGTATCGCTCGTCCCCTCCGACAAAGTTCGCGTTCGGAAATCGATCCTGAAGATCAGTCAGGAGGGCAGCAGGATCATCTCCAAGGAGAATTGCCGCAACGCCCTTGGCGCTCGATGCAACCAGGATCGAACCAAGCGATGTCTGGCCGACTGCAAAGTGCAGCGTTTCCCTGCGCCCGCCGGCCCTGTAGTCTGCCGGAGCCATTCCGAGCGCGCGGCTGCATACCGCGTAGAACCTTCCGCTGGAACCATATCCTGCGTCATAGAACGTCGATGTAATGGTCCTGCCCGGTTTTAGTCCTTCCCGGACGAGTTGAGCCCTCCTCTCGAGCATGTATGCTCGCGGGGTCATTCCCGTGTGTGCACGGAACGTTCGGTGGAAGTGCCCTTCACTGATCCCCAGGGCGTGCGCGAGCGCCGCGACGGTCGGCGAGCTGTCTCCGGCATCAATCAGCTTGCACGCCTCGGCGACCAGATCGGCATTCCTCCTTGCGAATTCCTCATCATTGGGACGGCATCGCAGGCACGGGCGAAAGCCTGCTCTTTGTGCGTCGGAGACGCACCCGAACCAGCGCATGTTCTCTGGCCGGGGAGGACGGGAGATGCAGGTCGCCCTGCAGTAGACGCCGGTTGTGAGGACGCCGCGGAATGCGAGCGCTGTCGCTTCGGTCAGAACTTCCGCGGCATCCGTCATCAGCCGGCGCTCCTCTGCATCGAGCCAAACGGGTTGTCGATGAGGTAACGCCACAGGCCGTCCGGGCCACGACGGGCGATGTCCGTTGCGGTCGCCACCATGTTGATCTTCGTGCCGTCCCGCGCCGTGCCGATATACGACCAATCGAGAATGAGGGACGCGATGTCGCCCGCCACGAACAGGTGACGCTGCGTGATCGACATCTGAAGGCCGAGGCTGAAGTACTTGGAGAGCTCCCTGCCGATCGCCTCCCTGCCGACGTGAGCGACCCCTGCGGCGTCTACGATCAAGCCTTCCGGGTCGTAGAAGCCG
The DNA here is from genome assembly GCF_004328495.1 of Agrobacterium sp. 33MFTa1.1. Lineage (NCBI taxonomy): Bacteria > Pseudomonadati > Pseudomonadota > Alphaproteobacteria > Hyphomicrobiales > Rhizobiaceae > Agrobacterium > Agrobacterium sp. 33MFTa1.1. The sequence goes on along the minus strand of NZ_CP036360.1, from coordinate 66,187 downwards.
AGCATGGTCTCGACGTCGAGCGAGTTCAGATGAGCGAGTAGAGCTGGTACGATGCCTTTCGGCGTCGAGGAGAGTGCGAGCTTGATGGTCATTCGATGTCCTTCGTTGTTGTTTCCGCTCTTGCGAGCATCGTGACAATGGGCGGACTTCCAGCCGTCGAAACTCCGTTTTCTGATCTCATATTCGCAATTTCGAGCACTTGATGTGATCACGGGTTGACTCCGATCAAAATCATAGACATTTTATATCCACGATTAGGAGATGCAACATGAAACTGAGCGAAGGCGTCGAACAGGCGATCCACTGCACGGCATTCCTGGCGGGGCTGTCGCAAGACGGCGTGCTGTCGGCTGCAGCACTGGCCGAACTCCACGGCGTGTCGACAAGCTATCTGCTGAAGCACCTTCAGGCGCTGTCCGGCGCGGGCATCGTCGCGACAACACCAGGGCCGAAAGGCGGCTACAGGCTGGCCAAGGCCCCACGCGAAATCAGCCTCCTGGATATCGTCCTCGCGGTCGAGGGGCCGGCGCCCGCCTTCCGGTGCGCCGAAATCCGCCAGCGAGGGCCGAACCCTCTACCGCAGCGCTATTTCACAAAACCCTGCCAGATCAACGCCGCGATGCTGAAAGCCGAGAAAGCGTATCGCGCAGAACTCGCCAAGGTGTCCGTTGCGGACCTTCTGGCGGATCTCGGCGCAGACGACGACGGCGGGATCGCCGCCCGCGGATGCGCCTTCCTGGAACTCCATGAACGCAAGACGGGCAATCGCGCCTCGTCATAGGAGAAAGCAGAAATGAGTACGTTAAAGAAGGTCGCCGTCATCGGCGGCACGGGCCTGATCGGCTCGAAGGCAGTGAAACTGCTGCGGGACGCCGGCCACGAAGCCGTCGCCGCAAGCTCCCGCAACGGCATCAACACCTACACAGGCGAAGGACTGGCCGAAGCCCTTGCGGGCGCAGACGCCGTCATCGACGTTTCCAACATGATGTCGTTCGACAAGACTGTGATAACCGACTTCTTTGGAACGTCGAGCAGCAACCTGACGAGCGCAGAAAAGGCCGCGGGCGTACGCCACCACGTCGTCCTTTCCATTGTCAACGCCGATCAGCTCGCGGCCAATCCCTACATGGCCGGCAAGCTGGCGCAGGAGGAGACCGTCGCGGCGTCGGGCCAAGAGTACACCATCGTCCGCGCGACGCAGTTCTATGAGTTCATCGAGACCCTGGCCGGCGCTTATGCGGCGGACGACGCGGTGAAAGTGCCGGATATCGACTTCCAGCCGATCGCGGCCGACGACGTCGCCGCTGCTCTGGTGGAAGCCGCGCTCGGCGAGCCGAAGAACGGAACCGTCGACCTTGCCGGACCTGAACGGGGACCGTTCGAATCTTTCATCGGGACTTATCTCGATGCCAGGGGCGACGCTCGTCCGGTCAAAGCCGACGAGGCCGTCGACTACTTCGGCGCTCCCGTTGTCGCCGGCTCACTGGTTCCCGGCGGAGACTACATCAAGGGCGCGATCACGATCGCCGAGTGGCTCAGAACATAGGAGGGAAAGAATCATGAAGACCATCTTCTATGCCGTTACGGCACTTGCGGTCTCTCTGGCCACAGCTTCCGCTCATGACGTCGTCAAGCCTGGACTTGTGTACGACACGAAGGACGCAAAGGTGACGCTGGTTTACGAGCATCCCCTCCCGGACGTTCCAGGCAAGAGCGTTAAGGGCGTGCTCGTCGAGTACGGCCCCGGCGGCTACAGTTCCGCTCATACGCATGCAAAATCCGCCTTGATCTATGCGACGGTTCTCGAAGGCGCGATCCTGAGCGCCGTGAACGGTGGCGAGACGAAGACCTTCTTCGCCGGTCAGAACTTTACCGAGCTGCCGGGCGACCACCACGACGTCAGCGCCAACGCCAGCAAGACCGAGCCGGCGAAGCTCCTCGCCGTCTTCGTCGTCGACACCGATGACGACGCCTTGACGACGCCGCGCAAGCCGTAGCGCTACCTACCAGACCTACCCCTCAACTACTGCACAAGCAACGACGGTGTACCCGGCGAACGGAGAACCGTGTCCACGAGAAAGGAAAACGATATGACCCGCATGAACTGGTCCGAAGTCGCCCCCGACGGCGCAAAGGCGCTATTCGGCGTCCATCACTACGTCACCAAGAAAACGAACCTGCCTGAAGAGCTGGTTCATCTCGTCTTCCTGCGCGTGTCGCAGATCAACGGCTGCGCCCATTGCATCGACATGCATAGTCGCGATCTGCGCAAGACAATGTCCGTCGATAAGATCACGCTTGTGCCGGTGTGGGACGAGGTGCCTCACCTGTTCAGCGACCAGGAACGAGCAGCACTGGCCTGGGCTGAAGAAGTCACGAATGTCAGCCAGACCCATGCCTCCGACGAGGCTTATGCCGCCGCCGCCGCCGCTTTCGAACCGAAGGATCTCGTCGATCTGACGATTACGATCGCCGCGATGAACGCCTTCAACCGGCTCGGCGCCCCGTTCCGGCTTCCGGTGGCGGCCAAGGCCTGATCAGCGTCCGGTCATCGCTCGACGAGCACCCTGCCGGTCCGGACAGGTCGACAGGGTGTTCCGCTCACAGAGGCAATCCCAGCAACCGCGTCGCGATCTCCCAGAGGCGGACCGCGTTGTCCTCATCAACGGCGTATCTCGCCACGCCTTTGAAGGGCCCAGGTCCCCGCTCGTCAACGACCGAGGCCTCCTGGCAATCGTCGAAATATCTACCGGAAATGCCTTCGACGAGCGGCGAACCCGCCAGCAGCACCGACGTGGCTGCCCCCTGCTCTATTGTCTTGCGCAAATGCTCGGGGGTTCGCAGGCCTCCGGTGTGCTTCTGAAGCCCCGTGGCAATCGCTCCGGGATTGAGCGCGTTGGACGTTATCCCGTCGCTGGCCCAGTTCTTGGTGATCCCAACGGACAGCAGGATGCAGGCTGTCTTCGATTGCCCATAAGCAAGCAGCGGATCGTATGGAATGAAGCGGAAGTCCGGATCGTCCCAGAACACGGGCGCGAACAAGTTGCCAGTCGAGGCGACGGAAACGACACGGGCACCATTTGCCTTGGCTAGATGCCGTCGCAGCGCTAGCGTGAGTGCGAAATGCCCCAGATAGTTCGTCGCGAACTGCATCTCCCGTCCTTCCGCAGTCCGCTGGATTTCCGGAATGGCCATGACGCCCGCATTGTTGACGAGAACGTGTAAAGGCTCGTTCCAGTTCTCCGAGAATTCCTGCACGGAAGACAGATCCGCGAGGTCGAGGCGCCGAACGCGCAGTTGAGCCTCGGGCATACTCTTTTTCAGCTCAGCGACTGCCTTCTCCGCCTCATCCGGGCGGCGGGCTGCAATCGTCACAGCAGCTCCCGCGGCCGCGAGAGCGCGGCTCGTCTCCAGCCCGATGCCAGCGGCGCCACCGGTTACGATGACGGTCCGGCCGGCGAGGTCGACGCCTTCCAGAACGTCGGCGGCCGTAGATGAAAAGCCGAACGGTATCGGTAAAGTCATGGTGTACTCCTTCAGTAATCGACTTGTCCCAAAGATAAGCGCATGGCATTCATGAACTAGATGACCACCGTTAAACGCAATGATGAGATAATTCGAACAGTGGGCTTGCTCCCTCCTGGCGAGCTAGCGGCCTTCCTTGCCGTCGCCGAGCACGGAGGTTTTCGTGCTGCATCCCGAACGCTCGGCCAGACGCCGTCGGCACTAAGTCACGCAGTCGCCGGACTGGAGAAGCGTCTCAAGGTAAAGCTCTTCCACCGTTCGACGCGGAACGTATCGCTGACTGAACCGGGCCGAAGGCTTGCCGAGCGGCTTTTGCCCGCGATCGGGGAAATAGGACGGGCCGTTGAGGAACTGCACGAACAGGCCGCCTCGCCGTCCGAGCTTGTTCGGATCAACTGCGACGCCAACGCCGCCGAGCAAGTGCTGATGCCGCTGTTGACGCGCTTCATGAAGCTGCAGCCGGCAATGCGCTTCGAAATCCGGTCCGAAGGGCGACTGGTCGATATCGCCGAAGGAGGTTTCGACTGCGGCATCCGCGCGGCGGAACTCGTTCCCGGCGAGATGGTCGCAATCCCGATCGGTCCAGACCAGCAGCACATCGTGGTGGCATCGCCCACCTATCTCGACAATGCGCCGCTTCTCGAAAGTCCGTCGGATCTCTCGCTTCACCAGTGCATCCAGCTCCGCATGGCGGGCGGGTCGATTTATCGCTGGGAGTTTCAGCGCCGCGGCGAGGATGTCGTCGTGGCGACGACCGGCAACCTCGTGGTCGACCAGTCCCGACTTCTTCTGGCCGCGGCTCTGGCCGACTGCGGCCTCGCCTATGTCACTCGATGGATGGCCGAGGAAGCACTTGCGGACGGGAGACTCCGGCAGGCGTTAGCCGAGTGGACGCCGCCCTATCCTGGCCTCTGCCTTTACTATCCCAGACACCGCCATATCGGAGCGGGGATGCGGGCTTTTCTGGACTTTTTGAGGGCCAATCGATCGATCTAAGCTCTTGAACAGGTACGAACCCGCGACCTGTAGATCTTCGAACGACTCTGGGGACAGTTCTTTTTTCTGCCCGACTGGCCTTCAGACGTCGTGCCGTCGAAAAACGATGGCCGCTCCAAAATCGGGATATGGCACCACGAATTTTCCCGAAATCGGAGGCTAATGTCGCCACCCGACACCCCACCGCCTCACCGATAATCAGCTCCGAACAGAGACTTCCAACTGTCTCTCGTTCTTTCTGGTATTACCAACAACGCTTGACGCTTTGGTAACGCGCTGAGCGACGATCGGAACTTCCAAAGGCCACGCACCAACTACCGTCGGGAGTCCACCTTAGCGCTCCAGAACAATTGGTGATTGTGGAAACCCGCCAAAATGGGTGCACGTAACCGCCGCAGCATCGCGGCCCGCCTCAAGGCTCACCTGCAAAGTCTCACCTGCGAGGCGGGCAGCGATAAAACCTGCGATGAACGTGTCGCCGGCTCCCGTCGTATCCGACACCTCAACCGGAATGATCCCTGTCTCAGCAACCTCCTTGCCATCCGTTGCGATACTACCGAATGCGCCGCGGGTCACCACCGCCAGCTTGGCGCCTTCGGCCAAAAGTCGGGTGGCTAGAATTTGTGCCGCATTCGGCTCGGATCCCGCGGACGCGAAGGCGATCGTCAGGCCGGCCGCTCCGGGATTGACGGTAATATCCTGCGAAACGCTGACACCTCCAGCAAGGAGGCGTTCCTTCAGCGCGCCGCCATCGTCGAACCAACCGATGTGGACGTGACGCATAGCCAGCAGACGGGCGACATCCTTCTCGCTCGGACGATACCCGCGGCAGACACCGAACTCCTCGAATGTAATGATACGGTCGCCGGTCGCATCGACATCTAGATCGGTATAGGCCGTGACACCGTCGCGGATCTGGACATGATCGACCACGAGCCCGTTTTCGCGGAAGCATTCCAGCATACGCCGACCATCCTCATCCGTACCAACGGCACCGAAATAGGCCGTCGCCAGACCCTGTTTGCGCAGGTGAACGGCGACGTTCACGGCATTGCCGCCGATCGCGGCCAGACCGACGGGCGGCAGGAACTTGTCAACACAGTTATCGCCAACCGTGGCGACCTCGAAACCGTACATGGGAGCACTTCCTGCGATACGTGTCCGCCGCTGGGCATAGCGACGGACAGTCTGGGTTTAACTTAATAGGCGACGCGCTTGTAGTAGCGACGCGTCACGAGCGGATGATTGCGCATGACTTCAAGATGCGAGCTCACGCGCTCCAGGACCGTCGCCAGCACGATCGGGGAAACAAGGCCGCGCACTTCTTCCGAAATTCCCGGCAGGGCAAACTCCTTGCTGTCGAGAACGGTCAGCTTGTCGGTGTAGTTCGGCGCGAAGTTTTCCACCCGGTCAGAAATCGCACGATATGCGTCCTCGCCCTTGAACAACACGACGCTGACACCCTTTTCGACCAGTTCCAGCGTACCGTGGAAGAAATCGGACGCATGGACCGGGCGCGTGCGAATCCACTGCATCTCCTCAAGAATGCAGGTGCCGTAATAAAGTGCTGCGGGCCAGACGTTACCACCTCCGGTGAAGATATGGTAATCAGACGCGGCGATGCGGGCGGCAAAGGCTTCGGCTTTTGGCTCGAAGCTGCGCTTCACCTCAAGAAGCAGGGCCGGAAGCAGCTTCAGTTCGGAAAGGATGGCGTCGTAATTGTCGATTTCCTTGCGGGCTTTCAGGATGGACAGCGCGACGAAAAGCGACTGCAGATAGAAGGATTCGCAGGACGTATCGTCTTCGGCGAAGTTGACGAAGACGTGGTCGCCACCCTTGCCGAGGGGGGTTTCCTCATGGCCGACGAAGGTCAGCACCGTCGCGCCGATTTCCTTCAGCTTGGCCAGCATGGCGACGCTTTCCTTGGTGGTGCCGGAAAGCGAGGGCATGACGACAATGGACTTGCTCGTCAGATTGGCCGAACCGGTCAGGATCAGTTCCGCCGGGTAGTCGATGAACACCGGGAAGCGCGAGCGGTGCTGGAGAAGCTGGTAGGCCGGCTGCATGAGATAGGCGACGCCACCGGTGCCGAGGAAGAACAGGTTTTCTGCGCCGGCATTGAGCGCCGACGCGATGGTAAGGTCGATGCGTTCGGCAAGCGAAACAGCACCGGATTGGATACGCAGGAAGCGAGCTTCGTCAAAGTTCAGCATGGCATTCTCTTTCATAGTTGGGGAATTTGGGGGTTCAGGCAGCAAGTGCCTGAACGGCATCACTGAGGCGACCGACGGCGTCTTCCACCGCCCGGCGGCGCATGGAGACGAGTTCGGCATCATGGCCGCGCTTGACGGCGAGAGCCGCCAGCATACGGCGCACTTCGACCGGCGCGGTTCCGCCGGGCGTCGTCCGTGCCGCGACGGACTTGACCGGGTCGAGGCAATCGCGCACGAAATCCGGTGTGAGGGCGAGCGGCCGACCGAGTTCGTCCACCGCCGATGCATTGATGATCTCGACCGTCATGCCCTGCGCATCGAGACCGGCATTCAATGCGCGCTGCACCGCGCCACCGACGACATGGTGCGCCTCACGGAAGGAAAGGCCGTGCTCGCGCACTAGCCCGTCGGCCAGATCGGTGGCCGTCGAGAAGTTTTCGTAGCACCGCTTCTTCAGGCGCTCCGCATCCGGGGTCGCCGTCTCGAACACCAGACGCAGCAGTTCCATGCCGTCGATGAACAGCGAAAGCGACGGCCAGGCATCGGCGATGCCCTCGCGAACAGAGTCTAGACCGATGGAATAATTGGAGCCCTTGACGCTGGCCAGCGAACCGGTCAGCGCTCCGATGCTGCGGCCTGCGGCGGCGCGGAAATATTCCAGCGCCAGCATGTTCTTCTTCTGCGGCATGATGCTCGACGTGCCGGCCACGCGATCCGGAAACGTGAGAGCGGAAAATTCGTGCGTGCAGAACACATACATGTCCTGCGCGACTCGGCTCAGCATCGAAAGCATGCTGGTCGCGGTCCACAGCAGTTCGGTGACGAAATCACGCGAGCCCACGGCTTCGAGGCACGGTTCGACGATACCGTCGAAACCGAGAAGCGATGCCGTGCGGTTGCGGTCGATGGCAAAAGTCGTGCCGGCAAAAGCCGCAGCCCCAAGGCTGGAGCGGTTGATACGCTCATAGACGGCGGCGATCTTGTCATATTCCCGCGACAGGGCCGAAGCGACATTCGTCAGGAAGTAACCGAATGTCATCGGCTGAGCGGGCTGGAGATGCGTATAGCCGGGCATGATGGTTTCGGCGTGTCGTTCCGCGGCCGCCTCGCAGGCGGCGCGGGCACGGTTCACCCCCTCCAGCATGTCGAGGCAAAGCGCCCGCGCATTCATACGGTCGAGGGTGGCGCCGATGTCGTTGCGACTGCGGCCGGTGTGAATGAAGCCGGTATCATGCGCGCCGGCAATTCCGGAAAGCCGGTTTTCAAAGGCGAAATAGCCGTCCTCGAACTGCGGATCGAGGTCGATGGCAGCCACGCCCTCGCTGCGGATCCGGCCGATGGCGTGCAGAAGCGACCGGGCGATGTCCGGCGCGATGAGCTTCTGTTCGACAAGCATGACCGCATGGGCTTCGTTGAGCTGGCACATGGCTTCCAGTGCACCATCGTCGAAGGTCGCCATGCCCGGCCGGTAAATGGCATTGGCCACTTCTTCGGCTGTACGTTCGGAAAGGCGTGAACTGACGGCATTTTTCATGAGATTACCTTTGTTTGGCAAAAGGAAGCGCGTTTCGCCTGACCGGAACGAACGAATCCGCAAGGACGGAAAAGTCCGGCACTCGCGGCGTCGCGAGCAGGGTTTCAAACAGCGCGACGGCCTGTGTTCGCCCAAGCCATGGCTCGGAGCAGGCAACGAATTTGGCTGCAAGCGCCGCATCGTCCAGCGGATTGCCGGCGCTGCCAGGAACCGCCGGGCAGTAGGCCTCCCGCGTCGTACCGTCCGCAAGGTCGACGAAAATCCGCGCGGCGACGGAAATGCCGCTCGGCCCTTTGGGAAGACCGGCATCGGCGATCTGCGTCACCCTCGCCATCACGCCGCGCACCCGCGGGTCGGCCAGCGCGGCATCGCTGAACTCGGCAATCCCGGCGCGCCCGTAAACCGCCGCGACAGCAAGCGAGAAGGGCAGCGAAAACTTCGCTTCGGCCACGGTCGCCGGGCTGTCGTAAACAAGGATGTTGCGAACGGCGGGATCGGCATGACAGCGCAGGCCGGTGATGCGTTCCGCCAGACCCGGCTCTCCCCCAACAAGCGAGAGCAACCCGAAGATCGCGCTATGGGACGCGGTACAGCAAGGATAGGCCTTGACGACCATGCCACCCGCCGAAAAACCGTAAGGCGTGCCGAACCCTTCGACAATCGCTTCGACACGGCTCCGGTCGCCCTCTTGAAGTGCGACGTAACCACGCGGCCCGAACAGGCTGCCCGGCGCGGACTGCAAGCCGGAAAGCGCGCATTCGGCAGCAAAGATGCCGTTTGAAACGGCCTGGCCGACCTGCAGCGGCTTGGCGTCCGTTCCGAAATTGCTTCGAATGCCGGCCGCAAGGGACGCCGCGATGCCAAGCGCATGGCGCATCGGCAGCGGGCCGAGCCCGAAAAGCCTGCCGGCGGCCGCGCATGCCGCAAAGACACCGAGCGTCGCGGTGGCGTGCCAGCCCCGCCGATAGTGGCGGGGATTGACCAGCGCGCCGATCCGCATCGCCGTTTCCGTGCCGGTCAGATAGGCCCGCAACACCGCATCGCCGCTGAGGCCGCTGCGGCTGTCGCCGACAACCGCCGCCGCCGTCATGGCGCTGACCGTCACATGCGCCATGGCAAGCTCGGTCTCGTCGTCGTCGAAATCATGGAAATGCGCGGCGAAACCGTTGAGAAGCCCTGCGTCCCGCAGGCTCAGGCGACGGTTCGTTCCCCAGGCTCGCGCTCCGGTATGGCCTTGACCGGCTTCGGAAACGAGCCGGGCGAGCGCCGCCACCTGCGGTTCGCCAAGTGCGGCAAGCGTCACACCGACCAGATCGGCAAAATGGCGGCTCGCCTTGTCGACCTCCTGGCTCGAGGCTTCCGGCCCCGCGCCGCAGATCATGTCCGCCAGACGAAGCTCGTGGTTCATCGCATCCTCCTCAGGCATTGGGCGCATCGGCAAGCTTGGACGCGGCAGCGCCTGGGAGGCCTTTTCGACCTGCGGAAGCCTGTCGGCTGTAAGGACGGGCGAAGTGGTTCTCCAGAAGGCGGCCAGCCCGCGAAATCAGCCAGCAAAGCACGAAGTAGACGACGAGAATGAAGCTGTAGACGAGGAAGGCAGGGCTGCCGCCGCGCGAAATCGTGGTCTGTTCGATCAGGACCTGCGCCGAGCGCAGCAGCTCATGCACGCCGACGACGGCACCAAGCGACGTTGCCTGTACAAGCGAGGTCAACAGACTGACATAGGGCGGCAGGATGACGGGCATCGCCTGCGGCAGAATGACGAAGACAAGGCCCTTCCACGAGCGAAGACCGAAAGCGGCGGCCGTTTCGCGCTGCGCCTGCGACACCGACATGAGGCCGGCGCGTATGATCTGTGCGCCATTGGCGCCGCCCCAAAGCGAAATCGACAGCGATGTCGACCAGAACGGATCGAGCGACAGGCCGATCCTCGGCAGGACGAAATAGGTCAAGAGCACCGCGACCATCAGCGGAATGTCGCGCAGGACCTCGACCAGAAGATAAGCCGGTCGACTGATGATCCTGTTCTTTTGCACCATGCCTGCGGCGAGGATGATGGCGCAGAATGTTCCGCCCAGAGCAACCACCAGCGAAAGCCGCAGCGTGTGGTAGAGACCTTCGAGAATGAACGACTGATATTCGAGCAGCAGCATGGTCTACCTCCCCGCGAACGGCCGGTTGAGACGGCGTTCGAGCCAGTGCCCGAAACCGGAAAGAATGAAGACGCAGATCAGGTAGATCACGCAGATGGAGGCGAACATTTCGACGGTACGAAACTCGTATGCGATGCGGTCGACGGCGACGAAGGTCAGTTCAACGAGGCCGATGGCCTGCAGATAGGCGGAGTTCTTCACGGTCGCGACGATGGTGTTCATGGCCGAAGGCAGGGCAGCGCGCAGCGCCAGCGGCGTGACGATGAACCAGGCATGGTGCCAGCGCTTGAGGCTGAGCGAAGCCGAAGCATCGCGAACGCCCTGCCCGACCGAAGCCAGACCCGCGCGGAAACTCTCGATATGGAAGGCGCTTGCCCAGATGGTCAGCGCCAGTGCGCCGGACCAGAAGATCGACAATGTCAGGCCAATACTCGGCAGGCCGTAGAAGATGAAGAAGATCTGGACGAGATAAGGCGTGCCGCGGATGAACTCCACGTAGCCGGAAACACACGCCTCGACGGCCCTGATGCCGCTCGTTCTCAGCCCCGCCCCGATGAGGCCGAGAATGAGCGAGAGCAGGATCGCCACACCGCTGACCTTCAGCGTCATGAGAAGACCGCCGAGAAGATCCGGAAGCGCCTTGTAGATATACAGCCAATCCATGCCGAAACTCCGTTTGTCGTCTAGCAAGCCCCCGCCGGACGAACCGGCGGGGCGCGGCGAACGGATCAGTTCATCTTCGGCGGCTCGGTCGTGAAGCCCTTCAGCATGGCCTGACGCACGAGAACGTTTTCGATGAACTTCGCGGCGACGGTGTCGTAGAACTTGTCCGCCTTCAGCTGCGCCAGCGCAGCGTTGACGAACGCCTTGAGTTCCGGTTCGTTCTTGCGCAGGCCTATGCCGTTGACGCCAAGGTCGAGGCCTTCCTCGATCACGCGCAACTGCGGATAGTTGCTCGCAAGCGTCCAGATCAGGCCGCCATCGCCGACGAAGCCTTCGCCACGGCCCTGCTGCAAGGCCTGCACGCCATCGGCCGTGGTGTTGAGCTGCATGAGCTGGATGTTGGGAATGTTTTCCTTGAGCCACTTCATCTGCGAACCGCCTTTGACGATAAGAACCGTCTTGCCGGCGAGGTCGGAGAGCTTCTGCGCCAGGCTGTCCTTCGGCACGATGACGTTACTCGTGCCCCAGAAATAGATGTTCGAGAAATCGATGACTTCCTCGCGCGCCGGGAAGCGGCCAAGCGTGGCGAGGATCAGGTCGATCTTGCCGCCGTTGAGGGAGGGAATGCGGGCTTCGCTGGTCACGCAGGTCAGTTCGGCCTTGTCTGGCGAACCGAAGGCATAGGTCGCGATCTGTTTGGCCATCTCGATTTCGATCCCGGCCGGCTTGCCGTCGGAGCCGGTCGAACCGAAGGGCGGGGAATCGCACTTCACGCCGAAGCGAAGCACACCGGCCTGCTTGATCGCCGCCGGCAGCGGCGGAAATTCGGCCGCCTGGGAGGGCATTGCAAGAAGAACCGTGGAAAGGCACGCAGCAGAAGCAAGGAAGCTGCGCAGGCTGGCATTGAGCTTTTTCATCGTCTTGTTCCCTTCAATGTTGTAAGGTCAAAAGCAGACGTTTGTCGTCTGACTTATTTTTGCACACGTCGTTTCCCGCCGCGCGTTCAGCCGGTCATCAGTGAAGAATCTGGCTCAGGAAATTGCGGGTGCGCTCCTGCCTCGGGGCACCGAAAAATTCAGCCGGGGCGGCGGCCTCGACAATGCTGCCACGATCCATGAACACCACGCGATCGGCCACCTGCCGGGCAAAGCCCATTTCGTGCGTGACGCAGATCATCGTCATGCCGTCGCTTGCCAGTTCCACCATGGTGTCGAGCACCTCCCGCACCAGCTCGGGATCGAGTGCCGAGGTCGGCTCGTCGAACAGCATGATTTCCGGGTTCATGCAGAGCGAGCGGGCAATCGCTGCACGCTGCTGCTGGCCGCCGGACAGTTGGACCGGATATTTGTGCGCCTGATCGGGAATGCGCACCCGTTCGAGATAGTGCATGGCGCGCGCTTCAGCTTCCGGGCGCGGCACGTTCTTCACCCAGCGGGGCGCCAGAACGCAGTTTTCAAGAATGGTTAGGTGCGGGTAAAGATTGAAGTTCTGGAACACCATGCCGACATCTTGACGGACGCGATCGATCGCCCGGCGATTTTCCGTGAGCAGGGTGCCTTTCACTCGAATCTCGCCCTTCTGATGCACCTCAAGACGGTTGATACAGCGGATCATGGTGGACTTACCCGATCCAGACGGACCGCAAACCACGATCTTCTCGCCTTTGGCGACTGTAAAGTCGATGTCGGTCAACACCTGGAAATGGCCGTACCACTTGTTGACGCCGTGCAGCTCAACGCTCGGCAGCGCACTCCCGACGGATCGCGGTGTTGGCTCGTTGATCATCTGGCGGTTCCCCTGTTCTTCCGCTCCGGGAGCGAAAACCATCTCAATGTCAAAAGACGTCTGACGACTAACAACTATAAAAACGGCTGAGTGTCAAGCGGCCCCATAGGGATTTCTCAAAATGCCAGCCTCAATAACGAGCGAGGCTGCCAAGGGGTGCAAAAATGCAAAACCCGCTGCCCTTGCGGGCTGCGGGTTCCATTCTATCTGCGGGCGAAACTGAACGTGAAGTATTTGCCGTGGTGGTAATCCTTCGCGAAGAGGACCGGAACCCCCTCCGCTGTGAAGCAGGTCTCCGTCACCAGAAGGACGGGGCCAAAATCAAAAAGGCTCCCGTTTTCCTGCGCCTCCTGCGGCAGGCTCGTCGCCGAAACGTTGGCGGTGGAGGCCACCGGCGCCATGCCGCGTCGCCGCAAGGTCTGAACCACAGACCCTTCCCAATCGATACTGGCGTGGCCCGGCCCGACCGTGTCGACCCGGATGAAGTCCAGCGAGTAGAGGATGGGGCGCTTGCCCTCGCTCCTCACCCGTTCGATCCGCAGAACGGGCGTTCCCTCAGCGCAGTGGAGGCCTGCAGCAATCTCGGCATCGGCATCCAGCGTCTTGACGCTCAAAAGGCGTGTCGTGGTCTCGTAGCCGAAGCCGCCGACCATTTCGGTCACGCTTTCAAACGTGGTAATGGGCCGGTCGATATGCAGCGCCGCGCCCGCCATAAGAAAGCGGCCGCGCCCGTGTTCGGTGCGGATGATGCCGTCCTGCTCAAGCACCTTCAACGCTTCGCGCAAGGCCGGCCGCGATACGCCGAAATGCTCGGTCAAACGCTCCTCGCTAGGCAGTTTCTCGCCCAACTGCATGTCCCGTTGCTTGATGAGTTCGAGCAATGCATCCCGCAACTGGGACACGATGGTGCGTTCACGCCCCATTTTGCGACTGGCCACCAGTTCCTGCATGTTTCTGCGCCTTTCCAGAGCATTTCCGGTCAAAGCCGACACGGCTTTCAAATCCGGACTATGTGTTTAAATAGAAGTTCCGAGCATATCCGGTAAACAGGCGTTCACCGCGGAGCCTCAGTGTATGCGAAATATATCCGCTATTTCCGCCGTGTCGCGAGTTCTTGTCAAAGCGAGAGCAAGCAGAAGCCTGGCCTTCTGGGGATTGAGATTATCGGCCGGAATGAACCCGCTTTGCCGCGCCCGGCGGCTGTCGAAGGTTCTGCCCGCCCCGCCCCGCGAGGCCTGCACGACAACAAGACCCTTTTCCCGGACGGCCTGCGCCAGCACGCCGGCATCGGCATCCGCCGTATACCCCGGCGCGAAGCCGGCGGAAACGATGCCCGACGCACCCGCCTCGACAAAAGCCCGCGCCGCGGTACCGTCTGACCCTGTGTAGCTATAGACGATGTCGACGCGCGGCAACATGTCGACATTCGAAAGGTCGAACCGGTGGTGCGGCGCGCGTCGGCGCAGTGGCTGCCGATAGAACGTCACGGCATCGCCATCGACCACGCCCACCGGCCCACTATCTGGCGACTGAAATGCATTCAGGCGCAGCGTCGAAACCTTGGTCGCCTCCCGCGCGGCGTGAAGCTCGTCATTCATCAGGATCAGGACACCCTGGTCACGCGCGGCAGGCGCGGTGGCAGCCCGTATAGCATTGGCAAGGTTAAGCCCGGCATCGCTCGAACGGGCGCTCGGCGGCCGTTGCGCGCCAGTCATCACCACTGGCAGCGCCGTCCTCACCGTTTGCGACAGGAAAAACGCGGTTTCCTCCATCGATCCGGTCCCATGAAGCAGCACGAAACCCCCAAGACCCGGCGTTTCAGCCTCGATTTTCTCCATTAGCGAAAGCAGCGCCTTCCAGTCCGGATAGAAAATGTTGAAACTCGGGACAGCCCGAAAACGCACGGCCAGAATATCGGCAAGCTCGCCAAGCTCGGGGAAAAGATCGACCAACGCATCGCATTCCAGCGAGCCGCTGGCCCCGTAATCGAGTATTTCCAGCGGATGGTCCGCGAGGGACGCGATGGTTCCCCCGAGCCCGATGACGGCAATCTTGGTTTTCGGCACGGCATTTCCTCAATGGCTATCGCTTGACAATAGACGTCTGACAAGATCGTCTCAATGTCAATATCCATGACCTCGGCTTTGCCGTTCGCCCGACTTCCTGGGCCGCTCGACAATATCCGGTTGCAACTCCGTTCGAACGGCACGGATAACCAACAGGGAGCCTCTAACACATTTGTTAGCAAACGTCCCTCTTCCAACTCGGCTCCGTGCTTCGTGCATGAAGTCTTGCAGGCTAAGAACAGACCGACCTCTACCAATGGACTCGCCTATACGCGAAGGGTGCGAACCGTTCCGCTAAGCGAACCTGTCGTTAATGGTCCACCTCCTGCAAGATCGGCTTGACCCGTTCGTTCATTTGTGGTCTGTCGTCTGACAACTACACGGGAGAATATGCCTATGTTTGAACGCAGCAATATCGCGGGTATGAATTTTCATTACTTCCGCCACAGCTTCGAGCGTTTTCTGAACGACATGGTCTCGCTGGAGATCAAAGCCATCGAATTATGGGCCGCGATGCCGCATTTTTCGGTCGAAGACGTAACGATTGCCGATGCGCGCGATATGCGGGGCAAGATCGCGGAGCGCGATCTCGAGCTGATTTGCCTGACACCGGAACAGTGCATTTATCCCATCAACATCGCTTCGGAAAACAGCCGGATTCGCGACCGCAGCATCGCTTATTTCATCCGCTGTATCGATCTGGCAAACGAACTGGAGTGCCCGAAACTGCTGGTCACGCCGGGCTGGGGCTATGCCGATCAACCAGCCGACCCCGCTTGGGAACGATCGCGCGACGCGCTGATAACACTGGGGCGCCGCGCCGCCGGTTGTGGCATTGAGCTCCTGCTTGAACCGCTCGCGCCGAGCGAATCGAACCTCGTCACCACCGCCGCGCAATTACGGCAAATGTTGGCGGAAATCGACTCGTCATCGGTCAATGCCATTCTCGATACCAACGCCATGGCTGTCGTCGATGATACGATTGAAAGCTACAACGAAGCAGTCGGCAGCCGGTTGAGGCATGTCCACCTTATCGATGGCACTCCGGAAGGCCATCTGGCTTGGGGTGACGGACATCTGCCGCTGGCACGCTACCTCCGCGAACTGTCGCAGATCGGCTATCACGGCCACCTCACCTTCGAATTCACCACGCCGGCTTACTGGCTAGACCCGCTGACACCAATGAAGAAGAGCCTCGCGGCTTTCGATGCGGCCGTGTCGGCATCCCCAACTTAACAGATTCCGCCGTCGATTATCTGGTCGGCTCCGAGATAACTATCGCCTTGGTGAAACTGTTGTTTCGATCCGCGGCGAGAAGCATTGGCGCCCCATATTCAGGATGAATATGGCCGCCTTTTTTGGTCCTTAATGGAGTAAAGGTTGCTCGACGCACTTGCAAGCTCTTGAGAGAATATGAACCTAATACCGTCGGCTCTAACGAGCTAAGCCACTGACTTTTATGATTGATGCCCTATAAGACCTGAAGACTGCCGACTTGATTAGGCCCGATCCAGTGCCTGGATGACGGGCCGGCAGCGTGATGAATACACGGAGCTCTCCAGCGGTCCTGTTTTCCGCCCATGCGCCGCCGCCATGCCATTCGGCTGCCCGGCGGGCAATGGCAAGGCCGAGGCCAAAGCCGGAGCGCGTAGTGACGGTCGAACTCTGCGAGAACGGCTTAAAGGTCACTTCTAGTTCCGCAGCCGGCACGCCTTGCCCATCATCCTCGATGGTAACGACCAGTTGCCGGTCCATGACCTTGGAGGCAACATGGACCGCAGTACCGGGTCTGGTGTGGGTAATGGCATTGCGAATGACATTTTCGAGCGCGCGGTAGATCAGCTCCCCGTTGACGGAGGCCACAAAGCTGTCGACACCGTCGTAGTGGACGCTGATGTCGCGCGCCTGCCCCTCGAAACCGGCGTCCTCTATGATCTCCCTGACAAGATCGATAACATCGAGCGTCTGTCGCTCGAAGCGCGGGGTACCGCGATCCGACAGCCTGGAAGGTCAGGATCTCACAGACCAAAACGTCGAGGCGCTCGACCTCGCGGCCCATGCGCTCGAGCATCGCCGATAGCCTCGCAGGGTTCTGCTGCAGCAAGGGCCTCAGTTCAGATCAGGCGATCTTTGGCTATGGTGAGATCACCGTCGATCTTCTCGGTATTTTGCGACTGAACCTCGCGACCAGGACCCTCGGACGCTTTTGGCGAAGCCGGTGCCTTGGTGGAGCCAATGATCGCTTATCGCGGGAAGTTAACCACTAAAAACCGAGCGGCACAACGTCAATGTGTCGCCCGGTCATGAAAACGGTCTCGTTTTGCAGAGGACGACCCGGACCTGGGTGTGACACTCAACGCCTTACATGTGCAATTGGCCTAATCAGCCTTCATTGCTCAAGACCTCTTCGTCGGTGATCGAATGAGACGTGTAGCGGAACTCGCCAGCGGTCAGACCTGCCTTCTCGCTCCACGCGTAGGATAGGATTGCAGGCAGAAAAAGCGAGACCAGCGGAAGTAAGATTTCATCAACCCGCACAGGCATCTCAGAGCCTTCGGGGCCAACAACCAAAACTTTATTGACGATACCCTTCATCGCCGCGACAAAGGAAGAATCAAGGCCAGCCTGCCGACCGTCTCGCGCAGCAAAAATGACCGATAATTGTGTAGAGCTAATAGCTTCGATCGGCCCGTGGCGATAGGTGCTCGAATCCCAGTCGGACGCAGGTACGCGGGCAATCTCGCGGGCGATAAGGGTGGCCTGCGTCGCCGTGGCCGCGAGCGCGCCACGACCAAAGAACTCGATGTACATGGGAAGCGAAGGTTGTAAGGCAATCAGTGATTCGGCGGCGGCCAAGAGCCGACCGCACTCCTCTTTCAACCCGGTGGCCGCCTTGAATTGCTGACCGACCATGGCATGAGCAAGCTTTACCAGTGTCAAGTAAGTCGCCGTCCATGGGCCGAACGGCTTGTGGGTCGTCTCATTCAGCCCTTGGCGCAGGACCACGTCGCAAAGCGAAACAAGCGGACCGCTTTGCGCATTGGTGATGCAAATGATACGCGGACGCGCGCCCTTACGTAGCTCCTCGGCAGCGCGGATCGTTTCAATGCTGGTCCCGCTGTAGGAAATAAGAACAATCAGTTCGTCGGAACCGACCGTCTTTGCGGAGGAATGCAGCAGGTGAGAGGCGAGTTCGGCGCGGGCATCGATGCCCAGCTTCAAAAACTGCTCCGCTGCCGCCGTCGCGGCATTAAAAGACCCGCCCATTCCGACTAATCTCACCCGACCCGCATTGTCATTTCGAGATTTCAGAAGATCGAGTGCTTCTGAAGGTAGAGGGCTCTTCGCATACGCGTCGATTGTCTCTGGAATATGTGCAAAATCACTAAGGAAGTGCATCGGGCTTACCATCTTCATCTGGCTCCTGTTTGTGAGGAGCCGGATGTTCCATATGATCTCTGACTATTCTTGAAGATTTGAGACTTCTTCGTCCGACTGTGGCTTTTCCGGCAGGCGCGCTCTCACCTGCTGGTACTCGCGAGGCGTCATTCCCAGTGTCCGTCGAAACTCGCGGTTCATATGGCTTTGGTCGGAGAATCCGGAATTTGCGGCGGCATAGGACAGGCTGAGGCCACTGGAAATGTTGAATTGGGCAGTCGCCACCATCAACTGCAGCCGCAGCCGGCGAGGCTGCATGCCGGCTGCCTGACGGACCAGCTTTGAAAGCTGGAAACGGCTCAAGCCAAGGTCGTGAGCGATCTGTTCAATTTTCGGGCCGCCACCATCGCCGCAATCGAGCACTTGGCCGATCCTAAAACGGAATTCCTCCATTGTTTCGGCCGAGGGAGCATCGTCTTCGACCAGCGCATTGCGTCGGCTCATGGTTTCAAGCAGTCCCGCAATATCATCCAAGGAAACGTTATGAGACCCGGAGATAAGCTCGGCGCGTATTCCCAACAGCGAATGATAGATGATCTGGTCGTGACAGATTGGCCCGCGTAGGCGCAGACGGTCGTCTCCTTGCGTTAACATCGCGCAGAGGTGGACCCAGGCAGCCTGCCCTATGTTCATGACGAAGTAGTGGTTTTTTGTTGAATGCCATGCGCTCGCATGTGCTTCGAAGGCGTTGAGCAATACAACCGAGCCCTCCGGTTGCGCATGAACGACGCCGTTCCGTTCGATGCTTGCATCACCTTCAACAACCGCGCCGATGTTGATTGTCGGGTGGCAATGCATGACGCCGACCTCAGCCGACGACACGATATCAAACACATCGATGCTCGGCCCGACGCGCCAATGGTTGACATTCCGAAATTCGATCATGGGCGTTGTTCTGATGCCTTATCTCCAGCTTGAAGTTCGGCACAGCCTTATCGATTTTTCAAGAGGCAAAGTTCGCCGCGTCGCTGCCACGTTGACACTCATGGACGGCGCTACACCAACGGCAGGCTGTTTCACAAATATTCAAGAACCGCCACAGGCAGCCGTCTAGGCTCGCGCCAGTCCTAAATCTGAATAAAGGGGAACCCGATGAATAAGACCGCAACCTCCATGACGGCCATCTTCGCTGCTCTGGTCTCAACGACTGCGGCATCCGCAAGCGTTAGCGGGCCCGCCTGCACCAAGGCACTGTCGGCACCGGTGGAGTTCCGAATTTCGCACCAGAACAGCCCATCGAGCCCGATCCATCCTCATCTCGAAAATGTGGTTGAGCTTGTCGCCAAGGAGACCGATGGCCGGATCAAACTGGCTGTTTTTCCAAACGCGCAGCTGGGTGGCGAGATGCAAGCCCTTGAACAAGCCGCACTCGGAGAGAACGTCATTTTCTACACAACAGCCGGTGCACTTGCAACTGCCGGCACCCCGTCGTTCTCCGTCCTCAATGGACCATTCCTGACCGAAACGCTGCGAGAGGCACAGAAGCTGGAAGCGTCGGACGTTGTTGGCTCGATGGAGGACGACCTTGCGACGAAGGGCAATTTGCGGGTTTTGGCTCTGAACTGGTTCGACTCACCACGCTCTATTCTTGGACACAAGGGTTATGCCAAACCGGAAAACCTTGTCGGTACCAAGATGCGGGTGCCGGAAGCGCCCGCCTATCTGCGGACGTTCGAACTCCTGAAGAGCCCACCGATGGCGCTCCCCTTCTCTGAGCTTTACCTTGCCTTGCAACAAGGTGTTATCGATGCCGCCGAGGGAGGGATCGACGGCATGGCGAATGCCAATCTGATGGAAGTAGCCGATACGGTCACGGTCACCAATCACTTTCGAGTCTTCTATGGCTTTGTGATGAGCGAAGATCTCTTCGCGGCACTGCCTGAACCCTGTCGGGAGGTGTTGTCGGATGCCTTCGCGGCTGAGGGAGCCTCCTATTCCGCGCAGATGGACGGCATCACCGCCAAGCGTGTCGAAGCCCTCAAGGCCAAGGGAATCAAGTTCGTCGCAGCCGATCAGGAAGCCTATCGAAAGGCTACACAAGCTTTCTACACGATGTTTCCCGAATGGCCCGCTGGCCTCGTCGATCAGGTTCGGGCGGCGATGAAGTAAGTCATGCGCTCCTTCCTCGCTTACCTTTTCAAGTTCGTCGATGAGGTGGTCCCGGCTTTGCTGGCGGCCTTTATCATCATCATGGTCGCAAGCGATGTCGTGCTGCGTAACGCTGCCGGACGCTCGGTTCCCTTTGGGATCGAGGTCTCCACTTACGCCTTTGTCTGGATGATCTTCCTCGGAGCGGCAGGTGCTTCTCGAACCGGAGCCCATTTTCAGGTCGAGCTGTTCCAGGCGCGCCTCCCTACCAACGTCAACCGCCTCCTCGCGGCGTTTGTCCAAGCCTTCTGCGCCGTCGTTGCGCTTCTCATGATGCATACATCATTCCAGTACGCGATGCGGAGTTGGAACCGTACATCAGAGGGAATGCAGCTGCCGCTCGGCTATTTCTACCTCGTATTTCCCTTGAGCTTTGCCCTGATGGCCTTGGCGCATGTCCGGCACTCCTGGCGTCTCGTCAGAAAAGGACGCGCATCATGAGTTCGCTTCTTGTTATCGATCTTGTCGGCATGATCGTCGCCATGGTGCTAGGCGTCCCAGTTGTCTTTGCCGTCTTGGGTGCCGCGCTCATTTATTACCTTGCCGGCGACAATACCTCGACGCTCGTGATGATGCAGCAGGTTCAGACGTCGCTGCGCTCGTTCCCGTTGCTCGCCATCCCCTTCTTTGTTTTTGCCGGTACGGTCATGGCAAAGGGAGGCATCGCCGAAAGGATCATTGCCTTTGCTTACGTGGTGGTCGGCCACTGGCGCGGAGGTTTGGCACAAGTTGCAGTTTTGAACAGCCTAATCATGGGGTCCATGTCCGGATCGGCTGTCGCCGATGCCGCGGTCGATTCCAGAGTTCTGGTGCCGCAGATGCAGCGCCATGGCTATTCGCTTGGCTTCTCATCAGCGGTCTCGGCAGCCTCGTCGCTGATCGCGCCCGTTCTGCCGCCATCGACGTCACTCATCCTTTTCGGCTTGCTCGGTCAGGTCTCCGTTGCTCAGCTCTTCCTCGGTGGCGTTGTTCCGGCTCTGCTGATTGCCCTCATCTGCATGGCGATTGTCAACATCATCGCGCGCCGCCGCAGCTACGGCGCGGTGCGTTCGGCCTCCGCGACTTGGTCGGAGATCGGCTTAGCCCTTCGAGCTTGCTTTTGGGCGCTGATGATGCCGGTCATCCTGCTGCTTGGCCTGCGCTCAGGTCTCTTTACCATCACCGAGCTGGCCGTCATCGCGGCGCTCTACACATTGGCGGTCAGCGTCTTCGCTTACCGGACAGTCGGCTGGGTGGAGTTCTGGGATATTCTCAAAGACACAGTTACGACAACGTCGACCGTGTTGATCATCATGGGAGCTTCGGCGGCCTTCTCCTACGTGTTCGCCATCGAGCGTGTTCCAGCCCACGTAATCGCGGCCCTTTCGGCCGTGAGCGACAACAAATACCTCATCCTGCTCTTGCTCAACATTGCCCTTCTGCTGCTCGGCATGATCGTCGAGGGCGCTGCAATCATGATCCTGGCTGCTCCTGTCCTGGTTGGCATCGCGCAGCACTTCGGGATCGACCCGGTGCAGATGGGTGTGCTCGTCACTCTCAATCTGACCATCGGCACGTTGACGCCCCCGGTCGGCATAGTGATGTTCACCGTCTGCTCTATTACGGGCTGCCGGGTCGGAGATTTCCTTCGAGAACTCGCGCCCTTCCTCGCCAGCCTGATCGCTCTCCTCATCACCCTGTCGATGATCCCGCAGATCATCCTCTTCCTGCCCCACTGGACCTCACCATGAAAACCAAAACCAGTCCCTATATCTTTCCGTTCACGCCCTTCAAGCACTTGGATAGAACCGACAACTCGGCCGCTTTCGTTGGTCCCGCCAGCATGAATGCAGAGGCTCTATTAGCTCTCGCCAAGCCCTTCGCACCGGCTCTGTCATTGCCGGAGGGGGACACGCTTGCCGAGCGTATCCTTGCGCTTTTCACGAGCCCGGAGGTCCTTTTTGGTGAGGCTTCGTTCATTACCAGCCGCTCCGACGACTGGCTGTTGCGCTTATCCAAGCTGATAGACCAGCAGCGACCGATCGAGTTCACCATCCTCGGCTTCCCTTTCAAGATGCCGGTCCCGCTGAAAACGGACCGAAGGGCTGCGGACTTCGGCGAGCTGGTCTCTTTGAAGCGGCTCAATGAACTCGGCCGTGCGATTGCCGGTGTCTATGCGCCGGGCGCCGTTGTGCATGTGTTCACGGAAGGGCCTTTCCACGTCCTGAACGGGATCGAGCGTTCCTGGGCCGACGGCTATTTCTCTTCACTCCAGGCGTTGGTCACACGGTTCGGCTTAGGCTCCAACCTCGCGCTTCATGATCTGAATGTGGTGGTGGACGACACCCCAGGATTTGCTCAGGTCTGGCATGAAGTGACGGAGGAACTGCGCTCCAGAAAGGATGCAAAGGATCCCGCGACCCTTGCGGCACTGCACGACGCATTGCCTGTTCGTTTCCATAACATCTATGTTGCGGATGTTTCCATCGATGACCTCAGACGCGCCTATCTGGATGACGGTAGCCGCGAAGCGCTGCGGGCCTCGATCCAGAAACGCGCCGAAGAAGGTGTCCTTGGCTACCGTGGGTTTCTGGAGGCACGGGATCGCATGTCGCTGCTGGAGAAACATGTGCCGGCTGGGCTTGGTATGACAGTTTCACCGCGACCTGGAAGACTTGGCGTTCGGCCTTTACCGGAACCGGCTGACAAGTTGCCGTACCATGGCGTCTCAGTGCTGTCGAAAGACCGGCCCAGCTTAAGGATCGAATATCTTTGGGACCTTCAACAGGAGCGTGGCACCTACCGCAAGATTGTTCTCGATGGCGACAACGACCCCGCCCCGTTCGTCTACATCGAGGAATAGATCGTGGCGCCCACAACGATTGCATTTGATCTTGGTGGCACCAAGATCGACATCTGCCGGATGACAAAGGCCGGCGAAATCCTGTCGCGCAAGAGTGTCGCAACCGCCAGCCTTGGACCTGGCGAACCGAGCTTTCTTGAACGGGCCTTCCACCTGTTCCACGACAACGTCTGCGACAGCGACGACAAGATCGGCCTGAGCTGGAATGCTCCTGTCCATCAAGGTCGCCTGACCCAGAGCTCGCTTCTCGGTGGGCGCATCAACGTCGATCTCGCAGACCGTCTCAGACAGAAGTTTGACCGCGATATACAGGTGGAAAGCGATGTTCACGCGATGGTTCTCGGCGAATATCGCTTCGGGATTGGCCCGGCTGCCGCACCCATTCTTTTGGTCAACCTGGGTTCAGGAGCTGGAATCGGCTACCATGACGGCCAGTTGATGCGCGGCAATACCGGCGGTGCCGGTCTGGTTTGCCTGGAGAAACGCTACGTGCAGGAGGTGGGCGAGACCTTTATCCTCGATCACCTTTTGTCAGGCCGAGGCGTTGCACGTCTGTACGAAAAGCTCGCAGGTCGGGCCATGTCCGCTTCGGATGTTGCCGACGCAGCATGGGCAGGCGACGAGTTCGCTTTGAGGACTTTTGCGATCGTCGCAGACCAGTTCGGCGCTTATCTCCTGACATTGTCGCGGCTCTTCAACCCTCGCAGTATCGTTCTGGCAGGGTCCGTTTCCCGGGCGGCCCCGCTGTTTCTCGATAGAGCGAAGGCCATTCTGGAACGCGAAATCGAACCTGCTTGCCGGCCGGATTTGGTGACCGTCTCTGCGCTCGCCTCGCCGGCTTGTGTGGGTCTAGCCTGACCCAAGGAGGCACCTTGACCGGCGCAGACAAACGGCCGATCACACGACCCAAGCCGTGAATAGGGCAGCGGCCTTCAATAAGAGTTGCCTTATTCCCTTGCTCCGAACCGGGTGACAGGAAGGCGCTCAACCATTGTCGGCGAGCCGTTCGAGGTGCGCCGGAGGCTGTCCCGTTTGGGCCGGTTATGTCTGAGCGATGCCTGCGTGTTGAGGATACTAGGGCTTACTGCGGCGATTTACGGTAAGCGGGCTTCAGCTCGATTTGTTTGTCTTCTTCTTCATCGAATGGTAAAGCGGCCTAACTATTTAGTGGAGACTGCCCTACGTGCGCCGCACTTCCAGTTCACAGCTCAGTACACTCGACCTTACGGAGAGCGCGCGTGCTGTTCTTCGGACAGTGATAACCTCAGGCCCTTCTACGCGACCGCAACTCAGCGCAGCTCTCAACTTCTCTAAACCAACCATGTCTGCAGCCGTCACCGAACTGGAACGGTACCGGCTGGTGGTGCCCGCCGGGATTAACCGCGGTGGCGTTGGGCGATCATCGGTCACCTACTCGGTCGGACCAGAAGCGGGCGTCGTGATCGGTATAGACTGCGGCACGACGCAGATCCACGCAATCGTTTGCTCCGTCGATGGAACCAAAATTGCTGAAGTTGAGAAGCCATCTCGCGCGGTTCTAGGCGGCGAGCGGTTCGAAGCGTTGCGGTCTGTCATTGAGGAGGTTCTGCGACAATGCCCGGACCAGGCACCGTTTCTGCGTACGGTGGTGATCGCGTTGCCCAATATCATCTCGCCCAATCTCGAGCGTTTGCCTGAGCGAGATCGTTTCTTGCTCGCCGCAGAGCGGATCTGCCAAGTGTACCGGGTTCCAGTGCTGCTGGAAAACAATGTCAACTGCGCCGCCCTTGCAGAATATCACTACGGCGCTGCAAAAGAGCATTCTTTTGCGGTTTACATGCAGATCGGCGTTAAGGTCGGTGTCGGCATTGTCATTGACGGAAAGCTGTTCCGGGGCTTCAAGGGCGGTGCGGGTGAAGTGGGACACCTCCCCTTTCCATGGTCGGAGGGTGAGCAACCGCGCCCTTCGCACGTCGAAACCTATCTCGGTTCTGCTGCGCTTGTGGAGCGGGCTCGGGCCAGGTGGGGCGAGGGTGGAAGTCCTCCCAGAGATACAAACGAACTGTTTTTGAGGGCGCAGCAGGGCGAGCCTGCAGCGCACGTCGCCGTCGAGAAGCATGGTCGCGATATCGGCAACCTTGCGGCAGCTTGTGTCAGCCTTCTCGATCCGGAACTTATTGTCGTCGGAGGCGGCGTCGGCCAGAACGCGGTTCTTCTTCCGGTCATCAACAAAGTGGTCGAGCAACTATGCTGGCCGGTAGAGATTGTGACCGGTGAATTGTCAAACCGGGCGACGGTGCTGGGAGCCGTTCGCCTTGCCATGGATTTCACCCTGGCAAGGCTTCTCGGTGAGGAAGCGAAGGCTGCCTTCATCTGCGAGGCGTGATCAGATGTCGCGCTTTGTGTCGGTCTGCCTGTAGCGGAAGTTGCAGACCGGCAGGCCCGCATCCTCAGAAAGTGTGGCGGTCAGAAGCTGCACCGGGATCGCCTGCAGAATGGCGTTGCCGATCTCCGTCGAGAACGAAGGAACCGTGATCACAACGAGGTTCTCCGCGTCACTAACATCGGTGCGCGTCGTAATCAGGACGGACGGGATGCCGAAGCCGGCGAGATCAACAGCCAGCTTAACCTCTCGGCTGTCGCCAAACAGGATTACGCCACTGCGACTGTCGTTCGGCTCCATAGGTCCATGCAGAAAGTTCAGCGTGTCCCAATCCTGGGCTGCGACCCTTGCTGCCTCGCGGATCAGCAAGGCCGCGTAACCGGCCGTGCCATAGGCACACCCGGCACCGACGCAATCAATCGACCTCTTGCCTGCTAGCAGGCGGGCAGCTTTGTCCGCCTGTGGACGGCTTTGCTCAAGAACCTGTGCAGCAAGCGCAGGCAGTTCGTGCCAGTCCGCGTTTGACGACCTTCCCGCCTTGTCCGCCAACAGCGCTGCAGTCATCAGCGAACCCAAATAGCTCGTTGTGTTCGGCCCGCTGTCGGCTCCACTGTTTGTGGGAATCATGTGCTTGACGACGCGCGAGATTGGCGTCCCATCAGCCTTGGCAATGCCGTAGGTCTCTGCTTGCGGACGCAGTTCCATGGCACGGGCAGGCTCCTCACTTCGTCCGGAAGCGGAGAAGGCAATATATGCCTTACCAGCATCAATCGCCGGATCATAAAGATCCGTACCGGCAAGCGCGAAAGCCCGCAGCCCCTGACTCCGCATCTGGGCGGCGGCGACGATTGCGGCATACAGGCTGGCGCCTATACCTGCGAGGACGACCGGACCTTCCTTGATTGGCTGGACATCAAGTGTCTCCAGCCGGGTTGATACGGCCTCAATGCAGGATGTAAGGGCGCCGGGTTGCAAGGCGATGGCGTCGCGATAGAGCTCTCTGTCGTTCATTTTCGATTCCGTTATGTTGCAAAGGTGTTGGCCGGAAGTCCTGGTCCCGGCCACAGTCGTCGTCAATCAATCGAGCTTGAGGTAGTCGGCGAACCGGGCGGCGTCGTTGATCGTCACCTTGTCGAGCTTGTTTTCTCCAAGTCCCCACTTGTCGAAGATCTTGGCGTAGCTGCCATCATCGATCATGGACTGCATGGTGGCTGCAAGCGCGTCCCGAAGCTGCGGATTTTCCTTGCTGACGATCATCGCTTGATAGCCAACGGCATATTGAGCACCAGGGACCAGCTCAAGCTTCTTGCTGCCAGCTGGCTCATGCTGCAGGCTGTAGGTTGCAACGCCGGTCGTATCCATGGATGCATCGACACGACCGCTCTGCAGGGCGATCTTGATCTGGTCGTTGGATGGGAACTGCATCACCGTCAGCGGCTTATCCGCAGGGCAAAGCTCCTTCTGCTTGTCAAGAAGTTGCAGCGGGATCGATCCCTGGACGGCGCCAGCCTTAAGACCACACGTATCTTTGAGCTTGTGGATGCCCTTCGGGTTGCCCTCGAGGACGACGATGCTGGTTCCCTCGAGCATGTAGTTTACAACGTCGGTGATTTTTTCGCGTTCGGCGAAATCTCCCATGGCCGACATGCCGAGGTCGAAGCGCCCCGCTTGAATGCCTGGGATGATGCTTGCAAATTGCGCCGGCATGTCGGTGAATTTGACACCGAGGCGTACACCCATCTCGTCGCGCAGATCTTTCTCAAGGCCGATGATGGTTTTGTTGTCCTCGGCGTAGAAGTCATAGGGAGGCGTTTGAGGCTCCGTGCCGACCTTGATCTCGGCGGCGGACTTTATCTTCTCGGGCAGCATGTCATGCAGCTTCTGGTCGAGGCCGGCGGCAAACCCCTGCCCTACCATCAGCGATGCAACGGCTGCAGCCGCTAGAAATCTGATCTTCCCTTTCATGTCATTCCCCTTTTCCTGAATGCACGTGAAGGACGTGCCACCTAGTGTCGCGACTGCATCTTCCTCAGTGCATTCGCTTGAGAAACGTTCGTGTTCTTTCCTGCTGCGGGTTGTCGATGACATCCCGCGCCGGCCCCTCCTCGACAACCACACCCTGGTCCATGAAGACCACGCGGTCGGCTACATCGCGGGCGAAAGCCATCTCGTGTGTAACCACGATCATAGTCATCCCATCAGCTGCAAGTTTACGCATGACTCCCAGCACTTCCCCGACCAGCTCGGGATCGAGCGCTGAGGTTGGCTCATCAAACAGCATCAGCTTGGGATCCATAGCCAGAGCACGGGCAATCGCCACGCGCTGCTGCTGCCCGCCGGACAACTGGTTAGGGTAGGCCTGCTCCCGCCCCTCCAGATCCACCATCTTGAGCAACTCCTTCGCGCGCGCGACGGCGGTGTCCTTTGACTGACCCCGGTTGAGGATCGGCGCCTGGGAAATGTTGGTGAGGACATTTTGGTGGGCGAACAGGTTGAAGCGTTGGAAGACCATGCCGATGTCCCGGCGCTGAACTGCTAGCTCCCTGCCGCTCATCTCATGCAGGGCTCCACCGCGCTCGTGATAGCCGATCAGTTGACCGTCTACGAGAATTCGCCCCCGCGTCATGCGCTCCAAGTGGTTTATGCAGCGCAGGAAGGTCGACTTGCCACTTCCCGAAGGTCCGAGGAGGCAGACTACCTCGCCCTTTCGTACGGAGAGGTTGATACCCTTGAGAACCTCCAGAGGACCGAACGATTTGTGAACGTCGATGGCTTCAACGACGTTGGAAGCTGTTTGCGTATGAGCGTTCAACCCTTTGTTCCTTCTGCTCGCATGACACGAAGCGCAGCGCGCCAGGGCCCCATCGGCTGCCGGCTGGACCTGCCGAAATGTTGTTCGATCATGTATTGGAGAGCGGATGCGATGGTGGTCATGAGCAGGTACCAGAGGCTGGCCACGATCAAAAGTTCGATGATCAGAAAGTTACGGGCATAGATGTTTTGCGCACGGGTCAGGAGATCCTGAGCTGCCACTACGGACACGAGAGATGTCGTTTTCAGCATCGATATCGTTTGATTGCCGATCGGCGGAATGATTACTCGCAGCGCCTGAGGGAAGATTATGCGGATCATCGCCTGGGTCGGCGTATATCCCAGCGCTTTGGCAGCTTCGTATTGGCCGTCGTCGATCGCGAGCAACCCTCCGCGGATGATCTCCGCCATGTAAGCGGCTTCATTGAGGCTGAGCGCCAAGAGCGCCGCTACGAAAGCCGTGACAACGACGTTGGTATCCATCTGAAAAAACCCGACGTCGATGCTTGGGATGAAGAGCTGAATGTTGAACCAGAAGATGATCTGGACGAGCAACGGCGTGCCGCGGAAGAACCAGATATAGAGGCTCGCAAAGCCTGATAGAACCGGGTTCGTGGCAAGGCGCATCGTCGCCAGGATGGCACCAGCCACAATGCTGATAACCATAGATAGGATGGTGAACAGGATTGTCAGACGGATCCCATCAAGGATCGTCTCGTCGAAGACATACTGCGGGATTGTTGACCAGCTGATGTGTCGGCTGGTGGCTACCATGTAGATCGCGAAGCCGACGATCGCGATCAAGAAGACGGCAACGAGCCGCTGCCCCCAATGCCGCGCGGGGATGATGTTCTCGGCGCTCATGTTACTCTCCCGTTATTATGCAATTCCTGACGTCCGGCCGAATGCGGCAGGGGAAGCCTTGGCGGGCGGTGACCAGCGGCCAGCTCGCGTGCAAGATGCAGAGCGCCAAACACCGGCGGCTTCGATAACAGAGTGGCCGCTGCAGTGGGTACTCTCCGTGCCAGCGCTTCCTCGAAGGCGTTGAAAAGCCTGATCTGGCTGCTGATCACGCCACCCGCAGCAACAACGTCGCTGCCGATGGCTCCGCGACCCACCAGTTGCTCGACTAGATTGGCGAGCGCCTCACCGCCCCTGACAACTACGCTTTCGGCAAGTTCCGATCCCGCATCCGCCGCTTCGAAAACAAGGTGTGCCAGGCTGCCTATACGCGCGGCAGATCCAAGGTCTCCCAGGGCACGACCGATGTCGACAGGACCGCCTACGCCAAGTGCCTCGATGAGCATAACGCCAAGCGGATCCAACACCTCGGATTGATCTAGCCGAGCTCGCACTGCACGCGCGGCGTCGCGCACCAGACCGCTCGCGCTGCCCTCGTCGCCAAGAAACCAGCCCCAACCGCCCGCTGCCATCATTTTGCGGTCGACACCCCGAGACACCGCAATCGAACCCGTGCCGGCAATCAGCGATATGCCACTGCGTTTGGCAGAAGCCGGAAGCAACAGCTCGGAATCGTTCAGCACCAGGACTGTTCCAGCCATCTGCCCAGAAATAAGCGCCTGCAGGTTAAGGCAGTCGGTGTCGGTATCGCATCCATGCGCGCCAATGGCGACGGCGTCAGGTTGTCCAGCCGATAAGGCCCAGAGAAGTTCGAGCAGAGCACGCGAGTCAGCCAGCGCGTCCCTGCGCGTTCGCCATTCAGTGGTTTCCACCACCTGCTCACGGACAACGCCACCCCTCGTCTGAACTGCCAGATGAGTTTTCGTCCCACCGATATCGATACCTGCTATCATCGCCTATCCTTTTGTTAGGTAAGTTACCTAATTATTTGGAAGGCGCAAGCAGTATTTTCTGGCCTTTGCGGATCTCGAAACTACGAAAGGGCGGTGAGTAATCGGCGAGACGTTTCTCTCGCTACCGGAAGGGTGGTTCTTTATCCAGCTCAATGCCATCATCCCCCTCGGCACAGTGCTTCACAACCACCTGCAATTGCTGGGGAGGGTCATGAAATCCAAATCGCGATGAGAAGCGGTCGATGGTTCGGCGGTTCAGGGAACATGTTCTGCCGATGATGGGCAAACAACTTCTGCCCGTCGTTGGAGCGCTCCACGCTTTCGGCTGCCTCGGAGGCCCATCGTCGAATGGAACCCGGGGGCGTTTTCGGCAAAATCGTGCTCGGCGACTTTCATCTGTGACGGCGGGGCGCGGTTCCCCGCTCTTGAAAGGACTCGAACCGCCGACTCCTCGTTTGGCCGATGGGACCGCGGAGAATATCCGTGAAAAGGCAGCTACTTACTCTCGGAAACGGCTGATATGGCGCCGTTATCTGCCTGACAGGTATCGGCGGGGAATTCGAGAAAGCTGGCATCCAACGTCCGATAGGAATGCAGTCCACGCGGCATTCGCGCAGGTTCAATCGAATACGGGGAGAAGGCAAATCAGCGAGAGCCCTCTTTTATGTGCCTTATTTAGTGGACTTGCTAGGTTTGAGGGACGGTGTATTCCCTGGCGTACTTTTGTTATCACGGCGGCGCTGATCCGGTTTCCCTGTGGATTTCGCTATCGGCTTTGGTCCTGGTTTAAGTGCCATGAATGCTCTCCTTTTTGATTAAGAAAATAAGCCTGCGCGTACCTTATGACTTGGACTTAGGAAACAGCAATACTGTATAACAGTCCACACTAGTTCTGGCTGAAGTCAAGGCCCAGTGTGTATTCATACAGTGGCAACACCCCACGAAAATCGGCAGGCCGGGCCGGAGGCGCTTTGCCTCACTTTCCCTGTCAGCGTCGGCGCGTGCGGACGAGGGCTTTCAGGGCGGTTACGGAAACGCACGGACGACCGATTTGAAGGCACAAAGCTGCCATCGAACGGGGCAGCAGTTGACTTGAAGACGCATTTTCCCGAACTCTTTACGCCCTGATCGGGCGAGGTCCAACGAGACGACCAGCCACTGCCCTCCAAAGAAACCGGCGGGATCAGTCCAAACAATGTAACCTGTGTTCTGCCCCCACATTGCCGGCTGTCGCCTGATCTGGGAGCGACATTCCATGGATGAGCGACAGGGAGTTTCTCCACGGAGAGTACGTTGGAGGTTCTCACAACCGGAAAGCCTGGACGCGAGGTTCATCGACATTGGCTCGACGAGGTCAAGGCCCGGATTGTTTCGGATGGTCCAACTGCTGGGGTCTGCCCGGCAACCGAGTCTCAGCGCGATCCTCAAATCGTCATTTGCATCAGCGACGCCGTAGACCGATTACAAACCGTTCTGACGGGCCAGCTTCGATGGTCGGAGATCATTGGCTCGCATCAACTGCGTAATGAAATTTTCAGAAGCGAAGCCATCTCTCTGCACTGGCGCGGATTGCCTTAGCGGTGGTGAGTTGTTCTGCCTGGAAGATCCTGGCTACCGGGGTAGCGAGACGCTCTACGACCTCCGGCCAATCGTCTACCAGTGCAGCCAATGGGAAGCTGGCGCTGACTTTTCTTCTGTCAGCCTGGGCCTCCGCGCCAAATGACCTCACATATCCTCTGTACGTGCCCCCCCGACGACCCGTGAGGCCTGTGACTTCGCAGATGAATGAAACACTTTCGGCGTGCTCAATGCGTACGCCCAGAGCTTGGGCATGACGAACGATCTCAGCAACATTCTGAGCAAACAAATCCACGTCGAACAACGAGCCGGAAGGAATGCCTTTCTCCTGGTGAAAACTTGAGTCTTCCCAGTATTCCCGAAGAAGGCTCGCCTTGCCGGACGGACTGATCCTCCAAAAGTCTCTACCTAACATTTTTGGGTCTTTACCGAGGGAACATTCGATAAAGTCGCCTTCACCTTCGCCTGACGCCGCGTCTGTTTGCCAGTATTCGCCACCAGGAGCCCCGAATGGAAAAAACATGCTCCACCCAGTGTTAACCCGATCATGCACTTCGTTGTTGACTTCAGCGAGAAGGCGCAGGAACGAGCTCTCAGGGAGGTGGCCTTCAGGCGTTATGACGTAAGTGAACTGCTTCCAGCCAGTCCTGTAGGGACTTTTTTCGCCAAGTCCTGAGACGGCGTTGAGAGCCGCCTGTTGCGTGGCTTCGTGCCATAGAGTGGCTTTGTCTTCCTGCGGCGGCTGGGTAGGTGCCAGCGCACCGTGCAGGGCCGCGAACAATGCCTGCCGATCGTGAATCGTACACCGACGGATCAGGGGCGCCCACTCTGTCGCGGATGAAATCGCCTCGCTCGAAGGGCCCACCTTACGGATGTAATAAGAACCTTTGACAATGCCGATAGCCTTGCCGCGATCCTCGGGACCGCCTGCCTTGGCGCATATCGGCGCCGCCCCATGAGGAGGCACGACAATGACACTGTGGTCCTGTCCCCTTCCCGACCTCACTAAACGAACATCACACTGAAACGCTGGCTCGAGATATTTTTTGACGATTGATGAAACTGTGTCTCTGTCGAGCGGTAAAACTGTTGAAGGGTCGCATGGGCTAAAATCGTCGTTGAAACCAAAAACAACAACTCCACCTCCATGATTGGCAAGCGCGGCGATATGGCGTGCCAGACTTGCCCGTTGCCTGTCGTCCTTCAGATCCAGCGACGATTTAAGCTCGACCTCGAGGGACTCCACAGGATTGTCCACCAACCTCTGAAGCTCGTCCAGCATTCAACTCTCCCTAAATTGTCGATACCCAGCCCGCCCCGTCGTCCCCTGAGGAGACGACCTGTTGCCGAATTTCGTTGATCCACACGTGGACTACCCGGAAACCGTCAGAGTTGAAATGAAGCCGCCAACGGAACGATTCTGATCATATATGCGCAACGGTAGGTCAGCCTTCGGCATCAGCACCCGCCCAACCTCGACCGCGGCCGAATTCGGAACTGCTGGGAAAACGTTGATCGTAGCCTTCTCTCCGTGAACGGCCTTGATACGATCGAGCAGCCGGCGAAGATGTCGCTTGAACTCAACCAGATCTTCCGGGCGCCGCATGATGTCATTGTGTGGATTTTCGGCGGTCAAGGACCAGATTGCAACATCGTCGCCGAGCACAGCGCGAATCCGATCATCAGTGATGGTTGCGCTAAGCGCGAGCTTGAGCGCGACGGGCGCATCGGGCGGACCGGATTGTTCTGCGGTTTGGAACGTTATCGCTGGCTGTCCGGGTTGCCAGCGCCATGTCGCCGGCTCGCGGTATCGCTGGTGGACCGTGACTGGAACAATATCACCTATTAGATGCCCGAGCTCAATGAGCAACGGTTGCGGCGCGAGCGCGAAGACGCTGAGCTGCGTTATCTCTTTTTGCTCAATACGCTCTTTCACCTTCCGGATAAAAACGCGCCTCAAGTTCTCCTGCTGGACCGTCCAGTAACTCACTTCATGATCGGCATAATCGGATCCGACCAGCTCGATGTCGATCGTCCGGCCCTCTGCCGGGTGTCTGTCCGGCGGCATTGCCATGAAAATCGACCGGGTTGAAACCAAGGCGTCTCGCTGGCCGATGTCCGCGGCGAACCTGAGCACGTGAGCAGCTCGTTCCTGGGCCATTCCGGTCACAATAGCGATCCGGTCCTCATGCTCGGCCTTCATCTCCAGAAGAACATCCTCCGGATGATCCGCGAGATAATCGACATCGACGCCCTTATGGTGTTTTGCACAAAGCAACATGAGATTGCTCAGGTCCTTTGCGAGCAAGGGCGAGCGGATCACGTCACCACGGGGCCCCTCGGCGCTGTCGGCAACGATGTGAGCGATGAAACCAAACTTGCCATCCTCCCGCCCGGCGATGAGGTCGCCAATAAGTTCCTCGTTGCAACCGCGGTACTCGCAGCGCCCAGCGGCCTTCGACCAAAGGGCCACTTGAATTTTATCCGGAATATGTGTTTTTGCCATGGTGAAATTCCGCTCGAGTTCAGTATAGTGTTCACGTTTTATCCTCAAAGCTCAACCGCGCATTTTGACAATCCACATGCGGCGCCTGGGCTCACCTGGGAGGCTGTTAGTGGACAAGCAGACGCGTACCCGCGAAAGCGAGGAATTCCTTGAAGATCTTGCCGAAGAACTGAGCGTGCCACCAAGCCGGTACGAGCAGGCCGAGCGCAGCTACAAGTCATTGGGTGACTGGCTTCACCGCGACGCATCAACGGTCCGCCAGTACGGCCCGAAGGTCTACGTCCAGGGGTCCTTCCGCCTCGGCACGACCATCCGGCCCGCCAACGAGGCCGAGGAATACGACGTCGATTCCGTTTGCGAGCTTCAGAAGTTGGGCAAGTCCTCGCTGACGCAGCAGCAGCTCAAGACCCTCCTCGGTGTGGAGATCGAAGCCTATCGCAATGCGCAGAACATGAACAAGCCGCTTCGTGAGGGTCGCCGTTGTTGGGTCCTCGACTATGCTGATGACGCGCAGTTCCACATGGATGTGGTGCCTGCCGTTCCGAATGGCCAAGGCGCCCGCATCCTGCTGGAATCCCGCGGCCTCGACGCCCGCTGGACCACAACCGCGATCGCCATCACTGACAAGGAGGGTGCGACCTACGCCGCCGTCACGGATGACTGGCCGCGCTCGAATCCTAAGGGCTACTGCGAGTGGTTCAAGAGCCGGATGGCGGCTGCTCTCGAACGACGCAAACGCATGCTCGCCGAAAGCGTGAAGGCGAGCGTCGAAGATATTCCCGACTATAAAGTCCGAACGCCTCTTCAGGCTGCGATCATGATCCTCAAACGACACCGAGATTATACCTTCGCGGGTCGCAAGGAAGACCGACCGATCTCCGTCATCATCACCACGCTCGCGGCACACTCCTACAATGGCGAAGAGACAATCGGCGAAGCGCTCGCGGTCATTCTTGCAGGCATGGACAAGCACATCTTGTGGCACGACAACCGCTACTGGATCCCAAACCCAACTGACCCGCTCGAAAACTTTGCCGACAAATGGGCGGAGCACCCCGAGCGAGCGACCGCCTTTGCCGAATGGCTACAGAAGGCCAGGACGGAATTCGCCACGGCAGCCCATTCCAGCGACAGGACGGTGATCACCGAGACGATCGGGCGTGGCGTCGGCGGTTCGCTTGCCGATCGCGCGGCACGTCGCCGCCAACTACCGGCACGATCCCCGCTGCTAAAAACCGCATCGGTCGCGCCGGCGACCGCAGGCCTCTCTTTTCCGGACAAAAGCCGTGTTCCGACGAAGCCACAGGGGTTCGGCGGCGCGGAATGATCTGGTGGCTCGAAAACCCGGCACGTGCGCGATCCGAGCGCCAGAGCGTCGCTGATCTCGCAGAACGCGTTAGTTGGCTCAGAGGAGTGCGCTGGTATCTCTCGGAAGGCGCCGCGTTCGCTGTCGACTTCGAGATTGAACACAACGGTGACAGCATTCCGCTCACGATGACCTATGCGGAATTCCACCCGAATGCCCCGCCCATCGTCGTGCCTCGAGACGGCAGCCGCCTCTCCAGCCACCAGTATGGCGCCGGCGGAAACCTTTGCCTCGAATATCGCGCCGACAACTGGGAGACAACGATCATCGGCGCGATGATGATCGAAAGCGCGCGTCGCCTGATCGTCGGTGAGCGCGATGGCGATGGTCCCGAACTGCCATCAGCGCATGCTGTTTCTCTCGGCCAAAGCGTCCGGGGCTCATACTTCCGCTTTCTGCTGACGCAAGCTACCGAAGAGCGCCTGAAGGCAATCGAACCCGGTCAGTCGATCGAAATCGGCATTGCAGAAAAGTATCACGCGGAAACCTTCACCGTGACGGTCGCCGAGATCGATGGCGTCGTCGGTGCGCGCGCATGGCCTGCCGGCATTCGCGAAACCACGAAGCGCGGCCTTGCCATCCGACTGCCGCAGGGAACGGCGATGCCGGCAGCAGCGCAGGAGAGCATCGCAAACCTGCTCGGTGATCTCGGCTTCGCGCCCCTCCGCGAGAAAGCGATCGCAGCCAGCGGCGACATGGACCTAGTGCTGGTGTCCGACACGGAGATCGCCCATTTCTACGCCTATGACGGCAGCCAGAAGCGCTACTTCGGTCGCTCCCAGATTCTGAAGGTCGCCCCCAGCAGCCGGCTCCCGAACGACTATGCCGTCCTGGCTGGAAAGAGCGCCGGCATTGTTGGGTGCGGCTCCCTTGGCTCTAAGGTCGCCGCGATGCTGGCGCGCGCAGGGGTGCGAAAATTTACGCTCGTTGATGATGACGTCATGTTCGCGGAGAACCTGGTACGCAACGAGCTCGGCGCTGCAGCGGCGGGCGCTCACAAAGCCGACGCTGTTCGCGGCCGCCTTATAGAGATCGTCGGAACAATCGATGTCACTGTCCGGCGTGTGGCGCTGGGCGGCCAAGAAAGCGCCGATTCCACCGACTCGGTGATGTCGGCGTTGCGCGACTGTGACATAATCATCGACGCCAGCGCCGACGCTCATTGCTTCAACTTCTGTGCCGCGGTCGCTAAAGAAAGCCTGAAGCCGTTCGTCTGGGGAGAGGTGTTCGCCGGTGGAATTGGCGGCCTCGTCGCGCGCGTCCGGTCCAGCCATGAGCCCGAACCGCAAGCGGCCCGCAACCAGATCAATGCTTGGTGTAACAGCCACGGCGTCCCCGCCCCGCTCGCCGGCGTCGCGGTACCATACGCAGCGGCAGCCGGGAGCGGCGACCCCCTTGTGGCCGACGATGCGGAAGTGTCCGTCATCGCAGGCCATCTGGCGCGGCTCGCGACCGACGCGCTCACGCGACCGGAAGATAGCGCTTTTCCCGTACCGGCGTATGCGATCGGCCTCCGCACAGCTTGGATTTTCTCCCAGCCGTTCGAGACGTGGCCGATCGAACTCGCCGGCTCCGAGCCTTGGAAGGTCGAACAGGACCCCGCCTCTGTCGCAGAGAGCCTTGCTTTATTGCGCGAGCTTATGCCGAAAGCATTCGATGATCACGATCAGCCTTCCAAGTGAGCAACGAGCGGGGCTTCGCAGACACCTGAGGCGCGCCGGCCGGCGCGAAATCGGCGGCATCCTCATGGGTGAGCAGGTCGCACCGGACCATTTTCGGATCGTCGACTTCTCCGTGGACAACAAGACTGGGACAGCCGCCCATTTCGTTCGTAGCCCCGAGCATCATGCAGAAGCGCTCAAAGAATTCTTTCAAAAAACTGCCCACGACTTCAAGCGCTTCAACTACCTCGGCGAATGGCATTCCCATCCCAGTTTCCCCGTCCGGCCAAGCCAAGAGGATCTCATGTCGATGCAAAACCTTGTCGACGGTGAGCGCGACATCGATTTTTCAGCGCTGCTGATCGTTAGATTACGATACTTTATGATGCTCGAGGCCAGGTCATATATGTTTGTAAGACACGCGACTCCCATAAAAGCAGCGCTCGTCATGACTTAAGAGCTATGGCGCTCATCGATACGGGAGAGAGCTCGCGCGAAAACGAGCGGAGGTGAGAGACTCACTACGCTCCCGCCGGGAGCCCAAACATTTAGCACTGTGCAGCGCCAATCGCGCACCGATGAAAGAGTCCCAGGGATCTGCAGTCTTTCGGTCGACGGCTGCACGAAAGGGCAAAACGACGTCCACCGGGCTAGCTCCCGGCATAGGGTATCCCTGGCAAAGACCAGTCCTGCCACACTTCATCCAAGGCTTGTCGTTCATCGTGTCGATCGGTGCACGTGCGCGCCAGTCGATAAAGATTC
The DNA here is from genome assembly GCF_004328495.1 of Agrobacterium sp. 33MFTa1.1. NCBI lineage: Bacteria > Pseudomonadati > Pseudomonadota > Alphaproteobacteria > Hyphomicrobiales > Rhizobiaceae > Agrobacterium > Agrobacterium sp. 33MFTa1.1. The sequence goes on along the minus strand of NZ_CP036360.1, from coordinate 27,964 downwards.
TCAAGGCGTTGACGCTTCGTCGCGTCATCGGCAGGCGGCTGGAACGAGACATTTATCCGGGATCGCCACTTTTCGAAGGTCGCTCTTTCTACAGGCTCAAATTCGTCGATGGCGATTGCAACTGGAATGGCTAATCCGGTGGAACCCGGCATGTACATAAGCGGTAGGATTCGAAACACGAGACTGTGTAGTGCCTTGTCTTCGGTGATCACCACAGGTTGGCCATGAGGTTTGCGGTTTTGGATGTCACGCACAGGCCAGAAATAGAACAGCGCAAGGTCAAGTGCGCGGTTCCGCAGGTACGGTATATTGATGTGGTTCTCTTCGCCCTTTTTACCGGGCTGAAACGAGAAAAATCTTTGGACGTGCGAATACGCGCGATCGGAATCTCCGGTTAGCTTCACATCTTGACGAGACCTGAGATAGAGCGATAGCGCACCGAGGCTTAGGAGCGCGGATGCGCGCGGCACCTGCGCAGAGCTGATCTCGGCAAGCCGGAGCATGCCTTCTTCAGCGGTCCGCAACTCCATGATTTTTTTTAAAATTGCGACGTAATAGAAAATCAATGTCCACTGATAGGACAGTGTCTTGTGGCCTTTCTTGAGTTCATCAGCCTTTTCAACGGCATAATGTTCTGGAAGGTCTAGACCACCTTGTCTGTAGCGCTCCGCTATCACCTGTATTTGCTCTGCCGTATCTTCGCGGAAGGCCGGGCTTGCAAGCCACTTTTCAGCAAGAGCCGGAAAAAGGTCGACCGAGAATTCGATAGTCGACCATTGTTGGCGGAAACTGGTGAGCCACTGCGTGCGTTCGAGGCGGTTGCTATCCACGGCGATTTCCCATGGCCCGCTACCGACCCGAACGTTGTAGTATGGCCAGATTAATGCGCTTCCGTCCGACAAGCGAACAACGCGTTCGCTGTGGGGCACGGGGGTCTCACTCGTTTCAAACATGTCGGGTGTCTTTCATTTTCTTTTCAATCGCGCTCAAAGCGCCTGTATTCTAATAGGGTGGGCGGGCGGTAGCAGCCCGGCAGAATAAGCAGCAACCGAAAAGCAAGCGCCAGCGGATCGAAATCACACTAGGGTTAATTGAAGATGATGCCGGCACCTTGAACTTCGAAGAGGCAAGAAGTTCGTTGGCATATGAGACGTCGCTCCCGAACGCCAACCACGGTGTCATCGGCTCTAGCCAATGTGGATATCCTCAGGTGCAGACTGAAGTGCCGAAGATGCCATAAGGCAGGTCACTCCGGCCACGCGCACCAATCCAAACGCCCCGTCTCGCGCCGATTTTTTTCGTTTCGGCAGATCTTGAAGGTCCTCATGGCCGATCATACATTTTATGTGCTGGCGGACGCGCCGGCGCCTACGAACCTGTTGAAGCTCTGAAGATCTGTCTCTGAAAAAAACGCTTAAGTCTGAAAACGCTCCTAGGTCTCAACGAACCAACGTCAAGTCGAATCTTACCGTGAAACTGGACCAAACGCTGAAAACGTATCGCTGAAGAAAACGCCCTCTGAAAACGCGCTCACGAACCTGCTCTTAAAACGAATCTACGCTCTCACGAACAAACGAACACTAGAGGTGCCGCCCGGTCGGCCGGCTGGAAGTACCTCTCCGAAATGCCCGAACTGACTTCGAGAAGTTTCCTCATCAATCCATTAGGGTTCCTGAGGGCGCCAGCAGGACCGGAGACGCCAATATGCGTGTACGGTTGGAAGTTGAAGGTCAGGTGGAGCTGCGGACGATCTACTGGATTGTCGCATTCATCCTAGCCTACTTCATGTAAGATATCGACTGAGACGGAGGGGCCGGTGAGAACCGGCCCTTCCTATTTTTGGTCGGTGATCAAGCTCGCAACCGACGGAGTGAAAGGGGAGAACCCGTTCCTTTCCTACTTCAGGGATAACCCCGAGGTGGTGGAAAAGCTTGACTATCACAAGGCCGAGCTGAAGGCCTTCACCGACCAGTACAGCATCCTGACCAACTTCGATAAGTTCAAGATGGCGGGGATGGAGAACGAGTACCGCTCGATCTACAACAGCTTGTGTAACGACAGCCATAACAACATCAGGGCGCTGACGTCCCGGCATTTTCGCGTCCATGATAAGGGTCACGAGCTGGTCATATTTGACAAGCCCAGCCGGGAAGATCTAGCCGCGACGCTGGATTCCTTCATCGCCATCCTGAACCAGTCGAATTACATCATGCACGACTACTTCAGGTCGGATGAAGCGGTGAAAGAAAAGCTCTCAGCTTTCAAGCGATACCGGGAGGAGAAGGGTTTGTCGTGGTTGGATGAGCTGGACGCGTAGGCTCCATCGCCAGCGAAAAGTATTCGCCGCTGCTCATGCCTTCCCTCACCTCTTCCAGATAGGTGTGATCCACCCCATAAACCTTTTCCCGCGCCTGGGCGACGATGACCTTGTTTGTCCCGGCCACCACCGCATGTGGTGCAGCCATCGAAAGCGCATCATTGAAACGGGTTTTGGCTATCGTGAACAGCTTGTCAGGGCTGATCGGAATGGCGACATGCCCGTTTGGCCCGCCGAGCCCTGACGTCATGATGAGCGGGCGATCACAGGTCAGGAGGCGGCGGTTTGCCGTCTGCACATCCGTCACCATCCAATCCATGCCCACCAGCGTGTCCAGAACCTTCCTGTTCTGCGCCAGCCTTGTGCTGACGATAATCGCCGACAGCTCCGGCATATCTAGATTAGCCTGCCTTAAAGCCTCCTCAGCCCTCTCCGGCATTCCTTCCTTGCGAATGCGGCGCCAGATCTCCTCCGTTTTCGCGTCGGGCGTGGAAAAGTCCCGCCTCATCCGCTCCTTGAATTTGGCAATTTCGGCGGGATTACGCATGCCGAGCCATAGGAGGAACCGCGCCCACTCATACTTCTCCTTATCAGTCAGAGGCTCAGCCCGCAGCAGCTTGTCCCGCACCTTGGCGGCGGAGGTGTCTACTCCCTGATTAAAGATCCGCTCGACGTTCTGTTTCGTCTCCTCGGTCGCGCCAGGGAGCGTGTAGAGGTTCGACACCCTGCCCGTCTTCTGCGTTACCCAGCGGCGTGAGCGGATTTCCATCGTCGGCGGGACACGACCATACTCCACTAGCTTCCGGTCTGTCTTGCTCAGCCAAGGCCGCAGATAGAGTTGCGGTATAAAATGATGGTCTTCTGCGCCTGCGGCCACGGATGCCCCTCCAAGAGGAATTCCCTGCCTTTATATCACTTGCTCCAGCAGCAGAAAGGTAAACGAGCATTTTTGACAAAGCGAAAATGCGCAAAATGATTCCCACTGTTTCCGCCTTAATTTTGCGTTACCATGGTTGAAATCATTGGCATTTTAGCTTCACAAGTTGACAAATCCTTACATCCCATTTTGGGTCATGCAAATGAAACGCGACTAAAAATTAAGAGTTGAAGCATAGCATCTGACTCGCAAGCAAAGTTGCTTGCTCCCAACTGAGGCCACTGCTATGAGAATAACAGCGCTTTTCAAGCGGCTCTTCCTTGCGTCCATTTTTCTGTTTGTAAGCGGATTCTTAGATGAAGCCGGCGGCAAGACGTTGGAGGTCCTCTGGCACAAGCTGGGACCGTCCATCACATCAAGCGACCATCCCTAGGCGGACGTCGATGTTCCTTGAGCATGCGTTTGTCGTAACCAATGTTCCGCGGTATCAGTCGTGCTTTACCTCGTGCGCGCTAGATGATCACGAGCACAGCGAGTTTCGATGGGTGTCATTCGAGACCGGCTTGGGAATGGAGCCATTTGCTGGGCGACGTCATGTGCTGAGGCATGTGAAGGCAGAATTTGTAAGGCATGAGCCGGTTCGGCATCTGCTAATCGCAGCAGCTTCTCCAACGGCCTGAACGACAAGGAGACGTTGCAATGCCTCGATACGTGACTTTAACCGAAGCGGCGTCGCATCTGGCAAGAGCCGATCGAGTTCTCGTAATCGGCTGCTCTGGGGGCGGGAAGACGACCCTTTCCCGAAGCATTTCGACTACGTTCGGGTTAGAGTTTCAGTCGCTCGATCGCGATGTCAGGTGGCTACCCGGGTGGAAAGAGCGTGCCCGTGAGGAACAAAGAGCTCTAGTTGCCGATTTGGCGCAACGGAGCCGATGGGTCATGGACGGCAGTGGCGCATCATCTTTCGATCTGAGACTAACGCGAACTGATCTGGTTCTGTGGGTACGTGTTCCCCGGCGCGTTGCCTTATTGGGACTGGCAAGACGCGTTGGCCGCTTCTACGGTTCGGTGCGTCCGGCCATGGCGCCGGGTTGCCCTGAACGGCTGCCGGACCGGGAATTTCTCTCCTATATCTGGAACTTCGAGAGAAAGTACGTGCCGATTTTCATTCAATGCATCGACCGGCATGGGCCGGATGTCCCGGTCGCGGTGCTCCGCTCCCACCCGGGAGATGGCCCGGCTGTTGCGGATGTCATCAGAACTCGAATTTGGGCCGATGAACACAGATCGGCTAGAGGGAACGCTTTGATGGAGAAGGCCTTGATTTACGGCACTACCTCTCGCGGCCTCTTGGTGTTCGATGAGCCTGATTTTCCCGAAGTTCCCATACAAGTACCGGGAGGCACGGTCGAGCCGGGGGAACAAGTGACCGATGCCGCCCGTCGTGAATTCGGCGAGGAAACCGGATTGTTGAATCGAACAGGTTTCCGGCTTCTAGGCGACAGCCATCGCACCTTCGAACGAGACGGGGTGCATCATGATCTCCACCGCACCTACTTCCATCTGCCGCTTGAAGAGGATCTTCCTGAGACCTGGACTCACTTCGAGACCATGCCGTCCGGCGGCGGCGCACCTATTCTGTTCCGGTTTTTCTCGATCGACATCGCGCTAGCACGGGCCCGCCTTGACCTTGGCAGCGGAGAGATGCTCGATCGATTGCCACCGATCGGGAGGTACGATCTGGTTCTGGTCGAAAGTGATGACGGCCAATCCGCCTAGTTGATTTAAACAGGTTCAAACGTCAACTTATCAGGCTGCAACAGCCATCACCCTATTTCCTGAAATTGAATATTCGGATTTCGGCATCGGAAAAGAAGGAGACTGTCAACTTCGACGATGAAATGATCGAGCGCGATTGCAGCCATCGTACAAGCTCCTGGTTTTCTGGCGTGTTTGGTATTGTCGGCTGTTTCCAGCCAGGCTCGATTTCCGAATATGGCTTCGGCAACTGCTGGATTACGGCTCTGACCTGGTCATCAGACATCAGCTTTTGGCATCTATTGAGCATTGCGACTTGGATCTCGACGGGCTCAAGGTTTATGACCATGGCGAAGGCAGCTTCTGCTGGCAGGCTGCTCACGTTTGCGTCTGTGCGATGTATAATATGGCCGACGAGTGAAGCACGATGTGCCGAGACACCTAGTGCGGTCAGGTCCATTTTGTCGAGGACTTTGAGCTTCTGCTCATCGCCAATCGCGGAATCGAGGAGTTTCTCACGGAAATCATCGTTTACCGAATATTTGTCTTCATTGGTCAGGAAGCTGTCGATATTCTTCGCCACAAATTGAACCTGTAGCGCTTCCTTCCCAGCAAGAAATGAAAATGCTTTTTCAGAGAAGGTGACGGCCTCCTCTTCAACGAGAACACGCAGCTTTTCCTCACGAACAGTCTCGGAGAACTGATCGAATTTCCTGGGTAGTCTACGAACATAGGCTCGAAAGGAATCGATGTCGAAATCATCGTTGTTGAAGAGGAAGAGACGAAGAGGACGAGCTTCATTCTGCCCACCGACAGGTACCTGCGACAATATCGACCTGACTTCGGTTTTCTCCAGGTAGACAGTAAGTGTTTGAGCATCGAACTCTTCGCTCGACAGATAAGTTAAGCAATTTTCCCAAGACGGTTCGATTCTGGATAATCGGAATACCGCGGATCGAAGTCGGGCCGGGACCCGCTCAAGCGTCGGCAGCTTTGCTCCCTGCTGTTCAAGGAACTGCTCCAAAAACTCCGGATCTATTTCTTCGTGGTTGAGTACATCTTGAATCACCGAAACATCCTCCTCCGAATTGCTGGGCCGGAGAAGTACGCCTTTGAGGTAGCGATCAAAATCGCTATGGACCTTGTCGATCAACGGAGCGTATTGCGCCCGCAAAATGGTTGAGTAGTGCTTGGTCTCTAAGTCCGCCGCACCGCCGGATCCCAATACGTTGCGAAATATGAAACCGACGTTCTCCGCGGTGATCGTGTAAAGGCCGCGATCGCTCAACACCCGGACGGCTGCCGGATAGGGGCCAACGCTGCCAAGGTCTTCGATCTCAAATTGAAAAGCGGCCAATCGGCTCGGTTCGAAATCGACTTGGAGAGCAAGAACCGAAGCAAGATTCGAAGCCAAATAGTCAGAGATTTCGGTAGATTTACGAGCTAGCGTTTCAAGCACTTTCGCAGGCAGATGTGCGATCAAGCGTGCAACATGAACCGCGTTTTGTGGACCCGCAACTGCGGCGGCTACAAACCCTGGCCATCGATTCACGAGGGTTGTCAGGAACTCGCTGTTACGCTGGCCCGTTTGATAGTATGCCGAAAAGAAGGGTGCACATTCATCAAGGTTCGATGAGACATAGTCGATAAGCTTCGCGATTTGGCTTCGGTATTGGCCAGAATTACCAAACAAGCAGTCAACCAACGTGACGTTCAACACGAATTTCTGGCGAAAATCATCGTCACGCATGGCCGCGATGACTTCCGTCGGGTTATCGATCTGAAATTCAGGATCCGGAGTCTTGAAGCTCCGGATCTGGATGAGAAACTTATTGTCTGACGGTGAAAGCCGTCCGCGATGGAACAAGGAAGTATACTGATAGTACGTATCGTCCAGAAACCCTTCGAGCACCAAAAACCTTACAAGGTCGGTATTGTCTCCGAAGGCGTCGAATAGCTCTTCGACGTCTTCCGAATTTGCGCGAACCAGCTCGTTGAATTTTGCTGTGCGTAGAGCGGCGATTTTGAACCTGAGTGCTTGGATATCCTTGGCCGCCGCAGCTCTAAACTCGGCGGACTTGCGCTCGATTATGGCCTTTCGGTCTTTATAGGTCAGGACTTCACTTACCGTTTTCTGAAATCCTTTGATGTTAACGATCTGGCGGTTATTATAGTATGCTTGCAACGCAGCAATATGGTCCTGTTCGATGATCTCTTCGAAATCTGGATGCATTGTCAGGCCGGGGAATGGGACGATTTCACCATTCGATGTCACGATCGACGTGAAGCCCTGCGGAAGTTTCGCAATTAAAGCCATAGCATAAATCTTGCGAAGTTCTTCCAGATCACCCGGTATAAGCTTCTCGGCGTCGCTGATTTCATATTCCAGTTGCGAAATCCGCGCTTTGTATAGCGCTTCAGCTTTTGTCACATATGCATCATGACGACTAAGAATCTCCGCGAGTTTTCCCTTCTCGCGATGTAGGTCCTCGAAATCGCTTGGCAGCACATTCTTATATATCAGGATGGCAAGTAGTTTGTTTGCGTCGAGAATGTTCTCGCCGTCAGTTTCCAAATTTGCAACATAGACGGTGTATTCATTAAAAATGTTATGGATCAATCTCAGGTCGCTTAGATAACGGGACACCTCACGAAGAAACTGCCTGTCCAGCCGTTCATCCAAGGACAGTCGCTGCCCCTGTTCGATCACCTTGTCGATGGAGTTTGAGCTATTGATGATCGGAATAACGGGAACAATAAATTCGAAAAACTTGGTCCTATCCGTGTTTACGAACATATTATCGCGAAGGGCGTAGAGGAAGCGGATTGGTCGCTTAATTCCAGCGTTAGCGTTTACCAGGCTGTTGATTTCCCGAAGCGTTACGAAAATTTCAGGGTTATTGAACCGATCCAGATCCTCTATGATGACCAGATCGTATTTGGTGGCTTGGAAGAAATATATGATCTCGTCCAAGTGCCTGTTGAGAATCGACTCTTCTTTCGCTGTCTCGGGCGTTATCTCAATATCTTTAAGAGAAATACTTTTGAGAGAGAGGCCGAGACTTTTTATGTATATCTGGTGGAAGGCAAGCCAGATAAAGAGAAACCCAACTGAGGTCGTTGCGAAATTAAGCCAATTTGCACGTGCGACGGGCTTAAAAAACTCACCGCTCAGGACGGCCTCCCGGTTGCTAAAGAGGTGCCAGCAGGAAAACAGCCCAGCCATGATGAACAGCGACGTGAACTTTGACCACCATCTGGGTGTCTGGATGCGTTTGAAACGCGAAAGCGGTAAACTGTTGGAATCCGCGCCGTAGAGCATCTGCTGGAGAATGCTCCGTTCGATCTCCTGCTTGCTGACATTGCCTTTTTTAGGGGATGTTGATTGGCTTTCGTTGGTCGTTACGGACCCATCGGCCTCAGGTAGAAAAGCGGCAAGCGAAATTTGAAGGACTGGTCTCTTATACCTCCGACGGAAAGTTTTGATGATGCTGCTTTTTCCAGATCCGTAGGGGCCAGTCAGCGCAATGTTGGAGACATTCGGATTGCTGGTCGCGACCATCAACGCATCCGCGTAAATGCCGTGCTCGTCAGCCTCATCAGTTGGAGCAAGATCCACGTACTTAGATGGCATATCTTTGGCTTTTTGTGAAACCGCTGACGAGCACCATCTAAATAACGATGTGATTTTCACTCGATGCACCCATTGTAAGAAAGCCACTGTTCTTGTTTTGTAGCTGGTGGAGGATGCCTCGGAAAGATGAAATTTCAGGTTGTACACAGACCCTGATCTTCGGCGGCTAAACTATTCCCCACGCCCGAAACCTCCCCCTGCCGGTCATCTCCCTGAGACCCAGCTCCAAAACAATCCGCCGCGCCGCCTGCGGCGTCAAATCCAGTGCCCTCGCCACCATCCCCGCCGACACCAACGGCTTTGCCATCACCAACTCCACGAGCTCCGGCAGTTTCGAAGACGTCCGCCGCCCATCGAGCTTTCGGTCCATCATCGTTTTCGCCAGTGTCAGCCGGTCATGTTCTTTCATGCCGATCTCGGCAGCCGCCAGAAAACCGTGGGCGATTGCGAGCAGGCGCGTTTCGCGATCGCGATGACGACGCCGATCGACGGAAATGGTTTTGAGCCCGAGGTTGATCGCGGCCAGATTGGCGCCTGACGTGACGCCGGCCTGGCGCAGGATCGAGGCGCAAAACAACCGGCCGAGCCAGGGCGCATGCTGCAGCACGGACAACTCGTTCCAGGCATCGAGGGCGACCATCGCCTGCAGCACCGCCGGCAAATCTTGCGCCTGGCGCAACACGCCGCGCCATTCGTCGAGCCGGGCATCCTCGTCCCAGTCGAGATCATAAACGAGCGGGTCTCGTTCGCGAGTATCGGCCGAAGCCCGACCGGGCTTTCTTGCTTGTTCAATCGCCGCTTCGGATCGGGCCAGCACCGCATCGATGGCGGCATAATCGACGCCGGGAAGCCCTTCGGCCTCGTCGCTGTCTCGCCCCTCCCCTTCCGCGTTAGCCATGACTGCGGGCCGAACGACACCTGCCGGATCTGAAGCCTCGGCCGTGCCGGCGGAAGTGATGTCCGACGTTTGTCGCAAAGTCCGGATACCCTCTGCGGACAGCGCCCAGTCCGGTGCCTGCGCAGCGATGCGCCGGCGGGTTCGCAGCACGTCGCGGGCGATGGTGAGTTCGTGGGTCGGGGTGCGGGTATCGCGAAGGGCGTCGTGGAGGACGAGGTCTTGGAGGTGCACCAATTCGCCGTCGATCCAGAGGGAGGCACAGGCGTCGGCGAAATTTTGCCGCTCAATCCAGCCCTGACCGACGGGTGAGCGGGCAATGCGCTCGTCGAGACGCGCCAACGCGACACCGGCGTCGAAAGCCGGTCGCATCAAAGTCGAAATGCTAGTTTTCGCGAGATCGTAAGCCATTGTTATTATGGTAAATGATCTTTTAAAGGAACTCTATATCAATATTAGAGTTCGCCACATGCTATGATCGACGGTTGAGGATATAACCATCGATAAGTATCTCTTATCGATGGTAGTTGATTTCGCGGCGCAAATCACCGAAAATCGTAGCAAATCCCGGTCCTGACGGCCGCCAGAACGCGCATTCTTTTGGAGCACCCCGTGCCAAAAACATCGCTGACCGCCGTCGAGCGCCGCGCCGAAGAACTCGACACCATCGCATCGGTGTTGCCGCTGGAACGCCGCGACGAACTCGCCGAACTGTTGACCGATGAGGACGTCGAGACGCTGCGTCACCTCGTCAACCAGGGCATGGGCGACAATACGCTGCGCGCACTGACATCCGATCTCACTTATCTAGAGGCCTGGGGGCTGGCTTCGACCGGACAATCGCTACCATGGCCGGCACCTGAAGCCCTATTGCTCAAATTCGTCGCCCATCATCTGTGGGATCCGGAAAAGCGCGCAGGCGACCCCAACCACGGCATGCCCGCCGATGTCGACGAGAATCTCAGGCGCCAGGGTTTTCTGAAATCCATCGGCCCGCATGCGCCTGATACGGTGCGCCGCAGGCTGGCTAGTTGGTCGACACTCACCAAATGGCGCGGTCTTGACGGCGCTTTCGCCTCCCCTGCCCTCAAACAGGCGATCCGGTTGGCAGTTCGTGCTGTTCCCCGAAAGCGCCGTCGAAAAAGCGCAAAAGCGGTCACAGGGGACATCCTGCAAATGCTGCTAGCCACGTGCGCAAGTGATAGCCTGCGCGACGTTCGCGATCGGGCGATACTGATGGTCGCCTTTGCCTCGGGTGGTCGCCGACGCAGCGAGATTGCCTCATTGCACGTCGAGCAACTGACTGTCGAGGCTCCGATCGAAGTGCCCGACAGCCCTCCCCTCCCCTCTCTCGCCATCCATCTCGGCCGGACGAAAACAACCACCGGCGAACAAGATGAGATCGTCTACCTGACGGGCCAGCCGGTGGAGGCGCTTAATGCCTGGATGGCAGTCGCAGGCATTGAAAAAGGCAGCGTGTTTCGGGGGATTGGCCGGTGGAATACAGTTTCGAAGCGGGCGCTCGACCCGCAGTCGATCAATGCCATTCTCAAGCAGCGCGCCAAAATGGCAGGGTTGGAGCCAGGGGAGTTTTCGGCGCACGGGTTGCGGTCAGGGTATCTGACGGAAGCCGCCAATCGCGGCATCCCCCTCCCCGAAGCAATGGAACAGTCGCGCCATCGATCGGTGCAGCAGGCTTCGAGCTATTATAACAATGCTACGCGGAGAAGCGGTCGGGCAACCAGACTCCTAACATAATTGATTTTCCTCCTTGCAATCACGGAACACAACTCCATGAACGCATGGCTGATTAAACGAGGAATTGAAGCCGAACTCCAACACATGGTCAACGAAAGCCCTGCGGGGCGCTGTTGGGACGTCGTCAGGTCGGTAAAGCGACATCGGCAGGCAATATTGGCGAAAGCCGGCCCTCGACTTATCTCGATCTGGAGTCGGAGGCGGATTGGGCCAAACTGGCGGAACTAGAACTCTATCTTGCAAGCCTTTGTAACAAGCTGGTCATCCGTGACGAAGTTCATCGCCTGCCAAACGCATTCCAAATTCTGCGGGGCTTGATCGATCGCAATCGCCCTGCCGGACGGCGAACTGGCGAGTTTCTGCTACTTGGCTACGCTTCGATCGACCTCAAACAATCCGGGGAAGCATTGGCTTGCCGCATTGCCTATCCTGGAATGCAACCCGTCGATGGGGTAGAAGTGCCGGACCACACGCTCGACAGGCTTTGGTCACGTCGAGATTTACCGTACCCGGTGTTCTGCCCCCACGTTGCCTGCACTCGCCTGATTGTGATCGACGTTCCATGGACGAGGGACAAGGAGTTTCTCCATGGAGACTACACCGGAGGTCCTCACGACGCGGCGCGGGCGACGTGAGGCTCATCGCCAATGGCCGGCCGCGGAACAGGACCCACTTGCGGGCGTGAAGACCTCCAACATCCTATTCGCAAGCGACGGAAACGGAAGAATTCAACAACACTGAAGCCCATTCTGCGGCCATCGCGCAGCTCGATCTTCTGGGTGGTGCTTTGACGCGCTTTACTAAATACGGGGATGCTTGTTGCCGATGCAACGAGCCCCGCCCCTCTCCTCCTCCGCAAAAAGCGGCTTTGCTATATGGCCAGTTCCGACGCTTGCTTTGAAATTTAAATTAGCTCTGGTCTTGTCCGGGAATAGGTCCGAGTAGCAACGTTGAAAGCAACCATTCCTCCCCTGGCGGACCGTCCGCAACCTCCAGAGCCAGCACTCTAGTGTAAAGCGCAGTACCGAAGTCCCCCGCGGTCACGAACGAGTTCAACCCGGATGGTGGAAACTTGTCAGCTGACAAGGTTTACGGCGTAAGTCGTGTCCGTGGTGCACCGTCAGAGAACCGAGCGGCTGCGAATTTTTTCGCATTTCCTCAGTAGAATGCGCTGCCGGCTGACAAGGTTTCGCAGTGGTAGTCTGCTCCAGGCTTGTCGAAGTACCACTTTTTCAGGGACCGGTGCACATAGGATTAGATTAGAACCTTGTCAGCTGACAAGGGTCTGCGGCGGTAGTCACGTCCCGGGTACACCATCAGAAAACCGAGCGACCGCGAATATTGCATTACTTCGGTGGCAAAAACCTTGTCAGCTGACAAGGTTTTCGTGTCCGACCTAGGAGAATATAGCCCGGATTATCCTAACGGAGTGCGTCAGGGCCTATTTCAACAGGCTTGCCGTGAATGGGGTCCTGGCGCGGCTTCCTAGATCCCACAGGCGTCGAGCAAAGAATCACAGCAGTAGCGCCTCGGGCGCTGGCAGGGCAGGGAATGCCCTATAATAGCGAAGGCGGTTGGTGTGATCGCTTTGATATCCAAAAGATCAGACCGGATCAGCTTGCAGATCGTCTGGAAGAAGGACTTGTGAGGTGGCGTCGCTAGTTCTCCAACAAGATGTTTGCCTTCATGGAAGAAGCGGCATTGGCCAATGGAAAACCATGTGATCGAACGCGGTTATGACCCCTCAACCGTGCGGCGGAGCTTCAGACGTCAATTCGGAATGACGTTCCTTGAAATGGCGCGTCAACGGCGGCTCTGCCAAGGATTCGAGACGCTGGCCGATGGCGGGAAACTTGTTTCGGCTCAACACGAGGCCAGCTTTGAACCTACCAGTGCGTTTTGCGCCGATTTCGCGCGTCTTATTAGAACTCGGCATTGTCGGCTTCAATTTTGAGGACCAGATCGTGGATGGCCTCGGCCTCTATGGTGTTGAGGATCAGGCTGCTCGGATACCCGCGGCTCGCCATTCAGCCGATTCTACCGGTGTTTCAGCCTTCATCAATACCCGGACAGGCGTCTTCCTAAAAACCGATCAGGGAACCGCACACGCTGATTTAGTCGAGGAGGCGCTTGTCCGCGAGAAAGGATATGCAGCGGCCGGCGCTGACTGCTTTCTCGTTCCTGGATTGACAGATGATGCGTTGATCCACCGAGTCTGTGACGTGGCAACAATGCCTGTTGATGTGATGACAACTAGCAGCCAGGACGTCCATAGGTTAAGAGAGTTCGGCGTGGCCCGCATGGGTTTAGGACCGGCACGATATATCGCTCTCATCTCTGCCGTTGAAGAAGAAGCGAACGCTCTTCTGTAACTTGGAAGGATGTTCCGGAAATTAGATTATCCCCTTGGCCCTTTAGTGCTCAGCAGCCACTGAGTCCATCTGCACCTCATGGACCTGGTCGTCGGTGGAGAAGCGTGGCGTAGTCGATAAGGCGTTTTGGGGCGAACTGATTGGCAGATGCTGCTTGCCACGATTTTCGCACGCGTTCTTCAGGTGTTTTGTAAAGAACGGAGGCGAATTGGTCAGTTACAGGCGCGCTACATGATTCAAACGCAGCCTCACCAGAGGCGACAAGCGACGCCAGATGGGCGGAGACCAGTTAGTTGCGCAGATGTACACTGGAGACCGTGCGCGGCCGCAAAGGCTGGGATTAGGGGCGTAGCGGGGACGCAGATTTGCAACCCATCGGACTGCGCTGGAATATGTTGAACGTGGCGATACCTTCGGCCAGGAAAGGCCGGTTCTACCTTCGCCCGCGAATGAGGTGCGGGAACCGCTTCAGGGAAGGACCAACTGCCGTCAAGAGTTTCTGCTGCGGCCCACGAGCCTTCTCGCGCAATTCCAACTAGCGGTAATCGGGATACAATGAGCGGTCTTGCCCGAGCAGTCGCCAAACTTCACGTGAACCGGTCCGTCACCCTCCTTATTGGCGGTCAGATTGTTGGGGGTATATAGGTTGGTGTCGTTTTTCTCGACATAGCCTGCGGCATTGTAGGCACTGATGATTTTCGCGCCCGATCTTCGGTGCTTTGTGCAGATAAGGAATGCGCGAGAAATTGAACAGTTGCAAGCGTGTTTTATGCCCTAAATGCAGGCTCGCGACCCTCGAGATCCGACGTCGGACGGCCGTCTGGTTAAAACCAGCGTGAAATGTGTTTTGGTGGCCGTCTACGGCGAAATTACTTAGCGTATGGCGTCCGGGGGAGGGTACGTGTCGGTCTCCACGCGGGACGGCCGTGCATGATGGCACAGGCCACCAAATCAGAAACACCGGATAGCCATCAAAATGGCAGATGCCATCTTCATGACTATGTCGTTCTAAGTTAAATTTGATCCAGAGGAAGGAGCACTTAATGGTAATCCCGCAACTATCTGTCCGCAGTTCCAAAGCGCGCGACCTTGCCCATAAGCTCGCCCGCCGAGAAAATCGCACGATTGCCGACATCGTCGAGCGCGCGCTGGAATCCTATGAGGCTCGAGAGGCGGGACGTGAACCCGCTGCGAAATTCTATAGCCGTCTTTCATCGCAGTCGGGTACGGATATAGATTTCGACAGTATCATCAATGAAAACAGACGCGGTCACAAAGGCGTAGAGCTTTGATTTTTCTGGACACGACCGTGATGTCTGAGACTTTTAAGAAAGCTCCCGATTCTGCGGTCATAGCATGGCTGGTTCGCCACGATGCCGAATTGGCATTGCCGACGGTTGCAGTTGCTGAGGTCGCTTTTGGTATTCAAAAGATCAGGCCGGATCAGCGAGCAGATCGCTTGGAAGAGGGACTTGTCAGTTGGCGTCGCCGGTTCTCCGACAAGATGTTTGCCTTTACGGAAGAAGCAGCATTGGCCTATGGCGATATCATGGAAGACGCTGCGCGGCAGGGGAGGAGGATGTCGGCTCCGGACGGCATGATCGCGGCGATAGCGCGGATCAATGGTGGCCGGTTGGCGACCAGAGACCTCGAAGATTTCGAAACAACAGGACTCGAATTGATCTCGCCTTGGCAATTCTAACAGTGATATCGGATCCTACAACAATCGGGCCGCACGCCCGCTTCGCCTTGTCGCGTTGTTGTAGTAGCTGGACGCCTATTGCACTGATCGATGGCGCGACTGTTCCGTCGCCTCAGGCAGCGGAATGCCCCGATCGGCGGCCTCCGTCAAATATCCTGACCGCAAACCGTGCGCAGAAAACTCCCCGGGATCCAATCGCGCCATTTCCGCTCGATGTTTAAGGATCGCGTTGATCGACTGCGGATCGAGCGCCCGGCGCGAGGCCGTTCCCCACCTTCCGATCCCCCGAAACACGCTTCCCATGTCCATCCTGGTGGCCGTCAGCCAGGCATTCAATGCCTCGACAGGCCGGCCTGTGAGATAGACGACTTCGTCGTCCTCTCCGGTCGTCGTTTTGGTCCGCCCAAGATGAATTGCCAAAGAGGACAGGGGGGGCTGTCAGGCACCTCGATCGGTGTTTCCTCGGTCAGTTGCACCATGCGGAGGCCTGCGATCTCGCTGCGCCAGCGACAATCTGACGCAAAGGCGACCATCAAAATCGCTCGGTCCATGATGTCACGCAAGCTGTCACTTGCGCACTTGGCGAGCAGCATTTGCAGGATTTCCCCCGTGACCGCTTTTGCGCTTTCTCGACGACGCTTTCGTGGAACGGTGCGGACCGCGGGCCGGATCGCCTGTTTGAGGGCAGGGGAGGAGAAGGGTCCGGATAAGCCGCGCCATTGGGTCATGGTCGACCAACCCGCAAGCTGGCGCCGCAGAGTATCGGGGGCGGGCCGATGGATTTCAGGAAACCCTGGCGTCTGAGGTTTGCCTCAACGTCATCAGGCATGCCGTGGTCGGGGTCGCTGGCACGCTTCTCCGGATCCCACAAATGGTGGGCGACGAATTTCAGCAGCAGCGCCTCGGGTGCCGGCCAGGGGAGTGATTTTTTGGTCGCCGCCAATCCCCAGGCTTCAATATACGCCAGATCGGAGGTCAGCGCCCGCAGCGTGTTGTCGCCCATGCCCTGGTTGACCAGATGTTTTAGCGTTTCGACATCCTGGTCAGTCAGAAGTTCGGCGAGTTCGTCCCTGCGCTCGATTGGCAGCACCGATGCGATCGTGTCGAGCTCGACAGCGCGCCGCTCGCTGTTAGACAGGGAAGCTTGGTTGCGCGGTTTCGACATCAATCGATCTCGACGTCCGGCCGCCAGCGGCGAATGATTTGAATGATCTCCGGTTTGTAAGCCTCGGGGTAAACAAGATCCTCTTCGCGCGAGAAAAGTGACGACTGTCACCATGTCTTCGCAGACGTCGCGATCGACGTCGGGCAGGTATGTGAGATTAAAGTCGCCATGCACGTCTGCGTTCCACCAGGTAAGAATGAAGTTGGCGACCCTCCGGCTCTGGCCGGTATCGCCATGGGGACGTTGAGCAACTTTTCCAGCGCGAAGCGGACGCGATCTTCCATGTTTTGAAGCCTTTGCAGAGCGTGATTTGGCCCAGGTTAAGTGTGTCGGCTGTCCTAACCGAGCGGATTCTAACTCGCTGATTCAAAGAAACAAAGCGCTCTCCCAAATCGCCGGATTGACCCTATTGGGCGGACTCAGGAGCAGCACGAGCCCGTCTGTTGTGTTGGGCCAGAGCACGCCGAGGCCTTCCGATTTTCTTCGGCGAGCCATCGATCGCGCGGCTTACAGCACGCTGGCCGCGGTACCAGGTCTACATGTACCGCACCGCTGTGCAGGGCGGGGGTCGCCGCACAGTAAAGCTGCATCGGGCGGACGCCGTCACTGACTTCGAAGGTCAGCTTGGCCGATCCATCGAGCCGCAGATGCTCCGATACCTTGCGGATGATGGCGGCGAACTTGCCGGCCGGCATATGCGAGCGGTCGTCTTCGTGGATGTCCCACAGCTGTACGAAGATTTCAGACCATTCTTCGTGCTCGGCGCCACAGTCGAGTGCTGCGAACTGTCCCGCCTTCACCTCGGTCACGTGATAGCCACCTTTCACCGGGCGGCCGTCGTAGGAGAAGATCAACGGCAGATCCCGGACGCCGTCGAGGGTGTCGAGCAGGTGGCCAAGGCTGATATCCGTTTCGAGAAAGGGCTTGTCGAGTGCGTTCATTTCGGCTACTCCTGTTTCAATACTTCAAGGATTGTAGAAATATGGAAGAACGTCAAGCCCTGATGTCATTTGCGGCACTGTCGCAGGAAACAAGGCTGCATATTGTCCGCATGCTGGTGGTAGCCGGTCCGGACGGAATGGCTGCCGGTGCTATTGCCGAAAAGGCCGAGGTCTCGCCCTCCAACGTGTCTTTTCATCTGAAGGAGCTGGAACGCGCCGGGCTGATCAACCAGCAGCGGGAATCCCGTTCGATTATCTACACCGCCAATTACGATGGGCTGGGCGCGCTGGTTCGCTTCCTGATGGAAGACTGCTGCGCCGGGCACCCGGAGATATGCGCACCGGCCACCGAGGTCGCCGCCTGCTGCGCGCCAACCGCAAAGGAGAACCTACAATGACCGCTGATCGCGTTTATAACGTCCTGTTTCTCTGCACCGGCAATTCGGCCCGTTCGATCCTCGCCGAGTCCATCTTGAATGGGGAAGGCAAGGGCCGATTCCGCGCTTTCTCCGCTGGCAGCCAGCCCAAGGGCGAGGTCCATCCGCTTGCTTTGGATACGCTCCGCAGCCTCGGATACGAGGCGACGGGGTTCAGCTCAAAAAGCTGGGATGTCTTCGCGGAGCCTGGCGCGCCGCAAATGGATTTCATCTTCACGGTCTGCGACAATGCCGCTGGCGAAGCCTGTCCGGTCTGGATCGGCCACCCGATGACTGCCCACTGGGGCGTTGAAGATCCGGCAGCCGTCGAAGGTTCTCTGGTTGAGAAGGGCCAGGCCTTCTCCCAAGCCGCCCGCTACCTTAAGAACCGCATCACCGCGTTTGTGAATCTGCCCCTCGCGTCGATCGACAACCTGGCGCTGGAAACTCAGCTCCGCACGATCGGCACGATGGAAGGCAGCACCAGCCGCAAGGGCGACGTCGCGTGAGCGACTTTTTGGATCAGCAGTCGGCCAGCGGGCGCGATCAGGACCTCCAGGCAGCACTGCAGGCGGCGGGACTTCCGATCGACGATCTGGAGCAAAGCGGGCGCACCTTCTTTCGCTTTGCGGACCGGGCCCAGATTATCGGCTTCGCTGGGCTGGAGCCCTATGGAGACTATGCGCTGTTGCGCTCTGTGGTCGTGCTGCCCGACCAACGCAAACGCGGTTATGGCGAAGCCATTTCACGCCAGATGCTTGACCAGGCAGCGCGCGATGGCGCCCCCACCCTTTACCTGCTGACAGAAACGGCCACTGCATTCTTTGATTATTTTGGGCTTCGTGAAGGTCGATCGCACAAGCGCGCCGGCCGCAATCTTGCAAACAGGCCAGGCGGCAAGCCTTTTCCCGGCCTCCGCCGGCCTGTTTGCCAAGACTATCCAAGGGTAAAATCATGTCCACGTTTGAACGCTATCTGACGGTGTGGGTCATCGCCTGCATCGTCGTCGGGGTGACCCTCGGCCACCTTACGCCCGGGGCCTTCCAGACGATCGGCGCGGCCGAAGTCGCGAAGGTCAACCTGCCAGTGGCAGTGCTGATCTGGCTGATGATCATCCCAATGCTGCTCAAGATCGATTTCGCGTCCCTCGGGCAGGTCGGCCGCCACTGGCGAGGGATCGGCGTTACCCTGTTCATCAACTGGGCATTAAAACCGTTTTCGATGGCGCTGCTTGGCTGGCTGTTTATCGGCTATCTGTTCCGGCCTTACCTGCCGGCAGGCCAGATCGATTCCTATATCGCTGGCCTGATTATCCTTGCGGCCGCGCCCTGCACCGCCATGGTGTTCGTCTGGTCGAACCTGACCAAAGGCGAGCCGCATTTCACGCTGAGCCAGGTCGCGTTAAACGATGTGATCATGGTGTTGGCCTTCGCACCGATCGTCGGGCTGCTACTCGGCCTTTCGGCCATTACGGTCCCGTGGAATACTCTTATCCTGTCGGTCGTGCTCTATATCGTCCTGCCGGTAATCTCGGCGCAAATCCTGCGTCGGCTGACCGACGTAAACCGTCTCGCTGCCAGGTTGCAGCCGGTATCCCTGGTCGCTCTACTGGCGACCCTGATATTATTGTTCGGCTTTCAAGGCGAGCAGATCTTCGCGCAGCCGGGCGTGATCGCCCTGTTGGCCGTGCCGATCCTCATCCAGGTCTATTTCAACTCCGGCCTGGCCTACCTTCTCAACCGCGCGAGTGGGGAGCAGCACTGCGTTGCAGGCCCTTCCGCTCTCATTGGCGCATCCAACTTCTTTGAACTGGCGGTGGCAGCGGCCATCAGCCTGTTCGGTTTCGATTCCGGAGCAGCCCTGGCGACCGTCGTAGGCGTGCTGATCGAAGTGCCGGTCATGCTGTCAGTGGTCTGGATCGTCAACCGCAGCAAGGGCTGGTACGAGCGCGGCGCCGCCGTCCGCTCCTCCACTTCCACCATCGAAAGGGCCTGACGACCATGGACGTCACAATATATCACAACCCCGCCTGCGGAACGTCGCGCAACACCCTTGAGATGATCCGCAACGCCGGCATTGAGCCCACGGTGATCGAATACCTGAAAACCCCGCCGACGCGCGCACAGCTTGTGCAGATGATCGCTGATGCCGGCCTGACGGTGCGCGGCGCCATCCGTAAAAAGAGCACGCCCTATGCGGAGTTGAACCTCGACAATCCGGAGCTGAGCGACGATCAGCTGCTCAACGCGATGCTTAAAAACCCGATTCTAATCAACCGGCCTCTGGTCGTGACGCCGCTTGGCACGCGCTTGGCACGACCATCCGAAGTGGTGCTGGACATTCTGCCCGACACCCACAAGGGCGCCTTCACCAAAGAAGATGGTGAGCAGGTCCTCGATGCGGAGGGCAAACGCATTGTCTGATCTTCCTGCCGCATCCCTCTCGCATCTTTGTCAGCCAGATTTGGGCGCCCTGCGTCCTCCATTATCATCGCACAAGCCGCGCATTCTGATCCTCTATGGTTCCCTGCGCGCCGTATCTTATAGCCGGCTCCTGGCGAATGAGGCGGCGCGCCTGCTCGAACATTTTGGCTGCGAGGTTCGGATCTTCAATCCAGCGGGCCTGCCGCTTCCCGATGCGGCGCCGGTGAGCCATCCACAGGTGCAGGAGCTGCGTGAGCTTTCTGCCTGGTCGGAAGGCCAAGTCTGGATTAGTCCGGAACGCCACGGCGCCATGACCGGTATCATGAAGGCGCAGATCGACTGGCTCCCGCTTTCGGTTGGTTCGGTGCGGCCGACGCAGGGCAAGACCCTGGCCGTTATGCAGGTTTCCGGTGGTTCGCAGTCGTTCAATGCGGTCAACCAGCTGCGGGTCCTCGGTCGCTGGATGCGGATGATCACCATCCCGAACCAGTCGTCGGTGGCCAAGGCTTTCCAAGAGTTCGACACCGACGGCCGCATGAAGCCGTCTTCCTATTATGATCGCGTCGTCGACGTCTGCGAGGAACTGGTGAAGTTCACGATCCTGACCCGTGACGTCTCTGCCTACCTCACCGATCGCTACAGCGAGCGAAAAGAAGAAGCCGAAAAGCTGGAGCAGCGCGTGAGCCTGAAATCCATATGAGCGAGCGCGCTCCCGTCGCCGCTATTGTCGCGCTCGGTGTCACGCAGAACATCGGTTACGGCACCCTCTATTACAGCTTCAGCATCCTAGCACCCGACATGGCCGCGGATTTTGCCTGGTCGACCGAATGGATCTTCGGAGCGCTATCGGTTGCGCTCCTGATCGGCGGCCTGACGGCGCCTTGGCTCGGCGGCTTGTTCGACCGCATTGGGGCCGGACGGATCATGACCATAGGATCGGCGATCGCCGCCGTCGCCCTTGCAGCCTGCGCTTTTGCAACAAGCAAGTCGGCCTACGTCGTTGCCCTTATCGCAATCCAGGTGGCAGCCAACCTGGTGCAGTACGGCGCCGCGTTCGCGCTCCTGGTCCAGATCAGACCGCATGTGGCCTCGCGCAGTATTACCTACCTGACGCTGCTCGCCGGCTTCGCCTCCACGATGTTCTGGCCAATCACGACGGCTCTCCATGCGCACATCTCCTGGCAAAATATTTATCTGCTTTATGCCGGTCTGAACCTGTTCATATGTCTGCCGATCCACGCCTGGCTTTCGCACGGCGTTACCGCGCGCCGGTCGACGACCAAAGCTCCGCCGCAGCGGGTTGAAGGAATACTGCCACCAGAACAACGCCGCGCTGGCTTCGCACTGATGGTCACGGCGTTTTCGCTGCTGTCGCTCTCCAGCGCGGCTGTATTGGTGCATATGGTGCCGTTGCTCTCCGGTCTCGGACTCGGCACCACGGCCGCCCTGGTCGGTACGCTCTTCGGCCCATCCCAGGTTGCCAGCCGCCTCATCAACATGGTGTTCGGCAAGAACTTGCCGGCGCTTTCTCTGGCGATTGTCGCGGCCGTCCTGATTCCCGGCGGCACTCTGATCCTGTTGGCGCTCGCCCCGTCGGTACCCGGCGCCATGGTGTTTGCGGTGATTTTCGGCATGGGCAACGGCCTGCTGAGCATCGTCGCCGGCACTCTACCTCTGTACCTGTTCGGCAGTGATGGCTATGGCAAGCTGCAGGGAAAGACCATGGCGTCCAAGCTGGTGCTGTCGGCCTTGGCGCCGTTCGTGATGGCGTCCGCGATGGCGAATTTCAGCATCCCCGTCTCTCTAATAGTCGTAGCCATACTTGGCGGCGCAGCGATCGTCATGTTCGGACTGATCTTCCCGTTGCAGCGGGCCACCCGGACCGTTCTCACCTCCGGATAGCGCGAGGCGTTGGCGGCAAGGGTTTCGCCATCGTAGTCGCGCCACTTGCCGCCGTGGTCTCTCGGGTTCTCCCGAAGCGACTGACTGAATTTTCTCAAGTCACGCCTGATTGAAAGAGGAGAAACATATATGGAATCAAACAGGATCTACTTCGAAGGTAATCCCTGGCCAGAGGGACATCCAATCAAAGAGCTTTATGGTCAGCAAAAGAGATCGACGGAGAAGTGTGGTTCGACATTCATCTCGAGACGGCAAATTACAATTCAGAGCGTGATATAAAGGATAGTTCGAACTACGCCAGCGACTGGGACGCACCTTACTCTTGGGAAAACTATCAATCCTGCGTATTGTCGTCGGATGACTGGCACAATGGGCGGATTAGAATCTGCTCCAAGGATGAATATACGCCGGAGTTTCTCGACGGCCTCGAACTGCTTATTGACCCCAGCCCGGAAACGATAACAGACCGGAATGATTTCGCGTTTCAGATATACCTGCTCGGCCATGATACGGTTGCCAAGCACAAAATCAAATTCGACCGGATCGGCAATTCCAATCGTTTCAAGATCACGTGGTTTGGCAAGATCGCACGAACATACGTTGGAGACCACGATTTCAAGCACAATTTTTCGGTCATGGTGACATCGGCTGAATTTCCTCGGCTACCCGAAACACTATGATTTCAGCCAGCAAAACGAATTTTGGTGTTCTTGCTTTGCTCATCGGCAGTCTTGGATCAACTTCGGCAGAATCCGGAAGGCCCATGCCTGGCGGGGATGTCGATCGAACTCAAACGATTCGCTTGTTGGAGGCCACGCCCGCTCCGTGCGCCGAGGCCTCATTCGGTCTAATTTCAGTGGCGCTATCGCACGCGGATCTTGAGACTCTCGCCAACTCGTCTCCGCGTCAGCCGCGGAGCGAAGCTGACCGGCTCGGAAAAATTCGGGGTAAGCGCGCAGAAGAGCTGCTTGAAGCGCTCAAACCGACGGCTCGTTTAAGCGATTGTGTAGGAAGAGCCGATGGAAATGCCGGGGTCGACTGGACGTACCTGGTGCTCGAGCTGATCGAGAACGGGATAGCGGCAGTATTCACCGACAACGGAAAACCAGTTCGCACCGTACAAATTCGCTATTTGGGAATGCGTTGCGGTGACCATTGCGGCCGCGGTGACATATTCGTATCCACCCCCGATGCCCCGCGCCCATTTCTGATATTGAACTGGTGGGCTTCATGAGCCTGTTATCAATCCTCATGCTGACCTGCGTTGAACGGCTCGTTCTTTCGACGCGCTACCCCCCTCGGGAGCGACATTGACGATTCTGTCGGGTGAAGGTGCAGTTCATTGGCGCAGCAAGCGCGGCGAGCGCAGGTCGTACCGGATGAGCATGGCGCAGGGGAACACTCGGCCCGAGAAGCGGGATATCTCGTTCAAGTTAGGTGCGAATGAAAGCCTGTCGCCAGCGATACCTGCACGGTCGCTGGAAGCGAGGAAACTGTCGGTAAATCGTAAGCGCTGTGTCGCCCGCACTTTGTCCATCATGCTCTGTCTTCTCGAAGGCTTGCACCAGAGGAGACGGCAGGTTCGCGCCAATGGGAAGATTTTGGTTTACGCAAAACTTCCCGATCTCCGACGTCGCAACAGGGGGCCAAACAAGCGTCTGGCACGGTCGGCCTAGATCGAGGCTCTTGCCGCCCAGCGCCTAGAAAACGAGAACAGCTACGGGTCACCAAGCAGCGCCCGGCCGCCTGCCGACGTGACATTGCCAGGCTGAGTCCCCGCAGGGATAGGCGACGAGGGTCGGGGCTGGGAGCAGATTTCGGTCATGTTGAAACCAATGACGGCACGACATCCGAGCACGCCTTGTATCGACGAACTGAAATTCATGGGTGTCCGCGATCGCCCCACCGTGGTTAGCATCGATGCATTCTAGTCCGCGACAGAACTTGGCACTATGTGCTGGTCCCCCAACTACGATCCTACGCGTCAATTCTCACCTGCGATTCTGGCTCAGTACAGCCACCAGTGTCTCCTCGACCGAGGGTATTCGCACAGTAACCTGCGCTCCGCCTAGAATTCACGGTCCGTTTGGCTTCAGCTTGCCTGGAGGAACAATTTTTGTTCCCCCCGCACTTATGTTGCCTCAACATTACCCAGTGGCTTTGACGTTGTGGCCCCCGGCACGCAGCAGAGCCATTAGGACCGGACCAAGTGAAAATTCGCCTCGCTTAGCCTTGCTTGTCAAATCTCTGAGATATCCGCCCGGTGAATTAATGTGACCACCGCGCTCCAAAATGCAGGCAATCGTCACCGCCGCGTTCTCTGGGCCCATTGCCTCGCAGGCTTCCTGATATGCAGACGGGCTGACCCCAAGCATGGATCTGACGACCACTGCGGCTGTCATGAGTTCACGCCAGTTCCGAATTTGACCATCGGGCCCATAGTTTGAAATTTCGGGGCAGGCCCGCAGCACAAGTCCGATTGGGAAAGCCTTGATCGGCACATGCTGGGGCTGCCCGTCCTCACTCGGCTTCGCTCCCTGCTCGTTTCGAGAGCTAGGTTCAAGTTCATTAGGAGGGTTGGTATTTGAATTCTGTATGTGACGCTCAATATGAACATCATTGGCGTTCATTTTCGACGAAAAATCTTCAGAATTCAGGAGTTTGACGATATCCTCACGTAGACGGCTCATCCTGAGACCGAGGTCCTTGAGTTCAGCCAAGGTGGGATTGCGCGGAATTTCTCCCACGATCGCGATATAGCGCTCCTCTATTCCGTCCCAATCGCCTGCTGCCCCTTCTTCAACAGCTGCAGCGATCAGCTTGCGGATATCCCGCCGGCAGATCGTCAGATTTTCCTTTGCCTGTCTAAAGGCGATCCGATCGGCAGCAACCTGCTGTGCGAGGCACGCAAGCTCCTCAGCTCTCATAAGAAGAGGTGATATGTCGAATCCGTACGCGTGCTCGATCGAGCCATCGTCGCCTTTTCTCGCGTAGCGTTTCCCGTTGGCGCTATCCTTGCGGATAATCAAGCCGGCATCAACGAGGGCCGCAAGATGCCGGCGCAAGGTCGCGCCTGCAATGCCATGGGCACGAATTGACAGCTGAATGTTCGAGGGAAAGACGACGAGCTGCGCGTCTTGGCGCAGTTCGTTCTCCGGATAGAAGCTCAAAAGCGCATCGAGAACCGCGAGGCTGCGATCCTGCAGACCAAGCACCTCTCGAGCTTCAGATGCGTCGCGAAAAACCTTCCACTTGTTTGCCGATTTACCTTCCTCGATCCTGCTCGTGGCAATTTGCCGCCTCACAAGCGCAAGGGTAACCTGTCGCCGCCCAAAGGGCGTCGTTACTTGTCCACCTTCCATGTCCTCGCCTCTCAAAAGGCAAAAGAAAAACCCTCACCAAAACGGTGCCAAAGACTCTTGACTAGGATTCATGGAAATGCGATTCTCAAGCTCTCACACAACGAGAAGGGCTTCCATGACGGCAACGTTTCGGGGGCCTTTTTCTTTTGCGCGCTTTCCTTCCTGAATTCGCGTCGAAATCCGCTTGCGGCTTCGATCAGTTCTTAGACTTCTCACGACTGAAGCGCTCAGCCAGCGTCGGCAATTCCGATTCAATAAAGCTCAGGAATTCCTTCGCTGACGCTGTGTGCGCTGAAATACGAACCTCGTTCGCGGTGCGAACAAGCCTGCCCAGTTGCTCGCCTGCGGGTCCAGCAATGGACTTTCCAGTGTCCTTCTGGGGGGCCTCAGGTTTGAGAGCATTGAATGCTGCAAGAAACTTCTGGTCCGATCCCAGGCGCTTTTCGGCGCTGCCGGATAAAACATTCCTCAATGCATCGTGGAGATCCGGCCTTTCGGAATAGTTCTTTGCAAAGTCGGCCCACCTCGGGCGACCGACCTTGCCCGCCCGCCCGATTGCTTCGATGATTTCGGTCGGGACGACACGGTAGACGGACCGCATGCGAGCGAGTTCGGGGTCATCGATAGACAGCGCAGCCTTGATATCCCGAGGCTTTACACCAGCATCATCCATGCGGCGGGCGAAGAGGGCGCGCTCGATCCAGGTCAGATCCTGGCGATCAGCATTTTCAATACCCTGTGCGATAGCAAGTTCGATGTCGGAAATCTCGACCTCGATCGCCTTGACCGGAATTCCAAGGTCTCTGGCTGCCTGGAGCCGGCGGTGGCCGTAGATCACCTGATAGCGGTCGGGAGACGAAGGTGATTTGCGGACCTGTATGGGAACCTTCTGGCCTTCGGACCGTATCGAGTTCCGGAACGCCTCGAAATCGGCCGCATCATCGTCAGGAAGACGATCAGGAAAGGGCGAGGGGTCGATACTTAAGGGATCGAGTTCGCGGATCGTGCCTCCGCCGGCTTCGACCAGCGCCTTCAGGCGGTCGCGTTCAGATTTGATGTCGTCGATCGCCCGATGCGCCGCACCGATCACGCCTGCGCCCACTCGCGCAGTTGGCACGGGCTGGGGAGCGGGGGTCGGGTTCTCAGTCGAGAGCCGGTTTTCCAACTCGGCAGAAAGCAAACCGAAGTTTGCCACAATCGATTTGCGCGACTTGCTCGTCATGTACGCCCCCAACTTGTGTTGATGAGTTTCACGATCGCTTCGTTCACGGCGTCAACCGCCTCGCGAGCACGTTTATGCGTGTCACGACCGATTTGGCCCATTTCGAGTTCATAGATGGAGCGCTTCGCAAGCCCCGCTGCCTCCACAGCCGTGCTCTCGATCAAGGTCGGCAGGAGGACATCCGTGCCAAACAGATGACGCATCATCGCAACTACCTGCGACTGCGGCGCGTCGTTCGGATCGTGGCGGGTAACCAGATAGCGAATGAAATCCTGATCGAGTTGTGCGCCGCTTTCGTTCAGCACGCTGATCAGGTCTCCCATCATCAACAGGAACTGGCTCATCGAAGCCACGTCAAGCATTGCCGGATGGACGGTGATGATCATGCTGGTGGCGGCGTAGATCGCGCTGAGGGTGAGGAACCCAAGGGAAGGAGGGGTATCGAGAATCACGACGTCGTAGTCCTGATCCACCTCGGCCAATGCCAGTTTCAAGCGCTCGAAGAAAATTGCCCCTGAGCCGGATTTCTGCGCCAGAACCCTGGGCGTCTCGTGCTCATATTCCATGACCTCGAGGTTGCCCGGTATCAGGTCGATGCCGTCGAAATATGTTTTGCGAATGATGTCGCGGATCGGACGACGCTCTGCATTGTCATAGCGCAACGCCGCATAGATGGTCTCATTGGCGCCGACGTCAAATTCAGGCTGGGCGCCGAAGAGAGCGGAAAGTGACGCCTGCGGATCGAGGTCCAGTGCGAGGACACGATAGCCCTGCAAGGCGAGATAGTGCGCAAGGTGGACGCAGGTCGTGGTCTTGGCGCTGCCACCCTTGAAGTTGGCGATTGCCACCACCTGAAGGTGTTCACCCTCGCGGCGCCGGGGCAAGAATCTCAATGCATCGGCAGGCTTCTGGCTTGCGAAAAGCTCCCGCAATTCGTTGATCTGGGCCAGGGTGTAGACGCGATGATTGTTTTCCAGCCGTCCGGGAACAGGACCGCGCCCCTCACTCGAAAGAAGTTTCAGGGTAGAATCAGGAATGGACGTCAGTTTGGATACTTCGTTGGTCAGGAAGGGGCGCAGGCTTTTTTCTGACTTAGGCGGATACATGCGTGTTCGCAGTTCCTGCAATTGCTGCGACAAAAGGCTTGCGTGACGTGCTATCTTTCCGCCCGCATCTTCCTTCTGCACAATCGCCGCTTCGATCTTATTCGCTATCGCCAT
>NZ_CP036359.1:1385000-2068443 GCF_004328495.1 Agrobacterium sp. 33MFTa1.1 | reverse complement strand
TGGTGCCTTCGAGCACCATGTCCTGTCAATGTCAGGCATGGACAAGGGCCAGGCTTTGCAATCGGTCATCAATGCGCTGCAATCGGCACGTTTCCGTATCGATGCTTTGGATGAAAGCAATCGATAACGAATGTGCAGGATGAAACAAGCGTGGCTCTACCGACCATCTACCTCCTTCGTCACGGCGAAACCGTCTGGAACTCTCTTGGCCGGTTTCAAGGACAATTGGATTCACCTCTCACGCAGCGTGGCATCGAGCAGGCGGATCATGTAGCTCACTTGCTCCGCGAAACGCTCTGCAACGATGACCAGTTGTTCCAGATGCAGATCAGTCCGCTTGGGCGCGTGCGCCAGACCGCGGACCGCGTACAGGCCAAGGTGCCACTCCCGTATATAGAAGATGACCGACTGGTTGAGGTTACGACCGGCTCCTGGGACGGGATGACGCGATTTGAGATCGACAACGAGTTTCCCGGCCATCTTGACGGGACAAACGCGTTCGACTGGTATTTCGGGGCGCCAGACGGCGAAAGTTTCGATGACGCCTGCAAGCGCGCGACGTCATGGATCTGGGATATCCGGCATCCGACCATCGTCATTTCCCATGGTCTGTTCGGGCGGATCCTTCGCGGCGTGTTTCTCGGACTTTCAAAGCGGGAGATGCTCGAACTGCCCGTTCCGCAGGATGGATTTTACCGGCTAGACGATGGCAGGTGCGATCTCGTCACCGGTTCCCCGTCCATACCTGCACGTGTTCAATGACGGAGCACAGTTCGCTGTCCCAACGGACCGCGAGCAACGCGCAAACTGCTGACATCGACCTCGGCGCCGAAGCAGGCTCGACCCTTCGATCGATACGGAGAAACACATGCCGACACTTCAGGATATCTATCTTTCCTATCTCGACTGCCTCAACCGTCAGGCTTTCGATGAACTCGGAACCTTCGTCGCCGACAATGTCGAACACAACGGCCGACCATTCGGATTGTCGGGCTATCGCGACATGCTGGAAAACGACTTTGCCGACATTCCCGACCTGCGGTTCGAGGCAGAGATCCTTGTCATCGAGGCGACACGGGTTGCCGCCCGGCTTCCGTTCGATTGCATGCCCAAATCCACCTTCATGAGCCTTCCGGTCAATGGCAGGAGGGTTCAGTTCTGCGAGCATGTGTTCTACGAATTTGAGCACATGAAAATCCGCAGGGTCTGGTCGGTCATCGACAAGCCCGCAATCGAACGTCAGCTTGGCTGAGAGCCCTGGCCTTGCAAAGACATCGGCTGCCGGCAAAGGCCTGTAAAATTATCCTGACGAGCGCGAGCGCAAGCGACTTCCCACCGCGCCCGGGCAGCCTCGATTTTATGCAGACCGCTGCACGGATCGTAGGCGTTGCACAAAGGTTACATCATTTCTTAGGCAAAAGGCATATAAATGATCTCTCATGTAAGGGAGTTCAGAGACTATGAAGAAAATCGTATCGACTATCGCATTCGTGCTCGCGGCATCGACTGCAATGGCGGCCGATGCCGTATCAGAAGTACCTGCAGCCCCGGCAGCAGAGGTTGCGCCGCTGTTCAGCTGGACCGGATTTACCGCCGGTGTCCAGGCAGGTTACGGCTGGAACAACAATGACGCTTCGATCGTCGGCCTTCCCGGCGAAACGTCCGCAGACTTCGACGGCGCTCTCGCCGGCGGTTTCGTCGGCTTCAACTATGACCTTGGCAACAGCTGGGTCGTTGGCCTTGAGGCTGACTTCGAAAAGAACTGGGGCGATGATTCCGCCACCATTCTCGGCACAGGCTTCGACTACGGGTTTGACTGGCAGGGTTCGGTTCGCGGCCGGGTCGGATACGCATTTGACCGTGCACTGGTATACGGTACCGCAGGCTGGGCCTATGCTCGCGGCTATGCGGAAGTCCCGGGCATTGCCGACGTGAAGGAAACCTTCAATGGCTACACCGTCGGCGTTGGTCTCGACTATGCATTTACCGACATGGTGTTCGGACGCGTTGAGTACCGTTACACCGACTTCGGCGACAAGGATTTCAACTTCGGTGGCGCTGCAATCAACGCGGATGTCGACCAGCATGCAATCCGCGTCGGCCTCGGCGTAAAGTTCTGATCCACCTGGACAGCAACAACAAAAGCCCGGCCTTCGTGCCGGGCTTTTTCCTGTACCTTTTTAAAAGCGGCAGCAAGGAACCGGGGCCGGCAAGTGCGGGCAACCGGTTCGTCAGCGTATCCGCAGCACAATTACTGAACATGCCGACCAGGACCGAACGCGGACGGACACGTTCCTTCTTCCGCCAGCAGACGCTCAGCCGGTCTCATCCATGATCTTCCCTTTGAGCGAATCCTCAAGCAGTTGACGATCGGCACCACGCAGCGCCATCCGCGGCAATTGACGCCGCAGCAAGTCCCACAGCATCTGCGCATCCGTCCGCCGATTTTTGCAGTTGGTAGAGCATTCTCGTGCCACGCAGCACCTCCAGCAGCACCTAAAGTTCCCGTTCCTTCAAGGCCTTCTCGGAAACCGACCAGACCGAGAACCTGAAGAATCTCCGTTCCGACGCTTGTTCTGCACGGTGAAGACGACCAGATCGTTCCGATCGCCGACCTGCTGGCCCTCATCAAGGGCTGATACTTTTGTGACATCAGAATGTGGCCGATCATTCGGCCGCATTATTATTTGGGCGAGGCCAGATGGTGCCGCCAGGCGGTGCGACGGGAACCAAGGGTCAACTCGGAAGTTCACAAAACCCGCAGTGGCGTTCCGTTCAGCCATGCGACGAGATTGTCCACGGTATCTCGATAGAAAATCCGATATGAGTTTTCGGTAACAAACCCGATATGAGGCGTCGCGATCACATTGCCAAAAGTCCGAAGCGGATGATTACTGGGCAAAGGCTCATGATCAAACACGTCCACTGCAAGACCTGCGATCCTCTTGGTTTCCAGGGCAGCGATCAAAGCTCCTTCATCGACAAGCGGACCTCGTGACGTATTCACGAGCCAGGCTGTTGGCTTCATCAAAGCCAGCTGCTCCTGACCGATTACGCCCTTCGTTCGCTCCGACAGAACAAGATGCAACGTCACCCAGTCGGACTCGCGAAGAAGCGTCTCTTTTTCAACCCGTCGCACACCGGCAGCTTCTGCCGCCTCATCGGTCAGATTCTGGCTCCAGGCGATCACGTCCATACCGAAAGCAAGCCCGACCTTTGCGATCTGGCGGCCGATCCTGCCCAGACCGATGACACCCAGCGTGCTGCCCGAAAGGTCGCGCCCGACCGTGGTTTGCCAGCCACCACTCCGAAACGAGGCAATTTCTGTGGAAATATGGCGTGCCGCCGCAAGGATGAGTGCCCAAGTCAGCTCCGGGGCGCCCGATCCGTTCGCACCCGTCGCCGAAACAACGATGCCAAGATCACGGGCCGCGGCAAGGTCGATTGAGGCGTTGCGCCCTCCAGTCGTTGCGATGAACCGCAGGTTCGGCAGGCGCTTGAGAACACGTCGCGGCAGCGGCGTCCGTTCGCGCATGACGCAGACAGCATCGAACGGCAAGAGACGATCAACCAGGCGTTCTTCGTCCGCGATGTGGTCATTGAAGATCGTGATTTCGGCACAGTCTTTCAATGGCGACCAGTCGGCGCTGGTGATCGCCACATTCTGGTAATCATCCAAAACCGCGATATTTCTTACGTCATGGCGGCTCATGAGACGACGCCACCGATTTTGACGATAAGCTTGCCGAAATTCTTGCCTTTCAGCATGCCGATGAAGGCGTCAGGAGCATTCTCCAATCCATCGACGACATCCTCGCGGTACCTGATCTCGCCGCTAGCGACCCTTGGGCCAATCTCCGCGAGAAAGTCATTGAAATGATCGGCCGCAAATTCAGTCTGGATGAAACCTCGAACGAGAAGGCTCTGTCTCAGGATCGCCGACATCGTTGCCGGAAGACGGTCTGTCTGCGACGAGTTTGCACCGTTATATTGAGAAACGAGGCCGCAGACGGGAACACGCCCGAACTGGTTTAGAAGAGGCAGTACCGCATCCCAGACGCGTCCTCCGACATTCTCGAAATAGACATCAATCCCGTTTGGAGAGGCCGCGTTCAGATCGCTGACAAAATTCTCCGAGCGATGATCAACCACGCTGTCGAAGCCAAGTTCATCCTTCACGAATGCACATTTGTCGGGCCCACCGGCTATACCGACTGCCCTCGCCCCGTAAAGCTTTGCAAGCTGTCCGACCATGGAACCAACGGGGCCAGAGGCTGCAGCGACAGCAACCGTCTCACCCTGCTTCGGTTTGCCAATGAACTTCAGACCACTCCATGCAGTAAATCCCGGCATGCCAAGGACGCCGATCGCGGTCGTGACCGGCGCGCCGTGCGTCTCGACCTTTCGTAGCAAGTCCCCATTGATGACCGCCCCCGTACACCAACCGGTCCGCCCGCGCACGATGTCGCCGGGCGCAAAACCGTTGTGCCGTGACTTCACCACCTCGCAGATCGTCTCGCCTTCCATGATACCGTCGATGGGTACAGGCGCCGCGTACGATTTGGCATCGCTCATACGCCCACGCATGTAAGGGTCGAGCGAAAGATAGAGAACGCGGACCGTGACATCGCCCTCGGCTGCTTCGCGCAGCTCGGCATCCTCAAGGCGGAAATTTTCATGCGATGGTTCTGCCAAGGGTCGGCTTGCCAGCACAATACGTTTTATCGTCATCATAAGGTTCGTTCCTCGTTTATTAGCCCAAGTCTTGGGCCGCCCTCGGCTTGGATATTCCACCGCTTCTCGAACTCCACGGGTGGCGGCATCCCATTCCTGATGTGCTTGCGTTTTGGGTTGTAGATCATTTTGATGTGCGGCGCTGCCTAAAGAACCGGTGATAATTGCCGGAACTCAGTCAAACCAGCAAAAATGACTGCGTTGCTTTTTCGCAAATCTCGTCATTTGATGTGAGTCCGACGCGGATTGGGGGCGCATATGGACGGTACGCATCTCTTCGAACTCGTGATCGCGATGTTTCTCGCCATCATCGTGCTGCACTACATCGCACATCGCATGGGCCTGCCGCCATCGGTAGCGCTACTGGTGGGCGGGGGAACGCTGGCGTTCCTTCCCGGCTTGCCCACGATCGCTGTCAATCCGGAACTGGTTCTTGTTATCTTTCTACCGCCACTGCTTCTCGACGGAGCGTGGTCGATCGCCGTCGATCGCCTGAAACGACACGTCTTCGGAATTGCATCTCTCGCGATCGGTGCAGTGCTGTTCACGACAATCGTCATCGCGGTCGTTGTCCACCTCCTGATGCCGTCTCTGCCATGGGCGGCCTGCGCAGCCCTTGGCGCCATCGTCTCACCTCCGGACGCCGTGTCAGCCCGTGCCGTGCTGGAAAGGGTTAAGATTCCGAGGCGTCTGCAAATCCTTCTTGAAGGTGAGAGCCTTCTCAACGACGCCAGCGGGCTCGTGCTCTTTCGTTTTGCTGTAGCGGCTGCGGCCGGAAGTACATTCAGCACCACCGACGCGATCGGCACCTTCATTTTTCTGGCCCTTGGAGGCGCCGCAACCGGCGTGGTCGTTGGCTTCGCATGGGTAAAGCTCGTCCGGCACCTTGGCGACGAGTACCTCATCATTGCCGCCACCGCAATCTTGTCATGGATCGCCTATCTTTTGGCGGAACAGATCCATGCGTCCGGTGTAATCGCCACCGTAACGGCCGGGCTGATAGCGTCATGGCATCAGCACACCGTCTTTTCTGCGGCGACGCGAATGCGCGGCACCTCATTCTGGAACGTCCTTGTTTTCCTGATGGAGGCTATGGTTTTCATCCTGATAGGACTATCGCTGCGGGACGTCGTTGAACGTGGCGGCGGCTTTGGCTCACTGGTTGGTTCGATGGCACTCCCCGCGGCCGCAATCCTCGTTTCGCTCGTCATCGCGCGGTTCGTGTGGATATTCACATCGGATCTGGTCATCAGGTTTTTTCACGGGGTCAAGGTCGCTCGCTCGACGCCCCTCGGAGCAGGAGGGGTGACGGCGCTCGGCTGGGCAGGCATGCGCGGCGTCGTGACGCTGGCACTTGCGCTCAGCCTGCCGGAGGATTTTCCCGGACGTGACTTCATTCTGGTCATGGCATTCGCGGTTATCGTGGGAACCGTTCTCATACAGGGAACGACGCTTGGGTGGATTATCGCCTGGGCGGGGCTTGGCAATATCGAACCGGAGCGCGCACCGATGACGATGAGTGAGGCTGAAGCCGCCATGGCGCAGGTCCAGCTCGCAGCCGTTCAGGGGCTTGCCTACGACGAAAGTGGGGAACTCATCCATCCCCAACTCCTGAAGAGATACGAACACCGGCTGGCAGCAAGTGTCAGATACGCCGAAAGTACCGAGAAATATTCGCCACTTCTTCATGCCCACTTCGATGTCGTTCTTCAGGCTGTCGCCGCCGGCAGAAAGGAACTTATTCGTCTGCGACGCGAAGGAAAGATCGACGATGAAACTCTAAGGGAGCTTGAGCATGATCTCGATCTTGAAGAGCTCGGCGCAATTTCTGCGAAGGCGTGACTGGCTGGATGCTTTCCAACTTAAGGAAACCAGCACCTATAAGCAGCAGGAAGCCAAGGAAAGCATCGCAACGGTAGTGCCGCGTCAGGATCAGCCCTGAAGAACACCATAATCAATGCAACCACTCGCAACGATAGGCTAGGACCGGCTTGGCGAAGCCTTTAAGCCTGTATCGATGGCCATATACGGGGACATCGGCGCTGCCATATTCCTGCAGGGTCTTGTCCGATATCAGGATCTGATCGCTATGGGCGGCAGCACAAAGCCTTGCAGCCAGTTGAACGGTCGTGCCGAAGAAATCATTGCTGTCTTCAACCGGCTCACCACAATCCAGCCCGATGCGGATGTGAATGGGTTCGCCCCTGTCGCTGTTGTAGCGATGGAAGGCGCGCTGAATATCGATTGCACAGTCGACTGCAAATGGCGTGGAGGAGAACACTGCCATTATGCCGTCCCCGGTGTGCTTTACCTCCCGTCCTGACCGTCTTACCAGACAGCCACGCACGAGCGCATCATGCGCGCGGACGAGTTCAGCTGCCATACGATCGCCCAGGCGAGCGGTCATTTCGGTTGAACCGACGATGTCAGTGAAAAGTATCGCACGGTGGCCAGCATCCATGTGTTTGGGGGCAGGCTCGAGCGGCGTCGGGTCCTGTATTCGCCCGAGAAACGCCTCCACAGCCGACAGAGCGACTTCCACAACTTCGCTGGCGACGAAACCGTGCGCTTCGCGGTGCACGCATTGCGCGGTTTCAGCATCCGGCGCATCCATGAGGCAGAAGGCGGTACCGCGCCTTTCATCGAACCAGTAGGTTAAAAACCTGACGCCATACCGGTCCTGAATGTCGATATCCTTAAGATGCGCGGCGGCAATATCGGCCGCAGAAACTCCGGCGAGCTCATGCCGGTCCATGAAGATAGGCATTGTTTCCTCCCGAGAGTATGTCGTTGCCTCATCTGGCGGCCAGATTACGACGTCACCGATTGACCGTCCACCGTTCATACGGGTGACGTGGAAAACATAGAAGCACCGAAAGAGCGATACTCATTCGCATTATATCAGGGGGTGGAGGTGCTGCGCGACTTTCGTCACCTGCGTTTGACCATGCGGCGGAGCAACGAGCCGGACCGGGCCTTCCTCGGAATGAGGTGGATATCGCTGACCAGCTTCGCGCCACCTTCCCGGCGTTCCAGCGTAATCTTGCGGCTGTGGAAGGCCTCCAGCTCAGCGCGATGTGCCACGCTGATGATCGTAGCATCTGGTAATTCGTCGATGACCGTCTGCATCATCCTGTCCTGGCTTTTTTCATCCAGGGCGGCGGTCGCTTCATCCATGACGATGATATCGGGATCGTTCAGCAGCAGGCGGGCAAAGGTGAGACGCTGTTTTTCACCACCGGAGAGCGTCTGGTCCCACGGCGCCTCTTCTTCCACCTTGTCCTTGAGGTGGCCGAGACCGACCTTGTCGAGAGCTGCGCCGATCTCGTCGGCAGTCCAGCTCTCCGCTGCCTGCGGATAACAGACCGCCCGACGAAGCGTTCCGGACGGAATATATGGCCGCTGCGGCAACATGAACAGCCGGCTACCGGCACGAAAACTGACGCTGCCGCCGCCCCATGGCCACAGGCCGGCGATTGCCCGCACGAGCGTGCTTTTTCCGGATCCGGATTCACCTGCGACGAGCACCCGCTCGCCGGGTCCGATTTCGACATCGGTTTCCTTAACGACAGCAGTACCATCGCCCAGCGAAACGGATACATCCTTGAGGCTCAGCATCGTCTCACCCTCCGTTTCACCGCGCACGATCCGGCCGAGCGTATCGCTCTGTTCGGCCCGCTCGAGGCCGTCAAGCGACATCATCAGCGATGCGACACGCCTTGCGCAGGCATTCCAGTCCGCCAGCCGGGGATAGTTATCGACCAGCCAGCCGAAGGCGGACTGAACGATGGTGAAAGCCGATGCCGCCTGCATGACCTGGCCCAGCGACATGCTTCCGTCGAGGAACTTCGGCGCGCACAGCAGGACCGGAACGACGGGCGCAATCAGCATCGATCCATGCGACACGACGGTGGTACGCATATATTGCTGCGCCATTCGTTTCCACTGATGCCGGACATTGCGGAACCTGCTGTCGAGATCGCTTCGCTCTTCTTCTTCGCCACCCAGCAGCGCAATGCTCTCGCCATTTTCCCTCACACGGGTCAGCGTATATCGGAATTCCGCCTCGAGCTGGTTCTTGACTTCCGAGACTTTGACGAAGTTCCGGCCGATCCACGCAATCGAGCTTGAGGTTATAAGTGCGTAAATTACCGCTGCCACCACCAGAAAGCCGGGTATCGTTATCCAAACGCCGCCGATCGGCAACGTCAGCGCGCCGCCGATCGTCCACAGGACGACGATGAAGGTGGATGCCGATACGAAGGCGGCAATGACCCCTGCGACGAAATCCACCGGCGCTTCAGTGGCGATCCTCATGTCCTCCGACAGCCTCGCCTCCGGATTTTGATGGTCGCCGTCAATCAGGTTAAGCTGGTAATAGCGGCCATTTGCAATCCACCGGGAGACCAGCACCTTCGTCAACCAGGAGCGCCAGCGCCGCTGGATCCGCATCCTGACATAGACCTGCGATGTTACGATCAGGACGCTGCCCAGAACCAGCGGCGGGAATATGGAAGCGAGAAAATAGACCGTGGACGCATCCCGTTTTTCAATCGCGTCGAAGATGCCACGATTCCAGACGTTGACACCGTATTGGAAAGCGACATTGATGCCGATCATCACCAACAGGCCGATGGAGAACGGCCATGCCAGCCCGTCGCCACGGCGGCTCCAGAAGCCGCGCGCGCTGATCCAGAAGCGTTTCAGCAGATATTTTTTGCGGGCCTTCTCGGCTTCCTCGGGCGTCAGGCCCTCAGCAGGTTCGATTTCCTCCGGCGGCAGCGGCTCATCGGCTGCATTCTCGACATGTACTTTCCCTGCACCATTCTTGCCGGTGCCATCGGCTCGTTTCGAATTTGCGTCAGCATCGGTCATGGACGGCTAAACGGATGGCGGTTTGAAAGGTTGCCCGCCGGCAAAGATTTCCCGCGGGCAGAAAGGCGCACGACCCCCGGACACATCCCTGCGTCAACGCACGCGCCTGCGTTGTGCGCCGCACAAATTTGGACAAATAGGCATGAAATTCGGACTTTTAGATACATATCATCCAGCAAAATTCCTTTAAAACTCTCCCAACTCAAGGAGAGATACCATGACCGACACCACATCAGAGTTTGACGGGACAACAATGTCCCTCGACATCGAGGAGCAACCCGCGTGGACAGCCGCCACATGGTTCGCGGTTCTTTCGATGGCGGCCACCAGCTTTGCGCTGGTATCGGCCGAGTTCCTGCCGGCGGGACTGTTGACGCCGATGGCGCGTGACCTCGGTATCACCGAAGGGACCGCCGGACAGGTCGTCACGGCCACGGCATCCGTCGGCGCAGTGACGGCGCTGTTGAGCAACGTCCTCATCGGCAGGCTGAACCGCAAGACCGTGCTTGTCGGTCTGAGTGCACTGGCGATCGGCTCAAACCTTCTTGCTTCCTTTGCAACCGATTTCTGGCTTCTGTTGCTGGGCCGGGCCGGGCTCGGGATTGCTCTCAGCGGGTTCTGGGCGCTTTCGGTTGCCGTCGTGGCAAGGCTTGTCGGCGCAAATGCGACCGGGCGCGGCATGGCTATCGTTACCCTCGGCGTTTCGCTCGCCACAATCGCCGCGCCTTCGATGGGAGCCCTTATCAGCGACTGGCTGGGATGGCGCACGGCAATGTCGATGACGGCAGGGCTTGCCGTCATTGCCATGCTGCTGCAAATCCTCAGCCTGCCGTCGCTGCCTGCAAGCACCAGTAACAGCCTTTCCGATGTTTTCCGGCTGACGCGGCGGCGTAGCGTTCAGCTGGCCATGCTCGCGATCCTCCTGCTCATGACGGGACATTTCGCCGGATCGGTCTATGTCCGTCCCTTCCTCGAGCAGGTGACGCTCCTCGGTACAACGCCGATTGCTCTCGCACTGCTTGGATTTGGCGTCGCCTCGGTGATTGGCAACGTCGCGGGTGGCCGGATGGCTGATGCCAGTATCCGTCTCGCACTCATCGTCACCGCCGCGCTGATGGCATTTGCAACGATTTCCCTGGTTCTTTGGGGCGTCCATACCGGTGCCGCATTTGCTCTCGTCGCCCTTTGGGGCCTTGCCTTCGGCATGGCGCCTGTCGTGCTGCCGACCAACCTTTCCCGGGGCGCGCCGGATGCGCTGGAGGCGGCAGGCAGCCTGATGGTCGTTTCTTTCCAGGTGGCCATCAGCATCGGTGCAGTGTTCGGCGGCTATATCGTCGATTCCTACGGCGCCACCGCGCCGCTGGCTCTGACCGCGATCCTCGCGACATCCACCGTCGCGCTCGCGCTGCTACAGCGCGCCGATTGATATGTGTGTGCCGGCGCTTCCCTCGCCGGCACAATCGCTGCTACGATCTGATACATAAATCCCGGTTTCAGGAAACATGCCGGATACCTGCCGCGCAGATCATCGTCTGATCGTTTTCGGATCAGGCAGGATTTGTCATGAAGAACCAGATTTTCTTTGCCGTCACTCTTGCAGTTGCGGCAGCAGGTTTCGGAGCCGCTTATTCAAGCCTTGCGGACAGCCCGCCGGAAAACGCCTCACCCCTCTATGGCGTTACGCTTCCCGAGGGATATCGAGACTGGCGCTTCATCGCTCCCGCACAGGAAGCGCCGCCGCTCGATGAGCTTCGTGCCGTTCTGGCAAACGACATCGCCGTGAACGCTTACAAGAGCGGAACCCTGCCCTTCCCTGATGGCTCGATACTGGTGAAGCTTGCCTACAAGCGGCAGCAATCCGCGGAATTTCCACCAGCCACGGTGCCGGGCGCGGCAACCACCGTGCAGGTGATGGTCAAGGACTCCAGGAAATATCCTGACAGCCATGGCTGGGGCTTCGGGCGCTTCGTCAACGGCAAACCGGTCGATACCGCACAGCACGAGACTTGCCTTTCGTGTCATGTCGGCAACGTCAAGGACCACGATTTCGTTTTCACACGATACGCGCCCTGACGAGCAAAGGGCCACGCCGCCGTTACCCTTCATGGTCGACGGTCCGTCCGCTCGCCTACACTCCCATACAAAATCACCCACACACCGACACATCAGAGATACGCGACGCCGGGAAGGTGGCGCCATTACCGGCTCACCTTCGCCGCCCGGTGCCCCTAATCCCAGCTGAAAGGAAAAGATAATGACGCTTCTGGTCGTTGCCTATCTCGGGGGCGTGCTGACAATTCTCAGCCCCTGCATCCTGCCTATTCTTCCCTTCGTCTTCGCGCGGGCCGGCCAACCGTTCCTGCGCAGCACGCTGCCGCTGCTCGCCGGAATGTCGATCACCTTTGCCGCCGTTGCGACGCTCGCTGCCATCGGCGGCAGCTGGGCGATCAACGCCAACGAATATGGCCGGCTCGCCGCCCTTTCAATGCTCTCCCTTTTCGGAATTGGGCTGATGTCACCGAAGTTCGCCTCTGTCCTGTCCCATCCGGTCGTTGAATTCGGCAACCGACTTGCCAATGCCGCCGGCAAGCCCGATGCCGCCCCGACGGTCACTGGCTCCCTGCTGCTCGGCATCGCCACCGGGCTCCTGTGGGCGCCCTGCGCCGGCCCAATCCTCGGGATCGTGCTGACCGGTGCGGCCCTGAAGGGCGCCAATCTGGAAACCAGCCTGCTGCTTTCCGCCTATGCCGCCGGTGCTGCGACATCGCTTGCCGTCGCCGTCCTCATCGGAGGCAGGGTGTTTGCGGCGATGAAGCGTTCCCTCGGTTTCAGCGAGCGTGTTCGCCGGGCAACCGGGGCAGCGGTGCTGGCAGGCGTTGCCGCCATCGCCCTTGGACTGGACACCGGTTTTCTATCGCAGATTTCCTATGCCAGCACGACATCGTTCGAACAGCACGTTCTTGATCGTCTCGACGCCGCCAGAGGGCCCGAACAGAAGGTCGAAGTAGCGAAGAAATCCGCAGCCACAGCGCCGGACGGTGACGCTGCCACCATGCGCCCGGCACTGCCGGTTGAAGGCCCCGCGCCGTCCCTCGATGGTGCTGTCGAATGGCTGAACTCCCCGCCGCTCGCCCGTGAAGACTTGCGCGGCAAGGTCGTGCTCATCGACTTCTGGACCTATTCCTGCATCAACTGCATCCGCACCCTTCCTTATGTGCGTGCCTGGGCGGAGAAGTACAGGGATCAGGGTCTCGTCGTCATTGGCGTGCACGCGCCCGAATTTGCCTTCGAAAAGAAGATCGACAATGTCAGACAGGCCGTCGCCGGCTTCAAGATCGAGTATCCGGTAGCAATCGACAATGATTACAGGATCTGGCGCGCCTTCGATAACAGCTACTGGCCAGCGCATTACCTGATCGATGCCAAAGGCCAGATCCGTTACCACCATTTCGGTGAGGGAGACTACAGGGAGACCGAAGAGGCGATTCAGGATCTGCTGCGCGAGGCGGGCAGCACCGGCGCATCCGCCACCGAGACTGTGACGCCTGAGACAAAGGGGGCTGAAGCCGGCGCGGACATGAGCCACATGCTCTCCGGCGAAACCTATGTAGGCTACCGTCAGGCGCGAAGCTTTGCATCGAACGAGACAATACGTGCAGACGCGCCCCAAGACTATTCGGTCACGGCGCCTGCCCTCAATGAATGGGGGCTCTCCGGCGAATGGACGGTTGGCGCGGAAGCGGCCACCCTTGATGCGGCCAAAGGCGGTATCACCTACCGCTTCAGCGCCCGTGACCTGCATCTGGTGCTGGGTCCGATTGATTCCGGAAAGCCGGTCCGTTTCCAGGTGACCGTGGATGGCCATCCGCCGGGTCCTGATCATGGCGCCGATACGGATGCCAATGGCAATGGCGTCGTCACATCAACCCGCCTTTACCAGCTCGTTCGCCAGTCCGGCACCGTGACAGCAAAAACCTTCACCATCCGCTTCCTCGACCCCGGTGTGCAGGCCTACGCCTTCACCTTCGGTTGACCCGTTTTTATCCGGCCACATGAAAGGAATAACACGATGCATCATCGTCTCATGCCAAGATTCGCGCTCGCCTTTGCAACCGCGCTGATTGCGTTTGCCGCACAGGCAGCGGAGGTAAAGAATATCGTCATCGTCCACGGGGCGCTTGCAGATGGTTCTGCCTGGCGCAAGGCAACGGACATCCTCGAAAGCCGTGGTTTCAACGTCACCATCGTCCAGGAACCCATCACCTCGCTTGCCGATGATGTGGCAGCAACAAACCGCGTGCTCGATCTCCAGCAGGGCCCCAGCCTGCTGGTCGGACACAGCTACAGCGGCATGGTGATTTCGGAAGCTGGCAATCGGCCCGATGTGGCGGGGCTGGTGTATGTCGCCGCCTTCCAGCCGGAAAAGGGAGAGAGCCTTCTTGACCTCGCCACAGCAAAACCACCCGCCGGAAGCGGCATAAAGCAGACGAAGGATGGCGCCTTCCTCTATCTGGATCCGGCGGTCTTTGCGCAGGATTTCGCCGCCGACCTGCCCCGCGACGAGGCTGCCTTCATGGCCAAAAGCCAGGTCTTCGCCGCCAAGGCAGCCTTCGCAGCCAAGTCGGGCGAACCAGCCTGGAAAACAAAGAAAAGCTGGTCGATCATCGCGACGCAGGACAGGTCGATCAACCCCGATCTCGAGCGTGACATGGCAAAGCGCGCCGGCAGCGCGGTGACCGAGATCGCCGGGAGCCACGCAGTCTTCGCATCCAAGCCCGAAGAGGTCGCAGACGTCATCACAGAGGCTGCCCGGCGGTCCGCGAAATAAACACGGATCTGGTGGAACGCCACCACAGCCGCTCCTGACATCGGGAGCGGCTGATCTGCATTCAGAGGGCAAGCTGAATGTATCAGTCTGTATATAGAAGGCTCGCTGCTACAAAACCATTCACATCAGGTTCGCCCGGGACACATCGGGGATACACGTACAGCGTTAACTGCCTGTCATCCAAAAAGGACAGGAGAGACGAGAATGAATTCCGAGATCAATTTCCAGCGCCGCCGGTTCTTCGGCATTGCCGCAATGACTGTTGCCGCCGTAGAGTTCGGCGCGGCGGGCCTGGCCCAGGCCAAAGGCGAGGCGCCTTCAGCTACCCCGTCAGCACCAACAGGCGAAAAAACGTCCTTTGGGCCCCTGAAGCAGGTCAAAGCGGGTGTACTCGATGTCGGTTACGCCGAAGCCGGGCCCGAGGAGGGCCCGGTCGCTCTGCTGCTGCACGGATGGCCTTATGACATCTACAGCTATGTTGACGTTGCGCCCATCC
The DNA here is from genome assembly GCF_004328495.1 of Agrobacterium sp. 33MFTa1.1. Classification (NCBI taxonomy): domain Bacteria; kingdom Pseudomonadati; phylum Pseudomonadota; class Alphaproteobacteria; order Hyphomicrobiales; family Rhizobiaceae; genus Agrobacterium; species Agrobacterium sp. 33MFTa1.1. Next base: position 2,053,510 of record NZ_CP036359.1, on the reverse strand, counting down.
TCGCTTCGGCAGGATATCGCGTGCTTATTCCCTATCTGCGCGGATACGGCACCACACGTTTTCTTTCTGATGAAACGGCACGCAACGGGCAGCAGGCAGCACTCGCGGTTGACATGATCGCCTTTCTCGATGCCCTTGGCGTGAGACAGGCCGTCGTGGCGGGCTATGACTGGGGCGCTCGCACGGCCGATATCATGGCGGCACTCTGGCCCGAGCGCTGCACCGGCCTCGTGTCGGTCAGCGGCTATCTGATCGGCAGTCAGGAAATCAACAAAAAGCCACTTCCGCCCAGGGCGGAACTTTCCTGGTGGTATCAGTTCTACTTCGCGACGGAACGCGGCCGTGCGGGTTACGCCGCGAATACCCGCGACTTCGTTCGCCTGATCTGGCAAACGGCCTCCCCGACCTGGAAATTCACCGACGAAACCTTCAATCGTTCCGCTTCCGCGTTTGACAATCCCGACCACGTGGCGATCACCATCCATAATTACCGCTGGCGGCTGGCACTTGCCGAAGGCGAAGCCAAATATGACGACTACGAGCGCCGGCTTGCGAAACTTCCCCTCATCACGATCCCGACGATCACGCTGGAAGGTGACGCCAATGGCGCACCGCATCCGGACCCCTCCACTTACGCATCAAGGTTTTCGGGCAAGTACCAGCATCGCAATATCAGCGGCGGCATAGGGCACAACCTGCCGCAGGAAGCGCCCGAGGCATTCGCCAAGGCCGTTCTCGACGTCGCAAAGCTTTAGGCTTGCCGAAGCCCGCGAACCGTTGTCTTACTGCTGTTGGCAGCGGGCAATGCAGTAGCGGGCCACTGAAACGTCCGCACGATGAAGGCATCCAATGGAACATATCGATCACATTCTCGTCGTGGACGACGACAGGGAAATCCGGGAGCTGGTTTCCAGCTACCTGAAGAAGAACGGCTTGCGAACAGCGGTGGCTGCCGACGGACGGCAGATGAGAAGTTTTCTTGACGGCAATACCGTCGATCTGATCGTGCTCGACGTGATGATGCCGGGCGATGACGGTCTGGTTCTCTGCCGTGAGTTGCGGGCCGGAAAGCACAAGGCCACGCCGGTTCTAATGCTGACTGCCCGCGATGACGAGATGGACCGGATCATCGGGCTCGAAATGGGCGCCGACGATTATCTGTCGAAGCCCTTCGCCGCCCGGGAGCTTCTCGCACGGATCAAGGCAATCCTGCGCCGCACCCGGATGTTGCCGCCCAATCTGCAAATCAGCGAAGCGGGGCAGCTCCTGACCTTTGGCGACTGGCGTCTTGACACGGTGGGCCGCCATCTGCTGGACAGGGACGGTACGACCGTGGCACTGAGCGGCGCTGAATACCGGCTTCTCAGGGTGTTCATCGATCATCCCCAGCGCGTCCTCAACCGCGACCAGTTGCTGAACCTCACACAGGGGCGCGATGCCGAAATCTTCGACAGATCGATCGATCTTCTTGTAAGCCGCGTGCGTCAGCGGCTGGGAGATGATGCGCGGGAACCCACCTACATCAAGACGGTGCGTGCGGAAGGTTATGTCTTTTCCGTTCCGGTGGAGATTTCGGAGCCAAGGGCATGAAAGGCCGGCATCTGATTGCCGGCTGGTGGCCACGCTCGTTGCGGTCCAGACTCTTTCTCATCCTGCTTGCCGGGCTTGCCATTGCCTACGGGTTGTCGTTCAGCATCCTCTTTGCCGAACGGTATATGTCTGCCAAAGCAGTCATGCTCGGGACACTGGAGCAGGACCTTGCGGTATCCATCGCCATCATAGACCGCCTGCCTGCGGAAGAGCGGGCGGGATGGGTGAACCGCCTCGGCCGCAGCAACTACCAGCTCATACTCGGTCCGGGCCTTCCCGGCGTCGCCGACATGTCCGGGCGCGGGGCAGAAATCGCGCAGAGGATCGAAGAGGCCGCCGGGCACCGGTTTCCGGTCAGGGTGGAATCCATTCCCGGCGACGGCAAGAGGCTTCAGGCTCATCTGACGCTGTCGGACGGCTCGCCCCTGACAATTGACGTAACACCACGGGGTGTCATGCCCATCGCCGAATGGCTGCCCTACGTCTTCGCCGCACAAATGGCGCTTCTCCTCCTCTGCACCTGGTTTGCCGTGCGGCAGACGACCAGACCCCTCAGCGCGCTGGCAGCCGCGGCGGAAGCGCTCGATCCGGGGGAGAAGGGGTTGCCGATGAGTGAGAGCGGCCCGAGCGAAGTTGCCCACGCGGCTCGTGCATTCAACGCCATGCGCGATCGCGTCGCACAATATCTTGAAGAACGCGTGCAAATCCTCGCGGCGATTTCACACGACCTGCAGACGCCCATCACTCGAATGCGGCTGCGGGCCGATATGGCTGATGATACGCCGGAAAAGGAAAAGCTGGTAAGTGACCTGCGTGAAATCGAACGTCTGGTGCAGGACGGGATCGCTTATGCGCGCAGCGCCCACGGCAACGGCGAGAAGTCCTCTCGCATCGATCTGGCATCCTTCATCGACAGCATCGCCTACGACTATCAGGATACCGGAAAGGCGGTCACGGTTTCAGGCATTGTGCGCGGCACGGCGTCTACAAAACCGCACGCATTGCGACGGATACTCACGAATTTCATAGATAACGCCCTCAAATTTGCTGGCAGTGCCGAAATAAAAGTGGATCGGCATGCTGAAGGCGCCGTTGTCATCACGGTGCTCGACAAAGGACCGGGCATTCCCGACGAGATGCTGCACAACGCCATGCAGCCATTCTTCCGGATTGAAACATCGAGAAATCGCGACACGGGCGGAACGGGCCTCGGGCTTGCGATTGCGCAGCAGCTTGCCGGAACGATCGGCGGCGCGGTACGCCTCTATAACAGGCAGGGTGGCGGGCTGGCGGCCGAGGTTTCTTTTCCCTCACACGAAGGCAGGCCGAGCACCTCGTAACGCGCCGATACGTTTCGATACAGTTTCGCGTTTTCCGGAAACATGGCCGATACGCTGATCCCTCACAAAGCTCCTATCGCAAAACGCCGCGGCAGCGGCAATCAAAGGAGCCTCCCATGACCAGAATCGAGATTGTTCTTTATACGGGCAAGACCCGCACGACCGGCGGCCGTGACGGATCGGCGCAAAGCGACGACGGCGCGCTTTTTATCAAACTCTCGCCTCCGGGCAGCGGCAAGCCGGGAACCAATCCCGAACAGCTTTTTGCGGCAGGCTGGTCGGCATGTTTCATCGGCGCAATGACAAAGGCAGCGGCCAGGCGCCAGCTTCGCCTTCCGGCTGACACCGCCGTCGATGCTGAGGTTGACCTCGGCACGACGGGTGGCGAGTTCTTCCTGCAGGCCCGCCTGTCCGTCAGCATGCCGGGCATCGATCGTGCCACGGCGCAGGCGATCGTCGAGGATGCGCACCAGATCTGCCCGTACTCCAAGGCAACGAGGGGAAACATCGATGTCACACTCAAACTCGCATAAACCGCTTTTCCGCCCGCGTTGGCTCGTCATCGCCCTCGTGCTCTCGGCAATATTCGCGGTGTCCTGTGTCTATGACGCAAGTTCAGACGAGCCTTCGCCGCTTGCGGGACTTCTGGGCGCGCTTTCAGCGATGTGACCCTGGGAGCGGCTCGGCGCATGTCGCAGCCGCTTCACACTTTCACCTCCGCGTGCCCCTCCAATCCACTTACGGAAGTTCCTTTGGGGGCAGTTCGCCGCGTTACGCTGCGACCATCGAACCGAACTTCCGACCTTCAATGAGGCCAGATCAATGCGAACAATAGAACAGATCTACGTCGACGGTGAATTTGTCATCCCGGTCGGCGATGAGCGGCTGGACCTTTTCAATCCGGCAACCGAAGAAAAAATCGGCGAGGTCCGTCTCGGCAACACCCATGATGCAAGGGCGGCGGTGGCAGCTGCAAAACGCGCTTTTCCGGCCATGGCGGCCTCGACCAAGATGCAGCGTATCGATATGCTGCGCAGCTTGCGCGATGTGGTCGCCGAGAGGCCGGATGAGCTTGCGCAAGCCATGACCGAAGAATACGGCGCACCCGCTTATTTTACGGCGTTCTCTGTTCAGAACGCCGCTTCAGTTTTTGATGTGATGGCCGAGACCGTTAGGAACTACGACTTTGACCGTGTTGTGGGCAAAAGCACGGTCAGGATGCTGCCCCGCGGCGTTCTTGCCGCTATCACACCTTGGAATAGCAATTTCGGATTTATCGCCACCAAGGTTGCCCACGCGATCGGCTCCGGTTCGTCCCTCGTCATCAAACCGGCAGAACAGAGCGCATTTCAGACGGATTTATTCCTGAGGAGGCTGCACCGGGCCGGCCTTCCGGCGGGGGTCTTCAATGTCATTAACGGCACGGGGCCCGTGGTCGGTGCGGCGCTGACGCAGAATCCCGACGTTGCGACCGTCAGTTTCACCGGCTCCACTCAGGCCGCAAAAATAATTCAGCGCTCCGCGATCGACGGCATGAAAAGATTGGTTCTTGAGCTCGGAGGAAAGGCGCCCACAATCATCCTTCCGGACGCCAACCTCGAAACGGCGATCCCTGTTGCCCTGATGTCAGGTTTTGCAAACAGCGGTCAGGCCTGCGTCGCGGGCACCCGCATCATCGCCCCTCGGTCCCGCCTTACAGAGATTTCGGAGAAGCTCCGGATGGAGACTGGGAAATTCAAGGTCGGCAACCCCCGCGATCCGGAGGTTCGGATAGGACCTCTCGCGAACGCTGCGCAGTGGGAGAGGATTCAGGCCTATATCCGACTCGGCATCGACGAAGGGGCGACCCTGCTGACGGGCGGCACCGGGCGGCCGGCTGGAATGGAAAAGGGCTGGTTCGCCCGTCCAACAATCTTTGCCGGGGTCAGGAACGACATGCGCATCGCCCGCGAGGAGATCTTCGGCCCGGTCCTCTGCCTTATTGCCTATGACAACGAAGACGAGGCCATCGAGATCGCTAATGACAGCGATTATGGACTTCAGGCATATGTGCTCGGATCCGACCTCAGGCGCGCCGAAAAAATTGCCGAAAGGTTGGTGGCAGGCCGTGTCGTCATCAACGGCGCTCCTCATGATCCCCGCGCGCCCTTTGGCGGTTTCAAACAGTCTGGCATTGGCAGGGAAATCGGTGCCTTCGGCCTCGATGGTATGCTCGAACCGCGCGCCATTCTCACTCCGTGACACCAATTTTTTCCAAGCCGATACCGGCGCGCTCCGGTCTGCTGCACGCCGCAGCGTCAGCCGTCTGAAAGCCGACGTTCGGTGACGCAACACCAGGTCGAACCTAGCAGCCGGGACACGAGCAACATCTACCAGTCTCGGGTGCGAATAATTGCAAAAACTCATCATATGGAGAGAAATATGACCTACATACTTCATCCGGCGGAAACCGGGCGCGGCACAGCGATGGTGCTTGGGTCTGCCATAGCCGTACTGATGGCCTTTTTCCCGGCCCTGGCAGCGGAAACTGCCAAACCATCCCAATCACAGACAGCCCGGGAAGACGATAGCATTCACCCGTTCCAAGTGCATATTGACCAATCACAGATTGACGACCTCAAGGCGAGAATCAAAAATGCACGCTGGCCGGACAGGGAGACCGCGGGGGATATCTCCCAGGGCATCCAGCTCTCGCGGGTTCAGGACCTCGTTCGATACTGGGGCAGCGCCTATGACTGGCGAAACGCCGAGAACGAGCTCAACGCATTGCCTCAGTTTATCACCAGTATCGACGGTGTAGACATCCACTTTATTCATGTGCGCTCACGCCACCCCAATGCCCTGCCTGTCATCGTTACCCATGGCTGGCCGGGTTCAATCTTCGAGTTCACGAAGGTTATCGGCCCGCTGACGGATCCGACCGCTTATGGGGGCAAAGCCGAAGACGCATTCGATGTGATCATTCCGTCGATACCCGGTTATGGTTTTTCAGGTCATCCAACAGATCTCGGCTGGGGACCGGATCGTGTTGCACGCGCTTGGGACGTTCTAGTGAAGCGTTTGGGCTACACACGTTATGTCTCCCAAGGTGGCGACCATGGCTCGGTCATTTCCGATGCTCTCGCACGCCAAGCTCCGAAGGGTCTGCTTGGCATCCACCTCAATATGCCGGCCACAGTTCCCGGAACGCTGATGAGGGGTATCAGCAGCGGTGACGCTGCGCCGGCAGATCTCTCGCCTCCCGAACGAGATGCCTACAACGCTCTGCAGACGTTTTTCGGCAGAAACGCTGCTTACGGCGCGATGATGGTCACGCGACCGCAGACGATCGGATATTCTCTCTCGGACTCTCCCATTGGTCTCGCATCGTTCATCTATGAGAAGTTCGCGCAGTGGAGCGACAGCAATGGTGAACCCGAAAGTGTTCTTTCAAGGGACGAGATGCTCAACGATATCACCTTATACTGGTTGACCAACAGCGGCGCCTCTGGCGCACGCTTCTATTGGGAAAACAACAACAACAACTTCAGCGCGGACGCCCAGAAGACCCGCGACATTAAGATCCCCGTCGGTATCACGGTGTTTCCCAAGGAGATCTACCAGGCGCCCGAGAGCTGGAGCAGGCAGGCCTATCCGTCACTCGCCTATTATCATCAGGTGGATCACGGCGGGCATTTTGCAGCCTGGGAGCAGCCCGATATTTTCTCCCGTGAGCTGCGGGAAGCTTTCCGAAAACTGCGCTGAATCCCGTCAGACAAGCGCGGGATCAGCCCGCGCTTCACCACCTATTGCGTCTGGTCTTTCTATAACGCAAAGAAGCCGCCCCCGATTTGGGGCGGCTTTATACCAAGCCGAGCCATTTCAGGCGGCAGCAGCAATCCGTTCCTTCATCCACTGATCCAGCGACAGTCGCAGGGTTAAACGTTCGACCTCATCGGTTGAGGCAATTCCAATCAGGTATCTTGCGGCATCGACGGCCATGGCGCAGCCGATCGGAAGACGATTATCTTCGCAAAACTCATTTAAAACCTTGCGGATCTCCAGGAGCGATACGACTTCGTTGGACATCACGGTTCTCCATACTTGATAGCGACGTTGTGCCAATCGATGGGCAAGTCTTGTGTCTGGAGTTTTTCGTCAAAAGCCGGGAATGTTACCCGGATGTAGTTTCACCGGTTTGCGATACAATAAACGACTGTCAACGGTGGCGATCGACGCACACGGCTGGCACTTTGGTGCTGGGACTTGACCGAGACTGCTTCAGCCCGGCGTCGCCCTCAATATCCCGCCCTGTTCTGCACGAGAGCGGAAGCTCAAGCTGGATATCCTCCATCTCCGGCAGGCTCGCGATCCCGTCACGAAGGAGAGGAGTTTCATCAGCTGGTCTGAACGGCATCGAAATCTCCTTCTCCGCGGGAACCGGCCGCCGCCCGCTTTCGCTGGCAGCGGCGCCTTACGCGATCAGCCTTTCACAAAAGCCAGCAGATCGGGATTGATAACGTCTGCATGGGTGGTGAGCATACCATGCGGGTAACCTTTATACACCTTCAGCGTCCCGTTCTTCAGAAGCTTGACCGACAATTCGGCGGAGGCCGCAATCGGCACGACCTGATCGTCATCGCCGTGAAGGACAAGCGTGGGCACCGAGATTGCCTTCAGGTCTTCCGTCTGATCGGTTTCCGAGAAAGCCTTCACGCCATCGTAATGGGCCTTGGCGCTACCCATCATGCCCTGACGCCACCAGTTCTGGATAACACCGGGATAGACCTTCGCGTCCGGACGATTGAAACCGTAGAAGGGGCCGGTCGGGACATCTAGGAAGAATTGGGCGCGATTATCGGCGACGCCCTTGCGGAAACTGTCGAAGACTTCGATCGGCAGGCCGCCGGGATTGGAATGCGTCTTCAGCATCAGCGGCGGAACAGCGGAGACGAGCACGGCCTTGGCGACACGGCCGTGCGGCTCGCCGAATTTTGCGACATAGCGGGCGACTTCGCCACCGCCTGTTGAGTGCCCGATATGAACCGCATTTCTGAGATCGAGATGTTCGACGACGGCAAAGGCATCGGCGGCGTAATGATCCATGTCGTGCCCATCGCTCACCTGCTCCGACCGGCCGTGGCCGCGGCGGTCATGCGCCACGACGCGATAACCGTTCTCTACAAAGAACAGCATCTGCGCGTCCCAGTCGTCGGATGACAATGGCCAGCCATGATGGAAGACGATCGGTTGGGCATCCTTCGGGCCCCAGTCCTTGAAATAGATATTGACGCCGTCCTTGGTCTTTACGAATGATTCAGTCATTGGAAATGCTCCTTCGGTGGGAGATGGGGTGGAGTTTGAAAAAGCTGTCGATGGTATGGCCATCGCCGTGGAAAGTGCCGCGCCCGCCAGCAGCAGGTGCCGTCTGGAAAGCGCGAGCTCGATGAGATTGCCGGCCATTTCCTTGTCCTGCGTTCAGCGCGCATGGCGCGTGGTTTCAAACAGAAACCATGTGCGCCGCTCGGTCTCGTCGATCCAGTTCTCGATCAGACTGGTGGTCGCGTGGTCGTTGAGGTCGGAGGTAAGGCTGTGCGTTTGCCGAAGGATGGCGGTCAGCTGTTTGTTATCCTCGCGCAGTTCGGCAAGCATATCCTCAGGCGTGACGAAGTCGGCGTCATTATCGAGGAGGCGCTGGAGGCGAGCGATATGTCCGATGGAGCGGATGGTGGTACCGCCGATCTTGCGCGCCCTTTCGGCGATGTCGTCGGTCATGGCAAAGATCTGGGCGCCCTGTTCGTCAAGCAGCGTGTGATAGTCGCGGAAATGCGGACCGGAAACATGCCAGTGGAAGTTCTTGGTCTTGACGTAGAGCGTAAAGACATCCGCCAGCAGGGCGGTCAACGCCGCGGCAATGTCGCGGCTTGCCTCCGCTCCGAGATCGGTCGGGGTTGCAAGTGGAAGCTTGCGGTTTCTGGAAGCTGTTGTCGTGTCCATGATCGTTCTCCTTTGGCACTTGACCGCCCGTTGTTGAGCGTCCCTGTTGCGGCTGTCTGATCGGCCTCGAGAATAGGGAGAAGAACGGGTGAGGAGAAATCGGCTGCTGGTACAGTCTACCCGATACCTAAGTGTAGTTTCGGCTAGCGCCGGCCCGGGATAACGTTTGCCCGTCGCCCCGCCCCTCGGCGATTGGCTCACAGAAGCCAGAAGCTCCGGCGTCCCCTCCCCGGAGCCGCGGATCTCCCTCCCGATCCGCAAAAGGCCGCCCCCGCCGCAGGAGGCGGCCTTTTCGTTTCGCCCTCTGGTGAGCAGGCAACCTATGCATGAGTATGATGTTTAAGCTTGCGTACGTGGGCTACCGTCGTTGCCCACGACAATCGCCAGGCTGCAAAATCGAAGGACTTCCTACATGACAGAACAACGCCCGGAAGGTATCGAAAAATATGATCATCCCGCCGGCGGCTGGGATGCGTTGAAAGCCGTCGCGAAAACCCTCGCCCACCAGCAGATCGTCGCCCAGGGCACCATGACGCTGCTCAAGGCAAATCAACCCGAAGGCTTCGACTGTCCCGGCTGCGCCTGGCCCGATCCCAAACACACCTCATCGTTCGAATTTTGCGAAAACGGCGCCAAGGCGATCACATGGGAATCGACCGCCAAACGATCCGGACCTGAATTTTTCGCACAGCACACGGTCTCCGAATTGTGGCAGTGGACCGACCACAAGCTCGAGGATGCCGGAAGGCTGACCCTTCCGCTACATTACAAAGCCGAGAGTGATCGCTATGAGCCGATCGCCTGGGACGATGCATTCCGCCTGATCGCGCAGGAGCTCAACAAGCTTGGTGACCCAGACATGGCGGAGTTTTACACGTCAGGCCGGGCGTCCAACGAGGCTGCTTTTCTCTATCAGCTTTTCGTGCGCGCCTTCGGGACGAATAATTTTCCCGATTGTTCCAACATGTGCCATGAGGCAACCAGCGTCGGCCTTCCGAAATCCATCGGCGTCGGCAAAGGCACAGTGACGCTGGAGGACTTCGATCATGCGGATGCGATCTTCAGCTTCGGCCATAATCCGGGCACCAATCATCCCCGCATGATGACGACGCTGCACAATGCCGCAAAACGCGGTGTGCCGATCGTCGTTTTTAATCCGTTGAAGGAACGGGCTCTGGAGCGTTTCGCCGCGCCGCAGGACCCGATCGAAATGGCGACGCTCTCTTCCACTCCGATCGCCTCCGCCTATTATCAGCTGCGCACCGGCGGCGATCTCGCCGCCCTGAAGGGCATCATGAAGGCAGTGTTTCAAATGGATGCGGAAAGCCTCGATGCAGGCGGAGCCGGCGCACTGGACCGGGCCTTCATCGAGCAACATACCTCAGGCCTCGACGTGCTGCGCAGCGATATCGACGCCACCTCATGGGATACGATCTGCTCGGTCAGCGGGCTGACGAGGGAGGCGCTAGAGAGCGCTGCCCGGGTTTACGTGAACGCCTCCAATGTCATTATCTGTTACGGCATGGGTATAACACAGCACGCCAAGGGTACGAGCAATGTCCAGCAGATTGCCAATCTATTGCTTCTGCGCGGCAATATGGGCCGCCAGGGTGCGGGGATAGCGCCCATTCGCGGTCATTCCAATGTTCAGGGCGATCGCACTGTCGGCATCACCGAAATCCCGAACAAGGCGCTGCTGGATGGCATGGAACGCGCCTTCGGTTTTCGCCCCTCCGCCGAAAAAGGCCACAATGCCATAGAAGCCGTCGAGGCAATCATCGCCGGAATATCCCGGGCGCTCATCTGCCTTGGCGGAAACCTCGCCGTCGCTATGTCGGATACCGCCGCGACCTTCGAAGGTATGCGCAAACTCGATCTCGCTGTCCACATTGCAACGAAGCTCAATCGCTCGCATCTTCTGACGGCACGGACATCGCTGATTTTGCCCTGTTTCGGGCGAACCGATCTGGATACACAAGCCTCCGGCCCGCAGGCGGTGACCGTCGAGGATTCCATGTCGATGGTGCATGCCTCACGCGGTTTCCTCAAACCGCCAGGCGAACTTGTGCGGTCGGAGCCCGCAATCATCGCCGGCATCGCCAAGGCAACCATCGGAAACCGTCACGGCATTGACTGGGACTGGCTGATTGCCGATTACGATCGCATCCGCGACAAGATCGAAGAGGTCTTCCCTGACTTCAGGGATTTCAATAGCCGGGTCCGCGTGAAGGGCGGCTTCCGCCTTGATGTCGCAGCCTCCTTCCGCCGCTGGAACACGGAGAGCGGCAAGGCCAATTTCCTTGTCGCCACCGGGATCGAGGAAGATCCGCTGATCTCCAATCCGGACGCCCTCGTGCTGACGACCATCCGCAGCCACGACCAGTACAATACAACGATCTACGGCATGGATGACCGTTATCGCGGCGTCTTCGGTCGCAGGGACGTCATCTTCATGAATCGGCAGGACCTCGCCGAACGGGGCCTGAAGGATGGCGACCGCATCGATATTCACGGTATCGCCAAAGACAGTGAGGGGCGCCACCTCGTTCAGGGTTTCACGGCTGTTGAGTACGATATCCCGAAAGGCTCGGCAGCGGGTTATTATCCCGAGATGAATGCGGTGGTGGCGCTAGACCGTTATGATCGCCTTTCGGGAACGCCCTCCTATAAAGGCGTACCGATTACGGTGAGTGCAGCAGCTGTCTGACGAGCCAAGGGCCGGTGCGCATTGCAGAGGCCATGGGTGCCTGTGGACGACAGGTCCTGGATGCATATTTTTGCATATGGCCCCGCACCCATTTCCCGCTATCCTGATGTTAAGAGGGCGGTGGCAACCAAGACCTATGTATAGGTCAGGTTGTGCTGAAAAAACCGTATTGTCGGCAAAAATCGCATCGGGGGAACAATGTCGATTGCGTCAATGATGTTTCGCGCGAGAGAGCCGGAGGATGGAGCCCACCATCTGTTTTTTGGAGTTGGCGCGCTGGTGCTGGCAGCAGGTGTATTTTACGTCGACACCTATACCGACATAGAAGGCGCGATCGCCGTTCTTTATGTGATCACGGTTCTTCTGGCCGCGCAGGCCGTGAGCTGGTCAGGACTCATCGCGACCTCCTGCACCTGCGCCATTCTATCGCTGCTGTCCTATGCGGCGACCCATGCGCAGGACGCCGACTTCCAGTCTGCCCTTCGATTGGTGGTCGCCCTTGCAGCGCTGGCCGTTACCACCATGCTGCTGCTGAAAACCGAAACCGCGCGGCTGGCGATGCTGTCCGTCAACGCGGCGCTCAAAGAAAGCGAGGAGCGCTATCGCTCCATTTTCGACCGCACGCGCGTGGCGCTCTGGGAGCGGGACTATTCGAAGCTTCACGCCCTGTTGATGGGCCTCAAGCAACAGGGCGTCACCGATATGCGCGCCCACGCACGCGCCAATCCGGGTTTTACGCAGCAATGTATCGACCTCATTACCGTCGTTGCGTCGAATGAGGCCGGAAAGGAAATGCTCGGTTACGACTCCTCTCTGCGCGGAACTCTTCAGCGGTCGATCGTTTCGTCTTCCGGAAAATTCGTCGATGTCCTGCAGGCGATCATCGATAACCGGCGTGTTTTTGAAGACAAGGTGGTGGTGCGCACGGAAAGCGGTGAAGACAAGCTGGTGCTTCTTTCCATCAGCTTTCCGGCCGAGGCGGCAGCCTTCAATCGCGTGGTGGTGAGCATGGTGGATATCACCCAGCGCGAAATGGCGCTGAAGGCGCTGGCCGAAGCGCAGGCAGAGCTGACGAAGGCTTCAAAGGCCGCGGCGGTGGGCGCCATGTCAGCATCGCTCTCCCACGAATTGAACCAGCCGCTTGGGGCCATCATCGTCAATGCACAGACATTGCTGCGGTGGCTCGACCGCGATCCGCCGGATCTCGCCGCGGCCCGCCGTTCGGCCGAACGCATGATCCGTGACGGCCAGCGCGCCAGCGACATCATCCAGAACACACGCAGTCAGCTCGCCCATACCAGCGGCAAGACGGAAACCTTCGATCTCGACGAGTTCATTGACGAAACGCTCAGCCTTCTCGAACACGAGCTCGCGCGCAGTGGCACCATCGTCCACGTGGATAAACAGGCCACTCCGCCAATAACGGCCGTCAGGATCGAATTGCAGCAGGTCCTCATCAACCTTCTCACAAATGCCATTCAGGCGATGGACGAGGCAGGCAGCATCAATCGAACCATCACGGTCCGGAAAAAACGCGAAGACGGTCACAATATCCATATTGCCGTTCACGACAATGGACCGGGTTTCCCCGCGCAGATGAAGGAAAAGCTGTTTTCACCATTCTACACGACAAAGGAGACAGGGATGGGCATGGGGCTATCGATCTGCCGCACCACTCTGGAAGCGCGCGGCGGCAGGCTGACCGGTGACAATCACCCCCTCGGCGGGGCGGTCTTTACCATTTCCATGCCGATCAGCCAGGAGATGGAACATGCCTGACCCACGCAAGCAGGCGAAGGAGCCACCCCAACCCGTCGTTTTCATCGTCGACGACGACGTGTCGATGCGCGAGGCGCTGACCGATCTGTTTCGCTCCATGAAGTTTGACGCCGAAGCTTTCGACAGTGCCACTGCCTTCCTCGAAAAAGCCAACCTGAACCGGCCGGGTTGTCTGCTGCTCGATGTGCGGCTTCCGGGCATCAGCGGCCTCGACTTCCAGATGCAGCTGGAACGCGTCGGCAACAGGATGCCGATCATTTTCATGACCGGCTTCGGCGATATCCCGATGAGCGTGCGGGCGATGAAAGCCGGCGCCGTGGATTTCCTGACAAAGCCCTTCAAGGAACAGGACATCCTGGACGCCGTCGCGGCAGCGATGGAACGCGATGCATCACGACGCCGCGAAAGCGCCCAGAACGAGGCCGTCTCCTCCCTTGCCGAACAACTGACGCCGAGGGAACGCGAGGTCATGAACGCCGTCGTCCGCGGTCTGATGAACAAGCAGATCGCCTATGAGCTAGGCATCAGCGAAGTCACGGTAAAACTGCACCGCGGCAATGTGATGCGCAAGATGGAAGCGAGATCGGTCGCCGATCTCGTTCGCAAGGCGGAACTGATCGGCGAGAAGATGCGCCCACCTGTATCTTAGTATGGTATCTTTGAGGGCGGCATGGGCGCATAGAGGAAGAAAGAAAAACAGAAAAGGTCGCTTTCATTGCCCCCCGTTCCCGTCATTGCCGTCGTTGACGACGACCCTGCCATCCGTGAAGCCATGGACGATCTCATCATGTCCTTCGGTTACCAATGCCGCCTGTTTGCTTCTGCCGAACAGTTTCTGGACGCGCAGCAGCAGGCGGACATTGACTGCATCGTTGTGGATGTGAAGATGCCCGGCCTCTCCGGCATCGAATTGCAGAGTGAGTTGAACCGGCGGGGCGAGCATGCGCCGATGATTTTCGTGACCTCCTATGAGGATGACCGCACCCGCAACGCCGCCCTGAGCGGCGGCGCCCTCGCCTTTCTGCGCAAGCCGGTCAATATCGGCAAACTGATGGGATGCCTGGAATCGGTTCTCGGACCGCAGCCCTGACCTTCGGTTGACGCTCTCCCTTCGAACCCTGTTTTTTATGCCCCGGCCCCGTGCCGCCAGGGCACGCATTGCCGTTGACGGAACTCCTCCCGGCGTTTGCCATACCGCCACGACCTTCCGCCATACCAACTAGACCTCTGTATAGGTGCCCGCAGCGCTGACCCGACGTAGCCTTGTCCCAGTCAAACGCCTCCCTCCCGGACGGTCCTGACGACACGATCATCCATTTTGAGGAGCAGGGCATGACCTCCATCAGTCAGAAGACAGACGAGCGCAAACCTCGACATCTCAAGGTCGCAACGGTGCTGGCATTGGGCGCGACCGCAGTGCTCGCCGGCAACGCTCTCCTGATCAGGAATACCGAGCCGGCGCTTGCCGCCTCTGAAAACGTTGCATCGGCCAGCGCCTTCCGCATCCTCACGCCGCAGGCGATCGACAGGCTGGCCGGACTTTCGGGTCCTGTTGCTCCAGGGGAGGATGCGGCAACAGGCGTGTCAGCTCCGGCAAATGACGAAACGTCCTGCATCGCCATCCGCGCCGCCCGAAAAACGGACCGGTACGAGGCGCTCGAGCCAAAAGCCTTCTGTCAACTGCAGCACCGTCTCTTCAATGCCGAGCTGATTGATCGCATTGCCGCGCTCCAGCTCGCATCACAACCCGACGATACCGATACCTCGTCGCAACTCGCCATGAACAAGGAGTTCTGAAATGGAAGCTTTGACCAGACGCGCAGTCCTCGCAATCGGCGCCGTCGGCGGCACCGCGCTTGCCGCCAGCACCGCCGGTGCGGCATCTTTCGGCAATCCCGATCAGCCTGCGGAGGGAGCAATCAACGCCAATGCCGCAGGGCTCAGCGATCCCGGCCCGAAGAACCCTGCTATCAACGACCAGTTCCCCTCCTTCCAGAGCCCGCCCGCGACGGATGTCGGCGACATGCAGCTCTTCTGGGGTTCGTTCAACAATGCCGCCAAGCGTATCCAGAACGGCGGCTGGGCACGTCAGGTGACCAAATCCGATTTCGCGATTTCGGATGCCGTGTCCGGGGTCAACATGCGACTGGGACCGGGCGGCATTCGCGAGATGCACTGGCACCGCGCCGCGGAATGGGCGATCATGACCAATGGACGCTGCCGTATCACCGTGCTCGATACCAAAGGCCGTGCTTATGTCCAGGACGTCGAGGCCGGCGATCTCTGGTATTTTCCGGCCGGTTATCCCCATTCGCTGCAGGGACTTGGTCCCGATGGTTGCGAATTCGTGATCGTGTTCGACGAAGGCGACCAGTCCGAATATGGCACCCTGCTACTGACAGACTGGCTGGCGCATACCTCACCTGAACTGCTGGCGAAGAATTTCGGCGTCGAGCAGGATGTGTTCCGCAATATTCCACTGCAGAACCTCTGGATTTTTCAGGGCAAGGAGCCTGGACCTCTCTCCAGGGATCAGGAAGCCGTTGCCGGTGCGGGACTTCCCCCTCACCCCTTCACCTACAAGCTCGCGGCCTCCAAACCGCTGAAGGAAAACGCCGCTGGTGTCATTCGCCTTGCCGACAGCAGCGCCTTTACCGTGTCCAAAACCATCGCCGCCGCCATCGAAACAATCAAGCCCGGCGGGGTGCGCGAAATGCACTGGCACCCCAACGCGGACGAATGGCAATACTGGATCAAGGGTGAAGGCCGGACGACCGTGTTCGACGCCGGTCCGCGCAGCCAGACCGCCGATTTCCGCGCCGGCGACATTGGCTACGTGAAACGGAGCCAGGGCCACATCATCGAGAATACCGGCAAGACCGACCTGCAGTTCGTCGCGGTCTTCAAGACGGCAGAGTATCAGGAAGTCAGCCTCTCTTCCTGGCTCACGCATACCCCGCTGGCGCTCGTTGCCCAGCACCTGAATGTCAGCATCGAGGATGTCGCCAGGTTTCCCGCAAACCAGCCGGCAATCATGCCAGGCTGAAGATCCTCTCCTTCCGCAGGGGCCGGCGTCTCGGCATATCCGATCCGCCGGCTTTCTCCCGTCGAGATGAACGAACGATCGCCAGATCGATATCAAAAGGCAGGTACGGCCATGAAACCCCTGAAAATCCGCATCGCTGGCGGCTCGCTTGCCGGGCTTTTCACCGCGATACTGCTTCAGCAGGACGGACACGATGTAAAGGTGTACGAACGCTCGTCATCCGGGCTTGCCGGGCGCGGCGCGGGACTGGTGCCTCAACAGGATCTGTTCGACGTTCTGAGGGAAATCGGCTGCGAAGACGTTGCCCAGATCGGTGTGGTTGCGAAGGAGCGCATCTACCTCGATGCCGGGACGCATTGCCCAGCGCCAGCAAACACCGCAGACGCAGGTCTCATGGGACTACCTCTTTGAGAGCGTATCCTCACGCCTCCTCTCCGATACCTATCGTCTCGGCCATCACGTCAACGCTTTTCGCGAAGACCCGCAGGGAGTGACGCTCTCCTTTGCCGATGGCATGGAGGAACGTGCTGACCTCGTTATCGGCGCGGATGGTTTGGGTTCGGCCATCCGCAGCGCCGTCAACCGCCATTCGGCAAACGCCTATGCGGGCTACGTCGCCTGGCGCGGGCTGATCCCCGAAACAAGACTGCCTGCCGACGCCGCCCTGCTGCTGGACCGTTTCGCCTTCTACATCACGTCCGGAATTCATGTTCTGGGTTATCTCGTGCCGGGATCGCGCGGCGAGACCCGGCCGGGACAGCGTCGCTACAACTGGGTCTGGTATCGTCCAACGCCTGCAGAAGATCTTGCCCGAACCTTCACGGGCCGGGACGGCAGGCATTTCGAGCATTCACTCCCCCGCGGCGAGCTCTCCGACAGCCGGAGGGCGCAACTGCGCGAAGAGGCTTTTTCCCTTCTGCCGCCGCAAATGGCGCTTGCCGTGGACGTAGAGGAGACGCCATCGATCCAGGGGATTTTTGATTACCAGGCGGAACACATGGTCTCCCAGCGTATCGCTCTGGTCGGAGATGCCGCCTTTGTCGTTCGTCCCCACACGGCAATGGGTGTCTCAAAGGCGGCAGGCGATGCAATGGCGCTGCGCGGCGCCCTGCGGCAAACGGACGACCTTCCTGCCGCCCTTGCGCGGTATCAGAACACCCGCCTGCCGGTGGGCAAGGCAATCGCCGCCTATGGACGCCGGCTTGGCGAAACCGCGATGTGAATACGGGTGAAAAATCGGCAACGCTCCCGCCTTGCGCCCCTGCGTGTTTGCGTTACGCTTGCAACCGGGGAATTTCTCAATGGAGGGAATAAGGCATGTGCAATAGCTGCGTGATCGAGAACGTCAAACAGAACATGCTGTCACGGCGCCTGCTGTTCAAGGGTGCCGTGGCGGGTGTAACGGCGATGGCGGCGGGAAGCCTCGCGGCCCCGGTTCTGGCGCAATCGCCCAGACAGGTCGTCGATCTCACCCATACCTACGATTCCACGTTTCCGACCTTCGACGGAAAACCCGGCATTGAGATGGAGTGGGCAGCAGATATCGCCAAAAGCGGCTATCAACTCCATAAGCTGACCATCTTCGAACACACCGGAACGCATATCGATGCGCCTTTCCACTTCAGCGCAGATGGCGCCAGCGTCGATCAGCTCGAGCCGCAAAAGCTCGTCGCCCCTCTGGTCATCATCGACATTACGGACCGCGCGAGGGAGGACGCCAATTCCACGGTCGAGGCAGGCGATATCGAACGCTGGATATCGGAAAATGGCGACATTCCGGCAGGCGCAATCGTGGCTTTGCGCTCCGGCTGGGCGACAAAGGTGAAAAGCCCGGCCTTCCGTAATGACGATGCCGGAAAATTTGCCTTCCCCGGCTTCGGCAAGTCGGCCACCGACCTCCTGCTCAAGCTGGATACAGTCGCCATCGGCGTCGACACACTCTCGCTGGATCCGGGCAATTCTGCAGACTTCGCTGTCCATAATTCCTGGCTACCCGCTGGGCGCTACGGGATCGAGGGACTGAACAATCTGGAAGCACTGCCGGCCAAGGGGGCGACCATCATCGTCGGCGCGCCTGCCCACCGAGGCGGAACAGGCGGACCAGCCCGTATTTTGGCTCTGATCTGACGCCGGTAGAGTTTGCCGCTAACCCGAAATCCGCGACGGATGCCATCCGCCTGCCATCGCAGGTACAAAAGGGATTCTAAAATGAAAGGCCTTCTGAAGACCCTCGTTTTGCTCCTTGCGCCATGCCTCTTGAGCGGGGTTCAAGCTCTTGCCGCCGACAGCGTGGTCGTTCCCGGCTACGCCCCGGAAATTGGAAGGGAATATCTCTACCGTTCCCATAAAACCACCTCCACCGACATGTCGTTGTGGTTCGACAGGCCGGCAGCGATCATGCGCGGAGATTTCCGGCAGCGCATGACGGTCCTGTCGCGGGATGCGGAGGGTATGCGAGTGCGCTGGTCCCTCAGCGCAGATTTGCCACAGGACGCCGAGGGCGCTGCAGACACTTACGCCATGAACGCTCTCTATCGGAACTCTCTGTCGGCCTATGGCGTCCGGCAGGTGGAATATGAAGCGGGACTTAACGGCTTTCCTGGCAAACTCGTCGGATTGGATGTGATCCTCGGCAACCTGCGCAACACCTCGGTCGTCGGACCGGATGGCAGCGTTGCGAACCAGCCAGCGGGTTTGCGCGATATCCTCGAGGGCATCAAAAGCAATCCAGTCCTGGTTATTCATAATCTCGCACCGGAGGCAGAACTTCTTTCCACAGTACAGGAGCAGGAAAGTTCCACATACGAGATCGGCCACTCCGGTACGGCGTCGGTGGTGGAATATGCGCGGGGAACGCCCATTCCCGTCGCCATCGAATGGACGCTCGAGACCGCAGATATCTCCGGACAAACAGCCACCTTCAGCCTGCAAAAAACCTACGACCGCGTTGCGCTCCAGCAATCACAGGCTTCTGCGGCGGAAGGAGTGATCTCAAGCTTCGGTGAAAAGGCCAGACAGCTTGGCGACGAGCAACTGGCGGCCGCCAGAAACGCAAGCAAAAATGTGCAGATGACTGTCGTCATGTCACTGCGCGATGGATCGACGCTCGAAGCGACGGAAACAGTTTTGGCGGAAAGCGGCGGCATTAAAATCAGGACCCAAACCCATGTATGGCGTGAGGACCTGCCACGGAATCTGCCGGACCTGCCGGACTGGAACAGTCAAACCGTATCTGCAGCCTCCATTGATCCGTTGCCGGAACGTGGCGCCAATGCGGCCCTCACGTCACGGCTTGCCGCGCCAACGGCACTTGAAGAAGGACAGGCGGCCTATGACAGCGGCAATTATGGCGCCGCCCTGCGCTCGTGGAAACCGCTCGCCGATGGGGGAAGCGCGGCCGCGCAATATAGGGTTGCCGTTCTTTATCAGGCGGGTCTGGGGGTCGACCGTGACACCGCACTCGCCGCCGCATACATCCGCAAAGCGGCGGATCAGGGCTGGGCGGAAGCGCAAAGCAGCCTCAGCGATCTCTATGCGGTCGGCCAGGATGTTCCGCAGGACCTGGAACTCGCCGTGTTCTGGGGCCGCAAAGCAGCAGAGCAAGGGCTGGCCGTCGCGCAGTACAATCTGGGGTACAGCTACGAAAGCGGCCAGGGGGTCGCTCAGGATTATGCGCAGGCGTTGATCTGGTATCGTCGCGCCGCCGATCAGGGTTTTGCAACCGCTCAGTACGCTCTCGGCCTGCTCTACGATCAGGGTCTCGGCGTTACCCGCGACGATGGTGAAGCAGTCAGCTGGTATAAAAAAGCCGCCGATCAGGGGCTTGCCGTCGCCCAGGGCAATCTAGGGAACATGTATGCAATGGGACATGGCGTTGCGCAGGATCGGGCCGAGGCCATCACATGGTTCCGCAAGGCCGCCGATCAGGGACTTGCGACTGCGCAGGAATCGCTGAAAAGGCTGGAGCAACCCTAGCTGTGGCCGGGTCGCTTCCTGACCGGGGGCCGATGATGCCCCGGTCCTCAGCGAGCTACTTTCCGCAGCGATTTTTCAATCTGCCCTCCGCAATAAGCGTCGCCATAGTCGTCAAAGGCGCGGCGGCTCAGGGCGGCCAGCGGGGCCGTCTTTTTCATTCGGCTGGAATAGGCCCAGATGACGGGCGACGCGTCCTCGATTATGCGCCTGATGACTGGAAAGCGGTCTGCAACTGTCGTCCAGAGAATGGCCGTGACGACATCTGCAACGCCGGGTGTCTCCGTTCCCAGCATGAACCCCGAATCGGCGGTCAGACCGTGTCTCGCCCCGGTGTCCTCGAAAATCCGGATCCAGTCCCGCAACCGCGGAACGAACGCCTCCCATTTTTCAGGGGTCCACATCTCGCGCCCACCATCGAGCGTCAGTTCATCGATCACATCGTTGGCATCGTTTACGATCTTGGCAGTGAGCGCGCGGCCCTCGGCGCCCGGCGGCAGAAGCTGCAACCGCTCGCCGAGATAGAGGGCGATTGCGGGCATCTGCGAGAGTGCGAAATTGCGCTCTCGATCGATCAGCACCGGCGGTCCCACGAAAGCTATGGGCTGCTTGCCGGCATCACGGCCCATGATCTCCTCGATTGCACCGGCATCGTGTTCGTCCCAGGTACACCCGCCATGCGCTAGAATTCCACGAATGAACTGGCCTCGGAACGGGACCGGCCAGTAATAGAGTTCGAAGTTGCTCATTGCGGGCTCCTCATTGCGGTGCGCGGCGCGGGCGGCAGGTACGGAATAGGGGCATCACCGGTGTGAAACGCGGATCGCACCGGCGTCACCAAGGCTGCGCTGGACAGCCGCAATCCGGCTGGATGCAATATCGGCGGACACCTCGATCTCTCCCTCATGCGGCGCGTCGCTGCGAGGCAGGTCACCACGTGAAGATTGGGTGCCGGTCGTGTTCTGCTCTGATGTGGACTGGATGAAGATATCTGGACGGGAGATCCCGTGCTGCTGGACCAGATGCTCGACGGCGATATCGGCTGCCTCGCGTGTCTCGAAAATGGCGCGAATGGTGACGGTGGCATCTTCGGCCATGGCTGTTCTCCCTTCAGGCTTAACTCACCCCCCCAAACGCCCGGAGAGGCTGGTGGTTTCCAGCCTCCATCAGTTTTTGCTCGGAGATACGGGTCCGTAGCGGAAAAGTCGTGCACGGATCGACGATGCGGCACGGCAACGCCGGAGCATCACTTGCTCCGGCATTGCTTTGTCACGCGACCAAACCCTTGGTAAGTTCCAGGGCCTGCCGCTCGAACAACCGGCGATAAATGCCGTTATTGAGCCGGATCAGCGCCTGATGGTCGCCCTCTTCAACGATCCTGCCCTTGTCGAATACGAGCAGACGGTCCAGCGCCCTGACCCTCGAAAGCCGGTGGGCGATGACCAGCGTGGTGCGCCCTTCCATCAGGCGTTCCATGGCCCGCTGGATCTGCACCTCGCTTTCGCTGTCGAGGCTTGAGGTTGCCTCGTCAAGGATCAGCACCGGCGCATCCGCCAGGAAGGCGCGGGCGATCGCGACCCGCTGGCGCTCCCCGCCCGACAGCTTGACGCCACGTTCGCCCACCATGGTCTCATAGCCCTTGGGCAGGGACATGATGAAGTCATGGGCGCTGGCCTGTTTCGCCGCCTGCTCGATTTCGCGCCGCGACGCGTCCGGCCGGCCATAGGCGATGTTTTCCGCCAGTGTGCGATGAAACAGGATCGGCTCCTGCTGCACGATGGCAATCTGCCCTCGCAGGCTCGCCTGGGTGACATCGGCAATGTTCTGCCCATCGATGCGGATTGCACCGGACCTGATATCGTAGAGGCGCTGGATGAGCTTGACGAAGGTCGTCTTGCCAGAGCCGGAGTGGCCGACCAGTCCCACACGCTCACCGGGTTTTATGGTGACTGAGAAGTCATCATAAAGCGGCGTGGCGTGCGCGCCATACTGGAAGGTGACGTGATCGAAAACGATCTCGCCTTTTCCAATATAAATCGGTTTCGCATCCGGCCGGTCCTCGACGCCAAGCGGCATCTTGGAAAGCAGCACCAGCTCTTCCATATCGTTGACGGCGCGCTGCAGGTTGCGGATATCCTGCCCCACGTCCCGCAGATATCCCTGCAGCACGAAGAACATGGCCAGCACGAAGGTGATGTCGCCCGGCGTCGCGAGCCCCTGTCGCCACATGATGAGGCCGGTGCCGAGAATGCCGGCCTGCATGGAAACCATCATGAAGCTCTGGATCGTGCCGTTTATCGTGCCGCGTTTCCATGTCCTGCGCGTGCGGTTATCCCACTTCACCAGCACCTGGCCGAGCCGTGTTTCTTCACGCGTTTCCGCGCCAAAGGCCTTCACGACCGAATTGCAGCTGATGGCATCCGCCAGCGCGCCGCCAAGCCTCGTATCCCAGGCATTGGCAAGCCGTGCGGCCGGCGAAACATATCCCATGGAAAGCCCCACCGTCACACCGACATAGATCAGCGAGCCGAGACCGACGATCAGGCCCATGACGGGCCAGTAACTGCCGAGAACGATGGTGGCGCCCACCAGCATGACGAGCGATGGCAGAAGCGCAATGAGCAGGAGGTCATTGAGCGAATCGAGCGCCCACATGCCACGCGTGATCTTGCGCACCGTGGAGCCGGCAAAGCTGTTCGCGTGCCAGTCCGTGGAGAAACGCTGCACCTTGTGAAAACCGTTATTGGTAACATCCGCCATGGTTTTCAACGTCAGCCGGATGATGCCGTTGAAGATGAACCAGCGCAGCGCGACGCTGGTCAGCCCCAGCGACACCACGATGACGAAGGCGCGCAGCGCCTGATCCGCCCCATCACCCCCGGCGATGGCATCGACGATCCGCCCGGAGAAGACCGGCACCATGACTTCGGCCAATGTGCTGGCGATGACCAGAACGATGATGAACCCCACCAGCGCCGGCCGGTGGCTCCAGTGGTGAAAGACAAAGCCGAGCACATGGCGATAGGCATCGGCGCGGAAATCGAGCTTCTTGCGAGACATTTTTACCAGCACGGCGCCATTCTGCTCGGCGACCGGTCCTTGAAATGGAAGTTGGAAGGCACAGCCCGGGCGGGAGACAAAATGATCCCGTCAGATCAATCGGACTGTGAAGGAAAACAAAACCGCATGTCGGGCGCGCAAAAGGCGGGCCGCGAATGGATATGACCTAGTGTCTGGTCATTCCCTGCGGGAGGATTTCGATGAATGCTGGTGTCATGCAACGCCTCCCTTGGTTCGATCTGACGCGGTAAAGAAATTTCTAGCTGAACCTGGCAGACTTGCCAAGCCGGTTTTTGCAACCTTGTGGCAAGTGATGCGAAAACGCCACATTGGCGCTTGGCGACTATATAAGTGGCCGATGCGGCCCGGTCACGGCCTTATGATGCCAGAAGCCCCGCCGCGCCCCTCTAGGGACGCAGCGGAAATCGGAAGATCGGTCTATCAAGCCCGATCAATCCATCTGGACATTTGCCGCCTTGACGACGGGTTCCCACTTGGCGATTTCAGCCGAGACATGGGTTTTCAGCTCCTCTGGCGTGGAGGCGACGATTTTGGCGCTGAAATCCGCCATGCGGGCGGCGACGGCCGGATCGGCAAGCGCTTTCTTGGCGGCGGCATTCAGCTTGTCGACCACCTCGGCCGGCGTTCCGGCCGGTGCGAAAAGCGCGTTCCAGGTATAGGTCTCATAACCCGGTACGGTTTCGGCGATCGTCGGCAAATCCGGGAAGGATGAAGCGCGCTCGCTGGTGGTCACGCCAAGTGCCCGCAGGGTGCCGGATTTCATATGGCCCGACGAAGACGGCAGATTATCGAACATGATGGAAATCTGGTTGCCGAGAAGATCGTTGAGCGCCGGGCCGGAACCCTTGTAGGGCACGTGCTGCATGCTGACGCCAGCCATGCTCTTGAACAGCTCGCCGGAAAGATGAAGCGGTGTTCCGTTACCGGAAGACGCATAGGCGTGTTTGTCCGGCTCGGCTTTCAACAGTGCGATCAGTTCCTCGACGCTGTTGACGTTGAGCTTCGGGTTAACGACCAGCACGTTCGGCACCACCACCAGCAATGAAACCGGAGCAAAGTCCTTTTCGGGATCATAGGGCTTGGTCTTGAGGATGAGCGGGTTGAGAGCATGGGTCGCCACCGTGCCCATCAGGATCGTATAGCCGTCCGGTTCCGCGCGGGCAACGCGGTCGGCGCCGAGATTACCGCCTGCGCCGGCGACATTTTCAACAACGATCTGCTGGCCGAGTTCGTCGCCCATCTTCTGAGCGATGACGCGGGCGACCACATCGGTGGAGCCTCCGGCCGCAAAGGGAACCACCAGCGTTATCGTTCGATCCGGAAAGCCCTGCGCGCTCGCCGTCATTCCCAACATGCCGAAAGAAACTGCCGCCGCGGCAAGTTTCAACACCATGCGCCGTTTCGAAAACCGGTAATTCATGAACCCTCCTGTAACATGGCCTCCCCGCCATGGCGGCATAGTAGCTCAAATGCACCTGAGGGCAAGCCGCCGGGAAACATGGCCCGGCGGCGAAACGCGGCTAGGCTTTCATGCGCTCCTCCACGACCCGCCAGTTGACCAGCTTGTCGAGCACGGCGCGGATGTGTTCGGCCTTGCGGTTTTCATAATCGACGTAATAGGCATGTTCCCAGATATCGATGCCGAGATAAGCCGGCCGTCCGACGGCGACAGGGTTGTTGCCATCCTCATAGCCGATCAGCGCAAGCCCGCTGTCGTCACGCGTCAGCCACACCCAGCCGGTGCCGAACACGGTGTCCGAGACATCGACGGCGCGTTTGACGAAGCCGTCATAACCGCCAAAGGCCTTGTCGATTGAAGCGGCGAGATCGCCCTGCGGCCGGTTCGGGCCGCCCGGAACGAACTGATCCCAGTAGGCAACGTGGTTCCAGGCCTGGGCCGCATTGTTGAAGATCTTGACGTCCGCAGCCTCCTTCGACCGGGCGGATTCGACGACGATGCGATCGAGCTCCATATCGGCATAACGGGTGCCGGCGGCCAGCGTATTGAGCTTGTCGTAATAGGCCTTGTGATGCTTGCCATAATGCAGCCCCACCGTCTTTGCCGAAATCACCGGCGCCAGATCCGCCTCGGCGAACGGAAGTGCCGGCTGGCTGAGGGGAAGCGCCGCCCGCGCCACGTGCGGACGGGGAAAGATGGCTGCGGAAGCGGTTGCCGCGCCGGCGGCGAGAATCGTGCGTCTGGTAATCTCCATGATGGTCCTCCTTGTCAGTGACGATTAAGGCAAACCCTGAAGGACGCCGGAAGTTGCCTGGATTTTCCCGAATTGTCCGGGCGGATATCCCCCGTCAGAAACCCCGGGGCCATTTCGCAAAGAAGGAAAGCAAAAAGGCCCTCCGGATGGAGGGCCTCGTCTGGTCAATAGCGGTAATAATCGCGACGGTCTCGCCAGTCACGATACTCCCGCCGGTCACGCCACTCGCGCCATTCGCGCCGTGCCTGACGTTCGCGCCATTCGCGGCGACCCTCCCAGCGATCGCGCCGGTCCCAGCCACGCTCGTAGCGCGGTCCGTTCGGGCGGCAATAGCCGCGGGGTGTCAGATGAAAGCCGCGGCCGCAGGCATAGTCCACATTCTGAATGTGGGATGCCGAAGGTGCGGATGGTTGACCGACGGGCATGGCGTTCGCGCCAGTGCCCAACAGGGCGCCGAGAATTACTCCAGCGGTTAAAATCATCTTACGCATCGCATCTCCCTCCTTATGGGATAGAGCGATTTAGCGCCTCGCCGGGTGAACTGTGGCTGAATGAATCTGGGTGTTTTCGTGGCAATTCGGCGGCAGCGCCGACTAATGAATTTCCGGAAAAACCGCCCTATCCCGACTTGCCGAATTCCTTTCTCAGCTTGTCCTTTGCCTCCTCCAGAACCTCTTTACGCTCCTTCGGAAGTTTGCCACCTGCCCGATTGATATAGAAAACAAGCATCGACATTGCCGAGCGGAACGGGTTGGCCTTGCGCCGTGTCGAGTGTTCCGCCGAGGCTTTCAGCGACCGGGCAATGCCGGTGGGATCCTTTTTCGTGAAAACATCCTTCTCGAGATCAAGCGCATCGCTTTCGCTGGTTACCTTCTGCGACCACTTCTTTTTCTTCTTGCCCTTTTTCATCGGTCTTCTCCCGACCCGGCGTCATTTTCGCTTCGGA
This sequence comes from Agrobacterium sp. 33MFTa1.1, assembly GCF_004328495.1. Classification (NCBI taxonomy): domain Bacteria; kingdom Pseudomonadati; phylum Pseudomonadota; class Alphaproteobacteria; order Hyphomicrobiales; family Rhizobiaceae; genus Agrobacterium; species Agrobacterium sp. 33MFTa1.1. The sequence goes on along the minus strand of NZ_CP036359.1, from coordinate 2,026,860 downwards.
TCATGCGTGTGGTGGCTGTCGCGCTCGCCGCCACCGCCGGAGACCTTGCTTTGGGAGCGCCTGTCGCTGTCTGCCGGCGGCTTCTTGATGTCCAGCGGCGCCTTGGCGTTCTCATGGGACGCGCCGGGGCCGCCCTGGCGGATACTTGCCGGTGTCTTTGTCGAGGTCGACATCGTTTCCTCCTGTCCTATTGGTCGTCCTTGGTCTTCATCGCGTCGGAGACGCGTTTTTTCCTTGGATCGCGCAGATTTTCGCCCACGGCGTCCCTGTCACGTTCTGGATCGTCCTTGGGCTTCAGGTAGCCGCGCGGCCTGTTTTCTTCCGGCCCCTCCCAGCGCGGCGATTGGTCGGTGGTGCCAGGCGCACCGTCGCTTGGCGAATTATTACCCATTTTTGCCTCCTCAGTCGTTTCGCTGATCCCGAACCACTCAGCCCGGGCAATGTTCCCGGCCCGGCGACCGGGGCGAATTTTTCGAAACCATTCCGCCGGGTCGAAGTTAGGCGGTTTTGACACAAACTGGTGGAGCACGATGATGACGGACAAACCCCATGAGCCCGATCGCATCTCCCGGATCGTGTATGAGCAGCAGCAGGACTTCCTGAGGCGGTCGTCGCTGCAGTTCCTTGAATGCGCAATCCATCTCTGTGCGACGAACATGAGCATTTCCGAGCTTGCCGGGCGGCTGGAAAAGCAGGCGCAGATTTTGCGGGAATTCGGTTAGCGGCGGGCGGAAACCCGCCGGAAGCCGTCAGGTTCTGGGGACACTTCAATGCCAAGGTTTTTCTTCAGCATCGTCAGTGGCCAGCATATGCTCGATGATGACGAGGGAAGTGATCTCGCCTCGCTCGATCAGGCCATAGAGGAAGCCCACAAGGACGCCCGCGAACTGATGAGCGAGGCGATCCTTCAGGGACGCGACATCTCGGAAGGATGCGTCGTGATCCGCAATTCGGCCCGCGAGCTCTTAAAAGTGGTTCCCTTCGCCGACGCCCTCGACAGGAAGCCCTGAGGGCATGGGAATCTCTGCCCGCCATTGCGCCATCAGGCTTTCATATTCCCTTTCGGGGACACCATAGGTCACCCCCGCTGTCTCCTCGAGCACCTTGCGATCGATGATTCGCACATTGCCGCGTGTTGCCCGAATGGCCCGCATGCCCTCGAGGATATGCAGCTCATTGGTGATTCCCGGCCGTCGCACCCCCAATACACTCGACATGAACTCATGCGTAATGGGCAAATCATCGGTGTCGAGCCGGTCGTGGCACATGAGCAGCCAGCGGGACAGCCTTTCACGCAGGGCATATTGTCCGTTTGCGAGGACAAGCTGACCCACCTGAAGCAGACAGATATTGATATATCCCAGCAACAGGTCGCGAAGGCGTGCGTCCCGTTCCATCTCGCGCCTGAGATCGGCTGCAGCGATGACGAACCCCTCGCCCGCGACGCCCATCGTCGTCTCGTCGGGCGTTGTCCGCGCGCCCAGCAGAACAGGCCATCCGGTCATGCCCTCGCGGCCGACAAGCATGTTCTCCATGCTTTTGCCGCCTTCCGTCCGGGCCACGGACGAAGCAATACCGCTCTCAATGAAACAGACGCGCGAGATGGGCGTGTTGGCGCCGACCAGTTGATAGCCCACGGGCAGATTGATCATCTCCATCCGGGCGACCAGCCGCGAAAACCCCTCTTCACCCAACGCCCTCAGCAATCGGTTGCGCGCAAAAATACTCGATCCAGGCATAACCGTTACCCGCTTCCCCCTCGCTCGACGACACCAAACGCGCGGCAACTTAGCAGCTTGAAATTGCAAGGAAATGCCATGTACGTTTCCGTACCCTTGGGCACCATCGCGGCCTTGCGATCGAACCGGGCAAAACCAGAATCCCATCAATGCAGGCGACCTTACGGTTCGCTTATGGGTAAGTTATCAGCGCTTTGAGAAAACTCTCGGGACGATCTTAAGCGGTCTGCTGGCAGCATTCATTTCCAGCCGCGGGAACAAGCTTCTTCAAGCGTGGTTAGGCACTGCCGAAAGGGAGGATTGATGGCAATGAAGAAGAAGATCGAATGTGAGATCATGGCACATGAAAATGGCTGGGCCGTTCTGGTCGGCAGTGTCATGGAGGCTGTTTATCCAAGCTGTCATCTCGCGGTAACATCGGCGAAGGCGCGGCACATGGACTTCATCCTTGTGGACGAAGCCATGCCACTGCGTCACTCGACGACGGACGTCATGGCGACCGACCGGGCGTTATCGCGCCGAAACGGTGAAGCGTTCCGGCTGACAGTCGCCGCGCCTTACCAGGTAGACATTCCCCTGGAACGCAGGCGCGGGGAGATAAACACGCCGGTCTCGATTGAAGGCCGGGACCTGGTCAGTGGAAAATTTTAAGGGACACGGTATGGATGCCGTCCGAAAAAGATGACGGACGGCATCGCTCCATCTATCCGCCAGGCGCCGGTTCAGCCGGCCAACAGCCAGACGAGAAAGCCGCCGATAAGGGTGAAGATCAGGATGGCGCCTAGCAATCGCGCCAGCCCCTCATTGGTATTGGTGTCGGCGCCGACAATCGTCCAATAGATCGATTTTTCATCCGTCCGTTCGCTCATCTGCCTCTCCTCGCGGGATACTTGTCAGGATACGCGGCCAGGATGCGTTCCGACAAGGAAAGATAGTGCAATCACGATAGCCAATGCGAAGACAACCAAAGCATATATCATCATCCTCTTCCATGTTCGCTTCCGCCCGCGAAAGTCACCGTCATCGACGCCGACGGGCGAATATTTGGAATCCAACTCGTCGCTGACAGGGCGATTGAGGTCCTCTTCCGGTTTTATGCGGTCACGTGGCTCGGCCATCTTGTCCTCGTGCTTTCTGTTCCGGGTCTCAGCGTTGGGGCGCGGCCGCCAAACTCCCTTTGCTGCCGGCTTTCGTCCCCGGAAAGAGCGGCAGCTGAGTATTTTCGATACGTGACGATGGGCCAAGCGGAATACCGGCCTCCAGGCATGCTGCAATCAAATGCTCTCTCGCAACCGCCGAAGAGCCGTTTCTCAACATGGCCAGGCGGCAACTCCTCAAAGCCCGAGCGTAATGGACGCCTGCCTTTTCAGGCCATTCCTCCTCCAGCAAACGAACCGCCTCATCCACGCCAGAAACATTGAAGCAGCGGCCGCCCAGAAAAATTTCAAGCGGATATGCGCCGAGCAGCGGAATTGTCGTCATCTATTTCTCCATCGCCGTGGCATTTGCCACGCGGTCGTGGACCATGCAGGGTTCGGACGCGGAAATAGCCCGCGCCGTCACTTACGGGTCGACTTCCGCATCCTAAATGCGGAAGACGGACCCAGCGCTATTTCCGTCAGGCCGCTTTCTGGCTTTTCGGGTTGGCTACCGTCGCGGCGAGTTTCGTCAGTTTTTTGTCGGTTGCGCCTTCTTCGTCGAGGTTTGCCTGAAGCAGCGGAACGCCTTCGTCGATGCCCAGCTGACCCGCCCACGCCACCAGAGTGCCATAACGGGCAATCTCGTAATGTTCGACGGCCTGCGCGGAGGCAATCAGGCCCGCATCGAGCGCCGGCGAATCCTTGAAGGATTCGATGATTTCCTCGGCTTCCGCAATAATGCCCTGAATGGCCTCGCACGTCTTGCCGCGCGCATTCTTGCCGATGATTTCGAACACGCGCTCCAGACGCTCGATCTGGCCTTGCGTCTCATCCCGGTGCTGCAGGAAACCCTGTTTCGCCTCTTCGAGCTGCGCGGCGCGCGCCATTTTCGGCAAGGCCTTGAGTATCTGTTTTTCCGCATAATAGATGTCCTTCAGGCCATCCAGAAACAGATCATCGAGCGTTTTTTGACTAGCCATTTACGTCTCCTTGAGTGAACGACGCCCCGAACCCCGCGTGCCCACAATTGTTCCGCTCTGGCTGAAAAGACCTGAAAAAAGCGCATCCGGACGTGCCGCGTTCATCGTCGGTGCATGTTCAGAACTACACAGTAGTGCCGTCTCGCATATATTTGATGAAATCGAATGAACCGACTACGGTTAGTTAGACATTATAGTATTGAATAGAGATACGCATTGCCGGTGGCGTGCGAGGAGCAAGGCATGCAGACTATCAAGCGTCTCCCTATAATGGTCATCGGCGCGGCCGACACAGTCACACCGGAAATAGCAAAAGCCTGGTCCCGAGCGCAGGTCGGTCTGATAGGTCCCTACCCGGCCGACGTTATGGAAAATGACGATACGCTGCTGTTTTCCGCCGCTATCATCGATGTCCGCTACGAGGCGGAGATCATGCTTCGTCTGACCGATCAGCTTGAAGAGAAGGCCGTTCCGTACCTGTTTTTCGTGCCCCGACCGGTCTTCGAGAGCGAACCGGGACCTTTTGTGCTCTCCGCACGTTCAGAGGACATAGACAACATTGTCTCCGCCTTGATGGCGCAGGGAGGGGGCATAAGACACTAGCGAGGCAAAGTGTTATGCTGGAGCGGAGCAACGGGCGAGAAGAAACGGGTTTCCTCCTTTCCCTTCTTGATGCGGAAATCCGGAGCGAGGTGCTGAAGGCGTCGACATCGTTGACACTTTCGCTTGGCGACAAACTTTTCTCAGCCGGTCAGCGCATCGATCGCGTGCTTTTTCTCGCCTCGGGCATAGCATCCATCGTTGTAGTTTCCAGATCAGGACGGAAAACCGAGAGCGGCATCGTCGGACATGAAGGTTTCATACCCACCGGCGCACTCGCCGGCGCGGAGGAGAACTTAACCGAGATCGTCGTTCAGGCGCCGGGCAAGGCGGTGGCTATGGACGTGGAGGTTTTCCGCAGCCTGATGGCGAAACATCAAATATTCTCGGACATCGTGATCTGCGCCTCGCACGTCGCGAGGACGCAGGTGGAATGCACGGCCGCTGCCAACGCCACAGGCACGGTCAGCCAGCGCCTGGCGCGTTGGCTCCTGATGTGTCACGACCGCGTGCGTGGCGACCAGCTACAGTTGACCCACGATTTCCTGTCGATGATGCTGGCGGTGAGGCGCCCGAGCGTGACGGACGCGCTGCACGTCCTCGAAAGCGAACGCCTGATCCGCGCCGAGAGAGCGAAAATCACCATAAGGGACCGGCAAGCGCTGGAAACGTATGCGCAGGAATATTACGGGCTGGCAGAGGAGGAAAGTGCGCGGGTATTCGCGCGCTTTCATGCGCAGATACCCGAAGTGGCCGGAAGACATAATCTCGCATTATAGGCAGATCGGCGCCTTCGGTACGGTCACGACCATTTACCTCCACTCTTTTCCGTATAAGATAGACACGTGATCCCTTTTTCGGCCTCGCAAACGCAGCCGCCAAGGAGGTGAAATTGTCCGCCTATCGCGCCTATCAGAGTTCGGGTATCTTCCTGAATGACGATATCAATACGGTCAAGTCGGCTTATGACAGCGTCCTGGCCGGAGAGCACGATCCCAGCCTTTGCTTGGAGGACCTCGCCCGTTACGTCCTCAAAATGTATAATCGCGGCATTGTCGATCCCGGCAAGCTCCATGAAATGTCGGCGCTTTATTTCAGAATGAGGCGCACCGGCCAACGCCGGGCGTAGGCCCTTGGGTCGTCGATGCGGCCGGGCTAAGGCGGCCGTGCGGGCGGAACTTTCGGCGGACCGGATTGTTAGCTGACGGTAGCTGACCCACAAATCATTCGGACATTCCCATGAATTCTGAAGAGGGCCTCTTTCCCCGGTGGTGTCATCTTTGCATCGACATGCAGCGCATGTTTGCGGAAGAGACGCCATGGCACGTGGACTGGATGCCGCGCATCATCGACAATGTCGGGCGGGTGGTTGAGAACTCGCCGCACACGACCATTTTCACCCGCTTCATCCCACCGCCGGATGCCGACGCCGCCTCTGGGCGGTGGGGGCGTTATTATGAGAAATGGTGGATGATGACCGGCGAGTATCTTTGCCCCGAAATGACCGATATCGTCCGCGATTTCGCGGGCTACGTTCCACCTGCGGAAGAATTCCTGAAAACCACCTATTCCCCCTGGACGGACGGTCGCCTGCACCGAAAACTCGTAGGCCAAGGGGTCGGCACGCTTGTCATATCCGGTGGGGAAACGGATGTCTGCGTACTCGCAACCGTGCTGGGGGCGGTGGATCTGGGGTATCGCATCTTCCTGCTTGAGGACGCCGTCTGCAGCGCACGCGATGCAACGCATGATGCCTCGCTGACGGTTTTGAGGGGCCGTTTCGCGGCACAATTGACCCTCGTCAGCACGCAGGACTGGCTTCAGGCCAAAGAGGAATTCCTGCGCAGCGACTAGCCCCGAAAACGCCGCGCGGAAAATTAGCGACCGCGACGAAACGGACGGGAACAATCGCTCGGAAGCAGGGTTCGAGTCGTTCGATCGAAACGATCAGCACCAGATGCGAACGAGGTTCAAAATGACCAGAAAAACGCTCCCCATTCCGAAAGACAACCAAACGGACAAGGGCCCGGGCGACAATGAGCGCCTCAATGCGGAGGAAGCCTCTTCTGCGACGGAGAAGAACGCCTCCACCCGCACGGGACGACAGGCCAACATAAAAATCAACACCACCCATTAGGGACATCAGCAGGATCGATAGCGTTCCGCGGCGCCAAGGCAGAACTGCGGACCGGCCGTCCTTCTGAGCGCCGCCGCCTGCCCCCGTGACACGGCACACCCACTAAAGCGGCGAGAGGCTTTGCAAACAATAGAAGCCCCGCGTCTCCTCACGATGACAGATCGACGAAATGCGGAGGCATTCATGCAGATTCTTGCCGTCACGGCCGAGATGTTCCCTTTCATCAAGACCGGCGGGCTGGCCGATACGACGGGAGCATTGCCGGACGCGCTTGCCAAACTGGGTGCGGAGGTGCGCACGCTGCTGCCGCTCTATCGCAAACTGCGTCCCCTCATCCGCGGGCACCAGCCCTGCTTCTCCGGGAGCGTGCTGGGACAGGATGTTACGGTATATTCGCTCGTTGCCGACCAGAAGAATTTGCTGCTGCTCGATGCGCCCGACCTCTTTGACCGGGATGGGCATCCTTACGGCGAAAAGGACCATCCGTTTCCGGACAACGACCTCCGGTTCGCCGTCCTGTCCAAGACCGCGGCGGACATTGCCCTTGGATCAATGCCCGGTTGGAGGCCGGATATCGTCCACGTTCACGACTGGCACGCCGCCTTGACCTGTGTCTATCTCGCCGACGCGGCGCCGGGCAAGGTGCCGACCGTCCTGACCATTCACAACCTCTCATTTCAGGGTCAATATCCTTTTTCGCGCGCAAGGGTTCTGGGGCTTCCGGACGAGCTCTGCACGGTGGAATGCCTCGAATATTACGGCGACATCTCTTTTCTGAAGGGCGGCCTGACGACAGCATCGGCCGTTACCACGGTCAGTCCAACCTATGCGCGCGAAATCCTGACGCCGGAAGCCGGCATGGGCATGCATGGCGTGTTCGGCACGCGAAGCGAAAGTGTGCGCGGCATCGTCAACGGCGTCGATCAGGATGTTTGGAATCCCGCGACCGATCCCTTCATTCTCGCGAATTTCATGTCGGCCACCGTGGCAAGGCGGAGCCTGAACAAATATGCGCTGCTTCAGGCTCTGGGCCTTGCCCACACACAGGGTCCGGTATTTGGTGTGGTGAGCCGCCTCACCTGGCAAAAGGGCGTTGATCTCTTGCTCGATGTTGTTCCCCTCATCATCGCGCGGAAAGGCAGGCTGATCGTTCACGGAGAAGGAGACGGGCAACTGGAAGATGGCCTGCGTGAGCTGTCGAAAAGATATCCGGAAATGGTCTGTGCCCATATTGGTTATGACGAACGTCTGGCCCACATGATCCATGCGGGGTCGGATTTCATCATCCAGCCTTCGCGCTTCGAACCATGCGGCCTGACCCAGCTTTACGCATTGCGATATGGCGCCTTGCCCATCGTCAGCCGCACCGGAGGTTTGGCCGAGACGATCATCGACGCCAACGACGCCGCCATAGATGCGGGGGTTGCTACCGGCTTTCAGTTCGAACCGGCAAATATCGACGACCTGCGGGCGGCGCTGGAGCGCGCCATCGCTGCGTTCAACAACAGGGAACTCTTTAAGCGCCTCCAGGCCCAGGCCATGCGTGCCAACTTTTCCTGGGAAAAGAGTGCGGCGCAATATCTGGCGCTTTTTGAAGGACTTGTCAGCAAAGAGCCGCAGGAGTCACTTTCGTTTCCCGACATATTGCCGGACGCATTCGCGAGAATGCGTATCGAGCGGCGGCAGGCCAGACAATAAGGCAAACGCCGCCTTTACCGCGCATCAGAGGAGCCGGTCCTGTTTCCAGCGGACATAGGGAGCGAGCGACTGGCCAGGAAACCGGTTTTCGATCGCCGTGGCTGTCAATTCCACCAGTGCTTCCACTTCCTCCAGCCCCTCCTTCTCGCTCTTCGCTTCGAGTTCGCGCATCTTGTGGAATAATTCGTCGTCCGTTGCCACGCGGAGAAAGTCGGCAAGGTCGGTTTCCTGTGTCATGTCACCGTCTCTTTCTGTCTTCAGGTCAGCGATCGGGCGGCAAGCTATGCCCGCCGAGCCGTCGTTTTGGCTGTTCAACGGCGAACGACGGCCAAACCCGTTTGTTCCTTTCATCAGCATATTCCCGGTGCGGAGGCAGGAACCGACCGACGGCGATCCGGTTAGGATCAAACGAGGCTGACTGGAGGTTCCGTGAATGTTCAACGCAATGAAATATCGCAAATGGGGCGTGCAATTCGATGCTGCAGGAGATGCGCGCTTTCGCATCTGGGCGCCCGGTTCTGATGCGCCGAGGCTCGTTATAAACGGCGCGGAATACGAAATGCGGTCTGAGGGGAACGGCTGGTACGAAGCCATTGCAGCGGATGTGAGTGACGGCGCCACCTATCGCTTTGTTCTGCCCGACGGGCGCGAAATCCCCGATCCGGCCTCACATTGGCAGGGAGGCGGCCTGGACGGCCCGTCAACCATCATCGATCACGACTTTGCGTGGCAGCATGAGAACTGGACCGGCAGGCCGTGGCACGAGGCTGTGATCTACGAGGTTCACATCGGCACGTTCACGGAAGAAGGGACGTTCCGGGCGGCCGAAAAGAAGCTGGAACGACTGGCTGGACTCGGTATCACCGTCATTGAGGTGATGCCGCTCGCGAGTTTTCAGGGAGATCGCGGCTGGGGCTACGACGGCGTTCTGCAATTTGCGCCGCAGCGGGATTATGGATCGCCGGACGACCTCAAAGCCTTTATAGACGCGGCCCATGGCCTGGGGATGATGGTTTTGCTGGATGTGGTCTACAATCATTTCGGGCCGGAGGGGAACTTCCTTCAAACTTATGCGCCCGACTTTTTTCAGAAAAACGAAACGCCCTGGGGCCCTGCTCCCGATTTCGACAGCGTGGATGTGCGATCATATTTCCTGCAAAACGCTCTTTACTGGCTTCAGACCTACCGTTTTGACGGGTTGCGGATCGATGCCGCCGACCATCTGGCCGGCGGCGGCGGTGAGGTGGATTTCCTGACAGAGCTTGCCCAGACGATCAGGCACAAGGTGACGGGCAGGCATGTGTATCTTGTCATAGAGGATGCAAGAAACACGGCAAAGCCGATGACGCCCGAAGAAGATGCTCCACCGCTGGTAGACGCCCAGTGGAACGACGACTTTCATCACGTCGTCCACGTCATGACGACTGGCGAAGATGGCGGTCTTTATCAGGATTTCGTTTCGAACCCGGAGAGCCTGCTTCGTCGGTCGCTTGCGACCGGCTTCGTTTATCAGGGCGATCCGCGCCCTTCCCGGGACTTTGCGGGGAGCGGCGAACGCAGCGATCATCTATCCCCGCAAACCTTCGTGAATTTCCTTCACAATCACGATCAGGCCGGAAACCGGCTTTGCGGCGAAAGACTGCGTGCCCTGCTCGAACCAGCTCTTTTCGATATACTGGAGTGCATTCTCCTGCTCTCCCCCCAAACGCCGCTGATGTTCATGGGCGACGACCACGCATCGACGCAGCCCTTCTACTTCTTTTCCGACCACCCGCAACACGATCGGGAAGCCGCGATAAAAGGGCGGTTGCGGCAGGCTGAAATGTTTCAGGGAGCTCTTCCCGAAAACGCGCGCGATCTTGTCCAGGACCCCAATGATGTGCGCACGCGGCTCCTCTCTACCTTGAACTGGCGTCAGGCCGATGAGGAAGATGGGAGACGGGCAAGCGAGATCCTTGCGGGATTGCTTGCAAAGCGGCGGCAGTATGTCTGGCCCCTGCTCGCTTCGGAATTCGGAGGCGGGACGGCACTCGGTTCGCCTGCGCGAACGCTTGCCATAGACTGGGCGTTTGCGGCCGGCCGGTTGCAGCTCAGGGCAAATTTATCCGATGCTCAGGCGGATCTGCCACCGGTGGAAGGGGAAATCGTCCACCGGCTTGGCGACATCGACGGGCAAACGGGGAAATCCTGCAGCTACAGTGTGCTGTTCGCGGTAGCCCGCTGATGTCAGGCGAGATTGCGCCGCAGGGATTCGCGGGCGCGGTTGACGCGGCTCTTGATGGTGCCCACCCTGCAGCCGCAGATGGAGGCTGCATCGGCGTAGCTCGTTCCTCCGGCAACGAGCAGCAGCGCCTTCTTCTGATCCGCATCCAGATCGCGGATTGCGCGCATGACTTCATCGTGCTCCATCCGCCATTCCTGACTGGCGGGGACCGACATCGTTTGCTCTATTCCCGCCGGCAGCCCGACGCATTCGCGCCTTGCAACCTTGTATCGGGTACAGAAGGTGTTCCGCAAAATGGTGAACAGCCACGATTTCAGGGCTGTTCCGGGGGTGAAGCGGTGCAGGGAACGAAGCCCCCGCATCATGGTTTCCTGAACGAGATCGTTGACATCCTCGTCATTTCTGACGAAACGACGCGCAAACGCCGTCAGCGCTGGCGCGAGATCGGCAATTCCGATACGCAAGGTCTCAAGTTGCGCTTCGCTTAGTGCGGGGCCGGACTCTTCATTTATAGCGTGTTTGGCCATGGTCCTTCCTTTCACATAGAAGGGAAATGGCCCATCTACCGCTTGGTTGCCGTACGCCAACGTACAATGCGTATTTTTTCGGCGGTGCCAGAGGTCCTAGTGACCCGAAGGGGGCGCGGCCTTCTCAGACGTCTCCGGCGACGAGCGGGAAAGACGCAGCAGACGAAAATACCCGGTTGGGGGAATCGTCCTGTTTTCCGCCAGATGGAAAGACGGGTTGCGGCGCAACCAGTCCTCAATCCCGTCCAGACGAAATGCCGAACTGAGCCCGATATTATGGGCCACCGGCGAGACGATCTGTTCTATGCGGCGAACTGCGCCGCTGCTGTCGGTGATCTTGCTGACGATGACGATCTCGCCACGCGGCTTCAGCACTCGGGCGCATTCGGAAAGCAGCCGGCCGGTATCTGGAATGAGGGTGATAACGAAGGGCAGCGAAATCACGTCGAAGGACGCATCCGGAAACGTGGTTTCGCAGGCATCCATCACATGCAGTGCCTTCACATGCGGCAGTGAACCGCCTGCCACCTTTGTTTTGGCCTTCCGGAGCATGTCCGCTGAAATGTCGATCCCGGTCACGTTGCTTGCCGGAGGATAAAGCGGAAGGACCAGCCCCGTGCCGACGCCGATTTCCAGAATGTCGCGACCGGCACCACCCACACATCTGGCCAACTCCATCTGCGCCCGCTTGAGAAAGAAGCCGTACACACGGTCATAAACCGGGGCCCAGAACCGATATGCCTTTTGCTGCTGTGCCGGGTTCGGGATGCTCGATACCGTTTCGTCGCTCACTCGCCTCTCCCTCAGCGTGAAATGAACTTGTTGAAGCGGCTCTCGCCGCCCGACGTTCTGTCCTGATAAAGGAATGCCAGCTTCCTGTCCTCGAAGATTTCAAAAAACTCGTCCCATGATATGGCCTTCAGCGCATCCTCCGGCTCACCGAAATCGATCCTGAGAATCCCTCCATCGCCCGTGACGTCCACTTTGGCAGGGTGGCCATCGCGCTGCTCCGCCCATTTCCGTATCGTGTCATGATCGGTGGTTGTTGCGGATTCCGTCATCGTTGTTCTCCTTGTCTTCGTCGCGTCCATACCGGGATCGCCTTTCGCGTTCGGCGTTTTCTGTCGCCTTTTCACGGTCTTTGCGGCTTTCATCGCTTTCAGTCGAGCGTGCGTCATCTGTGCGGGGTTCGGGCCTGACATCGTCCTGTGATCGGGTCATCGCGGAAGCCCCTTTTTTTTTAAAACATCCAGCAGCGCAAACCCTGCGGTCCGCTCTCTCCTCCTAACCCCGGGAGCAAAAAGCGGTTCCGTACTGATGGTTCGAGGGAACAGCATTGGCGTAAAAAGGTTAGGGACAGACAGGAGGATGCCATGACGAAGAAAGACAAGCTCGAGCAGATTCACAAAGACAGCGCGCCCCAGTTTGCCCCCGGCAAAAAGACCTCGACCAATAACGGCGTTGCGAGCGCGAAGCCGAGGGTCATCACCGGCTCGGACGACGCAACCGCCAACAAGCTGCCACCAGGCACAAAAAAGCCGGAAAAAGACTGGGACATCAATTACGACGAGCGGGAAAGCAACGAGGGCGACTTTCGCGGCTAGAGACGCGGCGCCCTTGCCGCGCCGAGTGTTCGCGAAGCGGCTAGCGAGCCAGATCCTCGACAACCAGTTCGATGGATTGCGGCTCGGCGCCCTCTTTCGTCTGCACGCTCAGAACACTTCCGGTGTTCAGCACGCCTTCGAGGAGCGTCCGACCGTCGATGGTGATTTTGACCACCTTGGGGGTTGCGGCCTCTATGTTCAGGCTGTTGCAGGTCTCGTGATCAGTTTCCGGGTCCACGTGCCGACCTCCATTGGGATTGAACGTGCCGGCCTAACCACGGTCGGGTCCGGTTGTTCCCGAACGGCGGCCATGACTGGCGATATGATCGCGCGGGAACCACAAACGGCATGCGAAGTTCGATAGCGGCGGATCAGCCGTGCGGCCGGAACCCGGCGCAATCATAAAAGTATGCTCTGACGATGGACCTTTCCGATGATGGTTCGCGAGACTCCCGGTTTTCATCTGTCGGTTCAGGCAGGCCGGCTGTTGATATGGTGTCTCGCAGCGATGGCCTGCCTGGGGGGCTGGCTTTTGACCACGCCGAAGCCGGTCTTCGGACCGAACGACATCGGATCATCGCCGGGCGATCCGCAGCTGGGAAGACTGGTATTTCTGGCATCAAGCTGCGGGTCCTGCCATGCCACGCCAGGACAGCCGGACTCGCTCGTGCTCGGAGGCGGATTGGCGCTTTCCTCCTCCTTCGGCGTTTTCCGTCCGCCGAATATATCTCCCGACATAGCCGACGGAATCGGTTCCTGGTCCGTTGAAGATTTCGCAAATGCGCTGGTCGCCGGCATATCGCCTGACGGCCGCCATTATTATCCTGCCTTTCCCTATACGAGCTATACGGGAATGAAGATCGAGGACATAAAAAACCTCTACGCCTATCTGCGGACCCTGCCGCCTGTTTCCGGCAAAGCGCCGCCGCATGATCTGTGGCCACCCTTCAGGTTGCGCCGTGCCGTTGGCGTCTGGAAGCTTTTGTTCTTTGACGAGGTCGGCAAGCCGCAGGCGATCACCGGCGATCCCGTTCTTGATCGCGGCTCCTATCTGACGGAGACGCTTGCCCACTGTGCCGAATGCCATTCCAGCCGTAATATCTTCGCCGCCATCCGCCCGGAAACCCGTTTCGCTGGTGGTCCCGACGCGGAAGGCACGGGCTTTGTGCCAAACATCACGCCGGCACGTCTCAGCAGGTGGACGCAGACCGACATCTCTACCATGCTCGCAACAGGCCAGACGCCACAGGACGGACATGTCGGGTCCGCAATGGTGGACGTGGTCGCCAATCTTTCGCAGTTGCCACAGGAAGATCGCGACGCGATTGCCCGCTACATCAAGGCCCTGCCGGCAAGGCAAACCCCGCATCCGTGACCCGTCAGTGAGCATAAAGATAGGCCGCGACATGGCGCGCTTCGGCCTCGGTGATACCGGTTTCGGGCATGGCGCTCTGCCGCGACAAACGCGTCGGCGAGACGATCCAGCGAATGAGGTTGTCCGGTGTGTTGTTGAGGCCGTCACCGATATAGACCCGCTGGCGAAGTGAACGTAGTTCGCCCCCAACCTTCCCGTCCGCACCGGCAACGCCGGGGATCGCGTGGCAGCCCGTGCATCCGTAGCGCCGGAAAATCCCGGGCGCCAGGCGCGCATCACCGCCAGTCATTGCCGTGGCAACGGCGCCGCGCTGTGACACGTTCTTGACGATTGCGACCGTAATGCCCGTGGCAAGCGCCGCCGAAAGCACCGCAACGAGTATAAGCCCGGTTCTAGAGAAGGGACGCGCCATATCGGTCCTCCCTGCCCGACCGGGAAATCCACATCGCCAGCATCGCGAGTGCCGCCCCGGCATAGATGACACCGCTGGGCACCCACATCAGGAGACCGGCAAGCTGCTGGTCCTCGAAGGGCGTCAGGCCCCATGCCGGCGCGTCTCGGGTCTGGGCCACGTAAATCACCTGTGGCGCCAGCGCGATCAGGGCGCCGAGAATGCTGGTATGCATCATCGTGACAAACAGGTGCCAGGCCGCAAGCCCCCGGTCCGCGCGCCAGAAAACTGCCCACCAGAACAAGATCGCGGTCAGAAAGAAAAAGAGATGCTGTATCCGGTGCAGTGGCACGTCGCTCACCGTCGCATCGAACAGCGCAGGCGCATGCCAGCCCCAGATGGCAAGCCCGTGCAGAGATGTTGCCACAGCCCCGCCGGCAAGAACATTCCAGCTGGCCCGCACGCGCCTGTCGGTCATCACCGCAGCCATACGACGACGAACCATGCGCGGCATACTCCAGAGAAGGATACCGACGGGGCGCGCCAGAACGATCAGCGGCGCGGCAACCGCCATTACCATCTCGTGCTCTATCATGTGGAACGTAAACAGGTGCTCGCCCATGGAATGGATCGGAGAGACAAGTGCAGCAACCAGAACAAGCCAGCCGCCGGAAAAGGCGAAGGCGGACCTCGCCATCCACCGGCTGGTGCCCGACCGTCTCCGCAGCCGAAAAAAACCGGTACTGAAAAGGCCGGCTGCGACAAGCAGCGGTCCGATGATCCAGCCATCGAAAGTCCATATCATCGCCGTCGGATGCGCCTCCCCCTCATGGGCCGAGAGCGGCCCGGCGCTGACCAGCAACAGAAAGATCAGTGTCAGCGCGCGCATGGGTTCAGCAGCAATGTCGCTGCCCCCTGAAGAAGGAGTGCGAAGGCAAAAACCAGCGCGACGAGGACGCCCAAAGACATCAGGAACATCGCCATTCGCGATGCCGTGGAACTCCGGCCCCTTTCCGAAAGAACGCCGCAGGTCACCGCTATCCCGGCAGAGAGGAAGGCAGCGACAGCTGTAAAGCCCGTCCGGCTGCCGCAATCGACCGCCGGCAAGATCTGGCCGAGCTGCGTGTTGAACGCCCAGATCAGGGGAGCGCCGAACAGTCCGGCAATATCGAGGGTTTTCAGGGTCATAGCCGTGGTATCCAGTAAAGGCAGGCGTAAAGCGGAAGCCAGGTCACGACGACGAAATTCCAGTAGAGCGCGTTGTCCTCCACATCGCCGTAACGGCGGGCGCTGTCGCCATTCCGGGTAAACATCAGGCAGGTCAGGACGATGGTATCGATGAGGTCGGTCAGAATATGGGTCGTGTGCAGTCCGAGGATCGTCCACACGATCGATCCATAGGCATTGTCATCCCACTTCACCTGGAGGGCTGGGAACTCAAAGGCGCGCACCGCCAG
The DNA here is from genome assembly GCF_004328495.1 of Agrobacterium sp. 33MFTa1.1. Taxonomy (NCBI): domain Bacteria; kingdom Pseudomonadati; phylum Pseudomonadota; class Alphaproteobacteria; order Hyphomicrobiales; family Rhizobiaceae; genus Agrobacterium; species Agrobacterium sp. 33MFTa1.1. Next base: position 2,010,989 of record NZ_CP036359.1, on the reverse strand, counting down.
CAGGACAAACCCGATTGCGGACATGACGACTAAACCGAAACGGACGTGAACAAGCCGCCTCTGCCTGGCCCAGCGACTGACGAGGACATTCGGAACGACGCTGACGACAAGCAGCGCTGTCAGCACCGTGCCGGCTGAAAGATCCGGCGGCGGGGCGTCGATCGGCCATCGTGGCGCCAGGCTCATCAGGTAGAAATAAACGGCGACCGCCAGCGCGAAGCCCGTTCCTTCGATCAGCATGAAGGCGCAGGTTCCCCACCATGTGGGGCTGGCGGTGCCGTTGCCGGACATCGGCAGCTTGGAGACATCGAGCGCGACACGTTCCTTCATGCTTCCTCCTCCACCATTCCTTTCGGCCAGAACCAGCCGATCAGCGCTACAGCAATCGGGATCGATCCCCAGACGACTGCCCAAGGGGAGAACATGGACCAGATGAGCATGATGGACGTTGCGATGGCCGCCCAGAACGGCCACACGGAGTCCGTCGGGGACGCTTCGCGGGCTTCGGGCAGCGCCTCGACGACGCTGGTGACCAGAATTTCACGGCGATCCACCCGCATCCCCGCGACAACAGGTAGTCCTCCGGTGTTCTCCCACAGTGGATCGCGGCTTCCCACCACGGGTATGGAGCGGAAATTGAAGGGCGGCGGCGGAGAGGCGGTTGCCCATTCCAGCGTGGCGGCGCCCCAGGGATTGTCCCCGGCGGGACGGCCTTTGGCAAAGCTTCGGACGATATCGATGAAAAAGACGAGAAAACCTGTCGCGAGCACGACGGCGCTGAGGCTCACGAAGAGGTTGAGGCCCGCCCATGGCATCTCCAGCTGGTAGGTATAGATGCGTCGCGGCATTCCCTGCAGACCGAGAATATGCATTGGAAAAAACGTCAGGTGGAAGCCGACGAAGATCAGCCAGAAGCTGATGCGGCCGAGCGTTTCGCTCATCATCCGCCCTGTCATTTTTGGAAACCAGTAATAGACGGCTCCGATCAGGGGAAAAACGGCGCCCCCGATCAGGACGTAGTGAAAATGCGCAACCACGAAATAGGTGTCGTGAACCTGTGTGTCGAAGGGCACGGACGCCACCATGACGCCCGTCAGACCGCCGATGACAAAGGTGACGATGAAGCCGATGATGAAAAGAAGCGGGGTCTTGAAAACCGGCCGCCCGGCCCACAATGTTGCCAGCCAGCAGAATATCTGCACGCCGGCCGGCACGGAAATCGCCATGCTGGAGGCAGTGAAGAAACTTTCTCCGAGTTTCGGCAGGCCAGCCACAAACATGTGATGCACCCAGAGACCGAAAGACAGGACACCGGTTGCGACAAGCGCCATGACCATGGGCATGTAACCGAATATCGGCCGGCCGACAAAGGCGGGCAGGATGGTGGAGACCATGCCCACAGCCGGCAGGAAGATGATGTAGACCTCCGGATGTCCGAAAAACCAGAAGACATGCTGCCACAGGAGCACGTCCCCTCCTTCGGCCGGATTGTAAAAATGGGTGCCGACGAGACGATCCATGATCATCGTGGAACTGGCGAACATGATCGCGGGCATGGCGATGATGACGAGAAAGGCCATGACCACCATTGCCCAGACGAGAAGCGGAATTCGATCGAGCGACATGCCGGGAGCGCGCTGCTTGAAAACCGTCACCACGATTTCCACCGCAATGGAGAGCGCGGAAAGCTCCGTAAAGGTTATCATCTGAGCCCATATGTCGGCGCGTTTGCCGGCGCCATATTCCGGACCCGCGAGCGGCACATAGGCGAACCAGCCGACATCAGGCGCGCTGTCCAGCACGAACGAGACCCAGAGAAGCAGCCCGCCCACAAGGAATAGCCAGTAGGAATAGGCGTTCAGCCGGGGAAAGGCGATGTTGCGCGTCCCGACCATCAATGGCACGAAATAAACTGCCATCGCCTCCATGACCGGCACGGCGAAGAGGAACATCATGTTCGCGCCATGCATGGTGAATATCTGATTGTACCGGTCCGGGTCGATAAAACGCGCTTCGGGCGTTGCCAGCTGCAGGCGCATGACGAGAGCAAGCAGGCCGCCAAGTATCAGGAACACGAAGGCCGTGACAATATATCGCCGGGCCACCACCTTGTGGTCGACAGTACCAATCGCGCCCCAGAAACCGCGGCTCGACCCCCATGTTTTTTCGAGCGCGCTCTCCATGCCGGGAACCGGCAGATCGGTATCCATGAGGACGGAGGTCTGTTTTCCCGCCATCAGTCGAGCCCCTCCATATAGGCGGAAACCTGCCGCAACTCTTCCCCGGTAAGCGGCACCAGCGGCATGTTGTTGCCCGGTTTCAACGTCTGTGGATTGGCGATCCATGCCGCAAGCGAGCCGCGTGTGGTCTCCAGCAGGCCTGCGCCGATCGTCCGGCGGCTACCGACATGGGTAAGATCAGGCCCCGTGGTGCCGGTGGCCGGCGTTCCCCTGACGGTGTGGCAGGCGGCGCATTGCTTGCGCAGGAACACGGCCTTCCCGGCCAGAGCATCTGCGTCTTGCGGCATGGCGGCCACCGCCTTCTGCTTATTGGCCCACCGGCGATAGGACGCCTCGTCATCGGCCATGACCATGAAAGCCATGTGGCTGTGTTGAAGGCCGCAGAACTCCGCGCATTGGCCCCGGTAAACACCCGGCCTGTCAGCGCGAAACACAAGCGTATTCTCCCGTCCCGGAACGAGGTCCATCTTGCCGGCAAGGCTGGGCACCCAGAAGGAATGAATTACATCCGGGCTTTCGAGCAAGACCCGGACATTCCGCCCGACCGGGATGTGCATTTCGTTGGCGGTCTGAAAACCGCCATCCGGTGTCGCATCTTCGTATATGAACTGCCACCACCATTGCTGGGCGCGAACACGTATCGTCAAGTCTGCCTCGCCGGTGAAGCTGATGGCCCGCGTTGCAAGAAAGCTCGCAAGCGTCAGGCCGGCGACAATGAAAACCGTCATCATCACCGCGCCCGTGACGAAAAGCTGCAATCGCTTGCCACTTGCCGTCTCGTCCTGCGCCACCCGCCGGCTTCTGACGAGAGACAGGATCAGGATCGCGATCACTGCCAGCCACACGACGAGGCTCACCGCCACGATGAAGAGGATCAGATTCTTCAACATCGACGCTGACGGCCCTGCAGCGTTCAGCACCGACTGAACGTCGCCGCACCCCGAAAGCAGGGTAAGGACAGCAAGGATAGCGGCGACGATCTTCAAGGCACCGGCTCCTCCGGTCTTTTCCACGCCGACCCTTCGTTGAAGAGGATGGCAGCAGGCGCCCGGTTCTCAGCCGGACGGGTCTGACGGTCGTCATTACGGGCCGGGGCCGCCACCGATGGCGAATAGGCCCCGATGGTTCTCACATATCCCGCAAGCTGCCAGATCTCTTCAGTCGTCATTCTGGCGCGGAAAGGCGGCATGCCGTGCGGCCGGCCATCCCTGATCGACGCCGCGACAGAGACCATGGATGGTCCATAAATCCATTGACCGTCGAGAAACGATGGACCTTTGCCGCCTTCGCCTTCACCGTGGCAAGCCGGGCATCCGAACCATGAATAGAGGCGTTTTCCCTGGGAAAGATCATAAGCACCGTTTTCGAACGGCCTGCCGAGAGCAAAATAAACTTCCGGCGGCGCGCCGGCCACGGGAACGGGCATGAAGCGCAATCGCTCAAGCGCTGCCGTTACGGGAGGGTCGCTGCGGAATGTTCGCGGTTCACGCCAGTAACCCATGATCGCCGCTGCCCCGATCAAAGAACCGCATAGAGCGGACCACGGAAGTGTCGCTGAACGATTGGCCTTTTCCCTCCTCCGCATCCCGCACCTCGAGTATCCTCAGTTGGAAGGAACCGTGGTTGACGGCGTCAATCGGACGGGCAGCAGCTTGTATGATGGCGTCTTTGCTTTCGGACTATGATGGCTCAGCGGAAACAACGGGTTGGTTTCCGGAAAATAGCCAGCACAACAGCCATGGGGAATATCATAGGCAACGATCCTGAACCCGCGGACCGCCCTTGGCGTCTGCGGCTCGATTGCCGTGACGATATCGACGATATCGCCGTCGGCAAACCCAAGCAGGGCGATGTCATCGACATTCATGAACAGAACCTGCCGCGTTCCTTCCACCCCGCGAAAACGGTCGCTATAGCCGTAGACGGTCGTGTTGAACTGGTCGTTGGATCGCAACGTCGACAGGTGCAGGACGTCCGGACCCGACGCCTCAGGCGGAAATTCGGGGAACAGGCGGTCGGGCGTCAGGAAATTCGCCTTGCCGCTTGAGGTTACCCATTTTCGCTCCCTTGCGGGCAAAGGGCGCGGGATGCCGCCGGGTTTGAAAAGCCGTTCGTTGAAGTTCCTGAAGGTTTCCGGATAGGTTTGCTCTATGGCGTCGCGAATGCGCGAATAATCGTGAACCCATTGCTGCCAAGGTACGTTGCCGCGCGTCAACGTCGCCACGGCCATGCCGGCAATGATCGCCGGTTCCGAGAGCAACTCCCGGCTGGCCGGCTTTGCCCTGCCACGCGAACCATGGAAATGCGCAACGGAACTTTCCATGGAGACGGCCTGGGGCCCTGTCGCCTGTTCATCGATTTCGATGCGTCCGAGACAGGGAAGCAGAAAGGCGATCTCGCCGTGGATGACGTGGCTGCGATTGAGTTTCGTTGCGATCTGGACCGTCAGCCGCAGCTTGCGCCACGCGGCTTCCATCGCCTCGGTTTCCGGCGCTGCCCGCAAAAAATTGCCGCCGAGGCTGATGAAAGCCTTTGTTTCCCCACCGAGAATGGATTTGCAGCTGTCGACCGTCGAGTGGCCTTCCCACGCGGGCGGCTGGAACTGGTATAGGTCGGCGAGCTTGTCCAGCGGCACGAGGCCGGGTTTTTCCGTAATGCCGACTGTACGCTGGCCCTGCACATTCGAATGGCCCCTGACGGCACAGATATTTGCACCCGGCTTGCCGATATTGCCGCGCAGCAGCGCGAGGTTGGCAACCATGTGAACGTTCTCCACGCCCATCACATGCTGGGTGAGGCCCATGCCATAGACCATCATCACCGCGTCGGAATCCGCATATATGGCAGCGGCTTCCATCATCTCCTCGCGGGTCAGGCCTGAAACGCGCTCCAGCTCCTCCCATTCATGGCGGCGGGCTGCAGCGGCGAAATCGTCAAAACCCGCCGTCTGCTCGGCAAGAAAATCATGATCGAGCACATGCTTCTTGTCAGCCGCGGCAATGGCGGCGGCAAATGCGACCGCCGCCGCATTGGCCGGATCGCGCGGCTGCCCATCCGAGCCGGAAACCTTGCTTGCGGCACTCGCACGCAGCACGTCGTCTGCCTCGACAAGCGCCTTGCAGATACCGAAAAGGGCAGCGATATCGCCGCCATTCTTCACCTGGTAATACTTCGTCGAGATCGGCGTCGCGGGGGTCGCCAGCATCTGGCCGGGCGACTGCGGGTTGACGAAGCGCTCCAGCCCCGGCTCCCGCAGCATGTTGAATGTCAGTATCTTCACGCCGCGGTCGACCGCATCCTGCAGATCGTGCAGCAGTCGCGGCGAGGATGTTCCGACATTCTGCGCCATATAGAAAATGCAGTCGCAATTCTGGAAATCCGAAAGGATCGCCGTTCCCACGGAAGCGCCGATGCTTTCGGGCAGGCCGACGGACGAGCTTTCATGGCACATGTTGGACGAGTCCGGCAGATTGTTACTGCCATAGATGCGGGCAAAGAGCTGGTACATGTAAGATGCTTCCAGCGAGGCGCGGCCTGAGGTGTAAAACTCCGCCTGCTGCGGCGCGATAGCGCGCAGCTCCCGGCCGATCTCCTCGAATGCGGCCTGCCAGCTGACCGGCAGATATCTATCCGTGGCCGCGTCCCAACGCATCGGCTGGGTCAGCCTGCCCTGCTCTTCCAGATCGTGGTCACGCCAGCCCTCCAGTTCGGCAAGGGTGTGTCTGGCGAAAAACGCACTGTCGGCGCGTCGGTTCGTTATTTCCCACGCGGTGGCTTTCGCGCCATTTTCGCAAAATTCCAGGGGATGGGTCTTGGCCGGTTTCGCCCAGGCGCAGCTGACGCACATGTATCCCTGCGGCTTGTTCTGGTGTTTCAGCAATGTCGGACCGGACAGGGGAACATGTTCCCTTAACAGCACCTCTCCCACCGACTTGGCCGATCCCCAGCCGCCGGCCGGACCGGGCTTAAACCCAATATCGGGAGCTGCCTTGCGTCGTGATGTCATGATCGATGAACTCCCGAATTGCTGAGTAACCGAACCTCTGAAAGCGCGGCGGGTTTCCATTCTCTAAAAAAAATTCCGCCCTGCCTTGCCGCCGGGAGCGAGAAGGTCCCGGTGCCGCGTGGAACTTTCGCGCGGACGCCCGGTTAGGCACCCGCTCGACAAAGGGCGGCTTCTGACAACCCAGCAGACAATGAAGGTGAGCGACATGAAGGCACTGACCTGGCACGGCAAACACGACATTCGCTGCGAAAGCGTTCCCGATCCGAAAATCGAGCATGGCCGCGATGCGATCATCAAGGTCACGGCCTGCGCGATCTGCGGCTCAGACCTCCACCTCTATAATGGCATCATGCCGGACATGCACAGCGGCGACATCATGGGCCACGAAACCATGGGCGAGGTGGTTGAGGTCGGTAAGGACAATACCGCGCTCAAGGTCGGAGACCGCGTGGTCGTCCCCTTCACCATCGCCTGCGGCGAGTGCTTCTTCTGCAAGCGTGGCTATTATTCCGGCTGTGAACGCAGTAATCCCGATCCGCACAAGGTGCGGAAGATGTGGGGCAATTCGCCTGCCGGCCTGTTCGGTTACACCCATCTTCTCGGTGGCTTCAGCGGCGGCCAGGCGGAATATATGCGGGTGCCTTACGCCGATGTCGGGCCCATAAAGGTTCCGGACGGTCTGACCGACGAGCAGGTCCTCTTCCTGTCCGATATCTTTCCGACCGGCTATATGGCCGCGGACTTCTGCAACATCCAGCCGGGCGATACGATTGCCATCTGGGGCTGCGGTCCGGTGGGTCAGATGGCGATCCGTTCCGCCTTTCTCCTCGGTGCGGAACGGGTCGTCGCCATCGACGCCGTGCAGGAGAGGCTCGATCTCGCGGCGAAAGCCGGCGCGATGACGCTCAATTACCTCGACGAGGACATTTACGACCGCATCATGGAACTGACCCATGGTCGCGGCGCGGATGCCTGTATCGATGCGGTAGGAACGGAGCCCGATCCCGCGGCAGGATGGGATTCGAGGATCGACCGCATCAAGGTCGCCACCTTCATGGGGACCGACCGGCCGCATGTCCTTCGTCAGGCAATCTATTGCTGCCGCAATTTCGGTACGGTCTCGCTGGTCGGCGTCTATGGCGGTCTTCTCGACAAAATTCCCATGGGTTCCGCCATCAATCGCGGCCTGACGTTCAAGATGGCGCAGACGCCCGTTCAGGCCTACCTACCCAACCTCATGGGCCGCATCGAAAGAGGCGAAATCGACCCATCCTTCGTCATTACCCATCGCGCCACCCTCGATGAAGGACCCGATCTCTACAACACCTTCAGCCACCGCGACGATGGCTGCATCAAAGTCGTCCTGAAGCCGTAGGAGGTGATCATGAGCAGGGAAGAATCCACCAAGGGCCTTGCAGTCGTCACCGGCGCTTCGTCCGGCATCGGTTATGAGCTCGCCCGGTGCGCCGCGCAGGATGGTTACGACCTCATCATCGTGGCCGATGAAAATGACATCGATGCCGCGGCCACCCGGCTGCGCGCGGCGGGCACGCAAGTAGAGGCGGTGCGGGCTGATCTTTCGACACAGGCGGGCGTGGAGGAGCTTCTCACGCGCATCACCGCCTCGTCGCGGCCAGTCGATCTTCTGTTCGCCAACGCAGGACAGGGCCTGGGCGATGGCTTTCTCGATCAGAGAATGGAGGACATCCAGCGGGTCATCGCCACCAATATCAGCGGCACGATTGCGCTGGTTCATGCGCTGGCAGGCGGAATGCGCCAGCGTGGCAATGGACGTATCCTGTTTACGGGTTCCATCGCCGGTTTCATGCCGGGCACGTTTCAGGCGGTCTATAACGCCACCAAAGCGTTCATCAATTCCTTTTCCTTCGCGCTGCGCGAAGAGCTTGATGGCACGGGTGTCACGGTAACCTGCCTGATGCCGGGCGCGACGGACACGGAGTTCTTCGAGCGTGCGGACATGCTCGACACCCCCGTTGGCAAACAAAAGAAGGACGATCCCGGTTTCGTGGCCAAGACCGGCTATGAGGCGATGATGAATGGTGAGGGCGATGTCGTGTCCGGCTGGAAAAACAAGCTGATGTCGGCGATGGCCAATGTAACGCCGGCGGAAACGCTCGCCAGACAACACCGCAAGATGGCAGAGCCGGATGGGAAATAGCCTCGCAGCACTTCCGGCGCCACGAAGCCACATCCGGCCCGACCGGACTTCACCTCAATCATCCGCGCCGCGCTTGTGGTGCGGGCTTTCCTGATTTTCACCGCGCAGCATCTGGCGATCATCCTTATCCGTTAATTCCGCATTGCCACCGCGAAGTTTCTCCGCCCCTCGGCGGGCATCCCGTTCTTCCTTCGACCGCTTCAGCTCCGCCTCGGCGTCAAAATCATCATCGGCATTAGCGGTGTTCTCGCGTTTTTCGATGATGCGGAGCTGTTGTTCATAGGTTTTTGGACCGGCCATCGTTGCGCCTCCTGTCATCTGTTCGTGCGTACGCACCGTCGTTCAAGACAAAGCCCCTTCCCGTGCGATCACGAACCACGGAGGGCGACAGAAGTTCCGGAACGAAAAGGCATGGGGGAAGTTCGGGAGCGACGGGTGGCGGCTTCGACTGCCGCAGCAGCCCGTCCAACGCCAAGAGGAGGCGATAATGGCACATGCAGACAGGAAACACTTCGGAAAAGGCACGCAGGGGGAAGGTACCGGCGCAGGCGCAATGACCGAGCTGGACAAGGGAAGCATTGAGGAAAACCAGATCCTTTCCAACCGCGACAAGAAGCAGCATTCGAAAGAGCGGGGCCAGGACGGTGCCGCCATCAAGACCGATCAGGAACAGGACCACGTCGCCAACAGGCGTCCCTGGGATAAACGCTGATGGGGGCGGTCAGGCTTTGGGATCCATCCCCACTGCCTTTCACCCGCCGGTCTCGCTATGGGGTGCTGCCACAGGCTTGGATTCGGGCGACCGCCTGAACCGCAGGAAGATGGACAGGACGATCAGGACAGCGGTGGAAAGGAATTCCGACTGCCAGTTCTGGAAGGACTCGAACCAGAATTCAACGCTTCCCAGATGTGCCATCAATGTCGTCGCCGGTTCGCCATGCAGGCGTGCCTCCACTGCCGCGGCATCGGCGCTGTATCTCAGATGCAGCAGGAAGCTAGCTACAAAAAGAACAAACAGCGCCACGCCGAGCGAATAGGAATAGACGACGCGAATGATGCCGCCGGCCCTGACCGCCCATGGTGCATCAGGGTCGTTTTTCTTGCGTGAAGGGTCCTCGTCTTGCGCTGTCGGCTCATCGGGATCCTTGGATTCTGCGGACCCGCGCTGGAACAGGAATGCCGTCAACACCACATAGGCCGACATCTGCAAAAATTCGCTTTCCCAGTTTTCGAACAGCGCCGAAAGGAAATGCCCGCTCGTGGCGTAGGACAAAAGCGTGAGCGGTTTATCATGATGTTGCACGAGTTCATCATTGTGAACGACCCAGCCTGTGGCGAACATGCCGCCGATCGTCAGCAGTGATGCAAGGACAAGGACGATGGTCAATCCGTTGTCGCGGACAAGCTTCATAATCAGACCTCGCTCTGGACAAGACCTCCGGGTGAGAAGTGCCGCCAAATGTGGCGGCACTTTCGTCTGCCGGTGCTGCGGCGCACTGGCCGCGGGCGCGGCGCTCCCTTAAACGATGAGGGCACGCCGCCGGTTGCGTTATCCGTTAGCGACAGGGACTGATGCCTTGCCAAGCTTGACCGATGGTTCGCGCGCCCAAACGCGCAACTTGCCGAGTTCGGAAACAAAGGCTGCCAGCCCGTCTTCTCCCGGCAGAGGCAAGACGCCTTCATCCATGGCATCGGCAATTCCGGCCTTTTCCAGCAATGGCAGGGCCGACTGGTCATAACCGATGAACTTGCAGTGCTGGAACGCATCCGCGACAAAATCCCGGGCCGTCGCTTCCTTGACGAGATCGTCGATGGCCTCTGCCGATGTCAACAAGGCCACCGCATCAAAGAGAACCGAAGGACCGCCATCGATCATGTAATGCGCTTTAATGAGAGTGCCGTCCGAAGCCACGGCGCCCCCGACTTTAGGCGCGATCAACTCGAAGACGGCCTTCTCGGCCGTAACAGCCTCGGTCAGCCCCTGCAGCAATTTTGCGTCGACGCCATCCGTAATGAGAATGCCGAGCTTGCGCCCTTCGAAACGTTGCGGCCCTCGATTGACGATGCTGAGGGCGGGTGAAGGCTCCAGGTCCTGCCGGGTCGGCACTGCCGCCTCCGCCGGTTTAGGCATCGTCTGGAAACCAAGCTTCTGGGCAACTGTCGACGCAAGCGTTTCATCGATGTTGAGGAGATGCGACACCATCCGTTCACGTATGGCGACCGTCTCCACCCTGCTCAGCTCGAAAGTGAGGGCGGAGGCGATATGGCGCTGTTCGGGAGGAGTCTGGCTGAGATAGAATTGCCTGGCCTGACTATAATGATCTGCGAAGCTCTCCGGCCGCAATCTCGCCTTGGCGCCCTGCTCTTCGCCTGCAAAATGTGTAAAGCCGCGCGCTGGCGATTCTCGCGGGCCTTCGCCAAAGGAGTTTGGCTGATAATTGGCGCGCCCGGTTGGATTGCGCATCGCCATGTGGCCATCCTGCTGGAAATGCGCGAAGGGACACTTGGGCGCATTGATGGGCAGGTGCGTGAAGTTCGGCCCGCCGAGACGCTTCAATTGTGTATCGAGATAGGAGAAATTTCTTCCCTGCAGCAGCGGGTCGTTACTGAAATCGATCCCCGGCGGCACGTTCTGCGTCATGAACGCCACCTGTTCGGTTTCGGCAAAGAAGTTGTCTGGCATGCGGTCGAGAACCAGCCTGCCGACCGGCTGCGGCGGCAATATCTCCTCGGGAATGATTTTGGTGGGATCGAGGACATCGAAATCGAAGCTGTCGGCGAAATCCTGGTCGAAAAGCTGGACCTGCAACTCCCATTCCGGAAAATTGCCGGACTGGATGGCCGCCCAGAGATCGCGACGGTGGAAATCAGGATCGGCACCATTGATCTTCACCGCCTCGTTCCACGCCACGGACTGGAGACCCAGCTTCGGCTTCCAGTGAAACTTCACGAAAGTCGACTGGTTTTTCGCGTTGATGAAACGGAAGGTGTGCACGCCGAACCCTTCCATGAACCGGAACGACCGCGGAATGGTGCGGTCGGACATGATCCACATGACCATGTTCATGCTTTCGGGCGTGAGGCTGATGAAATCCCAGAACGTATCATGAGCCGTTTGCGCCTGCGGAAAGTCGCGGTCTGGCTCCTGTTTTGCGGCATGGATGAGGTCGGGAAATTTGATGGCGTCCTGGATGAAGAATACCGGGATATTGTTGCCGACGAGATCCCAGTTGCCTTCCTGCGTATAAAGCTTGACGGCGAAGCCGCGCACGTCGCGCGCAAGATCGAAAGAGCCCTTATTGCCGGCCACGGTCGAAAAACGCACGAAAGCGGGGGTTTTTTCGCCCGCACGCTGGAAAAGATCCGCTTTCGTGTAGGCGGCTAGGGAATCGTAGGTCTCGAAATAGCCATGGGCCCCATAACCGCGGGCATGAACGACACGTTCTGGAATTCGCTCATGATCGAAATGAAAGAGCTTTTCCCTGAAATGGAAATCGTCCATGACAAGCGGGCCACGAGGACCGACGCGAAGCGTATTCTGGTCGTCGGCGACTGGCCCGCCCTGCGCTGTCGTCAAGACGGGTGCGTCGCCTTCGGCGGTCTGGTGCAACTCGCCGCCCTCGCCGCGGGAAAGTTTCTGGTCGTGGATCGTAACAACGTCGCTTTTTCCCGCCGATGCGGTGGTGTCCGGTTTTTTGGCCATGGTAACTCCTGAAAGCTTTTCGCAAGGGCGTGGCAGGACGCCACGCCCGGTGGGCGGTGAGGAATGCTCCTGTCAAAGCGCCGAGCGGCGATATCGGTTCCGCTCCTGCTCAACATCTTCAGCGGCGTAGGGCCTCGACGTTTCGTCAAAACGCGTCCAGCCCTCCTGACCATAGGCCGAACGCCGTTCGAAGGGATCGACCCAGTTCGAGCGTCGGAGGATAGCCTCCGCCTCAGGCACAAAATCGTCTTCAACCCGCGCAGTGACGAGAGTTCCGCCTCTGCGCACGCCCTCCGCATAGACATTGGCGTCCTCTTCCGAAACGCCTGAGCGGGTCATGGCTCCGATCAATCCGCCAGTGGCTCCTCCGGCAACAGCACCGCCTGCCGCACCGACGGCGGTGGCGGCCAGCCAGCCAGCGGCGACGACGGGTCCGACACCGGGTATAGCCATCATGCCGAGGCCCGTCAGCAGGCCGCCGGCGCCGCCGACAATGGCCCCGATGCCGGCACCGGTGCCGGCACCTTCAGCGGCTTTGCTGTCCTCGCCGTGGCGTCTGTCGGCGTTACTGGCCACAATGCTGATGTCGCTTGAGGGGATGCCCGCGCGCTCGAGTTCGCTTACGGCGTTACTTGCATCATCATAATCATCAAAAAGTGCAGTTACGGTTCTCATCATGTTTCTCCCAAAAGTCCGTGCGCTTAAGTCCTGCCCTCACCTGGCGACGACGTTGCCCTGGTAATCGAGTGCTATGGCCACGGTTTTTCCGTCTTTCATTCCCGATGCCATCCACACGCCCTTGTCATTCTTGGTGAGGCCTGTGATCCCGGTGTAACCGGACTCCTCCATCCGCTTCTTCGCCTGCGCCTCCGTGAAGCTGTTGGCGCCTTCCACCGGAGCCGTCGGATTTTTCGTATCCGGCGTCACAACCACCGGCGTATCACCACCGGGATTTGCTGTCGGAGCCTGCTGGGCAAAGGCCGAAACAGCCCCGGCTCCAACAAACAACGCCATGAAAAAAGTCTTCTTCATTTGGGTCTTCCTCCCTTTTCACCATCAGCCATACTTCCCGTCGGAGACGGTGCCTTTCCGGCCCGGGAAAGGCACCTTCCGAACAAAGCGGGAGGCGGAGAGTTCCAAAAAATAATGAGGGGGTGCCGCTTGAACCGTCGCCTCCGCGCGGCGACCGAGGCGGTGCCTGTTCACCAGCCGGAACAAAATCCGCGCTACTGATCGCTGCCGGGATACGGGGAATTCCTGAGAAGAGCCGCCAGGTGCGCGGTATTGCGCACCAGCATGCTGACCATGGTTTTGACGGCATCGGGCGTCTTGTCCAGATCGACGAAATTCGTCGACCCCATCGCTTCCCCGACCCAATAGGCAACAGCATTGGCAGGGATGGTGAAGCCGACGTCATTCAGCGCCTGAAAGAGCTCCGCCGAGACATGGTGGGCGCCGTCTTCATTTCCGACAACCGCGACAGCCGCAACCCGGCCATAAGAAACCATCCGACCCTCATCATCGGTTTCCTCCAGGAATGCATCCATGCGCTCCAGCGCTCTCTTGCAAACGCTCGAAGGTTGGCCAAGCCAGATCGGTGTTCCCATGAGCAGGATATCGGCCTTCAGTATTTTTTCCCGAATGGCCGGCCAGGCATCGCCTTCGCCCTCGTCTGAACTGACGCCCGGCTTGATATCGTGATCGGCGAGCCTGATCGTCTCGGCCTTGATATCCTGGCGGGCGAATTCCCGTAATATGAGGTCCAGCAGCTTCTCGGTGGAGGATGGTTCAGACGTGGCCGACGGTTTGAGCGTCGCGTTCAGAGCAAGAACGGTGAGTGACATGGTAACTCCTTCTGCCATACGGTCTTTCCAGGGTTTGGAAAGTGTTGTGAACAATGATCGGCCATCGGTCAGGAGGCCGGTGACTAACGCCGGGAAAGCAGACGATCCATGGCGTGATGGGGCGGCGGCTTGTTGCTTTCCCGCCCGTTTTCTTTTTCGAGACGGGTCCGGATCTCCTCGATCTCGTCCTCCGTCAGATGCTCGATGCCGATGAAGTCGGCGCGCGCCTGCTCTACGGCCCGCAGCAACTCGTCCAGTTTCGCCTCCATCGCGGCGGAATCCCTGTTCTGGGAATTCTGTACGAGAAAAATCATCAGGAAGGTGACGATCGTTGTGCCGGTGTTGATGACGAGTTGCCAGACCTCCGAAAAATCAAACAGGGGTCCGCTGATGCCCCAGATGAGGACGGTGGCGAGCGCTACGACAAAGGCGCTGGGCGAACCGGAGAAAGATGCGATACGGCTCGCAAAGCGAGTGAAGAACTTGTTCATGACACGCTGAACCCTGCGGCTCTACACGAAAGCAAAGCCCGCTAAGGACCGTGGCTTTCCAGTGAAGCTAACAATCGAGGGCAGCGATTGTTCCGTCATGCAGAAACGCACACGGAAAGGAATTCTGTGCCGCGCTTTATCTTCGCGCAATGTTTCAAGCCCGGGTGCGATGTTCACATTTTGCCGGAACCCGATCTGCCTTCGCACATTTACAGGTGCAGACCAAAAACAGTGGGAGGATCCAATGGATTGGAATCGTGTTGAAGGCAACTGGAAGCAGATGAAGGGAAAGGTCAAGGAGCAGTGGGGCAAACTCACCGACGACGACCTTGACGTCATCAACGGCAAGCGCGAACAGCTGGAAGGCAAGATTCAGGAGCGCTACGGTTACGAGAAGGACCGCACCCGAAAAGACATTGACGACTGGTATGGTCGCCAGACCTGGTAACGGAAACCCCGCTTCGGCGGGGTTTTTCTTTATGCTCCGTCGCGAATAGGCGCGATATGAGCGCGCGGCTCCGAGGCGTCGCGGGCGGACTGTCACGAAAGCGTTATGGAAAGACATTAGAACCGCCGCCGGCTGGTCCAAAAATGCACGGCTGTGCAACGACTGGCCTTCGCCTACCAGCCCCTCGGGCAGCGCTCGACAGTTCCACTCGCGCCGACAATATCGGAGACATAGATGAAACGCCGCACCTTTATGATGTCCGCCGCAGGCGCCGCCGCCGGTCTCGCCCTTGCACCGCGCATGAGCTTCGCCGCTGCAGGCACGATCGACTGGTACACCAGTTCGGATACAAACATCCTCGATTTCTGGTCCAACACGATCAAGCCCGCCTTTGAAGCCGCCAATCCTGGCCTGAAGCTCAATCTGGTCGACGCCGGCGACGGCGCCGGCATTATCGCCATCGGCGAGCGCGCCGTTGCCGCGAAGCAGACCGGTACCGATCCGCAGGCCGATTATTTCGAAACGGCCGATCCCCTGCTGCCTGCCGGCGCCATCGAAGCCGGTATCTATGTGAACATGGCGAAGGCCGGCCTTTCCAACTATTCGCGTGTCAATCCGCTCGCTATCCAGAGCGAGTACAGCCTGCCCTATCGCGGCAGCCAGGTCCTGCTCGCCTATGACACGAGCAAGCTGAAGCCGGCGGATGCGCCGAAGACATGGGATCAGCTCGTCAGCTGGATCAAGGCCAATCCGGGTCAATTCGTTTACAACCGCCCCGACAAAGGCGGTTCGGGCGGCAATTTCGTTCGTCGCGCCATCCATCAGGCGAACGGCCTTGACCCCAAGGCATTCACTGTCGACAATTACACGCCGGAAGCAGGCGACAAGGCCCTCGGCAAGGCATGGGAACTGCTCAAGGACATCGCACCGTCGCTTTACGACAAGGGCGCCTACTCGTCCGGCAACACCCAGTCGTTGCAGCTTCTTTCCCAGGGCGTCGTCACCATGACCCCGGTCTGGTCCGACCAGGTGCTTCAGGCCATCGACCAGGGCGTTCTGCCGAAGGAAACCGGTCTGGTGCAGCTTCAGGATCTCGCGCTGTGCGGCAATTTTTCGCGTGCCGTCGTACTGGCGAACGGCGCCAATCGCGATGCGGCCCTGAAGCTCGCGAATTTCGTGCTGTCGGAAGAAATCCAGGGGGCAATCCTCACCGAACTTGGCGGCTTCCCCGGCGTTTCCTGGGACTTTGTGCCGGCAGAACTGCGCAAGCGTTTCGCCGACATCATCCCCCAGACCATTCCAACCTTCCCGGCCGGTAAATGGGAAACCGCCATCAATGATGGCTGGTATCGCAACGTCGCTCCCAACGTTGACCGCAAGTCGTGACCGAAGTCGCAGAAGGAGCGGCTCGCACGCTCATGGACAATACGTCAGGCAGGAGGCCAAGCGGCCTCCTGCTGGTTGCCATACCCGTATTCCTGATGATCTGGCTCGTTATATGGCCAGCGATCAACGCCATCGGCCGCACTGTCTGGCGCATCGACGCCAATGGTGAAACGCGTTTCGACCTTTCCAGCTACGCCTTTTTCTTCTCGGACCGCTACAGTCTCGACAATCTTGCCGTGACATTGTGGACGACGATGGTCTGCGCGATCCTCCTGCTGGTCATCTGCCTGCCGATCGCGCTTTATCTGCGCTTTTCGCAGGGCCGCCTCTCGGCATACGTGCAGGCGCTGGCCATATTCCCGATGTTCGTGCCCTCCATCATCCTCGCCTTCGCCTTCATCCGCGTTCTCGGTCCGAACGGCATGGTTGACATATTGCTCAACGCCGTCGACCTGCCGAAAATCCGCACGCCCTATCTCACGCCCTGGGGACCCGTCATCGGTCTTGTCTGGGACAATATTCCGCTGACCGTGCTTATCCTGCTCGCGGGGCTGGGAAGCGTTGCCAACCAGTCGGTAGAGGCGGCGCGGGATGTCGGCGCAAACGCGCTGCAGGTTTTCTGTCACATCATCCTGCCACGCATTACCAATTCCATTCTCGTGGCGCTTTCCTTTTCGGTGCTCGGCATTTTTTCCTCCTTCACCCTTCCATATCTTCTCGGACCGGCCTCTCCCGAAATGCTTGGCCCTTTCATGCAGCGCACGCTGCGCGAAGTGCAGGATCCCATCGGCGCCATGACACAGGCCGTCATCGCTTTCGGTTTCTGCATTGCTTTCGGCCTGTTTTATGTGCGTTCGGTCGCGCGCAACCAGGGGAAATGACATGACGACGATGACGCGGGCTCGAGCCCGCATGGACTGGCCAGGCATTTTTTTTGCTACGCTTCTCACCATCGCCATCGTCGGGCCGCTGCTTGTTGTGGGCACATGGGCATTCACCGAGGTCTGGCGTTTCCCCAATGTCATCCCACAACAGTTCGGTTTCCGGTTCTGGGGCCAGACACTTGGCCGCGCTGACGTGTGGAACGCTTTGATGCTGAGCCTGCGGCTGACGACGGTTGTGACGCTGCTTTCGGCGGTGATCTGCCTTCCTGCCGCATACGCCTTCGCGCGTATGAGCTTTCCCGGCCGCAACCTCCTGTTCTTCTCCTTCCTCGCCGGCCACGCCTTTCCGAAATTCGGGCTTCTGGTGGCAATTGCCGCCATTTTCCTGCAGCTCAACCTCATCGGTACCTTCTGGGGCGTCGTTCTCATCCAGCTGGTCGGCACGCTGATGTTCATGATCTGGATTCCCGTGGCGGCCTTCCAGGCCGTCGATCGGCGCATGGAAGAAGCCGCCCGGGATGTCGGCGCCAGCCCGCTCAGGGTCTTCTGGTCAATTACCCTGCCACAGGCGGGACCGACTATTGCCGCCGCCGTTATGCTGAGCTTCGTTGGTACTTTTTATGAGACCGAAGGTGCATGGCTGATCGGGGCGCCCGGCATTCGCACGATGCCGGTCTTGATGATCAGCTACATCAACAACCAGATGGTCATCCAGTATGGTGCAGTTCTGTCCGTCCTGCTCTGGGTGCCATCCTTCATCGCCCTCATGTTCGCCCGCCGCGTCATCGGAGGCGGCGCATTTGCCCGCGGTTTCGGCGGTTAGGAAATCTACATGTCCGTACTCCACATTCGCCAGGTCACGAAAAGCTTTTCCGGTGGCACCAAGGCAGTCGACAGTTTCTCGCTCGATGTCGCTGATGGCGAACTCGTCTGCCTTCTCGGCCCCTCCGGTTCGGGAAAATCGACGCTGCTGCGCATGGTTGGCGGGTTCGAGCAACCGACAGGCGGGCAAATCACCATAGATGGCGAAGACGTCACCCGCCTGCCTCCGGAGCGGCGGCCGACCGGCATGGTATTCCAGAGCCACGCGCTCTGGAGCCACATGAATGTGTTCAAAAACCTTGCTTTCGGCCTCAAACTGCGCCGCATGCCGGCTGCCGTGATCAGGGAGAAAGTGGAGGCCGTGCTCGAACTCGTCGGTCTCTCCGGTTATGGCGAGCGAGCCACGAGCCAGCTTTCGGGCGGCCAGCAGCAGCGTGTGGCGCTTGCCCGCTCGCTGGTTCTGGAGCCGAAAATCCTGCTTCTCGACGAGCCCTTCGCCAGTCTCGACCAGCATCTGCGCGAAAGGCTGCGGGAAGAGGTTCGGGATATCCAGCAGCGTCTCGGCATCACCACGCTGTTTGTTACCCACGGCCAGGATGAAGCGCTTTCCATGGCAGACCGCATCGTCGTGATGGCGAATGGCAAGACCGAACAGATCGACCGGCCGAATGTGATCTACCGGGAGCCGAAGACCCCGTTCGTCGCCGGCTTCATCGGCACCATGAACCTGATTGAGGGCATGGTTTCAGGTGGGAACTTCATGCGCGCTGGCTTCACCTTTCCGCTTCCCGTCTCTGATGGCCCGACCATTCTCGCCGTTCGCCCGGAAGCCATCGATCTGGCGACCTCCGAAACACCGGAGGGGAGTGTGCACCGGGTGACGGATTATGGCACCCATGGCCTTGTCGACCTTGATCTGACCGATGGTACCAGGATCAAATCCATGGTCTCCCATCCGGATATGTTCCGGGCGGGACAGGGGGTACGGATTTCGCCCCGTTCCATCACGGCCTATCGCGACAACCGCCCGATCTACCGGAGCTGACATGACCCATCCGATACTCATCGACCGCAACGGCCACAAAACCTGGCTCAAATGGCACCGCGGCCGCCGCCGTGCTTCCGATCCGGTCTTTACGGGGGAGCGCATCATCGAAGCGATGCGGCTCGGTGCAAGCATCGAAGTCGATCTCGTCATTCATGCCGATCACGGTTGCGCCGTTTTGCATGACCGGACGCTGGAGCGGGAAACCACTGGCACCGGCCGGGTACGAGATACATCCGCCGCAACCCTGCGACAGCTTCACCTGCGCGATAATGACGGCCAGCCAATCGCTTCGAAAGTGATGTTGCTCGAAGACCTTTGCGCCCTGCTTGCGGACGACACCGTTCATCCCGACGCCCTGCTACAGCTCGATTTCAAGGAAAACCGGCAGGCGCTTGCCCCACAGGTAGTCGCCGGCTTCGGGATAAGCGTTTCACCCATCGCAAAGTCGGTGATCCTGTCAGGCGGCGATTTCGACGCTATTACCGCGCTGGCTCGCTCGGCCCCCGGCCTTCGCACTGGCTATGACCCCTGCCATCGCGGCACCCTTGCAGAGTTGAAGGCAAGCGGAAACTATCTGGGCTTCATCGAAGACGCCCTTGCCACAGCACCCGATGCGGACATGATCTACCTCGCGTACGAGATCGTGCTTGCAGCTGCGGATGCTGGTGTCGATATCATCGCCCCGATCCATGCCGCGGGCCGCCGTGTGGATGCTTGGACGATCAACAGCGTCACGCCGCAATCCACTGATGCAGTCGAGCGGCTCTTGAGGCTGAAGGTGGACCAGATCACCACCGATGACCCGGAAGGGCTCGCAGAGGTTTTCAGAAAATGACAGTCAATTACAGCGCCATCCTCGAGCACATGGTCGCCACCGCCCGCGAAGCCGGCGCACTGACGCTCGACCATTTCCGGCGCTTTCGCGACATCGAGATTGGCGTCAAGGGGCCGGGAGACTTCGTTTCCGACGCCGACAGGGATTCCGAGACGCTGATCCGAAAGCGTCTGCTCGGCCAATATCCCTGGGGACTAACCGGCGAGGAATTTGCGCCTGTGGAAGGAGCCGATCAGGATCATCGCTGGCTGGTCGATCCAATCGACGGCACCACCAATTTCCTCTTCGGCCAACATTACACGATCACCATCGCGCTCAGGCGCGGCAACGAGACCATATGCGGACTGGTCTACAATCCCGTCTCCGACGAAATGTTTACGACGATCAAGGGCGACGGCGCCTATCTCAACGGCGAGCGCCTGCAGGTCAATGCCAGCACGGATGTTGCCTTGATGTGCGTCGGCACCGGCCTGCCGACGCCCAATCTCCAGCTTTATACCGGCGCCTATCAGCGCCTCGACGCGATCCGAGCGCCCATCGGCGCGGTCCGTGTTGTCGGCAGCGCCGCCAATTCATGCGCTTACGTGGCCTGCGGCCGGCTGACCGGTTATTATGAGGAAACCGGTTTCGTCGACACCGCAGCCGGCATCCTGCTGGTGCAGGAGGCGGGCGGAATCGTGACCGACTGGTGGGGTCGCGGTCCGGAATTCTACGAAAAGACGGGCACGCTGATCGTCGCCAATCCCGCGACCCATGCTTACTTGATGGAGCACCTGCGAGGCGTTCCGCTCAAGAACCCGGCATAAAAGCTTCTTCTTCGAATCATTGATACCGCAGCACCCGCCTCAGGCCACCTGCACCAGATGGCCGGGCGATACCGTCCTGTAGTTTCGCGCAGGTGTTTCATATCCCATAGCCCGTATCGGGCTCTTCAGCTCGTCATTGGATATGCCACGCCTTATCCCCCGCCTCGACGGATCGGGCACTGGCACAGCCGCCATTAGCTTTTTTGTGTAGGGATGCTGCGGATTGTCAAAAACAGCGGCCCGCGGGCCTATCTCGACGATCTCCCCCAAATACATCACCGCGACACGATGGCTGACACGCTCCACCACTGCCATGTCATGCGAGATGAACAGAAAGGCGAGGTTGAGGCTCTGTTGCAGGTCGAGCAGCAGGTTGCACACCTGCGCCTTGATCGAGACATCGAGCGCCGACACACTTTCGTCGGCGACGATAACCTTCGGATCGAGGGCGAGCGCACGGGCAATGGCGATGCGCTGGCGCTGGCCGCCCGAAAATTCATGGGGGTAGCGATTGGCCATGTCGGCTGAAAGCCCGACCTTTTCGAGAAGATCGGCGGTCTTTTCCTTCGCCTGTTTCGCGGTGCCCAATTTATGCTTGATGAAGGGTTCGGAAATTGCCGTACCCACCGTCATGCGCGGATTGAGCGAGGAGAACGGGTCCTGAAAGATCATCTGCACGGATTTGCGCATGTTGCGGAGCCCGACCGTATCGAGACGCATCACATCATAACCATCGAGTGACACATCGCCGGACGACGGCTCCACAAGCCGCATGATCGAGCGGCCGGTGGTGGATTTGCCGCAGCCGGATTCGCCCACAAGCGACAACGTTTCACCCTGAAAGAGATCGAAGGAGACGTTTTCAACGGCGTGAACCGCACCCGTCTGGCGCGCCAGCAGGCCGGACCGGATGGGAAAACGCGTCACGAGGTTCTTCACCGACAGGACCGGCGTCTGACCGCTCGCAACGGTCTCCGCCACCTCCTGAGGCTCGGCCGAAAGACCGGTCTTCATGTCGAGCACGGGAAAACGCGTCGGCCATTGCCGGTCACGCATCGAGCCGAGCTTCGGCACCGCCGAAAGCAGCGCCCGTGTATAGGGATGCTTGCCGCGTTTGAATATCTCCTCGGTCGGCCCGGTCTCGACCTCGTCGCCGCGATACATCACGATCGTCCGGTCGGCGATTTCGGCCACGACGCCCATGTCATGCGTGATGAAGAGCACCGACATGCCCTCCTCTTCCTGCAGCAGTTTTATTAGGTCGAGGATCTGGCCCTGGATGGTCACGTCGAGCGCCGTCGTCGGCTCGTCGGCGATCAGCAGTTTCGGTCGTGAGGCGAGCGCCATGGCGATCATCACGCGCTGGCGCATGCCGCCTGAAAACTGGTGCGGATATTCGTCGAAACGGCCCGCCGCGTTGGGAATTGGGACCTTTTCCAGAAGCCGCACCGTCTCGGCCCGCGCCTCGTGTTTCGAAAGCCCCTTATGGCGAATGAGAACTTCCGAAATCTGACGGCCGATGGTGAAGATCGGATTGAGCGACGTCATCGGCTCCTGAAAGATCATCGAGATATCGTTGCCGCGTACACCGCGCATTTCCTTTTCGGAAAGCGAAAGCAGATCGCGGCCGTTAAGGAGCACCTCGCCTTCTATCCGGCTGGAGGCCGGGGCAAGCAGGCGCATCAGCGACAGCGACGTCACGGATTTGCCGGAACCGGATTCCCCGACAATGGCGACGGTTTCACCGGGCGCGACATCAAAGGAGACATCACGCACGACACTCTTCCATGCGCCATCGACAAGGAAGGAGGTGGTGAGGTTGCGGACGGAGAGGACTGGTTTTGTCTCCATGGTTTCACCGTCCTACCGCATAGGCCTGCATCAACCGCGGTGTTGCGGCGGCGCGCAGCAGGCCGTCCGCATCGCGGCGCGCCGCGGTGAGCCGCCCCACCGACCAGGCATCGGCAACGGTAACCCGGTGGCCACGACGGCGAAGCTCGGCGAGCGTTGCCTCGCCCACTGTGCCCTCCACCATGATTTCACCCGGTGAACTGGTGCGCGGATAAAACGAACCCGGAAAATGCGAGGTATGGAACAAGGGCATGTCGATCGACGCCTGCAGGTTCTTGCCGTGGTGGGCATAACGCAGGAAGAAGGGCAGCTGCCACTGGTCCTGCTGGTCGCCACCCGGCGTACCGAAGACCATGGAAGGCCGGCCCTGATGCAGCGCAAGCGAGGGCGTCAATGTGGTGCGCGGGCGTTTACCCGGCGCAAGCGAGGTCGGCAGGCCTTCCTTCAGCCAGAACATCTGGGCGCGGGAATTGAGCGCGAAACCGAGGCCGGGCACTATGGGGGATGACTGCAGCCAGCCGCCCGATGGCGTGGTGGAAACCATGTTGCCCCAGCGGTCGATGACATCGATATGCACGGTGTCACCGCGCTTTTCGGTCAGATGCGACATGGTCGGCTCGTAGACGGTGCCCTTGCCGCTCATTTCCGCCAGCATCGCCATTGTCGCGTCCACCTGCTTTTCGTAACCCGGCACGATGCCTGGGCGCAGCTCCAGCGAGGCCTCGCTGCCAATCAGCGCCCGGCGCTCGGCATTATATCCCTCGGAGAGGAGATATTCCGTCGGAATCTGCCCGAATTCCGGATCGCCGTAATAGACTTCGCGGTCAGCAAAGGCGAGCTTCATGGCTTCGACGATGGTGTGGATGAAATCGGGACCGGACGGGTCCATGGCCGCAATGTCGAAGCCCTTCAGCAGCGCAAGCGATTGCAGCAGAACCGGACCCTGCCCCCAGGCTGGCGTCTTGGCAATCGTCCAGTCGTGATAATCGAGCGTCTGCGGCGCTTCCACGGTAGCGCTCCACCCGGCCATATCCTGCGCGGTCAGCACACCCTTGTGCCTTGTGCCGCTGGCATCCATCACCTCTGAAGTGCTGACGTAACTGTCGATGGCTTCCGCAACGAAACCCCGGTAGAAGGCATCGCGCGCCGCCTCGATCTGGTTTTCGCGGCCAGAACGCGCTTCAGCTTCAGTGATGATCCGCTGATAGGTCGCCGCCAGAACAGGATTACGAAAATTGGCGTGGGGCTCCGGTGCGGCCCCGCCCGGCAGCCATGTTTCGTAGGAAGTCGGCCATTCCTTTTCGAAGAAATCGGCTAGCCCCTTGATGGTGGCAGAGACACGCGGCAGCGTCGGATGCCCTTGTTCGGCATAATAGATGGCCGGTTCCAGCACCTCACGAACGGTCATCGTGCCATAGTCGCGCAGCATCAGCATCCAGCCATCGAAGGCGCCGGGAATGACGGTGGCGAGCAGCCCGTCGCCCGGGATGAGTTTCAGACCTTCCGAAGTATAATGTTCAATCGTCGCACCGCTCGGAGCCGGGCCCTGGGCGCAGATGACCTCCACCTTGTCCTTCTGCTTCGAATAAAACACGGCGGGCATATCACCGCCCGGACCGCACAGATGCGGCTCGACGATCTGCAGCACGAAGCCGGTGGCGACGGCGGCGTCGAAGGCATTGCCGCCCTTCTCGAGGATTGCCATGCCAACCGCCGAGGCGATCCAGTGGGTTGAGGTGACGACGCCGAAGGTGCCAAGGATTTCAGGGCGTGTGGTGAAATCAGTCATTCCGATATTCCTTGTAAAAAATCATGCTTCGCGCGGATCGAGCGCATCGCGCAGGCCATCGCCCAGAAGATTGAAACCGATGACGACGAGGAAGATGGCAATGCCGGGCCACATCGTCATCCATGGCGCCTGGCTCAAGAAGTTCTTGGCGGTGTTCAGCATTGAACCCCAGGAAGGTGCGGGCGCCTGCTGGCCAAGGCCGAGGAAGGAAAGGCTCGCCTCCGCGATGATCGCGGTCGCCACCGTCAGCGTCGCCTGCACGATGATCGGGGCAAAGACATTCGGCAGGATGTAGCGGGTCATGATGTCGATGTGGTTGAGGCCGATAGACCTTGCACCCTCGACATAATCCTCCATCTTGACGGCCAGCACCTGCCCGCGCGTCAGCCCCACGAAGATCGGCATGGCGGAAAGGCCGATGGCGATCATCGCATTGGTAAGGCTCGGGCCGAGGAAGGCGGCAAGCGCAATCGCCATGATCAGGAACGGCATGGCCAGCAGCGCTTCGGTAATGCGGGAGATAACCATATCCACCCAGCCGCCAAAATAACCGGAGATCAATCCGAAGGGGACGCCGATCACCACGGCGATCATGACGGAGACGACGCCGGCCATCAGCGAAGCGCGGGCGCCATAGATCATGCGCGAGAGAATATCGCGGCCGAGATCATCCGTGCCGAGCCAATGGGCCGCCGACGGCGCCTTGCGGATGGCCGACCAGCTGGTCGCGACGGGGTCGGCAATCGGCAGTATCGGCGCGGCAATCGCCAGCACGGCGAAAAACACGACGATGATCAAGCCGGCGAGCGCCGACTTGTTGCGCTTCATCTTTTTCCAGGCGCGGCTTTCCTGCCGTGTCGCCGGTATCGAAAGGTTTTGATCCAGAACGGTCATGATATCAGGGCCTTAGATTGTCGCCCTGAGGCGGGGGTTGAGCAGGACATAGGCAATGTCGGCCAGCAGGTTCATGAGGATGAAACCGACGGCGGTGCAAAGCACGATGCCCTGCACGACGGCATAATCACGGGTGAAGACCGCATCCACGGTCATCTTGCCAAAGCCCGGGATCGTGAAAATTTGCTCCGTCAGAACCGCACCGGCCAGCAGTTCGCCGAAGAGCAGCGCCAAGAGCGTGATAACGGGCAGAAGCGCGTTGCGGAAACTGTGAGACAGGATGATTTCGCGCGGGGAAAGCCCCTTGGCGCGGGCGGTGCGGATGTAATCGGAGCTCAACACCGCCACCATCGCCGAACGTGTATGGCGCATCAGCGTCGCCGCCAGTGCATTGCCCAGCACGAAGGCGGGCATGATCATGGTTTCGATGGAGCGGACAGGGTCTACGAAGATCGATTCGTAACCCGATGCCGGCAGCCAGCCGAGTTTCACCGACACCAGCAGAATGAGCATGATGCCGAGCCAGAAATTCGGGATGGACAGGCCGGAAAGCGCCACGATATTGGCCGTGTAGTCAATCCACGTATTCTTCTTGACGGCGGCCAGAATGCCGATGGGAATGCCGATGATCATCGCAAAGAACATCGCCATGACAGCCAGCTGAATGGTCACCGGCAGCTTCTGGCCAATCAGTTCCAGAACCGGCTGGTTCGTGCGTAGCGAAATGCCGAAATCACCCGTCACCACGCCGCCGAGCCAGTTGAGATATTGCATCGGCACGGGGTCGTTGAGGCGATATTTTTCCCGCAGGAATTCAATCGTGGCGGGGTCGCGCTCTTCGCCAGCCATCGCCAGGATGGGATCGCCCGGCAGGAGTTTCTGCAGGGAAAAAACGAAAATGGAAATGATCAGAAGCGTCGGGATCGCGACCAGCAGTCGCTTGCCGATATAAACAGGCATGGCATTGCCCCCGTTTTGGTCCGGTCTTGGCGGCCGCACGGCAAGCCGTGCGGCCTATGCGAAGGGATCAGTCCTTGGAAACGCCGAGAAGACGGATCATGCCGTCAGGCGAAGGCGCCCAGCCCTTGACCTTTTTGGAGATGGCATAGGCATAAGGCTGGTGGCCGAGATAGATGATCGGCATGTCATCGTTGAGGATGACGCTTGCGGCATCGTATTTTTCCTTGCGGACTGCGTCGTCGGTCGAAGCGCGGGCCTCGTTCAGCAGCTTGTCCACTTCAGCATTGCAATATTTCACATCGTTGATGCCGCCCTTGCAGGTGACGAACTGGTGCAGGTTGCCATCGGGATCGATACGTCCCGACCAGTCGGAGCGGCTGAGCTGATAATTGCCGGCAGTCTGTTCGGAAAGAAGCGTGGCAAATTCCGTGGCCTTCAGAGTGACGTTGAAGCCGGCCTCCGCCACCATGGACTGGATGACCTGCATCATCTGCGTCTGCGTGGTGTTGTTGGCATGCTGAAGCTCAACATCCAGGGTCTCGTAACCCGCCTCCTTCATCAACTGCTTGGCCTTGTCGATATCACGCGGCGGAACCGGCAGGTTCTGGTTGAACCAGGGGCTTGTGGGCGGATATGCCTGATTGCCGGCCTTGGAGGTGCCTTCAAAAACAATCTGGCCGATCGCTTCGCGATCGATCGCGTAGGAAAAGGCCTGACGCAGACGCTTGTCCTTGCCGAGCGGATTGTCAGCGCGTGCCCCATTGTTGATGTTGACATACATGGCCATGTAGCCCGGTCCGATGACATCGGCATAGTTCAATTTGGGATCATTCTTGACGGATTCCGCATCGGAAGCCGAAATGCGCTCGGCGATATCGAGATCGCCGGCACG
The DNA here is from genome assembly GCF_004328495.1 of Agrobacterium sp. 33MFTa1.1. Taxonomy (NCBI): domain Bacteria; kingdom Pseudomonadati; phylum Pseudomonadota; class Alphaproteobacteria; order Hyphomicrobiales; family Rhizobiaceae; genus Agrobacterium; species Agrobacterium sp. 33MFTa1.1. The sequence goes on along the minus strand of NZ_CP036359.1, from coordinate 1,983,911 downwards.
AAGGTTCGCAAGCTTCACGGTCGTATCGGGGATCGGCAGATACACGACCTTGTCGACGAGGATTTTGTCCTTGTCCCAATAGTCAGCAAATTTTTCGAGTACGATGCGATCCTGCTGGATGCGCTCGACAAATTTGAACGGTCCGGCGCAGACTGGCTTGGAACCGAAATTAGCGCCCAATTCCTTCGCCGCTTTCGGTGCGACGATCATGCCGGCGCGGTCGGAAAGCTGTGCCAGCAGGGTAACGTCGGGCGTCTTCAGGGTGAATTTGACTTCCAGCGGCCCGGTCGCCTCGACTTTCTCGACAGACGACAACTCGCTCTTGCGGCGAGATTCCGGCAGCGTCATGTTGCGCTCGATGGTGGCGACAACCGCCGCCGCATCAAGTGTTTCGCCATCGTGGAACTTGACGCCATCGCGGATTTTCATGGTCAGAACCTTGCCGCCTTCGGACCAGGCCCATTCGGTGGCAAGCTGCGGCACGATCTTCATGTCCTGCGAGATATCAACCAGCTTGTCGCACATGGCGGTGTAAACGATGCGGCCGACAAAGGTGCGCGATTGCGCGGGGTCGAGCACATCGGCATCGTCATTGAGGCCGATGCGCAATTCGGACGATAGCGCCGGCGAGGCCAGAAATACGCTTGCCAACAGCGCCACAGTCAATGTCTGGATTTTCTTCATGTTCGTTCCTCTGGTCAGGTTATTTTGACTTTTTGTCATTGGCCGCCCGTAAGGGACGACAGTTTTCATCCGTGGCCTCAAGAGGCCTCAGTCATAGAACTAACAGCTTCGGCCGCATTGCCCTTCCCGACGCCTTCCTCCAGGAAGCCGAGAGACGTGGCGCGGATCAGCCTTTCCTGATGCATGAGAAGATGCTGACGCATGGCTTCACCGGCTCTGGCGGGATCACGGTCGGCGATGGCGTCGACAATGGCCATATGCTGTTCGAAAGACGCCCTGCCGTTTGCGCCGCTGCGCCGGGCAAGCTCCCGTATCGACTGCCAGGCATCATCCTGACGTACGCGGTTGATGACATCGAAGATGGACAGGAAAAGCTTGTTGCCAGCGCTCTGGGCAATCTGGCGATGGAGCGAGCCATCCCATAATTCCTTGGCATCGGCATCCGTGCTCTGGCCGGTTTTTTCGACAAGGGCGCGCATGCGCTCCACCTCGTCCGGCTTGGCGCGCATGGCCGCGAGCTGCGCCAGCTGCGGCTCGATGCGCAGGCGCACTTCCATGATTTCCATGAAATCCGTCCCGGCGACCAGTTCCGTGACCTGGGCGGACCAATCATCCGGTTTTTCACCCACAAAGGTTCCGGCCCCCTGCCGCCGCCATATGAGGCCTTCGGCTTCCAGAACCTCAAGGGCGCGACGAACCGCACGACGGCCGACATTGAAGGTTTCCGCGAAGGCCCGCTCCGTGGGCAGGCGACGGTCTTTCGCAAGATCCTGCGTCTGAACGTACTCCCGCAACTTCGCAAGCGCGTAGTTGGAGTTGTCGTTGGGGTTCACCGTCACGTCGCACCATTTACCGAACCAATCTTACATTGGTTCATTTGGTGAGAAATTTTCGCCGTCGTCAAGCTTATTTTTAAGCGGCAATAACTGACGCTCAAAATATGGGCATGTGGCGTTTTTGAAGGTGAACGGCGGGCGCTGGGCGATTGGGCGCTATAGACGCACCCGCCCCTCCTGAAGATCGATGGAGAGCCTGATGCGCCCCGACAGGCGCTCGCCGGGGCCGACGGTCATCAGACCCTGCCCTTCCCGCTGCGCCTGAGGCAGGCCAAGCGCTCCGGCGGCCATGGAAACGGGCTCAAGACAGAGATAACGTTCCATGCGGTGTACGGCGAGATGGCCGAAAACCGCATCGGCTTCGAGCCGTAGTGAAAACCTGTCGAAGTCGACCTGCGCGCTCGACCAATCGGTGAAATGCAATGTGTATCCCGCTGCGGCGGGAATGGCGGGTTTCGGGCGAGGTGCCGCCGGCTGGCCGGTTGGCACGTTCTGCGCGTCCAGCGGATATTGCAGTTTGGCGTCCGTCCGCGCATCGCAACCGAGCCCGGCCGCCAGATAGGGATGCCAGCCCAGCGACACCGGCGCAGGCACATTAGCGCGATTTGTTATCGACAATTCCACGGTGATGCTGTCGTCTTGCAGCAGGAAAGACTGCTCGGCGCGGAAGGAAAACGGCCACTCTCCGTCAGCCTCGTAGTCCAGTGCCAATACGACCCGATCCGAAGAAAGGTCCGAAATCTCCCACGGCCGGCGGTGAGCCGGGCCATGCATGGCGTCAGGCGCAAGCGCCGGATGCGGCAGCAGGTCATGGCGGATACCCGTATGGACGAAGGACCCGCGATAGAGCCGGTTGTGATAGGGAAACAGCGGGTATGCGCCGGCCCTCGGCCAGTTGAACGGCTCGAAATCCTGCTCCGTTGTCGGCACCAGAATATCACCGTAGTCCGCGTGCCACAGATGGGTCATCCTGCCACCCCAAGCAGGGCGCAGGCGGGCATAGAGCCGCCCGCAGGCAACCGTAACCATTTCAGGCGAAGGCATAGGAGCCGTCAGGCCGTTTCGGCACCCGTCTTTGCCAATGAACATAGCCATCTTCCTGCATGGCTTTTTCATCCATCTCGACACCCCAGCCCGGGCGGTCGGGCCTCAGCTCCAGATATCCGTCCTTCGGCAGATAGGGGTCGACGACATAGCGGGTTTCGTCCTCGCGTTTTTCGAGATCGGTGCCGCCATAGACGTAGCATTGCCCTTTCGGCAGCCGGTATTCGAGAATCCGGAAATTCTGCTGGGCAGCGGAAAAATGCACGTTGACGGCGGTGGCGAGCGGTCCCATCGGGTTATGCGGCGCGATGCTGACGAAGTGGGCTTCCGCGAGCGTGGCGATGCGGCGCATCTCCGAAATGCCGCCGACGACGCAGATATCGGGCTGGATGATATCCGCACCCTTTACCTGAAGAAGACGCAGGAACTCATTGCGATTATAAAGGCTTTCACCGGTTGCCAGCGTGCAGTTCAGCCCCTGTTTCAGGTCTCCCCACATCTCGATGTTTTCCGGGCGCAAAGGCTCTTCGAAGAAAAGCGGATCGTAAGGGGCAAGCGCATTGCCAAGCTGGCGGGCGGCCGCTGGCTCGAAAATCTTGGCATGGGCGTCAAAGGCGATGTCGTAGTCCGGCCGCACCGTTTCGCGAAGCGAACGGAAATACTCGGCGGAACTGCGCACCACCTCGCCCCAGCGATGGGCGTGGATATCGAGGCGCCACGGGCTGAGCTTGAAGGCCGTGAAGCCCCAATCCTCGTTGAGACGGTCGAATTCCTCCTTTGCCGCCGGCGCATCCGGAGCGGTGTAGACACCGGCATAGACCTTGATACGGTCGCGCACTTCGCCGCCCAGCAGCTTGTAGACCGGCACGCCCGCCGCCTTGGCCGCTAGGTCCCAGAGGCAATGATCGAGCGCCGAGATCGCCGACAGACCGAGCGCTCCAGGCGGAAAGCGGTTCTGCTGGAGCAGGAGATTATAGAGATACTCCACCCTTGTCGGATCCTGACCGGCGAGGAATCCGTAGAGGTAATCCAGCACCGGCGGCAGGGCGAGATCGGGGCCGTGATTGTAACATTCACCCCAGCCGGTCAAACCGTCATCGGTATCGAGAGCGACGATGACACGGGGGCGGTCCTTGTCGCGGGTGACGAATACCCGCATGCGATCGATTTTCATGCTTCAGTCTTCCTCATGAATTGCAGCGTGCGAGGCCCGGCATCATTGCGCGACGGCCCCGTTCTTGACTTCGGATGGTTCGACGTAGCGGAATCTGCGGGTACGGTCCCGGTCGCGTGGGTCCGGGCGCGGAATGGCGGAAAGAAGCGCCTGCGTATAGGGATGATCCGGCGCGTTGCAGACCTTTTCGGCGTCTCCCACTTCCACCAGCTTGCCGCGATACATCACACCTACGCGGTCACACATATAGCGGATGACGCCGATATCATGACTGATGAAGATATAGGCGAGCCCCAGCTCGTCCTGCAGCCGCATCAAAAGATCCAGCACCTGGAACCGCACCGAAACATCGAGCGCCGAAGTCGCCTCATCCGCCACAATGATACGCGGCTTCAGGGTTATGGCGCGGGCGATGCCGATGCGCTGGCGCTGGCCACCGGAAAAAGCGTGCGGGTAACGCTCACGTCCGGCCGGATCGAGACCCACCTGCTCCATCAGCGCGCAGACACGCTCATCCAACTCCCTGCCCCTGGCAATGCCGTTGACCAGCAACGGCTCGCCGATAACCTGTGCCACGGTCATGCGCGGATTGAGCGAGCCGAACGGGTCCTGGAAAACCATGCGCAGCTCACGCCGTGCGGCTTTCAGCTCGGCGCCTTCTATCCTGGCCAGATCGACCACGCTGCCATCTGCCCGGCGATAGAGCATCGCGCCGCCGGTTGGATCGTAAAGGCGCATGATGGAGCGGCCCATGGTGGTCTTGCCGGAGCCGCTTTCGCCGACGATGCCGAGCGTCTCGCCCGGCAATAGTTTGATCGACACGCCATCCAGCGCCTTCATCTCGCCGAAATGCATGGAAAGGTCATTCACTTCGAGCACCGGCGCGGCCGTGAGATCGAGCGGAGGTCGCGCAAGCCGGATTTCAGCCTTCCGCTCCAGCTTCAGCACGGAGCCGATCAACATGCGGGTATAGGGGTCCTGCGGATTGTGGAATATCTCATCCACGGTTCCATATTCCTTGGCGACCCCATGGTGCATGACCAGCACGTCGTCGGCAATCTGCGCCACCACACCCATATCGTGGGTGATGAACAGCACCGCCATGCCATGCGCCTTTTGCAGCCGCGATATCAGGTCGAGGATTTCGGCCTGTGTCGTCACATCGAGCGCCGTCGTCGGTTCGTCGGCGATCAGAAGCTGCGGTTTGCAGGCCAGCGCCATGGCGATCATCGCACGCTGGCGCATGCCTCCCGAATATTGGAAGGCGTAGCGATCCAGCGCCTTTTCGGGGTTGGGGATTTCCACCTGGCGCAACAGTTCGATGGCCTCGGCGCGCGCCTCACCCTTGCTCATCTTGAGATGCAGCCGCAGGACCTCGGTGATCTGGTCACCAACGGTATGCACGGGTGAAAGCGACGACATCGGCTCCTGAAAGATCATCGCGATATCAGCGCCGCGCACCGAGCGGATGGCACGGCTGCGCGGATCGAGCTTTGCCAGATCCAGAGAGGTGCCGTCGGCGCGGTTGAGGATGATCGACCCGGACGCAATGCGACCGGGACTGTCGATGATCTGCAGGATGGAGCGGGCGGTGACGGATTTGCCGGATCCGCTTTCGCCGACGACGCAGAGGGTCTTGCCGGGATCGATTGAGAAAGACAGGTCGTTGACGGCCCGGAAAACGCCGTTTCTGACCGGAAATTCAGTGACCAGATTGCGGACTTCAAGCAGCGGTTTGGCTGGCTTGATGGAAAGAATGTCGCTCATCCGGGGCCTCACTTGTTATAGGGGTCGGCTGCGTCGCGCAGGCCGTCGCCGAGCAGATTGAGAGCCATGACGGCAATAACGACAGCCACACCGGGCAGGAACAGCCAGGGTGCGGTTGCAATCGAGCGGATATTCTGCGCCTCGCGAAGCAAAACGCCCCAGGAAATCGTCGGCGGCTGCAGACCTAGACCGAGGAAGGACAGCGATGTTTCCGCAAGGATCATCGCCGGAACCGCAAGCGTGACCGAAGCGATGATATGGCTCGAAAAGCTCGGCAGCATATGGCGGAAGATGATGCGCCCTTCCGGCACGCCATCCAGCCGGGCCGCGGCCACGAACTCTTCGGTCCTGAGCGACAGGAACCGGCCGCGCACGACACGGGCGAGTTGCGCCCAACCGGTCAGGGACAGGATGATGGTGATCATCATATATTGCAGCGTCGCAGGCCAGCCCTGCGGCAGGGCGGCGGCCAGCGCCAGCCAGATGGGAATGGTGGGGAGCGACAGCACGAAGTCGATCACACGCTGCATGACGAAATCGATGCGGCCGCCGTAATAACCGGATATGCCACCGAGAACGACGCCGAGCAGCAGCGAGAAGAACACGCCGACAAGACCGATGGACAGGGAGACCTGCGCGCCCTGCACAACGCGACTGAAGACATCGCGGCCGAGACGATCCGCGCCGAAGAGGAAGAGCGGCCGCGTTTTGTCGGTGGATGCCAGCAGATGGAGGTCCGTGGTGAACAGGCCGAACACGGAATATTCGTAACCGCGACCGAAAAGCTGAACCGGGATTTTCTTCGCCGTATCCTCGACGAAGACCGCCGCAAGCGTCTCCGGATTGCGGGTCAGCTTCAGCGGATAATAGTGCAGCCCGAGCGAGAAACCCTCGGTCGTATCGATGAAGTGGACGCGCTGCGGCGGATGGAAGGTGGCGCGGGCATTCTGAAGCACCGGATCGTTAATGGCGAAGAAGCCCGGCACCAGCGCGACGATATACATGGCGATGGTGATGAACAGGGCGGCCATGGCCAGCTTGTGGCGTTTGAACGCCCACCAGATGAGCTGCCACTGCGAAGCGACGGCGGCGCGGTCCTGCCGGGCATTGGTGGTCATGGTAATATCGCTCATGGTGCCCTCCTATTCGAGCCGGATGCGCGGATCGACCAGCGCAAGCAGGATGTCGCTGATCAGCGAACCGATCAGCGTCAGCGCGCAGATCAGCAGCACGAAAGCGCCGGCGAGATACATGTCCTGCGCCATCAGCGACTGCAAAAGCAGCGGCGCGGCCGTCGGCAGATTGAGCACGATGGCGACAACCACGGAGCCCGAAATGAGATTGGGCAACAGCCATGCGATGGTAGAGATGAAGGGATTGAGCGCAATTCTGAGCGGATATTTCGTCAGCAGCTTGAACTCGGACAATCCCTTCGCCCGCGCCGTGGTTACATAGGGCTTGGGCAATTCATCAAGCATATTGGCGCGCATGACGCGGATGAGGCTTGCGGTGGAAGACACGGCAAGGATGGCGACCGGCAGCCAGATATGGGCCATCAGGTCCATCATCTTGGCGATGCTCCACGAGGCGGTCTCATATTCCGCGGAAAACAGCCCGCCGACATCGGCCCCGAACTCTACCGCCGCGACATACATCAGCACCAGCGCCAGCAGGAACGAGGGTATGGAAAGGCCGAAAAAAGAAAAGGCAGTGAAGAGATAGTCGCCTATCGAATATTTGCGCACGGCGGAGAAGACGCCAATGGGAAGCGCGATGGCCCAGGTTGCAAGAAGGCTTGCGATGGCCAGAACCAGCGTCAGTGCCATGCGCTCCCAGATAAGTCCTGAAACCGGCTGCTGCCACTCGAACGAAATGCCGAAATCGCCGCGGCTGACGATGCCCCATATCCATTTCAGATATTGCACGATCATCGGGTCATCGAGGCCGAAACGTTCGCGCAGCTGCGCCGCCGTATTGTGGTCGATGACCTCGTTGGAGGCGGCCAGTGTGGCGATATAGGTCGTCACATAGTCGCCGGGCGGCAGCTGGATCAGGACAAAAGCAAGGAAACTGACGGCAAACAGGGACGGTATCATCCACAGCAGGCGTTTTACGATGAAAAGCAGCATGTCGTTCTCGCAATCACATTGTGCCGCACGCGCCGCCTTCCACTCAGGAGACGGGCTGTGGGTGGTCGAAACAACCTGAGAGGCGTCGCCGCGTTACGGCAGCGACGCCCATGTGGCGTTATCAGCTTGTGAAGGTGAACTGTTGCGGCAGCGCCGGGCCGGGATTGGGCCAGGTCCAGCTGTCGGGTTCCGTTTCCGGCACGTTGCGCAGATTGTTGCGGATGATGCCGAAACCGCCCACCGCAAGGCAGAGGCCGATCGTTTCGAACTCTTCCGCCGCAATGTCGAAGATCTGCTTCATCTTCTCGCCGCGCTTGGCAAGGTCGGCCATGGAGCGCGCCTCATCGAAAAGCTTGAAGCGCTTTTTCTGGCTTTCTGGCGGCTCCTCGCCCTTCTGGCCGTTGGATGTATACCAGAGCGCCCACGGAATGGCGTAACGCGACCCCTGCGGGTGGAAGGCGAAGAAATCGCGCGGATCGAGCATCGGATCGAGACCGCCGGGACCGGGCCAGACGGCCGCATCATGGGCGTTGTCATCGCCGCGTGTATAATAGAGCGCGCGTTCGATGGTATTGACCTTAATGTCGACGCCGATCTGCGCCCATTGCGCCTTCACCAGCTCCAACGCATCGACCAGATCGGGATAGAGCGTCGGGATAACATCGATGGAGAAGAAGATCGGCTGGCCGTCGGGACGAAGCCGCATGCCGTTGCCGTTCTTCTTGTCGTAACCGGCCTTGTCGAGAAGCGCGTTCGCCTTGTCGGCGTCATATTCGGTGAATTGCCGCGCCAGCTTTTCGTTGTACCAGGGATGTGTCGGGCGTGGCCCGGCCTGATACCCTTCGCTTTGGCCGAAATAAACGATGTCGATGATTTCCTGCCGGTTGAGCGCAATGGACAATGCCTGACGAAAAGACTTATCTGCAAACATCTTGCGCATTGCCGGGTCTTTGTGGGTGATGTTCAGGTAAATCTGGCACTGCTGCGCGGCAGACGGCACCAAAGTCAGCAGGCGGTAGTCACCCTTTTTCATGTTCTGCGACAGGGTCGGCTTGTTGGCGAGAACGCTGATATGGCGCTCCTGAATGTCGATCTTGCCGGAAATGACGTTCAGCATCAGCGATTCGACATCCTGCGAAATGCCGAAATTGATTTCATCGATATAGGGTAACTGGTTACCTTCGGTATCGACCTGCCAGAAGTATGGGTTGCGGGTCATGACCACCCGTGTCGCACCGCCGGAGTAAGGCTCCTTCACCACCCATGGATCAAGCGTCGGCTTGTCGACATTCGACCAGCGGGAGGGAATTTCGATATCCCCGCATTTGGCGCGGAACAGTTCGGTCCAGCTGGAGACGCCCGCCGCCTTCACATCAGCATCGAGCGCCGTGTTGTATTTCGGCAGGAACTTGCTGCAATAGTGTTTGGGAAACAGCGTCGGATGCTGGCCAAGTGGCGTGGCGAGGTTTTCGAGATAAAGCGCATTCGGCGCGGCGAATTTGAACTTTACCGTGAAATCGTCGACTTTTTCGACATCGACCGCCTTGCCGGCCACGGAGAGCTGCGCCGGCGTGGCACTGTAAAGCTCCTTGTTCTTGATGCAGTCCTCGATGGCGAACACCACGTCATCTGCGGTGAAGGGGTGGCCGTCCGACCATTTTGCGCCCTCCAGCAAATGGAAGGTGAATTGCGAGGCATCGTCGTTGACTTCCCATTTCACCGCAAGGTTCGGCAGAACCTCGGTGAAATCCATGTTCCAGCGAACCAGCCCCTGATTGCCGACCATGCGCAGGATGCCGTTATGGTCCGACGAACCGCGCAGGCCACGGCGCAATGTGCCTCCATAGGTGCCGATTTTCTCGTGCGGCGTCACCACCATCGGATTTTTCGGCAGGCGTTCGGCCAAAGGCGGCAATTTGCCGTCCTTTACCAGCGCCTCCAGTTCCGGCGCCTGCTTGCCGGCAGCAGCCCGCGCCGAGGTCCCGATGACGGAAAGGGCGGCCACGCCGCCAACACCCGCCATAAAGGTTCGGCGCGTTACGCCCAGTGAAAATGCTTCGCCATCGCGCATCGACAATCCTCCCAAAAAATCACCGGCAGCGAGACGGCTTCCACCGAACCGCGACGGCCCTCCCGGCCAGCCAGCACGCCGATCCTCCATCGGCAGGCGCAGACCATATGGGCGTTTTCAGATGATTACAAGTATTGACAGATTTTTACATCTTTTTTATTTGTAGGCCGGTTTTCAGGATCAGGCTTGAAGAAAAAAATCGGTAGGACAGCCCCCTCGCTCACAAAAACCCCGGTATTTCTGTTGCGATTGAAATGCAGGAAACCCATTAACTTCAGCGATTTGCAACGGAAGGGCTGCTGATGGACAATTACAATGCATCTGCCGCCGCTCGAGGCGAGACTCGGCTGAGCGACATCATCTACGAAAAAATCGTCGGCATGATTTCGGACGGGCGGTTTCCCGTGAACGAGCGGCTGCCATCGGAACAGAATCTGGCGTCGCTGTTCGGCGCGTCGCGGCCAGTTGTGCGAGAAGCGCTGGAGCGGCTTCGGAACGACGAGCTTATCGTTTCGCAAAAGGGATCCGGCTCCTATGTACGCCAGCAGCCGGATTCTTCCGTGTTGCAACAGGTGCCGGTCGGCTCGCTGGCCGACGTGCAGCGTTTTTTTGAGTTCAGGGCCGGATTGGAGGCTTCCGCGGCTGAGCTTGCGGCCCGCAACTGGCAGGCCGCGGACAGGTTGCGGATCGAGCAGGCGATTGCCGCGCTGGAACAGTGTCTCGAGCGCAACGATCTCGGTGCTGAGGAAGACTTCGCCCTGCACGAAGCCATCGCGAAGGCGAGCCATAACCAGTTCCACATCACGGTGCGGATCTGGTTCAAACCCCATTTCGCCATCGGCCAGTCGGTGACACGCAGCCTCAGCCTCAAGCGGACGCCGCAGCATGTGCGCGAAGTCCAGAACGAGCACACGGCCATCGTGGAAGCGATTTTTGCGCGACGCGAGCAGGCCGCGCATGACGCGATGAAAGACCACATATTGAAGGCGCGCGCCCGCATGTTTCAGGGCGTTGGCAGTTAGGCCGCATCCTGCACTGTCGAAAATAGAATCATAAAGGGCGGATGAGGGAGAGGAACCAGTGAGCCAGCCGCATATCATAGAACCGAAGCTCCGTTCCCTGATCGATACCCCGTTGAAGGTCGGCGAATCGCCTGCCTGGGACGAGCGAACCGGCGATCTGTGGTTCGTCGATATTCTCGCGCCCGCCATTTTCCGCCTGCATACCGGCGGAAAACTCGACAGATACAACATGCCCGCCCAGGTCGGCTGTCTCGGCCTTTGCGACAATGGCTTGATAGTGGCGGGCCTCAGGACCGGCGTGCATCTTCTCGATCCCGCGAGCGGCAAGCTCGATCTTCTGTGCGATCCGGACGGCGGGCGGCCCGACAGCCGCCTGAACGACGGAAAAGTCGGCCCGGACGGCCATTTCTGGGTGGGGACCCGCGATGAGGCCGCGATACAGACGGGCAATGCACGCCTCTATCGCGTTGCCCCGGATGGTGGCATCGAACGCATCATCGATGGCGACATGTTCACTTCGAACGGACTTGCCTGGAGCCCGGACGGCAGACGCATGTACCATTCCGACAGCAGCGGCCTCATGCTTCAGGCGTTCGATTTCGACGCTGCGACCGGCAGGATCGGCCCGGCCGAACGTCTGCACGATTTCGCGCCGGATGAAGGCAGGCCGGACGGTGCGGCGACCGATTGCGAAGGCTGTTACTGGAGCGCCGGCGTTCAGGCGGGACGTCTCAACCGCTTTTCACCGGACGGCGAATTGTTCGAGGTCTACAGGCTGCCGTTCAAGGGGCCGACCATGCCCTGTTTCGGCGGTCCCGACCTCAAGACGATCTACCTTACAAGTCTCGTCACCGAGACGGACGGAATAATCACAGCAGGTACGGTTGTTGCATTCGATGCCCCGGTAGCCGGCACGCCCGTTCACAAATTCTCCATCTGAAGATGACTTTTGATCTTAAGGAACACAGTTGATGACGACATTCGATTTTCGCCAGGCCCTGAAGGGCATCTCCGGCGTTCCGGTAACGGCTTACGATGCAAGCGGCGAAGTGGAGACCGGTGTTACCGCCGAGATTTACGCACGCGTTGCAAAGGCTGGAATCCATAATATCGTCGCGGCAGGCAATACCGGCGAATTCTACGCCTTGACGCCTGCAGAAATTCTGAAGGTCTATGAGGCCGCGATAGAAGGTGTCGGCGGGAAAGCCCCGGTCACGGCGGCTATTGGACGCTCTCAGCGCGAAGCGCTCTCCTTGGCGCGTCAGGCAAAAGAAATGGGCGCATCCGCCGTCATGTCGCATCAGCCAGTCGATCCTTTCGCAGCCCCGCAATCGCAAATCGACTACTTTACCGGCCTCGCTGAAGGCAGCGAACTGCCGCTGGTCGCTTATGTCCGGGCGGACGGCTTTTCGGTCGATGACATGGTACGGCTTGCGAGCCACCCGAATGTCGCCGGCATCAAGTTTGCGACGACCGACATCATGCTTCTGTCCCGCGCGATTGCCGCTTCCGATCCGGACGGCGCTCTATATGTCTGCGGACTGGCTGAAAGCTGGGCGGCTGCCTTCGCGGCGGTTGGTGCGCGCGGCTTCACCTCCGGCCTCGTTAACGTGGCGCCGCAATTTTCGCTGCAAGTTCATGAGGCACTGACCTCAGGCGATTTTACGGCTGCACGGAAGACTGTTCAAAAGATCGAATTGTTCGAGCGGCTGCGCACACGATATCGCAACGGCGCCAATGTGACCGTTGTGAAGGAAGCCATGGACATACTCGGGTTCAAAGTTGGCCCGGTGCGCGCACCGGGATTGGCGCGTCTGGATAAAGAGGACCGTGCGACCCTTGAGGGACTGCTCGCCAGCTGGTCTTGATGGCGCCGAACCGTCCAGCTGCAAATTACGCAAATAACGGGGCGCGCTTCATCTGACGTGATCCGAACCGCGCCGCCTCGCCTTGATCGATCATGTGCCGGCCAAGAGCCGGCACATGAGTTTTTGGCGGAACGCCTAGCCGAATAGCGCCAGACTGCTTTTTACCGTGACCCACACGCCCCAGAGAAGCGGAATACCAACCGCAGCCCAGGCAAGAGCGGCCTTGGCGTCCAGTCCACCGCGACCGATCCCGAAGGAGCCTGTCGGCCCGGCATTCGCGGCCGCGGTCTTCGCCTGAAGCGCCGCCACCTCCGAATCCGACATGAACCATTTGTCCGAGAGCGGCCGCACGAAGGCGTTGGCCACGAGGCCGATCGCCAGCATGCCTGCCAGAATATACATGGTGCTTGTGTAGAGTGCGGGTCCGGGTGCCACGCCCGCCGCGATCTGCGCCTCGCGGATGTAATTGACGACGACGGGACCGGCGATGCCGGCAGTCGCCCATGCCGTCAGGAGACGGCCGTGGATTGCGCCGACGAACTGCGTGCCAAAGATGTCCGCAAGATAGGCCGGGATGGTGGCGAAACCGCCGCCATACATGGACAGGATGATACCGAAGGCGAGAACGAAAAGCGCCTTGTTGCCCATCGTCGCGAGCGTCGGCGCCAGCGCGTAAAGAATGATGCCGAGAATGAAGAAGCAGAAGTAAGTGTTCTTGCGGCCGATCTTGTCCGACATGGACGCCCAGAAGAAACGGCCGCCAATGTTGAAAAGCGAAAGAAGGCCGGTGAAGCCCGCGGCAATCGCCGCAATCTGCGCCTTCTGTCCGGCATCGAGATCAGCAAACCCCACGCCCGGAAGGCCGATCAGAGAACCCGCAAAAATTTCCTGCAGCATTGGAGAGGCCATGCCGATGACACCGATGCCGGCCGAAACATTCAGGCAGAGCACCGCCCAGATCAGCCAGAACTGTTTCGTCTTATGCGCGTCGCGCAGATGGACGTGTCGCGTGGTGATCATCGCGCTTTTGGCCGCCGGTGCCGTCCATCCTTCCGGGCGCCAGCCTGCAGGCGGAATGCGATATCCGAAGGCGCCGGCCATCATGAAGACGAAGTATATCAACGCCATGACGACGAAGGTCTGCCAGACGCCGACAGAGGTTTCAGTCTTGAAGGTATTCATCAGCAGGTTAGCGAGTGGCGCACCGATCATCGCGCCACCGCCGAAACCCATGATGGCCATGCCCGTGGCCATGCCGCGACGATCCGGGAACCATTTGATCAGGGTCGAGACCGGCGAAATATAACCGAGGCCAAGGCCAACGCCGCCAATGACGCCGGCACCCAGCCACATCAGCCACAATTGGTGGGTCATGACGCCAACGGATGCCACCAGAATGCCGCCGCACCAGCAGCAGGCGGAAACGAAGCCCGCCTTGCGCGGTCCCACCCGTTCCAGCCAGCCGCCCCAGATAGCCGCCGAGCAGCCGAGAAGCACGAAGAAAAGCGTATAGATCCATCCAAGATCAGCCACACGCCAATTGCATTCGGTGGTAAACAGTGCGCCGACCAGCGTGAGGCTGGAGCAGCTCGGATCCGTCGCTGGCAACGCTTTCGACAGCGGCAGCCAAAATACGCTAAAGCCATAGGCCATGCCTATGCACAAATGAATGGCAAGCGCTGCCGGCGGCACCAGCCAGCGATTGAAACCCGGTCTTGCGATTATTCGTTCGCGGTCCAAAAACCCGGCTTGCGCCGCCTCTCCCGCCGTTGCGCCTGCTACTGCCATTGACACTACCTCCCTCGTGAATGTCTGGACATCTTTCATTCGCCCCGCCAGGCGAATAGCGATGCCGCCGAACGTCCTCCCATGCGGCGGCAAGCTTCATTCATTTCCGCACGGATCAGACGCGCGTTGTTTCAGGCACGCTCGGCTCCGAAAGGGATTCTCCCGCAATCGGTCCCTTGCCGCCCGGTGCGCCCTTTGCGTCTTCGCCCAGCCCTACGGCATCGGCCGCTGGCGCGTCTGGCCTTCTGATCTCTCTGGATGCGGCAATCACAAGCGGTAGAAAATCACCGGCACCGGCGTCCACCATCTCAAAGAAGCGCCGCCGCATGCGCGGTTCCCAGAACTTGTTGATATGGGTGGCAACACCATCGATACGGATATCTTCCGGCTGTGACAGAAAAAACGTCGCAATCTGGTTCGCCATCCTCACCAGCTTTTCGTCCGTGTGATTGAGTAACATGATCTACTCCCCGCGCCAGTTCACGTCCCGACGCCACATGATGAGAAGGCCGGGACAAGCCCGGCCCCCGATTATTCCGCAGCTTCCAGCTTGCCGGCGATGCGGCGGGACTGACGCGAAAGCGCATCATATTCTTCCTGCCATTCCGTCGGCCCGTTGGATGGTGAGACCTGAACCGCCGTCACCTTGTATTCCGGGCAGTTGGTCGCCCAGTCGGAGAAATCGGTGGTGATGACGTTCGCCTGCGTGCCGGGGTGATGGAAGGTCGTATAGACCACGCCCGGCGCCACGCGGTCGGTAATCAGCGCTCTCAGCGTCGTGTCGCCCGACCGGCTGACGAGCTTGATCCAGTCGCCGTCCTTTACACCACGCTGTTCGGCATCGTGCGGATGAATTTCCAGACGATCCTCCTCGTGCCAGACGACGTTTTCGGTGCGCCTTGTCTGCGCCCCGACATTGTATTGCGACAGGATACGGCCGGTGGTGAGCAGCAGCGGGAAACGCGGACCGGTGCGCTCGTCCGTCGCCACATATTCCGTGCGGATGAACTTGCCCTTGCCGCGCACAAAGCCGTCCACATGCATGATCGGCGAACCCTCTGGGAACTTTTCGTTACAGGGCCACTGCACCGAACCCTTCTCTTCGAGATAGGCGTAGGAAACGCTGGCAAAGCTTGGCGTCGTTGCCGCTATTTCGTCCATGATCTCGGAGGGATGGGTGTAGTTCCACGAAAGGCCCATGGCCTGCGCCAGCTTCTGGGTTACTTCCCAGTCGGCGTAACCGTTCTTCGGCGACATGACCTTGCGCACGCGGTTGATGCGGCGCTCGGCATTGGTGAAGGTGCCGTCTTTTTCGAGGAAGGTGGAACCCGGCAGGAACACATGCGCATAATTCGCCGTCTCGTTCAGGAAGAGATCGTGCACCACGACACATTCCATGGCGGCAAGGCCGGCGGAAACGTGCTTGGTATCGGGGTCCGACTGGAGAATGTCCTCGCCCTGAATATAGATGCCCTTGAAGCTGCCATCGACAGCGGCATCCAGCATGTTGGGGATACGTAGGCCCGGCTCGTTGTTGAGCTTCACGCCCCAGAGTTTCTCGAACACATCGCGTGTCGCATCATCGGAGATATGGCGATAGCCCGGTAGCTCGTGCGGGAAAGACCCCATATCGCAGGATCCCTGCACATTGTTCTGACCACGCAGCGGATTGACGCCCACCCCGGGACGGCCGATGTTGCCGGTCGCCATGGCAAGATTGGCAATCGCCATGACGGTCGTTGAACCCTGGCTGTGTTCTGTGACACCCAGACCATAATAGATCGCGCCATTGCCGCCCTTGGCATAAAGCCGGGCCGCGCCACGCAGATCTTCAGCCGGTACGCCCGTGAAACGTTCCGTCTCTTCCGGACTATGCTGCGGCTCGGCAACGAAGGCGGCCCAATCCTCGAACTCCGACCAGTCGCAACGCTCGCGAATGAAGGCCTCATTGAACAAACCTTCCGTGACGATCACATGGGCAAGCGCCGTCAGCACCGCAACGTTGGTTCCCGGCAGCAGCGGCAGGTGGAAAGCGGCCTCCACATGTGGCGTGCGGACAAGATCGATACGGCGCGGATCGATGACGATCAGCTTTGCGCCCTGACGTAGCCGCTTCTTCAGCCGCGAACCGAAAACGGGATGGCCGTCGGTCGGATTGGCGCCGATGACAAGCACGACATCGGAATGCTCCACGCTGTCGAAATTCTGCGTGCCGGCAGATGTGCCGAAGGCCTGGCCAAGACCATAACCCGTGGGCGAATGGCAGACGCGGGCGCAGGTATCAACGTTATTGTTGCCGAAACCGGCGCGAATGAGTTTCTGGACGAGGAATGTTTCCTCATTCGTACAGCGGGACGAGGTGATGCCGCCAATGGACTCTTTCCCATAGGTGCCCTGGATACGCCGGAACTCGGACGCAACGTGGGAGAAGGCTTCCTCCCAGGTGACTTCCCGCCACGGATCGCTGATCTTTTCGCGAATCATAGGGTTGAGGATACGATCTCTGTGGGTCGCATATCCGTAAGCGAAGCGGCCCTTGACGCAGGAATGGCCACGGTTTGCCTGTCCATCCTTCCACGGCACCATGCGCACCAGCTCTTCACCACGCATTTCCGCCTTGAAGGAGCAACCGACGCCGCAATAGGCGCAGGTGGTCACCATCGAATGTTCAGGCTGGCCAATCTCGATCACCGATTTTTCGGTGAGCGTCGCGGTCGGACAGGCCTGCACGCAGGCGCCGCAGGACACGCAGTCGGAATCGAGGAATGCCTCGTGCGCGCCGGGCGATACCCTGCTTTCAAAACCGCGGCCTTCGATCGTGAGCGCGAAGGTGCCCTGCACTTCCTCGCAGGCGCGCACGCAACGGGAACAGACGATGCATTTGGAAGGATCATAGGTGAAATAGGGATTGCTTTCGTCCTTCGGCATCCAGCGGGCATTAAGATCGCCCTCCCCGGTGCGGGCCTTGACGTGATTGTCGCCCTCGTAACCATAACGCACGTCACGAAGGCCCACCGCGCCCGCCATATCCTGCAATTCACAATCGCCATTGGCGGCGCAGGTCAGGCAGTCGAGCGGGTGATCGGAGATATAAAGCTCCATCACGCCCTTGCGGATCTGCTTCAGCCGCTCTGTCTGCGTATGCACGACGAGACCGGCGGCAACAGGCGTGGTGCAGGAGGCGGGGGTGCCGTTGCGGCCCTCCACCTCGATAAGACAGAGCCGGCACGAGCCGAAGGCATCCACCATGTCGGTGGCGCAGAGTTTCGGCACATCGATGCCCGCTTCACGCGAGGCGCGCATGATCGACGTTCCCGCGGGAACAGTTACCTGGCGGCCGTCGATTGTGAGCGTCACCATGTCCGTAGCGTTGGACTTGGGGGTGCCGTAGTCGAATTCAGTTACAAGGGCCATGGTCTTACTCCGCCGCTTCAACACGTGGGATGGGGGCAAAATCAGCAGGGAAATGCCGGAGCGCGCTCATGACGGGATAGGGCGTGAAACCGCCGAGCGCACAGAGCGAACCGAATTTCATGGTTTCGCAGAGGTCTTCCAGCAACGCCGTGTTTTTCTCCCGCTCGATGCCGAGCGCAATCTTGTCAACCGTCTCGACACCACGCGTGGAGCCGATGCGACAGGGTGTGCACTTGCCGCAACTTTCGACGGCGCAGAACTCCAGCGCAAACCGGGCCTGATGCAGCATGTCTGCCGTATCATCGAACACCACGATGCCCGCATGGCCTATCAGGCCACCAGCCGCCGTGAACGCTTCGTAGTCAAAGACCGTGTCGAACAGCGACACCGGGAAATAAGCGCCGAGTGGTCCACCCACCTGCACCGCCTTGACAGGCCGGCCGCTGATCGTGCCGCCGCCGATATCGTTCACAAGCTGCCCGAGCGTCAAACCGAAGGCGGTTTCGTAAAGCCCACCATTCTTGAGGTTGCCAGCAAGCTGGATCGGGATGGTGCCGTGCGAACGGCCGACACCGAAATCGCGATAAAAAGCGGCACCACGATCCATGATGACCGGAATGGAAGCGAGCGAAATCACGTTGTTCACGACGGTCGGCTTGCCGAACAGGCCCTGCAGGGCTGGTAACGGCGGCTTGGCGCGCACCGTTCCGCGTTTGCCTTCGAGGCTATTGAGAAGCGAGGTCTCCTCGCCACAGACATAGGCGCCGGCGCCCATGCGCACTTCCATGTCGAACGCGCGGCCTGACCCGAGGACGGAGGACCCAAGAATACCCTCACGCCTTGCGATCTCGATCGCCTTTTCCATGACCCTGATGGCGTAGGGATATTCCGAGCGGGTATAGATGAAGCCCTTGGTCGCGCCGACGGCGAGGCCGGCAATCGCCATGCCTTCGATCAGCACGAAGGGGTCGCCCTCCATGATCATCCGGTCGGCGAAAGTGCCGCTGTCGCCCTCATCCGCATTGCAGACGATGTATTTCTGGTCCGCCACCGCATCGGCAACGGTCTTCCATTTGATGCCGGTGGGGAAACCAGCGCCGCCGCGTCCGCGCAGGCCGCTCTGGGTCACCTCCGCGACGATATCCAACGGGGCCATCGCAACAGCTTTTTCAAGACCCTTCATGCCCTGATAGGTGCGGTAATCCTCCAGCGACAATGGATCGGTGACGCCACATCGGGCAAATGTCAGACGCGTCTGGCTCTTCAGGAACGGAATGTCCTTTGTCAGCCCGAGACAGAGGCGATGGTCGCCACCAGTCAGAAAATCCGCGTCAAAAAGCGAGGCGACGTCGCTCGCCTTGACGGGGCCATAGGCGATACGGCCATGCTCGGTGCGCACTTCAACCAGCACTTCAAGCCAGAGCATGCCGCGCGAGCCGTTGCGGACAATCTCAACCTCAAGATTACGGCCAGCGGCCTCACGGGCGATGGCATCGGCAACCCGGTTTGCGCCAACGGCAAGAGCGGCGGAATCGCCGGGAACAAAAACGGTGACACTCATCGGCGTGCCTCCGCCAGAATCTCGACAAGACAGTCCTCATCAAGACGGGCATGGACTTCGCCATCCAGCATCAGGGCCGGTGCCTGAGCGCAGAGCCCAAGACAAAAGACCGGCTCAAGCGTGACGGAACCGTCGGGCGCGGTTTCGTGCCAGTCGAGGCCGAGGCGGCTCTTGATGGTTTGCGCAAGAGGCTCGCCACCCATCGACTGGCAAGCCTCGGCGCGACAGAGCTTTAATACATGGCGACCATGCGGATGATCTCGGAAATCGGGGTAGAAGGTGACGACGCCATGAACCTCGGCGCGCGAGTTGTTCAGCGCGGAGGCGATGATCTGCTTGGCGCTTTCCGGGATATAGCCGAATTCTTCCTGCATCGCGTGCAGGATGGGCAGCAAAGGCCCCTCCAGATGGAGAAATTCATCAATGATGGCGGAAACACGCGCCGCCTCATCTACGGCAACCGCTCGAATATTCATAGGCCAGTCCTCCCAAACCGACAGGGGCAGGGATGACGAGCGGGATATAGTCAATCCTTTCGCAGCCCTGCGGTGCTTGCAAGAATGTCGAGATCGGCGAGATCAGGTCAATAATCAGTTTCCGTCATTTGATAGGAAATTCCTATCAAATGCCTTCTCGGCGGCCCTTTGGCGAGCCTCGTGAAGCAGCGCGGAGACAAGCGGAGTGTGTGGTTCCCGGTGGGTGGCAATCAGGCCCACGAGGTGTTCGGGGTCCGGATCGGTAATCGGGATTATCCTGATCTGCTTAGGAAAACCGAACGATTCCGCGAGGTTGCGCGGCATTATTGAAGCCCATTGTCCGGTGCGGATATGAGAAAAAAGCACGATCATCGAGTTGGATTCGAGCGTCGGCTTGGCCTCGACGCCAGCTTCGGCCATGTGCCGGTTGATGATGCGCCTGTTCTGCATGTCCGGAGTTAATAGACAAAGCCTAAGACTGGAAACCTGTTGCCAGGTAACGCTTTCCTGATCAGCGAGCGGCGTTCCGGCAGCTGCGATCAGGTGATAACGCTCGGAATAAAGCGGTACGGTGGTCACGCGTCCGAGCGGCTCATTGTCGAGGTAACTGATTCCCGCGTCGATCTCGAGGTTTTCAATCTGGCTCAAAACCTGCAGCGAGGTGCGGGACGTGACGGAAAAAGTCACATCGGGATGGCGCGCCTGGAAGGATTCGGTCAATCGCGGCACCATGGCAAGCGCGGTCGGAATGACGGCCAGACGTATATGTCCGGCAAGGCCCCTACGGGCGGCGCGCATTTCCTCACGCATGGTGCGTGTATCGCCAACGATACGACGCGCCCATTCAAGCACACGCTGGCCTTCCGGCGTCAGCCCCTGATACCGCGCTGAACGCACCACGAGAACGACGCCCAACTGATCCTCCAGCTGCCGGATTGCGGCCGACAGGCTGGGCTGGGAGACACCACATTCCTCCGCCGCCCGGCCGAAATGTTCAGCCCGCGCCAATGCAATGAAAAATTCCAGCTTGTCGATCATACGCTCTCCCCCGCGGCGCCCCCACTTGACCGGTGTGCGCGGGAGAACACTAGAACGTGGCGCAAGCGCCCGCAAATGGCCGCGGGCATTTTCCTGCAAACTAGGCGCAGGCGACGAGGGCCGGCCCCTTCACCCGCGGATAGTCGTAAGCATTGACCTTCGAGGTATTGTAACCGGCGCCAACAAGAGCTTCGGCAAGCTTGATCGCTGCCGTCACGCCATCGATGACCGGAACACCTGTGGCGTCGCGCAGCCGGTCGCAGAGCGAGGACATGCCCGCGCAGCCGAGAATGATCGCTTCTGCCGCATCCTCCCGCTTGGCGACCTCGATTTCGCGACGAAGCAGGGCTTCCGCGACTTCCGGGTCTTCTTCAAGGCCAAGAACCGGCAGGTTGATGGCCCGGACCTTCCGGCAATGCCGTTGCGCGCCGTAATCCTCAACCAGATCTTCGATGATCGCGATGGAACGCGGCAGCGTCGTGATGATCGAGAAGCGGCGGCTGATCGTCATCGCCACCTGCACGGCGGCCTGGCAGATGCCGATGACGGGTCCACGCGCCACTTCGCGTGCGGCGTGAAGTCCGGGATCGTCGAAACAGGCGATCACATAGGCATCCACGCCCAGCGCCTCGCCCTTACGGATTTCCGCGAGCAGCCCGGGAACGGCCATGGCCTCATCCGCCTGCCCTTCGATGCTGACGGGGGTATCGTCAGGATTTGCCGCGGAGACGTGGGTCTCCTTCTGCTTGACCCTTAGCGCGCTATCGAGAGCCTGCGCGGTCATGGAGGCGGTGGAATTGGGATTGATCAAACGAATATGCATCGCACGCATCCTGATGAGCTGTCACTTGCCGTCAGGCGCGGTGAAATCGGTGATTGGTGGCGCCTTCAAAACAAACTGGCGGTCCGAGGTGATGTAGTTGTCGGCGTGAAGCCGGGCGATCGGCTGGTAGCGATCGGCATCGACATAACGTCCCTCTTCATCGAGGCATTCGTTATGGACATGCATATGAACCACTTCGCCCAGCACCAGCGTGCGGCGGGGGTAATCGATCAGTCGCTCCACCCGGCACTCGAAGGCGCAGGGCGATTGCGCGGCATAACTCGCATCGATCTTGCTGCAGGGCATGGCCGTAAGCTTGGCCATCGACATCTCGTCAACTTCATTGTCGAAGCCGAGACCGCAGATCAGCATCTGCTCCGAAAGCGACATATCGACCATATTGACCACGAACTCGCCAGTGCGGCGGATATTCACCATCGTATCCTTTTCCTCGCCGCTCACCTTCGGCTGAATGCCGAGGACCACGATGGGAGGATCATGCGAAAAGACGTTGAAGAAGCTCATCGGTGCTGCATTGTTATGGCCCGCTTCCGAGCGGGTCGTCACGAGCGCGATCGGCCGCGGACCGATAAAATTCGTCAGAAGGCGGTAGCGGCTCTGGGGCTCAAGCGCGCTGAAATCGAATTCCATGATCGGCATCCTAATTTAGTCTACAATTATCTCTCATATTGTTGACAATGTTGCAACCAAAATCCCGTTGATACGGTTGACTTTTTCATTCACATCACGCTTCTCTAGGACGATTGGGGAGTATGTCGAATGAGCGAGCAGGCCGGCCCGTCCACGCAGCAGATTGTCGAGAAAGTATGGCTTTCGATCGCCGAACGCCGGCTGCGTCCGGGGGTGCAGCTGAAAGAAGAGCAACTGGCGACAATCTTTGGCGTCAGCCGTGCCAGAATCCGCCAGGCCTTGTCCGTTCTCGAACGTGACGGACTGGTGACCATCGTTCCCAATCGCGGTGCTTTCGTCTCCAAACCGTCGGTCGAGGAAGCCCGCGACGTCTTCTTCGTGCGCCGTACCGTCGAGCAATGCGTTGTCGAAAGACTTTGCAAATCCGCCACCAAGACCGATCTCAAAAAGCTACGCGACCACGTGGCCAAAGAGCGCGTGGCCAATGCCAAAAACGTCACGACCGACATCATCAAGCTTTCCGGCGGGTTCCACCTTCTGCTTGCGGAAACGCTCGGTTCTGATTTCCTCTTTACCACCATGCGCGACCTCATTTCCCGCTCGTCGCTGATAACAGCCGTTTACCGTAACACGGATCGCTTCAACTGCGGCCCGGACGAACATGCAGAAATCGTCGATGCTATTGCCAACAATGATCCGTCGCGGGCCATCCACCTGATGACCCACCACCTCGAGCATGTGGAAGCGGAGCTCGATCTCAGCGAAATCCGCGACCTTTCCCACGACCTGCGCGCCGCGCTCGGCTGATTTTTCCGCTCAGGCGCGATGTCGCTCGCCCGCCCATTGCGTGTCATCTTCGACCAGATGACAGGCAACCCGCGTGCCGTTGGCAAGGCTCTTCACCTTAGGCACTTCTGCCGAACATTGCGCCGTTGCGAGCGGACAACGCGGGTGAAACGCGCAACCCGAAGGCGGCTTCAGAGGGCTTGGCACTTCACCGGCAACAATCTCCCGGTCCCGCTGCGGCGCCTTGATATTGGGGATCGTCTGGAGAAGCAGCCGGGTATAGGGATGGCGCGGATTGGCGAAAAGCTCTTCCGTATCTCCCTCCTCCACAATCCGACCGAGATACATCACCGCGATACGGTCTGACATGTGACGAACAACGCTCATGTCGTGGCTGATGAAGAGATAGGTGAGGCCGAGTTCATCCTGCAGGCGGCGCATGAGGTTCAGCACCTGCGCCTGCACCGAAACGTCGAGCGCCGATGTCGGCTCATCGCAGACGAGGAATTCCGGTTCGCTCGCCAATGCACGGGCAATGGAGATGCGCTGGCGTTGGCCGCCGGAAAATTCATGCGGAAACTTTTCGCCATCGGAGGCTGAAAGGCCCACGGTTTTGAGAAGCTCCTCCACGCGCTCCATCGTTTCGGCCTTCGTCGCGCGCAGCTTCAGTTCACGGATTGGCTCTGCGATGATGTTCTTCACCCGCCAGCGCGGATTGAGCGAGGCATAGGGATCCTGAAAGATCATCTGTGCCGACAGCGGTTTACCTTTGCCGCCTGCCGCGAAACGAAACTCGCCGGCACTTGGCCGAAAAAGTCCCGTTACCAGGCGGGCAACAGTCGATTTGCCACAACCGCTTTCACCGACGATACTTAGACAGCCGCCGGCCGGAACAGAAAAGTCGATATCGTTGACGGCCTGCACGAACTGCCGTGGTTTGCGCTCGATGATGCGATTGAGCAGCGGGGCCGAAACGTCGAAGGTTTTCGTCAGGCCCTTCACCGTCAAGGCCGGCTTGTTCTGTGCGGCTTTTTGAGATGCGGATTGTGTCATGCTGTGCCTCCTGCATTCAGCCAGCACGCACTGGCGCCGTTGCCGACGGTTTCGAGTTCAGGCCTTTCCCGCCGACAGCGCGGCCCGGCGAATCCACAGCGTGGATTAAACGCGCATCCGGGCGGGATCGCATCGAGACGCGGCATCGCGCCGTCGATCTGGTTCAGCCGCTCCACCCGTGCGCCAAGTGACGGGATGGAGGCCATCAGGCCCTGCGTATAGGGGTGGCGCGGTTCGTGCAGCACCTGCTCGACCGGGCCCACCTCGATCAGCCGGCCGGCATAAAGCACCGCCACACGGTCGGCAGCCTCGGCAATGACGCCCATGTCGTGGGTGACAAGCATGACCGCCGTCTGCTTTTCCTTGCACAGCCGCCGCAGCAGCGAAATGATCTGCGCCTGGATCGAGACGTCGAGCGCCGTCGTCGGCTCATCGGCAATGATGAGTTTCGGAGAGGCGGCGAGCGCCAGCGCAATGACGACACGCTGGCGCATGCCGCCAGAAAACTGGTGCGGATAATGATCGACACGATCCGCAGGTGATGGAATGCCGACATCCTTCAACAGTTGAACGGCCCGTGCGCGTGCATCCGCTTTCGACAGCGGCAGGTGCTGGCGGATCGTCTCGACAAGCTGCGCACCGACCGTAAAGAGTGGATTGAGCGAGGTTAGCGGGTCCTGAAAGATCGCACCGATCTCACGACCGCGAATGCTTTCCATCGCCCGGTCATCCAGTTGATCGATACGGCGCGACCCGAGCCATATTTCGCCATCGGCAATGTGGCCGGGTTTCTCGAGCAGGCCCTGTATGGCAAGGCCCGTCATGGATTTTCCGGCACCGGATTCACCGACAACACCCAGGATTTCACCGGGCCGGATCGAAAGGCTGATATCGGAAAGCGCAGTAACGGTGCCTCGACGGCCGGGAAACTCGACCTTGAGATTGCGGACATCGATAACCGATTGGTTCATGTCAACCATGCTGGGCGACCTCCACCGGATAGCTCGGAGGGAAGATTTCGGAGACGGGCGGATTTGCCCAGCTCCGTTCGGGATATTTTGCAATCAGGCGATCGAACTGCGCCTGCGCCTGTTCACGGGCACGCCGCATGTCGATACGGGCGACCTGCCTTTCACGCATGGAAAGACGGCCGTCGACAAAAACGGCCCGCGTGACCTTGCCCGAACCACCGGTCACCAGCGTGGTGATCGGATCGATGCTCGGCGCCATGACGGTATCGTCGAGATTGAAGACAGCAATGTCTGCCCTTGCGCCCGGGGAAAGATGGCCAAGGTCGGATCGTCCAAGAGCCCGCGCGCCGCCAAGTGTGGCCGCATCGAAGAGATCGGCACAGCGGATCTGGTCCGGAGCACCGTCATTGATGCGGCAGGTGATCAGCCCTACGAGCAAATTCATCAGCATGTCCGCCGGGGCCGTATCCGTTCCCATCGCAATATTGATGCCGCGTTTGCGGCAGGAGGAGAAGGATGAGAGCGTGCTGCCACCACGGCTCGAAACCAGCGGACAGTGGACGATGGAGACGCCGTTTTCCGCATAGAGCACCAGATCTTCTTCCGTCGCATTGGTGGCGTGCGGGGCGATCAGCCTTTCGCTGAGCAGCCCGGCCTTGGCGAGCCAGACTGGCGCGGTCGAACCGTGGAGCTTGCGAACCGTATCGACCTCCATGACGCCCTGCGCCATATGGAGACGGAACTTGCAGCCGAGTTCGCGGGCCGCTGCGTCGGTGCGCTCAATGAGCGCCAGGGTGGAGGTTTCCACGCGGTCCGGCGCCAGCATGCCGCGCACCAGATCGCCGTGCCTTCCACTCTGCTTTTCGATGAAGGCGATTGCGTCGGCGAGGCCCTGAAAACCGCGCTCCTCATCAAAAACAGGCACCATGCGGCCCGGTTCTTCCAGCACCATGCCGCCTGAACGGAAGGCGGGGCTGAGATAAACGCGCAAACCAAGTTCCCCGGCGGCATCGGCGGCCGCCTCGAATTCCGCCACGGTCTCCCCCCATTCGCGATAAAACAGCGATGCGATGGGGGCTGCCGTGGTGATGCCATTGAGGAGCAACTGCCCGAAGGCGAAACGCTTCTGGAAGGCAAGCTCTTCCGGGGAATACATTTCGTAGGGACCAGCCTCGACATAGGAGCGCGGCCAGACACGACCCTTCGCCCAGCCCGGATGATGATCAATGCCGAGGATCGTCGTATCGAGATCGGAAAGCGCATCGAGATCGATCAGGCCGGGGCTGACGAGCGCATTGCCAAAATCGATACGCCGGGCGACCTCTCCGGGAAATCCATGTCCGACAAAGACGATTTCGCCGTTTTCGAAAACAACCTCACCGTTTTTCAGAAGGCGGTGCGATCCCTCCTTGTGCCCGACAACCCAGCTGGCTGTTAGCAACGTCCGCCCTTGCGGCCTTTCGCCGAGTTGCAACGCATTGAGAACATCGCTCATCACGGCGCCTCCACGATGGCTTTGCCGTTTCTCGCCGTGACACGACCGCCTTTGACCACCAGCGGCCGCGGCGCGATATCGACAACAGCATGCGCCAGCGTTTCGCCGGTCAGCAGCGTGAAGTCGGCAGCACAGCCGATCTCCATGCCGTAATCCTCAAGAGCCATGACATCGGCGCCACCCTTGGAAACGACATGGAGCACATGTGCAAGTTCGATATCCGAACGCAGACCGTTTTTCATGCCGATGATCTTGGCGCGATCCAGCATGTCCGGCTGTCCCCACGGACCCCATGTGTCGCGGATGCCATCACAGCCGCCGCCAACGCGCACACCCGCCTCCTTGAGGCGCATGATCGACGGCACGCTTGCCGATGGCGCACCCGTGGTCAGGATGGCGACATCAAGCCGCGCAATCTCGTCGATCAGCCTGCCAACGCGCAGATAGTCGTTCATGCCAAGGGCAAAGGCGTGGCTGATGGCAACGTTGCCCTGCATGCCGTTTGCCCGGATGCGCTCGAAGATGAGCTCCATCGTGAAGGCGCCGAGGTCGGCGGCTTCGTGCAGATGAATATCGATCGGCACGCCGTGTTTTGTCGCCAGTTGAAAAAGAATGTCCAGCTGGCCCTTCGGATCGCGGTCAATTCCGCAGGGATCGATGCCGCCGAGCACCTCGCAGCCTTGCTTCAACGCCTCATCGAGAAGCTCCACCGTGCCGGGCATGACCATGACGCCGGATTGCGGGAAGGCGACGACCTCGATGTCGATGATGCCATTAAGCTTCTCACGGGTTTCCCATATGCCCTCTACCAGTTTCAGGCCATGGGTGGGGTCGATATCGACATGGCTGCGAATATGGGTGCCGCCATTGGCCGCAAGGCCGATCGCATGGCGCATGGACTGGCGATGCGGATCGATGCCGATCTGAACGCGGTTTTCCCGCTCGAAATCGATCCGCTCGCGCAGGATGGCAGCACGGTTGTTGACGTGCCAGGGCATGCCCCACGTCGTCTTGTCCAGATGCGTATGGGCATCGATAAGACCGGGAACGGCAATTGCTCCCTTGCCGTCCTCAACCGGCATGCCGGGTTCGGCGTCAAATGTTCCGAAACCTGAAATCTTGCCGTTCCTGATCAAAATATCGCAGGCTTCGCCCGCCATGGGCCGTACGTTGCGCAGAAGAAGATCGTGCATGGAGCTCACCTCAGTTTCGGATTGAGCGCATCGCGCAGCCAGTCACCCAGAAGGTTGACGGTGACGACGAGCAGGCAGAGTTGGAAGACAGGGAACAGCACGATCCACCAGGAGCCGGAGAACAGGAACTGGTTGCCGATACGGATCAGCGTGCCGAGCGACGGCTGGCTTGGTGGCATGCCAATGCCAAGGAAGGACAGCGTCGCTTCCGTCAGGATCGCCATGCCGAAATTCAGCGTGGCGGCAACCATGATCGGCGTTAACGTATTGGGCAGGATATGCGCCGCCATGATGCGGCGGGCGGGCACGCCGATCAGCTTAGCGGCCTGAACATAGTCCTTGCCGGTTTCTACAATCGCCTGTGCACGGACCGTTCGCGCATATTGCACCCAGGCGGAGAGCGCGATGGCGAGAATGAGCACGGCGGATGCACCGACCTCACGCAGATTGTCGGGCAGCATTTGCCGCACGACTGTCGAC
Source organism: Agrobacterium sp. 33MFTa1.1 (assembly GCF_004328495.1). Taxonomy (NCBI): domain Bacteria; kingdom Pseudomonadati; phylum Pseudomonadota; class Alphaproteobacteria; order Hyphomicrobiales; family Rhizobiaceae; genus Agrobacterium; species Agrobacterium sp. 33MFTa1.1. Next base: position 1,955,587 of record NZ_CP036359.1, on the reverse strand, counting down.
ACGAGGATGGCAACCAGAATGGTCGGGATGGACAGCGTGATGTCACCGATGCGCATCAGGAGGCCATCGGCAAAACCGCCGAAGTACCCCGCCACCAGACCTGCCGTCATGCCGATGACGAGCGAAAGCAGCACGGAGGCGACACCGATGACGATGGAGATGCGTGTGCCGTAGAGAATGGCGGAGAGCATGTCGCGTCCCTGCGTATCCGTTCCAAGCAGAAACGGCCATTCGCCGCCCTCCTGCCAGATCGGCGGCAGCTCGGCCTTCCACATGTCCAGCGATGCACCGTCATAGGGATTCTGGGGCGCAATCCACGGCGCGAAGACAGCTGCGAGGATCAGGATTGCGAGAATGAGCGCGCTGATCTTGGCCGATTTACTGCGGCTGAACGACCAGTAGAGGTCGCTATCGCGCATGCGGCTGAAAAGTGACCGACGGGCGGTTTTTTCCGTTTGCGAAAGGTCTGTCATGAAACTGGCTCCCTTCGGTCAGCGCGCGGTGCGCAGACGCGGATCGATGACGGCATAGGCGATATCGACGAACGTGTTGAGGACAACGAAGATGAAGGAGATGATGCAGAGATAGGCCGCCATGACGGGGATATCGAGGAAGGTAACCGCCTGAATGAACAGCATGCCCATGCCCGGCCACTGAAACACCGTTTCCGTGATGAGCGCGAAGGCGATGAGCGAACCCACATTCATCGTCGTCAGTGTCACCACCGGCATCAGACAGTTGCGCAGCGCATGACGGAAGTAGATCCGCCAGCGCGGAATGCCGCGGGCCCGTGCGAACTTCACGAAATCGGACCGCAGAACTTCAAGCATTTCAGCCCGCACCAGACGCATGACGAGGGTGATCTGATAAAGCGAAAGCGCGATAGCCGGAAGAATGAGCGCAGCACGCCCGGACGAGGTCAAAAGCCCGGTTGACCACCAGCCGAGCTGAACGACATCGCCACGGCCAAATGCCGGTGCCCAGCCGAGGGAAACGGAAAAGACAAGAATGAGAAGAATGCCGACAACGAAGCTTGGCAGGGACACCCCGACGATCGACAGGAACTGCAGACCTTCCGTGTACCACTTCCCGCGCCGGATCGCCGTCAGAACACCCAGAGGCAGGCCGACGACCAGAGAGATCACGGTGGCAACCAGCACCAGCTCAAGGGTCGCGGGGAACCTTTCCGCGATCAGCGGCAGCACCTGCTGGCCGTTGCGGTAGGAAACGCCGAAATTGCCCTCCGCCGCGTCTTTGACGAACCGCAGATATTGGGTCGGCAGGCTGTCATTGAGGCCGAGCCTCTCACGCAGGGCTGCACGATCCTCCTGCGAGGTCTGTTCGCCGACCATCAGCTCGACGGGATCACCCGCCAGCCGAAAGATGAGAAAGGCGATAAGCGCAACGGAAAGCATGACCAGCACGGCATTTCCCAAACGCTTGATGATGAATACCAGCATTGTTACCTCTCGGACGCGAGCCTGAGCCGCGCAGGCTTTCAGGTTCGATCATTCTCTTCCAGAGATGGGCAAAGGTTACGCGGCGTGTAGGAACCACGAACACAGTGCAACTTTGTCGACAATTTTTGACACGGTTTCGTCGGCTTCACATCCAGTCAAATGAACTGGTGCGTGCTCGAATGTCCGCTGAAACAGGTGAGGCGCTCGGTCCAGTGGCCGGCGCCTCGCTTGCTGTCCGTCTTATTTGTCGAGCTGGGTCAGCCAATGGCGTGGCTTGTTGTCGGCGCGGAAGTCGACGCTTTTGACCTTGGCCAGCATAGCCCACGCAATCGGCTGCTGATGCAGCGGAACGAGCATGGTCTCGTCCTTGGCGATTTTCAGCGCAGCTTCTTCGAGCGCCAGGCGTTTCGTATTGTCCTGCTCCTGCGCCGCCTGCGCAACAAGCTTGTCGATCTCGGGATTGGACCAGCCGCCATAGTTGGAGACGCCCATCGCGCCCTTGCGGGTCGAGAGGATCTGCGACAGCATCGAGAAGGCGTCAAGAGTCGGCTCGTTTGCCCAGCTGAGGTTGAAGACGTCAGCCTTGCCGCCATTGCGCTTAGGTGACTGCACGGAACGTGGCGCAATATCGATGGTCGGCTGGAAACCGCCACGCTTCAACATGTTGGCAACGCCCGAGCAGATATCCTCTTCGTTGACGCTCTCGTCATTCATGCAGGTATAGGTGAAGGCAAGGTTCTTCATGCCCGCATCGGCAAGCAGCTTCTGCGCCTTGGCCGGATCGGCCGGCTCGAACGTGTCCAGCGATTTGGCATAACCAGCGATCTCAGGTGCGATCAGCGAGCCGGACGGTCTTGCAAGACCACGCATGACTTTTTTGTTGATCAGGTCACGATCGATGGAGGCTTCGAAGGCCTGACGAACGCGCAGATCATTAAAGGGGTTCGGCTGACCGTTTTCCAGTTTTTCGCGGCGGTTGAAGCCAATGAAAAGCGTGCGAAGCTCGGTGCGCTTCTTGACCGTGATATTGGGCGAGGATTCCAGACGCGGCAAATCCTGGATCGGGGCGGAGTCGATCAGGTCGATTTCACCTGACAGCAGTGCCGCGACGCGTGTTGCCGCAGATGCGATCGGCACGAATTCGATGCGGTCGAGATTGTGCTTCTTCTGGTCCCACCAGCCTTCATTGGCAACGAGAACAGTCTTGCTGTCGGGAACGCGGCTTTCGAGCTTGAACGGGCCTGTGCCATTGGTGTGCATGGTGGTGTAGCCATCGACCTTCGACGCGAAGTCGGTAGGCTTCTCGCTATTGTTATCTTTCAACCACTTGGCGTTAAAAATGAAGATATTGGTTATGTCGTTCAGAAAGAGAGAAGTCGGTGCGTTGACATCGAGGTCCACCGTGTAGTCGTCAACTTTTTTGACGCCAGCGTAAATCGGGATATTGCCCCGCAGCGGCGACGTCGCGTCCGAAGCGCGCGTGAAGGATGCGACGACATCATCGGCGGTGAAGTCTGCACCGTCATGAAATTTCACGCCCTTGCGAAGGGTAAAGCGCCAGGTCTTTCCATCAATCAGCTTCCACTCGGTGGCGAGTGCCGGCTCGATCTGGAAGTCCGGTCCGTAGCGGACGAGACCCTCGTAGATATGATTGAGAAAAGCGAGGTTGGATGTGGACGGGACCGAATAGGGATCGAGCGAATAGAGATCGGCGCGACCGCCCCAGCGAAGGGTCTCCGCGCTGGCGGGAACGGCAATGGCGGCAGCAGCCATGGCCGCCAGGACAAAACTTCTGATACGGGACATTTGATCCCCCCTTTTTATTGATCGTTGGAAACCGGCACGGGTCCGGTCAGGCAGAAGGAGTATTGTTTCGCTGAGGCTTATTGTCAATAATATTGTTGACAATTATCGTACTCAAAATCGCAAGTTTTTGAATACGAGTTTAAGCGAGGAGGAGAGAATATGACAGGCTTTCTGCTGCGGCACGGAACGATCGTTACGGTCGACAAGGAGCGGCGCATTATTGAGAGCGGGGCACTGGCGATAGAAGGCGACAGAATTGTCGACATCGGCACTGTGGATGAACTTGACCCCCGCCACAGTGATAAGGCGGTTATCGACTGCAGGGGAAAGCTTCTCATTCCTGGCCTGATCGATGCCCATGGCCACGCGGGCCACGCCCTTCTTCGCAGCATCGCAGCGGACACCAATGCGATGTGGATGAAAATCATCACCCCGACCTATTACCACTACGTCACCCGCGACTACTGGTATGCCGACGGGCTGATTTCCGGCATTGAACGGCTGCGCGCCGGGGTGACGACCGGGGCCAGCATCATCACTTCGATGCCACGCGCGGATGACCCCGTCTTCGCCATCAACCACGCCCGCGCCTATAGCGAACTCGGCCTTCGCGAAATCATCTGCGTCGGGCCGTCAGGCCTCCCATGGCCTCATCCGGTCACACGGTGGGAGAGCGGTCTACCGGAACGTCGCGACGTTAGCTTCGACGAGATGATGGATGGCAGCGAAGCGGTGATCGAAGCATTGCACGGCAGCGCCGATGGCCGCATCAGCGTTTTCCTGACGCCTTTCACCATCGCACCGTCGGTCGAACCCTCCAATGCATCTACGCCGGACCAGGCAGTGAAACTGACAGAGGGTGACAGAATGCAGGCCCGCCGGATACGCGAGATGGCGCGCAAGACCGGTGTCAGGCTTCATTCCGACGCCTTTGCCGGGCAAATCCGAATGGCGTTTCAGGACAAGGAAAATGCCCTGCTTGGCCCTGACATTCACCTTCAGCATTGCTGGGGTATCTCCCACGACGAAATAGACATACTGGCCGAGACCGGCACACGCGTGACCCATGCGCCGCCGGGCCGCGCAACTCCCATCATGGAAATGATGTCAAAAGGGATTCGTCTCGCCATCACCACTGATGGCGCAGCTCCAAGCCGCCATTTCGACATGTTGCAGACGGCGCGCCTGGCACAATTTACGCAACATCTCCTGCACAATCACGACCGCTACCTGCTTCCGCCGGGCAAGATCTTAGAGATGATCACGATCGATGCCGCCCACGCTATCGGCATGGAGGACGAGATCGGTTCGCTCGAGATCGGCAAGAAGGCTGACGTCGTCATCATCGACATGCGCAAGCCGCATCTGATGCCCATGTGGATGCCGGTCCACCGTCTGGTACATCAGGTCCTTGGTAGCGATGTCGATACCGTCTTCGTGGACGGTAGATTGCTGATGGAAAATGGGCGGGTCCTGACATCAGATGTCGACGCCGCGCTTACCTTTGGCCAGCAAGAAGCCATGGCGCTGGTCGAGCGCGCCGGACTGAAAGCACACATGCATGATCCGGGCTGGGGCCGCCTACTGCGCACGTTCGACGAACCCGTGCTCCCTCCCCGTCCGCCGGCGGATGCGAGATTCCGCGCCGCCGACCAAGGGCCTGTTCAGGATCACCAATCGACGCGGGATCACTAATCAACTGGGGTCGGCAAGGTCTCTTGGACTTCTTGCCAACATCATGACAAAGACTCCCCGGCCAGGAGAGGACCGGGGAGCAAACCTGACATCATGTCAGGAACTTTGACTGGAGCTAGCACTCACCCGTTCAAGAAACGGGGTGGATCTGAGTTGTCTAACCCGGTTATGCTGTTTGTCAGGCTCTGTTAGAACGAACGCTCGAGACGAACGAAACCGGTCCAGCTGTCGCCACCACCGTTTACGCCCTTCTTGCCATCCACATCCTGATAGGTGACCGCAACCTTGGTGGAGAGACCAGAGGTGATCTTGTAACCAGCAGCGACGCCAGCGCGCCACGCATCGCGGCTGCCAACGAAGTCGTTGTAAGCGCCGATGTCGATCGTGCCGAAATACTGGAAGCCGGGGGTGATGGTCAGCTTGTCAGTTGCCTTGATGGCGTATTCAGCAGCAACAGTCCACTCGGACTCTTCGTAGTAGTAGTTGGCGCCGGAAGCCCAAGCACCGGAGATGCCGAGCGTGCCGGGACCGATGTCAGCAGTGATGATTGCACGGATTGCACCGTTTTCCTGGTTCGTGTCGTAACCGCCAAGCAGGTTGGCCTTAACGCCGCCGATCTTTGCGCCGATGATGGCGCTGATGCCAACATCGTTCGTGTTGGTCTGGAACTTGCCGCCCTTCGTAACGCCGAGTTCGGAAGTGCCCTTACGCGAACCTTCGAGCTCCTCAACAGCGGCACCGACGTAGAATGAGCCGGCGTCGTAGGTGTAACGGATAGCGTTCAGACGGGTGCGGTTGGAGCTGAGCTGGTCATACTCACCGGAGAGACCGTCGTCCCACCAGTTGTAGTAGAAACCGACTTTCAGGCCGCTGAGTTCGATGAAAGCCTGATCAAGAACGAAGTTGCGGTCAGTATCGTTGTCGGCCTGACCGCGCAGACCGATGTAGCCACGCAGGGCGCCGAGTTCGGTGTCGGTACGGGTGTCAATGTTGAACTGGGCGCGGGTGAAAGAGTCCCAGTCAGATGTACCGGACTGGTTGCGACCGAACTCCGTCTGGAAACGGATGTAACCGTCGAACTTCAGGCACGTTTCGGTGCCGGGAATGTAAAAGAAGCCGGTGCCGAAAGCATCGCAGACGCGAACATATTCCATGGGCTCGGGCTCAGCGGCGACGATGGCGTCAGCGGCCTGTGCGCCGGATACTGCTGCGAGAGCGGCAGCGGAGCCGATCAAAAGGCTCTTGATGTTCATTTGTAATCTCCAGTCAAAAATTTTTCAACGAATGCGCAAATTTGTGGGCTGGTCTTTTCCCTGCCGCCCGCTTCCCTGCGCTGATCAGCAAATGACAGAAATCGCGGGGGAGTCGCAATTCAAATCTCCGGATTTAAAATACAACACGATTACGCAATCACACTGCGTAGTAAAATTACAACAAATATAAAGTTTAAAATATAAAAATACGCTTATGTACATTGGGAAAATAAGATTTGTTGGATATTTAATTTACGATAATATTCTAATATGACGAGAGTAGTAACAATATTGCTGCGGCAGGAGCCCAACAGCTCACCTTGAATAACAACGGTGATGTGACAATGGCCGAGGCTGGTGCAGTGAGTGCGCGAGGCGGCGATACCCGACCCGAAACTCGCGCGTGGTACTTCGATTCCGTTCGGATAACGCGGCGGGCGGTGGATCGGCGATTACAGCGGTTGGCTGGAAGAACCGGTTGCAAATGTGGACATCGCCTTCAGCATGCCCTCGATCTCGCCAGCCGCCACGGGGCGGCCGAAATAATAACCTTGCCCGTAGGGACAACCGGCAGCGCGCAGAAAGTCAGCCTGCTCGGCCGTCTCCACGCCTTCGGCAATGACATCGATGCCCAGTGAACCGGCAAGCTGGATCATGATCGAAACAATGGCGCTGTCTTTGGTTTTTGCCGGCAGATGCGTGAGGAACGAGCGGTCGATCTTCATGCACGAAAGAGGGAATGTCTTGAGCATGCCAAGACAGGAATAGCCGATGCCGAAGTCATCCAGCGCCAGGCTGACGCCCATCTGCTTGATGGCGCGCATGATGCGCACTGACGTGTCGACGTCCTGAATGATGAGCGTCTCGGTAATCTCGATTTCCAGCAGCGAAGGTGCAAGGCCGGTTTCCTTCAGTACCGAACTGATCTGGTCCGCCAGGCCGGCCTGAAACTGCCGGGGGGAGATATTGACTGCCATTTTGACAGGCGACAATCCGGCAGCCATCCAGTCTCGCGCCTGACGGCACGCTTTTTTCAGAATGCTCTCCCCGAGCTCCACGATGAGGCCGGTTTCTTCCGCAAGGCCGATGAATTCCGCAGGCCCAAGCAGTCCCTCCACCGGGTGCTGCCAGCGCACCAGCGCCTCCACCCCACTGATGCCGCCGGTAAGGAGATCGACCTGCGGCTGGAAATGCAGGATGAATTCATCCCGTTCCACGGCCCTGCGCAATTCCTCGATACGCGTGACCTTCTTTCTCAAATCGTCTGCCATGCGCGGCGAGAAGGTGGCGATACCGTCCCGACCATTATGTTTCGCCTGATACATGGCAAGATCGGCAGCGGCGACGATCTCCGCCGTGGTTTCCCCATGTTCCGGAAAAAACGCCACGCCGATGCTGGATGTCGCCTTGATATCATAACTGCCGATGCGCAGCGGCTGTGAGACCGCAGCCTGGATGCCATGAAGCCGGGTTTCGAAACCGACCCGTTGTTTCTCCAGAATGACAACGAACTCATCCCCGCCCACCCGCAACACGAGATCGTTTCGACCAAGGCTCCCTGCAATGCGCGCCGCCGTCTTCGAAAGCAGCGCATCGCCGACGCTGTGGCCCAGCGTGTCGTTGATCTGCTTGAAATTGTCGAGGTCGAGAAAGCAGACGGCGATCGTCCGCCTGGCTTTTGTCGCGGCCGCCAGAACTTCCGGCAGCCGTGTATCGAGAAAACGGCGATTGGGGAGCCGGGTCAGCATGTCGTGATCGGCCAGAAAGGCGATATGTTCGGCAGCACGTTTGCGGTCGATAGCGAGCCCCGCCATGCGTGCAGCCGCACCGATAAACTCCACCAGTGCCGGGTCTGGCTGGCGGGCCGCGAGCATGCACCAGACAAAACCGTGCGCCTTGCCGTCGCTGGCGGGAATATCGAAGCTGAAGGCCGTGTTATCGGCGGGGGAAATGAGGCTGTCAGGATCGCTGACCGAGGAAATCAGCGCCGTCAGCCCCGCATGCGGAGCGAGTGCCGGCGATGCATAAACCGAAGGTTCACCCGTAGCGGCGTCGAACACCCGTACGGCACAGGCAAGCCCCGTGGCGAGATTTTCAATCGCCTTGACGAATTCCTCGAGGAAATCCTCGATACGCGCCGCCGCGACAATCATTTCGAGAATGCGCGCCTGCGTCTGCAGCAGCCTTTCGGATGCCTTTTTCTGGGTTATGTCCCTAGAAGCGCCGACCACCCCGATGATGTTGCCGGACTTGTCCCGCAGCGGCACGCGCGACATCATCAGCCAGCGGTCAATATCGCCGCGCATGGCCCGCTCTTCGTAACCGAGATCCGGTTCTCCCGTGCGCATCACCCGTGCCTCGGTGTCGGGAATGCCCGCCCGTCGCGCTGCTTCGCCGTGAATATCGTAATCGGTGAGGCCAATCAGCTCCTCCACCGTGTCAAAACCATTTTCCTTGACGATTGCGCGGTTCGCAAACAGGAAACGACCTTCCAGATCCTTGGCATAGATAAAATCCGGCACGTGGTCGATCATCGCTTCCAAAAGCACATGCCGGTCGGATGGATTGCTATTGTCACCTGTTGCGGTAGAGGCAGATGGCCCTGTGTCGCGCTTTTTTTGCGATATCCGGTTCTGCACGGGTGTCTTCGGGCCCTTGGGACGCACCTATCCGCCTCATCACTTTATAAGAGAGCAGAATAGTAGGATTATACATATTATATAAATATGAACGAGGGGCGGAGATAGGGTGGCCAGTGGCCGTCTGTACGCTTGCGGCGATGAAATAGCGCCTGTCTCAGGGAAAAACGGCGCGGATAGAAGCCGCGCCGCCAGAATTCTGGCATCCAGCAAGGCCCGTCACACCACCGGCGTCGGCAACTCCCTGCCGGCAAAATGCGCATCGAGATTGGCAATAACAAGGTCTGCCATGGCCCGTCGCGTCTGATGCGTGCCGCTGCCGATATGTGGGGCGAGCGTGACGGTTTCGAAAGCAAACAGCGCATCCGGCACACGCGGTTCATCCTCGAAGACATCAAGCGCAGCACCTGCGATCACGCCGTTCGAAAGTGCCTCAATGAGCGCCTTCTCATCCACCAACGAGCCGCGAGCCACGTTGACAAGCACACCCTGCGGGCCAAGCGCGTTCAGAACCTCGGCACCGACGATATGACGCGTTTCGGCGGTGGCCGCTGCGGCGATGATCAGCACGTCACAATTAGCGGCCAGAGCTTCGATGCTGTCATAATAATCATAGGCGACATCGCGACGATTTCTCGCGGTGTAGGAGATATGCGCATCGAAACCTTCGAGCCTCCTGGCAATCGCCTGACCGATGCGGCCGAAACCGAATATGCCATAGCGACGACCGGCCACCCGGGTGGAAAGGCCCATGTCGCCCATCAGCCATTGCCCGGTGCGGACATATTGGTCTGCCTGCGGCAGCCTGCGCGCCTGCGCCAGAATAAGGCCCAGAGCAAGATCCGCGACGTCGGCCGTCAACACGTCAGGCGTATTGGAAACACGAAAGCCGCGCCGCTTCGCTTCAGCCAGATCGACCTTGTCGAAGCCGACGCCGTTGATGGCAACGATTTCAAGCTTTGGTAACGCTGCACCAATATCCGCCGGCAGGCCGATATGACCGCCGGTGACGACGCCGCGGATCGCGCCGCCTTTTTCAGTAAGGAAGGCGGCCCTGTCTGACACTTCGAACAGGCGATGCACGGTGAAGCGCTGCGCAAGTTCTTCCTCCAGTGCCGGGATGAGCGGGCACAGCTGCACGATTTCAGTGGTCATGGATTTCCCTTTGTGCCGGTGAACTACTTCACGTCGGCCTTGACGAATTGCCGGAGTTCCGGCGTTTGCGGATTGGCGAAGAGTTCGGACGAGCGGCCCTGCTCCCAGATCTTGCCCTTGTGCATGAAGATCGTTTCGGTCGCCACGCGCCGCGCAAAGGCCATCTCATGCGTCACCAGGATCATGGTCATGCCGTCTCTGGCGAGGTTTTCCATGACAGTCAGCACTTCCTCGGTGAGTTCCGGATCGAGCGCAGACGTCACCTCGTCGAACAGCATTACCTTCGGCCGCATGGCAAGCGAGCGCGCAATCGCCACACGCTGCTGCTGGCCGCCGGACAGCTGGTCCGGATAGGAATCGAATTTCTCCGAAAGACCGACGAGCTGCAGAACCTCGCGGGCGATATCCTTGGTTTCCGATTTTGCCACGTCCTTGACGATGCGCGGCGCAAGCATGATGTTTTCACCCACCGTCAGGTGCGGGAACAGATTATAGCTCTGGAACACGATGCCGACATCGGTGCGCAGCTTCCGCAGGGCCTTGGCATCTTCACCAATCGCATGACCGGCAATTTCGATACGTCCGGAATTGATCTTTTCCAGCCCGTTCATGCAGCGCAGCAGCGTGCTCTTGCCCGAACCCGAGCGGCCGATGAGGGCGAAGACTTCACCACGGCCGACCGTCAGCGACACGCCTTTGAGGACTTCCAGAGCGCCAAAGCTCTTGTGAACGTTTTCAACGATTACTTCCGGCATGAAGCCTCCTTTCCAGCCAACGCGACAGCTGGGATAACGGGTAGCAGACGATGAAATAAAGTACGGCCACCGCCACGAAGACGCGGAACGGCTGGAACGTGGCATTGTTGATGAGCTGCCCCGCTCTCGCCAGTTCGACGAAACCGATGATCGATGCGATGGACGTGTTCTTGACGACCTGGACGGCAAAACCGACGGTCGGCGGCAGCGAAATTCGGATCGCCTGCGGCAGGATGACGTAGCGATATTGCTGGGCGCGGGTGAGAGCGAGCGACTCCGACGCTTCCCATTGCTGTTTCGGCACCGCCTGGATGCAACCGCGCCAGATTTCCGCGAGATAACCCGATGTATAGATGGTCATCGAGGCGCCGGCGGCAAAAAGCGGCGGCAGTTCCAGCCCGGCAAGGCTGAGGCCGTAATAGGACAGGAACAGAATCATCAGCACCGGAATGCCCTGAATCACCTGAATGTAGGTGCCGGCGGCAATCCGGAGCGCCTTGAAATTCGAGGTGCGGGCGAGCGCTACGAAGAAACCGACGATACCGCCGCCAATTAGCGCAATGATCGTCAGAAGCACGGTCCATTGCAGGGCGGTCAGCAGGAAGCCGAATTCGTTCCAGCCGAAAGTTCTAAGGGTCATGACTGCACCTCCGGCAAAGCGGTCATCGTCTTGCGGGCCACGCGGCGACCGAACAGCCACATGCCGACAAGGGCAAGGATGAGCCGCAGGCTGAGCGCCAGCGCCAGATAGATGAGCGTGACGACGATGTAGACCTCGAAGGAGCGATAGGTCTGCGATTCCACGAAGGCTGCAGCGGCGGCAAGCTCATGGGTGGAGATGGCCGAGCATATGCTCGATGCCAGCATCATCAGCACGAACTGGCTGCAGAGCGATGGATAGACCTTGGCAATAGCAGGCACGATGATGACGTGGCGATAAATCTGGTACTTGGTGAAGCCCAGCGCCTCACCCGCCTCGATCTGCGACTTGTGCACCGCCTCGATGCCGGCGCGGATGATCTCCGTCGAATAGGCGGCAAGATTGATCGTCATGCCGATCAGCGCCGCCGTATCCGCCCCTACCCTGAAGCCGAGACCCGGCAAGCCGAAATAGACGATGAACAGCTGCACGAGGAACGGCGTGTTGCGGATGACTTCGACATAAGCATCCACGATGATGCGGACGATTCCACCATTGATGGAGCGCAATGAGGCGAGAAGAATGCCGAAAGCGCAACCGAGCACGATGGAGAAGACCGACAGTTTGATCGTCAGCCATATACCGTTCAGAATTTCATTCTGATATTGGGCGAGCGCGCCGAATTGGAATGTATAGGACATGCGTCACTCCGTTGACATTTCCCGGCCCGCCGAACGTATTCCCGGCGGGCGCGTTGAAAGGCTCAATCAGAAGCTTGGCAATTGCGGCAGCGGGCGACCGGTCCATTTCACCGAGATGCGGTCGAGATCGCCGGACATCTTCATCAGGTAAATGGAGGTGTTCAGCCACTGGCGCAGCTCGAAATCCTCAAGCTTGGTCGCCATGGAATTGCCCTGCTGGAAGAAGGTGAACCCGACCTGGAGACCGGCCTCCGGGCGCTGCTTGATGATTGCTTCACCAACCGTGGACGGCAGGGCGACGGCATCCACCTGACCCGCGAGCAAAGCCTGGGCGCTGGTGGAATCGTCTTCGTAAACGACGATTTCGAGACCTTCGACATTGGCCTTGCGCAGCGCGGTTTCCTGTGAGGAACCGCGGTTGACCGACACGCGCTTGCCCTTGAGGCTGTCGAGATTTTCGAATTTCTGGTCCTTGCCGGAGATGATATCCATGTTGAAGGCGCTGTATGGCTGCGTGAACATCACAGTCTTGGCGCGTTCGCCGGTCGGCGCAAGCGTCGCGACGAGGAAATCGACCTTGCCGGTCTGAAGGGCCGGAATACGCGCTGGAGGCGTCAGCGGCACCAGCTCCACCGGCAGCGACAGGTAGGAACCGATGAGATTGGCGACATCGACGTCATAACCGGAAGGGTTACCCTTCTCATCCACCATGCCCATCGGCGGCGCGCCCGTGAGAACACCGATCTTGACCTTGCCGCGCGCCGTGATCTCGCTGAGCGAGACGGCATGGGCCGACGTTGTAGCCGCAAGCGAAGCTGCGGCAACGCCAACAGCAACGGTCATGTTTTTCAGAAATCTGGATATGCTCATGGTTTCTCCTCCAACCCAAATAATAGCTGCCCAATGCAGAACAGCGGCCTTCGCAAACCGAAAAATGTTCTCGATAACATTCCTAGTCGCCTGACTGAAAACTCCTCCCAAGAAACTGTGAAAACACAAAACCAGATGAATCTCTCATGAAATTCAATCATTTATGATGATTATCGATTTTCCTCTCTTCGACGTCGCTTCACGTTCTTGGCAGGATCAATAATGCATGTTATCGGTATCATTGCAAGTCCGATCTACAGAACTGTTTCGATCGGCATTCATTTCGGGAGGAAACATGTACACACGCTCGGCAATTTTCGAAGGCAGGATTCACGCAGGCCGGGAGGAGGAGTTTTTTCGCATCGTCGAGGAAAAATTACTGCCTGTCTGGAAGCGCATGCCGAATGCGCAGGCGGTGCGAGTGATGCGTACGGAGCGCACGGACCCGGACGCGGCCCAGATCATCATGGTGCAGGAAATCGACTATCCGTCGATGGAGGCCGTGGAGGAAGCGCTGGTCTCGCCGGTCCGGCTGGAAGGCCGGGTACTGACGGATGAGATGATGAGCATGTGTGACGGGCGTTTCTACCATCTGGTCTATAGCCGCGTCGCATAAATCCGGTGCACGTCGCATTGATCTGCAATCATACGGCGTGCTTTCCCTTGGTATCTTCGTGTATGTCTTGTCGTGAACCGGTCTTCATTCAGCCGGATTGTAACTGGGGAGACATGCTTTGGTGGAGCGCACGCCTTTGGCCGCAGCGTTAGTCACGTCAAAAAAAGCAACCATGAGCGACGTCTCAAAACTTGCGGGCGTCTCCAAGATGACCGTCTCGCGGGTGCTGGCCGATCCCGCTCTGGTGTCCGAGGAGACGCGCCAGAGGGTGATGAAGGCCATTGAGAAGCTTGGTTATGTGCCTGATCGAATCGCCGGTTCGCTTTCCTCTCGCCGCACCAATTTCATCACCGCCATCCTGCCGACACTCACCAACTCAAACTTCGCCGACAGCGCTCAAGGCCTAGCCAATGCGCTACGCGCCGCCGATTACCAATTGCTGATCGGTTACACCATGTACGACCTGCAGGAAGAAGAGCGCGTCATCCGCACCATGATGGAGCGCCGTCCCGACGCGATTGTCGTGGCCGGCACGGTGCATACCAAGATGGCAAGCGAAGTGTTGATGCGCGCCGGTATCCCGATCGTTGAGATCTGGGACGTGCCCGAGCATCCGATTGACCACGCGGTCGGTTTTTCCAATTACGAAGTGGGAAGAACCGCCGCCAAACACCTGATATCGCTTGGATTCAAGAGGATCGGCGCGCTTGGTTCCAGGGCCGATGGTGATGTGAAGGACTGGCGCGGCGAAAGCCGCCTGCTCGGTTTCGGGGCGGCCCTGCGCGAAGCCGGCATCGCCGATGATCTCATCATCCGCGAGGGCAGCGCGCCGGTCTCATACGATCACGGCGCGAAAACGCTGGGCTCCCTGTTGGCGAGGGCGCCAAATGTCGAAGCCATCTTCGCCGTCTCGGATATTTCCGCTGTCGGTGCGCTGATGGAATGTCATCGCCGCGGCATTCATGTGCCCGATCAGATTTCCATTCTCGGCTTCGGTGATTTTGACATTGGCAGACAATGTTATCCGGCGATTTCAACGATACGGGTCGATGCGCAGATGATCGGCCGCAAGGCCGGCGAGTTGCTGCTTTCGATATTGGAGGCAGAAAAGGATGCCGCTGTTCCCGAGGGTGCGCGGGTGGATGTCGGCTTCGAGCTGATCGTGCGGGAGACGACGAAGCGGTTGGGCCGGTGAAGCTTTAGCCCTGTTGGAACGAGCGGGTACCGCTTCTTTCTTCTCCCCATCTCGACGTCGTCCTCGGGCTTGACCCGAGGATCCATGGTAACGCCGGAAGGTGGATCCTCGGGTCAAACCCGAGGATGACGGAGGAGGTCTGGAGAGGGTCTTACCGCGCACCCCAGGTATCCGTCAGCCGATACCCCTCCGGCCATGGATCCGACGGATCGAGCATGTGCTGGTGTATTCCGGTGATCCAGCCGCGGCCGGAGATTTCCGGCAGGATGGCTGGACGGTCGCCAACCTTTGTCGTCCCAAGAATGCGGCCCGTGAAGGTAGAGCCGATCAGCGACACCGCCGTCAGCGTTTCCCCTTCCTTCATTTCGCCGCGTGCATGCAGCACGGCCATACGGGCTGAAAGCGCCGTGCCTGTCGGCGAGCGGTCCACCTTGCCCGGCTGGATGGCGACGGCCGCCCCTGCCCGCAGGCCTTCGGCCGTGCGTTCCACCTTGCCGGCGAACAGGCAGAAGGAAAAATGCCGCCAGTCTGGGTTTTCGGGATGATCGAAACCCAGAGCCTTGTTGGCGGCGTTGGTGATGCGCACGCCGAGGCGGGCAATCTCGTGCGCCTCTTCCGGTTTCAGGCTGAAGCCCATTGCTTCGGCATCGACGATGACGAAACTGTCGCCGCCGTAGGCTGTATCCACTTTGAGCTTTCCAAG
Organism: Agrobacterium sp. 33MFTa1.1; assembly: GCF_004328495.1. Lineage (NCBI taxonomy): Bacteria > Pseudomonadati > Pseudomonadota > Alphaproteobacteria > Hyphomicrobiales > Rhizobiaceae > Agrobacterium > Agrobacterium sp. 33MFTa1.1. Next base: position 1,940,099 of record NZ_CP036359.1, on the reverse strand, counting down.
GCCTTCGACCTCGAGTTCGGCATCAAGCTTCGCGGCGAAGCTTGGCAGGTTCTGCACGAAAATACGCTCGGCCTTGCCGTTGCGGCATTCGGCCCGCACCTTCACCAGCCCGCCGGGAGCTTCCAGCAGCATATGGGTTTCCGGCTCCTGCATCGGCACGATACCGCCATCGAGAAGGACGGTGGACACGCAGATGGAGTTAGAGCCGGACATGGGCGGCGTATCCTCCGGCTCCATGATGATGAAGGCGGCATCCGCATCAGGATGTTTCGGCGGAACCAGCAGATTGACGTGGCGGAATACGCCGCCGCGCGGCTCATTCAGCACGAAGTTGCGCAGCGTCTCATCACGGGCGATGAAACGGCTCTGTTCCCAGATCGTTTCGCCTGGTGGCGGCTTGACGCCACCGACAATCACATCCCCCACCTCGCCTTCCGCATGGGCGGAAATGACATGAAGGGTCTTTATACTGCGCATTGAATTCTCCTCACGAAAGCCAGGCGGGAAGACGGGAAGCGGCACGGCCGGTCAACGCGCTCTCGACGCAATCGGCAAGGCTACCGAAGCGCACCGCGCGGCCGCTGAGGCCGGGTCCATAATGGGCGTATTTGCCGGAATTGGTCATCAAGGCGCGCGTCTTCGTCGGGAAGACCGGCTCGGAAATAGAACACCAGCAGAGGTCAGGCAGTACCTGCACACCGCTATCCTTCAGGCTTTTCAACGTGCCGTCGTGGGCAGCTGCATCGATGACCTGCTGGCCGGCTGTGACGATGACGGCGACATCCGCATGGCGCTTGCGACCGTTGAAAACGGCCGCAAGGGCGCGGCACTCCTCCAGCGACGCGTGGGGACTACCGATGGCGACCAGTTGCACCTCCTCCGGTCCCTCGTTGAGCAGCGACCACCCGGCCGCCATATCGGCAAGCGAAATGCTGACCGTGTCCGCCGTTTCCAGAGGCGCGATACCGGCTTCCGGGGTGACGCCCTCGATATGCAGCATGGGCGCTGCGGAGGTAGTGCCGAAGGCAGCGCAGAGCGCTTTCAAATCATCCCGCGAGGGTTTCGCAGCCCCAAGCCCGCGCAGCAGCGGTATGCAATCGGGGGCAGCCTTGCCGGCGAGATAACCGACGAGCGGCCAGAACGCATCGTCTATCCCTTGCGGCAGCATCACGTCCACGATGCGCTGCGGCCGGCGATTTTCCTCCAGGTAAACACCCGAAAGCGGCGTCCTGCCCGTCATCGCGATACATAGATCGAGGAAATCGGGATGTTTGGCAGTGCGTGCACCAAGCACCGTATTGGCAAAAATCACCGCGTTCGATTCCGCCCAGGCAATCGATTCACCCGCGCCCGGCGCGCTGTCGAGCAGGTAAGGCGAACAGGTGAAGGTAGGCCGACAGCCCATGCGCACATAAGCATCCGCCAGTCTCGCCGCCGGATCGCCGAAATCATCCGGCACGCCCTGTGCCCGCCAGTTGGCCTTGTCCACCGAAATGGCGTTCATGGTCGTCGGCACCCGGACCTTGCCACCCATCTCAGCCATTTTTTCCGCGAAAGTGACATTGGCGGGGCTGGCATAGATGCAGCCGTCAATATGGCCCTGTGTGACATTAACGAGCGCGGAAGCGCCCTGCTGGGCTGCCATGGCGACAATGATGCGCATGGCCTGGCGCACGGCGATGCCGTCGCGCCCTTCCAGCATCGCGCGGTCGTCACCCGTGAGATCGAGACGGGCAGTCGCGGGATGCGCTATGGCAAGCGAAAGGCCATCGGCCTCGATGCTGTTTTCATCGGTGCGAACATGGGCCGCGCGGGAAAAGCGGGCAAAATTTTCGGGGTCGAGACGGACGACCGGCAGCGCCCGCTCGAACATTTCCGCCGCGACAAGTGCGCCCAAGGTCAGCACATCCTCCGCCTCGCAGAAAACGAGAGCGGATGGCGCCCGGCCCGTTAGAATAAGGTCGAGCAAAACGCCAGACCCGGTGCACGAGCCCCGGCTGGTCGGCATGAAGAGAACGCCGCCGGTGAGACTGACGCCATGCAGCGGGTGATGCACGTCGATCACCCTGCCGGTGGCGGGATCGACACCGCCCCAGAAACTCAGCGCTTCCGTCGTGGCGATCACGGGGCCTTCGGCCGCACCGGTAAGAATGCTGCGGGCTTGCGGAACGGCAGAAGACATCGAAAATCTCCCTAAGGCATTTCCGGTAAAAGCGCGTCGCGCTTTGCGCCCCGGTAAATGCGTGAAAAAGTGCTAGAGAATTTTTGCGTTTCGGGGAAAAGCCGAAATCCTCTAGAAACGTTGCGGCGAAAAAGCGCTTGTGTCGATGGCGGGTTTTTGCCCCGTCAGAATGTCGGCGACGATGCGCGCCGTACCCGCAGATTGCGTCAGCCCCAGATGTCCGTGGCCAAAGGCGTAGACCACCCGCGCCGTGTGTCGCGCATGCCCAATGGCCGGCAGACTGTCCGGCAGCGAGGGGCGAAAGCCCATCCACTGCTTGCCGCCTTCGGTTTTCAGGCCCGGCAGGAAGGCTTTCGCCTTGGCCAGCAGCGCTTCGGATCGGGCAAAATTGGCCGGAAGCTCCAGCCCGCCCAACTCGACCGCACCGCCGACGCGGATGCCGGAGGAAAGCCGGGTAACGACGAAACCATGGCCGCCGAAGGTCACCTGGGTCCGCAGATCGAATGCGCCTGAAGGCAAGGTTGTATTATAGCCCCGTTCCGTTTCCAGCGGAATTTTTTCCCCGAGCGAACGGGCAATGCGGTGCGAAAAGGCGCCTGCCGCCAGTACCACCCGGCCTGCCTTGCGCGTGCGGCCGTCATGGCTAACCACCTCGACCCCATCCTCCAACGGCCGGAGCGAGGCGATATCGAGGCATTCGATACGTCCGCCCATGGTGCGAAAATGGTCGGCCAGCGCCAGCGTGTAAAGCCTGGGATCGGCAATGGAATACCAGCCTGGCGTGAACGTGCCGCAGGTGAAGCGCGGTGCGATGCCGGGCTGTATCTCGGCCATCTGCTCGCCGTTCAGATGCCGGAACTCGATACCGTGGCGCTCACGCGCCTTCCAGCCGCCGAGTGATGCTTCGAATTCCGCATCGCTTTCATAGACCTGGAGGTTGCCCTCCTTGCGCAGCATGGCAATGGTGTCGGTTTTTTTGAGGAACGGCTCCAGCTCGGCCCTCGAAAGGTCCATCAGTGCCGTCTGCGCTGCAGTTGAGTACTCCACCTTCGAGGCGGCGCAGGCCCGCCAGAACCGGAACATCCAAGGCGCGATCTTCAGCGCATAGGCCGGCGGCACGCTGAGCGGCCCAAGCGGATCGATGAGCCACTTCGGCGCCTTCCAGAGAATGCCGGGCGACGCGAGCGGCAGGATATCGGTGAAAGCGAAGGCGCCGGCATTGCCGGCAGAAGCGCCCGCCGCCGGTCCCTCACGGTCGATGACCGTGACCGAAAGACCACGGCCCTGCGCCGCGATTGCCGCCGAGAGGCCGACAACGCCGGCCCCGATGACGATGACATCATTTGCAGGCATTACCGAACGCTCGCCAGGAACTTCTGCGTCTCGGGATGCTGTGGTGCGCCGAACAGCTGCTCTGGCGTGCCGATTTCCGCCATCACGCCCTGATGGAAGAAGGCGACGCGGTTCGAGACATCACGGGCGAAGGCCATTTCATGCGTGACGCAGATCATCGTCATGCCCTCATCCGCGAGCATCTTCAACGTGTCGAGCACTTCGCCGACCAGCATCGGATCAAGCGCCGAGGTAACTTCATCGAACAGCATATATTCCGGCGACATCGCAAGTGCGCGGGCAATCGCCATGCGCTGCTGCTGGCCGCCTGACATGCGGTTCGGATAGACCTTCAGCTTTTCGGCAAGGCCGACGTGGGTCAATTGCTTGACCGCAATTTCTTCGGCCTTCTCTTTCGAAATACCGAGCACCTTGCGCGGCGCCAGCATGACGTTTTCAAGCACCGTCAGATGCGGAAAGGCGTTCCATTGCTGGAAGACGATGCCGACCTTGCGGCGCAGCTTGTTGAGGTCGGTCGACTTTGCATGCACCTCGGTGCCATCGATGACGATCTTGCCGCTGTCGATCGGCTCGAGGCCGTTGATGCAGGTGAGCAGCGTCGACTTGCCGGAACCGGAGCCGCCGATGATGGTGACGACCTCGCCCTTGTTGACGGTGAGGTTGATCCCTTTCAGAACCTCCAGCGGGCCGAAGGATTTGCGGACGTTTTCGATCTCAATCATTGGGGGACCACCGTCTTTCGAGATACCCGCCAAAACGGGCGATGGGGAAGCTGATAAGGAAGTAGATGGCGCCGCAGATCATCAGGATGGTCAGCGGTTCCTGCAGGCGGGTCACGAGAATCTGCGAGGCACGCAGAAGCTCAATGAGCCCGAGCCAAAGGACGAGCGCTGAATCCTTCATGACACCCAGCGTCAGGCCGATCCAGGCAGGCAGCGACACGCGCGTGGCAAGCGGCAGAACGATGTACCGCATGTCCTGCGACCAGGTCATACCGAGCGACCGGCAGGCGCGGCGGGTGTTCGAGGGTACCGCTTCGATGCCGCCGCGCACGATTTCCGTGCAATAGGCCGCGGTATAAAGCGACAGAACCACGCAGGAGGTAGTAAAGGGTGGCCAGCCGAGCTTTGCGATCGACTGGAAGGCATTGCCGAGGACCAGCTGGATAAGCAGCGGCACGGAACGGAAGATATCCAGAACGAAGGTGAGCGGCAGGGCCCAGTAAGGCCCGAGCTGGAAGCGGAGGACGCCGAAGATGATCCCCATGATGGTGCCTGCCGTGACGGCGACGGCCGTGACGGCAAGCGTCATGCCGGCACCCTTGGCCAGGAAGGCGAGATCACTCCAGGTGAGAGCGGTTTCAAACATGGCTCACCTCTCTCAGTAACGGAACAGACGCGCGGCCAGCAATCTGGCGGCGAGCGTGACGATCTTGGCGATCACGTAATAGATGACCGCGGCGAGCGCGAAAAATTCGAAGGTGCGGAACGAACGGGCGTTCAAGGCCTGCGTGACACCGGCGAGATCCGTGTTCATGCCGACCGTGACGCCGAGCGAGGTCATGAGGATTGCCCAGACCATCTGGTTGGTGGCAGGCAGGAAGGCAACCCGCAGCATCTGCGGCAGGATGATCAGCCTGAAGGTCTGCATCGAGGTCATGCCGAGCGAGCGGCCCGAACGCGTCTGCGTATCCGGAATGGCCTTCAGTGCGCCACGGAAATTTTCCGCGAGATAACCGGCATTATTGAAGGCGATGCCAACCAGAAGCGCGGTATAGGGGCTCAGATGAATGCCGAAATTGCCGAGCCCGAAATGGGCCATGTAGATCTGGAACAGCGCCGGTGTATTGCGGGCGATTTCCACCCAGACCGAGGCGAAGGCGCCGAGGATACGGTTGCCCGAAAGCCGGAACAACGTCAGCACGATGGCGCAGGACACGCCGATGACCATCGACAGGATGGCGATCTGCAGCGTCACCACCGCACCGTCCAGAAGCTGCGGCAAAGCCTTCAGCGCCTGATTCCAGTGAAATGTGTAGTTGAACATAACCGTCTCACCTTTCAGAAACGATCGACGGCGCGATCATTTGACCGCGCCGTTTCCGAAAAGTCCTGATCAGCGATAAACGCCGTTGACGGTGAGCGAAGGCACTTCGCCGCCAACCCATTTTTTGTAGAGCTCGGCGTAGCGGCCGGTGCGAACCTGCTGATTGATGAAGAGGTTCAGGTAGTTGATGAAGCCGTATTCATCCCGGTTGGTGAAGAGCGCGACGTAATCGATGTCGTAAGGGGCCTTGCCGACCACCGAGATCCCGGCGAACTTGCCGCTCTTGACGTTGGACTGCGCAACGGTCGACGTGGAAACGGTGGCATCGATCTGCCCCTGGCTCAGGGCAAGGAACACATCAGCCTGGGTCTGGTAAGGACGGAATTCGCCGACGCCCCACTCCTTGACCGACTTTTCAAGCGCAATGGCTTCGAACGTGCCGGCGGTTGCGCCGACCGTCTTGCCCTTCATGTCCTCGAAGGACTTGACGCCGGACTTGTCGTTGGCGGTAACGGCCATTTCGAAGGCAAAGTAAGGCACGGTCATGCCAACCGTCTTGGCGCGCTCCAGCGTATCGGAGGTCGAAGCGACACCAACGTCGACGCGGCCGGACATCAGTGCCGGAATACGCTCGGGGAACGGCGTCTCGACGATTTCAGCCGTGACGCCGAGCGCCTTGGCGAGGTCGTTACAATAATCGACGTCGAAACCGATAGGATTGTTGGCGTCATCGCGCGCGCCCATGGGCGGGAAGTCGAGCACAACCGCGCAACGCAGCGTGCCAGACGAGATGATGTCGTCAAGCTTGTCGGCCTTGGCCGGTGTGATAGCGGAAGTGGCGGCCAGCAGGCCGGCGAAAATGACCGATTTTTTCATTCTTGATTTGCTCCCAGAATTGGTCTGCCCTTGAAGGCGCGGTCACTATTTCCCTGTGGGCCCGAGAAATCAATAGAAAAATACAATGAGTATACAAAAAGAATTTTTTGCATCTGCGAACTGATGAGGTATCGCGGATGATTACGCGAGCCGGCGCGGGGGAGCTGACAAGGTGGGCGAAACATTCAGCCTCCTTCATGCCGTTGCTTGTCACAGGAATCTAGCCAGCCCAAGTCTTTGGGCTGAAAGAGGCTTTCCGATGCGCAGACGCGCGTCGACTGCAATCCTGTGACAAGCACAGCAATGAGCGCTTAAGGTATCTTCGTGTTTGAGAGGGTGGCCCTCTGCTCTGACTGAGCTTCATCGAAAAGACACGTTGCAATACCCACACCTTTGTATACTTTATGTATTCAAAATGTGCGATCCCGACATCGGAGGATAATGATGAGCCACACCACCACCTTGACCATTGAAGAGCTTTCGACGCGGGTCGAGGCGATTTTCAGCAAGGCGGGCCTCAATACGGTGCAGTCGGGTGCATTGGCACGCGTCATCACCGCCGGCGAGCGCGATGCCTGCAAATCGCACGGCATTTACCGTATCGAAGGCGCGCTCCGCACCGTCAAGGCCGGCAAGGTCAATCCGGATGCGATACCTGAAGTGGCCGAAGACGATGGCACGGCCATCGTCAAGGTCAATGCCCATGGCGGCTTCGCCAACCCCGCCTTCGAACTTGGTCTGCCGGTTCTGGTGGAGCGGGCGAGACGCTTGGGCATCGCAGCACTCGTCGTCAATGACTGCACGCATTTCTCGGCGCTCTGGCCGGAAGTCGAAGGGCTGACAGAAAACGGTCTCGCCGGGCTGGTCATGTGCCCGAGCTATTCCACCGTCGCGCCCACCGGCGGAACCAAGCCTCTGCTTGGCACGAACCCCTTCGCCTTCGGCTGGCCGCGCAAGGGCACCTCCCCTTATGTCTTCGATTTTGCGACGTCGGTTGCGGCCCGCGGTGAAATCGAACTACACCGGCGGGCCGGAAAGCCCCTGCCGGAAGGCTGGGCTCTGGATGCCGACGGCAAGCCGACGACCGACCCGGAGGCGGCCCTTGCCGGTTCCATGCTGCCCTTTGGCGGCCACAAGGGATCGGCCATCGGCACCATGATCGAGCTTCTCGCCGGCATCATGATCGGCGATCTCACCAGCCCCGAAGCGCTGGAATTTCTCGGCACCACCACGCTTGCCCCCACCCATGGCGAGCTGATCGTCGCCTTCTCTCCCGAAGCCTTCGCCAAAGGCCACCCCGGCGATCCTTTCCAGCGCGCGGAAGTGCTGTTCGACGCCATCATCGGCCAGGGCGCACGCCTGCCGTCTGGCCGCCGCTTCACTGCCCGCGCCAAGTCCGAAAGCGAAGGCATCACGCTTACCGCCGCCGAAATGGCCGGGCTCGACCGGCTGCTGGAAAAGGGGCTGGACGCGGTTTCCTGATCGTTTGGATGGGGAAATGAAAAAAGGCCCGCAATTGCGGGCCTTCATAGCGACAACGTCACTCAGCTTTTTTTTGCGACTTCATAGCATCCCCGCACCGTCACCTCGGATTAAATCCGGGGTCCAGCGCGTGCAAGTCCTTGATCGCGGAAGAGACCTTTCACGACGCAGACGCGCCGTGGCTGGATGCCGGATCTAGTCCGGCATGACGGACGAGAGACATCAAACCTCATCACATGCAAAAAAGGCCCGCAGTTGCGGGCCTTTTGTTTTCACGTCAGCGACTGATCAGGCAGCCTTGCAGGCCTGCACTGCGCCCGGAAGCTTGCTCCAGTCGGCGTACCAGCTGTTGAACAGCTTGAACTGTGCTTCGACATAACCGCGCTGGCTGTCCGTCAGTGCATCTGTTTCGTTGAAGTGCAGCGTGTATTCCTTGTCGCCCTTCAGCACCATCATGTGCTTGAAATAGAGAACCAGATCCGGGCCCTCGTCGAAGGACGAAAGAACGGCCAGCGCCTGTTCCAGTTCCAAGGCGCGTGCGCGGGCATCGGCGTCACCCTTGGCGGCAGCCTGCGACAGCTTGCAGAGGTGGATGACTTCCTTCGGCAGCACGTTGCCGATGCCGGTGATGGCGCCGGTTGCGCCGCAATTGACGAAGCCGTGGAAGACAGCGGTGTCGACACCGATCATCAGCGTGACTTCATCGTCACGGCTGGTGATGTTTTCAGCCGCATAACGCATATCCGCCGGGCCGCCGAATTCCTTGAAACCAACGAGGTTCTTGTGCTCGGCGCGCAGCGCGAAGAAGAGATCGGCGCGGGTCGCAAAACCATAATAGGGGCTGTTATAGATGACGGCAGGGATTTCCGGTGCAGCCGAGAGGATTGCCTTGAAGTGAGCCTTCTGGGCGGCGATGACCGAACCGCGTGACAGAACGCGGGGAATGACCATCAGGCCCTTGGCGCCAACCTTCTGGGCGTGGGCGGCATGGGCAACGGCAGACGCCGTGTTGACCGCTCCGGTGCCGACGATGACGGGAACACCGGCCTTCACCAGACGCTCCACGCCTTCCATGCGCTGCTCGTCCGTCAGGAGCGGCCAGTCGCCCATGGAGCCGCAATAGACCACGGCGGACATGCCATCGGCGATCAGTTCCTTGCCCTTGCGAACAAGCGCATCGAAATCGGGGGTGCGATCATCCTTGCAGGGGGTCATCAAGGCGGGAATCACGCCGGAAAAAATGCTGGCCGTCATTACTAGCTCCTAAGGGACATGTTTTCGGGAATGGACGCACGTCCGCGCCACCCTTTCGAGAGGGACATTACTATCTTGTATTTTATTTGTCGACAAGAAATCGACAAGCTAAAGATTTATTTCCAGCCGTTCGTTTCGCACCAGCAATTTCTGCACCTGCCGGACGATCTGTTCAGCGTGCTCCCGCGCCAGCCTTTCAGAAAGAGCGATATCGCGTGCGGCAATCGCCTCGATCATCTCTTCATGATCATCGACAAAGCGCTTCGGCAGACGATCGTCATAGGACTGGTAATAAAGCCTGAGAATGCGCCGCCCCTCGTCCAGCAGCCGCTTGAACAGGCTGGTGAAATAGGGGTTGCGCCCGGCCTCCGCGATGGAAAGATGAAGGGCGGCGTTGGTGGAAATCATCGCCAGCGCATCCTGCTCCTCCACCGCAACCGCGAATTCCGCATTATGGGCGCGAATGCCAGCCAGATCTTCCGGACGGTGATATTGCGCGGCAAGCTGGGTCGTTACCCGGTACATCAAGACCAGCGCATCGAAATAGGTGTGCATGTTGAGGAAATCGATGTTCGACACCATGGTAGAGCGGTTCGGCAGCGTATCGATCAGCCCCTCGCCCGAAAGCCGTACCAGCGCCTCACGGATCGGCGTTCGCGACATCTTGAACCGTTCGGCAAGCTGCACTTCATCGATGGGACTGCCGGGTGGCAAGACGAGATCAAGAATCTCGTCGCGCAGCAGATCGTAGACCATCTTCACACCGGAGCCGCGCTTGCGCTCGGCAGAAGCAATTATATCCGTCATCATCAAATCCTTCTTGTCGACATAAAGAGTACTATTATATTTTTTCGTTATCAACGACGTGTCACCCGGTCGCTGGTTTGAATGGCGGAATAATTGTTCGAAAACAACAAAAAGCCGTCGCGAAAATTGCCCGCGACGGCTTTCGATCGTTCGGTTTGTGGCGCAGATGTCTTTATCGCGCTTTCACCGCCGAAGCGGCGTCTAGCGGCTTCCAGCGTCGATGCGACGCCTTAGTCGGAGATCAGATCAGTTCCGAAGGCCGGTGGCCACGACGGAAATCTTGAAAGCGCCGTCCAGCGTTGGATCGAACGAAGCGCCCATCACCACATCGGTTTCCTCGCTGACCGCCTCACGCACCAGCGTCATCGCTTCATCAATCTCGTAAAGCGTCAGGTCGTTGCCGCCGGAAATGGAGACCAGCGCGCCACGGGCTTCCTTCAGCGAGGGCTCGCCAAGCAGCGGATTGGCAATGGCCGCTGCCGCTGCTTCCGAAGCACGCTTTTCGCCCTTAGCCTGTGCGGTGCCCATCAGCGCCCGGCCGCCATTCTTCATGACGTATCGCACATCGGCGAAATCGAGATTGACCAAACCTTCACGCAAAATGAGATCGGTGATGCAGCGCACGCCGAGCGACAGCACCTTGTCGGCGGTTTTGAGCGCATTTTCGAAGGTGGTGCCGGCATCGGCAATGCGCAGCAGGTTCTGGTTGGGAATGACGATGACGGTATCGGCCGTGTTGAGCAGATTGGCGAAACCGTACTCAGCAGCCCGCATGCGGCGCACGCCCTCAAAGCTGAAAGGAAGCGTGACGACACCAACTGTGAGGATGTTCTTTGCACGGCAGGCTTCGGCAATAACGGGTGCCGCACCCGTCCCGGTGCCGCCGCCCATGCCGGCGGTGATGAAACACATATCATAGCCGCTCAGGTGATCCATGATCTCGTCGAGGGAATCGATCGCAGCCTGCCGGCCAACCTCGGGATCAGCACCCGCTCCAAGCCCGCCCGTCAGTTCTGAGCTGAGCTGCACGAGCCGTGGCGCATTGGTCTTCTTCAGCGCCTGCGCATCCGTATTGGCCGCGATGAAATCGACGCCGCCGATACCCTCGGCAATCATGTTGTTGATCGCGTTTCCGCCACCGCCACCAACACCGACGACGGCGATATTAGGAGTGTTGCGGGCAATGGTGGCGCGCGGAGACTGTGTCATCGTCTAATTCTCTTTCCAAATTCATAGGGTCCCGCGCCGGTTTTGACCGCGGCACGCGATTGATCGGTGGCGTTCCCGCTCTTCCTTCCTGGCGCGCGAAGGAGGCCGTAACGTCTTGAATTTCCATGTCAGCCTTAAGGACCGATTGCGGCCAAAAGACTGGTGCTCCAGCGGCGAAAGATGCGCTACGGCGACGTTCCTCCACCCTTCCCCCGGATGAAAACCAAACCGAATCAACTGCTTCGCTATCAAGAGGTGATAGCTCAAAAGGCACGTTGTTTACACTCCATTCACTATGTTTATCTCACTTTGGAACGAGTTGGCCCGCCGGGTGTTTGCCTGCCGACCGTGCTGAGGCGGCGGGTGATGAGATCAGACAGTCCCGACGCTCCAGATATTGTCGAAGCACCAGACGACCCCAAACCGCGGCGTATTTTTTCAGTTCGGTGCTTGGTAGCGTACTCAATGGAGGCAGGCATATGTTGGCAGACGTTTTGCAGAGTGAACCCGGCTTCCGCATGGAGCAGCCGCGGGTACTGATCGTGGAAGACGAGTTCCTCATCGCCATGGACATAGAGGATTCCATTCTTCAGGCGGATGAAGAGGCAGACGTCATCGGGATCGCCAACAAGCTGGATGATGCTGTGGCACTTGGCCGCCGCGCCGATATTGCCTTTGTCGACGTCAATCTTGCCGATGGACAAACCGGGCCGGAAATCGGGCGACGGCTTTCCGAAGAGCACGGTGTGGTGGTCATCTTCATGACCGCAAACCCCGAAGTCGTGGTCAATCTCGGCATCGGCGCCGGCGTCATCGCCAAGCCCGTTCCGCAGGATGCAGTCGAACAATGCCTCACTTATGCACTCGCCAGACGCGCAGGCACCCGTGCCGTGACGCCCATCGGCATGATGGCATTCGACTGAGATATACTGACGAGGAAAACGGCCAAAGACAAAAAAGCCTGCCGCGGGAGGAGGTGCGGCAGGCTTTCTGAAAAGATGAACAGCGATATGGGAGGAGGAAAACCGCTGTCCCCGGGGCAATCCTTTGGGAGGAGGAGTAGGATCACCCGCTTAACGAAAAGGATGTGGGAGGAGGTACATCCGTTTCGATGAGAGGAACATACCATTTCCCTGCGCATTTGACAGGCACAAGGTTGCAGCGCAGATATGCGTCGAGCGCATGGCATCCGTCACGAAGGACAATACCGGGCTCTTATCCGCTTCTCGCGGCCCCGGCCTTTACCGATTTCCCAACCTGCACGGAACCTCGACAGCAATCGAGAAGAATGTGGTGCAAGCGGCGAGACCGCCGCCTCGCTGTCGGACGCCCCCAATGAAGTGCCTTCATTTTCAAACCAAACAAAAACGCCCGCAAAGCGGGCGTTGAAGCATTCAGAATGTGGCGGTATCGCCCTATTTACTTGCCTACAGCGGCGCGAGCGACACTGGTGATCTGGCTGCGATCGATACCGAGATCGTGCAGTTCACGAGTGCTCATGCGGCCGAGTTCGGTGATGGTCTGACGATATTTGCGCCAATTGTTGAAGCTGCGTGCTACGTTCATGACATTACCCTTTCTGAGGTTTAGGTGACGTCAGTAACGTTTTCGTTCCGGCGTCCTTCGATGGCCTTTATATGCGCTTTCCAGTGGGGAATTAACAGGCAGAATAAGGCAATCCACCCATGCGTTAGGCGCAAGGGTTGCTGGCGCCGGTCTGCGTTGAAACAGAAACCTGGCTGAAATTCAGACAGTTCACAGGACCTTATAACGTCGCGGCGGCTCAGAATTTGTAGCGGACTCCGAACACGTTGGCGTTTGTGGCGCCCTTCATGTTGCCAAGTGTTTTGCCGCCACCGGAACGGTGGTGGAGGCGCCAGAAGAATTCCGTCGAGGAATCCTCGCTGAAAGACACGTTGATTTCCGGCCCCAGATAAAAAAGGACATTGGCGTTGCCGTCGTCCTTGATTTCCTGTTCGCGCTCGCGGCCCGGCTGCGCATCCGTAACAAGGCTGAGCCCTGCTGTAAAACTTGGGGTGATGAACAGTCGCTCTCCAAGCCTGATCTGTTCATAACGCGCGACCGGGCCCGCCCACACCTCGCCGGTGAAGCCCTTGCCGAACCTGACGGCCATGCCGACCTCGCCGCCCAGTTTTATATTGCCGATACGGTAAGGATAGAACTGATAGCCGCCGCCGATGACAGCGTTTCTTTCATAGTCCACGGGAATAAGCGCCGCGCTTTTCAGCATGTCTTCTTTCGTCATGGGGCCAGCGAAGCCGAATATCGCCTCACTCGTCTCAGAGGTCATATCCTCCGACGCGAAAGATGACGTGGCAGCCAGTGCGACCATGGCTGCCGTCGACAGACGTGCTGCAATATTCATCGTGCTACTCCTGAACAAAGCTCGCTTTACCCAGCCGTCCTCATAGGCATAATCGCGGAAGGCGAACATACCGTTACCGAACACAATTAATTCAACTTACGTGGAATCGGCTGAAACATGCGCGTGATCCCGATGCTGTCAGCGCAGGAAACGCCTGAACCGGCGAAGCGCAAAAACGAAAAGAGCCGAGCCGATGGCCAGCAGCGCCACCAGTTGCGGCCAGACCACATCCAGCCCCGCCCCTCTGAAAAGCACCGATTGCGCCAGGATGATGAAATGGGTGTTTGGCGCAAGAAGCATGATGTACTGGATGATATCAGGCATGCTTTCGCGAGGCGTCATGGCGCCGGACAGCACCTGCAACGGCAACAAAAACAGGATCAGCAACATGCCGAATTGCGGCATGGACCCGGCGACTGTCGCGAGAAAAATTCCCATGGAAGTCATGGCGAAGAGTTGCAATGCCGTTCCGAGCAGGAAAAGAGAAAGCGAGCCTTCGATGGGAATGGCAAGCAGGCCCCTCACCACCACGAACAGCGAAAATGCAGAGGCCACCAGCACGACCAGCCCCATGGACCACACCTTGCTGAGCATGATTTCCAGCGGCGTCACTGGCATGACCAGCAGATGCTCGACCGTTCCGTGTTCTCGCTCGCGAATGAGCGCCGCGCCCGTCAGCACGATGGATAGCATGGTAATGGCGGTGATGATGTTGTTGATCGAGCCGAACCAGGATTTGTCCAGTTCCGGATTGAAGCGGGAACGTAGCGTGAGGTCCACCGGCACCGAGGTCGCGCCGCGATAGCGGTCGACATACTCCTGTATTTCGCTCGTCACGATGCTCTGCACGTAACCGCCACCGCTGAAAGCCTGGCTCATGCGGGTGGCGTCGATATTGAGCTGGATGGCCGGCTGCTGTCCGGCCATCAGCCGGCGCTGGAAATCCGGTGGAATGTTGAGCGCGAAGGTATCGAGGCCCGCATCCATGCGCTTGTCCATTTCAGCGATGGAAATCTGCTTCGGCGGGGAGAAATAGGGCGGATAAAACGCCGTGCTGATGCGGCTGGAAAGCGGCGACTGATCCTCATCGACAATGGCGATGGCCGCGTTGTTCAGCGTCTCCGGCAGCGCGCTGGAACCGGTATAGATCTGCAGCGTGAAGGCATAGACGATAAGCAGCATCAGCATTCCGTCTCGCGCGAGACCGCGCAGTTCCTTGATGCCGAGCTGGAAGATGTTGGACGAAAAAAGCCTCATGACGCCTGCTTTCTCAAAAGTGCAGCGCCGGCAATGAGGAGCAGTGGAATGGCGATGAGAAGCGGTAGAAACGAGCCGGAAAGTCCGGCGAAATCCAGGCCCTTGGAGAAAGTTCCGCGCGAAATGGTCATGAAATAGGTGGCAGGATAGACGTTGCCGATAAAGGCGCCCGCCCCCTGCAGCGACGAGACGGGATCGATCATGCCCGAATATTGCGTCGCCGGAATGAGCGTCAGAAGAGCCGTGCCGAAGATTGCGGCAATCTGGCTCTTCATGAAGGAAGACATGAGGAGGCCGATGGATGTGGCGATGATGACATAGAGCAGCGCGCCCGTCGCATAAGCGAGATAACTTCCGGTGAACGGCACCTGAAAGATGAAGACCGCAAATGCCGTCAGAAGCACGAAATTGAGCATGCCAAGGGCGACATAGGGAAGCTGCTTGCCGATCAGGAATTCCAGCCGCGTGGTCGGCGTCACGTATAGATTGACGATCGAACCGAGCTCTTTTTCCCTGACGACGCTGAGGGCCGCCAGCATTGCGGGGATGAGCATGAGAAGCAGCGGAATGACCGCCGGCACCATGGCGACAAGGCTCTTGACGTCGGGATTGTAACGATAGCGCGCTTCGATGCTGAAGCTGCTTTGCGTGGCCGCGCTGCCGTAAATCTCGGCGGCCTTCCGCGCCAGCCATGTCTGATGCATGCCCTGCACGTAACCACGAACGGTCTCCGCCCGCTGCGGCATCGCGCCGTCTATCCAGGCCCCCACCTCCACAGTCTTGCCGCGCAAGACATCGCGGCCAAAGCCAGGAGGAATTTCAATGGCAAGGCTCAGTTCGCCATCACGCATCCGCCGGTCCATATCGGCATAGTCCCGGATAGGTTCCTTCTCGATGAAATAACGCGAGCCGGCAATGTCGAGCACGTAATCGCGGCTGATAGTGGTATCGTCGCGATCCAGCACCGCGAAAGTCAGGTCCTCGACATCGAGATTGATGCCGTATCCGATGACGAACATCAGGATGACGCTGCCGAGCACGGCCAGCGTGCCGCGAATGGGATCGCGCTGCAGTTCCAGTGCCTCGCGGCGCGTATAGCTGAACATGCGCCTGAAATCGAAAAATCTCTTGCGGGTGGGCGCCGCATGTTGCGTCACCTGCACGTCCGCTGCTGCCACAGATGCTTTCGCAGGCGCGCCCCTCGTAACCCCGGAAGCATCTTCCAGATAGGCGACGAAAGCCTCTTCAAGTGTTGCGGCATTACGGCTTCTGGTGATCGCATCGGGCGTATCGCTGATCAACACCTTGCCGGCATGCATCAGCGAAATCCGGTCGCAGCGCTCCGCCTCATTCATGAAATGGGTGGAGATGAAGATGGTGACATTATCGTTGCGCGAGAGATCGGCGAGGATTTGCCAGAAGCCGTCCCGCGCCACCGGGTCGACACCAGAGGTGGGCTCATCGAGGATGAGAATATCGGGCGAATGGATCATCGCCACCGCCAGCGACAGCCTCTGCCGGATGCCAAGCGGCAGGTCGTCCGGCAGCGTGTCCATGACCGCGCCAAGATCAAAACGCTCCGCCATTTCGGCGATACGCGGTTGAATTGCCTCTTCCGGCAGCTTGAACAGGCGGGCGTGCAGATCAAGGTTCTGCCGCACCGTCAGTTCGGAATAGAGCGAGAAGGCCTGGCTCATGTAACCGACGCGGTGTCGGATCGCCATGTCGCTCGCATCCACCTTGTGTCCGAAGAGCTTCGCCTCTCCTTCGCTGGCGGCCAGAAGCCCCGTCAGCATCTTCATGGTGGTGGATTTTCCGCAGCCATTGGAGCCGAGAAAGCCAAAAATCTCGCCGCGCGGAATCTTGAAGCTGACATTGTCGACGGCGGTGAAATCGCCGAAACGCATGCTGAGGTGCGATGCCTCGATGGCATAATCACCCTCACCGGTCGGCTTTCGTGGCGCGATATGGACTTCGTGGTAATCCTTGCGCTTTTCTTCGGGAAGAAGCGCGATGAAGGCGGCGTCGAGATTGGGTGCCGCGGTGCGGTCGAGAAGTTCGGCGGGCGAGCCGGTGGCAAGAATCTTGCCGCCATCCATGGCAACCAGCCAGTCGAAATCGGCGGCCTCCTCCATATAAGCCGTTGCGACGATGACGCTCATGCCCGGACGCCCGGCACGGATAGAGTCGATCAGTTCCCAGAACTGCCGCCGCGACAAAGGATCGACGCCTGTCGTCGGCTCGTCCAGGATCAGCAGGTCCGGGTCGTGGATGAGCGCGCAGCAGAGCCCCAGCTTCTGTTTCATGCCGCCGGAGAGCTTCATCGCGGGACGATCGGCAAAAGGTTCGAGGCCGGTGCTCTTCAGCAATTCGGCGATACGCGCCTGCCGTTCCCTTCCGTCCTGTCCGAACAGCCGGCCGAAAAAGTCGATGTTTTCAAAGACCGACAGGGTGGGATAGAGGTTCTTGCCAAGGCCCTGCGGCATATAGGCGATACGCGGGCAGGTATCCTCGCGGTGGCGCGGATCGGACATGTCGCCGCCCAGAACCTCCACCTTGCCCTTCTGGATGGCGCGCGCGCCCGAGACCAGCGACAACAGGCTCGATTTGCCGACGCCGTCAGGCCCGATGAGCCCTATCATCAGCCCGGCGGGTATCTCGACCGATATGTCGTCCAGCGCAACCGTGCTTCCGAAGGTCAACCGCACATCGGTCAATCGCGCAACGGGTGCGTTCCTGTCATTTGTTTCGGGAGGCGCGACCATAGCGGCCACCCTCACTTGACGAGATTGCGTTCGAGATTCTCCGGCCAGGCGGCCTCCGGATCAAGCCGGACATAGGCCATGCCGGGCAGCCCGGTTTTCACATATTGAATATATTTCTGCAGAAGTTCCTGGGGGATTTGCGCCCGAACCCGGAATGTGAGCTTCTGGCGTTCCTCTTCGGTCTCCACCGTTTTCGGCGTGAACTGCGCGACATCCGCCACGAAGGACACTTTTGCCGGAATGGTGTATTGAGGGGCGGCATCCAGTATCAGTCGAACATCAGACCCCATGGACGTGCGGCCAGCCTCGGC
Organism: Agrobacterium sp. 33MFTa1.1; assembly: GCF_004328495.1. Classification (NCBI taxonomy): domain Bacteria; kingdom Pseudomonadati; phylum Pseudomonadota; class Alphaproteobacteria; order Hyphomicrobiales; family Rhizobiaceae; genus Agrobacterium; species Agrobacterium sp. 33MFTa1.1. The sequence continues at coordinate 1,922,171 of NZ_CP036359.1, read as the reverse complement.
CGTCGGCAGGAAAAACGTCATATAGACATCGCCGAGATCGACGAGGTTCAGAACCCTTCCACCGGCGGACAGCACTTCTCCGGGCTGGGCGATGCGATATTGCACGCGACCGTCGCGGGGCGATTTCAGCGTCGCATCGGCTATGTCAGTCTCGATGCTCTCGATGTCAGCCTGCGCGGCGTCCACCGCCGCTTCGGCGTCGACGATCTGCGCCTTGGCGGCGTTGATCGCGGCGTCTGAAGCCGCAAGCGAGGCCTGCGCAGAGGCGAGCGTTGCGCGGGCGGACTGCTCGGCGGCCTCGCTGTCATCGACGATCTGCTGCGAGACCGCATTGCCCGTCAGCAATTGTTTCGAGCGTGCATTGGTCTTGGAGGCGGAATCGAGCTGGGCCTTGCGCTGTTCCACCACCGCAAGAGCCGACGTCTTTTCCGCTTCACGCTGGGCGACAAGGCTGTGGGCCGTGTCTATTGCTATTTTCGCACGGCGAAGCTGCGCTTCCGCCTGGCGTTTCCTCGCCTCCAGCTGGGCCGTATCCATCTGCGCCAGAACCTGTCCGGCCTTCACGAAATCACCCTCACGGACCATAATATCCTGAAGGCGGCCGGCGGTCTTGGTGGAGATATCGATCTCGACGGCCTCGATGCGGCCGTTACTGGCCACGAAACCCGAAGGCAGGCCCTCGGTCGTCAGCTTCGACCAGGCGAAATAGGCAGCCACGGCCAGAACCACAACCGCCAGACCAATGAGCAAGCCCTTTTTAGACATCCGTCTTCCCCATGAACCCTTCAGGTTTCAACCGTAGTACGATAAAACCGAAGAAGCCAGCCACCATCACGTTCATAATTCGTACCTGGTATTTCCCGCACTGAAAGCGGAATAACCGGTTTCCGGAACTGTCTACGCGAGAGAGCGGCTTGCAGCCTTGACACAAGTCAAGCGGCGAAAGCATTTTATGGAGAGCGTCATCAAGGCACCCCCCGGTTCGCCGGCTGTTAACCGGCTCACCTTTGAGAACACCGACGGCACCAAGCAATCATACCGATGCCGCGCCATCCCCTCGACAATCGGACGTCATCCTCGAGCTTGTCCCGAGGATGACAGAGTAGGGTCTTCTATAGCGCTTGCGGAAGGATGATGTGGGCTCGCTGCACACCTCCGATCCGTTGTGGAGGGCGATGATGTTTACACAGCCCGCGCCCGTTTCACCTCCGCCTGCGTCCATTCCGGCAGCCAATCGCTATGGGCCAGCAGCAGATCGTCCACCAGCGACCAAATCTGATCGAGATCGAGTTCCGCCGCAGTATGCGGGTCCATCATCGCGGCGTGAAAGATGTGGTCGCGGTTTTCGCTCATCAACGCCCGCACGGTCAGCTCCTGAACATTGATGTTGGTGCGCATCAGCGCGGTGAGTTGCGGTGGCAATTCGCCGATGAAGGTGGGCTGCACGCCGTTATGATCGACCAGGCACGGCACTTCCGCCGCGCAATCCGATGGCAGCGAGGTGATGCATCCATTATTGCGCTGGTTGCCGTAGATGACGGAGGGCTCGCCGGTCCAGACCGAATTGATGATCGAGGAGGCATATTCCTTCGACTGCTTGACCTCGATCTTTTCGGCCGAGCGATAGGCGGCCGCCTGGCCCTTCCAGCGCTCGATCTGTTCGATGCAGCGCTTGGGATATTCATCGAGCGGAATGCCGAATTTCTCGATCAGGTCTTCGCGCCCCTCCTTGATGAAATAGGGCGTGTATTCCGCGAAATGCTCGGAGCTTTCGGTGACGAAATAACCGAGCCTCGTCAGCATCTCGTACCGCACCTTGTTGGGGCAGCGCGGGTTCCAGCCGGGTTTTGGCGCGCGGCCTTCGCGATAGGCGCGCACGAGATCGGGGTAAAGGCTCCTGTAGCTGCCATCGGGCTGGCGATGCTTGAATTCCAGGAAAAACGCCATATGGTTGATACCGGCCGAACGGTAGCGGATTTCCTCATAGGGAATATCGAGATCATGGGCGAGTTCCATCGCCGTGCCCTGCACGGAATGGCAAAGACCCACCTGCCGGATCGTCGGGTATTTTTCGGCAATCGCCCAGGTGTTTATCGCCATGGGGTTCACATATTGCAGCATGATGGCATTCGGGCAGACGGCCAGCATGTCCTCGCAAATCTTCCAGAGGTGAGGCACGGTGCGCAAGCCGCGCATGATGCCGCCGACGCCAAGTGTGTCAGCAATGGTCTGGCGCAGCCCATACTTACGCGGCACTTCGAAATCAGTGACCGTGCACGGCTCGTATCCGCCAATCTGGAACGCCACGACAACAAAATCCGCGCCGGAAAGCGCCTTTTTCTGGTCGGTATAGGTCTCGGCCTTCGCCTTTGCACCGAGCGTCGAAATCAGCTTGTTGACCACGATGGCGCTTTCTTCCAGCCTTTCACGGTTGATATCCATCAGCGCGATTGTGGCGCCGGAAAGGGCCGGACGCTGCAGCACGTCACCGATGATGTTCTTCATGAACACCGTGGAACCTGCGCCGATGAATGCAATCTTGGGATCTCTTGCCATGTCTACCTCCGGCAATTGGGAATTCAAGCGATTTCGAAGGCGGCTCGCACAAGCCGCTGTGTATATTCAGTTTTCGGCTGACTGAGAACGTCCTCGACAGGCCCTTCTTCGACAATTTGCCCGCGTTGCATGACGATGACGCGGTGGCAGAGGGCGCGGACCACTTTCAGGTCGTGGGAGATGAACAGGTAGCTCAAGCCACGCTCATCCTGCAGCTTGCGCAGGAGATCAATGATCTGCGCCTGCACGGAAAGATCGAGTGCGGAGGTCGGCTCATCGAGCAGGATGAATTCCGGCTCCAGCGCCACTGCGCGGGCAATGGCGATGCGCTGGCGCTGGCCGCCGGAGAATTCGTGGGGGAAACGCGAGAGGATGTTACCGGGCATGCCCGCCGCCTCCAGTGCGTCACGCACCCGGTCCAGCCTTTCGGCTTTCGTTTTGCCGAGACCGTTGATGATGAGGCCTTCCTCGATGATCTGGCCAATGGTCATGCGGGGGTTGAGCGAGGCAAAGGGATCTTGAAAGACGATCTGGATGCGCGAACGCAAGGGGCGCATTTGCGCGCGGGAGCGGCCATCCACCCTTTCGCCATCAAAAATCACCTCGCCTCCGACAGGCTCGTTAAGCCGCAGCAGGGATTGGCCGAAGGTCGTCTTGCCGGAACCGGATTCACCGACAAGCCCCAGCGTCTCGTGCCGCCTCAGCGTAAGGCCGAGGCTGTCGACGGCGATCAGTTCCTTCAATTCCGGTTTGAACAGCCCGCCGTAACGCATCATGAAAGAAACGCGCACGCCGCTCGCCGTCAGCAGCACGCCGGAATTTTCCGGCAGCGGCTTTGCCGTTCCATGCGGTTCGGAGGCAAGCAGCCTTTTCGTATAGGGGTGCTGCGGCGCTGCAAACAGCTTCTCCGTGGTGTTGTGCTCGCGCATCTCGCCGTGCTGCATGACATAGACGTAATCGGAGAACTGCTTCACGATCGTCAGATCATGGGTGATGAGCACCACGGCCATGCCGCGCTTCTTCTGGAGATCGCGGATGAGGTTGAGGATCTGCGCCTGCACCGTCACATCGAGCGCGGTGGTTGGCTCATCGGCAATCAGCACGTCGGGATCGTTGGAAAGCGCCATGGCGATCATCACACGTTGCCGCTGGCCGCCAGACAGCTGATGGGGATATTGTTTGAGCCGCGCTTCTGGTTCGGGTATCTGCACCTGCCGCAGAAGATCGAGCGCCCTCGCCTCGGCCTCTTTCCGACTCAGTTTCGAATGAACGCGGATCGCTTCGACGATCTGGCTGCCGATCATATAGATCGGGTTCAGCGAACTCATCGGCTCCTGAAAGATCATCGAGATGCGGTTGCCGCGCAGCGCCCGGCGCTGGCGCGACGAGAATTTCAGGATGTCGTCGCCGTTGAAGCGTACCGTTGCGGATTTCGAGACAGAAGCCCGCTTCGTCAGAAGGCCCATGACGGTGCGGGCGGTGACCGATTTTCCCGAACCGGATTCGCCGACGATGGCGATGGTCTCACCCCGGTAAAGCTGGAAGGAAATGTCCTTCACGGCCTCCACCGTTCCGTGTTCCACCTTGAAGGTCACGGCAATGTTGCGGGCATCGATGATGGCGTTATCCTGACGATCATCGGCGTCGAAGCGGATGGCGGGGGCGAAGGTGTTGTTCAGGGCAGCTACCATGTCACGCTCCTCTCAATAGGGGTCAACGGCATCGCGCAGGCCGTCGCCCAGCGCATTGAAGGCAAAGACGGTGACCAGCACGAAACCGACCGGAGCAAGAATCCAGGGATAGGAGCCGATGACCGAATAGGTCGCGGTATCCTGCAGCATCAGCCCCCAGGAGATCAGCGGCGGCTTCACCGCAAAGCCGAGGAAACCGAGGAAGGATTCGAGCAGCACGACGCTTGGAATATGCAAGGTCACGGCAACGATCACATGGCTCATCACATTCGGCAGGATGTGCTGGAAGATGATGCGCCTGTCGGTGGCGCCGACAGCGATCGCCGCCCGGACATAATCGATCCGCGCCAGTGCCAGGGTCTTGCCGCGCACCTCGCGCGACATCTGCGCCCAGCCAAGCGCCGACATGACACCGACCACGAAGACGAGGAAAACGGTAGTGGGTGCGGTTACCGGGATGAGTGAGGTCAGCGCAAGGTAAAGCGGCAATTGCGGGAAAGCGAGCACCACTTCGACAAAGCGCTGCACCCAGGCATCCAGCGGCCCGCCGAAATAGCCGGAAATCAGACCAACACTGGTGCCGATGACGGTGACGATGGCGACGACGCTTAAGGCGATGGCAAGCGATATGCGTGAGCCATAAATGGCGCGCGACAGCACGTCGCGCCCGAACTTGTCTGTTCCGAGAAAATGCACGGGCTGGCCATCGGTTGAGCCGAAGAAATGCCGGCTCATCGGAATAAGACCCAGAAGTTTGTATTCCGCACCCTTCACAAAGAAGCCGAGATAGACGGGATTGTCGTAATCCGGGCCGACGATAGGCTGGAAGGTGACCGGATCGAGCTCTTCCGTCTCCGCAAGGGCATAGACTCGGGGCGCCAGGCTGAAATTGCCGTCCTTGTCGGTGAACCGAACCACTTGCGGCGGTGAAAAGCTGCCATGGGTTTCAAGCGGGTTCATCGGCGCAAAGAAATCCGCGAAGACGGCAATCAGGATCAGCAAGACGACAAGGACCAGGCCGACCATGCCGGTAAACGAGCGCCGGAGACGCCGCCAGACCAGTGCGAGATAGGTCTCGTTACCATGGGTGGAGCGGTCGGTTTTTGCCGCGACGGCGGTTTCGGTTTTCATCTCGTCAAACGCCATCATCTCAGGCCCTCCCGAATTCGCGGACGCGCGGGTCAAGCATGGCGAGCAGCATATCGGCGATGATGTTGCCGACGATCAGCGTGGCAGCCAGCACCATCATGAAAGTCGCGGTGACATAGACGTCACCCACCGCCATGGAGCCGACGATGGCCGGGCCGACAGTCGGCAACGCGAAGATGATGGCGGTCTCGATCTCGCCACTCAGCATGTAGGGCAGCACGACGCCCTGATACATGACGAGCGGGTGCACGGCATTCGGCACCGCATGGCGCATGATGACGGCGCCCTCCGAAAGCCCCTTGGCGCGGGCCGTCTCGACATATTGCGCATTCAGGGTATCGAGCAGATTGCCGCGCATCACCCGCATATTGTAGGCGAGCCCCCCGAAAACGGCGATGGCGACGACCGGCCAGACATGGCTGACCAGATCGACGAATTTCGCCCATGACCACGGCGCACCGCCATATTGCGGTGAAAAGAAACTGCCGATCTCCGACACATCGAAATGAAATACCATGAGGTAGACGAGGATCAGCGCCATCAGGAAGCGCGGGATCGTCATGCCGAGGAAGGCGATGGTGGAGAGCAGGTTATCGAGCCAGGAATATTGCCGTGTAGCGGCCCAGATGCCGAAGGCGATGCCAAGTACCGATGCGAAGATGTGGCAGACCAGCGCCAGCGCGATCGTGCGCGGCAGGCGTTCGCCAACCACATCGGCGACCGGCTTGTTGTAATAAAAGCTGTAGCCGAAATCGCCGCGAGTAATGATACCGCCGATCCAGTTGAAATATTGAACGACAAGCGGCTTATCGAGCCCGTGTTCGATACGGTAGGCCTGCGCCTGCGCTTCCGCCTGTTCGAAGGAAGCTCCGCCCTGGTTCATCAGTTGCGAGCGGATGTAGTCCGCGTAGTCGCCGGGCGGCGCCTGAATGATGGCGAAGGTCACCACGCTCAGGATCAACAGCACCGGAATGGCGGATGCCACGCGTATCGTCAGAAATCTCAGCATCGAACGGTCTTCCTCGGTTTGGATTGGCCGTGTGTTGCCGGCCGCGCTTCACGCGCGACCGGTACCGGGTGTGCTCCGGGAGGAGTTCTTCAGGTTTTCGTACTTCCGGACATAATGGCGTTACGCACCTTTACCGGAAGCTTCAGTTGATCGGCCCGCCCTCGCCCGGCTTGCCGGGAAGCTGCTCAGGGAAAAGTTCGTATTTGCCCTGCCTGTCGGCCGCGACCCACAGGCGTTCGCGGATGATGGCGTCTTCGGCCCAGTTGAACATGAAGATCGGCGTACCCTGCGGCACATTGGAGAACCGCTTGTTGACGATGAGCGCACCGGGATATTCGGTGAGGCCAATCGTGTAGAGGTTCTGCGTATAGACCTTCTGGTACTGCTTCATCAGCTCGGCCCGCTCGGCATTGTCCTGCGAAGATATGAACTTGCGCACAATGTCGGCCATGTCTTTTTCGAAGGGCATCAGGTCCAGTTCCTTGCCTTCGGGTGCGCGGTGGTTCCAGCTGGTGCGCGGCCCGACAGGGGCCAGTTGCTCGGTATTCTGCACCACGGATGAAAGCTCGGTGGAATTGCGCCGCACCAGCCAGTCAAACTGCCCGCCATAATGGGCGGCGTCACGCTGGTTTGAATCGAGGCTATTGATGACGACGCGAAGCCCAAGTTTCGCCATCTGGCCGACAAGACCTTCTGCAAGGCTCTTGTCCGTCGCATAACCGTTGTTGACGAGAAGGGTAATCTCGACATTACGGCCGCCAAGCGTTTCCTTGGGGAAATTCAGGAAACCGTCGCCGTCAGTGTCTTTCAGGCCAATCGAAGCCAGCGCCGCCTTGGCAGCCTCGAGGTTGAAGGGGTAATAGACCGTCGAAGCACGATCATAGAAGCTTGTCCCCGACGAAATACCACCCGGATAGATCGCCGTGAAAGGCCCCTTGACGAGCGAGTCACCGATCGCCTTGCGATCAAGAGCGGAGGTGACGGCCTGGCGGAACACCTCGTTACGGTTCAGCTCACGAATGGCCTGCCCGCGCTCATCCGGATTGCCCCAGCCATTGGCGGAAAAATTCATCTGCAGATTATAGCCGATAAGGCGCGGTCCAAAGGCAAGGCGGGCTGGCGCATTGGGGTCAGCGGCGCGTTTCAGCGAGGCGACGAAATTCTCCGGCTGCTCGAGATTGGAGAAATCGCCCGATCCCGCTACGGCCTGCACATCGCGGTCCGCCCAGGTAGAAAGCTTGTAATGAACTTCATTGAGATAGGGCAACTGCTGGCCTTTCTCGTCCACTTTCCAGTAATAGGGGTTGCGCCGCAGCACGATGAGATCATCCGGCCGATAAGAAACCGGCACCCATGCGCCCATGACCGGCATGTTCATATACTCAGGCGGGAACGCGTTCTTGAACTGGTTATAGGTGTTCTTGGAATATTTCGGATGCTGGGGTTTCAGAATATGCGACGGCCCGGGGCAGAAGCTCGGATAGGCCATGGTGTAGAGATATTGCTTGGGGAACGCCGCCTTGAAGGTCCATTCGACGGTATAGTCATCGATCTTCTTCAGCGTCGTTCCTTCACCGAAAGCCTCAGGCGATGCACCACCGCCAAGCGGTGAGACATTGGGATCGATGACGGCGTCTTCCCAGTAGAACATCACGTCATCGGCGTTGAAGGGCTCGCCATCCGACCATTTCGCACCCTTGACGAGATGCATCGTCAGCTTGTGGCCATCTTCCGACCACTCCCAGCTTTTCGCCAGATTGGGCAGCGGCTCGGTATCCTTGGCATCTACCTGGAACAGTGGCGCGGTGCGCGTCAGGCACTCGGAAAGGGCGATATCGATGCCGCCCCAGCCCTGGCTCTGGCCGGCAATATAGTTCCAGCCCTCCGGCCTGCCGCCGACCACATGGCGCATCGTATCGCCGTAGACGCCCATGCCGTCGGGCATATTGCCTGTTTTGTGGACTAGCGGCTCCTCGGGCAGGCGCTCTTTCAGCGGCGGCAGCTTGCCGGTCTTTTCGAATTTCTCGGTAATCCAGCCGGGTTCGCTGTAGCTTGGCAGCGCCTTGAATTCGAGGATCGAGTCGCGCGCCACATAGTTGATCTTGCCTTCGGCCGGAAATTGCGGCGGCTCGGGCGGCGTCGTGGTCTCGAAGGCATTCGCATTGAGTGCGATCATCGAAACACCGAACCCCAGTGCCGAGATGATACCAATCCTGCGTTGAAGTAACATCGTCATTCCTCCCAAATGGCAGCTCTTCGACCGCCGACCCTCTCTCATCGTTGAGACCGGACGGCGAACTCCCTTCCGCCGCCGGCCTTTTCCCATGTCTTTTCCTTCAAACGGCCTTTTTCAGCGCCGATTTCTCGGCCCGCAATTCCTCGATGGAACGCACGTTGCGGCGCGCGGCACCCGCCCAGTCACGGGTCTTGACGCTGGACTTCGCAAGTCGCTCCTTCGCCGCCGGAACGGCATCGGCATATTGTGGCAGCCAGCGCGCCTGAGCGACAACCATCTCGTCAACCATCTGCCAGACCTCCTCCGGCGTGGCGACGGCGCCGACCAGCGGATCATGCAGCACGGCGAGTTTCAAAAGATCGATATCGCCAGTGACTGCCGCATGGACCGACATGCGCTGCACGTTGATGGACGCCATGCAGGTGGCCGCGCAGGCTTCCGGCAACGTGATGCCGGAAACCATGTTGATGCCGAAACGGTCGACAAAACCGGGCGATTCGATGATGGCGTCCGCCGGCAGATTGCTGATGACGCCATTGTTCTTGACGTTGAAGTGGCCGCGATAGACACGCCCGGTCTCCAGCGCCTCAAGAATATGGCTTGCATGTTCGTTGGAGCGCTTGGCCGGATCAATCGGCTTGTCGGCCGAGGCGAGAAACTGCGGGAATTCCGTTTCGAACCAGTTGCGCGTTTCGGTGGAGTGGCGGAGATAACCGCCGGTTTCCCCGTGAATCCAGTCGGACATGTCGATCCAGCGGGCGATTTCCTCTGGCCGCTTACGATACCATGGCAGATATTCGGAGAGATGGCCGTTGCTTTCGGTCGAATAGACGCCGAAGCGCTTCAGCACGTCGATGCGAAGCTTCTCCTGCTGCGAGAAGACCGGATGCGCCTCAAACGCGGCAACCAGCTCCTCCTTACCGATCTTGCCGCCATTGAGCCGCAGATCGATGAACCATGTCTGGTGGTTGATGCCGGAGCAGATGTAATCGAGTTCTGCCGGGGATTTCGCACCGAGGATTTCGGCAATCTGTTCCGCCCCGTGCTGAACGCCATGGCAGAGACCGACCGTGTCCACCTTGCCATATTCGATGGCTGCCCAGGTATTCATGGCCATGGGGTTGGCATAGTTCAGGAACTTTGCGCCGGGTGCCGCAACCTCGCGGATATCCTTGCAGAAATCGAGAATGACGGGAATGTTGCGCTGACCGTAGAGAATGCCGCCGGCGCAGATTGTATCGCCTACGCACTGGTCGATGCCGTATTTCAGCGGAATGCGGATATCGTCCGCATAGGCTTCGAGCCCGCCGACCCGCACGCAGCTGATGATGTATTTCGCGCCCTCCAGCGCCCGGCGGCGGTCGGTATGGGCGGTCACCTTCACGGGGAAACCATTTGCCTCAACGATCTTGTCAAGGATTGCCCTGATCATATCGAGATTGTGCTGGCTGATATCCGTGAGCGCGACTTCAATATCGCGAAACTCCGGCACACACAGGAGATCGGTGAACAGTTTTTTCGTGAAACCGACGCTGCCAGCGCCAATAATAGCGATTTTGAAACTCATAACGCCACCTCTGTTGCAAATCGAACGGGTGAAACGGGCCGACGGATCGTGAAATGGCATTGCAGAAAAATACCCGTGAGAATCCCGGAAAACCGGCCTTCCTCTCCAATTTTTCAGCAACAATATCCTGCTGGCTGTCTCCTCGGATCGGGATTATGCGTATAATACCGGCGAGGACCAGAGAAGGATTATGCTTTCATGGGTAATTTTGTGCTGCAGGATTTGATCGATCAGGGACCCGGCATGCGAACCGTCTCGCTGCCGCGCGGCCGCCAGACGCTGCACACCATGCCTACCAGCAGCGGTTATGAAATCCGCCGTGGCGGCAATTATGATTGGGATGGTCGCAAACGCGGACAGACGCCCTTTACCGTCCTGCAATATTGCATCGGCGGTCAGGGCAACCTGCGCTATGAGAACCGCCATTACCTGGTGAGGCCCGGCGAAACCCTGCTGCTGCTCATCCCTCACAATCACCGCTATTGGCTGGAAGATGGCAAGGAGTGGGAGTTCTTCTGGATCTCAATGAATGGCGAGGAAGCGCTCCGCATCCACCGCAACATTCTTTCCGTCACCGGCCCGATCCTCAAGCTGCAGCCTGAAACGGTGGATCATCTCGCAGGATGCTGCTCACGTCTCGTCAACGGTGCCGAGACACCGGGGGCGGCGTCGGCTGTCGCCTATGAGGCGGCGATGACGCTTTATGACGATGTCTTCGGCTCGCATCCTTCCTTTGGCGGCGAATATCGCACGATGCAGCAGGTGCTGAGCTATATAGACAGCCACCTTGGCGACCGACTTTCCGTCAGCGACCTTGCCGCCGTGGCGGGTCTCAGCCGCGCGCATTTTTCCCGAATCTTCACCGCAAGCGAAGGCCTGCCGCCGGCGGAATTCGTCTTGCAAAGACGCCTGAGACGGGCAGCGAAGCTATTGACGACCGCAGCCAACATTCCAATCAAGGAAGTCTCGGTGCTATGCGGTTTCGAGGATCCGAACTATTTCTCGAAGGTGTTCCGCAGGCTTTACGGCACCAATCCGAGCGAGTTCCGCACCACCGGCATGTATGCCAGTGTGAGGCAGGGCTGACGCGAAACAGGACTTGGTTTTGACATGTTTCAGGCGATTAAGAATAGGCGTTACACCTTCTTTGGAGGCTGGCAGAGGTGAACAGCAAAATCCGGACGATTCTCGTCTTTCCGCTCAGGGCGATCATCGTTTTCGCCATGGTTCTCGACGGCATTTTCCGTCCGCTCTACCGGCCGGTCATCAGGGCCCTGTCGAACCTGAAAATCATCCAGCGGCTGGAAAGCCGGATAGCGCAGCTGCCGCGCCTTGCCATTCTGCTCTGTCTCGCCGTTCCCTTCGCGATTGCGGAACCGATGAAGATCATAGGCCTCGTCCTCTTTGCCCATGGGGCTTTCAAGTCGGGGGTGGTTCTGACGATCATTGCCCATCTTTCGACCTTCCTGATTGTCGAACGCATCTACCATGCTGGCCGGGAAAAGCTTCTCACCTATGGCTGGCTCGCCTGGATCATGCGCTATGTGCGTTTTGCCCGTTCGTTTTACGACCGTTTGAAACTTGCGGCGCTGAGCTGGATTAGGCTTCGGGTCCTTGCACAATCGCGATAGAACCTGCCCGTCATCTTTTGCGGCGCAGCCATTTCAAGAGATATTCCGCAAGCGCAGTCGATTGCAGCGACACGAGAATGATGATGATGCCGAACACAACGCGGGCTTCAGGCACTTCGTCGAACAGAAAATATCCGACCGCAGTCACAAACAGGATCGACAGATAACTGACCGGCGCAAGGACGCTTGCATCCGCGATGCGATAGGCCCGCAGGAAGCAATATTGTCCCATCTGCGCCAGCAGTCCGATGCCGAGCAACGGAACCCAGTCAAATGACGCAACCGGCTTCCATGTCCAGATTGCCGGAATGGCGGTGATGACGGCGAGGCCCACCGTGTAGAACACCATCATGACAGTGGTGTTCTCCCGCCGCAGCGCTCGTGTCTGGATAACCGCAAGCGCACCGAACACCACCGATATCAGAACAACAATCACGCCCACGCCAAATTCCGCGCCGCCCGGCCCAATGACGACCAGAACGCCGACAAATGCAAGACAGGCTCCCGCCCAGCGAAAGCGGCTCACGCTTTCGCCAAGAAAGGCGACAGCCATCGCCATCGTCACCAATGGCCGGGAAAAACCAACGGCATTGACGGTCGCAAGCGGCAACAGGGTGATGGCGATGAAATTGCTGGTGAGCGCGATGGCATTGCAGCAGATGCGGAAAATGTTACGCCAGGGATATTGGATGCGCGCCATTTCTCCCCGGTGCCGCCAGATCAGTGGCAGGATGAACATCAGGCCAATCATCGCCCTGATAAAGACGAGCTGGAAGGCGGGATAGGTGACGCCTTGTGCCTTGACGAGCGCGGTCATACCGCCCGCAACAAGGGTCATGTCCAGCAACAGCCAGCCTATGCCCGCGCGGGTGTCCGTTTCGCGAGGGCCTTGCTGTTCTTCGCTTTGATCGTCGCCATTCACGCCGGTTGCACAAGATTGGCCATGAGGCGGAAAGCGCCAGGCACAAGCTTGTCCATCTGATGATGCAGCACGAGGCTGGTATGGGTATGCCTACCCTTGCCGATGACGCCCGAAACCAGCGCACCCTTCAGCGGCTGCTCATCGACATCATGCATGGCGAGCAATGGCTCGTAGACATCATCCCAGTGCGACGCGAAATAAAGCCCGCGCTCCTTGTCCCAGCCTCCCCAGTCAGCGGCATCAATCCTGTTCGGCCCGGCAAGCAGCGGATGGTCGGGCAAGAGCACCGTTACCTCCGCCTGCGGATCGGTCACACGCCAGCGCAGGGAAGGCTTGCCGATCTCAAGACGCCGGACCGGTGTCGTTTCCGGATTCCACCCGTCAGTCGGCCGGTGATAGAGCGTGACCAGATGACCGCCGTTTTCGACGAAGCGGTGAAGCTTCTCCGTCTCGGCAGCGAGATCCCTGCGGATGCCGAAGGCGAAGATGCCAATAACGATCGTCGTAAAGGAAGACAGGTCCCCGCCAAGCGCCTGAGCGTCGAGGTCGGTGACATCGAGTCCCATTCGCGACAGCCAAAGACCCACCCTGTCAGCACCGCCACCGACATAGCCGATCCGCGCCTTCTCGGGCAGCTTCAGGTCCAGCGAGAGGATTTTCAGAACGGACGGCGCCAGAAATCTTGCCCGGCCGATGTGCGGATAAGCGATCGGCGTTATCTGAAATGCGGGTTGCGCACCGACAAGCGCCTCGATCTGGGCAAGGCCCACCCGGGCCTCGCCGTTACGTTCGGCAATCCAGTCGCCGCCGTTCTTGCGCAGGTTCCAGCCGCCCGTATTCCTGAACGACAGCGACGCATCGGCGCCCTTTATATGCGCCTGAAAGACATGCGCCTCCTGCCCCTGTCCAAGCGGAACCAGAAGAGCGTCCGGCGCAATCGTCAGCGACTGCGCCGGCGTCACGAAAAACGGTTCCTCAAGGTCGAAGGCGGCCGAAACGGTTCTGCCTTCAACCGTTGCGGAAAGCCGCAATGAGGCGTGGCCATTGCCGCCCATGGCTTTCCAGTCGGGCTGATACAGCCCGGAAACAGGTGCATCCTGATCCGCGACAAGCGTAAAGACCCGCGTCTCGCCAAGTGACTGGATGGATGACGATACACCTGATGGCAGGACCGGGGTGACCTCGACATCAATGTGAGCCGCCTTGTCTGAAAGCTCCACGGAAAGAACCGACGTTCCGCCTGGAACGATCTCCGCCGGCTCGGCGTAGGCCCGCTCGAAAACATCAAGCGCCGTCAGGACGACGGCATCGACCTGCGCCCGCTTGCGCCCGATCCGATGTCCGTGCAGTTCCCTGAAATCCGCAGTGGCGGATTCGTCCACCGTCTGCAAAAGCGCTGCCGCCGCAAGAAGTGACGCCGTGATCCGCTGCCTGTCGGGAAAGGCTGATATCGCTTCGCTTATCGCCTGTTCCGCCTTGACCAGCGCCTTTGCCAATTCGCTATCCAGGCCCGGGAACACCGCAAGGTCTGACAACGAAGACGGCAGCCCGTCGAGGATCGAGCGTTCTTCGACCCCTGCATCACTGGCGAGTTCGAGATGCAGCGGCCAGACCTCCTGCGCCTGCTTCGGCCAATGTCCCATTCCCTGGGATGCATGGTAATAGCGCGACCACTCGCCGATGCGATCATATTGCGCGCCAGTCGCCTGCTCCCTGCCGCGAGCATTTACTGTTACGGTCGTCGCCGGCGGCGGCACTTCGTCATCATAGGTGTCACCACCGCCCGACCACGCGGGAAGGTAATATTTCGCCACCTGCCACGGCTTCAGCCCCTCTGCAAGATGTTCAGGATAGGCGGCAGGGTCCGCCGCCAGCGCGATGGCGCTCTCTGCCGCACGCGTCATGGCGCGGTGGTGCCCATGCTGTCCCGGCACATCGAGAAAGGTCGGGATGACGATATCCGGCCGCTCCTTGCGATAGGCGCGCACCAGCCGCTCAATGATGCGCTGCTGCCCCCAGCGGCCAAAGGTCTGGTCGCCATCTTTGGAGAAACCGAAATCGTGGATGATATCCGCCGGCCCATGGCCGAGCCAGCTGATGTCAGCATCGATGACACGCGCCGCCTCTTCAAGCTCCCGCGAGCGGATGACACCGAGCGCGCCAAGTCGTTCCGGCCCCAGCGCATTCTGACCGCCCTCACCGCGTGTCGAGCAGGCGATGATGGTACGCATGCCGAGCTCCATGCGGAAATAGGCGAGAAGTCCGTTCTGCTCGTCGTCCGGGTGCGCGCCGGTATGCATGACGGTCACCGTGGATTTCAGCGCGCTCAGCCTGCGATGCAGGCGTATGAGCCACGGATCGGCCATTTGCCGTTCGATGCGCTCCCGGGGGGTAAGCATGGGCAGTCTCCTCCAATATTCAGCCGGGTGCCTGCGCTGCGGCTCCCATGGATGTCTCAAGTTTTGGCGTGACGATATCGAAAAGCGGCAAGGCGGCAGCGCCGAGGGCAGCAGTCAGCTGCCCGGACTTGCCATGGATGACACGCGGAAGTTCCCGCTGCCTGCGACTTGCCACCGAGGTCGGCAAAGGCCCCATCCGTGCAATGATTTCACTGATGATGACCTCAGGCAGAGCGCCGCCGAGAATGACTGTCTGCGGATCGAGAATATTCTCGAGCATCGCCACCATGGGCGCCAAATGCGCCGCAGCTTCGTCGATCCATTCCCTCACCACGGGATGGCCTGCCTTGAACAGGGCCTCCAGATCATCAAGTTCCGTATCCGCAACACCGGCGCAGACAAGCTTTTCCTTCAGTACATAGACTGAGGCATAAGCCTCCAGGCATCCTCTCTGCCCGCAGGAAGGACAGGGCCTGCCCCTCGGCGAAACAGTCACATGGCCGATTTCGCCGGCATTCCCGAATGCACCGCGATAGGGCGCGCCATCCTGGATGATGCCGAGGCCGATACCGACGCCGAAATAGATCATGCAGAAATTCGGGATCGCCAGACCAGCACCAAACAGCCGTTCCCCGACTGCTGCGGCCGTGGCATCGTTTTCAACCACGACCGGCTGGCCGCAGGCTTCGCCCAGCATCTGCCGGGCATCAATGCCGCCCCAGCCGGAAAGCGTCGTCGGTCCCACCGAAGTCATGCCATCGATCTCGAAGGGACCGGGCATGACGACCCCGGTGCCAAGAAGCCTGCAGCCTAGATTTTTGGCAACGGCGTTATGCTCGGCGGCAAAGGTCTTGAATATGGCTTCCGGTGTCGTGTCCGAGAGCGGCGTGATGCGCTGCGTGCGAAGAACGCCGGCGAGATCAAGACCGACGGTGACCATATGGTCGGCGGCGATTTCCACGCCGATCGTCGCCCCGCCATCCGGGTTGACCGAAAACTGGATCGGCGGCTGGCCGCGACCGGAGCGACGACGGCCGAGCTCCTTCAGCAACTCCTCGCCCATGAGTTCATCGACGATATTGGCGACCGCCTGCGGCGTCAGATGCGTGATCTTGGCGATCTCGGCGCGGCCGAGGGAGCCGTGCCGCCGGACAATATCGAGGACGACTCGCCTGTTATGTTCGCGGCTCCGCTCAGGGTTTTTTCCGATTGCTACGGGATAAGCGTCCACCGTGTGCACCGTCATCTCTTCAACTTCCCGTCTGTTAGAAAATTAATAGCGTCGAACCGACGATAAGCGCAATATAATAATTCAAGTAAATTATCTTATTGACAAATGCCTGCCTTCAGAGAACCGTAAGAGCGACCGGGGGTCAGGCTTGCCCCGGCGGAAGAGGAAACTCCGCCACCGGCAGATCGATGAGCGCGCGCGAAAGCGCGGAAAAGGGAACGATGGCTCCGCATCCGGAAGACCGGGCGGAGGAAAAGGAGGCTTACATGCGCAGAGCAACTCTGTTCGCCGGCTTGGTTGCCGGTTTCAGCACATTTGCATTCAACGCCGCGCAGGCGGTTGAAATCGAATATTGGCAATATGTCTTCGACACCCGCGTGAAGGCCATGGACGAGCTGATCGCACAATTCCAGAAGGCCAATCCCGACATCACCGTCAAGCAGGTAACCTTCCCTTATGCCGATTACCAGACGCGCGTGATTGCCGCCAATATGTCCGGCAAGGGCCCAGACGTGATGCAGCTGTTTTACGGCTGGCTCGACAAGTTCGCGGCGGGCGGGATTTTGCAGCCACTGCCAACAGACGCTTTCCCGCATGACAAGATCGGAAGCGAATTTTTCCCGATCGTCAGCGCCATGAAACGCGGCGAGGACTATTACGGCCTGCCGACCGCGGTTCGTTCGCTTGCACTGTTCTACAACAAGAAGCTCTTTACCGAGGCGGGTCTCGATCCCGCAAATCCGCCGAAGACGCTCGATGAATTCGTCGCCGCCGCGCAAAAGATCGCTAAGCACGATGCCGCCGGCAATCTCACCGTCGCCGGCTCCACGCTCGATATGGGCGGACAGGATCACCAGTGGTGGCGTGAGGTGCTCATCCGCCAATATGGTGGCGAGCCCTATACCGACAACGACCAGAAGGTCGCATATAATAGCGAGCCCGGCATACAGGCTCTGAAATTCTACACCAGTCTGCAGCTCGAAAAAAAGATCGGTCAGGCGGGTTTCATGGATGAAGGCCAGGCCGCATTCCGTGCGGGCAAGGCGGGCATGACTATCGACGGCACTTTCCGGCTGGGCTCGTTCCGCACCATCAAGGATTTCGAGTGGGGCGTGACCGAACTTCCGACCAATGACAAGAATATCCGCTCCAACTATGCGAGCTATTTCGCCAACGGCATCAGCGCCAAGACAACGGGTGAAGAGCTTGAGGCGTCCAAGAAGTTCCTCGCCTATATCTCTTCACCGGAAGCCATGGCGATCTGGCTGAAGACAGTCGGCGAACTGCCGGCGCGACGCTCCGCAGCGCTGACCGAAGAAAACCTGAAGGATCCGATCTACGCGCCGTTCCTGAAGGGTCTGGAATATGCCCACACGACACTGTTCATGGATGAGGCCGCCCAGCGCCAGAACGCCATTGACATGACCAACCGGGTCCTGCTCGAGGGCCAGTCGGTTGAAGATTCCATCAAGCAGGCCGCCGAGGCCGAGCAGGAAATCATCGACGCGGCGAAACCCTGAAAACCGCAGGTCCAACCATGACAGCGACAGATCAACAGGGGGCGGTATCCGGCCGCCCCGGCGGCTCCTTTGGGGACCGTCTTTCCATGCGCACGAAACGGCTCTTATGGATATGGAGCTTTCTGGCGATCCCTATCCTGTTTTACAGCATCATCCGTTTTTACCCGACGCTGCAGGCCTTCTACCTGTCCTTCACCAACTGGGACCTGCTGAGGCCGGCAAAGTTCATCGGCGTCGCCAATTACGTCAAGCTGTTCAAGGACCCGCAATTCTGGAAGGTGTTCAAGAACACCTTCGTGTATCTCATCGTCGGCACGCCGATCAGCCTCGTGCTCGCCTTCGTCATCGCCTTTTATCTCGACCGCGTACGCATCCTGCACGGTTTCATCCGCGCGCTTTATTTCCTGCCCTATCTGACGACGGCGGCCGCGATGGCCTGGGTCTGGCGCTGGTTTTATCAACCGCCGCCCATCGGCATCATCAACGACGTCTTCGCACTTCTCGGCATTCCGCAGCAACCCTTCATCCGCTCTACGGACCAGGCGCTTTATTCGATCATGGTGACAGCCATCTGGGCAGGCCTTGGCTTCCAGATCATCATCTTCATGGCCGGACTGCGCGCCATTCCAACGACATTTTACGAAGCCGCCCGCATCGACGGGCTGGGCGAATGGGCGATCCTGCGCAAGATCACGCTTCCCCTTCTGAAACCCACCACGGTCTTCCTCGTGGTCTTCTCGTCCATCGGCTTCCTGCGCATCTTCGACCAGGTCTACAACATGACGACCAATGATCCGGGCGGACCGCTCGGCTCAACGAAACCGCTGGTGCTGATGATCTATCAGACGGCGTTCAATTCCTATGCCATGGGTTATGCCGCAGCGCAGACGGTCGTCCTGTTTACAATTCTTCTCGTCGTATCGCTGATCCAGCTCTGGGTCCTGAGGGAAAAGAAATGAGCGAAGCAAAGCCACTTTCCCACGCCCGTATCCGCCCCGGTCGCATTCTCGCCTGGACCTTGCTGTTCATCGGCGGCCTGATCATGGTTTCGCCGCTACTATTCATGTTCTCGACCTCGTTCAAGACGGCGGACCAGGTCTATGATCTCAGGCTCATTCCCGCAGCACCGACGCTTGCCAACTACATCACGGTCATGGCCGACGGCCGTTTCCTGCGCTGGTTCTTCAACTCCATGCTGGTTGCTGTCATCGTTACCGTCTCCAACTGCTTCTTTGACAGTCTGGTCGGGTACACGCTGGCGAAGTTCGAGTTTCGCGGCCGCTACTTCATCTTCCTCGCCATCCTGTCCACGCTGATGATCCCGACCGAAATGCTCGTCATTCCCTGGTATCTGATGTCCAGCCAGCTGGGCTGGCTCGACAGCTACTGGGGCATCATGTTCCCCGGCATGATGACGGCCTTCGGCACTTTCCTGATGAAGCAGTTCTTCGAGACGATTCCGAACGACTTCATCGAGGCCGCACGCGTTGACGGGCTGAACGAATTCCAGATCTGGTGGAAAGTCGCCCTGCCGCTGGTGACGCCCGCGCTCTCCGCACTCGCGATCTTCACCTTCCTCGGCAACTGGACAGCATTCTTCTGGCCGCTGATCGTCACGACCAGCAAAGAACTCTACACCCTGCCGGTCGGCCTTTCGAGCTTTGCCGTGGAACAGCAGATCCAGTGGGAAATGATCATGACGGGCGCAGCCATTGCGACCATCCCTACCCTCATCGTCTTCATCGTCCTGCAACGCTACATCGTGCGCGGTGTGATGCTGGCGGGCCTGAAAGGATAACATCATGACCGATATCAACCCGCGCCAGTCGGATACCAGCAAGTTTCCCGACCCTGTCTACAAGGAAACCGTGCTGCGCCCGCTTTTCGACGGCGCCAAGAACCACCACGTCGATGGGTTCCGCCGCATAGACCGCGCCCACCTTGTCATGCTGCGCGAAACCGGCATTCTCGATGCCGAGACGGCGGCCAAGATCGCCGGCGCACTTGAAGACATCGACAAAACCATCGAACCCGCGGAGCTTGTTTATACCGGCGAAGTCGAGGATTTCTTCTTCCTGATCGAGAAAGAGCTGAAAGCCCGCATCGGCGTTGATGTCGCCGGCCGCCTGCACACGGCCCGTTCACGCAACGATATCGATCACACGCTGTTCAAGATCGGTCTGAAGGACAAGATCGACACGCTGACCGCCAAGGCGCGTGTTCTGCTGAAAGCGCTGATCGATGCCGCCGAACGCAATCAGGCCACGCTGATCGTGGCTTACACCCATGGGCAGCCGGCCCAGCCCACCACCTTCGGCCACTACCTTTCCGCCGCGATCGAGGTGCTGATCCGGGATATTGACCGCTTTGCGGAGGCGCGCCGCATCGTTGATCTGTCGCCGATGGGCGCGGCCGCCATCACCACCTCGGGCTTTCCCATCGATCGGGCGCGGGTTGCCGAATTGCTGGGTTTTGCTGCACCGTTGCGCAATTCCTATTCCTGCATCGCAGCCGTGGATTACACGACCGCGACCTATGGCGCGATCGAACTGATGTTCCTGCATCTCGGCCGGCTCATCCAGGATTTTCAGTTCTGGACGAGTTTCGAGGTCGGCCAGATCTACGTGCCGAATGCGCTGGTGCAGATTTCCTCGATCATGCCGCAGAAGCGAAACCCGGTGCCGATCGAACATCTGCGCCACCTGGCCAGCCAGACATTCGGACGGGCGCGCACGGTGCTGGATGTGATGCATAATACGCCCTTCACCGACATGAATGACAGTGAGGGCGAGACGCAGGGCATGGGTTATGAGGCCTTCGCCTCTGCCGGCCGGGTTCTCGATCTTCTTGCCAGCCTCGTTGGCCAGATCAGCATCGATCCCGAAAGGGTCGACCAGAACATCCGCCGGTCGTGTATCACCATCACGGAACTGGCGGATTCGCTTGTCCGCATCGAAGACCTGTCTTTCCGCCAGGCGCATGAGATTGCCGCGACTGTTGCCAGGACCGTCGTCGCGCTGAAAGGCGATCTTCCGAACGACGGTTACCAGCCGTTTCTCAAGGCGTTCCATGAGCTGACAGGGCGGCAAACCGGGATCGATGAGGGAAAATTCAGACAGATCGTCTCGCCCGAGCACTTCGTTGCCGTGCGCAGCCGTTTCGGCGGCCCTGCGCCCGAACCGATGCGGGAGGCGATTTCCACCTATCGCAACACGCTTGCTGCATTCGAGGCGCAAGCACGGCGATCCGCCGATCACGAAGCGGCAAAGGCCGCGGAACTCACAGAGAAATTCACCGCCCTGACGGGAGCCCGATGATGGCGACAATCGAACTCAATAAACTCGTGAAGCGCTACGGCAAGGTCGAGGCGGTCAAGGGCATCGACCTTGCCATTGAAGACGGCGAGTTCGTCGTTTTTGTCGGACCGTCCGGCTGCGGCAAATCCACCACCCTCAGAATGATCGCCGGGCTGGAAGAAATCTCTGACGGAGCGCTGAAGATCGGCGGCGACATCGTGAATGAGAAGGAACCGAAACAGCGAAACATCGCGATGGTCTTCCAGAACTATGCGATCTATCCGCATATGACGGTTCGCCAGAACATCGGCTTTGGCCTCTACACCTCGAAGCTTGACCGCGAGGAAAAGAACCGCCGCATTGAGGAGGCCGGCCGGGTGCTCGGTCTGGAGGCCCTGCTCGACCGCCGTCCCGCGGCTTTGTCGGGCGGTCAGCGGCAGCGCGTCGCCATCGGCCGCGCCATGGTGCGCGACCCCGCCGCTTTCCTGTTCGATGAGCCGCTGTCTAACCTAGATGCCCAGCTGCGCGCGCAGATGCGCATTGAAATCAAGCGCTTGCATCAGCGTCTTAAGACGACAACCGTTTATGTCACCCACGACCAGGTGGAAGCCATGACCATGGCCGACAGGATCGTCGTCATGAAGGACGGCCACATCCTGCAGGTCGGCACGCCAACGGAACTTTATGAAACACCCGTCGATATCTTTACCGCACGCTTCATCGGCAGCCCCTCGATGAACCTGCTGCGCGGAACCAGAGCCGGCGACAGCGTCGCGCCGTCCGCCACGGGTGACCTTCTGATCGGCGTCCGGCCGCATGATCTGCTTGTTGGCGAGTCTGGGGCCGCTCAGGGGACGTTTACCCTGGAAGGAACGGTCACGGCAGTCGAGCCGCTCGGGCCGGAGACGCTTGTTCATCTGGACACCGACACCAGTTCGGTGATCGCCACGGCGAGAAGCAAAACCATTCCGGCCGTCGGCAGCAGGCTGCAATGCCAGGCGGAGCGAGGTTCGCTTTATCTTTTCGACGCCAAGACGGAAAAGCTTCTGGGCCGCGCATGATGACAACGGAAAAAACTGCCGTCATCAGCGTCGGCCGGATCTATTGTGACCTCATTTTCACCGGTCTTAATGAACTGCCGGTGCTCGGCCGGGAACTGTTTGCCCGAGACATGGAAATCGCCCCCGGCGGCGGAGCCTTCATTGCCGCCGCCCATTTCGCCCACGTCGGACGCCCGGTTGCTTTACTCGCAAGGCTCGGCACCGATACGTTTTCGCGCGACATCGGTGAGAAAATGGCGCGAAGCGGCGTGGATCTGCGGTTTCTGGAACATGCAACCGACGCCGGACCGCAGGTGACGGTGGCGACAGTGGTTGGCCAGGACCGGGCTTTTCTGACGCGCCGCGCCGGTGCCGCCCGTCCCTCGACGCTCGATGCCGCCTTCGCGTGGGATAACGCCCGGCATCTGCACATCGCCGAATTCGCCACGCTGCATGAGATGCCTGATCTGGTTTCACGCGCCAAGGCAAGCGGATTGTCAGTATCGCTCGATCCAAGCTGGGATGCTTCGCTGATTTACGATGAGGGGCTGCTCAAGGCCTGTGCCGGAGTCGACGTGTTTTTGCCCAATCTCGAAGAGGCGGAAGCAATCACGGGGCATTCTGACCCGGAAAGAGCCATCCACGCCCTGTCAGAGGCCTTTCCCGTCGTGGCGCTGAAAGGCGGCGCGCAGGGCGCGTGGGTGACTTGTCGAAGGGGCTTGCAGCATCTGGCAGCCCAGGACGTACCCGTGGTCGATACGACCGGGGCCGGCGATGCCTTTAATGCCGGTTTTCTTGATGCCTGGCTTCAAGGCAGGGACGAACAGCAATGCCTCACAGCCGGGGTTGCCGCGGGCAGTCTTGCCGTGCAGGCGGCGGGCGGCGCGCCGAAGGTGTCGGCCACCGCTTAAGGCACCCTGCCCGCCTCACTCACCGCGCGGAAAACGCTGGTTTTCTTCCAGCACGTTGAGGTCCATGTGGTTACGCATGTAGCGTTCCGAAGCTTTCTGCAGGGGCTGGTAATCCCACGGGTAATAGGCGCCGTTGCGTAGCGCCTTGTAGACCACCCAGCGCCGCGCCTGACTTTCGCGAACGGCGGCGTCGAACACCGGCAACTGCCACCGCCGGCCAATTTCGGCGGAAAGCGACGAGAGTACATCGCTGAAAGCGGGATCGCCGGCGAGATTGGTGCGCTCTTCGGGATCGGCGTCCAGATCGTAGAGCAGCGGCGGATCGGCCTCACAGACGACCAATTTGTATCGGCCATCCCTGATGGCGACGAGCGGCGAGATCGAGCCTTCGGCCGCATATTCCATCGGCACCGGGCCGCGCCCGCCGGTGCCAGCAGCCAACGGCGCCAGATCCTCGCCATCCGTCCAGCGTTTAAGCGAGGTGATATCAAGCCCTGCCAGACCGCACAGCGTCGGCGTCACATCCAGTGTCGAGGCCGGCGTATCGATCAATGCCGGCTGCCAGCCTGGCGCGGCAATCATCAGCGGTACGCGGGCCGAGCCCTCGAAGAAGCACATTTTGAACCACAGGCCGCGCTCACCCAACATATCGCCATGGTCTGAAAGGAAGAGGACGATGGTGTCCTCCTCCATCCGCGTCGCCTTCAGGACGCCAAGGATTTCGCCGATCTTCTCGTCGATATAGGAGACGTTGGCGAAGTAACCGCGGCGTGCCCGGCGTATCTGCTCCGGCGAAATATCGAAGGCATTGTGGTCACAGGCTTCCAGCAACCGTTTCGAATGCGGGTCCTGCTGATCGAAAGCAATGGCCTCCGACTGCGGATCGAGCGCCGGGCAATCCTCATAGAGATCCCAGAATTTTCGCCGCGCCACATAGGGATCGTGCGGATGGGTGAAGCTGACCGTCAGACACCACGGCCGGTCATCGAGCCGACGAGACAGGTCATAGAGCTTGCGGGTGGCGTGATAGGCCACCTCGTCGTCATACTCCATCTGGTTGGTGATTTCGGCAACCCCTGCACCCGTCACCGAACCGAGATTGTGATACCACCAGTCGATCCGCTCGCCCGGCTTGGTATAATCAGGCGTCCAGCCAAAATCCGCCGGATAGATATCTGTCGTCAGACGCTCTTCGAAGCCGTGCAGCTGGTCAGGCCCGACGAAATGCATCTTGCCTGAGAGACCGGTGTAATAACCGGCTGCCCGCAGATGGTGCGCATAGGTCGGAATGTCGGAGGCGAACTCGGCGGCATTGTCGTAAACCCGCGTCCGGCTTGGCAATTGCCCGGACATCAGGGAAGCACGGGCCGGCGCACACAGCGGGCTGGCCGTATAGGTATTGGCGAAGCGTACAGACCGCTCCGCCAAGGCTTTCAGATGCGGCGCATGGAGAAAGTCGGCCGGTCCATCGGGAAACAACGTCCCGTTGAACTGGTCGACCATCAGAATGAGGATATTAGGACGCGGCATTTCCACTTTCCGGCTCAGAGACCAAGCTTGCCCTTAACGGCATCCGCACCCGGTTTTCCATCCAGCGTGGTAACGCCCTGCAGCCAGCCATCCAGCGCTTTGGGGTTGGCCTTCACCCAGGCCGCTGCCGCGGCTTTGGAATCCTCTCCGCCGAGAATCGAACCCATGAGGGTATTTTCCATGCCGATATCAAACTTCAGGTTTTTGAAGAGCGCCGCCGCATTGGGGCATTTTTCCGGCCAGCCGGTGCGGGCAAGCGTATAAACCTCTGCGCCGCCGAAATTCGGGCCGAAATAGGCGTCACCGCCGGAGAGATAGGCGATATCGATCTTCTCGTTCATCGGATGCGGCGCCCAGGCAAGGAAGACCACGGCCTTCTTATCCCGGCCCGCCCGTTCCACCTGCGCCAGCATGGCCTGCTCACCAGATTCGACGAGCTGCCAGCCTTTAAGGCCGAAATCATTGGCGTCTATGATCTTCTGGATATTCTGGTTGGCGGGTGCGCCGGGCTCGATGCCGTAAATCTTGCTCTCGAATTCATCGGCATGTTTGGCGAGATCGGCGAAATCCTTCACGCCCTTCTCCGCCATGTAGGACGGCACCGCCAACGTGAACTTGGCGCCCTCGAGATTCTTCGTCAAGACCTCGGCAGCTTTCGCCGAGTTGAGGTCATCTACGAAGGATTTCTGCGCCGGCATCCAGTTCCCGAGGAAAACGTCGATTTCGCCGTTCTTCATCGCCTGATATCCGATGGGCACGGAAAGCGTCTTGACGTCGGCTTCATAACCCAATGCATCGAGCAGTGCCGAGGCGACGCCATTGGTTGCGGTAATATCCGTCCAGCCGGGATCGCTTAGACGTACCAGCTTGCAGGACGCGTCATCGGCCGCCTGAAGCGGGGTGGAGAAGGCCGCCACGGACAGGAACAGGCCGGCGGCGATGCGGTGCAGATGAGAAACGGTTTTCATTGCGGCTCCCCTTGTATTAGTCCAGTTTATTGAACACCACATTGTTTTTGCCTGTGAAGCAGGTATTTTTCGATAAGTGATATAAGGAAATTTAATGTCAGACCGGCCGCTCGATCTCGGATGGATGCGCATCTTTACCGAGGTTGCCCGCCAGGGCAGCCTGACGGCGGCGGCGGGCTCCCTGCGGCTCACCCAGCCTGCCGTCAGCTATCAGATGCGCAGGCTCGAAGAGGAGCTTGGAGTGGCGCTCATCCGCCGCAAACATCGCGGCATCGATCTGACGGCAGAAGGACAAAGGCTGTTCGAAATCGTCTCCCGCAATGTCGATGCCATTGATCTGCTCGCGCAGCAGCTTCGGCGGACGGAGGAACGCCAGACCATCCGCCTGCATACGGACTATGCCTTTTCGTCATTGTGGCTCATTCCGCGGATGCACGGATTTCGAGCGCTTAACCCTGACATCAACATCCAGATCGTCGCCACGCAGGACCCGTTGGGTCAGGGCAAGCATGACAGCGACGTGATGATCATTTTCGGCACCCGGCAAGAGGCGGGTGACGGGGCCGTACTGCTGCTTTCGGAAAAAGTCACGCCGGTCTGTTCACCTGCGTTTCTGGCAGCAACGCCGGCGCCCGCAGGCGTTGCTGATTTTTCGCGGCGGAAACTCATCCACCTCGAAAATTCCTCATCAGCGCACTGGTTCGACTGGCCTTCCTATTTCAAGCATTTCGGCGTTCAGAGAGGTCCCGAAAACGACGGCGGCGACATCAGCTTCAACAATTACACCATGGTGGTTCAGGCGACCATCGGAGAACAGGGCTTTGCGCTCGGCTGGGCCGGGCTCGTCGATCCACTGCTCGAGGCTGGCGTACTGGTCACGGCAGGCCCCAGCCTCGATGCACCGGGGCGCGGCTACTGGTTAATGCGGCCGAAAAGCAGCGACAGCGCGGTGAGAAAACTCACCGGCTGGCTGATCGACGAGCGGCGGTGAGGCCGCCGCAGCCGCCCCCGGCGTCCGGTTCAGATCGGATAATGCAGCGGCCCGTCCTGGAGCGTGACCCAGCGTAATTCGGTGAATTCCGCAATGCCTGCCGTGCCGCCGAAGCGGCCGTAACCGGAAGCCTTGACCCCGCCGAAGGGCATCTGCGCCTCATCGTGAACAGTCGGCCCGTTGATGTGGCATATGCCGCTTTCGATCCGCGCGGCAATGGCAAGCGCCCGCGCCTGGTCCCTGCCGAAAATCGCGGCGGAAAGACCAAACTCTGTTTCATTGGCGATGCTTACCGCCTCATCGACGCTGCCCGCCCTGATAATGGAAACGACCGGACCGAAACTTTCCTCGGAATAAAGCCGCATGGCCGGAGTGACGCCATCGACGGCGATCGCATCTAGCATGGTGCCGGTGCCGCCGCCGCCCGCGACCAGCTTTGCGCCTTTGGACACGGCGTCGTCCACCAGCGCCCTTATGCGTGACGTCGCTTCGGCGCTGACCAGTGAGCCGAGCGGTGTTTTGCCCTCGCGTGGGTCTCCGGCCGTGAGGCTGGACGCTTTTTTGGCGAAGTCCTCCACGAATGTATCGGCAACGCTGTCGAGCACGATGATGCGCTCCGTCGACATGCAGATCTGGCCCTGGTTCATGTAGGCGCCGAAGGCGGCCGCCGCGACAGCGGCATCGATATCGGCATCGTCAAGCACGATGAACGGCGCCTTGCCGCCCAGCTCCAGCAGAGCGGGTTTCAGGTAGCGGCCGGCCGTTTCGGCAATCACGCGGCCAACGCGGGTTGACCCGGTGAAGTTGACGCGTCTGACAGCGGAGTGCGCAATCAGCGTGTCGACGATCTTTGCTGCATCCTCCGGCGCATTGGAGACGGCATTGAGCACGCCCTTCGGCAGACCTGCCGACGCCACCGCCTCGATGATCAGCGCATGGGTACGCGGGCAAAGCTCCGAGGTTTTCATCACCACCGTATTGCCGCAGGCGAGCGGCGTGGCGATGGAACGTACGCCGAGAATGACGGGAGCATTCCAGGGGGCGATGGACAATACCACACCCGCCGGCTGGCGCAGTGCCATCGCCGTGGTTCCCGGCCGGTTGGAGGGAATGATCTCGCCCTTGATCTGGGTGGTCAGGCTTGCGGCCTCCACCAGCATGTCGCTTGCCAGTTTGACGTTGAAACCGGCCCAGGCATCGGTCGCGCCGATTTCTTCCTTCATCGCCTGGGTAATGTCAGGCCCGGCGGCGAGTAGCGCCTGAGCCGCCGCCAGCAGCAGGCGGCGGCGCTCGCCGGGCGATGTGGCCGACCAGACGGGAAAGGCGGCAGCGGCAGCGTCGGCCGCACGGGTAGCGTCCTCCACCGTTGCCGCCGCCGCGCTGGTCGCGACGTCGCCGGTGATCGGATTGTGACGCGAGAAGCGCTTTCCGCTCGCGGCCGGGCAATGGTCGCCACCGATGAAA
This sequence comes from Agrobacterium sp. 33MFTa1.1, assembly GCF_004328495.1. Classification (NCBI taxonomy): domain Bacteria; kingdom Pseudomonadati; phylum Pseudomonadota; class Alphaproteobacteria; order Hyphomicrobiales; family Rhizobiaceae; genus Agrobacterium; species Agrobacterium sp. 33MFTa1.1. Next base: position 1,894,060 of record NZ_CP036359.1, on the reverse strand, counting down.
AGATTGACAGTCTGCATGGTCTTCCTCCTGAATTCAGACAATGGCGGCGGTGGTGCCGCCGAGAAACGCCCGTTGCACGGCGGTATCGGCAGAGAGGGCTTTAGCTGTGCCTGCCCCGACAATCCGTCCTGCTTCCAGCAAATATCCGCGATCGGCAAGCGCCAGGCTTTCGCGCACATTCTGCTCCACGAGCAGAATGGAAAGGCCGGTCTTCTTGATCTCCGCCAAGGCGGCGAAAAGTTCCTGCGTGACGATGGGCGCAAGGCCAAGGCTCGGCTCGTCCAGCAACAGATAATCCGGTGCCGACATCAGCGCCCGCCCGATGGCGACCATCTGCTGTTCGCCGCCGGACATGGTGCCGGCAAGCTGCTGCCGGCGTTCGGCGAGACGCGGAAACAGCGAGAAAATATGCTCCCGCGTCACATTTTCTGCTGAACGGGCATGGCGGGGATTGGCGCCGAGGCGAAGATTATCCTCCACCGTCAGCGCCGCGAAAATTCCGCGTCCTTCTGGCACCAGCGCCACGCCGCAGTCCACGATCCGATGGGGAGGAACAGCGGCAAGCGACGCCCCGTCGACGCGCACTTCGCCCGATGCTGGCACAACCACGCCGCCGACGGCTTTCAGCAGCGACGACTTGCCGGCGCCATTGGCGCCAAGCAGAACCACTGTTTCGCCCTTCGCAACATTGAGCGATATGCCATCAACACCGAGATGTTTGCCGTAGCGGATTGTTAGCGCATCTATTTCAAGCATGTGGCGCTCCCAGATAGGCGGAGATGACCTGCGGATCATCAAGCACCGCTGCCGTCGGCCCGTCGGCGATCTTGCGGCCGGCCGCCATGACCACGGAGCGCGGGCAAAGAGCGCGCACGGCCGCCATGATATGTTCCACCAGCAGAATGGTCGTTCCTTCCGATGCCAGCCGCCGGATCAGCGCGATCCCCTCCTGCAACTCCGTGGGGTTGAGGCCCGCGAGCCATTCGTCAAGAAGCAGAAGCTTCGGTTCGCCCGCAAGCGCACGCGCCAGTTCGAGGCGTTTCTGATCGATATAGGTGAGATCGCCCGCCGGCATGACTTCCCGCCCCGCGAGCCCTATTCTTTCCAGACAGGTGCGCGCGACCTTCTCCGCCGCGGGGCGGGACAACCGCTGCTGCCCGAACATGGCCGAAACCGCGGCATTGTCCAGCAGGGAGAGCGAAGGCAAAAGCCGCACGAGCTGAAAGGTGCGCGCCACGCCAGCGCGCGCAATCGCATCCGGCCGCCGGCCGGCAATCTCCTGCCCTTCCAGCCGGATCGATCCCTCCGTCGGCTTCAGCGCGCCCGAGATCAGGTTCATCAGCGTCGTCTTTCCGGAACCGTTCGGCCCGAGCAGCCCCACGACCTCGCCGGCCTTGATAGTCAGGCCGAGACCGTCCACTGCCTTCAGCCCGCCGAAGGTCTTGCGGATATCAGCAATTTCGAGAACGGTGCTCATGCCGTCTTCTCCTTTTTGCGCAACTTCTCCAGCGCCGCCAGCACGCCGTCCGGCAACACGAAGACGATGAGGATGAAGAGAGCGCCGAGAATGATGGAAAAATGGTTGGGGAAATTGGCGCCCAGCCATTCGAACAGCAGGAACAGCGGCACAGCACCGAGGATGGGTCCCCAGCGGCGCGCGGCTCCGCCAAGCAGGGCCATGATCACGGTGAGGAAGGAAACCTGAGGATTGAAGACGATGGCCGGCTCGATATAGACCCAGCGCGGGGCCTGGATGGCGCCAACAAGCGTGATGATGGTGGCGGACAGCACGAAGAGCGTCAGCTTGGTGCGGGCAAGATTAATGCCCGCATGGGCGGCCACCACCTCATCATCGCCGATCGCCTTCAGCGCCAGGCCGAGCTTGCTGCGGTCGATGAGCGTCGACAGGACAAGAGTAACGGCGGCCAGCACCAGCAATTGCCAGAGGACATGCTGCGGCTCCAGCGGCAGGAAGATATAGCGCCCTAGCGTTCCGGTCACATTCACTTCATACCAGGTGATGAGCTGGCGGATGAGTTCGGCGAGGCCGAAGGAAAAGATCACGAAATAAATGCCGGCGACGCGCAGCGTGGAAAGCCCGACGACGAAAGCAAGCGCGGCGCCGACAAGGGCGGAGCACAGCAGGACGAGCGGCCATGGCAAAACCTCGCTCAGCACCGCGACCGTATAGGCCCCGACACCGAAAAAGGCGACGGTGGCGAGCGATATATAGCGGGTCGGACCGGAGAACATCGCCCAGGCGGAAGCAAGCGTGGCATAACCGAGAAGGCCGATGATGACGCCGACACCATAGGCATCGAAGAAGAAGGGGGAAAACGCCAGCAGCGCGGCTGCGGCGAGGCCGATCAGAAGCGGAATCATTTGCCCCTCCTTGCGAAGATGCCTTCCGGACGCCAAAGCAGGACCACGAGAAAGAGCAGGTAGGTGGCGGCAAGTGTGAGGCCGGGATCGACATAAACCAGCACAAAGGTTTCCACGAGGCCGAGCAGCAGGCCGGCGACCAGCGCGCCGAGCAAATTGCCGACACCGCCCATGATGACGACGACAAGCGCCTTCATGGTGAAGACCACGCCATAGGAAGCGGAGAAGGTCTGGTACATCGAGATCATCACCCCGCCCGCCACGGCGAGTGCGCCACCGAGAGCAAAGCCGAGGGAAGCCACGCGGTTCACATCGATACCGACCAGCGGCGCGGAACGGGGCGACAGCGCCACTGCCCGCAGGTTAAGACCCCAGCGGCTGCGGGTGAGCGCCAGATAAAGCCCACCACCAATCAGGACCGACAAGCCGAAAGACAGAAGCCGGTTCATTGCCACCGTCGTGCCGAAGATATCAACACCATCGGCGAGATAGGAATAAGAATGGTAGTTGCCGCCGAACGCCACGAGCATGATGCCCTGAATAACGAAGAGCAGTCCGAAGGTTGCCAGAATCGAATCGACTTCCAGACGGCCGGAGCCGCCTGAACGGCGCACCAGCGGCCGCATCATGACCCGGTAGATCACGAAAGACAGGGCGTAACCGAGCGGCACGATGATGAAAAGCGACCAGAGCGGCGAAAGGCCGTAACCGGAAAACAGAACGAAGGTGATGAAGGCCGCCGCGATCAGCACTTCGCCATAAGCGAGGTTCATGATGCGAGCGATGCCATATTGCAGCGAAAGTCCAAGCGCGATCAGCGCATAGGTCCCTCCCAGCATCAAGCCGAAGATGAGGGTGGATAAGAACAAGGAAATGTCTCCAGTCTGGAACATGGCCGAAGCCTTCCGGCCGGGTTCACGGGTCCCGGCCGGAAAGGGCTTACCATTGCGGCTTCGGGACCACGGGTTTGGCCGCACCGGGACGATCCGCAGGTGCAATCGCCACAAAACGCTCGCTCTGCCATTGCCCCGCCCACCACAGCTGACGAAGCTGGTTGTCTTCAAGTTTGACCGGGCCGATAACGGTGTCGAAGCTTCCCGTCGAAAGCTCGCCTGCCACCGCCGCCTTGTCGAGACCGACACGCTGGATTGACTGGGCCAGCATTTCGAGGCTCGCATAGGTGATGGCGCTTGCCCAGCTGTCCGGCTTGGTGCCGATGAAAGCTTCGTGACGCTTGAAATAATCCTCGATCCTGTCGCTGCTTCCATCGACGCCGCCGATGCTGATGACACCTTCCTGCTTGCCATCGGAAACCTTCGGGAAAATCGGGAAAGCACCGCCGACACCGACGTAGAAGACCTTCGGATTATATCGTGCAGTCTGCGCCTGCTTCGTTACCGCGAAACTGTCCGGCGGGTAGGAGAAGGCGATAAAACTGTCCGCACCGCTTGCTGCGGCCTCGTTCACAAGCGCGGCAAAATCGGAAGTACCGACCGGATAGGTCTTGTCATAAGCAAGCGTAAAACCCGCTTCCTTCAGCGCGGGTCGCGCAGCCTTGATGAGATCGATGCCGAAACCGTCCGCGACAGATATCACGGCCACCTTGTCATTGATCTGGCCTGCTTCGCGGGCGGCTTTCAAAACATCGGCCAGTGCATTGGCATAGTCGTGCCCCCCGCCCAGCATCCAGAAGCTCTTCTTCCAGCGCGCGGCGAAATCGGGCGCCTTGTCGGTGACCCCGGTGACCGCGAGCTGCGGATAACCGAAACGGTCATAAAGCGGCGCAACCGCCAGATTAAATCCCGTGCCCCAGGGCGGCAGGATGAAATCCACCTTGTCCTGGCTGGCCAGCCGCTCGGTGAACCGTACCGCGTCCTCGGCCGAGGAACGGTCGTCATATTCGACCACGTCAATTGGCAAGCGCTTGCCATCGGGCAGCGTGAGGCCGCCGGCATCGTTGACCTCCTTCACCCATAATTTGTAGTTCGGAATGGTCGTGATACCCGCGCCGGTGGCATTGGCGCCGCTTTTTGACACAGCATAGCCAATCTTTACGGAAGTGCGGTCCTGCGCAGTGGCATGACTGAATGATACTGCCGACAGAGCAGCACCGGAGAGCAGGCAGAACAGCGTTCTGCGCTTCAAATTGTTCATGATGTTCCTCCCAAAGCGCTCGATCGGGCAGCCCTTCTCCTCAAGACTCCCCACGCGCTGATCGAAGTTTAGCAATGACAGTTGCATATAAAATGCACTAGTGTAGTGCATTATTGCACTTTTGGAGGTTGAATGCCGCTGCACAGCCAGTTTGCCGCCAATCGCGTGGAGATCACGGCACGTACCTTCGCCTCCTCGCTGCGCGTATCCGAATTCCGGCTGGAAGCAGACAGCGCCCACCTGCTTTTGCTTTCTGTCGGGGAAGCGGAAATCACGCAGGGCGATAAGAGGCTGGATGTCCCTTCGCCGGGGCTCATCTGGCTACCCATAGGCCCGGCAGGCCGCGTGAGACTGGGCGCCGGAAGCCGCGGATCGCTGTTGACGACCACCGAAATCGGGCTGGCTCACGCGATGCCGACGGGCACGAGCGCAAACGCCGTACGCGCGATACTGCAGCGTATTCTGGTACAGACACCCGAAGAACAGGGCCAAAAGGAACTGGAGGCTTATCTCCAGACAATCGCGAGCGAAAATGTCCGCGCAGCGACCGGTTCCGACACAATCATCGCCAGCCTGCTCTGCGTCACTCTTGTCCGCATCTGCCAGCACGCCATCGCCGATGTTGCAGCCGCCGTCTCCACGCCGGGCGGTCTCACCGAACGTTTCGTCCTTCTGGTGAGCCAGCACAAGCACGATCAATGGGCCGTGGACGATTATGCACGCCATCTCGACGTTACCCGCGAGCGACTGGGATTCGCGGTTCGCAAGGCCACTGGGCTTTCGCCACAGGCCTACATCCACCGGGAACTCCTGTCAGAGGCGCGCGACCTTCTTCTGAACTCTTCGCTGCAAGTCGCTGAAATCGCGTTTCGATTGGGGTTTCAGGACCCTGGTTACTTCAATCGCTTCTTCACCCGCAACGAGGGGACCTCTCCTGGCCGCTTCAGAAGAACGGCAAGGCAGAAGCAGAACATGCCGCCGCCATCCTACGCGGCCTGGCCGTGACGGGACAGGAGGCTGGCAACTACGCTGCTTCCAGTTCCTTGATATTTGCAAGGTCCGTTTCCAGCCTCGCTGCAGCCGCCTTAATGTCAAAAGCGTTCTGCAAGTTCAGCCAATATTCCGGGGTGGTCTTGAAAAACTTTGCCAAACGCAAGGCGGTGTCCGCGGTGATACCAAGTTTCTCTCCTGCAATCCGTTCTATGCGGGTGCGCGGAACATTGAGGTGCCTTGCGAGCGCGTATGCCGACATCCCCAGTGGCTCAAGATAGAGTTCCCGCAGGATTTCGCCCGGATGGATCGGAGGCGATTTACTGATTGTCATATTAGCCGGCCCTCCTTGGCCGATTTGTCATGAAGGTCTCCACAAGAATGACAGGCTAGTGATAGTCGGTTATTTCCACGCTCCGGCCCTGCTTGCGTCCAGACGAAGCAGATGCGCCACTGCTTGTTGATCCGGATCAAATATTGGCCCTCACGATCGCCGGACAGCTTTTCCAAACGATTGCCGGGCGGTGAGCGAGGGTCTTCTACCGTAGTCGCCGCATCCAGGACCGTGAGCAGTTGCTGGGCGCGGCGTAGCATATCGGAGGGAAATCCCTTCTTCACAGATCCGTCGTCAATCGAAGCAGCCAGCTTGTTTTTGAAAGAACGGATCATTGCCTGCCTCTTGATGTTCGTATCATAAATAGATACGTGCAGAAGCCAACAAAACCGTATCTCAAAGAGATACGTTATTGCGTGCTCTGCACGGTCCGATGCCGCCCGATCGGCAGCATCATCGGTTTGCCCGATGTCGGATCCGTGATGACACGGCTTTCAATACCAAAAACGTGGCGGACATTTTCTTCCGTCAACACGTCTTCCGGGGTGCCGAAGCCATGCAGCTTTCCGTCCCTCATGGCGACGAGATGATCGGCATAACGGGCTGCGAGATTAAGATCGTGCAACACCATGACGATGGTGGTCTCACGCGACTGGTTGAGGTCTGTGAGAAGGTCCAGCACCTCGACCTGATGGCTGATATCGAGGAAGGTGGTCGGCTCATCCAAGAGCAATATGTCGGTCTGCTGGGCAAGCGCCATGGCGATCCACACGCGTTGCCGCTGGCCGCCCGATAATTCATCCACCGGCCGTTCGGCAAGCTCGACCGTGTCGGTGGCGACGAGTGCTGCGGCAACCGCTTCGTCATCCTCACGTGTCCAGCGTGCGAACAGGCCGTGATGCGGATGTCGCCCACGGCTGACGAGATCCGCAACCACGATACCTTCAGGCGCTATCGGCGATTGCGGCAGGAGACCCATACGCTGAGCCAGTTCCCGGGAAGGCAGACGATGGATCGACTTGCCGTCGAGCAGGACCTGACCGGCGCGCGGTGTGATGAGCCGCGACATGCTGCGTAGCAGAGTGGACTTGCCGCAGGCATTCGCGCCGACGATAACCGTGATCTTCCCGCGCGGGACAGTTAGGTCCAGCTCTTCTATGATGAGGCTGTCGCCATAGCCGGCCGAGAGGCCGCTTAGGGAAAGAGAGTGGCCGGTCATAACGAGCCTCCGCTGCGGTTGACCCGCACGATCAGATAAATCAGATAGGGCGCACCGAGCGCACCGGTGACGACGCCGACCGGGTAACGGCCGGGCAGCAGGAACTGGCCGCAATAGTCACCCGCCAGCACCAGCACCGCCCCGACCAGTGCGGCGGGAAGGAGCAGCGATCCATTGCTGCCAACGATACGCGCTGTAATTGGTCCGGACAGGAACGCAACGAAGGCGATCGGCCCCGAGACGGCCGTAGCAAAGGCGATCATGCCAACGGCTGCGACGATGACGATGATGCGTGTCGCTCCCACCCGAACGCCGAGTGCTGCGGCGGCATCATCACCGAGCCTGAGCGTCTCGAGATCCCGTGCACGGCTGAGAAGCAGGCCGCCGAAGAAAACCAGCGCGATGGCAAGCGGCAGTGTCTGGGCAAGTTTGGCGCCATTGACGCTGCCGGTCAGCCAGCGCATCGCCTCCTGCAATGTCCAGGCCGGCGCGACGGAGAGAATATAGGCGATGAAGCTTTCCAGCATGGCGGAAACGCCGATGCCGACAAGGATCAGGCGCGTTCCGGCCACGCCGTTGCGGAAGGAGAGGAGATAGACCAGCAGGGCGATGCCAAGGCCGGCGACGACGGCGACAACCGAAACCAGCGGTCCGTTCATCTGCAATACGACGATGGAAAAGACGGCGGCGGCGCTGGCGCCGGAGCTGATGCCGATAATGTCGGGGCTGGCAAGCGGGTTGCGTAACATGATCTGAAAGGCGACGCCGCCAAGCCCGAAGCTCAGTCCCGCCAGCACCGACAGCAGCGCGCGCGGCAGGCGCAATTGTCCGACGGTAAAGCTGACGCCAGCGATGTCCTCGCCAAGCAGCACGCGGATCACCTGACCGGGCGGGGTGAATGATTGGCCGAGCGTCAGCGTGAGCGCAAAAGCCGCGATGAGAAGCGTCAACAGACAAAAGATGACGAGACGGCGCCGGCCCTGCCGAAGATGGCGGTTGAAACCCAGCGTTTCGACGAGTGACGGGAACATGCTCACAGCTCACGCACTCTCTGCCGTCTGACGATCCAGATGAAAAAGGGTGCGCCGACCAGCGCCGTGACGATACCGACATCGAGTTCGGAGGGCCGCGCGACGATGCGGCCGACAATATCGGCGGCCAGCAGCAGGCAGGCGCCTCCAAGTGCAGAAAATGGGAGGAGCCAGCGATTGTCCACCCCGACCAGCGAGCGGCAGAGGTGAGGCACCACCAGACCGACAAAACCGATCGGGCCGCAAATGGCGGTGGCAGCGCCGCACAGAAGAATGGCACCGAAGGATGCCATGGTTCTGGCGACGGCAACGTTTTCTCCAAGGCCGGCGGCCAGCTCGTCGCCAAGCGCCAGTGAATTCAACTTCCGCGCCGAAAGCAGGCTTACGACGAAACCGGCAGCCAGAAAGGGCAATACGGTCTCGATACGTTCGAAGGTCGCCCCGCCGACACCACCGACCTGCCAGGCGCGGACGCCGCCGGCGATATCGCTACGCGGCAACACCACGGCGATGACGAGCGACGAGAAGGCGACGGAGGTGGCGGCACCCGCAAGTGCGAGTTTCAGCGGCGTGGCCCCGCCTCGCCCGAGCGAACCGACAACATAAACGAAGATCGCGGATGCCCCCGCCCCGGCAATTGCCGTGACGATGAAGGCCTGAGCCGAAGCGATGCCGAACCAGACGACGCCGATGACAACGGCAAGCGACGCCCCCATGTTCACGCCGAGAATACCGGGGTCAGCAAGCGGATTGCGCGTGACCCCCTGCATGATCGCGCCGGCCAGCCCCAGCGCGGCACCGGCTATAAGCGCAAGCACGGTGCGCGGCAGGCGCACAGCAACCGTCGCTTCTGCAACCGTTTCGACACGGCCACTCACCCCACCAAGAATATCCGCAAATGAGACCTCACGCGTGCCGATGGCAACCGACAACGCACATAGCAGCCCGAGAAGCGCCAGCACCGCGCCAAGCCACGCCATCCGCACGCGGTTCGAGCGCCCGGCCAAAAGCACGGCAGCCGCTTTGCCAGATCCGGACATTGTCACTGTGATTTCCCGGACTTACCGGCGGCCCTTGCCAGAAGATCGGCATAGTCCTTCAACACCCATGAAATCGACAGAGGCGTTGGATTAGAAGCCGTGCCGAGCGGATCGCGCCCCAGCATAACGACAGCATCGTTTGAGACGGCGGGCATCCGGGCGAGAAGCGGATCAGCGCGCATGGCACTCAGCAGCGGCTCGCTACCATAGGTCACGATGATATCGACATCGTCGAAGGCATCGACGCGCTCGGCGCTGATACCGGCAGCGAATTGCCCAGGCCTCGTTGCCTCCGCGACGCTTTTGGGGGACGCAAGGCCAAGATCTTTGAAGAACTTCACTCTGGTATCATTGGCCGTATAGAAATTGACAACGCTGAGATTTGTGGCGTCGAGATGGGTGACAAACATGGCCGACTTGCCCTTCAGTTGCGGGTGGCCGGCAACGACCTCGGCTATTTCACCCTCGATGCGCCTGATGAGCGCCTCCCCTTCTGCGGCCATTCCAAGACCGGCGCTATTCAGCCGGATCATGTCGCGCCAGTCCGTCGCCCATGGCGAGACAGGATAAGCGACCACCGGCGCGATCCGGCTGAGCGTGTCGTAATCCGACTGGCTGAGGCCGGAATAGGCCGCGAGGATGACATCCGGCTGCGTTGCCGCCACAGCCTCGAAATCGATGCCGTCACCCTCGTCGAACAGCACAGGCTTTGGCGCGTCGAGCTCAGATAGCCGCTTCGCCACCCAGGGCAGCAGCCCGTCACCGTCATCATCGCCGAAGTTGGCGGCGGCAAAGCCGACGGGCACGATGCCGAGCGCCAGCGGCACCTCATGGTTGGCCCAGGCGACAGTGGCGACCCGCTCGGGCTTCTTCGCAATCGTCGTCGTGCCGAAAGCATGTTTGATGGTGACGGGATAGGGTGCCGTCTCCTCCGCCACAGCTGTATTCTGTGCGATCACGGACAGAAAAAACACGAAGACCGGTAGAAGACCACAAAACAGGCGGGGCATGAGCGAGGCTTTCAAAGTTCAAAAGTGGACTTGAATTCTCAGCTTCAATTGCCCCCGTCAAGTCCGGTGAGGAAATCGTTCCGCAACAGCGGTGAAATTTCCGGGGTTTTGTACAAAACCGCAAAAATCTACAATACCGGACAAACATTCTCAAGTTATTGGGCGCATCGAGAGTGGTCCGTGAAAACGGCGATCGGGGCATTAATTTCTGGAACCTACCAATGAATATCGAAATCCAAGGCAGAAACCGCAAAACCGCGCGACGTCTCCACGGGAAAGCGGCCCTGCTGACCTGCACGGCGCTTGCCGCATCCATGCCCGGCCTTCTCGTGGCGCAGGAGGCTGCCAACGCGGGCGGCAGCACGGTTCTGGAGACCATCACCATCGACAGCGGTGACAATGATCAGAAATCGATCGTCGCCACCCGCACGACGAGCGGCAGCAAGATGGCGACCGATATTCTCGACACACCTGCCTCTGTCTCTGTCATCACCGCCAAGGAAATGCAGCAGCGCGGCGTGCAGACGGTAGAAGAAGCACTGCAATACACCGCCGGCGTCACCACGGATTTTTACGGCTCCGACGACCGTTTCGACTATTTCAAGATTCGCGGTTTCGACGCTTACATGTACCGCGACGGCTTGACGCTCGGCCGCCCCTTCGGCGCGCTGCGCGAAGAAACCTATGCCTATGAGCGCGTCGAAGTGATAAAGGGCGGCAATTCTACCACCTTCGGCGTTTCGGACCCCGGCGGTTCGGTAAATTACGCCACAAAAGTGCCGAAACATGCGCGCTTCGGCGAAGCCTATGTGACCGGCGGTTCTTATGGCCGCGCCGAGACCGGCTTCGATTTCGGCGACAACATCACCGGGGACGACACTCTGTCCTATCGTCTGACCGGCAAGCTTCGCAACGCCGATGCGGAATATGACTATTCCCGCGACGACGAGAAATTCTTCATGGGCGGTCTTACCTGGCGTCCGACCGACGCCACCAGCCTGACTGTCGTTTACGACCACCTTAACAAGGATGGCGTTCCCGGTGGCGGCGGCCATCCCGTCGGCTCGCATTTCGACCGGAGCCGCTTCTTCGGAGAACCCGACTACAACTATCGCGGCACGAACCGCAACTCGCTGAGCGTGATGTTCGATCACGATTTCGGATCCGGCCTGACCCTGAGTTCCAACGCCCGCTACAGCAAGGCGAATACGGACTTCGGTTATGCCTATATATCGTCGACGCCGACCAACGGTTCGACCATCGCCAATCGTTCTTATTTCGGCAACGACACCGAGACCGAAAACTTCCTGATCGACACGCGCCTGCAATATGACACGCGGTTCGACAACGTCGAAAGCCGAAGCCTGGTCGGTGTTTTCTACAATGACTACACCTCCGGCAGCAAAAGCTACTTTGGCGCTGCACCGAGCATCAACTGGATGAACCCGATCTATACCGGCGCGCCCTCTTCCGTGCCGCTCTATGCGGACTCCCTGACGGACCAGAAGACAAGAGCGCTCTATCTGCAGCAGGACCTGACCTTCTTCGACAGGCTCACCATCAGCGCCGGCCTTAGAAACGACTGGATCGACACCGACCAGACAAACCGGCTGAACCGCACGACGGCGAGCGGCGACATCAGCGAACTCACGAAGCGCATTGGTGTGTCCTACAAGATAACCAACGAGATCGCGCCCTATATCAGCTATGCTGAATCGGTAGTGCCCGCGTCCGGTCTCACCGTCGAGCCGGAGCGCGGCGAACAGATCGAACTCGGCGTGAAGTACCGGCCGGACGCTTTCCCGGCTCTTTTCACTGCCTCGATCTACGATCTGAAAAAGAACAACATCACCGTCACAAGCCCGATCACCAGCCTGCCCACAACGATCGGCGAGGTGCGTGTGCGTGGTCTTGACCTCGAGGCCAAGGCTGAGGTCACAGACAGTCTCAGCCTGACGGCAGCCTATTCCTATCTCGATGCGGAAATCACCGAAAACGGCACTGGCGGCAATGTCGGCAACAGGCCGCAGTTTGTGCCCGAACATCAGGCCTCACTATGGGTCAACTATACGCTTGCGGGCAACGACCATTTCGGTGACATGACGTTCGGTCTCGGCGGCCGCTATACCGGCGCCTATTATTTCGACAACGCCAACAAGGTCGAAACCGGAAGCAGTGTGACCGTGGATGCGGCATTCAGCTACAAGATCCAGGAAACCGCCTCGCTGGATGTCAATGTCTCCAACCTTTTCAACGAAAAACACGTTTCTTATGGCGGGTTCGGAGCAGACTTCTACAATCCAGGCAGGGCGTTTTCGGTTACCCTGCGCAAGACATGGTGATGTAAGATATCCACGATATTTCAATATATTGTGGATATTTCCTGATGCACGATGTCATGCTCTGGCTTGCCTCGAGATTCAAACAGGCGGTCGCCCGCCACCGCCTACGCATCAGGACGCAAATCCCGCCTTTTCAAAGCAGCCTGTGCAGACGTCGCCAGGCAGCAGGTGTGTTACCCACTGACTGACGGAAAGCCTTGGTCAGATGAGCCTGATCGGAAAAACCGAGCTGGGCAGCAATATCGGCCACCGTCAGATCGCCTTCCAGCAGAAGTTTCTGTGCGGCATCGATACGCCGCTCAAGTTGCCATTGCAGAGGTGTTTTGCCGGTTGTCTGGCGAAACACCGTGGCGAACCAGCTTTCCGATAGCCCGACAATATCGGCCATCTCGGCGACCGTCATGCGGTCATCACCGCGCTTTTCCACGCGGGCGAGTAACCGGTTCATTTGCGCCTGCGTCAACCTGCCATTGGCCTGCTCGGGCGTTGGTTCGGGAATATCCAGCAAGCCGGCAACAATACTGCCGACAAGGCTTTCGGCATAAAGCGGATGTTTCTGCGGCTCGGCCAGTTCATCCACCATCAGGCGCGCCAAGGTTTCCACTCCGCCGATATCCTGTATCTCGACCGGACGGCGTAACGCGGTCATGGCCGCCGAACCGCCGACCGCCGGGGACAGGAAGCGCAGGAGCCGGTCCTTGTGAATATGCAGGTTGAGATGGGAAAAACGATGCGTGGCGTTGCTGCCCGTCCACATGGGCACGCCTGCCGGCACGTAAACCGCCCGCGTCATCGGCCGCGAATGCTGCGAAAGCTCGCCGTCGCGATTTGATATGCGGATCCGTGACGAGACGTCGTTGAAGAAAATCATGATGCGCGGATCGGCGGCGAGATAATACCCTTTCGCCCCCACTTGGCTCTCCGCCTCCCAGAAAGCGCTGACCAGCCCGTCGAACTGGCGCCACTTGACCGGCGCGGTGACGCTGATCCCTTCCGTGTACCAGGTCATGGAATGCCAGAAACCCAATGCAATTACCGTCCGGTTGTCGAGCCGAGGCCGAGGCGTGGAAACAAACGTGGCACAGGGCAGTCGTGGCGATCACCCTTCACGCCGCCATAACATGACTTATCTATTCATGTTAATAGCAAAGATCATTATGAATAGAAACATTCTCCCCCCAAATGGCTGGAACCTCTGCCCGGGACGACCGTTGAATTCCTGACAGGAACCAAACGAGGGAGATTATTCATGGACCGCAACAAGGAACCCGGCGACTTCGCAGAGAAGAAGCGCGAGGAACAGGGCCGCGGCGTCATCGTCGCCGGACCGGATGCCCACGAGAATGAAAAGAGCGGCAGAACCCCGTCGCAAGGGGCGGAGAAATCATCCCCGGAGCGTCCGGTGCCGTCTTCCGACCGTCGGTGAGCCGCCGCCGCGTCCAGCACATTTGCGCAACGCGTGTGAGGGCGCCAAGCCGATCTACGAGAAGTCGAAAACAAAAGCGCCTCCCCGATCACTCAGGGAGGCGCTTCTTAGTGGCAAACAGGCTCGTTACAGAAGATCGAAACGGTCCGCGTTCATCACCTTCGTCCAGGCGGCGATGAAGTCGCGGACGAATTTTTCCCTGTTGTCGTCCTGTGCGTAGACTTCCGCATAGGCACGCAGGATCGAGTTCGAGCCGATCACGAGATCGACACGAGTGGCGGAGTATCGTGCCACGCCAGTCCTGCGGTCACGAATCTCATAGAGATTGTTGCCGGTCGGGACCCAGGAAAAGGCCATATCCGTCAGCGTCGTGAAGAAGTCGGTCGTCAGGGCGCCGGGCTTGTCAGTGAACACGCCATGTGCCGCACCGCCATAATTGGCGCCGATGACGCGCAGGCCGCCGATCAGCACTGTCAGTTCCGGCGCAGTCAGGCCGAGAAGCTGGGCGCGGTCCAGCAGCAGTTCTTCGGGGCTGACAACATAGTCCTTCTTGATCCAGTTGCGGAAACCATCCGCCAGCGGCTCTAGCGGAGCGAAGCTGTCAGCATCCGTCTGCTCGGCGGAAGCGTCGCCGCGGCCCGGTGCAAACGGCACGGCGATATCGAAGCCGGCCGCTTTCGCGGCCTGTTCCACGCCGTAATTGCCGGCCAGAACGATGACATCCGCGATGCTCGCACCGGTTTCACGGGCAATCGGCTCGAGAACCGAAAGCACATGGGAAAGACGGGCGGGCTCGTTGCCTTCCCAATCCTTCTGCGGTGCAAGACGGATACGTGCACCATTGGCGCCGCCGCGCTTGTCCGAACCGCGGAAGGTGCGGGCACTGTCCCAGGCGGTGGCAACCAGATCTGCGACCGGAAGACCCGAAGCGGCGATCTTGGCCTGTACGGCAGCCACATTGTAGCTCGTGGAGCCTTCAGGCACCGGGTCCTGCCAGATCAGGTCTTCTGCGGGAACGTCCGGCCCGAAATACCGGGATTTCGGCCCCATGTCACGGTGCGTCAGCTTGAACCATGCGCGGGCGAAGACTTCCGAGAAATGATCCTGATCGTCCTTGAACTTCAGCGAAATCTCACGGTAGATCGGATCGACCTTCAGTGCCATGTCCGCATCCGTCATCATCGGGATGGTGCGGATCGAGGCATCCTCGACGTCAACAGGCTTGTCTTCTTCGGCAATGGTGATCGGCGCCCATTGCGATGCACCGGCGGGGCTGTGCGTCAAGGTCCACTCATGCTTGAACAGCATGTCGAAGAAGCCATTGTCCCACTTGGTCGGATGGCTCGTCCACGCGCCTTCGATACCCGAGACGACGGTATCACGACCGATGCCGCGGCCCTTGGTGTTGATCCAGCCAAGGCCCTGATATTCCGGGCCTGCGGCTTCCGGATCGGGGCTGAGATTGGCCGCGCTGCCGTTGCCGTGCGACTTGCCGATCGTGTGGCCGCCGGCGGTGAGCGCCACGGTTTCCTCGTCGTTCATGCCCATGCGCGCGAAGGTCTCGCGCATCTGCGCCGCCGTCGCCAGCGGATCGGATTTGCCGTTCACGCCTTCCGGATTGACGTAAATGAGACCCATCTGCACGGCGGCAAGCGGGTTTTCCAGCGTTTCCGGCTTTGTCACGTCGCCGTAACGACCGTCGCTCGGCGCCAGCCATTCCTTTTCATCGCCCCAATAGGTGTCCTTTTCCGGAGCCCATATGTCTTCACGGCCGAAGGCGAAGCCGAAGGTCTTCAGGCCCGCAACGTCATAGGCAATGGTGCCTGCGAGAGCGATTAGGTCTGCCCAGGAAATCTTGTTGCCGTATTTCTTCTTGATTGGCCACAGCAGGCGGCGGCCCTTGTCGGTGTTGACATTATCAGGCCAGGAATTCAGCGGTGCAAAACGCTGGTTGCCGGTGTTGGCGCCGCCGCGGCCGTCCGTTACGCGATAAGAGCCGGCGGCATGCCAGGTGACACGGGCCATCATACCCACATAGCTGCCCCAGTCGGCCGGCCACCAGTCCTGACTGTCGGTCATCAGGGCCCGAAGATCGGCCTTGAGGGCCTCGACATCAAGCGTCTTCAGCGCTTCGCGATAGTTGAAGGAGGTGCCAAGCGGATTGGTCTTGGTGTCGTGCTGATGAAGAATATCGAGGTTCAGCGCGTTCGGCCACCAGTCGGTCACCGATTTGCCGGAAGCCGTATTGCCTCCGTGCATGACGGGACATTTGCCAGCCGGTTTTGAAGTTGCGTCCATTTCGCCCTCCGATGGGTTTAGCAATTAAACAAAATAAGTTCGACACGGGCAGCGGTATGAATCAGCGTTCGCAACGGGTTACTGCCAACCGCAGCGACACTGACGGCCTTTCACAGCTACAGCCTCTTTCTGTCATGATGATGACTAACAGGCGGGTTCCATAATTTCCAATTGTATATTCTAAAGGCTGCGATATGCTGAGCTTATGATTGCGCTCTCCATGAAACATCTCCGCTATTTTGACGCTTTGGCGAAAATCGGCCATTTCGGGCGTGCTGCCGAGGCCTGCGCCATTTCACAGCCCGCCCTTTCGCTCCAGATCCGTGAGCTGGAAGAACTGATCGGTGCGCCGCTGGTCGAAAGAGGCAGCCGGCAGATCAGGTTGACCACTCTTGGCGAGGAGTTTGCCGAGCGCACCCGCGCGATCCTTCAATCGGTCGATGAGCTGCAGGATCTGGCGCGGGCTCGGCACGGCCCGCTCAGCGGCCGCCTGCGCATCGGCGTCATTCCGACCGTCGCTCCCTATCTTCTGCCACAGGTCATCAAGACGCTTACGAGACATTACCCCGGGCTGGAAGCACGTCCGCGAGAGGCGGTGACGCAAAAACTGATCGAGGACCTTCTGGAGGCCCGGCTGGACATGGCCATCGTCGCCCTCCCCGTCTCGGAACCGTCGCTGGAGGAAATCCCGCTATTTTCCGAGGAATTCATCCTGGTGCGGCCGATGGAGGATGCGGGCATGCCGGTGCCGAGCGCCGACAAGCTCGGCGAAATGCGCCTGCTGCTTCTGGAGGAAGGCCACTGTTTCCGCAATCAGGCGCTATCCTTCTGCAGCACCACGAATGCGCCGCCCCGCGTGCTGATGGAGGGCAGCTCACTATCCACCCTGGTGCAAATGGTCGGCGCCGGCATCGGCGTCACACTCATTCCACAAATGGCCGTCGACATGGAGACAAGGCAGTCCACGGTCTCGGTCTTCCGTCTGGCGGAACCGCGACCGTCCCGCACCATCGGTATCGTGTGGCGGAAGAGTAACCCGCTTTCGGCGCAGTTCGCTCATATTTCGGAGATCGTCCGAGACTGTGGTCTTCAGAAGCTCGGCCTCACATCCTGATGGCTACGATCTCAGGTCTTCATGCACTTCGGCCTTGCGGGCCCTTCCGTTTGCCCTTTGGCTTGAAATCGACCAGCAGCGATTTCAGCTCGATATCCCTGACCCTTCTTGCGGCCTCGTCCGGGCGAACCCATTCCACCAGGCGCTCGCCACGCTCCTTGAATTTGGTTTCCGCGCCCGTCACCTCGATCTGAAACACGTCCACGACGCAGGGCACGACTTCGCCATCATCGAGCATCTTGAGATAGGTATAGCGGCCGACCGCTTCCTTTCTGACCCGGCCACGAACACCGGCCTCCTCCCAAGCCTCAATTGCAGCGGCCTCATGGGGCTTCTTGCGCTTCATCGGCCAGCCGCGCGGAATGATCCAGCGACCGCTGGTGCGTGAGGTAACGAGCAGGATTTCGACATTGTCATCGCCCCCGCCATATCTAAAGCACAGCGCAGCATATTGCTGCCGGAAAGCGCCTGTGAAGAGCTTTTCCGGAACCGCAGCAAGCTGCTGAAGCAATGTCAGGGGGCGGGCCGGGCGGGATTTCCGGCTTTTTTTCGTCGATTTCATATCCGTTGATAGTGCTGATTTTCCGGGTTGCATCAATGCCCCGCGTGCATTTATGACAGTTTTATGACAATTACCCCCCCACAACATTAAAAGCGCCACTGAGGGCCAATTCGCATGATGAGCTTTTTCCGCAAACTGATGCCGCGCGAGGATCGTTTCTTCGACCTGTTCAGCAAACATTCCGAAACCGTCATCAAAGCGGCCGAAGCCCTGGACAGCCTGTTGAGCGGCGTCGATGTCGAAAAGAACTGCGATCTCATCGTTGCCCTCGAACATCAGGCGGACGACATCACCCGCGACGTGTTGCTTGCGGTGCGACGCAGTTTCATTACGCCTTTCGACCGCGGCGATATCAAGGACCTTATCCAGTCCATGGATGACGCCATCGACATGATGCACAAAACGGTCAAAACCATCCGTCTCTTCGAGCAGAGCGAATTCGACCCGCTGATGAAGGAGATGGGCCATGAGATCGTGCGCGCGGCTAGCCTGATCGCAGAGGCCATTCCGCTTCTCGAAAAGGTCGGCACCAATGCCCAGCGCCTGTCATCGATCGCCGAAGAGATCACCCGCGTCGAGGGGCGCTCCGACGACCTGCACGACCAGGGACTGAAAGACCTGTTCCGCCGCCATGGCGCCGCCGGCAATGCCATGGCCTACATGATCGGCAGCGAGATCTACGGCGAACTCGAAAAGGTGGTTGACCGCTTCGAGGATGTGGCCAACGAGATCAGCGGCATCGTTATCGAGAACGTCTGATGGATGTCGCACTTGCACTGCCGCTGCTTGTCGGCCTCATCGCCATTGCACTGTTCTTCGATTTTCTGAACGGTCTTCACGACGCCGCAAATTCCATTGCCACGATCGTTTCCACTCGGGTGCTGCGGCCGCAATATGCCGTTGCGTGGGCGGCCTTCTTCAATTTCATAGCCTTCCTCTTCTTCGGCCTGCATGTGGCGGAAACGCTCGGGACCGGTATCATCGATCCGGCCATCGTATCTCCGCAGCTGATTTTCGCGGCGCTGATCGGCGCGATCGTCTGGAACATCGTCACCTGGATTTTCGGCATCCCCTCCAGTTCGTCGCACGCCTTGATCGGCGGCCTCGTTGGCGCAGGTCTGGCAAAGGTCGGCTTCAATTCCATCGTCTGGTCGGGGCTGCTGAAGACCGTCGGCGCAATCTTCATGTCACCGGCTATCGGCTTTTTCCTCGCGCTGCTTCTGGTGCTTGCGGTATCGTGGCTTTTCGTGCGGCAGACGCCCTTTGCAGTCGATCGCACCTTCCGCGTCATGCAGTTCATCTCCGCCTCGCTATATTCGCTGGGCCATGGCGGCAATGACGCGCAGAAGACCATGGGCATCATCGCCGTGCTGCTGTTCAGCCAGGGACATCTCGGGGAGAGTTTCTACGTGCCTTTCTGGGTGGTGATTTCCTGCCAGTCTGCCATGGCGCTCGGCACCTTGTTCGGCGGCTGGCGCATCGTGCATACGATGGGTTCAAAGATCACGCGGCTCAACCCGATGCAAGGTTTCTGCGCTGAAACCGGCGGCGCATTGACACTGTTCGGCGCCACGTGGCTCGGCATCCCGGTCTCCACCACGCATACCATCACCGGTGCCATCGTCGGCGTCGGGGCCGCACGGCGCGTCTCCGCGGTGCGTTGGGGACTGGCCGGCAACATCGTCATCGCCTGGATCGTGACCATGCCGGCCGCGGCACTGATTTCCGCTTCCGTTTACTGGCTGACGTCGCTGTTCGGCTGACTCCCTGCCCCATCGGCCCCTCCCGGAACAAAAACCACACCGTGGCGGTTTGATCCGGGAGATCAACGGGCAAGCGGATCGCGGGAAATGGCACGTCAGGTTTTCTGGAAGGGTTATCTGAAGCTCTCGCTGGTGACGGCCTCCGTATCGCTGACACCTGCAACGACAGAAGGCAACAAATACCGCTTCCACGTTCTCAATCGCAAGACCGGCAATCGCGTCGAAAGCCGTTATGTCGACAGCGTCACCCATCGCCCCGTTGCGGCGAAAGACCAGGTGAAGGGTTTTCCCCGTGGCGAGGACGATTATGTGCTGCTCGAGGATGACGAGATCGATGCCGTAGCGCTCGAAAGTACCCGCACCATCGATATCAAGACCTTCGTGCCAAAAGGCTCCATAGACTGGATCTGGTACGACCGACCGCACTTTCTTCGCCCGGAAGACAAGATAGGCGCCGAAGCCTTCAGCGTCATTCGCGAGGCCATGACGGCAAACGGCGTTTTCGGCATTGCCCGGCTTGTGCTCTACCGGCGGGAACGGGCCGTGCTGCTGGAACCTTCCGGTAAGGGCATCATCCTGTGGACATTGCACTACGGCGAGGAGGTGCGCGAAAGCATCGACGCTCTCGACCCGAAGATGAAACTTGAAAAGCCGCTACTGCAGGCCATGGAAAAACGCATTTCCAGCCAGATGACGGAGTGGAAACCGACGTTGGTTCAGGACCCGATTCAGAAAAAGATCAAGTCGCTGCTCAAGAGCAAGGGCAATGAAGCGCCCGCCTCGAACAAGAAGGCCGGCACCAAGGCCCGAACCGGCGGCAACGTCATCAACATCATGGACGCTTTGAAGAAAAGCATCGCGGCCGAAAAGAAGCGCTGAGACGCGGTCTTAGCGCGCCTTTTTCGGCAAAACCTCCGCGGCGGCAAAAAAGCCCTCCCAGGGATCATTCTTCAGTGCAAAAAGACGTGGCCCGATATTGTTGACCGTGAAGTGGGCAGGACCGATATCGGCCGTGAGTTCGGACCATTCGAGGGGGGCGGAGACCGCCGCACCCGGCCGCGCCCGGGTCGAATAAGGCGCCACCGCGGTATTGCCGCGACCGTTGCGCAGATAGTCGATGAAAATCCGGCCTTTGCGTTTTGCCTTGGTTGCGACCGAGAGATACCTGTCCGGCTCGACCTTCGACATCTCTGCGGCCATGGCTTTGGCAAATGCCTTGACCGCCGTCCAGCCCGCCTGCGGCTTCAGCGGGGCAACTACATGAAGCCCCTTGCCGCCTGATGTCTTGACGAAAGCTGCCAGACCCGCCGCTTCAAAACGCCGCTTCAGTTCGAGCGCCGCCTCTATCACATCCTCCCAGGAGACATCCTCGGCGGGATCTATATCCATGGTGATCATATCCGGCTTTTCCCAGCTCGCGGTGGTCGCTCCCCACGGGTGGATTTCAAGCGCCGCAGACTGCACGAGCGCCATCATGCCGTCAAAATCGGTGATGCGGATCAGGGGCTCACCGGCCTTGTCCTTTGGATCCCTGATCTGTTCTATGGCCTTGTTGATGCCGCGCCAGGCGTGTTTCTGGAAAAACCGCTGCCCTTCTATACCCTCCGGGCAGCGCAGCAGCGCCAGCGGCCTGTTGACCACGAAGGGCGCCATCTGCTTCCAGACCTGGGCATAATAATCGGCAAGACCTTCCTTCGTCACGCCGTCATCCGGCCAGTAGAGGCGCTCCGGGTGAGTGAACTGGATGGCAGACTGCGGCGGCCTGGTGTCGTTCACGGCCTTCTCCTCGCGTTCAATTTCTTGAGCAGGCTTATCCTTCGTCCTTTTGGGCTCAGGGTCTTATCGAAGCTGCCTTTGGCGTTATGGGTCTGCAATCCATGGATCAGCTCGCTTTCCGCGACGTCTTGCGGCCTGACGGCTTCGCTTTTTTTCCAGCGTCTTCCCTTGCGCTGCGACGAAGCGCCTCCTTGAGATCAATCACATTGTCATGTTTCTGCGGCGCCCGCTTGCGGATTTCCCGGCCTTCAATCTTGGCTTTCACCAGCTCCGCAAGGGCATCGTTGTAACGGTCGCTATAATCGGAGGGATCGAAGGTGCCGGCCCGCGTTTCGATGATATGACCGGCAAGTTCCAGCATTTCGTCATCGAACTCGATGTCCGGGATGGATTTGAAGACGGTGTTCTCTGCCCGAACCTCGTAACCAAAGTTCAGCGTGGTTGCGACGAGCGCCCTGCCGCTCGGCCGGATGAGGACCACGCGGTTACGCCGGAACAGCACGGCCTCTCCGAGGGCAGCAACATTTTCGTCTTCCATCGCTCTGGCGAGAAGCGTCAGCGCCTCCTCGCCACCTTCCTGTGTCGGCGCTAGATAATAGGACCTATCGAAGAAGAGCTTGTCTATGTCGTCGCACTGGAGGAAATGCCGGATGCGGATGACCTTGTCATTTTCCGGCATCAGCTTTGAGATTTCGTCACCCTCGATGACGATGTAATCGCCATTATCGCGTTCGTAGCCCTTGACCTGCTCGTCCCGTTCGACCGCCTCGCCGGTATCACTATCCACATATTGCCGCTCCACGCGGTGCCCCGTCTTGCGGTTGACGATGTTGAACGAGATTTTCTCCGACGAGGTGAGCGCGGAATAAAGACCGATTTCACAATTCAAATCACCAAAGACCAAATGGCCTTTCCAGCTTGCCCTCCTGGTCATGACGCCCGCCCGTGATTGTCGTTACGCGACGAGCGGCCGCCATTCCGGTCTGCGGCAAGAATGCGCTCGATGGCAGGAACGTCCGCTTCCGCAAGGACCGGCACAGGGTCGGAGGCCATGGCCTCCAGCACTTCAGGGGAAAGGCCGCCATTGCGAATGACCCATTCCATGGCTTCTCTCGTCTGCCTCTCCGCCTTCAGCTGCGCGTAAAGGGCCAGTATCAGCCGGTCGCGTACATCGAAGGGTTTTGCATCCGTTTGTGATCGTCGTTCGTGCCTTTTCATGTCTGCTCCTCGAACAGCCAGCTGACGCCAAAGTCATTGTCTCAGGCAATACCCTTGCCGCCGGTCACGCCGTAAACCTCACCATTGATAAAACTGCCGTCCTGCGATGCGAGCAGGACATAGACCGGCGCAAGCTCCACCGGCTGGCCGGGGCGGCCAAAATCGCTATCCTTGCCAAAATTGCGCACCTTTTCGGGGGGCTGGCCGCCGCTCGGTTGCAGCGCCGTCCAGAACGGGCCCGGTGCGACAGCGTTGGCGCGCACACCCTTGTCTATCAGCTGCTTCGCGAGCGCTTTGGTGTAGGCCACGATGCCCGCTTTTGTGGTCGCATAATCCAGCAGGATTGCAGAAGGCTCGTAGGCCTGTATCGAGGCCGTGGTGATAACGGAAGCGCCTGGCTTGAGATGAGGAACGGCGGCCTGCGCAATCCAATGAAGAGCATAGAGATTGGTCTTCATTGTGCGGTCGAAATCTTCGGTCGACAGTTCCTCGATATTCTCGCGATATTGCTGTCTCGCGGCATTGATTACCAGAATATCCAGGCCGTTGAGATCGCCAGCCGCTTTTTCGACCAGTTCGCGACACCACCCTTCATCGGTAATGTCGCCGGGTAACGCCACCGCCAGACGGCCCTCTGCCTCGATGAGCGCGACCACCTCCTCGGCGTCGGATTCCTCTTCAGGAAGGTAGGAGATAGCGACATCCGCTCCTTCCCGTGCGAAAGCGATCGCCACCGCACGGCCGATGCCGGAATCGCCGCCCGTTATCAGCGCCTTGCGACCGGCAAGTTTTCCCGAGCCCCTGTAGCTCTTCTCCCCATGGTCCGGAAGGGGCGTCATGTTGGTCACCAGACCGGGCATCTCTTGCTCCGGCGTCGAAAAAGGCGGGCGCGGATACTGGCTGCGCGGATCCTGGGGCTCGAGGCGGTCTGTCATTGCGGGCTCTCCCAATAAAAGGTGTCCATTCGTTGCGCGCGGCCTGGGAAAAGCTGATCCGACAGCTTTGTCCGAGCGGCTGTCCGGCGCCGGAAAGGGCACGGACAACGCGGCGCGCCACGCCCAATCCTAACGATCTGCGCAGGCTCTCGTTCCATGAAATCAGGCTGGGAGGATGAATGGCCGAGCGTGGAGGCCGACATGGAGATGGCCGGCAGCGCGCCCCACGCGCTGCCGCGCCTTCCTCAAACAGTATATTTCTTCCGCGTGGTTGTACCCGCGGCCTGTGCCGGCGCCACATCCGGCTTGCCAAAGAGATAGCCCTGAGCCTGCGCGCATCCTTCATCGACGACCATGCGATATTGCGCATCGGTTTCGATTCCTTCCGCCGTTACCGGCAGATCGAGGCTGCGGCCAAGGCCGATAACCGCGCGCACGATGGCACGGGCATTGTCGTCATCGCTCATGGCGGCAATGAAGCTGCGATCGATCTTGATCTTGTCGAAAGGGAAGCTCTGCAGGTTGCTGAGCGAAGAATAACCCGTACCGAAATCATCCATGACAATGGCAACGCCAAGCGCTTTGAGCTGGGTCAGAATTGTCAGCGTCGCCTTTCGGTCTTTCAGCAGGGCAGCTTCGGTGATCTCCAGTTCCAGCCGGTTGGGCGAAAGGCCGGTCTGCATCAGGATGGTGCAGACGACATGGCCCAGATTGGCCAGGGAAAATTGCAGCGGCGACACATTGACCGCGATTTTCAGATGCGGCGCCCAGGTGTTCGCCTGACGGCAGGCCTCGCGCAGCACCCATTCGCCGAGCGAGATGATGATCCCACTTTCCTCGGCGATCGGGATGAACACGTCCGGAGGCACCACGCCTCTTGTGGGATGCTGCCAGCGCACCAGCGCCTCATAACCGACGACCTCACCGCATTCGACGGAAAGGACCGGCTGGTAATTCAGCACGAGCTCATCACGATTGATTGCCAGCCTCAGATCCGTCTCGAGCTGGCGACGCTCGCGCGCCTCCTGATCCATCAGTGGGTCATAAAAGGCCAATATGCCACGGCCGCCCATCTTGGCCCGATAAAGCGCGAGATCGGCGGCATGCAGGATGCTTTCGTCGTCTTTTCCGTCGCGTGGAAAGACGGCAATACCGATGCTGACACCGACGGCGGTCGGATCATTGGCGGCATTCATTTTCAGGGCGAACATGGCGAGGATCGTCTCGGCAAGCAGGCGCGCTTCTTCCGCCTTGGTATGCCGCGCGGTCAGAATGACGAACTCATCACCCCCGAGCCGGGCGACCACATCGCCAGATCTCGCGCATTCATCGAGAATCGCCGCGACTTTCTTGAGAACCCTGTCGCCTTCGGCGTGGCCGAATATATCGTTGACCGCCTTGAAGCGGTCGAGATCGAGCGCCAGCAGCGCAAATTCGTCGCCCTCGCCGCAATGTTCGATCTGCTGAAGCAGCCGCGTCTGGAACATGGTGCGATTGGAAAGGCCGGTGAGCACATCGTGGCGGGCAAGATATTCGATCTCCCGCTGCGCCTCACGCTTCTCCGTCAGGTCGCGAATGGCCATGACCTCGCAGGGACGACCTCGGTATTCGATGGTGCGCACGGCGAGTTCGAACACCTGCGCGCGGTCGGCGCGCTCACGTATGGCCTCTACGGGCGCATTACGGGGTACATAGACGGGTTGCCCATCCGCGGCCCGGAAAAGTTCATCGGGATTCTTTCCGACCAGCGACGTTTCATCGCGCCCCAGCAGGCCTGCGAAACGCGTATTCAGCTCGACGATGCGGCCATCGCGCACGACCGCAAGGCCGTCCAGTGTCGCGTCGACGAGACCCTTGAGGTCGACGAGATACCGGTCCACGAGCGCCGCAGTCGCCGTTGCGGAAAGGATCAGGAATGTCACGCCGGAAACCGCGCCGATCATGATCAGCCGGCCGAGATTGTCGGGGTCTGGTCCGGAAATGGAGGGATCGGGTGAGAGAACGGTGGCCGACACCGCAGTGAAATGCAGCGCGCAGATTGCAAGGATCGACGCTGCGGCGGGAAAAACGATGCGCTTCCAGGAGCCGAGGCGGTGAAACAGACAGGAGGACAGAAGAAAAAACGCCCAGGCGACGGCAAAACCGCCAAGAACAGCCCCCCATTCGTAGCTGACCGTGGCGGCGACATCTATTCCCGCCATTCCGACGAAATGCATTACGGCAACGGACAGCGTCAGCAGGGTGGCAGAAATCACCGGGCCGTAGATTGCCTGCGTGCAGGCATTGAGCGCCAGCCAGAAGCCGAGTACGGCAAGAACGGCCGAGAGAGCGGTGAAGGAAAAATCGAAACCGATGGGAACAGTGCCCTTATAGGCGAGCATGGCGACAAAATGGGTGGCCCAGACGCTTAGCCCCGCCGCAAAGGCGGCAACCAGGACCCAATAGGGCTTTCGGCCGGAGGGACTTTCCTCAGCGCGCAACAAGAGGTGAAAAAAGGCGAGCATTCCCAGCAGACAGATCAATGCCGCAAGAAGCACGATCTCCCGATCGTGTTGGACGGCAACGCATTCCAGCACCGTGAACATGATGCACTCTCCCAGCCTCTGAAGAACCGCTCACGATGGCACTATGAAAGTGGTTTATTTATAAATCTCTAATGCAACTATTGATATCTGCCTCTACTCAACAAGAATCCTGAGTAGAGTCCGGGCCGGTGTGCCAGGCTGTAACGCTTTTGGCAAACCGACCCGACTGCACAAAGGAAAACCCTTTATTTCCAGCTTTGATAATCCGCGGCGGCGCAGCCAAACGGAGCCCGGCCGTCAGAGAAGCGTTCTTGCAGGCGGGCGCAGCCCCACTCGTTGAGTGCCGCCGGCAGCATGTTGTTGATGTCCATGCCGGGGGAATTGAATTGCGACGGAGCGCTTGTGACATACCACAGCCAGTAGCCCATCACCGCCACCATGATGACGGCGAGGATGGCGACGAAAGTCCCGAGCCGGCGCAGGAGACCGGGCCCCTTGTTCATCGACGCGGCCCGGGCGGCGGCAGCCTCCTGTGTCTCGTGCGCGACCATCGGGGCGAGCGATGCGAGAGCTTCCGCCCGCTCCTGTTCCGTCAGGTCGATCCGCTCCAGCTGATCGTCAAGCAGGACAGGCAAGGCGCCGTTACCATGCAGGACTGCAAGTGCCACATCCTGTTTGCCGGTATTGCCGATGACAACGGGAATGCGACCCCGTTCCAGATGCGTGAAGGATTGCCGCTTGGTTTTATCGTCTCTGACCGTATCGGCATAGGTCACAAAAAGGCGGCTGCGTTTTTCGGCAACGGCCGTCAGCGCCACCGGAATAACGGTCAAAGGGGCCGGGTTGCGTAGCTGCAGGCGGACCCGCAGCATGCGGACAAGTGTGAACAGCATGGCGAGACTGCCGAAACCAAGCAGAAAGACGAACACGCCGAGTGTAATGATGCGGTTCCAGAGCATGTCCAGACCCAGCGAAATCGTTGCGAGTTCCGGGTTCGTCGCGGAGATGACCAGCCCGGTTTCGTAATCGCCGGAATGGAGATCGACGAACATGACCTCGACATCCTTCTTGTAGCTCACGCCCGCATGGTCGTAGGAAAGATCGGCCTTGCAGGTCGTGAAGATCGCCTTGCGTGTCTTGCAGCTGCCGCTGATATCGCCGTTTTCAATCTCCAGCGGATCCTGGCTGATCTTGTAGTCACGCACGACGCCCGGGCCTTCGGCTACCAGCATGACAATCGTGATTACGAGAAGCACGGGAACTGAGAAATAATAGGCTGCCGGCACCGAAATGACGCCACGTTTGAGGCTGAGTGGCCGAGACGGAAGTTTTATCTGTGCAAGGTTCATAGTCGTCAACGCATTCTTCGGGAGGTAGGTGAGCGGAGTTCGCGACTCTCGCCCGACGGTAGGAAAAGTTGCCGCACGGTCTAAACCGATGAAGTCCTTGAGAAAACCCCCTGAAATTATGGGATGGCGCACGACTATTTCCCGTACCGGCGCTGTCTACCTGGTCAAACTGCGGGAGAAGACCCGGGCGCATTTGCCCAGTCACGCAAAAAAACGGGCGGTAAAACCGCCCGTCACCTGTTTCGCAAATTGTCCTTTGCCGT
The DNA here is from genome assembly GCF_004328495.1 of Agrobacterium sp. 33MFTa1.1. NCBI lineage: Bacteria > Pseudomonadati > Pseudomonadota > Alphaproteobacteria > Hyphomicrobiales > Rhizobiaceae > Agrobacterium > Agrobacterium sp. 33MFTa1.1. Next base: position 1,866,329 of record NZ_CP036359.1, on the reverse strand, counting down.
CAGTCCTTCGTGACCTTTTCAAGCCGGGTCGTCTGGCTGGGGTGGCCCACATAATCCTTGACGCGCGCGTTCAGCACGATCGGCTCGAATCTCTCGAACATCGGCAGCACCGCCGGCTTCTGCGCGACGAACATTTCCTGCATCTGGGTGTAGATTTCCCCGCGCTTCTTGGCATCAGGCTCGAGTGACGCCTTTGCCGTGAGCGCGGTCAGTTCCGGAATATCCCAGGCCGAGCGCCAGACGAAATTGCCGGCGTTGTTGGCGGCAAGCGAGTTGTCCGGGTTGCTGGAGAACTGTTCCATCGAGCCCAGAACATTCGGCATGTAGGCTCCGGTCTGCGGGATGAGCAGATCAAAATCCCGCGCGCGGTGCGCCGCAATCACGTCCGAGCCGTTACCCTGCTGGATATTGACCTTGATACCGATCTGGCTGAGCGTGGCCTGGATCGCGGTGGCGAGGTCGATGCGCGGCGTCTGCGCGATCGTCTTCAGATTGAGCGTGAAACCGTTCTCGTAGCCGGCCTCCTTGAGGAGCGCTTTTCCCTTCTCCACGTCGAGCTTCCAATCCGGGCTCGGAATGGCATATTCGAAATTCTCTGGTACCGGCACCGTGCGCGCCCGGCCGTAGGGACCCATGATGGTCTTTTCCATGCCCTTATAGTCGATGCCGTAGGCGATCGCTTCGCGGACCTTGGGGTTGGACAGAGGCTCCTTGCCGGCATTCATGGACAGGACGTAAAAACCGCCCGTCGGCACACGCTGGATCTGGAAACCGTCCTTGTTGTTGAAGATCGCGAGATCCGCAGCCGTCAGCGCGCTGGCGATGTCGATATCGCCGCGCTCCAGCATCAGGCGCTCAACCTGGCTTTCCGGCACATGCCGCACGATGACGCGGCGCATTTTGGGGCTGCCGGCCACATAGTCCTTATTCGCCTCCAGAATGATAATCTCATTCGGCGACCAGCGGTTGAGGGTGAAAGGGCCGGAGCCGGCCGAATTCGTTCTCAGCCATGCATTCCCCCAGTCATCATTGACCTCGTGGGACTTCAGTTCCTTGCTGTCGACCACGCTGGCAATGACCATGGCGAGGCGATAAAGCAGCAATTCCGAAGTCGTTTCACCCGAAAGATCGACGCGAACCGTTTTTTCATCCGGAGCACTTACCAGCTTGTCGATGTTGTCGGCATTGTAGCCCACGCGCTTGAGGTTCGCTGCGGCCGCCTGGTTCATCTTCAGAAGGCGGCTGAGCGAATAAACCACATCGGCCGAGGTCACCGGGTTACCGGAGGCGAAATTCGCCTCGCGAAGATGAAAGGTGATGCCTTTCTCATCCGTTTCCCAGCGCTCGGCGAGCTGCGGCGAAACCTTGCCGGAACCGTCCACCGAGATCAGGCGATCATAAAGATTGGCCATGATTTCGTTGGCTTTTGCCTCGGTGGCCTGATGGGGGTCGAGTGACAGCACCTGGGCCAGCGACGTGCCGATAACCAGCTGGTCGTTGGGGGTTTTGGCCGCGACGGGCGATCCCTGCACGAGCAGGGCGCCAAGAACGGTGGTGAATGCGAGACGGATCAATGTTTTTTTCATACCTGCTCCTCCTACAGATCGGTAATTGATGTTCGGGAAAAGCCGCGACGCAGCGGAGCGTCGCGGGCCAAAACGGTCAAAGATGTTTGTTATCAAGTGCTTCGATCAAGGCTGCGATGTAGCCGTAGCAGAAGGCGAAAGCGACGCCGACGGGATCGCGTCCGGCAATCGTCGGCACATGGTCCGGCATGATCATGTAGCGATAACCGAGTTCGTGATAGAGTTTCAGCGAGCGCACCATGTCCATGTCCCCCTCATCGGGGAAAGTCTCCATGAAGGACAATTTCCCGCCGCTGATGTTGCGGAAGTGGACGTTGAAAATCTTGTCGCGGCTGCCGAACCAGCGGATGATGTCGTCGATCTCCTCGCGCGGATCATCAAGCATCTCGCCGATTGACCCCTGGCAGAAATTCAGGCCGTGATAGGGGCTCTCGCGCATCTGCACGAACTTCTTCAGCCCATCGACCGTTCCGAGCACACGGGTGACGCCCCTGTAGCCTGGCGGTGTATAGGGATCATGGGGGTGGCAGGCGAGACGCACCCTGTTGCTTTCGGCAACCGGCACGACGCGTTCGAGGAAGTAGTCGATGCGTTCCCAGTTCTCGTCTTCGGACAGAACGCCGGCGAGGCCCGGTGCGGCATCATGGTCCGCCTTGTCCCAGCGCCATGCCTCGTTGAGCGAACCGCCACGGCCGCGCTCCATCTCCGTGCGCGGAATACCAATGAGGTTGAGATTGTATTTCGCGGCAGGAATTCCAGCCCTCGCGATGTTTTCGATCATCGTGCAGACGGCATCGATCTGCCGGTCGCGATCCGGGCCGGCAAGCAGGATATCGGGATATGACGCCTGCTCGATGGGCCGGGACGGCAACGGCAGTTGCACCATATCAAGGACAAGCCCAAAGCTTTCGACCTTGTCACGGTGGCGCTCGAAATCCTCGAAAGTCCAGCTCGCGGGTGCTCCGGGCGGATCCGCGCTGATGTTTTTGACGCCGAGCTGCGCCCAGACCTTGTAATCCTCGTCATCGCGCGCAGCAACCTGGGTGCCGACATACATCGATTCTCTCCTCTCTCCATGCAAGTCATCATATGACATCGCATGAAATAAGATGAGTGTCGAGATGCTATTGCGCCTCCGAGAGCAGCCTGTATCGCCGCTGGCTTGCCAGCATGTGTTCACGCATGGCTTTTCGGGCCGCATCGGGATCCTGCTCGACGATGGCGCGCAGGATTGCCTCGTGTTCGGCCTGCACTTTGCGAAGATAATTCGCGTCGCCGGTTTCAGGCAACGTTGGGAACTGCCCACGCGGTATCGAGCGTGAACCGAACTGGCGCAATGCCTCCAGATAGAAGCGGTTATTGGTTGCGGTCGCGATGGCCGAATGGAATTCGTAATCCGCATCGACGGTCGATTCGCCAGCGTCGATGGCACGGGCCATTTTCCGGTGCGCCGCGGAGATTGCCGCTTCCTGCTGGGCCGTCCGGCGATAGGCTGCGATCGCCGCCGCCTCCCCTTCCGTTGCCAGGCGGAACTCCAGCATTTCCAGCGTCTCGGCAATGGTGCCAACTTCAGACTGCGTCAGTTTCACGCCGGCCCATTCACTGTCGCTACTGACAAAAACCCCCTTGCCCTGGATAGGGACGACGTAACCGGCAGAACGCAAATCGGCAATCGCTTCGCGGACCACCGTCCGGCTCACGCCATAAGCGCGTTCCAATTGCGGCTCCGTGGGAAGCTGGTCGCCATTTTTCAGTTTTCCACTGCGAATTTCTGCGCTGAGATTATCGATGATCTGTTGCGCCCGCCTCTCCCGCGGCCTCGCTTTGTCGCCAATCATGCCAGTCTTCCCTCTTGCAGAATACGAATCCCTTCGTTACTCATATGATGACGTGGCGGCACGTCATATGTTTTCATGTTAACTCAGGGAGGGGTTGGGATGAAGTACCATCAAGAGTTTTTACAAAAGAGAATTGCGCGTCTGCGGCGAGCAGCGGGCAAAGGGCCGGCCCCTGACGGATTTCTCTCAAGGAAGTGCGGCCAGCAATGACGGAGATTTCACTGCGCGGGCTTGGGCATCGTTTTCTGCAACTGATCGTCAGCCTCTTCATCCTGCTCTGCATCACCTTCATCATAGGCCGTGTGATGCCGACCGATCCGGTCGGAGCAATCGTCGGCGAGCTTGCCGATCCAAAAGCCTATGAGGCCATGAGGGCGCGGCTTGGCCTTGATCTGCCACTTTATCAGCAGTTCTTCATTTACTTGCGTGGTCTGCTGCATGGGGATTTCGGTATCGCGATCCTGACAGGCAATCCCGTGACGCGCGATCTGGCGCAGGCCTTCCCCGCAACCTTCGAACTCGCGACCCTGGCGATCATCATCTCGACGGTCATCGGCGTTCCCCTCGGTCTTGCAGCAGCCCTGTTTCGCGATACGTTCATCGACAAGTTCGCGCGTGTCTTTGCGCTGGTTGGACATTCGATACCTGTCTTCTGGTTCGGCATTGTCGGGCTCGTCATTTTTTATGCCAGTCTCAATCTTGTCGGAGGGCCCGGCCGGGTGGACGTGTTCTACGAGGGTCTGGTGGAACCCAGAACCGGCCTGATGCTGGTCGACAGCCTGCTTGCGGGCGAGACGGAAATCTTCTGGAACGCGCTCGGACACATCATCCTGCCGGCCGTAATCCTTGCCTATATGGCCATGGCCTATATTACCCGCATGACGAGGGCCTTCACCCTCGAACAGCTGAGCCAGGACTATGTGATCGCGGCGCGGGCAAAAGGTGTCAGTCCCGCACGCACCATAACACGCCATGTACTGCCCAATATCGCCGTGCAGCTCATAACTGTACTGGCAATTTCCTACGGCAATCTGCTGGAAGGCGCCGTGGTGACCGAGATCGTCTTTTCCTGGCCGGGCATCGGCCAATATATGACCAATGCGCTGCTCATCGGCGACATGAATGCGATCCTCGCCGCCACGATCGTCATCGGCTTCATATTCATGTTGCTCAACTTCCTCGCCGATCTGGCCTACACCACGCTTGATCCCCGCACACGGGAGGCCGCACGATGACCGATATCGCGCAAAACAATACCGTTGATCGCCCCGGCGTCCTGTCGCGCCTGTCGACCACAACCGTGCGGACACTTAGGAAACTCGCAGACGAGCCACTTGGGATGTTCGGCTTCGCCATTCTGGCGGTCCTGGTTCTGGTCGCCATTTTCGCTCCGCTCATTGCGCCTTACGATCCTGCCCGCCAGGCGCTCGAAAACGCGCTTCAGCCGCCAAGCTGGGCGCATCTGGCCGGAACCGACGAGTTTGGCCGCGATATTTTCAGCCGGCTCGTCTACGGCACCCGCATCACCATCCAGACCGTCCTGTCGGTCTCGGTCATCGTCGGTCCGATCGGCCTTGCGATTGGCGTCATGGCCGGTTTCTTCGGCGGGCGCACCGATGCCATCTTAATGCGCGCGACCGATATCGTCCTCTCCTTCCCCTCGCTCGTGCTCGCACTTGCCTTTGCGGCAGCGATGGGAGCCGGTCTCGGAACAGCGATCATCGCGATCTCGCTGACGGCGTGGCCACCGATTGCGCGTCTCGCCCGCGCGGAAGCACTGGTGGTGCGAAACACCGATTATGTGGCCGCCGCCCGCCTCTACGGTGCCTCGCCGCTGCGCATCCTGTTTCTCTATATCGCGCCGATGTGCATTCCCTCGGTCATCGTTCGCCTCACGCTGAACATGGCGGGCATCATCCTCACGGCTGCTTCGCTCGGCTTCCTCGGCCTTGGGGCGCAGCCGCCGCTGCCTGAATGGGGTGCGATGATCTCCAGCGGCCGCAAATTCATGCTCGATTACTGGTGGGTCGCCGTCATGCCCGGCATTGCCATCCTGCTGACGAGCCTTGCCTTCAACATCGCCGGCGATACGCTGCGCGACCTTCTGGATCCGCGTCATGCCCGTTCCTGACAGCACTCCCATACTCTCGGTACGCGACCTCAATGTCCGTTTTGGGCGCAATGCCATTTCCGCCGTTTCCAACGTCAATTTCGACGTCGGCCGCGAAAGGGTCGGTATCGTCGGTGAGTCCGGTTCCGGCAAATCCACCACCGGCCGGGCCGCCATGCGCCTTTTGCCAAAGAGCGCGACGGTGACGGCGGAGAAAATGGATTTTCTCGGCGAACCGCTGCTCATAAAAACCGAACGGCAGATGGGCGCGATCCGTGGCAGCGAGATGGCGCTGATCATGCAGGACCCGCGTTATTCGCTGAACCCGGTGCTACCCATCGGCAAACAGGTGGCGGAAGCCGCCGAACTGCATCTGGCGCTTACCGGCCAGGCGGCAAGGGCTGCTGCGCGCGACATGCTGCTGCGCGTACGTATCAACGATCCCGACCGCGTCATGGCGCTTTATCCACACCAGATATCGGGTGGCATGGGGCAGCGGGTGATGATCGCCATGATGCTGCTCGCCAAGCCGAAGCTTGTCATCGCCGACGAACCGACCTCGGCCCTCGATGTCAGCGTGCGCAAGGATGTACTTCTGCTTCTGGACGAGATGGTGCGCGAGAACAATTCCGGCCTGATCCTCATCAGCCACGACATCCGCATGGTGGCGGCGTTCTGCGAACGCGTGATGGTCATGTATGGCGGGCGCGTCGTGGAAACGCTGACGAAGCTTGAAGATGCGCGGCATCCCTATACGCGCGGCCTGATCGCGGCCATGCCCGATCCACGCAATCCGGTCAGGCGCCTCAAGGTGTTGGATCGTCAGGCAATCGATGCGGAGGTGATGCGATGATCACGGTAGACAAGCTCGATGTCGTCTACGGCGCCAAGGAAAAACGTAACCACGTCGTACGCGGCGTCAGCCTTACGGTCAACAAAGGCGAAACCCTCGGAATTGTCGGCGAAAGCGGCTGCGGCAAATCGACCTTGCTGCGCTCGCTGGCAGGTCTGGAGGGTGGCTGGACCGGCTCGATAAGCTTTAATGGAAAACCGGTCGGCAAGACCCGCAGCCGCGACGAACTGAAACTGGCCCAGATGGTGTTTCAGGATCCCTACGGTTCACTGCATCCTCGCCACCGCATCGGTCGGGCTCTGGCCGAGCCCATCCGCGCCATGGGGCTTGGCGACGGCTGGTCGAAGGTTCCCGCCGCCCTGCAACAGGTTGGCCTGCCCGCGCATTTTGCCGAGCGGTTCCCGCATGAACTTTCCGGCGGTCAGCGCCAGCGCGTGGCAATCGCCCGCGCGCTGATCCTCGAACCACCGATCCTGCTGCTCGACGAGCCGACATCCGCGCTCGACGTTTCCATCCAGGCCGAAATCCTCAACCTTCTTGCCGACCAGCGCGAAGAACGCGATCTGACCTTTGTTCTCGTCAGTCACGATCTGGCTGTCATCGCCCATATGTGCGACCGCGTGCTGGTGATGCAGAACGGCGTTTTTGTGGATGAGCTAACCAAGGCCGACCTTGAAGCAGGCGTTACCCATGCCGCCTATTCAGGCGAGCTGTTCGAAAGCAGCTTTCTTTGAGATGATCGGTCGCGGAGATGGCAACGCCGCGGCCGGACCTGTCTGAACGCGCGCCGGGGCTCAGTTCAGCCGATTGCCGTTTTCGTCCGAAAACAGATGAATGCCGTCCAAAGCCGGGGATATCCTTATCTCCTCGCCGACCGCCTGGCCTATGCGTTCGCGAAAAACGCCGAGCACCCGCGAACCACCCAGTGTCATGGTGACCTGCGTTTCCGATCCCAGCGGTTCGACGAGCAGGATCTCGGCCGGTACGCCCGAGGGATCAAGGGCGAGGTGCTCGGGCCGGATGCCATAAGTCGCCCCTTTTCCCGCAAGAGCGGCGGCAGCGGCCGGCAATGGCAAGACCACACCGCCGGTTTCAAAACCGGCTTGCGATATCACGCCGGGCAGAAAATTCATGGAAGGTGAGCCTATGAAGCCGGCAACGAACTGGTTTGCCGGACGGTCGTAAAGTTCGAGCGGCGTGCCGACCTGCTCGACACGGCCGCCGTTCAGCACAACGACCCTGTCAGCCATCGTCATCGCCTCCACCTGGTCATGCGTCACATAGATCGTGGTGGTCCTGAGTTTCTGATGCAAAGCCTTGATCTCGCCACGCATCACGACGCGCAGTTTGGCATCAAGGTTTGAGAGGGGTTCGTCGAACAGGAACACCTGCGGATTGCGAACGATGGCGCGACCCATTGCAACACGCTGGCGCTGACCGCCGGAGAGCTGGCGGGGATAACGGTCGAGCAATGCGGTAAGACCGAGGATCTCCGCCGCCCAGTTCACCTTCTCGGCAATTTCCTGTTTGCTTGAGCCGCGATGCTCCAGCGAAAAGCCCATATTGGTTGCGACCGTCATATGCGGATAAAGAGCGTATGACTGGAACACCATGGCGATGTCGCGGTCCTTGGGATCGAGATCGTTGACGATCCGCTCGCCGATCTTGAGTTCACCACCCGTGATCGTTTCGAGACCGGCGACCATCCGCAGCAGGGTCGACTTGCCGCAGCCGGAGGGTCCGACGAGGACGACAAATTCGCCATCCCTGATATCGAGATCAACGCCGTGAATGGTTTTTACCGCGCCATAGCTTTTGCGGATGTCGGACAGGGTTACATTAGCCATCGATTAAATCCGGTTCTTCAGCCCTTGAGGCCGGTATGGGCGAGGCCTTCGACGAACTGCTTCTGGGCAATCACGAAGACGATGAGCACGGGCAGCGCCGTCAGCGTCGCTGCGGCAAGCTGGATATTCCACATCGGTCCGCCATAGGCGTCGGTATATTGGGTCAGCGCCTGCGGCAGCGTGAACATCTCTGCGCTGGAGAGAAAGACGATGGGCTCAAGGAACAGGTTCCAGGAGTGCAGGAAGGTGAAGATCGCGACCGAGGCCAGCGCTGGTTTTGCCAGCGGCAGCGCGATCTTGCGGAATATCTTGAAGCGCCCGAGACCATCGACACGCGCCGCCTCTTCGAGCTCGGCGGGCAGCGTCACGAAGAACTGCCGCATGACGAAAGTGGCAAAAACACTGGGCGCACCGAAGATCGGCACAAGAATGAGCGGCCAGTGTGTGTTGACCATGCCCGCCTTCAGAAACATCTGAAACAGCGGCACGATCGTGACTTCCGACGGAATGAGCAGGCCAAGCAGCACGACCATGAAAATGAGATTTGCGCCCGGAAACCGGATCCGCGCAAAAGCATAGCCTGCCATGGACGATATGATCATCGTTCCTGCCGTCACCACAGCGGCAATATAGGCGGAATTCCAGTATTGCCGCACGAAAGGCTGCAACTCGAAGACCTTGGAATAGCTCGTCCAGTCCTGGTTTTGCGGGAAGAATTGCGGCGGGAAGGCGAAGATATCGCTGATCGGCTTGATCGATGACGTCACCATCCACCAGGTCGGAAAGACAAACGGGATCAGGAGCACGCACAACACCCCGTAAAGAGCGACTTGCATGCGTGGGGAAAGGTCAGCTTTCATAAAAGACGATCCTCTTGCGCATCTGCCACTGGGCGAAGGTCAGTACGGCGACGACCACAAACAGCAGGATGGACAGCGTCGAGCCGTAGCCGAAGAAATGAAACTGGAAGGCCTGCTGATAGAGGTAATAGACCAGCACCGTGGTCGAGAGACCCGGTCCCCCCTGGGTCAGAACTGCGATCTGCGCAAAAACCTGCAGCGAGCCAACAATCGTAATGATCGAGGTTAACAGGATCGTCGGACTGATCAGCGGCAGGGTAATGCGACGAAACTGCTTGAAGGCGGGCGCGCCATCGATGCGGGCCGCCTCGTAGAGTTCTTTCGGCACACCCTGAAGTGCCGCCAGAAACAGGATCATGTTAAGCCCGACATTCTTGAAGACCTGCACGACGATGACTGAAATCATCGCGGTCGTTTCCTCGCGCAGCCAGTTGGGGCCTTCGATGCCGGCCATCAGCAACATGCCGTTGATGCCGCCATTTTTCTGCAACAGGAACCCCCAGACGATCGTCCAGGCAACCAGCGAAACGACGACCGGCGAGAAGAACAGCGTCCTGAATATCACGATGCCAGCCAGTTTCTGGTTCAGCAATACGGCCAGAAGCAGCGCCAATGAAAGGTTGAACACGACGAGCCCGGCCGAAAAAATCGCCGTCGCGCCAAGGACTTCGCGAAGATTGCTGTCCTCGACCAACATCCGGTAGTTCTGCGCACCCGTATAGGTGAAGGTGTTGGCGAGCACATTCCATTCATGCAGCGAATACCAGAACACCAGCCCGAGCGGGATCAGAACGAAGATGACGATGCCGATCAGCTGCGGGGCGATGAACAGGAATCCCGCAAGGCTGTCGCGCCGCGCGATGGTCCAGAGCGCCGAGGCCGGACGATCCTGAGTACGGGCAATATCCTGCGCGACAGCCATGGTTTTCTCCTCAGCGCTTCAAGAGCGGCCCGATCTGGCCGCAGATTTTTTGAAGCGCACCGGCCACATCGGCCTGCGGCCGCCAGACGGCGTCAAGGTTCGAACGCACGATCTGCTGGATCTGCGCAAAACCGGTGTGGCCGGGCATGACCTTGCCAGTCGCGATGCCGGAGATGACAACCTTTTCGATCTGCTCCTCGCTGAGAAGCGGGTTCGTCTTTTTCAGCACCTGCGCATTCAGCAAAGACTTGCGCGCTGAAGGGAAGAACTGGCTGAGTTTGGCGGAATTTTCCGGATTGGTCATGTGAGCCACGAATTGCGCCGCGGTCTCGGCATTCTTTCCTGATTGCATGACGCCGATACCCGCCTGGCCGATCAGCGCATAATCGCCCGCAGGGCCCTTCGGAAGAGGCACGAGGTCCCAGCCAAATGGCTTGTCCTTCGGCAGAAGCGAGGCACGGCTGATCTGCGTAATCGTCATCGCCGCATTGCCAGCAAAGAAATCGACCGTCTCGCCGGGGCCCGGAATGGCCTTCTTGTCGAAGATGGCGTCGTGGATGAACGAAATGGCGGCCGCCATCGGCTTTTCCGCCATGGTGCAGTTCGCGCCGTCAGCGCTCCAGGGTGAAGCCCCCCAGCCATTCCAGACGGAAGTGAGATATTGCCAGCTCTGGTAATTGAAATCGCGGACGACAAGCCCGCCCTTTCCGGTCTTGGCGACAGCCGACGCGGTTGCGATGGCATTCTCCCACGTCCATTCGCCGGCAGCGATCATGTCAGCAGGGGTCTTGGCACCGGCAGCCTTGATGAGATCGTTATTGACGAAGACGGCGAAGGGCGAGGTCGAAAACGGATAGGCGTAAAGCGTACCGTCCTGCGACCAGCGTTCCGTGGCGCCGGCACCCACCTCCTCAAGATTATATCCCGGCGCAGCCTTCAGTGTGTCCGTCAGCGGGTAGAGCGCCCCGGACTTGACGAAATCATAAGCCGACGTCTCGAAAATCCAGGCCATGTCAGGTGCGTTGCCGCCCGCGATCTGTGTGGTGAGTGCAGTCGTGTAGGTATCGAAAGGCAGGGACTCATAAGTCACGCTGACATTTGGATGATCCTTCTTGAAACCGGCTGCGATCTCGTTGAAGAGCTTGAGATGCGCCTCGTTGGCGCTCCAGATCGTCATGCGCAGATTAACCGCATCCTGCGCAACCGCTCCGCCCGCAAGCGCAAGCGAGCCGACCAGGGCAAGCGCACATGCCGTGGATTTCAGTTTAAAATGATTGTTCATTCCCGGTCCTCCTCCAAAGATGGGTTCGATGAGACGGCAAACCGCCGTCCTAATAGGCCGCGATATCAGGCCAGCGTATTTCGATGCCCTGACGGGTCAGCTGCGTCTGGAAGGCTTCCAGGCGGTCATCGTCTTCCTGCACCTGATGTGGCGTGAGGCCATTTTCCAGGCAGTGCGCCGCAAGCATCCCGGCCACTTCGCCGATGTTCCATTCGACCGGATGCAGGCGGTAGCAACCATTGGTAATATGCGTCGTGCCGATGTTCTTGCCGGCCGGGATGAGATTTTTCACCCGCTGCGGGATCAGCGCACCGAGCGGAATTTCAAACGGGCAGGATGGCACGTCGATGTAGTTGTCGCCGCCTGTCGATGGATGCAGGTCGATGCGGTACATGCCGATACCGATGCTGTCGCGATAGCGGACCGCGCCTCTTTCGCCGCGAACCGTGTAGGAAAGATCCTGCTCGACGATGCGCGTCACCGGCTTGATACGGCGGCTTTCGCGAATGTAGGGCGCCATGGCAAGCCCATGGTCGGTGCCGGTGATATCGCCACGCAGCCGAAGCCCGCGGAACCCCTGCCCGCCATCAAGGCGCGGCGCTTCCGTCTGCAGCCAGTAAAAGACCGAATAAGAAAGATCTGCCGCCGCCTTCAGGTGGCGCGCCTTTTCTTCCTCGGTCACATCGATGATCGTCCCATCCATGTAATCGATCATCGGCCAATTCACGAGGCAGATATCCGATTGGTAGAAGCCGGGCGCAAAGTTCTTCCGTGCCGCGATGCGCCGGAAAATCCAGAGATTCTCATCACCGCCGCCCTTTCGCTGGTCGGCATCGACGAGCAGCGGGTTATCATCGGGATTTGGCGTGAAGGAGCGGGTGGTATGCTCCAGCGTGCGCGGATGCGGCGCGGTGAAGCCGAGGAGCGGACCACCCCAGAAATGCGGCTGATAAGAGCGCCAATAGTCGTAGTTCTCAGGCTTGTCGATCGTCTGGTCGCCTTCGACATGGTCAATGGCAAAGCAGATTGAGACAGCCTGCACATTGTCCGGTTGAGCGTGCTCTGGCGCGCTCGGTTCTTCCGTGTCCGACTGCGCCTCAAAACCCTTGGCATATTCCGTGCCGGTCATCGGCAGCAGATCGCCAAGTTCGGTGGCGTCGAGTACGTAATCGGCGGATATGACGACTTCAGCGCCGCTATCGCGATGGCGGACGGTCACGGAGCGAACCCGGTCGCCGTCCACATCGGCCCCGACGGGACGCCAGGGCTTGAGTATCGTCAGGCGACCTGCGCCAATATAGGGCATCAGCATGCATTCCATGACCGCGAGGCTGACACGCGGCTCGGCGCAGATGCGGCTCACCCATCCGCCGCCCGGATTAAGGTCGCCCCACGCGCGCGCGCCTTCCGTCAGCGGATAATGGTCTCGATAATATTGCCGCACACCGTTGCGCAGCGCCCGGTAGGACCGGGTGATGCCGAATTGTTCGACCCATGTATGCTCGTCCGAGGGAACAGCCTGACTGGTCAATTGGCCGCCGATCCAGTCGTATTCTTCGGTCATGATCACGCGTTTGCCCGCTCGTGCGGCCGCCAGTGCCGCCGCTACGCCGCCAAGGCCGCCACCGACCACGAGAATATCTGTTTTCATGTCTTTCACGACGTCACATCCGTATTGTTGACTGAGGACTTGGTTGCCGAGCCGGTCGGGGCCGGCCCCAACGTCTCTCCCTTGACGGGTTCACATTTGAGAAGGATCTGCCCACCGGCGCTGCCGGTCTCGATGCGGTTGACCAGCATGGCGGTTGCCTGCCGCCCCATCTCCTCGCGCGGAATTTCATAGGAGGTGAAACGCACGGGACTGCGTGCGGCCCTGATATGACTGCCAAGCACGATCATCGAAAATGCGTCCGGCACGACAAGCCCCCTCGCCCGCGCCAGCGCCTCGACGCGCACGGCATCGGCCAATTCTATGAAGAAGGCGACTGTGGCCCCGCTCTCAATGATGGCATCAAGTATTTTCTCGGCCGGGCGGTTGACCGCCTTGATATGCAGGGCAATCGTGGCCGCATCTGCGAGCGCCGCGCTGAAACCTTGCCAGCGATCGGCAATCGATTCTGCTGGACCATGCGGGCCGATATAGGCAAGCTTGGTGTGTCCCAGCGCGATGGCGTCTTCGACGAGCTGACGCGTGCCCGCAGCGTAGTCGCCGCCGACATAGGGAACCGGACCACCGGCATCTTCACGCCGGCCGATCGCGACGAAGGGATAGTCTTCCGAAACCAGCCGGGCGAGTTCCTTGCGATCGAACTCGCGGCCGAGAACCAGACAGCCGTCCGCAATCCGAAGCCTGTTGCCTTCCGAGAAAATCTTGCGGTTATCGCCGACACCGGCGCTCGTCAGCAGCAGAAGATCATAAGCCTGCTGCTGCGCCTCTTCTTCGATGCCCAGCAGGAAGGGCGTGAAGAAGTCAGCCTGGGCGCTCGGGAATGCTGGCTCATAGGTGAAAACGCCGAGGATCCGGTTCAGCCCCTTGGCCATGCGCCGCGCAATCGGATCGGCAACATAACCGGTCTGGCGAATGACGGCCTGCACCCTTTCCCGGGTTTCGTCCGGGATGCGCGCGACCGCTGCCGGCGCGCCGTTCAGAACAAGCGACACCGTTGCCTGGCTGACGCCGGCAAGCTTGGCAATATCGTTCTGCGTGAGACGTCTGTGACTGGACACGCCATGCCCTCCTCCGGCGTCCGTTCCCTGCTAATACGTATTAGCAGCTAATGCGTATTAGCACGATCTCCGCGTAGGGAGTCAAGCGATAAAGTGCATTCGCTGAAAGGGTCGCAGATTATCACGAGCCTGCGCTGCAACGGCAAAACGCGGCAGAAACGGCAATGTCAGCTGTAAAAAACAGCGGTCGGCCCGGATTTACGGACCCGAGGGTGCTTTTTCGCCCGCAAGCTTCTGCTCAAGCAACCAGGTCCACATCGCCTCGTCGTTCAGCACCTTTCCCTCGACCGCCTGATGGTCCGTGTCCTCAAGCACGGTGAGCCGAACATTGCGTTTCAGCTCCTTAAGACGTTGCACGAGCACCACTGTATCGGACAGCGGGATCACCTCGTCATCTGCACCATGAAAGGCCCAGAAAGCCGCCTTCTCGTTCGTTCGATTGAGGTAGTGCCGAACGCCGCCGCCGGCAATCGGAACCACCGCGGCGAAAGTTTGAGGAAACTGCTCTGCCATGGACCATGCGCCGAACCCTCCCCGGCTATAGCCGATCAGATAGATCCGTTCCCGATCCACCCGGTGGTTGGCCACCACCGCCTCAAGAACGCTTGCAACACGCTCGATCGGGTAAAGTAGTTCCTCGCTCGGATTTTGCGGTGAAAACACCAGGAAGGGAAACTCACGTCCCTCCTCAATCATTTTCGGCAAGCCGCTCGACCGTAGCTTTTCGACGTCGCTGCCGCCCTGATCGCCGCCATGCAGCCAGACGACAAGAGGATAGGTCTTGTTCGAGCCGGCGTAATCCTTGGGCGTATAAAGCAGGTAGTTGATGTCAGAAGCGATGGTGACATCGGATTTCATCGCTTTCTGCTCGGCCTGTGCAAATGTCGAGGCAGCGATTGCGGCCAGAGCGATCAGGTAGAATTTAAGTCGTCTCATGATTTTTTCCTCCCAGTGTATAAGCCTCTTCCGGGGTAATGACCCTTAAATCCGATAGGGTTCAACGCTCCCGGAAAAGCAGAAAAAGCGCCTCGGAAAACATGAAATATCCCTTTATTCAAACCAATGAGACAAGCGCCTCATCTGATTTCCGGCGATGCGACGACAGCATATCCGCTTCCGCTCCTGAGGCAACATTCGCGGAAGAGACTTCGGAAACCGAACTATCAGGTAATGGCGCCAACCGGACTTGTGCAGCAAGGCCTTCACGTTCAGCATTTGTTCTGGCTTGATGTTTGAGTCTTTGCTAATCATTGCGGTACGAACGCGAAACGGCGGCGCAGGCTCAGTCGCCCGCCGTTTTCGGGCAGGCAACTTCGCCTAGAACAGATATCGAGGATTAGTGCAGGATGGCGGTTGCCTATCTGGAAAAACTGAACGAGCAACAACGCAAGGCCGTGGAACATGGTGTTGGACTGGTGGATGGACATGTCGCCGGTCCGCTTCTGATTATCGCCGGCGCCGGTTCGGGCAAGACCAATACGCTGGCTCACCGTGTTGCGCATCTTATCGTGAATGGCGCCGATCCCCGCCGAATCCTGCTGATGACATTCTCACGGCGCGCAGCCTCCGAGATGGCGCGCCGTGTCGAACGGATATGCAAGCAGGTCCTCGGGGCAAACTCGGCAATCATGACGGATGCATTGGCCTGGTCGGGCACGTTTCACGGCATTGGTGCACGGCTGTTGCGCATCTATGCCGAGCAGATCGGCCTCAACATCGATTTCACCATCCACGACCGCGAAGACAGCGCCGACCTCATGAACCTTGCCCGGCATGAGCTAGGTTTTTCCAAAACCGAAAGCCGCTTTCCGACAAAGGGCACCTGTCTTGCGATCTATTCGCGCGTCGTAAATTCCCAGACGCCGCTCAAGGACATCTTGCGCCAGCATTATCCCTGGGTTGCGAACTGGGAAAGCGAACTCAAGGAACTGTTCGCGGCCTATGTCGAGGCCAAGCAGGTCCAGAACGTGCTCGATTACGACGATCTTCTGCTCTACTGGGCCCAGATGGTCAGCGACCCCGTTCTGGCTGATGATATAGGCAACCGCTTCGACCATGTGATGGTCGATGAATATCAGGATACCAACCGGCTGCAGGCTTCGGTGCTGATGGCGCTAAAGCCAGGTGGCCGCGGGTTGACCGTGGTAGGCGACGATGCGCAGTCGATTTATTCTTTCCGTGCGGCGACGGTGCGAAACATCCTCGATTTTCCGGCTTCCTTCAGCCCGGCGGCCGATATCATCACGCTGGACCGCAACTATCGCTCGACGCAGCCGATCCTTGCGGCCGCCAACGGGGTCATTGATCTCGCGCGCGAGCGCTTCACCAAGAACCTCTGGACCGAACGGGTATCGCTCGAGCGCCCAAGGCTCGTCACGGTGAAGGATGAAACCGAGCAGGCGAATTTCATCATCGACCAGATCCTCGCCAATCGCGAAAGCGGCATGACGCTGAAACAGCAGGCCGTGCTGTTCCGCACCTCCAGCCATAGCGGCCCGCTCGAGGTGGAACTGACCCGCCGCAACATCCCTTTCGTCAAATTCGGCGGCCTGAAATTCCTCGACAGCGCCCATGTGAAGGACATGCTGGCCGTGCTGCGTTTCGCACAGAACCCGCGCGACCGCGTCGCCGGTTTCCGGCTGCTGCAGATGCTGCCAGGCATCGGACCAAAAAAGGCTGGCAATATTCTCGATGCGATTTCGACAGACCCAGAGCCGCTGCTTGCCCTCGCCGAAATTCCGCCGCCACCGAAAACCGGCGATGACTGGGCAGCCTTCACGCAAATGCTGGTGGGCCTGCGGCAGGCGCCGCATGACTGGCCGGGCCAGATCGGGCAGGCTCGGATTTGGTACGAGCCGCATCTCGAACGCCTGCATGAGGATGCGGACACCCGCAAGGCTGATCTGCTGCAGCTCGAGCAGATCGCCGGCGGTTACCCCTCAAGCGAACGCTTCCTGACCGAACTGACACTCGACCCGCCCGACGCCACCAGCGATCAGGCAGGCGTCCCGCTGCTCGACGAGGATTATCTGAGCCTCTCGACCATTCATTCCGCCAAAGGCCAGGAGTGGCGCTCCGTCTTCATCCTCAATGTGGTCGACGGCTGCATCCCCTCCGACCTCGGCGTCGGCACCACCCAGGAACTGGAGGAGGAACGCCGGCTGCTCTATGTCGCCATGACCCGCGCCAAGGACAGCCTGTTGCTGATCACGCCGCAACGATTCTTCACTGGTGGGCAGAGCCAGCAGGGAGACAGGCATGTTTACGCCGCCAGAACCCGCTTCATACCGGCGACCTTGCTGCAGTTTTTTGAGACGATGACCTGGCCACTCGTTTCAGCCGCCGCTTCGGAACGCAGCGCGCAGCAGATCCGGATTGATGTGGGTGCGCGGATGAGGGCTATGTGGAAGTAGGTTTTCGTTCCAGTCGCTCGGCATCTGGGGCAAACTAGTGTCCATCCTTAGAAGCGTGTGGTTATTGAGGGCTATCGGCTTATGGCTTTGACTGCAAAAATGCTTTTCTCATGACCTGCATTTGCTCACCCCGAGACGGTCGATTGAATAGCCCCGAGTTTCGTAGACACCCTCGGGTTAGATTTTCTTCTGCTTCTCGAACTCGACGGGCGACAGCATCCCGTTCCTGACGTGTTTGCGTTTCGGGTTATAGAACATTTCGATGTAGTCGAACACGTCCTGGCGTGCTTCATCGCGTGAACGGTAAACCCTGCGACGTATCCTCTCTCGTTTCAGAAGATTGAAGAAGCTCTCGGCCACCGCATTGTCATGGCAGTTGCCGCGTCGGCTCATCGAGTGAACCAGATTGTGGTGCCTGAGGAACGCGGCCCAGTCCATGCTGGTAAACTGCGAGCCCTGATCCGAGTGGATCAGCACCTTGTCTCTCGGTTTGCGTCGCCACACCGCCATGAGCAGCGCCTGCAATACGACGTCCGTGGTCTGTCGGCTCTGCACTGCCCAGCCGATGACCCGGCGAGAATAGAGGTCGATGACAACCGCAAGGTAAGCGAAACCTTCGCAGGTTCGAATGTAAGTGATGTCCGTGACCCAGGCCTTGTCCGGAGCTGCTACGTCGAATTGCCGGTCGAGCTTATTATCGACGACGACAGACGGTCTGCCGCCATAGATGCCGGGACGGCGTTTGTAGCCGATCTGCGCCTTTATTCCGGCGAGACGCGTCAGGCGCGCGACCCGGTTCGGGCAGCACATCTCTCCCTGATCGAGGAGGTCGTCGTGCAGCTTGCGATAACCGTAGACCTTGCCGCTCTCTTCCCATGCCTTCAGGAGCAGATCGGTCTGTCGCTTGTCCTCATTGGCTCGCCTGCTCAGCGGGTTCTTCAGCCAGGTGTAAAATCCACTCGGGTGAACCCGCAGAAGGCGGCACATCGTCCGCACCGAAAACTGCAAGCGATGCAAAGCAATGAACGCGTACTTCACTTTGCATCCCTGGCGAAATACGCGGCCGCTTTCCTAAGAAACACATTCTGCAGCAATCATGGGTTCGAGTTGATAGCCCAGAGACCGGGCGCGGCGCTGGAGGTTGGCAATGACGCGGCCTCGGTGTCGCTCGTCATAGGCCGCAGCGCCTGGATCGCGGTATATCACTCGAAACCGCAGTGCATTATAGAACAGGACTGCAATCTTGCGTGCCGTCGCTGTCACCGCTTTCTGCTTTCCGATACGCCCGGCCAACCGGCGGTAAAACGCACCGAGGGCAGTGTCACTTCGCCCGATCGTGGTTGCGGCCAATCGCAACAGTGCCGCCGCTCGACTGGACGACCGACGTGTTCGCGATGATAGAACTTTGCCTCCCGAGATCTTGTTGCCCGGGGCGAGGCAGAGCCATGATGTAAAGTGCTTGGCGGTTGGCCATGCCCGCAAATCCGTTCCGCACTCGCCGATGAGCTTGAGTGCGAGCGAAGAGCCGAGGCCGTGAATCTGGGTCAAATCTGCTCCCGTAAGGCCGTATAGTGCGGCTCGGACATCGAAGGACGGCGCATTCGTCTGCTTGGTCTTCGTCCGGATTTTTGGCAGCGGCGCAAGCGGGGCTTCAGGCTCGGCGGTCATGGAAGCAATCGATGCCTCCAGCTTGCGGTCGCATTCAATCATCTTTAGCTGATAGAAGTCGTAAAGCTGCAGCGATTGGGAAAGCGCAAAAACATGCTCATCACGATCGTTACCGATCAGCGATGCTCTGATCGTGTCGACAGAGGAGTGGCAGCGAACATCGCGCAATGATGCCAGGACGTCGGGATCGCGCTCGCCGGCGACAATCGCCCGTATGATCTTCATGCCTGTTACGCCGGTGATGTCGGAGACGACATGATGGAGCTGCAGGTTCATCTCCATCAAGGCCTTCTGCATATGCTGGATATGGGCGGCCGCATACTCGACCAGCCGTTCTCGCTGACGCAGATAGGCACGCAGCGTTGCGATCTGGGCATTCGGCCGAAAGCTTCCGCGCAGCAGGCCATAAGAATGCAGCTGGCGCAGCCATGCCGCATCATTGACGTCGGTCTTCCGCCCCGGGACGTTCTTCGCGTAGCGTGCATTGACCAGGATCACCTCAAAGCCGTGCTGCTCCAGGATCTCGAATGCCGGTATCCAGTAGACGCCGGTCGATTCCATCGCCACGCTTGTGACGCCACAGGATCTGAACCAGGCGGCGAGATCATGCAGGTCATGGGTGAAGGTGCCAAAGGCTCGGATTGGCATATCGTCGCTGTTCGGATTGACGGCCGCCATGTGCATCGTGGACCCGATGTCGATAGCAGCTGCGCCGGGGTTCATACGGGTGAGGTTCTGCGGCGCGGATGATTTTGTCTTGGGCATGGCTTCTCCTCCTTCGGTTCAGGAGGGGCTGGCCTGTGCAAGTTCGTCATTTTCCTAACCGGGATCGCCGTCGAAGCCGCGTCACCACTCTCAAGTTCGCAACAGCCCATGTGCCACGTTTTTTAACGGGGTCGAAAGCCTCCAATAAGCAGTCGGCAACTCCCCTCCGGCCGGAAGCTTAGCACGACCTGTTTCTACAGCGCACAGGCGGACCAAAGCCCGTGATCGTTTTTTAGGATATCGCGTTCCTCAGTGACGCGAGCCAGTTCCTTCTTCAGCCGCCTGATCTCCTCGGCCTCGTCGTTGCCCTTGGAGTGCGACCCAGCAAACTTCTTCTTCCATTCATAAGCGAATGCTGGCTGACGCCGAGACGCTGCGACACCTCAGCCACCGGATAGCCACGCTCCGTGATCTGCCGCACCGCGTCACGCTTAAACTCTTCGCTGAAATTCGATTTGCCCATGATGCTCTTCTTGCCTCAAAATTAGGAAAGAAGGCGTCTACAAATCTCGGGGCTATTCATAGCGACTAAGGATTGCCAGGCTCAGGCGGCCCCGGAGCAATTGCCAGAGGCACGACTACTGCTCGGAACCATTGTGCCACGACGGCGTCGTTGCCGTCGCAAACGGCAGGGCCAGAATGGTGCTCCCACCTGACGTCGCCAACCGGAAAGTTGATTTGCTACAACACCGTGACCGCGAGCGACATCCACTACCCGCGCACCAGGCTCGAGGCTTTCCGCGACAATACGAGCCTTCACGTCATCCGGCCACCGCCGGTTACCCCGCCGCGGTTCAACGACCTCATAACGACAACAAATCCATCATCCATAATTCAACTTCCAGATACGCCTGGAAGTCTTTTCGCATGACCAATCATGCTCAGAAAGCAGCGGACCCGATGGGAAGGAGACGGCGCTTACAAAGAGTGCAATAACTGTACCCTACGGCGCGATTTAGGATTTTTTTTATACGAAATCGAAATCTTAGCCGGTTCCAAAACTTCGGCAAAAATTATAATACGCTGGTCCATTGGCTAACAAACGAGTGCTGGGGACGCATTCGCGCGCCCTCAAGCGCCTCAAAAAGAAGGCACGCTCGGACACTGCGCCGGCGCTGTCGGTTGGGTAGCCGTAAGGGACTTGATCGCTGACCGCGTCCACTTCGTCCACCACTCGTCGATTTTCGTTAGCACATAAGATGCTGCGGCCAGAGACAATACGAACACGATCGTAATGATAATAAGAGCTGGGAGCTTGCCTAGTGGTGCAACGTGGATCAGCACTACGCTCACCAAAGAACTCATAATCAACATGTGGACGGCATACATGGCAAACGAGTACCGTCCCAAGGCGACCAACCAATCCGCATTCATCACTCTCCTGACGCGATCGTTGCCCGCCACGCCGAGGATAAAACTCACGCCTGCAAGGGTGTGAACCAACCACCCTTTTTGATCGTCCGTGCCCCAAGGAATGAATGTCGTGGGCCAGTAACCACTGTTAGCCGGAACGAACCCGTAAAAGAGGAAGCCAAAAACAATTAGGCCAAGGGACAAGGGGAGTTTAAGCGAAAACTGTGGGCGCTGATAGAAGAACGCTGAAAGTGCGGTTCCGACAACAAAAGGGGTCAAGCGCCAAGCGGTAAACTGAAGAACAACAAAAGCCAGCGCGGTCATGATACAGATAATTTTCATCGGTGCTTTAAACAACACCATAGCCAAACCAAAAGTGACGAAGCTGCCGTACAGCTCGTGATGCATTGTCCAAAGAGACACGTTGAACTCGCTCCTGTTTTCCAAGAGCGTTCCGAAGAGCCCTTGCCAGAGAGCGGTACCGAAACTCGGTTCAAAGTGTTCTGTTGGATGCGGGAAGCCGTAGGTAGCGAGCCAGGTTGAGCCGGATATTTGTGCCGCAGCCTTGGAATAGTTCACTCCGAAAACAGTGATTAGGTAGGAACCCATCACGGTCAAAAACACTAAGAGCATCAGCCGAGGGAAGCGGTTTAACGCAGCCACCGTGATCGTGCTTGTCTTGCCTCCGGATCGAAAGAAGGAGAGAGGGAGTACAACGCCGGAAAGGACGAAAAACACTACAACAGCCGCCGAGCCGTTTGTAAGTGCGGAATAAAGACTGCGGCTGATGTCGGGCAACTTATCCGGCTGAGCGAAGCAACCAAAAAAATGACCGCCCACTACAGAGCAGGCTGCGAGACCCCGGATGGCCTCCAATTCGCCACGCTTCTCGCGTTTCAATTCACTTCCCATAATGCTCCCGGACAGTGTCTTGCGTTAGCGTCTTCGACTGAGCCATATATCCCGCTGTGTCAACAGCAATGTAAGCGATAACTGTTGGTTTCCGCGCAGAAGTGAGCCGGTTAGGCGGATAGTTTCCATTGAGAATTGAGCCATGTGAACCTTCCCCCCAACGCGGAGAGCGACGGGGGCAACGGAGTGATCCACATGGGACTTTTAAACATCATCCGTCGGATGGCGCTGCGAGAGAAGCAGTCGATCCGCGAGATCAGCCGGCGCACCGGGCTGTCGCGGAACACGATCGCGAAGTATTTGAACGCAGGTACGATCGAACCAACGTTCACTGTACCAGAACGACCGAGCAAGCTTGATCCTTTTGCCGACAAGCTGGCGGCCTGGCTGAAGACAGAGGACGGGAAGTCGCGGAAGCAGCGGCGAACACTGAAGCAGGTTCATGCCGATCTGGTGGCGCTTGGCTTTACCGGTTCCTATGGCCGGGTTGCCGCCTTCGCCCGTGATTGGCGGGCGGATCGACAACGTGAGCAGCAGACGACGGGCCGAGGCATATTCGTTCCGCTGTCTTTCCGCCCAGGCGAAGCATTCCAGTTCGATTGGAGTGAAGACTATGCCGTCATCGGCGGCGAGCGGACGAAGCTGCAGGTAGCGCATATCAAGCTATCGCACAGTCGCGCGTTTCTGGTCAGGGCCTACCTGCTGCAGACGCACGAGATGCTTTTTGACGCCCATTGGCACGGCTTCCGTGTGTTCGGCGGCGTCCCTGCTCGCGGCATCTACGATAACATGAAGACAGCGGTCGATCGCGTTGGCCGCGGCAGGGAGCGACAGGTCAACATCCGGTTCCTTGCGATGACGAACCACTACGTCTTTGCACCTGAGTTCTGCAATCCCGCCGCGGGCTGGGAGAAGGGCCAAGTGGAGAAGAATGTCCAGGATTCTCGTCCGCGGCTGTGGCAACAGATGCCGGACTTTCCTGATTTGCCGTCTTTGAACGTCTGGCTGGAGCAGCGTTGCCAGGACCTGTGGCGGGACACCGCGCATGGTACCTTATCAGGCACGATCGCGGATGTTTGGGGTGGTGAGCAACCTGCCTTAATGGCATTACCCACCATGTTTGACGGCTGCGGATTTCGGATTAACGGGACATCGATTCCGGTAAATCCCGGACAGTCGTTTCACTAAATCGCGGACAGTCTTGGAGTGCACCCTCAGGGTGAGACAAGGAAAATCGCGGACAGTCCACCCTCTTCTATGCCGCATTTCCAATGTTGGTGCGACAAGAATGCTTCAGTTCGTATTCCTCGGGAGTAAGATAGCCGAGCGCCGAATGTAGGCGCTGTGTGTTGTAAACTGTGTCGATGAAGACGCCGATCCGCTTGCGTGCATCATCCACGTCCCTATAGGCGAGACCTTGCACCTCCTCTGCTTAAGGGTCTTCATGAAGCTCTCCGCTTTTGCGTTATCATAGGGGTTTCCGACGCGGCTCATGCTCGGCTGGATGCCGTGACGACGCAAAAGCTCCGAGTATGCCCCACAAGCGTATTGGACTCCCCGGTCGGAATGGTGAACCAGGCTGCCCAGCTCGGGTTGACGATCAGTAATTGCCATCTCGAGCGCCTCGATGGCCAGGCTTGCCCTCAGATGCGTGTCCAGTGACCACCCGACCACTTTCCGGCTGAATGCGTCTAGCACAACAGCAAGGAAAGCAAATTCCTCAGCCAGATGCAGGAACGTGATGTCGGCAACCCAGAGCTGGTCGACGCCATTCAGGATCATTCCCTTGGCAAGGTTCGGCACAACCCTCCATCCATGTTTCGAATCGGTGGTTCTCGGAACGAATGGACGAGAGCGCAAACACAGCAGATTATCCTCGCGCATAATGCGCAAAACGCATTTGTGATTGACTTGCCATCCGTCCCGCCGCAGCAACGCAGCGATCCTTCGATATCCATAATGAGCATTGCCCAGAACCAGCTTTTGAATGAGATCGCGCAATCTGCATAGCGGCAATCAAGGTGAGATTCAGCGTCAATCAGGATGAGACTTGCGCCGGGGTGTGACGAAGTGAGGGCGTAGCCCGATCGTAGTCATACCCCGGCGTGGCGCAGATTTTCGGCGTCTCAAGATCGCGGTCGGTCCGGTACATTTGCGGTTTTCTGGATTGGAGAACCAGTTTGTGCCGGGTCGCCATTTAACCGATCATCAGATGAGACTCTTTATGAAGTACCGACAAACGCATTCCGTAGAGATCGCCGCGGCAAAGGCGTCGATCAGCCGAGCCACGGCATACCGCCTCGACAAGAAGGTACACCTACCATCTCAGAGCAAAGCGCCGCGTGGACGTCGCCGCCCTGATCCCCTCGAGCCGATTTTCGAGACTGAAGTCGTCCCGCTGCTGAAGGCCGCCCCTGGCATCCGTGCCGTCGCCGTCTACAACGAGATGCTGCGCCGACATCCAGAACTCTCTGAAGGTATCCGCCGTACGCTTGAACGACGCATCCGGTCGTGGCGTGCTGTCAATGGCGAAGCGCAGGAGGTCATCTTCCGCCAGACGCACGAGCCAGGCCGACTGGGCCTTTCGGCTTTTACCGACGCCAGCGGCCTTGGTGTAACGATCGCCGGCCAGCCGCTTGATCACCTGTTCTATCACTTCCGGCTCGTCTGGTCGGGCTTCGAACACGCCCATGTCATTCTCGGCGGGGAAAGCTTCGTCGCGCTGGCCGAAGGACTTCAAAATGCCCTGTGGTCCGTGGGTGGTACGCCGCTTTATCATCGCAGCGACAGCCTGTCGGCGGCATTCCGCAACCTCGATGCCGACGCCAGGGTCGATCTCACACACCGTTACGATCAGCTTTGCTCCCATTATCGGATGACGCCGACGCGCAACAACAAAGGTGTCGCGCATGAGAGCGGCTCGATCGAAAGCTCGCATGGTCATCTCAAAAACGCTGTTCACGATGCCCTGCTGATGCGGGGTACCAAGGAATTCGACGATCTCGGTTCTTACCGCGCTTTTGTCGACGAGATCGTCAGCCGTCGCAACGCTGCCCATGGCAGGCGTATCGATGCAGAGCGGTCCCATCTGCAGTCGCTGCCTGAGCGCCGGACCACGGACTTCGAGGAGATTGTTGTCACTGTGTCCCGGACGGGCGGCTTCACCCTGCGCAAGGTCTTCTACACCGTGCCGTCCCGCCTGATCGGCCACAGGTTACGAGTTCGCCTGTTCGACGATCGGCTGGATGTCTTCGTTGGCGGTACGCATCTGATGACGTTGCGCCGGGGACGTGGCCACGCTGACGGGCGACACGACCAGGTCGTCAACTACCACCACGTCATCCATTCCCTGCGTAAAAAGCCGATGGCGCTCCGTGGCCTCGTTTATCGCGACAAGCTCTTCCCGCGAGAAGAATATCGCAAGGCCTTCGAGGCCCTGACCGAACATCTTCCCGATAAGCAGGCTTGCAAGATCACCATTGAGCTTCTGGCACTGGCGCATGACCGCGGCTGCGAACGCGAACTTGCCGAAGAATTGGCCAGGACACTCGATGCTGGTGAGTTACCCAACCTGGCTGCCATGCGAGCGCTCTTCGGTCCGGACCCGGCCAAGCTGCCGACCGTTCATGTGCAACTCGCATCGCTTAACGGTTATGAGGCCCTGATCGGGACGGGAGAAGCCGCATGAAGAACGCACACGCCATCGATGAAGCACGGCTCGGTATCATGCTCAACGAACTTCGGTTGCCGACAATTAAAACGCTTTGGCCGCAATTTGCCGAGCAGGCGGACCGGGAAGGATGGCTAGCAGCTCGATTCCTGTCGGCTATTGCCGAGCACGAGCTGGCAGAACGTGCAAATCGCAGGATTGAACGGCATCTCGCCGAAGCGCACCTGCCGCCTGGAAAGACCTTGGACAGCTTCGCCTTTGACGCTGTACCTATGATCTCGAAGGCCCAGGTCATGGCAATTACCGCCGGCGACAGTTGGCTCGCCAAGGGAGCGAACATCCTCATGTTCGGTCCGCCCGGCGGAGGAAAGAGCCATCTTGCTGCTGCCATCGGTCTCGCGCTGATTGAGAACGGATGGCGGGTCCTGTTCACCCGAACCACCGATCTTGTGCAGAAGCTTCAGGTTGCCCGTCGAGAACTCCAGCTTGAATCAGCCATCGACAAACTCAACAAATACGACCTGCTCATCCTCGATGACCTCGCCTACGTCACCAAGGACCACGCGGAAACAAGTGTGCTCTTCGAACTGATCTCGGCCCGATACGAGCACAGGTCGATCCTGATCACCGCCAATCAGCCGTTCGGAGAGTGGAACAGGGTCTTTCCCGATCCTGCCATGACACTCGCCGCAGTCGACCGGCTCGTGCACCATGCCACGATCTTCGAGATGAATGTCGAAAGCTATCGCCGCAGAGCAGCACTTGAGGAAAAGCGCCAGCGAGGCCGACCCGCTTCGTTTGCGACAATCAGGACCTCAACGCTGTCTGTCGCGGAGCGGCAATTAGAAAATGACGAAGAACTTGTCAGCGACAATCAGCATGATAATCTGACGCCGACCGCGACCTAAGAATCTCATCAAGATTGTCGCCCGCGTCTCATCCTGATCGCCGCGCTATAGCAATCCGGTCTCGGCCCTACGAGGGGCGGAATCGAGCCAATGGCGATAATAACTCGCGCGGCTGACGCCGGCGAGCCAGCACATTCTATCGATGTTAAGTTTGCCCTGCGGCATATCAGCCATCATTTTTTCGATGACTTGGAAGACGCCGTTCCGCCAGGAGCGCTGCTCCGACGACGAGCTTCCTCGAAGTGCCGCAAGGCTTCGCGAAAAAAATCGATGTCCAATTGCTGCTGGCCGATTTTCTGCTCCAATTCCCTAACCCTGCGTCTAGCCTTGGTCAGCGATTGTTCTTGAGGGGAAGGCGCGATCATAGCGGTCTGCAATGGCGAAGCACCGTCAACAATTGACACCACTCTCGGGGGTCGACCTCGCCGTCGTGAACTCAGATCGCCGTAGAGCCTGAGATGATCTCGCCACTCATAGAGCCGTTGGCGGCCAACGCCGGCCTCGTTCGCCAGCTTGCTGACATTCTCGCCGGCTTGCATGCGCTTAAGAAGCGCGAGCTTTTGGTCTTCATCAATGTTGCTTTGTCGTAGGGCCATGCACGGTTTCCTCTCGGTGTGGGGAAACTGTCCGCGATTTTCCCTGTCTCACCCTGAGGGTGCACTCCATCGCTGTCCGGGATTTACTGGAATCCCTGTCCGCGAATTGCCGAAACCCGCAGACGGCTTCGTCGAGCAAAGCAAGCGCGTTTCACCGACATGCCTGATCACCTTCGAGCGTAATCGTTACAGTGTGCCTGCATCATTTGCGAACCGGCCCGTCAGCCTGCGGATTTATCCTGAGCGGCTGGTCGTTGCAGCCGAGGGCAATATTCTCTGCGAACACCCGCGGGTGATCGAGCGCAGCCACGACAAGCCACCACGGACGATTTATGACTGGCGGCATTACCTTGCCGTCATCCAGCACAAGCCCGGTGCTTTGCGCAACGGCGCACCCTTCCTGGAATTGCCGCTGGGCTTTCGACAATTGCAAGACCAGATGCTTCGCCGCCCCGGTGGTGATCGGGAGATGGCCGACATTCTCGCTCTGGTGCTTCATCACGACGAACAGGTTGTCATCAGGGCTGTGGAGCTGGCTCTGGATCAAGGCGTCGCGACCAAGACGCATGTGCTGAACCTGCTGCATCGTCTGATCGATGGTAAGACGACTGACGGTCCTGACATCGACACGCCACAGGCGCTGACCTTGCTGCGTGAACCCAAGGCAAACGTAGAGCGCTATGTTGGCCTGCGAGTCCGGATTGTGGGAGGTCGTCATGCGTCATGATCCTGCCAGCGCCGCCGTCGTCATCATGCTGCGTAGCCTGAAGATGTACGGCATGGCCCAAGCCGTCACGGACCTGACCGAGCAAGGGGCTCCAGCCTTCGATGCGGCCGTGCCGATCCTGTCCCAGTTGCTAAAAGCCGAGGTGGCCGAGCGCGAGGTCCGCTCCATCGCCTATCATATGAAAGCAGCGCGCTTTCCTGCCTACAAGGACATCTCCGGCTACGACTTCGCCGCCAGCGAGATCAACGAGGCGACGGTGCGCCAACTGCATCGATGCGAGTTCATGGACGGAGCGCAGAACATTGTCCTCGTCGGCGGGCCGGGCACAGGCAAAACACACGTCGCGACCGCTCTCGGCGTCCAGGCTATCGAACATCACCGCCGAAAGGTCCGCTTCTTCTCGACCATCGAATTGGTCAATGCGCTCGAGCAGGAGAAGGCCAAAGGAAAGGCAGGCCAGATCGCTGAGACGCTGGTTCGCCTTGATCTGCTGATCCTTGACGAGTTGGGATACCTTCCATTCAGTGCCTCAGGTGGTGCACTGTAAGCGCGTAGGCCACCCCACGTATCTTTCGGACTGCTGATCGGCGATTTTCTGCGTGAATCATGCGGAGAATCCTATGAGCGACAGTGTGAATCACCCTCGAACCTTTGAGGTTTTGACTGCGGAGCCGGTGCGAAGACGACGCAAGCCGCGTGAGTGGTCGGACGACGAAAAGGCGCGAATCCTGGCAATGGCGCTGCAGCCTGGGGCGAACGTCTCGGCGGTCGCCCGGTCGGAAGGCTTAGATCCGTCACAGCTTTATGGATGGCGACGCACCGCACTGTCATCGGGCGTTGTTGCACCCCTGACTGAGGGAACGGGCAAGCAGAAGTTCGCGCGCGTTGAAACGATAAGCAGCGGCTCGATCGATATTGCCATTGCCGATATGGTGGTGCGCGTCGGCGGTAATTTTGATCCTGATCACCTGGTGAAGGTTCTGCAGGCGGTACGCAAGGCATGATCGCCTCGGGTGTGGTGGTCTATGTGTCGTGCCAGCCGGTCGACTTCCGCAAGGGGGCTGCGTCCTTGATGGCGCTGGTGCGGGATGGGGGACTCGACCCATTCAATGGCGCGCTTTACGCCTTCCGGTCGAAACGGGCCGATCGTATTCGCATTGTCTGGTGGGATGGCAGTGGCGTCTGCCTCTATTCGAAAACCCTGGAAGATCAGGGCTTCTGCTGGCCGAGTATCTCGGCGGCACGGATACGTCTGGACCATTCTCAGCTGATGGCGTTGCTGGCCGGAATGGATTGGAAAAAGATCCGCCCGACGAAGGTCAGGCGACCCTTGTTGACGGGCTAACAGCGCCTGCGACAAGATGAATCATGCCGCTGTAATGGTTGGGAAAACGGCTGTTTTTGTGCTCTACTCATTGCCATGGATTTGCCCCCTCAAGACCTGCCGGACGACGTTGACGCGCTGAAAGCGATGGTCCTCGCGATGGCGCGCGAGCAGGCTGCAAAAGAAGCCCGACTGAAGGCCGCTGAAGCTGAGATCGCCCGGCTGGAGGCGGTGGAGAAGAGCGCCAACGAGCGGATTGCCAACCTCACATCGATCCTGAAGGTTCTGCAGCGCACCCAACATGGCACCCGTTCCGAGCGACTGCGGCTTGGCGTCAACGACGAACAGGTGTCCTTTGCCTTCGAAGAAGTCGAGACTGGCCTTTCGGCAATCCAGAGCGAGCTTGATCATGCGGCCAAGGACAAGCCGAAACGGGCAGCACGTCCACGCAAGGGTTTTGCCGCTCATCTCGAACGCATCGAGGAAGTGATCGAGCCAGAGATCCCTGCTGAATACGTGGGCTTGGAAAAGGTCCTGATCGGTGAGGATCGCTCCGAACGGCTGGATGTCGTGCCGCCGAAGTTCCGGGTCGTCGTGACGCGCCGCCCCAAATACACCTTCCGCGGCCACGATGGCGTGCTCCAGGCTTTGGCACCGGCGCACATCATCGAAAGCGGCCTGCCGACGGAGCGGCTGCTCGCCTATATCGCCGTCTCCAAATACGCCGACGGCCTTCCGCTTTACCGGCAGGAGGCAATCTATCTACGCGACGGTGTCGAGATCAGCCGATCGTTGATGGCCCAGTGGGTGGGACATCTGGGCTTCGAACTGCAGATCTGCGCCGATTACATCCTTGAGCGCGTCAAGGAGGGCGAAAGGATCTTCGCTGACGAAACCACCTTACCCACTCTTGCCCCTGGGTCCGGGAAAACGACGAAGGCCTGGCTTTGGGCTTACGCTCGCGATGATAGACCCTATGGCGGAACCAGTCCGCCGATGGTGGCCTATCGTTTTGAGGACAGCAGGGGCGCTAATTGCGTGGCGCGTCATCTCGCCGGATTCAGCGGCATCCTGCAAGTCGACGGCTACTCGGCCTATACCAGTCTCGCCAAGACGCGTGCCAAAGACGGCAGCAATGAAACGGTCCAGCTCGCAGGCTGCTGGGCGCATCTACGCCGCAAGTTTTACGACCTTCACATTAGCGGCGTCTCGAAGGCTGCAACGGACACGATCATCGCGATGACCGAGCTCTGGCGCATCGAGGATGAGGTCCGCGGTCGCAATGCCGACAGCCGTTCCGTGCTGCGTCAGGAAAAATCAGCAACCATCGTCACCCGCCTCTTTCATCTTTGGGAAAAAGAGCTGGGCAAGGTCTCTGGCAAGTCCAAGACCGCCGAAGCGATCCGTTACGCGCTCACCCGGCGCGAAGCACTGGAGCGCTTCCTGACGGACGGACGCATCGAAATTGACTCCAATATCGTCGAGCGCGCTATCAGGCCCCAAACAATTACGGGAAAGAACAGTCTATTCGCCGGCAGCGAAGGCGGTGGACGCACGTGGGCGACTCTGGCCACCCTCTTGCAGACAGTCAAGATGAACAACGTCGATCCGCTCGACTGGCTCTCACAGACATTGACCCGCATTGCTCCAGGCTGGCCTGCTCTGAAATCGAGGCGCTTATGCCCTGGAACTTCAAGCCCCACGCCCTCGGCTAACCGCTTACCTCCAATGTAGTCTCCATGGAGAAACTCCCGTCCTTCATCCATGGAAACCTCGATCACAGATCAAGCGGCGGCTGCCAATGTGGGGGCAGAACATCGGCTACAGAAGAGAGGAGAAAAGGACAATCCATTGTAACCGCTGTCCCACCCCCACGTTGCCCGCTGTCGCCTGATCTGTGATCGAGTTTTCATGGACGAGCGATAAGGAGTTTCTCCATGGAGACTACGTTGGAGGTTCTCACGACGCGGC
This sequence comes from Agrobacterium sp. 33MFTa1.1, assembly GCF_004328495.1. Taxonomy (NCBI): domain Bacteria; kingdom Pseudomonadati; phylum Pseudomonadota; class Alphaproteobacteria; order Hyphomicrobiales; family Rhizobiaceae; genus Agrobacterium; species Agrobacterium sp. 33MFTa1.1. Next base: position 1,834,997 of record NZ_CP036359.1, on the reverse strand, counting down.
GGAGCCGACGTGATGCTCACCGCCAATGGCCGAATGAGGTCAAGGCACGGATCGTGTCGGAAAGTTTGCGGCCGGGTGTGACGGTGAATGAGGTCGCGGCCCGCCATGGGCTGAAGGCCAATCACCTGTCGGCCTGGCGAACGCTGGCACGAGATGGCAAGCTGGTTTTGCCTGAGCCGGAAGACGCCGTCGAATTCGCGGCTATGGTCGTTGAGACACCCCCGCCGGAGCCGCTGAGTGTCAAGACCGCCACGCGCGCCGAGATTATCGTCGGTCCAGTGGCGATCCGTCTTGAGGAAGGCGCGTCTGCTGCCAGGATCGCTGCCATCGCTCGGGCCCTGGCGGCAGCGACATGATCTTCCCCTCGAACCGCGTGCGGATCATGGTGGCGACCAAACCCGTAGACTTCCGCAAGGGGCATGACGGATTGGCGGCACTGGTGAAGAACGAACTGCACAAGGACCCGTTCACAGGAGCGGTCTTCGTGTTCCGGTCCCGCAAGGCGGATCGGCTGAAGCTGATCTACTGGGATGGCTCCGGTATCGTCATGGCCTACAAACGGCTGGAAGAGCACAGCTTTACCTGGCCGGGCATCAAGGATGGGCTGATGACGCTGACCCACGCCCAGTTCGAAGCCCTGTTTGCGGGCCTTGATTGGCGGCGGGTTCATGCCGTCAGGACGAGAACGCCGGAGACCATCGAATAGCTGCGACACGATGACTCAGCACAATAGATTCCGAGGGCAAATCGGTACAGAATTTGGTAAGTTCCAGTCATGCTGGACACCGCTGATCTTCCCGATGATGTTGCTGCGCTGAAGGCGATGCTGATCGCAGCCCAGGCACGCAAGACGGCCAAGGACGTCGTGATAGCAAGTAAGGACGAGCATATCGCCCGCAAGGATGAGCGGATCGAACGGCTTGAGAAGCTCGTCGCGGCCTTCAAGCAGGCAGCCTTCGGACCCAAATCCGAGAAGACCGATCCCGAGCAATTCGACCTAGCGCTGAAGGATCTGGAGACGGCGATGGCCGCGATCCATGCCCAGGACGAGGCGGACGCTCCTGCTGGCAACAGAGCCACCAAGCCACGGGCGATCAATCGCGGCTCCCTTCCAAAACATCTTCCCCGTGTTGAAGAGGTGATCGAGCCAAAAAGCCTGATCTGCGCCTGCGGCGGTTGCCTGCATCGCATCGGCGAGGATGTCTCCGAGCGTCTGGATGTGGTCCCTGCGCAGTTCCGCGTCATCGTCACACGTCGTCCCAAATATGCATGCCGTTCCTGCACTGATGGTGTCGTTCAGGCCCCGGCTCCGGCACGGTTGATCCAGGCAGGGCTGCCGACGGAGGCGACCGTCGCCCATGTTCTGGTCTCTAAATATGCCGATCATCTTCCGCTGTATCGGCAGGCTCAGATCATGAGCCGACAGGGCGTCGATCTCGACCGGTCCACACTTGCCGACTGGGTCGGGCGAGCAGCCTATGAGCTGCGTCCAGTCTTCAATGCACTGATTGCCGACCTGATGCGCTCGACCAAGCTGTTCATGGACGAGACCCGTGCCCCGGTTCTCGATCCTGGCTCGCGTAAGACCAAGACCGGATACTTCTGGGCGTTGGCACGGGATGATCGCCCATGGGGCGGCGGTGATCCGCCAGGTGTTGCCTTCACCTACGCGACCGGTCGCGGAGGCATTCATGCCGAACGGATATTGCAGGGCTTCTCCGGCATCCTGCAGGTCGACGGCTATGCCGGATACAACAGGCTGATCGCACCAGAGCGCGTTGGCCCGGACATTCGGCTTGCCTATTGTTGGGCACATGCTCGTCGCAAGCTGGTGGAGATCACCCGTAACGGAACAGCACCCATTGCCGAGGACGGCGTCAGACGGATTGGCGATCTGTACCGGATCGAAGCCGAATTACGCGGCCTTGATCCGGAGGCTCGTCTTGCTGGGCGGCAGGAACGGTCTACACCGCTTGTCGCCGACATGCAGGTTTGGCTCACGCATAACCGCGTCCGTATCGCGGCAAAGTCCCCGCTCGGCGAAGCCTTGGCCTACATCACCAAGTACTGGGATGGTCTCCAACTCTTCCTGACCGACGGTCGCATCGAGATCGACACGGATGTTGTTGAACAGCCCCTTTCTCAATTTTTTTTGTGGTTTAGCTGGCCGATCTCTCCAGGCTTCGACCATTGCCGCGTAGGCTGCCTCCGCCTGTGCAACGAGCTCCATCTCTCGATGTCGGATTTCCTTGATCCAGTAATCGCGGGCGGGACCAGCGGGCCCATGTGCTCTGGGAGCGCCAGCACGAAGTTCAAGCTTGCGCATCTTCATGGCGACAAAGGCGGGCCGAGCCCATCTGTAGGGAGCCTCCTTGGTCAGCAACTGCCAGATCAGATTTGCGATCTTGCGCGCCGTGGCGACCGCAGCGACGTTGAGGCCTTTGCGGTCCTTGATCCGGAGAAAGAAGGCACGCAGCGGCCCCGGAACCGACGCGGCCGACCAGGCAGCTTCAATCAGCATCGTTCTGGCAATCGCGTTTCCCTGTTTCGAGATGCGGCATGGATTGCGCCGCGATCCCCGGACTGGCGCACCCGCGGGGTCAAGCCGAAGTAGCTCGCAAGCCGATCGGGCGTCGGGAACCGAGAGATGTCGCCAATGGCAGCTATCACCGCCGTGGCGACCACAGAATTTATTCCGGCGATCGTCATCAGCTTGCGCGTGCGACTATCGTCAAGCGCAATTCGAGCCATGGAACCATCCAGCTTTTCAAGCTTGCCCTTCAGCCAGTCCAGTTCATCGAGATGGCGGGCAAGGAGGTCACGCTCTGCCTTGGGCAACGGGGCCGTCGAGAGCCAGTCTCTGCCGTCTTTTCCGAACAGATGTCCCGAGTATTTCGGCACGAGATTGGCGTGGAGAACGGCCTGCACCCGGCTCTTCACTCGTCGCACTGATCGCACGAGCGCCGCGCGCTCCGACACGAGACGACGCAGGTTCAGGGTATCATCATCCGCCGCCCAGACCTCTGGCAAGAAGCCGGCGGCATGAAGTTGCGCCAGAATCCGCGCGTCGACTTTGTCGGTCTTCACGCGCGCGTGGGCGATGGCCTTCACCTGAAGCGGGTTCGCGATCACAACCTTGGCCACGAACGGCGTCAGCAATCTTACGATGGCCGAGGTGTTCCCGGTCGCTTCCAGTATGACTTCGTCATCCTTTCGAAGCTTCTGTCCAAAGGCCACCACAGCGTCGTAATCCAGTTCCACCCGGAATTCTTCGGTGACCTTGCCCCGGTCAAGAACCGCGACCTGCGCAAAACTTCGATGCACATCCATTCCGATCGACCGCATTCCAAATCCTCCATGTTGTTGATGGGGGAGTGCGCGGGCTGTACGACATCTACGGATACGCGCTCGCAGCGCAGACGGGATAGTCGCAGGGGCGGCCAGATAACAACGCGAGCTCGCAGCTCAAAGTCAATTCGGCCTGCCCGCTTCTTCGCACTCCGACGCCCCTGTCCCGACACGACAATTCTAACATGACAGGATAGAATCCGCCGAGCGTTCGTGGGACGCCGATGGCAACATGCCCGATAACAACACCGTCGAGCGAACCATCCGGCCGATAGCCTTAAATCGCAAGAACGCACTCTTCGCAGGCCATGACGCAGGAGCCGAGAACTGGGCGGCCATCGCATCGCTCATCGAGACCTGTAAGCTCAATTCGGTCGATCCGTTAGCCTACTTGACCAGCACACTCGCCGCCATCGTGAATGGTCACAGGCAGAGCCGGATCGATGAATTGTTGCCGTGGGTGTTCAAAAGGACCATCAAGCCAGCCACTTGACGGGCTCAGCTCCACCGGCATACTCGTCGTCGTGATACAGAAGCTGGACTTGCGAAATGATCGAAGACGACGAACCCAATCTGGTGACTTCTGGCAAAAGTAAGAGGATCGTCGTTGATGGCTATCCGTTCTCCATCGACATCTTCCGACTGGAAACCGATACGACATGGACGCTTGAGGTGGTCGACCACAACAACACAAGTCACGTCTGGGACGAGCAATTCCGATCCGACGCAGAGGCACGGGACGTAGCGGTGAAAGCCATTGAGACAGAGGGTGCCCTTGCGTTCATGCGCGGAAACAACGTCATTCCATTCCGCCAAGCGTAAACCGACGTGCTCTCAAAACGGCGCTTACAATCCATTGACCAAAGCCTGATTACAAAACCATACTTAGAGGTGGCTCACTTCTCGGTGGAAAAACCGGCTCACTTCTGCGCGGAAACCAACAGCTGTTCCAGCTTCATGGCGTGGGCGCCGATGGTCAGGTTGCCCTGAGACGGCGCGTGATGCGCGATCAACTGCTGCAGGTGACCGAGGCTATGCCACCTTGCCTGATCGGCATCGAAGCTTGCACGGGTGCCTTTCACTGGCAGCGGCATTTTGAGGCTCAGGGGCACACTGTGAAGATTATCGCGCCACAGTATGTGAAGCCGTTCTTGAAGGGCCAGAAAAATGACGGCAACGATGCCCAGGCGATATGCATTGCCGTTCAACAGCCACACATGCGCTTCGTGCCGAAGAAATCGATCATCCAGCAGGACATCCAGGGCCTCCACCGTGCTCGACAGAGATTGGTCAATCATCGTGTCGCCCTAATCTCGCAGATGCGAGGCTTGCTTCTCGAGCGTGGTGTAGCGATCGCAAAGTCGGCTTCGATCGCCCAGCGCACGATACCAGAGATCATCAACAATCCAAGGATCGACATCACCGAGCTGACGCGCGATATCATCGGCACACTCCATGCCTTCCTTTTGCAGCTCAACGAAAAGATCAGATACTTCGACAAGCAGATCGAAGCCGTCTTCCGCGAGAGCGATGTTTGCCAGCGTATCGCCAAGATACGTGGCGTCGGCCCGAAGACTGCGACGGCAGTTGTCGCGGCTGTCGGTGATGGAGCAGACTTTAAGAATGGCCGACATCTGGCCGCCTGGATGGGCTTGGTGCCGCGGCAGCATTCCAGCGGCGATCGACGCGTACTGCTTGGCATCAGCAAGCGAGGTAGTCAGCATCTGCGAACACTTCTGGTCCACGGCGGAAGGTCAGTGGTGCGAACGGCGCAACGAAAATCTGACCCTGCCAGCGAATGGGTCAACGAGCTTAGGGAAAGGCGTGGTTACAACCGCGCAGCGGTTGCAGTCGCCAATAAGAATGCAAGGGTGATCTGGGCCTTGCTTCAGCACGGTGGCGAATACCGTAAGCCTCCGGTGAAGGCCGCAGGTCAGGCCGCTTGAGCGTTGACGGTCGGCGGCGTCCAATTCCACGGAAGCAACTGCTCCAGCCTGGTAATCGGCGTGTCAGCGATGCGGGCAAGAACGTCGGCCAGCCACACCTGCGGATCGATGTCGTTGAGCTTTGCCGTCATAATCAGTGTGGCCATGAAGGCCGCACGATCTGCACCGCGGTCTGATCCGGCGAAGAGCCAGGATTTTCTGCCGAGCGCAAAGCCTCTGAGCGCTCGCTCTGCCGCATTATTCGTCAGGCAAATCCGGCCGTCCTGCAGGAATGACGTGAAGCCATCCCAGCGCTTGAGCATGTAGTCGATCGCCTCCGCCACCGGAGAACTGCGTGAGAGCTTTGCCCGCTCGGTTTGAAGCCAGACCTGTAGATCAGCGACGAGTGGCAGACTGTCTTTCCGGCGACGCTCCAGGCGTTGATCGGCGTCAAGCCCGTTGATCTCGCGCTCAATATCGAACAGGCCGTCGATCCGTTTGACGGCTTCCAGCGCCATGGGCGAGATCGGCACGGCGTTCCTTCCACGCTTGGCGTTTGCGGCAATGTCGGCGAGCACGAAGAACTTGCGCCGCGAGTGTGCCCAACAGAGTGCTTGGCGCAGCGGTTCGGGATCGCGATCGACCTTGAACAGTGGATTGTAGCCGCCATAAGCGTCGGCCTGCAGAATGCCGGTGAAGGTCTTCAGGTGGCGCTCCGGATGCTCCTGCCGTCGATCTCGCGAGGCATAATAAAGGGCGGCCGGTGGTGAGAGCCCTCCAAGCGGCCGATCGTCCCGGACATAGGTCCAGATGCGGCCCGTATCGGTCTTCCCCTTCGCCAGGATTGGCACGGTCGTGTCGTCGCCGTGCAGTCGCTCGGCGGTAAGGACATGCGCTTCAATAAGGGAGTGAATGGGCTTCAACGCCGCGGCGCATGCTCCGACCTGGTCGGCCAGCGTCGATAAGCTGAGGTCGACACCTTCGCGGGCATAGCGCTCGCTCTGGCGGTTGAGCGGCTGGTGCTGGGCAAACTTCTCAAACAGGATGATCGCTAGCAGGTTCGGTCCTGCAAAACCGCGGGGCGTCACATGGAAGGGTGCCGGTGGCTGCGTGATCTTCTCACACGCGCGGCAGGTAAACTTCTCCCGCACCGTCTGGATAACCTTCCACTGACGCGGGATGACCTCCAGGGTCTCGGTGATGTCCTCGCCAAGCTTCGACAACTTGGCCGATCCGCAGCAGGCGCAATTGGCGGGAGCCGCGATAACGACGCGCACGCGCGGCAGGTGTTCAGGAAAGGGCTTACGCGACGGACGCCTGCGCTCGAAGGCTTTGACGGTTGAAGCTTTGGCAGCGATTTCCGCGACCAATTCATCTTCACCCGCGTCTGCTTCCAACTCCTCGAGCTGCAGTTCCATCTGCTCCAGGAGCCGCGCCTTGCGCTCGGACCGGCTGCCGTAGAGTTCGCGACGAACCTTGTCGATCTCCAGCTTCAGCCGTGCGATCAGCGCTTCGGAATGCGATACGAGTGCCTTTGCGCTGGCGGCTTCCGCCTTAGCGGTCGCTGCTTCTGCCTCGGCTGCAACACGCCGGGCGCGTTCCTGGGCCAGCAGTGCAAGGGCACTGGCAAGGTCGTCCGGAAGCTCTTCAGTCGTATTGCTCATGGCAGGATGGAATCATATTCGAGCCTGTCATTCCAGTGTTTTTGCTTATCCGGCCGACGTCGGCCGCCAGGTCTTTTGCGGCATCCGCCAGTCGATACCTTCCAGCAGATAACCGAGCTGCGCAGGTGTGATCACCACCGTGCCATCGGCCGCTGATGGCCAGATGAAGCGGCCACGCTCCAGCTTCTTCGTGAACAGGCAAGCGCCCTGGCCGTCATGCCAGATCACCTTGATCAGGCCACCGCCGCGGCCGCGGAATACGAACAGGTGTCCACACATCGGGTCACGCTTCAGCGCCTCCTGCACCATCAACGACAGACCGGGGAAGCCCTTGCGCATGTCCGTATAGCCCGTGGCCAGCCAGACCTTCACGCCAACAGGAACCGGGATCATCGCAGACCCAATACGCAATCGAGAATCCGGCCAAGGGCATCCGTATCGATGTCGCTATCCACGCGCACGCGCCGACCCCGTCCAAGCTCGATTGTCACATCGCTACGCTTCCGACGAGGATGGGATGTGGTGGGCGATTCCGGTTGAACGGGAGAGACTGTCGAAGCGGCCTCGGACACGATCACCGGCACCAAAGTCGCCGTATCAGCCCTTGGCTCTTCGATCCGGCAAAGCTCTTTGCGCCAACGGAACAACTGGCTGACATGGATGCCGGCCGCGCGGGCAATCTCGGAGATGACCGCGTCTGGCTCAAAGCACGCAGCGACGAGCCGCTCTTTATCTTCGCGTGACCAACGCCGACGGCGCTCCACAGACGTGATCACCTCAATTGGATGCTTCGTCATATGACTACTCCTGGTGTTACCACTAGGACTGGCAGTCAGAAGCCCTCTGTCGCAAGACGGCCTTCACCGTGGGCTTACCGAATACCGAGCCAATCCTTAGGAGCAGGCATGCGAATTGCAGGCTGAAGGTTGAAATGGAATGAACGGTCGGACCGGCACATACGGAACCTGTCTTTTATAATGGCCGACAAGGTCTCCCATTTGTTGAGGCGTATGTGCGCGGATACCCCATTTGGGCGCTTCGAAAATGATGACGCCGTATAGATGTTTGCAATCGACCCGTGTCAAACCGCTTCAACATCAAGCTTGCAACGGGGGAACAGTCCATAGATGTAAAACGTCGCGTCCGAAACCCCTGCCTTGCGGCAGACCCCGCCTATCGGCGTTGCATGATCCGCCTGCTTCAATACGAATGCGATCTGCGCTTCCGAAAACTTCGAGGCCTTCATCGAATTCTCCTCTTCTTCCCACCAGGGATCATAAGTGGAAAATTCCAGTTCTAAATGGCCTAAATTAACGGGGGCACGTCAGGAGCACGTCAGTTCAGATCACCGGGGCTGGTGGTGAAAAAGACGAAATTTTTCGTCTTATGACAAAAGCAGGATACTACGTCCATTTCGCTACGTCCGGTAACCTTATTTTTGTCGATGAAATCAGGAAATCAAAATTATGCCCGTGGCTTAGCTGAGCGGCCTGGGATTCAGCCTGGCAGTAGGGTAGACCCCGCGCCTACTACCAAGATTGTTATCTACATGGCCGTCCACCAGCGATAAATCTCCTCAGCTAGGACCCGAGGATCATAGGCCGACATGCAAGCCGGCAAAGTGTCACCTCTTGGACACGCCATCATCCAAGTCTTTTCGCTCCACCAACAATCACCGCATTGGAGAGGAGAGAAATTCAAGTTTGATCGATAACCAAAATAATCTACCGATGTCGGCCCGAAGACGACGCAGCTTTTCTTCCCAAACGCAGCCGCAGCATGTACAAATCCTCCTTCATTATCCAGATGAAATGCGGTATTCGCGAGAAGTCCCAGCGCCTGCTTTAACGAAGTCTTTCCAATCAAGTTGACATCTACACCGGCAATAGGCGCACTGGTCTTCTCTGTACCTAATTGAACAACCTTCAAGTCCTCGCCAAACTTTTCCGGCAAATAGGAAACCACATCGCCCCATCCCGGATAGGCCTTGGTGGCCCGCTGGCCGGGCAAGCCTTGCATCGCCTCATCATATCCATTGTGAATCGTTATGTATCTACCGGGGACGAGATCATGTCGGGCTAGAATCGTGTCATCGCCACTGAGAGATAATGTATCGCCCCCATATGGAATATCGGCTGCGTAATGGAGAAAGTCGTTCCGCGAGCGGCCTTTGATCGCCGCATATCTGCCTAAAGTGCCATCAAGAAACGGATGATGCATACGCACAACATGAAGCGGCTCCATCTTCTTCTCATAAGCCTCAAGTATTCTCACAAGCTCATATATTTTTGTATCAGCAAGTGTCATCGCACGATGACCCGGCCATTTCTCGACATATATAAATTGATTAATCTTCAGCCCGTAAAGATAGACATCTTTCGCATATTTGAAAAAGTGCGACGGATACGCACCGGAAAATCCCGGCACACTTTTGAAAACCATATCCGCCACCATTGGCGAACTGTAAAAAATCGAAAAGGATCCACCGCCCAAATGCCCCAGGAGATCGCGCATGAACCGCGCGATCACAATGAGGTCGCCTAAGCCACCTGTTACCAGTATGGCTCCGCCGTCATTTTCAACGATACCGGACGATGCGAGTTTGCGTCGTTTATACGCATGTCTCAGCTTTTTTTCGATTGCTTTGAAAACTGCCACCACACACTCTCTACTTTTTCAAGATATTTACGGCTGAATCAACCTGAGGTGGCTTCACTCAGTTGTAGAGATCAAGCTCTCTACCGACTTGTAGACGTGATCCACCTGAATGTCGTTCATACACGCATGACCTTGCACGCAATTCTCTAATTTCGCGATATAACACGGGGAACAAGGAATTGGTCGCCTCACGACTTCCACTCTCATGCCGACTGGTTGCCACAGGTTCACATCTGCGACGCCGCTAAACACTGCAACGGTAGGGGTGCCTAAAAGAGCCGCTAGCTGCGTCGCACCCGTATCGCTCCCAACAAATATCGTTGCACCCGCTGAGACTTTCGCCATGTCGACAAGAGGAAGACTTCCTGTCAGGTCAAATACCTGTCCTGCGGGAAGCGCTCTCGATACCGCTTCACCATATTCTTTTTCCTGGGCGCCGCCCAAGACGACAATTTTTAGATCATGATGCTGGGCTATTCGAACAGCCAGTTCGGCGAATCTTTCAGCTGGCCACTTCTTGGCCAGCGTGCCACCACCAGGTGCTAAAATTGCATATTTTTCTCCGTTCGGCAGAGGCGCCTCACGCCCAGCCAACACCAAAGCACTTCCCGCATCGAACATCAACGGCTTCACTGAGTTTACAACGTGGCTGCAAAGCAACATTAGCCTGCGGATATTATGAGGGCTTTTGTGAAGGCCGGAACGTTCGGGAATAGGAGGAAGCGAGACATCGAGTGGAACAAAGTGCTTCCCGTGCGTCTGATACCCCGCCTTAATCTTTGCATCAACAAAAGCCAATGTTGGTCGCGTATCTTGGTCATGCCTAAGATCGATCGCGATGTCGTAAACCTCACCAACAACATCCCTGATCCTAGAGAATTTAGACATGTCAGCTTTTTTCACGTCCTGCGAAAGCTGCGCAAAAAAATTATACTCTCTCACTTCATCGAAGTAACCACACGCTTTGGCCAAACCAGAGTTGGTCGGTGAACAGACAATCGTAAAATGCCCGTGCGGCCACGCGTCCTTTAGGACCCTAATGGCAGGCAAAGACAAAATGAAATCGCCTATATGATCCAGTTTCACGATAAGTATTTTAGGTTCCGAATTGCCGGCAAAATACCCAGCAAGCGGCGACGATGTTACTATCTGCCGGTCATAGATTTCTCGTTGGTCAGATGGGAGTTTTTTTTTTGGTTCAAAGCGACCTTTGCGTCTTTTATCCTTGATCCGCGCCACCAATCCGGCGGCTCCCGATATCACCAAAGATAGCGGGTAAGTCAGAGGCAGGAATATCGCGGTCTGCCAAGTCAATCGTCGTATACGGCGCTCTGCTTTTGAGAGGCGATGGGAAACACTTCCTGCTTCTAATGCAGCGCTCGATAGTTCCGCAATTACATCCGCGCTCATCTTCGACTGACTGCGCCAGTCGCGTATTGCAGACAGTAATTCTTCGCGGTGAAGCACTTCGGTCTCTTGAGAGTGGGTTGCAGCTCTTAAATCAGTATATCCGTTCATTGAATTGATTGCCCGCCCGACAACCGAGATGGGATTGTTTCCGTCAGCATATGACTTCTGCAAAATAACCGCAGCTACAAAGCTCATGTCGGACTCTCCAACTAGGCCGGTTGAAAAGTAACGTGTCTCGATTGAAGAAAAACCTAAATACCGTCCGGCTTCAGCCACGATGAATTCGGGGACAATTTCGGAAAAGGGAAAATTCCGCACGTGCGACGCAGCAACATCACCGTTCGACCGCTTTATTTCCAAAATAAGGACGCCCCCGGCAGAAAGGCGACCACGTGCTTTAGAAACAATCTGAAACGCAATCTTTGAATCAAGTGGCGCATCCATCAGTCGGCAAATCACCAGATTGGCGGTCGAACTTTTGCCGTCATCTGGGCGTTCTGCCAAAATATCAGGATTCTCGCCGGCGTCCGCTGTCCAGCCTTGAGCCGTTATCCAATCAATTTCGCTTTCTGACCACGAACCAAACAGCGCGGCGACACGCGACTCTTTCAACTCATCGGTGAGCGCACAGAAAAGCACCTTATATGTCGCTGGGCCGCTATAATCGGGACAACGCTGCTGCGACAGATAGGCCTCGAAAGCTTCATAGGAAACGCCTTCTTTCATGCCTTGGTTTTCCCGTGCGAAGACTTCAAAACATTTCCCATCATAAAATGTTTTCTTCTTCGGCGAAATGCATCAAGTTGTTGCCGCTAAAAAGACGACCGTCTATTTTAGCTGCGTTTGCCGCCTCAATATCAGATGGTTTGTCGCCAATAAGCACGCTTCGCTTTCGGTCTATGTTCCAACGGACGACAATATCCTCAATCATCCCTGGAGACGGCTTTCTCCAATAGTGATTTCCCCGATACTTTTCGACGGTGGCGCTTTCGTGAAAAGGACAAAGGCGCTCGTCATCGATATAAGCTCCCTCCTTCCGGAGCAACTTCCCAATATGCGCCTTCAAAATGATATAGTCGAGATCATCGTAATAACCGCGTCCTATGCCAGACTGATTTGTTACGACAAATACGCGGTATCCTCGCTCTCTAAAAGAGCTTATAAATTCCGCGGCTCCGGGAATCAGCCGGACACCCTCCACTTTACTCGGATATCCGGTATCTTCGATGATAACGCCGTCACGGTCCAGAAAAAGCCCGGGCACGCTCTGCGTATGAGGCTCCAGCAGTCTATGCATTTCCTCAATGGCGCAGACTATATGATATAGAGAAGACGCTGGTGCGTGTTCATCTACAACATTTCCGTTTTCGTCAAAACGGTCAATCCAGAGGCCAGGCAGAACGTCGCTGAAAAAACGTTTCAGACCAGAGGCTGCGTCCGCTACCTTCGCATAAGCATTCTCTCTGTCTTCGGGCGTGATCGCCGTTTCGGCCATCATAAGCCAAGCCTTGATCCGCTCCGTTTGCGGCCATAAACGAAAAGCTCCATCTAACGAATTTAAGCTGAAATCAAGGCCATTTCGAGCCAATGAAAGCGATTCGTCGACACCTTTCTCGCCAATCGCCACCAGTCTGCGAGCCGCGATCAGGGCGTCCTTCCGCCCAGCCATTTTACCCCACCTTGTGAGCAGCCAAGCCCACTCGAATTGGTGCCCGGGCTCGACAGGCGCCAGAGAGTTGTCACGCATCACTGACCAGTCGTGATTAAAATACTCACTAAGCGATCCATTTTCATTGGATATAAATGCAGACAGACACAAGTCTCCGATCTCATTGAGACAAGAGAGCCAGCGATCGGGATTCTTAACGAGCGGATTTTCCAACCAGGTAAGAAAAGCCTCAAAAAGATGCATATGCGGATTTGACCGAAGTGGCACGATGGGGGGAATCGCCTCTTCGAAACCCGCGATCGGATGTTTCCACCCGGAGATCATCGCCTCGAGACAATCAAGAGCGTCATCTGCGGCATTCTCTGCGCTTCTGAGAGTCTCAGCTACATAACTCAAGCCAAATAATGCAAAAGCATGGTCATAAAGATCAAACGAAGTATTCTTTGAACCGGTAGCCGCGTCCACAGTCGCAATCAGCGTTCCGTTTGCATTAAAACAGTGGCGTCGAAGAAAACTCCACCCGTGCTGAACCAGCCCTTCAGCGTCGCCTGACCAGCCCATGTTCTTCGCAGCAGAAAAACTGTAGATTTGGCGGCAGACGACTCTCGTCCTGCGAGCAGCTTCCACAGCAACTCCGTTTTTGTCGATTTTCTCAAAAAAGCCGCCATTAACATCGTCTCGCCCGACGGAAGACCATAAAGGAAGTGCCGCTTCGAAAAGCCATTTCTTAAGGTCCAGATACTCACTCTGGGCGGAATCAAAACCCGGCTGCACCATTGACGGTTTCCCTACTTACTGTCCGGCTAAATTAATTGGAAGATGGATAATCGTGCCACCGAAATTTTTGAGGTCGAACGGGCTTCCACCAAAGATAAATATCCACTTCGACTTAAAGGTTCCTCGCACACTACGTATTGAGTTTACCGATACCTGTCATCATGCCGTAGATAACTATTAATGTAGTCATTTAGCCCTTCTTCCAGCGACGACTGCGGGCCGTTATAGCCTATCGATGCCACTTTCGACATATTTGCCTCCGTGAAATACTGATATTTTCCACGAATGGCCTCGGGCATTTCAATGAAGTTTATATTCAGTTTCTTGCCTAAAATATCCCCCATGACGTGGACGATATCTGCGAACGACCTCGCCTTGCCGGATCCGCAGTTGAATATTCCACTCCGGTTTCTATTGTGCAAAAGCCAAAGAATGAAAGACGTGCAGTCTTTAACATAGACAAAGTCGCGACGTTGTTCGCCATGGGCGATGTCGGGTCGATAGGATTTGAATAGGGAGACCTCATTCGTAGTCTGCACAACGTCAAAGAGCTTGCAGGCTACGCTGCGCATGTCATCCTTGTGGTACTCGTTGGGGCCATACACATTAAAGAATTTCAGACCAACCCATTGGGGGGGAGCATTCTCACCTCGGGCGACACGTTCGACAAAAATATCATCTGTCGTTTTTTTGCTCCAGCCATACGCATTTAGCGGTGCCAGGCCCGCTCGAGCGGCGGATGACTCATTATCATCAAATCCATCCTCGATTCCGCCGTAGGTCGCAGCGGAAGATGCGTAAATGAATGGGACACCATGCTCAGCGCACCAATCCCACAACATAACTGAATAGTTAATGTTTAGATCGATCAGTCTGTCTACGTCAGCTTCAGTGGTGGCCGAGATCGCGCCCATGTGGATCACAGCCTTAACTTCCATCTTTAGGCCGCGAAGATACTCCGGCAATCCCTCAGGAGAAACATAAGCCGCGATGTTCCTCTTCGCTAGGTTGCGCCACTTGTCACCGCGCCCGAACCAGTCAACCACGGCGATTGGTCCCAGACCCGCCGCTTCCAAATCAGCGACAATGTTTGACCCAATAAATCCAGCCGCCCCAGTTACAATATACATCAAACTGCCCTTTCCTGGCTTCGCGCTATTGTCGCCGTCGTGCTTTTCCCCGGTACTATCTCGAACGTCACAACCTTGCCGCCAGCCGCCATGACGACGTCGGCACCGACAATTTTATCAACCGTGTAGTCCGCACCTTTCACCAACACGTCAGGACGTATCATTTGGATGAGTTCAAGCGGCGTGTCTTCTTCAAACACCACCACTGCGTCGACAAAAGCAAGGGCGCCCAACAATTCCGCCCTATCAAATTCGGTATTTATCGGCCGCGCCGGTCCCTTGAGGCGCTTTACCGAGCTATCTGAATTCACACCTACGACCAGCCGGTCGCAATTATCCCGTGCATATTGCAAAAGCCTGATATGTCCAACATGCAGGATATCGAAGCAGCCATTGGTGAAGCCCACTTTCAGATTATCGCTTCGCCAATCTTCTGTTAGCGCCTGAATATCGTTCCAGGCAACAAGTTTATCCGACGGACTTATCTCACCGGATGAGGTATCATGAGACAATGCATCTCGAAGCTCCGCAACAGAGACGGTCGCCGTTCCTTTTTTCCCCACTACAATACCAGCGGCAGCATTCGCGACGCGCGCCGCTTCAGCGCGCGAAATATGTGAACCAAGGCCGACTGCGAGTGCTGCAATCACCGTATCCCCCGCGCCGACAACATCGAAAACCTCTTTCGCGTCTGCGCGGATGTGGAAAGGCTGATGATCCCGCTCAATAAGCGTCATTCCTTTCTCAGCACGCGTAATGAGGACCGCCTCGACGTCAAAGCGAGACAGAATCAGTTCGCCGGCCAATTCCGCTTCCTGGTCGGTATCTGGCCACAGACCCGTCACAGCCTGCGTTTCCTTTTGATTGGGCGTTACAATCGCGGCCCCAGCATACCGAGAGAAATCGGAAGTCTTGGGGTCGATAATAATTGGCTTTCCCTCAGACCGGCAGGCCGCAATAACAGCTTTGACAACCCTCTCGCTTAAGAGCCCTTTGGCATAGTCTGAGAGAATGACAACGCTGTGCGAGCTGATCAGTGATGTTGCGGTTGAGATAACTCGATCTTCTTCTTCTGACGAAATTGGAGAGGCGTCTTCAAAATCGACGCGCAACATTTGCTGGCCATGGCCTAAAAAGCGTGTCTTGATGGTTGTCGGACGTTTATCCAGCGTGACAAACTCCGCTGACACATCATGAACGGCATTCAAGAGCTCAAGCAGCTTGCTTCCGTTGCTGTCTCTGCCAATCGCCCCCAGCAGGGTACAACTTGCGCCGAGAGATGATATATTGCGAGCAACATTCGCGGCGCCGCCTGCGAAATACTCTTCTGACCGCGCACACATGACGGGGACTGGACCTTCTGGCGAAATGCGACCCACATCACCAGAAATAAAGCAATCCAGCATGACGTCACCGATGCAGAGAACTTTAACCTCAGAAAACCTCAAATAGTCCAACATCACCAGTTACTCTTCCTGTCCATTCATTCATATGATCCAGAGAACACATAAACGACAATGCCAAAAAATCGCTCTAAATCGACAGAGCCCCACACCCCACACAACGATTCAGGCGAATCGATCTATCTCCTATTCACCAACATTGCGCCCAACATCCGACCCCACATTCAGGTTTCGAGAATATTTCGCCAACTTATCTCCAGCGAATACATCTCTGCCCACTCAATATCCCGAGAATAAATCCCAAATATACTCTCCGGAAATGAGCGATAGCCGACCCGAAAACCAGATGCAACATCCCGAAACGACTCCAACCAAAAATAATACGGAAGAAGACGATTAAATTAGTCCAATTTCTACTTAATTAGCATGCTTTTTTTTGTTGCCTCAAGCAGGTCAGCTGCAACGTCCTTCCACGTGCGCATTTGTGGTTTGGATAGTTCGATATTTTTTTTCAATGCTGCATATTCCGCTGGATTTTCAATCAGATTCTCTAGTTGGGTCGCCAGCTCCTCCGGACTCTCGGGGTCGAAGTAGCGAGCCCAATCGCCCCCCGCTTCTCTTAAAGCAGGGACATCTGCGGCTAAGGCAGGAGTTCCGCACCATAATGCCTCACTGACGGGAAGCCCCCAACCTTCCATCCGGCTGGGCAGAAGAAGAGCATAGGCTTTTTCGTAAAGCGACCGCAACTCCGCCTGATTCGGGTTGAGGACAAAGTGAAATTTCGTGAACAAAGGGGCAAATTTCTCTTTCTTTAGAAATTTCTCCACCCTCTTCCGGCGCGCACCTGCCAACACGAGCTCAGGAACAGAAACGCCTCGCCGATGCAGCAAGAGCATAGCCTCGACGACGCACTCCAGATTCTTCCGTCCGTTGTATATGCCGACGCATAGGAGATACGGCTTTTCCGGACCACGTTTCTCGACGGGCTCATTGGTAGGCCGCAATTCATGGCAGAGAGGAACAGCGATAACATTCGGTACGGGGGGCAGCGTCCCAACCTTGGAGAAATGCTTCACTTCAGCGGCCGTGAACTCGGAGTTAGTCAAGATCATCGATGCCGCACTGATCGCTACCTGATTGTCGTGGATAAAGTTTCTAGGGAATGAAAACTGGTTTCGGTGACTGAAATCATGCAGAGGTATCATGTCGTGAAGCAGTGGAATAAAAATAGGCTTAGTGCCGCTTTCTGCGAGAGCCATCAGATAGTCAGACATAATCTTCGGACGCCCTAGCGCAACCAGAATTTGCTCATGTAGATCGACATCTTTGGCGGCCCCCGCAGGAACCGTGGCCCAGCGCTTACGATTACGATATTGAACGATCTTATGCAGCAGCTTGTAAAACGTCTTTTTTACGGCGTTTGCATCATAGATATTCTGGCGAAGACGCAGCGGCGTAGCCGAAGTTGGAATATTAGGATCAAGTACGCCAGTCGGCGACGCATCACCCGCGCGAGGAAAAACTTCGAAAAACCGTCGGTGCAATGGCGAATAAATGACGTATCGAACTGATGCGTCAAGCTTCGTCAGCTCATATGCCACTTCCATCACCGTGCGAGCGATACCATAATATTTGAACTTCACGCCGGAATTCAAATATAGTTCGGATAGATCAAAAAAAACATCGGGCATTCACTGACCTGCCTGCCTTGAAGTGGCCCGACGACCGTCATCGGGGCTGCGAACAAAATTGTCCTGAATCAGCGAATGGAATAGTGCAACCTCGCCAATGCCAAAACGTGCCAGGCGATAGCCCACGCGACATTTGGCCGATATAGATTTCGGCCGGTAGGCTTGTCAATCGCGCAGCTACCAAACTGTCGAAGTGGCACGTTCCAATTGATTATCGCCCTCAGCAGGCTAAGTCCCAGAATATAGTCAATCAGTAAAGGAGCCAGCGACGCAACTGCTCCGCGACAAAAGTTATGGGTTATTTCTCGTAGTTGCCCTCCCTGGCTTGAAAATCGAAGAACGCTGAATGTGAGAGATAATTGGGAAATCCGTACTGAAGCAGCGCTTTGCGGTAGCACCGACGCAGCCCGTTGAACCGATCCGACGCCGGCGCGCAACGTTTGCTTGACGCTTAAAACGGCGATCTTGCCGTTTTGCTCCATTGGATTTGATGAGGGAGTTTATTCCAATGAAAAAGCTAAACATCATTTTTTCGACAACCCGGCAGTGGAACCCTGGCGATGAATTCATCTTGCAAGGCGTCAGAAATGTGCTGAAAGAATTAGAGGTTGACCACTGTCCTGTCATTTACAATAGAAATCCAGACATCCGCCCCTCGCATCAGGACCGCCAGCTCTTTAGAACATCGAAGCTGCCCAGCGATTTCAACTCTCAGGTGGACTTTGTTGACTTGGAAGCAAACCTCAAACTCGGATTTTTTGACAACTCTGTGAAACCGGACACGAACTGTGAGTTTGTCGACTGGGTCATTATGTCAGGCACGCCGGAATGGTGTAGCGCGAGAATGACCGATCTCTATTCCTTGATATTACGCTACAACTTGCCAGTTATGATAATCGGTGTCGGCGGCAACTGCGATATTTACCACGAAAGCTATCGTGAGGTAATCTCGAAATCAAAGCTACTGACGGTGAGAGACCA
Organism: Agrobacterium sp. 33MFTa1.1; assembly: GCF_004328495.1. Taxonomy (NCBI): domain Bacteria; kingdom Pseudomonadati; phylum Pseudomonadota; class Alphaproteobacteria; order Hyphomicrobiales; family Rhizobiaceae; genus Agrobacterium; species Agrobacterium sp. 33MFTa1.1. The sequence continues at coordinate 1,816,341 of NZ_CP036359.1, read as the reverse complement.
CAATACCTTCAAGGCCGTGTTGAAACAAGGTTTTTCCGCCGAGGAAATCCCTTGTCCGGCCTTGCTCAGCGCCAAGGTCAACCAAGAGCTCAACATCCAGAATGTAAAGAAAATTGCGTTGATTTACCATGCCACGGCGGACGATTCAGTTATCTGGAACGGATTCTCTTCCGACGCCTTTAATTACACGAACTCACTGTACCGGCGCTTGTTATCAGACTACGCAGGTCAATATCAGTTTTCGATTGTATGTCACTATATCGACGAAATTCCGCTGGCTAGGCGCGATTTTCCTGATCTGGAAATCGAATATTCGTTCGAGTCGAAAGATTATTACCACATATATTCTCAGTTCGATCTCGTGGTTGGCCCGCGTGTGCACGGCGTCGGTGTCGCTGCATCTCTGGGTGTACCAGGAATAGCGATCTCGCATGACTCTCGCGGATCCACGACGAAGGGCTTCCTAGCAGAGGTATTGTCAGTCGGAACGCCAGAGTCTGAAGCTTTGGCCAAAATCGCGGATATGATCGCCAATATCGCATCTCGCAGTGCGATTCTAAAGAAGCATAAAAGACTGACAATGGATCGATACAAGACTTTGGTTCGCGACGCCTTGAATGATAGGGCGGTCAGCTACCAGTCGTCTTGGGATATTAGTAGCGGCCACACGTTCACTATGGAGGAGCTTCGGCCTCTCGCTTCTGCATTGGAGGCAATTAAGCTGGGCGCCGCAACGGAGAAAGATGGCGATCGAATGGGGGCTCTGGCGCCGGAAATACGTACGCGCCTCATTAATATTGAAAACAAAATAAACCACTTAATGAGCCGTCAGTAATCGTTACAGAAAAGTAGCTCCTCATAACATCAATCGGTGTACAAGGAACACCCACTTAATTCAGGCACAGCCCGAAAGCTTCTATTCACGACGCTACCCTTGGCGGGCCGGTAGTGCGTGTTTCGAGGATACCAAAGCGCAATGTTGACACGTTAGGCCCCTAGGCTTATTGGCGTGGTCTGGATGAAGCCATGTAGGTTTCCTAATTCCGCTGAGCTTTTCTGCGCATTCCACTCGAAGAGCGTGACAAAAAAACTATCGGGCGTCTCATGGCATTTATTGAAAACTGGAGAGCCATTCCTCACAAACAACAAGCGCCTGAATGTGCGATGGAAAATCTGCGCGAGCGTCGACGTCAAATAAGGATGTTTCTGTGATCGGATCGTTTTTGTCGCCAAACGACAAGAAGTTGCTGACGCGACTTTTTAAAGAAAATTTCAAAAAACACGTTGGTTGGTACTCCGCGGCAATCGTGGCTATGCTGATAGTTGCCGGCATGACATCTCTTAGTGCATGGATTATGCGCGATATCGTCAACAGTGTTTATTTGAAGCAGGGTTTCGACGTTGTTCTCGAAATTGCATTTGCCGTCGCGGTTATATTTATAGTCAAGGGACTCGCGACCTTTGTGCAGAGCTACTACCTGAGCAAAGCTGGCAACAGCATTGTGGCCGAGCAGCAGCGCAGAATTTACGACCGACTTTTGAAACAAGGGGTCTCCTTTTTTCAGAATTTGCCGTCTTCTGAATTGCTGGTCCGTGTTACCTATAATGCTCAATCAGCTCGTAGCGTCATAGACACAATTGTAACGTCGTTCGTACGCGACCTCTTTTCGCTTCTCGGGTTAATCATTGTAATGTTCGCTCAAAATTTTCTGTTGAGCGCTATTTCGATGATTATTGGACCACTCGCCATTTTTAGCGTGCGCCTGGTTCTGCGCCGCGTGCGCAAGATCATGGAAGCAGAACTTGCTTCCCTCGGTGAAATCGTCAACGTGGTTCAGGAAACGAGCATCGGCGTGCGCGTCATCAAGGCGTTCTCCTTGGAGAAGCTTATGCGCCAACGCATGAATAAGGCGGTCTCAGATGTCGAGCAGCGCGCCAACGGCATTGCGAAGCTTGAAGCAGCGACAAGTCCCATCATGGAAACTTTGTCAGGCCTTGCGATCGCGGTGGTTATCGCCGTCTCTGGATACACAGTCCTTGAGAAAGGCGGCTCGCCAGGTGATCTAATGGCATTCATCACCGCACTACTTCTCGCTTACGAACCGGCAAAACGTCTGGCTCGCATGCGCGTGCAGATCGAGGGCGGGATGATCGGAGTGCGCATGATGTTCGAAGTGCTGGACGCGCCGCTGACACTCGCAGAAAAAAAGGATGCCATGCCGCTCCCCAAGGCAAGTGGCGATGTCGAGCTCAAGAATGTCAGCTTCGAGTACGTTTCAGGTCAGCCGGTTCTCAGGGATGTCAGCGTCCTCTTCGAAGGAGGTAAAATGACTGCGCTGGTAGGCCCTTCTGGCAGCGGCAAATCTACCATCATCAACCTCATGATGCGCCTCTACGACCCGCAGAACGGCTCCGTTGAAATCAATGGTATGGATCTGCGCGACGTATCCTTTTCCAGCCTGCGCGAACATGTTTCTTACGTGGGCCAGGAAACCTTCCTGTTCTCTGGAACCATCAGGCACAACATCTCGGTCGGTCGTGACAATGCGACGGAGGAAGAGATCATCGCTGCCGCCAAGGCCGCAAATGCGCATGATTTCATCATCAAGATGCGGGATGGGTACGACACCAAGCTCGGAGAGAACGGCTCCGGCCTGTCCGGTGGCCAGAGACAGCGTGTGGCTATTGCTCGTGCAATGCTGCGGGACGCGGATATTCTGATTCTCGATGAAGCGACGAGCGCCCTGGATTCAGAGTCGGAGGCTCTTGTCCGCGACGCCTTGGAGCGTTTGACGTTTAACAAAACCTCTATCGTCATCGCTCACCGTCTTTCTACTATCAATCGCGCCGACAAGATTGTCGTGATGGACAACGGTGAAGTAGTCGAACAGGGCAGCCGGCGTGAATTGCTGGCCAATGACGGTCTCTACAAGCGCCTCCACAGCATCCAGTTCGAAGCGGACGTCGCGTAATCGAGGAAGGAAATCGAGCGGCAATACCGCTCGACTTTACTTCTCTTAAAAAAAAATGATCGGGACGCATTTGCTACGGCGCGATTTGTGGTTAGCGTGCTTCCCGCGTTAAAGCGGCGCGATCCATCGTTGTTCTGCCCCCTTAGCCCTACGAAACGATGATAGGCCGGCTGCCTCATGTCGTTGAAAAAGTCGTGACGATTCCGCAGCGATGCTGAAGAATCGTCCTCCGCAAAGTCGGAACTGTACTCAGCCTTGATGGCCTTGGCAGACCGCGCCAAATCGTGGCAGCATTTCGTGCATGAGATCATCAGGAGACATGAGCGGAGTGACGGCAATCGGAAAACTGGCGGAGAATTTTGCAGAGGCAAGCCGAGAGGGCGCGAGAATTCCTCTGGCAGAGCTTGAGGCGGAGAGCCTTGTTCCCGCCACCTTTTCAGAGGCCATGGAGATTCAGCGGGCTTTTGCTGCAAACTGGGCAACGCCGGTCGTCGGCTGGAAATTGGCTATCCGGCCGGATGGCGAAGCCGTTGGGGCACCGATTTTCGATTATGTTAGGGTCAACGACGCCAATCTCGCTTCTTTTCCTGAAGATGGCACCGAAGGTGTCGAAGTCGAGATTTGCTTCACGCTTTCCGCCGACATCCCTGCTTCAACCGCTGGGCGGATGACAAGGGCCGATCTGACGGGATTTATCGACATGGTCCATCTTGGCGCCGAACTTCTCCGCTACAGGCTGGTAGAGAAAAACCAAGTGCCGTTTCCGCTCTTTCTGGCGGATCGCCTCGCCAACCACGGCTTCGTCATCGGTCCGGAACTGGACGAAGGCATCGTGGAGGTCTTTACCGGGAACGGCGAGAACCTGCTGCAGCTCACCGTTACAGAGGGAACGGTGTCGCTGTTCGATGCCAAGGTCAAGCATCCGAATGGTGATCCGCTTGCGCCGCTTGTCGCCTTCGCCAATTCGGCATTCAACACCGGCGACATGCTGAAGGCTGGCAATGTCGTGACGACGGGTAGCCTTTGCGGTGCGATACCAAGCGCACTTGCTGGCCACACGCGCGTAAGGCTGGAATCGGCTGGTGCTTTCACACTCTCAGGTCCGAAACGATAGCCTTCGCTCCTCAGGCTGCTACCGTTTTCCGGCAGCCTGAGGCCTTAATCCCACTCACGCCTTTTGTGGCGCGCGGAACGTCACTTCACCCGCCCATACTCGCCGAGAAAATCGAGAAGGGCCCGAATACGTGCCGGAAGCGGTCCCCGTTGGCCGACATAAACGGCATGAAACATCTCGGTCTCACCCGTATCGAGATGATCGAGGACCGGGATCAGACGGCCGGCGGCGATATCCTCCCGCACGGTAAAAGCCGCAAGGCGAACCAGACCGACACCGGCAAGGGCAAGACGGCGAAGGCCTTCGCCATCGCTCACCTGCACGCGTCCCGTCGCCGGAATAACGACGGTCTTTCCGGCGTCTCGCAACGGCCAGCCGTCGATTGATCGGGCGTAGCCGAATCCAAGGCGGTTGTGATCTTCGAGATCGGCTATTGTCTGTGGAATGCCATGACGCTCCAGATAATCCCTGGAGGCCGCGATGATCATTCTCGTCTCACCGAGCTTGCGGGCAACAAGCGTTGAGCTTTTCAGTGGTCCCGCGCGCACGGCCACATCCGTGCGTTCCGCAAGCAGGTCAACCACCAGATCCGTCTGGACGATATCAAGCGTGATGCCTGGATGGAGCGCCAGAAACCGTGGCAGGATGGGTGCAAGAATATGCGCTGCATAGGATGCGCTGGTGTTGATCCGCACGCGGCCGAGAGGCCGTTCACCTTCCCCGGCAGCGCGTTCGGCCTCTTCAAGATCGGCGAGGATACGGGTGGCCCGCTCATAAAAGGCGCAGCCCTCGGGGGTGATCTGAAGCTGACGGGTGGAACGGTTGAGGAGGCGCGCACCAAGGCGGCTTTCCAGCCGTGCGATCAGCTTGCTCACGGCGGAAGGCGTCATGCTAGCCGCAGCCGCCGCGCGGGAAAAACCACCAAGCTCTATGACCCGTACGAATATCTCCATCTCCCCTGCCCGGTTGATCTCCAATCGCGCCATGATGACTTCATCTCACAAGTGATAATAGTTTCGGCATTCTATTTCATTGAAGAGCAGGCGTCTATCTTACGACAGCGATTGTAACACACCGCAGTCTTCATCAGTCAGATCACGAACGGACGGGCAGAAGGCCACGCCGCGACGCGCCGCCCACGACCATTTCGAAACAACAAAGGAAAGTTTCATGGAATATCGCCAGCTTGGCAAATCCGGTCTGAAAGTGCCGGTCTTGAGTTTCGGCACCGGAACCTTCGGCGGCTCCGGCCCGCTCTTCAGCAACTGGGGCAACTCAGATGCCGCAGAAGCCCGAAGCCTGATCGATGTTTGCATGGAGGCAGGCGTCAACCTGTTCGATACCGCCGATGTCTATTCCAATGGAGCATCGGAGGAAGTGCTCGGCGAAGCCGTCAAGGGAAGGCGCGACAGAGTTCTGATCTCTACGAAGACCAGCCTGCCGATGGGTGACGGGCCGAACGAGGCCGGGTCGTCGCGCTTCCGGCTGCTGCGCGCGGTGGATGACGCCCTGCGCCGCCTAAAGACCGACTATATCGACATACTCCAGCTCCATGCCTACGATGCCTTCACGCCGGTTGAGGAAGTGCTGTCGACGCTCGATACGCTCGTCCGGTCGGGCAAGGTGCGATATACCGGCGTCTCGAATTTTTCCGGCTGGCAGATCATGAAGTCGCTCGCGGTCGCCGATCGATATGGCTGGCCGCGTTATGTCGTCAACCAGGTCTATTACTCGCTTGTTGGCCGCGACTACGAGTGGGATCTGATGCCGCTCGGGGCGGATCAGGGCCTTGGCGCCATGGTCTGGAGCCCGCTTGGCTGGGGGCGGCTTACCGGAAAAATCCGCCGCGGCACGCCGCTGCCTGAAGGCAGCCGCCTGCACGAAACCGCCGGTTTCGGCCCGCCGGTCAATGATGAAGAGCTCTACCGCGTGATCGATGCAATCGACGCCGTTGCGACGGAGACAGGCCGGACCGTCCCTCAGGTCGCCCTCAACTGGCTACTCAGACGCCCGACTGTTTCGACTGTCATCATCGGCGCGCGCAATGAGGAACAGCTTCGCCAGAACCTTGATGCCTTGGGATGGGAACTGACGTCCGCACAGGTAGCGACGCTAGACGAGGCCAGCGAGACGACTGCTCCCTATCCACATTTCCCGTATCAGCGCCAAGAGGGCTTTGCCCGGCTTAATCCACCGGCCGTAACACGCCAGACTATGCCGTTCTAAGCCAAGTTCAGGCCGCGTGAACTACAGGCGGCCTGACAAATGCGGAGCTTCAGGCGGTTTTGTTGGCGGAGCCTGCGTCCACCCGGCCCGAAAACCAGTTCGCCAGGATTGCGCCGGAAATATTGTGCCAGACGCTGAAAATGGCGCTTGGAACCGCGGCGAGAGGCGAAAAATAGGCCGTTGCAAGTGCCGCGCCAAGGCCCGAATTCTGCATGCCGACCTCTATCGCAATGGCCTTGCGCTTGGCAAGCGACAGGCCCGTTGCCTTTGCCGCGAGGTAACCGAGCAGATAGCCAAGGCCATTGTGCAGAACCACGACGGCAAAAATCATCAGGCCGGACTGCGCGATGGACGCCTTCGATCCTCCCACCACCGCCGCGACGATGAGGACGATGCCAATGACGCTGACGAGCGGCAACGCCGGTACGGCGGTTTTGACAAGGCCGGGCAGCAGCTTTTGCAGGGCGGCACCCAGAGCCAGCGGAACCAGAACGACCTTGACGATGCTGAGGAACATCGCCCAACCGTCGACGGGCAGGAACTGGCTTGCGAACAGCCAGACGAGGAATGGCGTCACCAGCGGCGCGGCAAGCGTGGTGACCGAGGTGCAGGCGACCGACAGCGCGACATCGCCCTTAGAGAGATAAGTCATGACATTGGAAGACGTGCCGCCCGGGCAGCAACCGACCAGAATGACGCCCGCCGCGACTTCCGGCGGCATGGGAATGATGCGGGTGAGCAGCACCGCCAGAAGCGGCATGATGAGAAACTGACCGAGCACGCCGATCGTCACATCGAACGGCCTTTTCACGACCTCCCTGAAGTCATCGACCGAAATTGTGAGACCCATGCCGAACATGATGATTGACAGTAGCGTGACGATCCACGGCGCGATCTGCTTAAACGTATCCGGAAAGAAAAAACCGAGGACGGCAAACAGGATGACCCAGACGGCAAAAGTCTTGCCCACGAAAGCCGAAACGGCTGCCAGCGTTTTCATGTCTAACTCCCATAAATAACAGCACAGCCCGTCTATCCTCCAAGGAGCTCGTGTCAAGGTCAAACCGGGCGGCGTCGTACCCGCTCCCGAAACTCCGCGACCGCGGCGATATCTGGTAAAGGCCTTTCCCGCCAGAAATAACGCCGCGCGAGGGAAAGGGCTAAACTTCAGCCCCGCCTGATCAATAAAAACATCAAGTTCTTCTATCCGCTCATACCGAACAGATAGTTCCGCGTAGACAACGTCATTGATGAACAGCGGACCCGAAACGCTCGCCAGTTCGAGCTGCTCAATCGACCAGTCGGCCCAAACCGGGTCGTCCGTCACAAGATCAAGCAGGACATTTGTATCGACAAGCGTCACTCGTCACCACGGGTCAGCGCCATGATGGCGTCGGTACCCAGACCTTCACCAGCATGTCCGCGCAGCTTGGCGAAACGCGTGAGTGGCTGTTTCTTGTCTGCCCTGACGAGAACTATCCTTCCATTGGGGGCCCGAACAAAATCGACCGAGCTTCCTGGGGAAATCCCTAAAAGCTCGCGTACGCCTTTTGGAATCGTGACCCGCCCTTTGGCCGTTACCGTTGTTGCCACCTCAAACTCCCGTAATACCGGCGTAAGACGGTTTTTCTGTGCCTCTGTTTCAATCAGTCTCGCGATGAAATCAGTCACCAAGGCCCAGCCACCAAATCATACCCGACAACATTCAGTCTACCGCCGTTAGGATTGGATTAACCATACCGGGCCACCCTTCTCTCGCAGCAACGATGGAGGTCGGCTTTGGCTTACGACTGGGACCGCAATGAAAGCGACGGCCGGTTCGATGAACTGGTGACAGGACTGATATTCTTCACAATAATCACCCTGCTTCTGCTGTCGGCTTATCTGGTAACGGGCCTTGCCGCATAGGCAGGACGTGCTTCTGTCTCGCCGTCGCAGGGCGCCGAAGGCACGGCAACGATCCTGTTCACCAAAGACCGTTGCCGCGCCCTACCGAGCCCTTCACGCCGCTTACACGGCGATCCTGCCCCTTTCCTCCTGAAACGGTGTTTCGCGCGTCTTCGGCCGCAGCAGGCGGATACGCGACTGCGGCTCAATCACAGACCAGTAAGGCTGGATCAGTTCACGCAGCATGCGGCGCAGTTCCGGCCAGGGGGTCTCTTCCTTGCGAAGCTCCGGATCGTACATCACCAGCATGCAATGAAGCTTGGCGGCGATATCGTGGATGTAATAGGGCTGCAGCGAAATCAGGACGCGCCCGGCAATGCCCTCGAACCGGGCAAGATCCTGCGCCTTCGCAAGGCTTGCGCTGTAGCCGATACGACGGTCGGCCGCATTCCATCTCCGTCTCAGCCTCAGCAACTCCAGACGTGCGCTCTCTGCCGCATCGGCGCCAATCCGCGGCGCCAGTTCCCTGATCTCCTCGAAAGAGGATACGGTACCGACCGACGTCCCGCCATCGTCGACGGTAATCACGACGAAAGGACGACCACCGGTCTCTTCCAGCAGTCGCGCCTCGAGTTCCTGGCATTCGCGTTCGGCGGCAAGGCGCTGCCGATACATGTCGTACCAGTCCGGCCACAGCTCCTTGGCATGCACCGGTCCGGCAATGGTACGCGAGGGAAGATCGTTGAGCAGCATCGGCAGGATCCGTGCCGCCAGCGGCAAAAGATTGCGCCGGTTGATCACGCTTGGCAGGTTGTCGACAAACGTCTCGTTGGGGAATGCATTTGCGCACGAAATTTTAGGTAAAGTTCTGCTATTCTCAGAATCAGCCATGATCCAAGCTCCTGCTAGCTAGATTGTGGTCAGGTCGAGTTAGGCGGTAGGACGCCTCACTCGGCCGCCTGCTTAACGCAGACATCTGATAGTAACTGGAATTGATAGCGAAGCAATATTTTTCGCTAAATTATGGCGATTTTTCATGTTTTCTGTTCAAGTGAGGATGGCGCGTGCCGCTTTAGGATGGGGAATTGTCGAACTTGCGGAACATGCCGGAATATCGACAAACACCCTAGTCCGCCTAGAAAAAGGTGAGGACCTCAAGGAATCAACGATCGAGAATATACGCTTTGTTTTAGAACAAGCCGGCGTGAAGTTCGTCGACAACGACGTCACGTTTGGTGTTCTCGTCAACAAAGACGATTACATTCCGTTGTCGTAAATCGCCTACACCTATAACAGCGAGTTACGGTACCGAGCGAGCATCGTCGCTAAAGATCGAAATCGCACCTGATCCTTTCCCAAAATTGCGCAATATCAGACTTTCGAGCTCTTTATCACGCGAACAGCGAGATCGGCAGCAGGCGGTTGACGATCGATCCGGCAGCATGAACGATTGTGCCATGACCATTCATAACAACCTATCGGGCCACATACTCCTTCTCTCCGGCCATCCCGGCTCTGGCAAATCCGCAATCGCCGACGCGCTCGCGCACTTGCCTGGTGTGCCAAAGGTGCATTTCCACAGCGATGACCTATGGGGATATATCAAGCATGGCCGCATCGATCCCTGGCTGCCGCAATCCCATCAGCAGAACCAGATGATCATGCAGATTGCCGCCGACGTTGCCGGTCGCTACGCGAAGGCGGGCTACTTCGTGATCCTCGATGGCGTCGTGCGACCGGACTGGCTTCCGGCCTTTACGGCACTTGCCCGGCCGCTGCATTACATCGTCCTGCGCACGACAGCGGCAGAGGCGGTAGAACGCTGTCTAGCCCGCGGTGGTGACAGCCTCAGCGATCCTGATGTCGTCGCCGATCTTCACTCGCAGTTCGCCGATCTCGGCGGCTTCGCGGGCGCCCCGACGCTCGGAGATCGTTGTGTCGGGGATTGCCGCTAGGCATTCGCGCGTCACGTCATCGACGATGTTGAGCACGCGAAACCTCCTTCCGCAGGCGAACTGGTCGTGGACGAAATCCTGCGACCAGCGGGCATTGGCCTTCGCTTCCACCACGATCGGCGCACGGGTGCCGACGGCACGCAGTCTGGCTTTCCGGTTGCGGACCGACAGCCCTTCCTCGCGGTAGAGCCGGTAGATGCGATTGACGCCTGGCGGCTCTCCGTCCCACTTGAGCAGGACGAACAGCCGGCGATAGCCGAAACGCCGTCGCTCGTTGGCGAGCTCGCGCAGCCTCGTCCGCAGTTCAACCTCCGGCGGGCGACTGGACCGATAACGGATCATCTTGCGGCCGGCGGAAATGACCTGGCAGGCCCGCTGTTCCGAAAGACCCATCTTCAGATGCGCGAAGGCTTCGCGCTTGCCGGCATGCCCAACCATTTTTTGCCAGACGCTCGCGGAGCGCTGCTTAGCACTCTCCTCCTCGAGCAACTTCAGACGCTTCGCCTCGGAGACCTCCATACCGCCGTATTTGGCTTTCCAGTTATAAAAGCTCGCTTCCGAAATACCGTGCTTGCGGCAGAGCTCAGCCACCTTCGCGCCAGCCTCATGCTCCTTCAGCACCGCAATAATCTGCTCTTCCGTAATCTCTGCTTCTTCATACGTCCGTCCTTAATCAGGTCGGACTCTAATCCGATCTGGAGGAATTTACCCGTGGCAGGTCAGGCGAGACAAAAATCTATGTCGCAATCATCGAAAACGGACATGGGAATCAGGCAGCGGCTGATTTGCAAAGCCTCAAAGATTTATTCAGGCCCGGAAACGCTCTAGACAATCACACCCCTCTGTTCAGGCTGTCAAGTCAAATAGTGTCCAGGTTACGCTAAGCCGATTCCAGTATAAGTGAATCCATAAGCTTCGACTTCTCGCGCACGATAAACATTCCGGAGGTCAACGAAAATCGGACACTTCATCACTGCCCTCAAGCGAGTAAGATCGAGGGCGCGAAACTGGTTCCACTCGGTAATAAGGACCACAATATCCGCATCTTGCGCGGCTTCATAGGGGCCGCTAGACAACTCGATATCCATAATCTGCCTAGCGTTTTCCATGCCCTCTGGATCATAAGCAAAAATGATCGCGCCTGCATCCTGTAGGGTCTGTATAACCGCAATCGCCGGGCTTTCACGCATGTCATCGGTGTTCGGCTTGAAGGTGAGACCCAGCACGGCTATCTTTTTACCGCGAACATCACCACCAGCGGCCGCAATAACCTTACGGCCCATGGCACGCTTGCGATTGTCATTAACGGCAATCGTCGTCTCGATCAATCGGAGCGGGGCGTCATAATCCTGCGCCGTCTTGGCGAGAGCCAAGGTATCCTTCGGAAAGCAAGAGCCACCATAGCCGGGACCAGCGTGCAAGAATTTCGCGCCGATACGCCCATCAAGCCCGATGCCGCGAGAAACGTCTCGGACGTCGGCACCTACGCGCTCACAAAGGTCAGCTATCTCATTGATAAAACTGATCTTCATCGCAAGGAAGCCGTTCCCGGCGTATTTTATCAGCTCCGAGGTGCGTCGCGAGGTGAAGAGCAAAGGTAGTTGATTAAGATAAAGCGGACGATAAACCTCAGTCATGACAGGACGTGCACGTTCATCCGAGAGCCCCACAACAATGCGGTCAGGCCTCTTAAAGTCGTCGATTGCAGCGCCCTCACGCAGAAACTCAGGATTAGACACAACTGCGAAATCGGCGTTCGGATTAGTTTCCCGAATGATACGCTCAACTTCGTCGCCAGTACCCACGGGCACCGTAGACTTGGTGACAATGACGGTGAACCCCGTTATGGCGGCGCCGATCTCTCGAGAAGCTTCATAAACGTAACCAAGATCCGCATGACCGTCACCACGGCGTGATGGTGTCCCGACAGCGATGAATACTACATCGGCTTCGGCAACGACTGCCGCTAGATCTGTCGTGAAGAACAGTCGACCAGCTTTCACGCAAGTGTCTACCAACACGTCCAAGCCGGGTTCAAAGATTGGTATGGCGCCTCTTTTTAGAGCTCGGATTTTTTCTTCGTCTTTATCGACGCAAATCACATTATGGCCAAAATCCGCTAAACATGCGCCTGAAACCAAGCCTACGTAACCTGATCCAACCATTACAATACGCATAATCAATCCTCTTCATGGCCGAGCAAACATCTCGCTAGTCGGTGCTACATGTCGGACTTGACCTATACCGAAATGCAAAAGCGGGACAAGATACGAAGTCATTTCGTTTGCTTGACGTGCCCCCAATAAATTAGGCCATTTAGAACTGGAATTTTCCACTTATGATTCCTTGTGGGAAGAAGAGGAGAATTCGATGAAGGCCTCGAAGTTTTCGGAAGCGCAGATCGCGTTTGTTTTGAAGCAGGCAGAGGATGGAACGCCCATCGGCGAGGTCTGCCGCAAGGCGGGAATTTCGGACGCGACGTTTTACGATTGGCGCAAAATACGCGGGCTTGATGCCCTCGGAGATGAAGCGGCTACGACAGCTTGAGGAGGAGAATGCCAAGCTGAAGCGGATTGTTGCCGACCTGTCGCTGGACAAGGCCATGCTGCAGGATGTGCTTTCAAAAAAGCTTTGAGGCCTGCCCGCAAGCGCAAGCTTGTCGACACGATCAAGGCGGACTGGAAGGTTTCGATCCGGCGTGCATGCTCGGTGTTGAAAGTCGACCGGTCGCTCTATGTCTACAAGTCCAGGCGTGGCGAGCAGGCCGAGTTAAAGCTGAAGATCAAGGACATCTGCCAGACGCGGATACGCTACGGCTACAGGCGTGTGCATATCCTTATCAAGCGTGAAGGCTGGTCTGTGAACCCGAAGCGAATCTATCGTCTTTACAAGGAGATGGACCTCCAGCTCCGCAACAAGGTTCCCAAGCGCCGGGTCAAGGCGAAGCTGCGGGCTGACCGCACGGAGCCTAGCCATTCCAACCATGTCTGGGCGATGGATTTCGTTCATGACCAACTGGCCACTGGTCGCAAGATCAGGGTTCCGACGGTTGTTGATACCTTCTCTCGCTTCTCTCCAGTGGTGGATGCTCGCTTTAGCTACAAAGGCGAGGATGTCGTTCAGACATTGGAGCGGGTCTGCCGACAGATCGGATATCCGGCGACCATACGTGTGGATAATGGCAGCGAATTCATCTCCCGAGACCTTGACCTCTGGGCCTATCACAAAGGTGTCGTGCTTGACTTCTCGCGGCCAGGCAAACCGACCGACAACAGCTACATCGAGAGTTTTAATGGCAAGTTCCGCGCCGAGTGCCTGAACGCTCACTGGTTCATGAGCCTTGACGACGCGCGGGCAAAGAGTAAGCATCCGGCGAAGGCCGCGGCTGGATCGGTTTGCGGTCAGTGATGCTTGTTCTGGCTTTTGGCGAAACCGGCTTTTCCGAGCGTTCGGCGGCGTGCGAGTTTTGCCAACCTTTCATTGATCGTAGCAACGCTGATATCTTCCGGCTCAAAGCGTCCGCCATACCAGTCCACGACTTGACGGTATTGTTTGTGGCGAGGCTTCGTCATTGCATCGAGGAATTCCTCGAAGCCGGACAAGCCGCCGACATCTTCCGGAGGGGCGCGCCGGTCACCTTCGACGAAGCGCGGATATTCGACTGCCGGATCGGCGTCCGTGACAGCCTCGACAGTGATTGAATGTCGCCAGTCGTCACCAAAGTCATAGGTGTAGTCCAAGGTCTCGATGCCACGCTCGACAAGAGCGCCGATCCGAACATTGCGTGCGGCATAGGTCTCGCGGCCAAGGTCCCATTCGGGATCGGGAACCGCATATCGCCTGCCACCCGCATTGAACTCGAAGAGATGATAATCTTCGAAGAGCATGACGGCCTGGATGACGTCGTGAAGCCCCTTCAGGCTTGTGGTGATCGGGACCTCGACCCTGCGCCAGATGACTGGCTTGATATGATCGAGCTTGATGTGAAGCCGTGCGATGCGTTCATTCGAGATCATGATGCCAATGCCATGGGTTTCTGGGTCGGTGTCCAATTCCACGGAAGCAGTTGCTCCAGTCTGGTCATCGGCGTGTCTGCGATGCGGGCAAGAACGTCGGCCAGCCACGCCTGCGGATCGATGTCGCTGAGCTTTGCCGTCATGATCAATGTGGCCATGAAGGCGGCACGATCCGCACCGCGGTCTGATCCGGCGAAGAGCCACGATTTTCTGCCGAGAGCAAAGCCTCTAAGCGCTCGCTCGGCGGCGTTGTTCGTCAGGCAAATCCGGCCGTCGGCGAGGAATGACGTGAAGCCATCCCAGCGCTTGAGCATGTAGTCGATTGCCTCTGCGACCGGAGAGCTGCGTGACAGCTTTGCCCGCTCGGTTTGAAGCCAGGCCTGCAGATCATCGACGAGCGGCAGGCTTTCCTTGCGGCGACGTGCCAGGCGTTGATCGGCGTCAAGCCCGTTGATCTCCCGCTCGATATCGAACAGGCCGTCGATCCGTTTGACGGCTTCCAGCGCCATGGGCGAGATCGGCACGGCGTTCCTTCCACGCTTGGCGTTTGCGGCAATGTCGGCGAGCACGAAGAACTTGCGCCGCGAGTGTGCCCAACAGAGTGCTTGGCGCAGCGGTTCGGGATCGCGATCGACCTTGAACAGTGGATTGTAGCCGCCATAAGCGTCGGCCTGCAGAATGCCGGTGAAGGTCTTCAGGTGGCGCTCCGGATGCTCCTGCCGTCGATCTCGCGAGGCATAATAAAGGGCGGCCGGTGGTGAGAGCCCTCCAAGCGGCCGATCGTCCCGGACATAGGTCCAGATGCGGCCCGTATCGGTCTTCCCCTTCGCCAGGATTGGCACGGTCGTGTCGTCGCCGTGCAGTCGCTCGGCGGTAAGGACATGCGCTTCAATAAGGGAGTGAATGGGCTTCAACGCCGCGGCGCATGCTCCGACCTGGTCGGCCAGCGTCGATAAGCTGAGGTCGACACCTTCGCGGGCATAGCGCTCGCTCTGGCGGTTGAGCGGCTGGTGCTGGGCAAACTTCTCAAACAGGATGATCGCTAGCAGGTTCGGTCCTGCAAAACCGCGGGGCGTCACATGGAAGGGTGCCGGTGGCTGCGTGATCTTCTCACACGCGCGGCAGGTAAACTTCTCCCGCACCGTCTGGATAACCTTCCACTGACGCGGGATGACCTCCAGGGTCTCGGTGATGTCCTCGCCAAGCTTCGACAACTTGGCCGATCCGCAGCAGGCGCAATTGGCGGGAGCCGCGATAACGACGCGCACGCGCGGCAGGTGTTCAGGAAAGGGCTTACGCGACGGACGCCTGCGCTCGAAGGCTTTGACGGTTGAAGCTTTGGCAGCGATTTCCGCGACCAATTCATCTTCACCCGCGTCTGCTTCCAACTCCTCGAGCTGCAGTTCCATCTGCTCCAGGAGCCGCGCCTTGCGCTCGGACCGGCTGCCGTAGAGTTCGCGACGAACCTTGTCGATCTCCAGCTTCAGCCGTGCGATCAGCGCTTCGGAATGCGATACGAGTGCCTTTGCGCTGGCGGCTTCCGCCTTAGCGGTCGCTGCTTCTGCCTCGGCTGCAACACGCCGGGCGCGTTCCTGGGCCAGCAGTGCAAGGGCACTGGCAAGGTCGTCCGGAAGCTCTTCAGTCGTATTGCTCATGGCAGGATGGAATCATATTCGAGCCTGTCATTCCAGTGTTTTTGCTTATCCGGCCGACGTCGGCCGCCAGGTCTTTTGCGGCATCCGCCAGTCGATACCTTCCAGCAGATAACCGAGCTGCGCAGGTGTGATCACCACCGTGCCATCGGCCGCTGATGGCCAGATGAAGCGGCCACGCTCCAGCTTCTTCGTGAACAGGCAAGCGCCCTGGCCGTCATGCCAGATCACCTTGATCAGGCCACCGCCGCGGCCGCGGAATACGAACAGGTGTCCACACATCGGGTCACGCTTCAGCGCCTCCTGCACCATCAACGACAGACCGGGGAAGCCTTTGCGCATATCGGTATGGCCGGTCGCCAACCAGACCTTCACGCCAGCAGGAACCGGGATCATCGCAGGCCCAGCACACAATCGAGAATGCGGCCAAGCGCCTCCGTGTCGATATCGCTATCCACGCGGACGCGACGGCCCCGGCCGAGCTCGATCGTTACATCGCTGCGCTTCCGGCGTGATGTCATCGGCGGTTCCGTGGCTGCTGAATGGGCTGCAGGTGCGGCATCCGACACGATAATCGGCACCAACGTAGTGGTCGCGTGTTTTGCGGGCCCCTCAATCTGGCAAAGCTCCTTGCGCCAGCGAAAGAGTTGGCTGACATGGATTCCAGCAGCGCGGGCAACCTCCGAGATAACCGCACCCGGCTCAAAGCAGGCCGCGACAAGCCGTTCCTTATCCTCGCGTGACCAATGGCGGCGGCGCTCGACGGACGTGATCACCTCGATTGGATGCTTCGTCATGTGACTACTCCTAGTGTTACCACTAGGACTGGCAGTCAGCAGCACATCATCGCAAGACGGCCTTCACCGTGGGCTTACGGCAAAGATGGAGGATTGGCGTAGAGACTACAATCCTGTTTCATAACGCCCATCTTTCTATGTTGTTGAAGGGAATAAGCTTTCCTGATCTGGATGCGATCCTGTGGGGTGTCGGGGGTTCTGCCGGACCCGATCGAGGATCTGACGTGTTTGTGAGGTCGCGAGTTTTGAACGGCTGAAGATCCATGGGCCATCGGGTAGCGGATGAGTTCCCTCAATCTCGCCAGCCTCAGCCGCCAGACGCAGTGTCTTTGGCGTTATCCCGAGCAACTTCGCCGCACCGCCCAGATTAAGCCACGGCTCGACCCCGTCGATCTGGGGGCGGAAGACTGGAATCTTGCGATATGACCTCAGCGCAGTGACCCGCTCCCGTGTCCAGCGATTGCCATTGCCGGTCGTCAGTCCGTTGCGATTGAGGACACCGGCAATCACATCGTCATTGGCAATAAGGACGAGCTGTCGCACAGCGTCGACAATGTCGTCAGGCGTGGCGTTTCTTTGTCCTCGGCGCCGCTTCGGCAGGCGCAGTTCGGTGTGGACGCCACCAACCCAATGAATGACGAGTACGATCTCAGAGGCTCCATCATCGAGATCGGCGACCACTTCATTGATGAGCGTGCGCACGATGCGCTTCTTTAGCCTTGTATCTGTTGTCGGGGCTGTCCAGACGGTGCGAAGGTTCCCCGCAAGGTCAGTTACCTGTGAGGCGGACATGGGGAATGGCTGCGGCGTAACCGTCCGATGTTTGGCAATCCTGGCCTCGATCTCCCCGACGCGAGCGAGCGCCTTGTTCCAGCGTGCTTCGAGCTCCGAGGTCACCAGCCTGTTCTCCGGATCGGCCGCGTCATATTGCCGGAATGCCCTATCGGCGGCGTAGCGCGCCGCCTCGAGGTCACGCAGAAAGGCATCCTGAACCTGATCGCGTTGGCTGGCCATAGTACGTTCCGCCTCGACGGCGGCGGCAATAGCTCCTGGTTCCACCACGCCGAGCAGTGCCTCTTCGATCGCATCATCGACCCGCAGACCGCCGAAAGCAATGCAGCGAGGCTCACCATTATCGAGCAGACCACGCCAGCAGGAATAGCGCGGAATGTTATGCTTGTTTCCGGTGTACCGGACGGTCAGCTTTCGACCACACCTCTTGCAACGGAAAAGGCCGGCAAGCAGAGCGTCGCCGTGCTTCGGCGCCCCGTGGTGGCGGCTGGCTGGCACATTGTCGCTCAACATCTTGCGGATCTCCTCCGCCCGTTCCCAACTGACGTAACCTTCATGTGCATCCGGGATCAGCGCCAACCATTCATCACGCGCCTTGTGACGAATTCCAGATCGGCCATCGTATCGGGGCACGGAGCGACTCTTACCATAAGCGTACGCTCCGCCGTAGATCGGGTTCGCAATCATCCGGTGGATGGTGGCATAATTTGGCCTGCGCCAGATGACCTCACCATTGGTGTACCTGACCGGCAGGTCCAGCCCCTGCTCGAGGAACCATAGCAGAGCCTGCCGCGCACTGCCGAGTTCGGCAACCTTGTCGAAGACAAGTGCGATGGCTTCCTGGATGCGTCGGTCGGGATCCTTCTCGATCCTGTCACCCGCCTTCACGAAGCCGGCCGGGACGCTGACGATGAGTTCACCGCGGCGAGCCTTCTCATAGCGGGCGGAAAGGGAACGCTGACGCAAGAGATCGAGCTCATACTCGTTGAGGCTGCCCTTCAAACCCAAAAGCAGACGGTCGTTGCTCTGGCGGGGCGCATAAACCGCTTCCTGGTCGATCAGGATGGTATCGACAACGCGGCACATCTCGATAAGTTGCTGCCAGTCCCGGCTGTTGCGGGCGAAGCGCGATACCTCACGCGCGGCCACGGCGCCAACCTTGCCAAGGCAGACTTCCGCCACCATCCGGTCAAATCCAGCGCGGATCACGCCGCCGGCGGCCGAGCGACCAAGGTCGTCATCCACCGTGTCTATTTGTGACCATCCAAGCGCTGCCAGCCGGTCGCGCATGGCGTACTGGAGGGCGCTGCTTTCTCGATTGTGCAGAACCTGATGAGCTGATGACTGCCGAACATACAGGATGGCCTTCCGCTCCAGATGATGCGGCCCGATCTTCTCATGCATCATGGCCGGTCTCCTTCTGTTGGGAGACCGGCTCGCACCTTGCATGATCGACGAACAGTCGCACGATGAGAACCGTCAGTGCCTGGCGGGTTTCCTCCGGCAACTCCGGCCATTGCGGCATCCCTGCCGTCTTTCCCCGCTGCGGGGCCGAGAACAGATCGAACTGGTATGTCATGGGCTGGTGGGGCATGGACATCTCTCCGACTCGTTTCGTGAGAGACCAATGCTGCGCCCATTACCGAAGATTGCGATGAGGCATCAGCGTCCTTCAACAATCTTGCCAAAATATGCAGGCTTGCGAGATCGACGTGCGGAATCGACAGGCTGCGCCAGGTTCCACTCACAGATCGGTCGAACATCCAAGACGGGACTTCAAGAAGTCGATCAGAGGAAGCACCAGAAAGACTGCAGCGGAAAATATGCGTCCCTTTGGATAGCGCCTCATGGACGTGAACGAGCCGCCCGGACCAGGGATGCCACGGATACAAAAGCTCGCGAACCTCGGTCCCGTGGGTGTTCTGTCGTCGTGTTGTATAATGAGTTCCGGCTACACAGCGCGATCGGCAACAAAGTGCCGATTTCGCTCATGAGCGGCTCATCGGCACCACCGCCGACATGAGCCATAACCCCGGAAAATTCCAGCTCCCGTTGGCCCAAAATCGGGGAGCACTTCAACTATTCACTGGAGCGAACTCAAAACTGGATAAAACCTGGGGGCAAGGTCAAAAGCCCCTTCTAAGATCAAACTGAACCACTAGGCGTCCCCAATCACTAATTATTTGAGAGAAATCGCGGAGCATTCTTTCGTAAAAAGGATGCAGTTCGCTGGTCAATATCGAGCAAAGATCGAGACCACGAGACATTCGACCGGACCATTACAGCAGGAGCTCCAGCAACGAGCGAAAACGGCGCGACATTCTTGGTGACAACCGACATTCCTGCCACTATTGACCCTTTTTGTACAACCGTGCCCGGGCACAAAAAGCTACCGCGCCCCAACCAAACATGATCCTCTACACTGATATTCCTCTTCGTGTTCACGATTTCCATAGAACATAAATCAATAATTCCATGCTGATCACAAGATTGAAGCACAATATCGTGGGAAAACATACAGTCATTACCGATCGAAATTCGCGAAGATGAAAGAATTAAATTCGCTGAGTTACAGGTTGTTCTATCACCAACAACCAAAGAGGATTCCTCATACAGCGTCATTTCTAAGTTAAGATGGCCACAATCCCCTATTTCTACGTCACTCCTTCCCGCCATTAGGCTAACTGATATTTCGCCCGTAAATGCCCCAATAGAAACCCTACCACGTTCCAACTCTGGCCTCATCCCAATCGCAAGCTTAGAGGTCCCGTCCTGTAGCGCCTTGCGTGCCTTATCCCCAAGATAAAGCTCCAAACGCGCAGGGTCCCCCCGCTTTATTTTAATACCTTTGAACGAACCTAAGGACGACGTGTCTATAGGGATCACATTTCTAATGGGGATCGACATGCGCCATTCCTACTTGTTCAGTTTTCCCAGTGGCGATGGTGGAAATGCACGAACGACCTAGCCGATATTTCTCATCATACAGATCCCGCAGGTCTGACGGATGCACACCCAAAAAAACGTCAATGAGACGACGGCTCGTGTGGTCATCAAGATAATTCGCGACAACGTGGTTAAATGCTTCATCACCAAGCTTAAAGCGCAATCCTCCGTCGTCGAGAAGACGATCACAAGCTTGAAATAACGCATCGTAGTTACCCGGTTGAACTAAAAGTCCCGTTCGACCGTCAATGATAGTTTCACATATGCCACCAACGGCGAAACTTACGACAGCCTTTCGAGCCAAGCCAGCCTCAAGCGGAACTCGTCCGAAAGGCTCTTTCCAACGGGTTGGCAGAAGTATAACCTTCGATGACTTAATTAATTTGAATAACTCTTCACGACCAACATAATCTTTAAAGACAAAATTCTGCTTTAAGCCATTCTTATCTGCCATCGCCTGAATAGATTTTTTCGTTCTATCGCCACGCCCCGCAAATATGAACTGAACATCCTTTCTCTTACTCAACCACTTAATAGATTTATTCACCAACTCGAGCTGGCCTTTTGCTTCATTTAGCATGCCTATGACGAGAATAGTGTTTTTCTTATCCTCAGCTACACCCCTGCAAAAAGACATAACCTCCGTGTATGATCCGGCTGGATTAGGCACTCTGGTGACTTTCGAATCAGAACCAAGTAGCCGACCAATATTCCTAGCGAGATAATGGCTCGTTACAACAACCTCAGAAAAAGATCCCAATGATTTTTTCCGAATATTGTAAACCTTGGTAAGGTGCATTTTGTGGAAGAGCCTTGAAAAGAAAGAGTTTTTACTATCCTCCTTGGAACATGAAAAATCGCACACGGAACAGTGATTATTGCCAACCATCATAATTTGATTGTGCCGGGCGCAATTAAAGCGGTGATCACGCACAATCGCTACTGTTCTCACCCCCTTTTTTTTCACTCTACTCACCGCCATAATACTTCGCGTGTTATCAGCTATAAGCTGCTGACAGTCTGTATTTCGAATAATCTCATTCAGAATTTTAACTCTGTAGTCATTACTCCCGATCAGGAACTCAGTTTGAACCCCACCACGAGGTTTCGGTCCAATTTCCAAGTAATAAGCTCCTAGGCGGCTAAAAAAGCTCTCATACCTAAATGCATCTCTGATTGGTAAGGCATATTTCGCAATACGACGATAAAATCCACTCTTCAAAAGCTGACTATGTCGACCGCGCGACAATGAGTTAAAAGGCCAAGCCGCGGAGTCTGGTACAGCCAAAACAGATATTCTAGCAATACTGTAAAGGTGAGGCTCAATTATATCTGGATCAAAAAAAACAACGAGTGCATTTGAACGAAAAGCTTCATCTGCCGCACACAATGCATTGTGTAAACTAACCTCCGCCCCGCCATACGACTTCGGTAAATACCGATCGGAAACAATTATTGTTTTTTTTCCGTTTATAGCAGTCCTTATACGATCGCTGATGGTACTCATAGAAAACTACCCACTATTTTGTCCGCAACCCGCTCCCAAGTGTAGTCTTCACGTATAGAAATACGTGCGTTCTCCACTATTGAGCCCATAAGCCGCTCATCCTGTCCCACCTCCTGGATGCGGCAGTAGTCTATTTCTTTCGTTTCATTAAAAGGATTGAAAGTTGTAATCTCACTTTGGGCGAAGTCGGACATTCCGTGCGTACCCTCGGTCAAACAGACCGCACCTGCAGCACAATACTCAAGCATGGATATACCAAATCCCTCGAATCCGCCCGTTTTGGCGTCATATCCAGACATTAGATAACCAAAATCCGCTGCTTCTAGGATTTGCCATTTTCGTTCATCATCTGCGTCAGTTTCAAAAGTAACCGTTGCCCCAGTAAACCTCGCATACTCTTCTAAATCCTCCTTAAGAGGTCCATTCCCCATGATAAGGACTTGAAACCCGGTGTTGGCCCCAATGTCTATCAGTTTAAAGAGATTCTTATGCGCGACTAATCTTCCCACATACGCGATTAAAGTGCCACGGTCTAACCCAAGGCGCTCTCTTCGTCGAACTTTCAATTTCGCTTGATAGACTGGTGTCCTATTTTCCAAATGGCTAAGCATTCGCTCAGATATGCCGCAACCTATAACCTTTGAATTTATGTTGGGACGAATATGTTCAGCTATTTTTGCCGTAAAACTACTATTGGATAAAACTACATCCGAAGACCTCAAAGTATTTGATAGCCTGTCCGCCAAAGAATTACCATATCCGAGTGCACTTTGATGCACATCACCATCGATCGCACCGGGAAATTGACTGGTCAATTCAGTCCCATGTACCATCACGGCTGACGGTAAATCTAAAAATCGAGCGGACTGAACAGCAGCTGGACCGTAGTAGAACGGATGTAGAGCAACCGCGGCATGAAGGGAATAAGCATCCAAGATTTTCCTAAAAAGATCAAAAATCCGCTCGTCCTCTAAAGTGGCCCCTTCACCAGCCCGAAGTTTCGGATCTGATTCCCAATCTTCATAAACACGAAAGCGCGTAGGTCTATTGCCAAAGTGTGTGCCTCGCGGCCCGACATACACACATTCGCATCCCTTCGAACTAAGTGCCTGCGTTACCTCGTACGCCAGAGTTGAGACGCCACCCATCCGCGGAAATGAGTCAACTGATGTAATTAGGAGATTCATTTTTTTTGTCATTTTGAGTGGCCTTTTCCACAAAGCGCATTTTGTAAATCGTCGAAATGCTTGTTCCAGCTCCAAGCAAGGAATCGTCTTGTTTTCACCGTCATCTTTTCATATTCGCATGCATCAAAACACGCGGACACTACAGCAAAAAAATGCTCCAAATCCAAATCAAAGTACTCAGCAAGCCCTTGACTAGCCTCTCTGTGCGCGGCGATGTTAGTCGCGAGAACAGGAGTTCCGATGGCCAAACTCTCGGCCAAAGGCATTCCCCATCCCTCGACCTTTGATGCGGAAATGTATGCACGCGCGCTAGATAGTCTATCGGCGATGTCTAAATCGGTCGCACCAGTAACTATTTCTAAATGCCTACTCGTTTGGGTCATTTGGGAAAGCAGTTCCATGTCGTGGCGAGATAGCCACCCGACCTTCCCGAAAATCGTTAGTTTTTCATCATTAACAACTGATGCATTTCGCTCACAGAAATCCAACCAAGATCTAGCCAACCATAAATAGTTTTTACGCGGCTCTATTGTCCCTATGCTGACGAAGCCACTACGATTGGGATCAGATAGAATATTTGATCTTTGCTCCGAAAAATGAGTTCCGATTTCAAGTATAGATGCTTGTACACCGCTTATAATTCGAGACAATTCTGATAAAGTATAATCTGAGTTTACAAATAAATAATCGCAATAACGTTCAATATTTTTTATCCTTGCAAAATGCCGGTCAAACTCGCCTTCCTTAAAAAGTTCAGGATGCGTTATAGGAAGCACGTCGTGTATATAGAAAGCAATTTTCATTTCTTTTTGCTTTAATACTTCGAATAAGCGAGGGTTTTCAGCACCTAAATGTCCAACATTTAGGTACCAGTCGGCAGGAAAGACTACGTCAGCTTGATCCAACCAGATAAGATCAGTGGAGACTAAATTGAATTTCAGAAAGCTCGATAGGAAAACTGATTTCTGGGCTTTCGCTTGGCGTACAGCGTTCTTACGCCAATTACGGACAGCACTGTATACTGTCATCGCATTCGGATTACCTGCATCCCACACCTTTGACAAAGCGTCTATAATTTCAACCACCAAGGTTTGCGGAACGATTGCCAAACGATTGGCGACCTGCATCACAAACGAGCCGCCAAGAGAAGATATAAACGTAGCATACTCAAGCTCTACACGATCTATTCCACTGGGTGTATCTGTTCCCAACCGGCTCATAATGCGACTAATATCAAGAAAAATCCGCGACATCAGAATAACTTACTTACAACCCCAAGGATATATGATCCGACCGAGCCAACGCACTCGGCTATCAGATAACTCTGCAAAGAATCCAGCTGGATTACTCCGGTATTGCACTACATCCCGTTCATTTCCTAGCTTCGCCACCGCACGGGCGACAATGGGTGTCAACAAATGGCGCCAGCCAAGCAGCCCATAGGTGCCGTAAGGCTGCCACTCGACCCTTCCGGCCAATGATACGCTCGGCTGTGCCAGGGGATCTGCGAGGCAATCTATTGTTTCCTCAAACGTGGAGGTGTGCCCGGTGCCAGGATTAAAGTACATCGGGTACAAGATATAGGCTGCGGCAAACAACGCCTCCACCGAGAGCGTTCTGCCACGACGGGTCAGAGGCTGCCTGTCATCCGTCAAACCCCAGCCAGTGTAGAAAGGCGCGCCGACAGTCGTGACTTTCTTTCCCCTTATCAGAGCCTCGAAACCCGCAAGAGACGTGATGGTATAGATGTGGTCCGCGTACTCCAGCGCATCCGGCAAAGAAACCTGCCCCTTCATGATGGTGCACAGGTGCGCCACCTCATCCGGGTTCGAGACCTCCCGGCGCATCCGGCTCAACACATCTGGGTGCGGCTTGTAAACGACATCCGCATGGGGGTTTTCCTGCGCAGCCAGACGCACGAGGTCGTTATTCGTAAACGGACGATCGCATCCATAAAGAATGGAAGCATCCTCCTCCACTTGGCCGACAACCAAGACTTGAGGGCGACGGCTCTGGCCGCTATTCTTTTGAGCGACGGGCGGCGCCAGGCGGCCGTTATACTTCGTCAGCCTCTGCTGCAATATTCGCCGGATGCCCTCGCGTGCACGCTGAATCAGCGCCGGGTCACCATCAAAGTCATAATGCAGCAGAAGCTGCTCCAGATCACTGGGGCCTCGGCTATCGAAATACGGCCGCAGGCTATCCAGTGACAAAGAGAATGGGACCGAATAGCCCGCATGCGCTTCCAGCGAGCGTATGAAGCCGTCCTCCATGAAATAAACCTGAAGGCCAAGGAGTTCGATCTCATGCAGCGCGAAGGGGGGAAGATTATTGCTCCACACAAGGATTACCGGCTTCTGTGGCGCAGCCATAAGCGGCAATATCCTGCGGCGAAAATCGCGCTCCGTGATCCGGAACGGTACGAAATGAAACTGCTTGTGCGGAAAGAACTGTCGCAGGAAGGGGTGTTTCCACGCCTTCATGTGAAAGGCGATGACTGGACCCGGCTGCGTGAGCGCCTCCGCGCGCACCGCAAGCGGACTGCGCCAGTTGTTCAGTGAAGCATCCATCGGTCAGCTGCGATCGCGAATATTATAATAAGCCATGGTGATGACGCCCCACAGGAACAGGCCGCCCAAGAACACCAGTGCGACATTCATGAGGCGTGAGGGATATTGCGCCAGCTGCGACAACGTCGGCTCAATGAAAGTCGCGAGATATCGCTGTTGGTTGTTGGCATCCATCCGGGCCTTTTCCAGCCCGCCAAGCGCGGCGGTATAAGCCTTTTCCGCAAATTCGCGTTCCGTTTCCAGAGATTCGTATTGCAGAATCCGAGTAGCGACATCGCCGGACTGACTACTTCCCATGTCGCCGCCGCCGAAACGGCGTTTTTCCTGCTCCAGCTGCTTTTCAAGACTTTCGATCTGCGTTGTGATGACACGGATGCGCGGCGAGTTCGGTGCCATTCGCGTCAGCGCGGCCGTAAGTTCCGCCTTCAGTTGCGTCAACTGCTGCTCTAGGGAGCCGACGAGCTGCGCGGCAAGCTTTGCGGCTTCGACGGGGTCAGCCTCCTGCGACACATCCCGGAAATTGCGCAATGCCATGCGGGCCGCGGAAAGACGACCTTCTGCAAGCGCAACCTCATCCTGCGACGCCTTCAGAACGCCGTTTCGCGCATTGAGTGACAGATCGTTGATCAGTCTCTCGCTCTCCATAATCACGGCCGCAGCAATGGTTTTCGCCGTCTCGGGATCGAATGCCTTAACGGTAATATTGAGGATCGATGACGTATGGTCATAATCGACCTTCACCATATCCTTCCAGTAAACAAGCTTTTCTTCGATGGGAAGGTTCGGCTCGAGCGCATAGAAGAAATCCATGCCACGACGCGCAAAAGCCTTCTCGAGATCGATCCTCTGCGATACGGCCTCGATCATGCGCTCGCTGCGGACGTAATCGAGCAGCATATATGAATCCGCACCGGTCGTGCTGCCGCCCGCGCTTTGCGTGAACATGCCAAGAATATCGCTGCTCACCTTTCCATCGATGCTGCGCACGGCGAAGGCCGCGGAACTGTGATATTGATCCGCCGCGACGAATGCCATGTATAATCCAGAAATCGTGGTGGGAAGCGCAACAGCGAGCAGGAAACCGGCGCCAATCACCGCATGGCGGAGCTTAAGTCCTTTCAGCCTCTTCCGCTTGTTCGGCGACGCTTTCGCCTGACGTGATGTGTTGTCACGCTCAGCTTTCAGATCAACCTTCAGCAGATTATCAATCACCGAGGTGTTGGTGCGTTTTGCTGGAAGCTGAGCGGTCTCCACCTTGTTGCTGGAACGCTGTTGATCGTCGCTCATTTACCACTTCCTTTCATATTGCGATCATGAACGCGGATCGCATCCTCGACATCATCGAAATACGTCAGTTTTCCATTTTCGAGAACGACACCGCTCTGGCAATAATCGCGGATCGTTCCCGTGCTGTGAGATACCATTATCACATCCGAGTCCTGCAAGCGATGCTGGAATACCTCGTGACACTTCTGCTTGAAGTTGGCATCGCCAACCGCCGTTATTTCATCGACCAGATAATAGTCAAACTTGACGCCCATACTGACGCCGAATGCGAGCCTGGCCTTCATTCCCGAAGAATAGGTGCCTACCGGCGCTTTGTAAAAGGCTCCCAATTCCGCAAATTCTTCGACATATGCGACCAGTTCTTCGGTATCGACCCCGTAGATACGTGCCACGAACCGAACATTTTGTTCACCCGACATGCTCGGCTGGAAACTACCCTGGAAACCGAGCGGCCAAGAGATGCGGCCCCTGCGGACAATCCGCCCCCCGTCCAGTTGCAGGGAGCCGGCGATCAGCTGCAGCAAAGTCGATTTGCCTGCGCCGTTGCGGCCAAGCAAACCGATGCTGCGGCCACGATTTATGACAAGCGACGCATTTTCAATGATCGGCTTCTTGAAACCTTTAACCCGCGCATATTTCGTTGCCTGTTCCAGTCTGATCATCGGCTCCTCAACACGGACGCTGAGCGGGTGAACAGAAGAAGACCCATGAACAGGATCGTTAGAGCGAAGGAATAGAGATAGGTCATATTCATCATTTCCGCTCGGTATTCCGGATAAAACCCTTTTCGGAACAACATGACGACATGAACCAGCGGATTGAGCAAAACAATATCGCGGACCGGTGCGGGAAGCGCGTCAGGCAGGAAAAAAACGCCGGAGATCAGGAACATCGGCCTGTTGATGATGTTGAAGACCTGTTCGTAAAGCGGAAACCGCAACGTGGCGACATTGTTGAATATGCCGATCCCCAGACCGAGCACGGTCGCCGCGAAAGCCGCCTCGATAATCGCGGGCCAATTGAGGTATACGGGCTGATCGACCGTCAACAGGATCACGCCGAGGACGCAGAAGGACACGACCGAGGTTGTTCCCGCCTGCAGAATATAACGGGCGACGATCGTGTCGATCGGCGCGACGTTGGGGTAGCTGAGCAATGTGCGGTTGGCTTTGACCGCCCCGTTCAGGAAACCTGCCATTGCCGCGTAGAACTGAAAGGCGAGATAACCCGTCGCAAAAAAGAGCGCGAAACTTTTCCCGAGAGCGGGCGTATGCGTTATCGCCATGAAAATCAGCGACATGAATGCTATGTGGCCGGCCGGGTCAATGATTGCCCAGACATATCCGCCAGGCTTGCTGCCAAATCGCGTCGACATCTCGCGGATCAGAAGCGCACCAACCACGCGGATATGAGCCTTCAGGTAATACACTCCCGGCACCTCCGCATCTCACTTAAACCGCAGAAAAAAGTGCCCACGAAAGGCAAAAGTCGCGCACCTCTCGCATTCCTAGCACGATTTGCGGTATTTATGACACTCAACGGCAACGGAAGAAAGCTTAATCAACCAGATTTCTAACCTGGTATGCGGTTCCTATCGGCCTTCCGACGAGCTGCAGGAAGCGATCCAGATCAACCACGGGGTGACGGGAAACATAGATAACGTCGCGGCTCTTGATCGGGAACGTCTGGCCAACGATGAGACTGTCGGCGCGGGTCATGTCCAGGCGATAGACCAGCGGGTAACGCCCGTCATTGTTCGGGTTCATGCCCTTGTCACGCAGCTGCCTGAAGCGCTCCGCACCAAGCAGATCCGCCACGATTTCGGGTTCTTCATAACGGAACACAAAATAGCCGGCGGCATTGGAACGATCGGAGGCTCCACCTCCGGCCATTGCCACCGCCTCCAGAATATTAAGGTCGTTTGCCCCGAACTCGATCCGGCTGTTCTTGCTGACCTCTCCAAGGACGGTAAATGTTCGTGGATCCTTAGTGACGAATATCTGGTCACCGGGCTGGACGTAGATATTCTCAGACGGATTTTCGATGACCGTCTTGAGAAGCGCGCTGCCGGTCGCGCGCCCGCGAACAAGGGTAACATAGGATTCATAAGGCTGAGCACTCGGACCACCGGCCTTTGCGATCACCTCGGTAATAGTCTCACCTGTGAGGCTCATCGGCACCATGGAAGGGCGCCCTACGGCGCCGGAGACGGTAACGTTTCTGGAACTTGTGGCAACACTGGTAACAAGAACGTCCGGCTCGATCGCTTTGCTGATCAGGCCCGAGAGAATCTTCTGGCGCGCCTCTTCAAGGGTGGCGCCAGCAAATTTGACGGTGCCGACATAAGGAATTGCGGCGGTTCCATCTGGCTGCACAACCACGTCCAGAACCGTCTGCTTGTTCTCGGAGCTTGAAAACAGCCCGTTCGCACCGGCTTCGAAAATGGAAACCTTGAGCTGATCACCGACGCCAATCACAACGCGCTTGGCTGCCCCGCCAATACCGAAGCGCCTGTGGAGCGTCGTCGTGGAGAAGTTCGCAATCATCTGCGCCGAACGATGACTGACATCGACGACATCGAAGACCGTGGAAACGGAGTCGCCTTTCACCATCGCCGGCTTGCCAGCCTGTGATTTTATCTCATCAGCAGTGGGGCCGGCGCTTGGCAATGTGTCGCATCCGCCAATGCCAATTGTCGAAACGACGATAAAGCAGTTGCGAAAAAGTTTCGAAGTCCCCAGAAAACCCAAACCAAACATCCCCAGAAATACTTGTATTCCAACGCGAACGCCGCCCTGTCCAAACACTCGACACAGTTGCATAAACCCATGACCTTTTAACCTCAACACGAGATTAATGAAGACCACAAAATATGACACAGCAACTCGCACCCACGTCTTTGCTGCTGCATGTGCCATTGTTACAACGCGGCCGCCTCTCTGGCTTCATGTCGCTTTTCCGGGCGGCGACGTGGGACGGACCCACAATCCCCTCCCGGGGCGTTGATCTCGTTCCGCAGCAACCTGCCGGCGATTGCGGCCGCTGCGGCGGCCGCCCCTTCCCCTGAATAAAAGTTTCCCCGGACGTGAATGGCTGCGGCCAGAAGCTTAAAAAAATCCTCGACCAGCGCCGTGTCGGGTCTTTCAGGCGTCCGCCAGAAATCATCAAGTGCCCCCTGATAGGTTGCACCTTGGACATCATATACCGCACAGCCGAGGACCTTGACCGGAATTCCGTGCCGCAGGCCATGCAATACCGCGGTTGAATTCACCGTCACCAGACCACGGCTAACCTCCGTCAATCTGAGAAGGTCGCCACCGTCCACAAAATGAACCCTGGCTTCGACACCGTTCAACTTTGCCGTTCGAGCAACCACGTGGCGCCACTTCAGCAAGCCGTTATCGAGCGGGTGAAGCTTGACGACCAGTTCCGCGTCATCGGGAGCATATCGTGAGAAGGAAGCGATGATCTCCTGGATCGCTTCGGCCTGCGTCGAATACGGCGAATGTGATCTCAATTGATAATCCGTCTCGAGCTGAAGCGGATAAACAAAGAACTCGCGGCCGGACCGAACAACCGCCTCCACGAGCTTCTCCGCCCTGCGGCGCTTCACTGATGACGTCAAAAATCGTCCGACCCAACCCGCATATTCGACGATGGGATGAAAAAGGCCGTGGCGGCGATAACCGGGATACAAGGCGGAGAGAAACACGTTTGGAAGATTATAGGCAAGATCGAGCAAGGCCTCCGTCAAGAAGCTCTGACTG
Source organism: Agrobacterium sp. 33MFTa1.1 (assembly GCF_004328495.1). NCBI lineage: Bacteria > Pseudomonadati > Pseudomonadota > Alphaproteobacteria > Hyphomicrobiales > Rhizobiaceae > Agrobacterium > Agrobacterium sp. 33MFTa1.1. The sequence continues at coordinate 1,785,666 of NZ_CP036359.1, read as the reverse complement.
AACTTCCGTGAAAAATCCGGCGCAGGAAGTCCCTTCGCCGCGCGCCTGATCTCGTCAGGATCATTCGGGAATCTGGAGTTCGAAGACATGCCGTCTTTTTCGACGGTAACCCAATCTGGCCGAAGATACCCCATTTCGATAACGGTCACGGCGACATTCAGCGTTTTGGCAGCCTCGATTGCTGCCCGATGATAGGGACGCTCCTCGCCCAAAAGGATCAGATCGGTAACGCCAAAGTCACGCAGAAAGCCACGGATGTAATCCGACCAGTCAGGCCAGGTCCCGCGATAGTTGACACCCCCCGGCCGTCTCCAGAACAGCCAGTCACCTGCATTGAGATTGATGCGCAGACAGCGGTGGCCGGCATGTTCCAGACGGCCCGCCAACCTGTAAAACAACGAAGAAGACGGTCCCTGCAAGAACAGGAATACCCTCTCCTCCGCTTCTGGGTACTGGCCGTTCATGCAAGCCGCTCTTTGTATAACTTCGCATGAAGCAAGATCGTCTCGATCAAATTCCAGGGCGCCTCCTCCCTGACCTGCACTTTAGAACCGGCATTCTGAGCAGCCGCTCCCAACGGAACGACAAAGTAATCTGTACGAGGGTCCGGGAACGGGTCCGCGTAGCTTTTAAGCAGCGGCGCGTGATCACCGTAAAAGGCAAGCCAGACAGGGCGATCCGAGGTGTCGAGCGCAGCAACGAGAGTTCCAAGGGCATCGTCGGCACGCTGCAGAAGCTCACGATAGATCCCTACGGGCTCAGTCAAGCCTTCACATCGACCAGCTTCCCACGGTCCATGGTTCGCCATCGATGCAACGAACACAAACGTGGGCTTGTCGTCATCGATGTTTTCTATCGTTTTCAATACTTTATATGTGAGATCATGATCCGAGACGTAGGGCTCGGCAGTTGTAGGCTGGTGATCAAACTCATCCAGCATCGTCAGATGCTCGAAACCCAAGAGTGGCAAGGCTTTATGACGCATGAAAAACGTGCGGTCGTATGGGTGGATGAACTGCGTGTGCCAACCGTTCCTCAACAATTTATTTGGCCATGCCAACTCGGCGTAATGTCCCGCGCGCAGATACGGGTAGGAGGCGTCGACATGAATCTCCTCCGGTTTCAAGCCGCTCAGAACGGCGAATTCCGTTCGCAGCGTGTAACCGCCTTCAAACACATTGGTAAGCCTACCAGATTGCGCCGCCCGCTTCTTCAGCCTGTCGATAGTCGGCAATTCAAGTTGGTTATCACCCAGATTGCGCAAGTCATAGAAGGATTCCGACTGCCAGACGACAACCAAGGGCGCGCCGTGATGCTCGCCTTCAATCAAATCGTGGATCACGCGATGCAGGCCATCAGAAATCTCTTTGACCAGCGTGTCACGATTTTTTCCGAGCCAGACGATGAAGTGCAAAACGACAGACGTGAAGGTTCCAAACCGGACCGTGTTTGGCCTCACTTTAAGAGTGACGAGAAGGGCTTCCGACAGGCTTGCGGCAATGCGGTTCACCCGCCTGACGAAGAGAAGACTTAAAAGGCCGATGTAACCGACAAACCCAAATATGACCCAGAATGCCTTGTGCCTCGAGGGCAGCACAGTTGGCTCAAAAATCATGTACAGCGCCGAGACGCCGAATACATATAGGCCCGCGAAAGTCCAGAAGATGATGTTGAATTTCGTCGCGTAGAAAATCGTCTTGTATTTAAATACGTCGAGGACCAGAGCTATGTCGGAAAACAGCAGCGGCTCGCGAATAAACGCAAATTTGACGCGTGAAATTGCGGTAAAAATAACGAAATAACTGGCAGCCGCGTTCGCGGCATAGATCGGGCGCCAGGAAATCACAAAAAAGAACGCAAATACCAGAGCGATGACCGGCAAGCGAGCGCAGTTCTCGACAAAAAAACGACGCCGACTCCGGACCTGAGAATATTTCCTGCGCGCTTCCGCAGGCAATGCGAAACGGTCTGTGACATATACTACAAAAGCAGCTGCGGCAAAGCATAGCGATGTCAGCAGGAATGGATGATCTTGAGGCGTTAATGGAATTTCCATGAGAGATGTCGTTCGGTCGTATAGGTTTCCCTGATTGTGAAAATAGGCACTGATTTTCCGGTCAGCATTTCCTTGCGTGAAGTGAGACAGACCGCTTCAGCTGCCAGTACAGAACAGGTTTGATGAAGCTGCCCAGCATAGCCAAAACCTTCAACTTTAAACCAAAATGGACTTCCGGCCTGCGGTGGGAGATGCCGTCGAAAATCTGCCGGGCAACGGCATCTACAGACCAAGGACTTGTGTCTCCCATCAATGCCTTGGCGAGAGGCGGCCTCTTCGGCAGCTCGTTCTGAAGCTGCGGCGTGCAGGTATCGGGAGGGAAACTTATGCCGATGTAGATTCCGGCACCAACTTCGCTGCGAAGACTCTCGGCAAATGCGGCCAGAGCAGCTTTGGAGGCGCAATAGGCGGAATATCCCGGGATACCGATAAAAGCGGCGGCAGAGGAAATCATCATGATGTTTCCCCTGTCTCGACTTTTCATCCCGGCGTAGATCGCTCTCACGGCATTGACCGTGCCTGAAAAATTGATGTCCATCTGCAATTCAAAGTGCGAAGGAACGAGTTCTTCAAAAAAAGCAGGCTCAACGACACCGGCAGACGTGATCAGTAGATCGCAAACACCAAACCCGAGTTCGCATTGTTCGAAAACCTCGAGGAGTAGATCCATCCGCCTGACATCGGCCGAAACCGCATTCACCCTGCCCGGTCCAACCTGCCGCAGGTTTTCACAGGCATTGCGGAGCGCATTTTCATCTCTTGCGACGAGCGAAACGTCATAACCATTCAAGATGCACAATCGGGCGATCTCCAAGCCGATGCCACTCGAACCACCCGTAATGATCGCGTGCATACTCCACCCCGCCTCAACGATTTGCGACGATGCGCTGCAGCTCATCCAGATTCAGGGACGCGGCTGAGATGTTTTGTGCGACAAGCTCTTCGAGAAGCTTTGCAGTCGTTTCAACGGCACGGGAGATCTGCTCTTCCGTGTGTTCAGCCGTTAGGAAGAACCGGATTCTGGCCAGCCGTTCAGGCACGGCGGGATGAATAATGGGCAGCGCATTGATACCCGCTTCAAAAAGGCGATTGCTCAATTCCACGGCGCGCAGAGAATCACCGACAATGACCGGAACAACCGAAAAGCCGGCGCTCGTACCCGTATCCAGTTCCCTGTTCTTCGCCGCCTCGAGAAACAGCTGTCCGTTACGGTAAATCTGACGTACGCGCTGAGGCTCCTGTCGCAAGACAGCCAGGCTACCAATCGCCGCGGCCGCCAGAGGAGGGGCTAAGCCGACGCTGTAAACGAAACCGCCGGCGTGCCCTTTGAGAATTTCCACCAGAGCCGCGTTTCCGGCGATATAACCACCACAACTCGATGATGTTTTCGACAGTGTTCCCATCCAGATGTCGATTTCGGTCGGATCAATACCGAAGTGTTCAAATGTTCCCCGCCCCTGCGCTCCCAGCACGCCAAGCGCATGCGCCTCATCAACCATCAACCAGAAAGGATATTCATCGCGAAGGCGCAATATGGTCGGCAGATCGGCAATGTCACCGTCCATGGAGTAAACTCCCTCGACGATCACGAGAACATTTCGATAGCCCTGCGCCGCGCCGGAGAGGATGCGCTCCAGATCGGCTATGTCATTGTGCTTGAAGACCAACCGCTTCGCGCCGGATAGCTGCGCCCCCGTAAGCGCACTGTTATGAATGAACTCATCATGAATGATGAGGTCCTGCGGCGTCATAAGACAGCTTATGGCTGAAAGATTTGTCAGGTAACCGCTTACAAAACAAACGGCTGCCTCAACGCCGTAATTTTCCGCAATGGATTTCTCCAGCTCGACATGCAACGGCCTCTCCCCGGCGACCAATCTGCTTGCCGAAGAGGAAACTCCAAACTGTTGAATGGCGCGTCTTACCGCCTCATGAACGTCCGGGTGAGTATTCGTTCCCAGATAATCATAGGATGCGAAATTGATCAGCTTTCGACCATCTATCATTGTCTCCGCCCCGGCGGCGATATCATGCGAGCGATGGAAGGGGTTTTTCACGCCTGCAAATTTCGCAGCAGCCTTCTGTATCTGAAGGGACTTATAGGCAGGATGGTCTTCAAACGCGCCACGCAACTTTTTCTGCGGCGGTGCATTCTTCTCCGTGGTCCTGAGGTCCCGTCTTTTCTCGACCTTGCCACGCTGCTCACGCAGCTTCTCCAGCATCCCTACCGAGAGCACCGGATTGGCTCCACCACGACCTGAACCTTTTTGTGCGCTCACTAGACGGCCTCCGGAATCTTCTGAACACCATGCCTGTTTGCCAGCCCTTCCAGCAAATCATCGACGACATTGTCGTCCGTATCCTGGGGTCGGCGACTCAGCAACTTTTCGCGAAGCTTCCCAACAATCGCTCCAACCGTCGTGTTGTCAGAAATGCTGCTCAACGGCAGATCAATCCCAGTTTTCTGCTGAAAACTCGCACCCAGCTCCATGGCCATCAAACTATCTAGGCCAATATCCCTGAGGACCTTATCCGGGGTAATGTTGTTTTCAGCCATTTTAAGGATCGAGGCCAGTTCCGCCGCGATCAGCGAGTGCAGAATTACCTCCGCATCCTCAGCGGATTTATCGGCAACCATCGAATGGAGATCTATCTGCTCACCAACGGCAACCTGCTCGTGCATCTGACTATTCGAAATTGCCGAAAACAAGGGCTGTTTCACGGTCTTCAAGGTTCCAGCCGCTGTCCAGTCGATGTCGGCAACCATTACCGTTGCACCGCCGACATCCGCCGGCATGGCAACGAGATATTCCTCGACAAAACGCAAGGCGTCGCGCGCTTTCAGCGCCGTCTTGCCGATCCGCTTGGACAACAGCTCGCTCACCTGCGTATTGCGGGCCAGGAACCCCGTATCCGCTATCGCGCCAAAACCAACGGCCAGGCCGGGCTTGCCCCGCAGGCGACGGGCCCGTGCAAGGCCTTCCAGATACCCGTTTGCAGCGACATAGTTGGATTGGCCCGGGTTCCCGACCAAGGTGGTTGCGGACGAAAACAACAGGAAGAGATCAAGATCGTCTCCCTCGGTCAGCTTATCCAGAAGTACGGCACCTTCGACCTTGGTGTGCACCACAGGCTTGTTACGTTCGCGGCTGAGATTTGAAATCAACGCATCATCCAGCACCATAGCAGCGTGTACGATGCCCTTCAGAGGGGCCGCTTTTCGCAGATCAGCCAGCAAAACACGAAGTTGCGTCTCATTTGTAACATCGCAGGCATGGACTGACGCCTCGATCCCCATCTCCTGCCAGCGTGCAATAGCATCGCGCGTATCGTCATCCAGAGTTCCGCTGCGCGTTGCGAGAGCCAGATGCGAAGCACCCTTATCCGCCAGCCAATTGGCCGCCTCAAGTCCAAAGCCGCCAACGCCACCGATGACGAGATAAGTACCGGGCAAAAGACCGAAATCCGGCCGACGCCTCTGCAACACGGCATCTCTTCCGCGAGCAGGCGGCGTAACGAGAATCTTGCCGATATGACCGGCGCTTTGCATCAACCTGAATGCCGTGGAAATCTCGTCATGGGAAAAGGCTCGGTAAGGTAGCGGCTTCAGCGCGTTTTGCGCAAAAAGAGCCGAAATTTCCTCGAATATCTTCGAGGTGATATGCGGTGCCTCAACCAGCAACTGATCCGCGTCGATGCCGAAATAAGAGATATTCTTGCGGAACGGTCGCAAGCCGATCTTGCGATCGGCGTAATAGTCGCGTTTTCCAAGCTCCAGGAAGCGTCCGAACGGTTTCACCAGTTCCAGACTGCGTTCCATGGCCTCTTGGAAGAGAGAATTGATGACGACATCCACGCCCAGACCGTTTGTCACGCGCAGGACATCATTGAAAAACTCGAGGGAACGAGAATCGAAGACAAAGTCGACGCCGAGGCTCGCCAGCAAATTCCGTTTTTCCACGGTGCCGGCCGTAGCAATAACCGTCGCACCCTTGAGTTTCGCGATCTGCAAGGCAGCAAGTCCGACACCGCCCGCAGCACCATGGATGAGAACCGTCTCGCCGGCACGCAAACCCGCAAGCTGTACAAGCGCATAATAGGCCGTCAGGAATGTAACAGGCAGCGTCGCCGCTTCGACAAGTCCGATGGTGTCGGGAATACGTGTAACCCCCTTTTCAGGGACGACGACATGGGTCGAAAACCCATTCGGCCCGATGCCCATCACCCTGTCGCCCGGGCCAACATGATGCACATCGCTCCCTACCGACAGAACTGTTCCGGAAAACTCCATGCCGATCGTTGCGCCTGCAAAGCCGTCCTCAAGCGCCTCTTCCGGCAGCATCCCCATGGCCCACATGACATCGCGGAAGTTCAGGCCTGTTGCCGAAACTTCCACAACGACATCACCGGCGCCCGCGACCGGCAGGCTGTTCTGCTGCCACTCGATGGTCTCGATGCGGCCGATTGTGCGCTGTACAATCGAAGCAGCCTCAAATGTATCTGTATGCTGCTTTGATCGTTTAAAGGGGCCGGAAACAACCCTAAGCGGCTGCCATGATCCATCGACTGCATCATGGAGCAGTTCGTTTTCACCCTGCGCATGTAATGTCAGAAATTCGCGCCACAGCTTCTCGGTCAGCGCGCCGCCGGCAACATCGATCGTAACGACGTCAATCTCGTCATATTCGTTTTGGAGAACCCGTGCGAAAGTCCAGACCGCGTGGGCAACCGGATCGACGCAGGTTCCATTCGTCGGCGCGCCGCCCGGAGCGACGATAATCAGTCGCGGCGGATATTTCCAAGCCCCCGCGGAGTAATGCCGCAGGGTTTCAGCCATATCGCCCAGAAGACAGATATAGTCCTGAAGTCTCGACGAATGGGTCGTGGGCGCAGAATGATCCGGCAAAACCAGTGTGATATCGAGCTCACCGGTGCCCAGTTCGACCAAGGCATCCTGCAAAATCCTGCGGGTCAAATCCGGACCGCAATCAAGTTCGACATGCTTGCCTGCCTGCAGATCAGGAAACGGTGCGTCTTTCGGCTTGATAGTCAAAAGGTTTTCACACGCCCGAAACAGCCGGGATTCATTGATGCTGATTTCACCGCGGGCAGTCAGGATGGCCAGCGATCCATCCTCGAAGTCCGCCCGAACAACAGCGCCATCGGCAAAACCGAGTTCACCGATCCGGCCCAGCATCTCCGCATTGGGAAGCATTTTTCCAACCGGCAACTCCGACAGAACGCTCTGCCTGAACCACCCTTCTTTCAGCCCGAAGACGAAATCCGCAAGCGAACCATATTGATGCTCGACAAAACAAAGCTCGGCGCCCGACTTTGCGATTGAACTCAGTGCTGAATTCAACGCTTCGCTGTCTTGCAGACGTCCGAGGAGAAAACCGTTGGCGCTGACGACAAAATCGACGCATCGGCTCAAACCATAAGCGTCACAATCCACGACATCGACCCGCGGATTTTTCGCAAAACCTGTCGCCAGATTGCTCTTCAGATTCTCGTCGTCTTCAACGATCACGAGCTTCGCGTCATAACGTTCGGCAAGGGCTGCGAGCCGCGTGCTGACAGCGACCGAAGTAGCACCTACTTCGGCGATCACCAGCCCCTGGCGATTCGGAGCAGCCTTCTCTAGGAAGGCTTCGACCAGATGGCACGCTTCATCAATGCGTTTGCGTGCAATCGCCGTTCCGTTCCGGAAATGATCGACAGTCGCTTCAGGAACGTCATACCCCGCCAATTTCGCGCAGTCTCCATCTGCCAGCAACAAATCCAGACTGTTCATTGCAAAATGAAATGCGTCGTTGACGAGGATGGCCGCCGGACTGATTTCGGGATATTCCCCAATCAATTCGCGAATGATGTCGGCGAAAGCCGGCAGCCCCGGATCGGAAGCAAGCACCCAGCGCTCTTTTTCAAATGTCGCGAGCCCGCAATCCTCGAGAATGAAGAAACAATTAGCGAGATAAGACCTGAACGAACGATGCTCATCCAGAACAGATGCGTCAACACTGCCGAAAGCCTTCTGGACCTTTTGCGCTATGTCATAAGACGCGCGATAGACAGCGGCATCCAGCACAAGGATCGAGACGGCGGTTTCGGCCGACTCGTACTGGGGAACGAGGCCGGGCAAAAGCGCATCCTGAGCCGAATTTCGGGAGCCGATTATCCGCTCATAATGGAGGGAGACAGTTTCGAGGTTGTGATGCACTTTCAGAAATGTGCGTCTGAATCGACAATCATCCAGACTCGCAACGAGTTCACCGTTTTCGTCCATCAGTTCCACGCGAATTTTCAGGGAGAACGGCGAGGCCCGCAATATCTCAATCTGCGCCGAACGTATGTCAGCCATATACGTTCGCGATCGGATTGCGCCAAATCTGACCGGAATATAGGGCGCACCGGACAAGTCGCCCGTCAGATCGGCGAACAGGGCGACAAGACCATGAAACGCCGCGTCAATGGAAATCGGGTTGAGGTTGTAGGAAAGATAGGGATGAGCAGGTTCGCCTGCTTCGAAAAGTTGCACATGAAGCTTGCGATCAGGCAAGACACTAACATTTTCCAGAAGCCTGAAGTCAACGCCGTAGTCCAGCCCGAACTGCCGCGCAGTCCTATAGGCGGCTGCGCCGTCAATTGTCCGGGCTTTTGATATATCGGCGCCCGATTGAGCAATCTGACGCGCAAACTCCGTGACAGGCCTGCGAATACGGCCTACGGCATGAACGCTCCAGTCGTCTTCGCTCAGATATTCGCGGGACCGAATTTCAATTTGGCCTGTTTCAGGCGAGATCATGGTGGAAAGTTCCGCCAATCTGTTTTCGTGCAGCTCCAGCGGTCGAATAATTTCCAGATTTCTTAATTCCACATCCGACGTCGCGAAAAATTGCCGTGCCGCCTGCACAGCGATTTCTATGAAAGCGCTGCCCGGCAGAATGGACTTCCCGTCGACAACGTGCTGCGCGAGGTCGGGAAACAGGTTCGCATCGATATGGTTCTTCCACGACGGGGCATTGGGGTCCGTGCGCCATCCCAGCAACGTGTAAGCAGCTTCGGCGTCGCCGCGACCGAACAGGTTCAGGTTATCGGAGGTGGGCTGCACTTGCAGGCACTGCGGCTCAAAAGGCAGGGGTGGCAATGCGACATGGGCATGACGCTGACAAACATCATCCGTCCATACCGAAGCGCCGCAGGATACTGCCTGCGCCACTATGTGAGGCAGAGGATTGGTGCTAAGCGCCGGTCGTGTCAATGTCGGCAAGATGGAAACCGACACGCCCGCTTGACGAGTATTCTCCGCCAGATAGGAGGAAAGGATCGGGCGAGGACCTATTTCGATGACGAGATTGCATCCCTGTTCAAGCGCTTCTGTCGTCGCGTCTGCAAAACGAACGGCATCCCGGACATTTCTCCACCAATAAACAGCATCGAGCTTATCACCGCTTTCGATAGTCCCGGTAACGCTGGAGATGAACTTTATGTCGCCGGACCGGGGCTGGTAAGCCGGGATCTCGGCGAGGAAAGCATCCCGCTCGCGATCAATGATCGGATGATGAAATGGATAGTCGATGTCCAAGATGTGAACGGGAATGTGCTCCTTGCGGCCGATATCCTTGAATGCTTTTATTTCAGCGACAGGGCCAGAAATAGTGACCGAGGAGGACGTGTTGATCGCGCCGATCTCAATTCCCGACAGACCATTCCTGCGTGCAACCTCTTGCGCCCTGTCCGCAGACAGAGCGACAGCAGCCATTTTCCCTTCGCCGGCAAGCGCATGCTGACGGCGCGATCGAACGGCAACAATCGCAACCGCGTGTTCAAGAGAAAGTGCGCCCGCACAATAGGCGGCCGCGATTTCACCAACCGAATGTCCGAACACCATGCGAGGCTTGATGTTTCGGCTGATCAAACGATCTGACAGGGTGGCCTGGGTGGCAAACAGGAGTGCTTGGGCAATCCTCGTGTCCGATAGCGAAGCGGCAAGATCCTGCGACACGAACAATGACACCAGATCGACGTCAAACCATGGCTTGAACGCCGCACAAATCTCGTTGAATCGATCGAAGAAATCGCAGTCGTATTGATAGGCGTCCTGAGCCATGCCGATCCATTGCGACCCATTTCCGGAAAAGGCGAAGGCAATCCGTGTTTCGCCGGCAGGAGCTTCCCCAACGCGGCCCAAACCGGTCGAGGATCCCGCCAGAAACTCTTCGGTACCTTTGCGAACGACATCGGGGTCTACACTATCGACTGCGAAACGATGTTTATGGCGCGTTCGGTAGAGAGCCGATACGGCGACAAGTTCGTGGCGGTCCAGACGGTCGCTTTTCAACTCGCGAACATAATCTTCAAGCAGCGCCTCAAGGGCTGACCGCGTTTGTGCACTCACCATAAAAGGCCCGGAAGGCAAGGTGCCTGCATCAGAAACCACTGCTGTTTCGGGATCAGCAAGTACGATATGCGCGTTGGTTCCACCGAACCCAAAGGAATTCACGCCGGCAAGGCGCCGCTTTTGTCCACGCGACAATGAGTGACCAAATCGATTGATCTCGACGTTCAATCCTTCGAAATCAATTTCGGAATTCAACTCGGAGGCATGGAGCGAGGCAGGAAGAAAATCATGCTGGAGCGCGAGGGCGGCCTTTATCAGACCAAACATTCCTGAAGCGGGTTCCGAATGACCAACATTCGATTTCACGGATCCCACCAGCAGGATCTGATTTCGTTTTTGTCCCAGCTCCGTCCCGATTGCCCACAATTCGGCCGGGTCTCCGACTTTCGTACCCGTGCCATGACCTTCGACAAATGCGAGGTCATTTGGATCGAGATCATGACGCCGATAGACGTCACGCAGAAGCGATGCCTGCATCTCGCGCGATGGCAATGAAATGCCGTTTGTTCTACCCGCAGAGTTCAATCCCGTTGCGAGAATAGTCGCATAACTACGGTCCCGGTTGGATCTAGTCCTTTCCGTTGTTCGCAGGACTACGACTCCCCCCCCTTCTGCTCGGACATAACCCTGACCGCCCTCACCATAGGCCCGGCACAATCCTTCGGGAGACAGCATGCGCGCTTGTGAAAAGCCAATGAAGGAAAAGGGGTGCGCAAGGACATTCACGCCGCCGACAATCGCGGTGTCGATCTCACCGCTCCGGAGCGCGCGGACGGCCTGGTCCAGTGCGACAAGGGAGGACGAACATGCCGTATCGATCGTCAGACTAGGCCCGTTCAATCCAAAAACGTGCGAAATGCGGTTGGCAATAATCGACAGGGTATTGCCGGTCATAAAATAGGGACTGCCGGAAGCGGGATCCTCGACAAACGTATTTCCGGAATCCAGGCTCGATGCACCAATATATACACCAACACGCTCCTGCTGCAGCATGGGAACCGTTAGGGATGCATCCTCCAGGGCGCGCCACGCAAGCTGCAAAATCACGCGCTGCTGCGGATCCATATATGTGGCTTCGCGGGCAGTCAGATTGAAAACTGCGGGATCGAAATCATAGACATCCTCGATCACGCCGGCAGCGAACGTATATGCCTTTCCTGGTGTACCGGCGACAGGATGCCAGAAACGGGCATGACTCCATCTGCCCTCGGGAACGCTGGTTACAACGCAACGCTCATCCTTCAACAATTGGAATAACTCGTCTACGTTCCGAGCCGCCGGGGTGCGGACGGATCGCCCGATAATTTCAACTGACATGGTTTACTCACAATCCTAGATAGCCTGAATGCAACAAAGCTCCGTGTTGATCAACCCAATATCAGCAAATTCACTGGTAATAAGCTATCCAATGTATATGACAGCGACTCCCCTCCCCCACCCGCAACTCACAAGGTATCCCTCCCGAAATACATCTGAAAATTGGCTTGTCCAGTCATCGGCCACGCGGCATCTCACTTTATTATCAGCTGTAAAGCACGCCGACTTCACACTTTAGACGGCAGGAAGCAGGGGAAAGAATGAATTGGAACTATCTGCAACAGCACTGGGATTGGGCGGGCCACATCGTCGAAGCCCTGTTTATGGCCGCGATTATCGCCATGATCGTCCGGATTTTTCTTTCATGGCGGATATCGTGGATCATCGGCCTAGCCTTCGCTGCCGGACATTTTCACGGCCGCGAAAAAAGAGACTACGAAGTGTCGGTCCACATGAAGCCGCCCCATCTGGAAGGGTATTACTTCTGGCGCTGGTCGTGGGACGGAGCGACGGATTTCTGGCCCACCGCGATCATCTGTTTCGCGCTTATTTTCATCGCGGTGAGAGACTCCGCTGGAGCACCATGAGTTGCGTTCCTTTTTTTGCGAGCACGCCGCAAGATTAACAATTCATAGGCTAGAATCGGAAGCTGCATCGTTCCAGCATTTATTGCACGGTGGACAGATTTATCTAATTACTGACTTTGGCCGTGGGAACGGATGGCACGCGAAGAGATATGCCGTCCTTTTGCCTGTGCGATGTCGTGGCGTCGGTAGTGGTGCCGATATTCGCCGGAACGGATTTGCAATCGAAAACAATCGGAGCGTTCAAAAAGGGGTTCCGACGAAGAGAACATTCGACTTCTCAGCGCCCGCGCCCAGTCTTGAAGGTACGGTTCCCCAAAGATGCTCCGCGGTGTCAATTTTCGCCACTATGGCACAATGAGACTTAGCGAACGAAAAGTTTGTTCGCTATTTATTTGAATTCTGGCAAATTCACACCGAAGAATTTCACGGTATCAGCACAATTATCGTCAATAGGAGCTTTTACGCGACGCCGACGACCGGGCCTGCCCCCGCGGTGCTTTCCAATGTGAGCTGGGTCGGCGACAACGCCCGCGCCATTGTGACCCTAGTTGGACCCATTATGGTGGAGAGTGAGAGCAACGATGACTAGAACCGGTAAGTTAGGCCGAGTACAGGCCCGCTCAATCGGGAATCGAAAACATAACCTTCGTCTGAATAATCGACATCGAGCACCTTGTAGCCTGCCGAGACGGACAATGAGTCGGTAAAGATGTAGTTCATCGTCGCCAGCGCTGACCAGGTGAGATCGGATCCCGCGCCGAAACCGCCGATATCCACCTGCCCCTGAACGGACAGCTTATCCGTCAGGCTAAAAAAAGCGCGCGCGCCGATGACGGGATCTATCCAGCCAAAACTTTCCTTGTGGGTGGCGGACACGCTGCCGATCAAGGGATGGCTGGCGGTCACCGTCACCTCATTGGAAATATGCCAGAAGCGAGCCCCGGCCAGCGCGTCCAGCGAAAATCCATCTGCGTCAACGATGCGGTACCCGGCCTGCAGCGTCGCCATGAATTCCTGCGTGTCGACATCCGCATCGATTGCAGCGCCGGCCGGCAAGGTTGGTAAACTGGGAATCTGCAGTGCTGGCAGCGGCCCGGCCGCCTTGCTGTCCGTAGTATCGACATACATCAAGTCGCCGGAGAGGACGAAGCGGTCGTAGCGGCCCCATATGTTGAGAAACCCGCCGAAGTTGAGATCCTCCATCACGTCGGAGAAAGATTTTTCGACATGAAGCGTCGGCGCCCGCCGGAACGGCGAGATGTTGCCGTTCAAACCAGTGGCCCACAAATAACCCGTGGCCTGAAACGCCCAATCGGCTCCAACAACCGTTGCGGGCGCGGCCCGAAGCTCATCCGCGCCTGAGGCCGAAGTTACAGAAAAGGCCATAGAGACCGCAAAAACCGATAATTTTAGCAATGCCTTCTCCCCAATTAATCGCCCGTAGCTAAACCCGTTTGACTCCCGACAACAAGTCCGATTTTCTATCATACGCTGTATCTTGTACCGAAAGCACCGGAGACGTTTAGATGCGCCCGAAGACCTTGCCGCTTTTCTCTGCCTTCACCGCCGCCATGTTTTCCATCGCCACGCTCACCACGTCAGTTGCGGAAGCCTGCACGCGTTTCGTTTATTTGGGCGAAAATGATCAGGTGATGACGGCCCGTTCGATGGACTGGAAAACGGATGTGGGGACAAATATCTGGGTTTTCCCCCGCGGCATGGAACGCTCCGGTGAGGCCGGTCCGAATTCCATAGAATGGACCTCGAAATATGGCAGCGTCATCGCATCGGGTTACGACATTTCCACGACGGACGGCGTGAACGAGGCAGGCCTGGCGGCCAACGTTCTCTGGCTCGTCGAGTCGAGTTATCCCGCCTATGACGGTAAATCTCCAGGCTTGTCCATCGCTGCATGGGCGCAATATGTGCTCGACAATTTCGCGACCGTGGAGGAAGCGGTGCGTGCGCTCAAGAAAAACCCGTTCACGATCGTGACTGATAATGTCCCCGGCGAAGAGCGTCTGGCGACACTGCATCTATCGCTCTCCGATGGGAGTGGCGACAGTGCGATCGTTGAATATATCGATGGCAAGCAGGTCATCCATCACGGCCGCCAATATCAGGTGATGACCAATTCGCCGACTTTCGACCATCAGTTGGCATTGAACGAATACTGGAAGCAGATTGGCGGCACCGTCATGCTGCCGGGCACGAACCGCGCGTCCGACCGTTTCGCCCGCGCATCCTTTTACGCAAACGCAATACCCAAAAGCGAAAACCCGGTCGAAGCCATCGCAAGCGTGTTCAGTGTCATCCGTAACGTTTCGGTTCCTTACGGCATCACGACCCCGGACCAGCCCAACATATCCTCCACCCGCTGGCGCACAGTGATCGATCACAAGCGCAAGCTGTATTTCTTCGAATCCGCGCTGACACCGAATATTTTCTGGATTGACCTGACGAAGCTCGATCTTTCCAAAGAGACGGGTACAGTGAAGAAACTCGACCTGGGCCCCAATCAGATCCATATCTATTCCGGCATGGCGAATGACAGCCTGAAAGGGACTCCTCCTTTCAAATTTCTGGGGCTTTGAGTCTCATCCTGGCCGCTGCGGTTCCATGGTCGCCGGAGCGTCATGAAAAGCGGTAATGCAATCTCACACAGCCCCTGTCGATTGCTGTTGCACTTATCAGCGTCGGGCTTGCCCGGTAACCGGTCAAGGGAAAGAGAGGCTGGCCGGAGCCTAGTATTTCAGGGATCACATATATTTCGATCTCATCCAGCGCGCCGCGCTCCATGAAGGCCATCTGCAGCCGGCCCCCGCCGAGCATCCAGACATCGCCGTCTTCGAGAGCACGCAGTTCCTCGATCAGGGAATCCAGGTTGGCGCGCACTTCCAGCGCGCCTTTCGGCTGCTCGATCGGCCGCGACGTGACGACGATGACACGGTGGCCGTCATAGGCCCACGGACCTTGCTCCCCGGCGATGAAATCATAGGTCGCCCGCCCCATGACCACGGTCCTTATCCCCTTCAGGAACAGGCGATAGTCATGCTCGCCGAGGTCCATGTCGTCATACTTGTAGAGCCAATCAAGAGACCCGTCTCCCGACACGATCAAGCCGTCGAGACTGGCAGCGATATATCCGCGAATGACCGCCATTTCATCCTCCTTGATTTATAAATGAATATACGTTTATAAATATCCTCATGCCAAGACACAAGCTTGTTTCCGATGAAGAGGTGCTTGACGCCCTGCTGCCGCTGATGTTGCAGACAGGGCCTGACGGCCTAACCTTTGCTGCCGCGGCCAAAGCCAGTGGCCTCTCTGCCGCTACGCTGGTACAGCGCTACGGCAACCGCGAAGACCTTGTGGAGTCTGTGCTGATGCGCGCGTGGGACAACCTGCTGACGCAGACGCGGACAGCGGACGAGGAGGAGCCTTTAACGCCACAGGGCGCGATATCGCTGCTGATGCGGCTTATGCCGAGCGACGCTGCAGAACAGAACGCCTGTGACGGGCTCCTGCTGCTCAGGGAGGATATCCGCAATCCGAAACTCAGGGCGAAAGGTGCCCTCTGGGGCGAGATTCTCGCACAATCGCTGGGGCGCCGGGTCTCGAAAGATGAACAATCCGCAGCCAGTCTCGGCTGGCAGATGGCTGCCGTCTGGCAGGGCGCGCACACGTGGTGGGCGTTCACCCGCGGTGAAGATGCGGATTCGGCAATTCGAAGAGCGCTTCAGGACTGGGTGGACATGGTGGAACGGGCTGGGCGGTGAAATTCGGAGGGTACTGTCGGTGTCTCAAGTCTTACCGGATCTGGCGCATTTGGCTCCCTCACGACGGGTGTTTCCATGGAGACGGCAGAAAACTGGTCGCTTGATGCAGCACTCCTTTTTAACATAGAGGGCGATGGGGAAACATCAGCAGGCGCGAAACTCGGCGTCAGTAAGAAATTCTAGGCGCAAAAGCGAGCAAACCGAAGCGCCGTCCCGTTGGCTGGCCTGCCTCACCCGCACGGCGGCACGCCGTTGGCATGGCGTCAAAAAACCGCTTGACCTCAACCGCGATTGAGGTCCTAGAAGTACGGTCACCTTGTTTTCGCAAGGCTCTTTCATGCTCTTGAGCGAACAGTTGACAAAGGAATACCCCATGGCTTTCCAGCTTCCCGACCTGCCCTATGCCCATGATGCGCTCGCCCCCTCGGGGATGTCCGAGGAGACGCTGAAGTTCCATCATGATCTTCATCACAAAGCCTATGTCGACAATCTCAACAAGGCGATATCAGGGACCGAGTGGGAAAACAGGAACCTCGAAGAGATCGTCCGAGGCACCTATGAGAAGGGTGCGGTGGCACAGTCCGGCATATTCAACAACGCCTCCCAGCACTGGAACCACACTCTCTTCTGGGAAATCATGGGGCCTGAGCATCATGCGATGCCCAAGGTGCTGGAGGAGGCGCTGACACAGTCCTTCGGCTCGGTAGCATTGTTCAAGCAGAATTTCGCCCTTGCCGGCGCTTCCCAGTTCGGCTCCGGCTGGGCGTGGCTGGTAGTGGATACCGATGGTTCTCTGAAAATTACCCGCACTGAAAACGGGGTCAATCCACTGTGCTCCGGACAGAAGGCGCTTCTTGGCTGCGATGTGTGGGAACACAGCTATTACATCGATTTCCGCAACAAGCGCCCGGCCTATATCGAGAACTTCCTCGATAATCTGGTGAACTGGCAGGCGGTCGCCGGTCGTCTCTGATCTGATTGAACCAATCTGACCGGCGCCGCTACCTCGTGCGGCCCGTCGGCTCAGGCGCAGCCGGACAGCCGCCGTCCGGCTGCCATTCCGTTCGAGCACCCAGATGCCCTATGTCGTCACCGAAAACTGCATCGCCTGCAAATATATGGACTGTGTGGACGTCTGCCCGGTCGAATGTTTTTATGAAGGCGAGAACATGCTCGTCATCCATCCCGATCAATGTATCGACTGTGGCATTTGCGAGAGCGAGTGCCCCGCCGCAGCGATCAGGCCAGATACGGAGCCCGGACTGCACGTCTGGCTCGACCTTAACCACCACTATTCCGGCATCTGGCCGCGCGTGCATCAAAAGAGAGCGCCGCCAGACAATGCCGATATCATGAATGGCGCGGCGGCCAAGTTTTCCGTTTTTTCGAAAAATCCGGGAGCGGGCGGTTAGCCCGGCGTCGCATGTCTCATAATCTCAAGCTCATCGATGGCGGTGCGGTCAATCACGCGCATCTTCCGCTTAAAACCTCCGCTACGCCGGCAGTCTCACCACGTGAGTTCAAAGACGCGATGAGCGCCCTCGCCTTCACCGTCGCGGTGGCCTCATCCGCCCATGGGGGTGAGCGGATCGGACGCACGATCACCTCCTTCATGCCGCTCAACGCGGAGCCACCGCTTCTGATGATCTCCATCGACGCCAGCAGCCGTATGGTCGACCTCGTAGCCGCATGCCGGCGGTTTTCCGTTGCCGCGCTGTCCAGGGGCCAGGAAGAGATCGCCGACGTTTTCGCGGGGAAGGGAAACCTGCCGGATCGGTTTTCGATTGGCCAGTGGGATTCCTGGCCTTCAGGAAGCCCTCGGCTTGCCGGGGCGCTGCTCTCCCTTGATTGCGAGCTCGTCGGCTCCGTTGATGCCGCCGACCACATCCTGTTCGTTGGCGCCATCACCGAATCGATCCCGGATCCCTCACGCGACCCGCTGCTCTGGAGCGATCGCTCCTATACCGGCAGAGAGATAAGGGGCTAGCTCGATCCAGGGTTTTCCCGCGACGACCTCAGATACACAGCGTCTTTCAGTTGGCCTTAACACTCCCATAAAGTGGCGCGAGCCCGGCAGTCAATTACGGGATTTTGCAGCCTGGTAGAACACAGCCAGCGACCTCATACCTGCCGCAGCAGATTTATTACCGAGCCTTTAGGCATATCACCGTCCTGTCGTCACTGAATTCGCCCGTCGTGGATCCCTTCACCGACGGGTAGTCGCTGAGCTTGTGAAAATCTGCTGCCTCGACGCGGGCAAATTCCGCTTCCCAGTCTGCGACGTCGATGCCGCTTGGCAATGACAGATAACCATCGGAGAAAATTTCGAGGCTTGTGACCGTGTCCTTGGCAAGGGATAGATCAACCAAGCCCTCCCCTATCACCTGCCCACCGTTGATCGACGCGTAACCGAGAACATGGCCCTGCCTGTTTGCATAATGTGGCTGGGCACGAATGCCGCCCATCAGAAACTCTTCGACCGCTTCCATATCGTTTTGAAGGCCGCTTGCGACAGCCGCGGCGGCGACGACTTTTTCGGCTTCCGGCATCGTCATGATGCCAGCTTTAACAGCAGCGTGAAGGCCGGAAAATATGGTGGCGCGGGTTTTTGCCTCAGCAGCATCGCCGTCCCCATGCGTCGCCAGGAGCCCTTTGAAAACATGGATTCGCGCCGACGTGCTGACCTTGTCTATTAGCTTGGCGTGCTGCAGGAGGCGGGTACCGTTGATACGCACACCAGAATCCCCGGCCAGAAGCAGGCGAAAACTATCACCCAAATCTGCGACTATCGCGAGCGTTGTGGATGGCGGATGGCTTGCATTGATGCGCTTAGCCTCGCATTTCAGGAGGTCGCTGATACTTTGAAACAGAGCTGCCGCCTCACAGCTTTGCAAGGTGCCCTTTATGCTCATCTCGGCGACCGCGTTTGCTGCGGCAAGTGCGGCGATACGGCCGGAACTCAGCCCGTCGTAACTTGCTCCGGTCGGATCGGTCGCACCGTCGAAAACAGCCATAACCCGGCCGGGAAGAAGAACTGCCACGTCGTCCCCCGGCGTTGCGGCGTTCTTGTATTTCGATTGCGAAAAGCTCGCGATATTCATTTTGTTGATTTCCTTGCAGAGGGGAGCGGACGGCGACACGTCGGTCGCCGCAGCTATTGTCTTTACTGGGGTGTAAGAGGTCAGACGAAGGAAGCTTCCTTGTCTTCCGAAAGGCGAAACACGACGAAGACACAGATCCCGGTGCTGACCAATAGTACGGTCGAAAGCGCGGCGGCAGTCCCGAATTCGCCGTCGATTACCTGGATGTAGATCAGGACCGGCATGGTAATCGTGCGCGCCGTATAAAGGATCAGCGTCGAGGAAAGTTCGTTGATGGCGGTGATGAAGCTCATCAGCGAACCGATGATGAGGCCTGGCAACATCAATGGCACCGTCACCGACAGGAATGTCTTTGCGGGTGAAGCTCCAAGATTAACCGCCGCCTCCTCGATCGACGGCTTGATCTGCCTCAGGATCGATGTCGTGGATCGGACGCCATAGGGCAGCCGGCGTATGAACACCAGAAGGATGACGATGAGCGCCGTCCCGGTGATATCGAAAGGAGGATATCGGAACGTCGTAACGTAACCGATCGCCATAACGACGCCCGGAATGAGATACGGCACCATCAATAACAGATCGAGCGAGCCGGAAACGGCATTATCGCGCCTAACGACGATAAAGGACAGGAGCCCGGAGACGACCGCGATAAGCACCACTGCGGCCAGTGCGAAGGTAAAGCTGTTGGCTATGGCCTGAGGGGAATCCCTCAAAATGCGAGCATAGCTGTCTAACCCGAAGCCACCGGTAAAGACGGGGCCGTTTGTCGCCAGGAAAGATGTATAGATGACCGTTAGAGAAGGTAGCATGGCAATGAAGACTACCAGATAGCAGAAACCGTGAACGATGAATGACTTCAGCGGGCGCATCGACTGTTTAACGGGTCGGTTGGTCAGGGAGCTGGCGTAGCGGCGCTTGGCGAGAATGTGCCGTTGGAGAAGAAGCGCTGCCATGGAAATCCCGATCATCACCATTGAAATCGTGACGGCCATGGTCGGCGTGCCCGCCATTTCGGAGGTATATTGCGCATAGGCAATGGTCGATAGCGTTCTGATGCCCTTGCCAAGAATGGCTGGTGTTCCGAAGTCGGCGATGGAAAGCACGAAGCAGATGATCGCACCTGTGCTGACTGCTGGAAAAACAAGGGGCAAGGTGATTTTGCGGAAACGCTCAAACGCCGTGCAGCCGAGGTTTTCCGCCGCATCCTCATAAGACTTGTTGATGGTGTTCAGGGCATTTTCCGTCATCAGGAAGATATAGGGGAAGAACTTCAGGCTGAAGACCATGACGATGCCGGGTATTCCATAAATCGTTGGCAATGAGATGCCGGCAAAAGACAAAAGGTTGGTGACCGCACCGTTGGCACCGAACAGCATGATCCAGGCATAAGCACCGATGAAAGGCGGTGCGCAGAGAACAAGAACTGCAAAGGTCGCGATGAATGTGCGTCCCTTGATGCGATAACGCGACGTGCAAAATGCAAGCGGGATCCCAAGAAGACAGGCACCGAGCATGCCCAGGACGCCGATCAGCAATGTGTTCCAGAGGGCCACGGTGTAAAACCGGCGCGTGAACACCTCCGCGTAGTTGCTGAGCCCGAACGCACCGGTCTTCGCATCAAAAAAGCTGATGAAAAACACACTGAATATCGGAAGGATCAGGAAAATTGCCAGCAAGATCACGGCAAGCGCCGTGACACTTGTCCAGAAACCTGGCAGCCGCAGGCGGAAACCTCCAGGCGTTGAAGTGGCGGTCATATCCGTCATGACAAGCGCTCCCCCGTCACACCTTCACCGAAAAGCTGAGTATC
Organism: Agrobacterium sp. 33MFTa1.1; assembly: GCF_004328495.1. Taxonomy (NCBI): domain Bacteria; kingdom Pseudomonadati; phylum Pseudomonadota; class Alphaproteobacteria; order Hyphomicrobiales; family Rhizobiaceae; genus Agrobacterium; species Agrobacterium sp. 33MFTa1.1. The sequence goes on along the minus strand of NZ_CP036359.1, from coordinate 1,764,615 downwards.
AGCCGCCCGCCAGGAAAAGGTTGTCTTCTGGTTCGGCTCAAGGGCGATGATCTCTGGTGACGGCTTGGTGATTGCCTCGATCTCTTCACCCGAGGAGAGTACGGCCGCCACGTTCATTTCACGTCCGGTGAAACTGACCTGACGGATGGTCACGGGCAGGTCGATGCGGTCTTGGGCAGAGATCGCGGAAAGACCCACTGAAATCGCCTCGGGGCGGATCGCTGCGACGACCTTCCGTTCCGGTGAAATCGCATCCGCTTGCGGCAGTGCAACCTTGTGGCCTGACAGGAATATCTGCCCGCCCGTGCGATCAAGCGTCAGGAAGTTATTGGCTCCAACGAAAGACGCGACGAAACGGTTAGAGGGATTATTGTAGACTTCCCAGGGTGGCGCAGCCTGCTGAATTACTCCCCCATACATGACGCAAACCAGATCGGACATGGCGAGCGCCTCTTCCTGATCATGGGTAACATAGACCGTCGTGATGTTCATGGCCTGCTGGATTTCACGCAGTTCCCGCCGCAGGTCCACGCGCAGTTTGGCGTCGAGGTTGGATAGCGGCTCGTCCATCAAAAGCACTTTGGGATTAATGACCAGTGCGCGCGCGAGGCCCACACGCTGCTGCTGGCCGCCGGAAAGCTCGTGCGGCATGCGCTTGGCATACGGAGCAAGCTGCACGATATCGAGGATCTTGGCGACTCGTTCGCGGATCTCGGCGGACGATGCCTTACGTTGCTTCAGACCGAAGGCAATATTATCGAACACGGAAATATGCGGAAAAACTGCATAATCCTGAAACACCATCCCGACATCACGCTTATGGGCGGGCACATGCTCAATCGCCTGTCTTTCGATGCTGATGCTGCCACTGTCCTGTTGGTGAAACCCGGCGATCGTGCGCAAAAGGGTGGTCTTTCCACAACCGCTCGGGCCAAGCAGCGTGAAAAATGATCCCGAAGGAATTGAGATGCTGATGTCGGAAAGTGCAACGACATCCCGATAGCTTTTCTTGATGCTGTTAATCTCAACGGCGGCCATGTGCTGCTCCAAGATATATCCTGCGCGGCGCGCGACCACGGTGGACGGAATGAAAATGTGGATGTGAACGAGTAGAGGGGGGGACGGCGCGTGATGCGCCGCCCTATGCTCTTACTGGACGTCGAGAAGTATCTCGTTCCATTTTTCCATCAGGCGCGATCGGTTGTCGGCAGCCCACTTGAAATCGTATTTCGCATCAGGAACATCCGAGAGCGGAACAAGTGCCGCGTTTGCCGGAACATCGGTTCGTACCGACCGACGGCCGGCTTTCACCACGACTTCCTGCGCTTCCTTGGACACGATGAAATCGATGAAAGCCCTGCCGTTCTCGGCGTTCGGCGCACCCTTGACGAGCGCCATACCATCGGGCGCTATTGCCGTGCCTTCTTGTGGGTAGACAATCTCGACCGGAGCGCTGCCTAGCTTGTAACGCAGAGCGGCATCTTCGAGCGTAATGCCTACGGCCTGCTCGCCATCATTGACAAAACGTGGAACGGCGCCGGAAGAGGTGGATAGGACAGAGTTACCAAGGATGCCGGTATAGATCTCCCAGCCCTTCTCCTCACTGTCGAAGTCCTGCAAGACAGTTGCCATCTGGATGTATGCTGAACCAGATTGATCAGCGCGGGCCGAGGAAATCAGGCCCTTATATTCAGGCTTGGCGAGATCGGCCCAGGACGTCGGAACCGGCGCGCCTTTCAAAGCCTCTTTGTTGACAATGAAGGCTGTCACGACAGCTGTGAAAGGCACCCAGTTCGCACTCGGCGAAAAAGCTGTGTTGATCGCGGCCGCTTCGACAGGCTTGTAAGGCTCGAAAAGATCAGCGGAGAAGTCGATGACGGTGCCGTCAACGCTCCAGATCACGTCGCCCGCCGCCTTGCCGCTTTCTGCCTTAATGCGGTTCATCAGTTCGCCGGATCCAGCTTTAACAAGCTCCACCTTGGTGCCGGTCTTCTTTTCAAACATTGGCAACAACTCGTCCATGAGCTGCTGCGGCGCTGCCGAATACACCACGACAGTGCCTTGTGCGTGGGCGAGTGCGGCGCTTGCTAGGAATGCTGCGCCAGTAAAAAGGCGCGCGAAAACAGTGCATGATTGACGCATGAGGATCTCCGTTTTTTGTTCCCTGACAGACGAGGACTTGCGACAGGTTCTTGCTATTTTTGGTGTCGTTGCTCGTTGTCCGATATTTATTTTCTTTACGTAAATTAATAAGTCAAGCGGCGATTGGTTCTAAAATTCCTAAAGGCCCTAGTTCATTGATAAAACGGGGAATTAAGGGAACTCAATTCGCCTCATACTGGCTCGATATGCCGCTGACTCATCGAAATTTGCTGTACAACCGCCTGGTTTGCGCTATTCATCCGGCGTAACGTCTCGCAGGAGAATGGTTTGATCGACCTCGGCTACAATGAGCGGCGACTGCTTGAAATCTTGCGCGGAAAGGGAGGCATGTCGCGTATCGAGCTGGCACGCGAGATGGATGTTTCTGCACCGACCCTAACACGCCTGACCGCAAATCTTCTCGAATCCGGCCTGATCCTCGAGGCGGAGGAAGCTCGCAGTGGCGGCAAGCGCGGCAAACCCTCCACGGCAATTGAAATAAACCCGAATGGACTATTCACTCTGGGGGTCTATTTCAATCCAGACGATCTGCGTGTTTGTATCGCCGATCTGAACGGCACGATCAGGCAGGAAATTCGGTCCGAACTCGAAGGGCACAGTTTCGAACACATCATGGAAATGGCTGAAAGGGCTTCCCGCCAAGTGCTGGAAAGGGCTAAAATAAGAAAGAAGGATGTCCTGGGTTGCGGCATCAGCTTTCCGGGCCACTTCAAGCGCGATCGAGGCCATGTGTTTCGCATCAGGCAGTTCGAGAACTGGCGCGATATAGACGTCGAAAAGGACTTCCAACCCTATTTCGATTTCCCGGTCTTTCATGAAAACGACGGCAACACCGTCATTCTCTCAGAGCTTTATTACGGTGCGGGCCGCAGTATCCGTAACTTTGCGATGATCTGGTTGACATATGGTATCGGCGGCGCCGTCGTGGTGCAGCGTCATCTTTATCGCGGCACGAACGGAAATGCTGGCGAGTTTGGTGGCCTGTTTCCCAAATCACATCCTCGTCCCTCCGGACAGGATCTTTGCGACACGCTTGCCGCCCACGGGGTGGGTGTCCGGCGCTTAAGGGATATTGATGAAAGCTATCGCGACCATCCGGCGGTGGTTACCTGGCTTGAAAGGGCAACGGACCAGCTGCGGGTGTTGGCTCTGACCGTCGCCCGCACGATGGATCCCGGCGCCATCATTTTTGGCGGATCACTGCCCAATTGGATTCTCGACCATATCGTGGAGCGCATCGGGTCGCTGGAAATGCTTGGCGAGGATTTCTTCGTGGAGCCCCCCGAAATACGCAAATCGATGATGAGTGACTTGCCGCATCTCGGTGCAGCCAGCATACCGATCTACCGTGCCACGACGCCCAGCTATTATTCAGGTAGGGCGCTGAAGGGATGGGCTTAGCCGCTGTTAGCCGGTAGCCGTCTGCCCAATAAGAGCCGGCGAAGATCCGCGGCGCCTACTGTGGAGCGAACCCGCCTATTCCGCCCCTCCCTCACGGTAAGCCGGGACGGCCCTTACCGCATGACCGGCAACGGCTCGAAAAATCCTGCCTGCTGTCGGCGTCTGTCGCCATTTGCGCGGGCAAAGACGCCAGGAGCGACACCGCTTCTTCTGCGGAAAGCGGTGCTGAATGCACTGACGGATTCATAGCCGATCTCCTCCGCGATATCATCGAGGGACTTCACCCCGCGTATCAGCGCGTCCCTGGCCAGCGCCATCCGCCAGCGAGCCAGATACTCAATCGGCGCGCAGCCTAGCATTTCATTAAATCGTGCTGCGAAGGCCGAACGCGACATGCCGGCGATGCGAGCCAGTTCGGCCACCGTCCAATTCACACGTATATCGGCGTGCATGGCGGACAATGCGCGGGCAAGCCCCGGCAAGCGCATTCCCTTCACCAGTCCTGCAGGAATGGCCTCGTTACCGGCGTTCGGCCGACGTAGCACTTCAACCAGCAAAACCTCCAGCATGCGCCGTATGATCAAATCCTTGCCCACATCCTCGCGCGCGCACTCCTCCGCCAGCAACTCGATCAGACGCGCCAGCCGGGATGCTCCACCCTCTCCCGCAGGCACATGGATCAACTCGGGCATCAACGAAAGCAGCAGCGCCGCGTTGATCCGCTCGAACGTGAAACTTCCTCCCAGCGCAACAAAATCGGGTTCCCCATGCTGTTCCCCATGCCGCACCGCCTGATCTTGCGGCTCGACCGGAATGCAGTCGACGTCGGCATCGCTGCAAAGCGAGAAGGCGGGCGTGGACGGCAAAAGCAAGAAATCGCCACGCGCCAGCCGCAGAGGTTCCCGGCCATCGATCATAAGCCATGCCGCACCGACCAGCACGACGGCAAAGCCCGGGGCGTCATAGGCGCGATAACGCACGCCCCATCGGCCTCGTCCGGAAATTGGCTTCGAAACGGCGGCGCCCGGCCGCAAAAGATCGATAATATCGCTGAGAGGATCCATTATCTGGACGATCAATAATAAATTGTGGTGTTACGAGCATATATCATCCAGAGCACATCGTCTATCTCCGGCCATATCAAACAAAGGAGATTATGATGACCAAAACGATCCTCGTCACCGGCACTTCGTCGGGCTACGGCAAGGCAACCGCCGAGTTCTTCCTATCACGTGGATGGAATGTCATTGCGACCATGCGGCGTCCGGATCCCGATCGCCTCGTTGGCAACACCGACCGGTTGCGCGTCCTCCCGCTGGATGTGACGGACGAACAAAGCATCGCAGCCCTGATCGATGCGGCAGGTCCGGTCGATGTGCTGGTGAACAATGCCGGCATCGGTATGGTCGGCGCTTTCGAAGCGACACCCATATCGGCAATCCGCACGATCTTCGAGACCAACAGTTTCGGTGTGATGGCGATGACGCAGGCCATAATCCCGCAGATGCGAAAGCGCAGATCCGGCACCATCATCAACGTAACATCCAGCGCCACGCTCGCCTCTTTCCCGCTCGCCGCCGCCTACACTGCCAGCAAGCAGGCAATCCAGGGCTTCTCCGGCTCGCTCGCGCATGAACTGGGTCATTTCAATATCAGGGTAAAGCTGGTGGAACCTGGCTATGCCCCGACAACTCGCTTCGCGACAAACGCCATCGTGCCGCTGGAACGGCTGTTGCCGGAGGATTACATGGACTTTGCAACGCCGATCCTTGAAGGCTTCGCCAAACCGGCCATGACGACCAGCGAAGGCGATGTTGCCGACGCGATCTGGAGCGCCGTCCATGACCTATCCGGCCAGCTTCGTTTTCCCGCAGGTCCTGATGCAATTGCGCTGTCCCGGGCGAACTGACGACCGATAGCGGCCCGACCGGACATTGCTCGGTTGCGGCGTTTCAGCCGGCTGATATGCAGATGGCAGATGTTTCAACACATCTGCCATCGACTTTACCAGGACGATGGCGACGGCGCTTCGAGACGCTTGCTCATCTTGCCCATGCTCTACCGGTCGCGGCGAGGGCCGTCTTTAGCCAGCCGGTGAAAGCTTCGACCTCATCCGTCTGGATCGCTCCGACGCCGGCCTCGGCGAGAGCGCCCCACACCGCTTCAGGGTCCGCCAGCGCGCGCGTGTCATTGAAATCGAGGCAATGGGCGACGTCGAGCGTGTTGACCCAGAGACGGATGTTCTGGCGCTCCATCTCGGCACGACCTTCAGCCAGATCGGCTATATCGGTGAATTTCACCTCGATCATCGGCGCACGCAACGCCTCGATACGGCGCAAATCCTCCGCAAACTTGCCCTTCCGCACCGGGAACATCGGCATATGCGGGATCTTGCCGAACCAGTGCGCATCCAGCACCTCGAAACGGGCGGCTTCCGGGTCGACATCGGTCTTCACTAGCACCTGATCCTGAATGCCGAGCCGCAGCACGGTTTCCATGACCAGTGGCAGATCGCGGGCGAATTTGGTGTCGATATTGACGGCGATCCGGCCGCGCGCCTCTTCCAGCAATTCTTCCAGCGTCGGCACGCATTCATCGGTCACCTCGGCCGCATCGCCACCCGCACCGGCCTTCAGTCTTGCAGCGCGGACCACCTCGAAGGGCAGCGCATTCACGACGCCCTTCCCCGTCGTCGTGCGGTCGAGTGTCCCGTCGTGAATGACGACCAGCCGGCCATCGGCCATCGCCTGCGTGTCGATCTCGATCATCTCTACCCCCGCTGCAACCGCGGCACGGACGGAAGCCAGCGAATTTTCGGCGGTGGCGGTCCAGAAACCGCGATGGGCAATGGTCAGAATGGCCGGATTGTCGCGCGAGCAGAGCGCAAGGACATTGCAGGGGCTGGAGGTATTTCGAGAGGCGGCAAGGGTTTGATGCATGATTTTCACTTTCAGACGTTGTGTTTACCGGCACTGGTTGCCGGTGTCAGACTTTCCCCGTGCCGCGGCCGAGGCGGCTCCTGCGAACCGGTTGTTGACCGTCTGGATTTAATACACTCATAGTGTATTATTTATAACAGGATCCGTGAAAAGTTATGTCAGCCACGGTGGTCCGCATTGCAGCCGCCCAGCACAGCCATTATCCAGAGCGATGACCATGGATCAGACCCAGCCCCAGAGTTTCGACCGCCAGCCGCTTGCCAGCGAAAACGAGCGTCTCATTCTGGATATCGTGCGCCGCCAGGGGCCGATTGCCCGCGCGTCGATCACCGGCCACACGAACCTGACCCAGCAATCCGTGCACCGCCTGATCGAGGGCCTGCTGGAGCGTGGGCTTCTGCGTACCGGCGCACCGATCAAGGGCACCCGCGGCCAGCCGAGCCCGACCATCGAACTCGTGCCGGAAGCGGCTTACTCTCTTGGCATTTCCATCAACACCGACTCCCTGGTGATCTGCATCGCCGATTTCCGTTGCGATGTGATTGTCGAGGAAAAGCTGAAGATGCTTCCGGAGGACCGGGAAGAGACGCTCACGGCCTTGTCGTTGGCGCTCGAACGGCTGCTGGCGGAACATGGCGTTCCGCGCGAGCGACTACTTGGTCTCGGTTTTTCCATGTCCGGCTTTTTCGTGTCGGAGGACCGCGCCTTCAACGCGCCTGAACCTCTTCGCGACTGGTCGCTGATGGACCTGAAGCCTATCCTTGAGAAACAGTTCCAACTGCCTGTCTGGCTGGAGAACAACGCCACCACGGGCGCGATCGGCGAAAGCCTTCGGGGTGTCGGTTCCTGGTGCCAGACCTTCGCCTACCTGTCCTTCAATTACGGCTTCGGCGGCGGCTTGATCCTCGGCGGGCAACCGTTCCACGGCTTCCATGGCAATGCCGGCGAATTCAGCGGCATATACAGCCCGGATGAATCGCCCAAACGGCCGGCCCTGCAATATCTGATCGCCACCCTGCAGAAAAACGGTGTCGACATTCACTCGATCGAACCGCTGTATCAGCAGTTCGACCCCACATGGCCGGGTGTTGAGGAATGGCTGAACGAGACCATGCCGCAGGTGGACAGGCTAGTAGCGAGCCTGATCGCGGTTCTCGATCCGCAGGCCATCGTCTTCGGCGGACAATTGCCGCGCGCGCTGGGGCAGATGATGATCGAACGCGCGCACATGCCCTCCCGGCGCGAACATCGTTACGGTGTCGGCCCGAAGGAGGCGAAGCTGGTTCTCGGCGAGGCTAAGGGCGATCCCTCGGCTCTCGGTGCGGCGCTGCTGCCGCTCAGGGTGCGCTATTTCCTGTAACTCAGCCCAAGCGGTCTGATGTAATCCCGCAACAATCATAACGGAAACGTGAGCCTGATTTCGCCCCCGGTTTTTTACTGGTTGGCAGCTTGCATCCGAGGGCGATAAATATGATTGCAACTATCATGTTTATGACATGACGCAGCATATCCTGTTGCTTCATGCGTCAAGCCAGTACGCCACCGGGTCGATTGATGAGCAAAGCTCTGTTACAGGTTCTCGATGCCGACGAGGAAAGCCGCCTGATGCGGTTTTTCCGCCGGCGCCTGCAGAACCGGGAAGACGCTGCCGACGCCATGCAGGAAACCGTGCTGCGGGCGCTGGAGGTTTCTCATGCCACGCTGATCGACAATCCACAGGCCTATCTCTTCCAGATCGCCCGGTCCGTCGCCCGCCTGACAGCCATTCGCCAGTCGCGAGAGCGGCCATTATTCGCGCCCTACGAAGCGGGTTTTGCCGTTGCCTGCGAAGAGCCGGGGCAGGAGCGGATCGTCGCCGGGCGGCAGCACGTTATTTTAATGGCGCGGGCCATCGAGGCCCTGCCCAAGCGTTGCCAGCAGGTCTTCGTGCTCAGCCGCCTGCATGGCCACTCCAACGGCGAAATCGCCGCCCGTCTCGGCATTTCCCGCAATATGGTGGAAAAACACATCATCAAGGCGCTGCTGCACTGCCGTCAGGTCCGCGCGCAAATAAAAATGTAGACCGTCATCAGGTGTTCGCATCCTTTTTCACTCTATAAGGGAAAGGGGACACATCTCAGCACGCAACGAACGGCAGATCAGGACATGAACAAGCGCCCGGACGGTCTGAAGGATAAAGGCTTGACCGATGACGGTCTGGCCGAAGAGGCCGCGCTTTGGGTGGCGCGCATGCAATCGGCAGATGCGACGGAGGCGGAGCGCGAGGCGTTTCATGTCTGGCTGCGCGCCGATGCCGCCCATGCCAGCGCCTATGAGGACATGCAGAGCCTCTGGGGCGAGCTTGGCGATATAGAGCTTGCGCCGGTTGAACAGCGAAAACGGCGCGGACCTCGCCGGGCAATGCTGGCGGGCGTTGCCGGTCTCTGCCTCATCGGGTTTACAGCGCTGGTTGCGGAGAAAAGCGGATTGAAGGACCGCTGGCAGGCGGATTTTTACACCGAAATCGGCGAAACACGCCTGCTTTCGCTCGAAGACGGCAGCCGCATCAGCCTGAACACCGATACCGCGATTTCGGTTCATTATTCGCAAAAGGAACGGCGCATCACCCTTCTTCGTGGCGAAGCCTATTTCGATGTCGCCAAAAACCCGGAGCGGCCCTTCATCGTCGAGGATGGAGCGCTGACGGCAAAAGCGCTCGGCACCCATTATTCGGTGCGCACCGGCAATGGCGCGCTGCCGCAGGAGGTGCAGGTGGAGGAAGGCCGGGTGGAGGTGACCACGGGCGCCGAGATCGCCGTACTCACGCCCGGAGAGGCCGTGACCCTTGGCGGCGACGGCCGACTGATGCGCGGCCGCAAGGATGTCGCCAAAAGCATGGCCTGGCGCGAAGGCAAGCTCGTCTTTTCCGGCCAGCCGCTACGCGAGGTTCTCGATATTCTCTCGCAATATCGCCGGGGCCGCATCGTCATCCTCGATGAGGCGGCGGCGAGGCAGCACGTCTCCGGCATCTTCGATCTCAAGGACACAGATCAGGCCCTCACAATTCTCGAAGAGAGCCTTCCCGTTTCGGTATCGCAGCTTTCCGGAATGCTGGTTTTCGTCCGCTCGCGATAAAGTAACTTTTTTCGCAGATCCGACGTCAGGAGTCGGTCCGCCTTTTCACTCTAGGCAATCAGGACCCGTTTCAGCGGGGGGCATGAGATCACGAGTGAGAGGGAATGACATGAATTTTGGCAAGCAGGCACGCGGCTGGTTCTGGCTGACGACGACGGCGATTATCGGGGGCATCGTCTCGGCAGGTCCGGGCGCCACGACCGCCAGCGCGCAGACACCGCCCGCCGCAAGCGGCGCGCCCGCCACCGTCACCGTCTCCATTCCCGCAGGGCCGCTGGAAAACGCCATTCTCAGCTTCGGTCGCCAGGCCAATCTGCGCATGGTCTACCCCTCCGCGATCACGAGGGGTCGCAGCACGGTCGGCGTCAAGGGCACGCTCAGCGTATCGGCGGCAGTCAGCGGGCTTCTGGCCGGATCGGGACTGAACTATGCATTGGCCGGCGGCAATACCGTCCGCATTTTCGATCCCGCCAGCCAGACCGCCGAAAGCGGCGGTTCGGCTGCCGCCGGCAGCACCCTGCTTGCGCCGATCACCGTGCAGGGCACCGGCCTTGAAGGCGCCAGGGGCATCATCGAGAGCGATGGCTATGTCGGCAAATCCGGCCGCACCGCCACCAAGACCGATACGCCGGTTGCCGAAACCGCCCAGTCGATCACCACCGTCAGCCGCAAGCAGCTTGACGACCTGAAGCCGCAGAACCTCTCGGAAGCGCTGAACTACACGCCCGGCGCGCGCATCGGCCAATATGGCGCGGAGCCGCGTTTCGACGCCTTCAAGGTGCGCGGCACCGATCTCAGCACCACCGGCATCTTCCGCGACGGCCTGCGGCAGGTCAGCAGCCAGAACGGCAGTGCCCGGCTCGAGCCCTATGGCGTGGAAGCTGTTTCCATCCTGCGTGGTCCCGCCGCCTCCATCTATGGTGCAAGCAGCTCCGGCGGCATTGTCGATATCATCTCGAAACGCCCGACCGAAGAGACGCTGCGCGAGGTGGAGCTGCAATATGGCTCCTTCGGCCGCGTGCAGGGCGCTTTCGATCTTTCCGGCGCCGTCGATTACGAGAAGACCATGCTTTACCGCCTGACCGGGGTGGCCCGCGACGGCCGCAACGAGATCAGCGCCATCAAGGACGACCGGCTGTTCATCGCGCCGGCCTTCACCTTCCAGCCGGATGCCGGCACCAAGCTGACGTTGCTCGGCGAATATATGGACAGCACCACCGGCGGCACCTGGGGATACATCAACAATTACGGCAGCGACGGCAAGTCGATCGGCGCGACGCCGGTTTATGGCGGCGATTCCCGTTTTAATGATTTCGAGCAGAAACAATGGCGTATCGGCTATGAGTTCGAGCATGAAATCAACGACAACGTCACCTTCTACAGCAAGGCGCGTTATTCGGCCCTTTCGGCCGACCAGCAATGGGTCTTCGCCAACTATCCCGGCATCACCATCGAGGACAATGAAGGCGTCTCCGCCGACAATTACTTGAAGACAGAATTCGACACAGGCCCGGCGAAACATACGCTGCTGACCGGTATCGACTTCAGCCACATGTCCTACACCTCAAAACAGGGCAGCGGCGCCAGCCCCTTCACCGACACCTTCACCTATGTGCCTGATGTGTCGCTGATACTGAAGCAGAGGATGAACACGCTCGGCATCTATGCGCAGGATCAGGTCGAAATCGACCGCTGGCGCCTGACGGCAGGCATTCGTCACGACTGGCTGGACACCGAATATCAGGCCCAGACCGTCGGAGACGCAGCGGCTCCCATCTATGATGGCGATGAAACCAAGACGACCGGCCGCGCCAGCCTCGGTTATGTCTTTGACAGCGGCGTGATGCCCTATATCAGCTACGGCACCTCCTTCGTCGCCAATCCGGGCGTCATCATCACCACGGGAACGGTAACGGGACAGGCGCAGCCGACGCTCGGCAAGCAATATGAGCTCGGCGTGAAATATGCCCTGCCGCAATATAACGCCCTGCTGAGCGCCGCCTTCTTCAATCTCGATCAGGACAATGCGACGGTCTATGAGACCTCGTCCGGCATCAACCTGCTGCGCCAGCTCGACCTGCGCTCGCGCGGCGTGGAACTCGAAGCTACGGCCTCGCTCGACAATGGCTGGAGCCTCGTCGGCTCCTATTCCTATAACGACGTTGAAATTACCAAACTGACGTCGGAAACGCTGGGCAAGCAGCTCAATTCCTCGCCCTATCACACCTTCTCGCTGTGGGCCGATTACGAGTTCCAGAGCGGTGCGCTCGAAGGCCTCGGCATCGGCGCGGGCGTTCGTTACGTCGGATCGAGCTTCGGCGACAACCAGCACACCCCCATTCTTGACAATGAGGCCCGCACCTTCGTCGACGCCTCGCTGCGCTACGATCTCGGCAAGGCCCTGCCCTCGCTGGAAGGCGTGAAATTGCAGATCAACGCCACCAACCTTCTCGACGAGGTGAAACAGGTCTGCACCACAGGCTTCTGCTATTATGACGAAGGCCGCAAGGTCGTCGGCAGCATCCGGTATCGCTTCTGATGCTGCAGCAGAACCCTGCCACAACCAAGCCGTCGCCGGCCGCCGTCTTCGTGGCGGTCGGCGGGCTTTATGTCGGCCAGAGCGTGATTGGCGGGCTGACCTTTCTCGGCCTGCCGGCGGTGCTCAGAACCGCCGGACTGCCGCTGGACCAGATCGGCCTTCTTTATCTCGTCGTTCTGCCCTGGGCGCTGAAATTCCTCTGGTCGCCGCATGTGGAGCGTTACCGGCTGCCGCCCGTTGGCAGGAACCGGTCGCGGGTGATCGTCGGCACGGGCATCGCCGCCTGCGCCTGCGGCCTCGCTGTTCTTGCTTTCACCGGCCCGTCGCCGGTTTCCGTCGCAATCGCCATCCTGTCGGTAATCGCGCTGGTGACGGCGACAGTCGACATCGCCTGCGACGGCTATGCGGTCGAAACGCTGGCGGAAGAGCATCATGGATGGGGCAACGCCGCACAGGTAGGCGGCTCCTATCTCGGCTCCGCTATCGGCGCCGGCCTGTTTCTGGTGCTGGTGGACCGCGCCGGCTGGACGAGCGCCACGCTGGTCATGGCCGGGCTGGTCATCCTGCTCGCGCTCCCCTTCCTGCTCGGCCCGGCGGCAAGAACGGTCCCGCAAACACGGGACCACCTGCCATCGATCAAACACGCGCTCAAGCGACGGGAAGTCCGCACCGGCCTTCTCGTAGCGGCCGTTTATGTCGCGGCGCAGAAATGGGGTCTGGCAATGCTCGGCCCGTTCCTGGTCGATTACGGTTTCGATCTCGCCACCATCGGCGCACTGAATGGCGTGGGCAGCATGATCGTCGGTTTCGCCGGCGCGCTGCTCGGCGGAACGCTGGTACGCGTCTACGGGGCGTCACGAATCCTGCTCATCGCCATCTTCGTGCAGACTGCGCTGTTGTGCCTTTTCGCCTATTTCAGCGTTCATCGCGATATTTCGCAATGGGTCGTCATGGCGGTTGCGGTGGCTAGCTCGTCGGGCATCATGTCCATCGGCTTCGTCGCGCTTTACGCCTGCTTCATGGGCTGGTCCGACCCCCGGCAGGCCGGGGTCGATTTCACCCTGTTCCAGTGCATGGATGGCGTTGTCGGCATGATTGGCGGGCTGGGCGCAGGCGCGATTGCCGAAAAATTCGGCTATCAAGCCTCCTTCATCATTGCCGCCATCGTTTCGGTGCTCGCCGCACCGGTCATCTTCCTGCTGATGCGACGGCAGAACTCTTGAACCGAAGCCCCGGGCGCGGCGGCTTAAGCCGCGCCCGGCAGGCCTCTTGCATCGGCCTATTCGACCACCACCGACAAGTCCGAACCGGTATAGACCGGCCGCACCTTCACGTTGCCCGCATCTATCGTGGCGAATGTCCCGGTCAGGCCGTTGGCGGAGATGACGTCGAGCCGCGTGCCGGCGGCCGACGCGCCGCCTTCGAAAGCGAGCTTCAGCGTCGCGCCGTCAAGCACCACATTGCCTTTGACGCGCAGAGCAATCTTTTGCGGATCAAGCGCCAGCGTGCCGCCGGACTGCGTATAATCACCGCCGATGGCGACATCCTTGCCTGCGGCAAGCGAGAGCGTGCCGCCCGTGACCAGCACGCCACCGGTTCCAAGCGCATCGGCGGAAGACGCAACCAAGGTTCCGTTCCTGACAATGGTGCCGCCGCCATAGCTGTTGTTGCCGCTGAGCGTCAGCGCCCCACTGCCGGATTTGACGAGACGCCCTGCCCCGGCAATATCATTCGTCCAGCGGTCTGCCGCATTGAAGCCACCGACCGCAGCGTCCATCGTCACCTCGACGTCGCCGTCAAATGCGCCATAACCACCGGCAGCGGCCACCAGATTGATGCGTCCCCAGCCGTTGCTGTCATCGAGCAGCGGATAACCCGCCTCGATGCCGGTGGAAAACAGCACGGCGCGACGTTGTGCGGCATTAAGATAAGGCAGGCGTGTTTCGAGCAGAACCTCGGCGCCCTTCGGCACCACCATGGGTGCATGGCCCCCAGCCGTGTTGCGGCTGAAGGAATAGGTCATGCGCCGGCGATAATCGGCCTGGTTTTTCGCCGCATCGGCATAGGGGTCGCTTTCCAGACCCGCGCTATGGGCGAACTGGATCAGAGACTGGCCCTGCGGCAGGCGTTTTACGAAATAGGCCTGCAGGTCGTAATGCGCCGCCTTTTTGACCTCTGCGTTCTTTGGATCCTGCAAGACGGCAGCGGCGATCGCAGTTGCCGTTATGCGGCCACCGATCACATCGACGGGGGAATGCATGCCGGCGACGATGCGGCTTTCGCCCAGTTGCGAAGCCGCCGTCAGCAACTCGGAAAAACGCTCCGGCACGGCATAAGCATAGGCAATCGCGGCAAGATAGGCGGCATTGGTGTGGCCGCTTGGAAAGCCGCCATCCTTGCCACGGCCGCGATTTTCGCGCGCATATTTCAGCGCCGGGACAACAATGCCGGCACTGGATTCGTAGCCTTCGAAGGTACGATCGCCGATGGTCTCGGTCCCCTTGTCGACGACCTCACCCTTATCGTTCATCCGCCACGGGCGCGGCGAGGAATAAAAGTATTTCGCGGGCGATGTCGTGGCTTCCGGTCCGCGGATCGCCTTCATCAAGGCCACGACGCTCTTTAACTCGGATTCGGCCGTTCCGGCTTCCGTACCCTTGTCCTCCTCCTTGTGGGTAATCACCTCGTTCGGATCGAAGTCTGCAAGTGTATGGTTGATCGTGGTGGTCGCACCCGACCCCTCACGATACCAATCGGCAAGCGGTCCCATGCCGTTGATCACGCTGTAGCTCTGCGAGCGCCGATCATTCATGTAGGCATTGAAAGCGGCGGCGGTCGTGCGGTTTTCCCCGGTCACAGACAGCACATAGCGCATGTTTTCCTGCCAGATCGCGGGATTAACGGCCTTCGCACGGCTAAAATCCGTCGGACCATCGCCGTTGGCGCCACCAGCGGCCCATTTCTCATCGCCAAGCGTCCAGATCCGGTTGAAGCCTGAGAGGATTTTGATGACGGGATTGTCATGGTCGTCATAGGCACGGACATCCTCGCCCTTCTCATTCTTGCCCGTCTGGTTGCGATAATTATCGGCAAGCGGCAGCGGGTAGGCCGCAGTCGGCTCCGTCACGGCGATGGCATAGCCCTGACCAGCCGGTGCCTTGCTATCGAATGCTTCGGCGCTCGAAACGAGCACCAGCAATGCAACGGAGGCAAGCAGTGCCGAGCGTGCGGAGGGAATGGACGACATCTTCAATTTGGGCATGATGAATCCTGTGATTTGACGCGTGACGAAAGGGGAGCGCGCAAAGCCTCGGCGCGCCGTCAGCTTTAAGCCGGGCGTATGGCAGTTTTTTTTCGGCATGCTGATTAAGATAGATCGCATGTGAAAGAGCGGCCGGCAGATGAAGGCGCGATTTGCCCGACGCGTCGCCCCGGGCAGATCGACTTTTTATCTCGAAGCGGCGCTCTTATTTCTTGACCGCGACAGCCTCGTTGATCTTGGCGATGTCATCTTCCAGAACCTTGTAGGTCTGATCGAGCGTCAACTCACCGACGATAAGCTGGCTCATGCGCTGCACGATCTGTTGATACATGGCGCTGCCACCCTTGGCGCGTTCGAAATCACGCGCGGCCTGCGGCACGTTCTTTTTGTTATCGAGGAAGACCTGCATCGCCGCCTTGGCATTTTCGCTCTTCAGCTTGTATTGCGGATTGGCGATCTCTGCACCCGTCAGAATGACGTAGTTTTCAGCGATTTCCCGTTGCACTTTTTCGGAGCCGAGGAACTCGATGAAATGGGCCACATCTTCAGGGTATTTGGTGCGCTTGAAGCCAACGATCGCGGTGCCACCAGGCATCGCGTAGCATCCCGCATCGCCGCAGGGAGCATTGATCGCGGTCCATTCGAAAGTGTCGCCGATCTTGTTCTGGAACGGATTGACCATCCAGTTTCCGGCGAGATACGTCACGACATTGCCGTTGACGAACTCGTCACCCATGTTCTTGTACTGCGAACCGCCAGCCGCACCCCACATTTCCTTGGGGAAGCTGCCGTTTTGCGTCCATGAAAAGAGGTCGGCGATGTATTTTTTTGCCGCATCGTCAGGGAAGCTGAACTTGCCGTCCTTCACATAAGTCGAGCCGTAAGAGAAGGCGCCGCCGGAGAAACGGTGGCCGGACCGGTCCATGGTGAAGGGGATCTGCACGCCCGTCGCCTTGGCGACACGGGCGGATGCCTCGACGATCTCGCTGAATTTGGCGGCCGGGCCGGGCAAGGGTTCGCCGGCCTGCTCGAACAGCGTCTTGTTGACGAAGGGCAGGTTCAGCGTCTGTGACGCCATGTAGCCATTGATCGACTTCGGATCGTTGACATTGGGCAGGCGAAGCTGGTCGAGGCTTGCACCATGCAGTTTCGCGAAGGCGTCCGCATCCCTCATGTAAGGCCGCATGTCGAGATAATAGGGCGCGAGCTGCCAGTCGGTGATCTTGGCAATATCGGGGCCCTCGCCCACCGCCAGCTGCACTGGCAGCTGCTTAGAAACGGCATCATAACCCGACGATACGAAATTGATCTTCACGCCGGGATTGGCCGTCTCGAACTCCTTGCTGAGCGCTGCCATGCGCTGCACATAACCCTGATCGTCATCGGTAAAAAGAAATGTGATCGTGCGGGTCTCGGCCTGCGCGGCCGAAAGACCGGCCACAGAGGCAAATACCAGGGCGCTGACACCCGAAAACAATTTCATCATGCTCATCCTCCCAATGAAAACATTTTCATAAATCGAGTAAAAGCTCCTCTGCTTACTTCGATTTGTGATGTTTTGCGGCTTGACAGAATAAACGTCAAGCTGTTTGTTCTGGCGAAATTGCACAAATCAACGCCGAGAGGCAAAAACAGTTTTGTGAAAATAATTTCATTACCGATCGACGGGAGGCGATCCATTATGCCGGATGGACCATTTACGGCGAACACGTCGGAGCCCACATACACCGTCACGGACGGGGAGACGGTAACCGCCTGGATCGTCTCCGATCTCGTGGAAACATCGTTTCCGGGCACGCCGGCACCGGCGGAAGATCGGGTCAACTACCGTTTCATCAACGGTTTTGTCGATGTCGGCGACCTTCCCTGCCGCAAGGCCTTCCAGCAGACCATGGTTGGCCGCCACATAGCCCCCGATACCAGCTGGCCAGTCTCCCACCTCAACCTGCCCGGCTCCAATCGCCGCGTCGAATTCACCGGCTTCTGGCATGTTCCGACCCACGTGCAGCGCTGGCTGAAGGGCACGTTTCGCAGCGAGACTGCACGGAAAGCGCAGTTCCGGCTGCGAACCTGTGGCGGCGTGCGCATCTGGGTAGGCGGCGTCGAGCAGGTCCGTTTCGAACCCTTTATCCGCAATGTCGAAAGCAGCCGTGACATCGCGCTCGATCTTGCGGCCGGTGACAACGAGGTCCTGCTTCTCTGCGAGGATCTGGCGGAGCGAGACATCATCTGGTTCTTCGAACTTGAGGTTATTGATCCCGCGCCGCTCACCGTCGTGTTGCCGGTGCCGCTCGACCGGGAAGAGACGAAGCGCCTGGCCGCGCTGGTACGTGACGTGCACCCTGCCCGCGACGTGTTTTCTGGCAGCGCCCTCGAACTCGTCTTTGGCGCAGCGCCGGCAAGCGATCTGCCGGTGCACATCGCCGTCAAAAGCCATGGCCATGAGCGCGCCGCGCTTGCGGAAGTGGATACGGTGCTGAAAGCCGGGCAATCCTCACTGACGATCCCCGAAACAATAGGCATTGCCGACGGGTATCACGGCGTCAGGATCACCCTCGGATCGGGTTCCGGCACTGTCACCCGCGTCATCGACGCCGCCTTCATGCGTGATATCGCGCCGGAAGCATCCTCTAACGACATCAATGAACGGAAGAAGGCGGCGCTTTCCTTCAGCGCCCGTTTCGGCGCCTGGCGCATCGGCCGCGCGCTTGCCATGGTCGCCACCGGCAGCGATGACATCGAGACGATCGGCGGCATCATCGATGCAACGCTGCACTCCATCGACAGGCGCGAAGACTGCTCGGATTTCATCATGATCCCGCTGCTGTGGCTGGTGCGTGCTCATGGGGCCCGGTTGCCTGCAGATATGCGGGCACGGATCGATGCTTCGATCCTTGGTTATCGTTACTGGGTGGACGAGCCGGGCAATGACGTCATGTGGTTCTGGAGCGAAAACCACGTCCTTTGCTTCCACACCAGCCAGTTGCTGGCCGGCGATTATCTGCCGGACGCCACGTTCACCGCGTCCGGCCGTAGCGGGCGCCAGCAGGCCGCGCTGGCAGCTGAGCGGCTGGCGCGCTGGTTCGACAGCGTCGAGGCGCATGGGTTGGCCGAGTGGAATTCGGCCGCCTATTACCCCGTCGATTTCATCGGTCTTCTCGCCATCGAACATTGGGCGGAGCCGGAACTTGCCGCCCGCGCGCGCCACCAGATCGATCTCATTTTCGAGATGATCGCGCTGCATACACTGGGCGGTGTCCCCTCCGGTTCGCAAGGGCGGGCTTATGACAAGGAACTGCGCGCCGGGCCGCTGACGGAACTGGCGCCCTTTGCTGAGGTCGCCTTTGGCAAAGGCTGGCTCAACAACGGCGTCGCCTCGCTACCAATGTTCTGCTGCGGAGATTACCTGCCGCCGGCGCATCTTGCCGCCCTCTCCCAGCTGGAAAACGGCCGCATGGTCGAGGCGCGCTACGCGCAGGGGCTGGAGCCCGGCAAACTCGTGCTGTTCAAGAACGAGGCCGGCCAGCTTTCCACCGTTGTCGATCACAAGACCGGCCGCAGGGGTCACCAGCAGCACGTCATGGACATCAAGCTTGCCGGCCACCCGATGGCGCGACTGTGGGTCAATCATCCCGGTGAGGACGATCCCTGGGGCAGCCAGCGTCCCTCCTATTGGGCGGGAAGCGGCATCCTGCCGCGCGTAGCGCAGCACCGCGATTTGGCGATGCTGATCTTCGATACCGAAGATCACCGCAACGACTGGACCCACGCCTATCTCGGCCGCGACGGGCTGGAGGAGGTCATGATGGAAGACAACTGGCTCATCACCCGTTCCGGCCGCGGCTTCGCGGCCCTTTACGCGACGAACGGACTTGAACCCGTCACCTCTGGTGCCACCGCCAACCGCGAGATTAGATCGCCCGGCCGCCGCGCCGGCTGGATCGGCGTTATCGGCTGCGGCGACGCGCAAGCCTTCGCCGGCTTCCGCGCGAAAATTCTCGCCACACGGGTCACCTTCGATGCCGATAGCCGGCTGCTCGCAGTCACGCCACCCGGCGGGCCGGAATTCACTCTCAGCTGGGACGGCGCCTTCACTATCGGCAGACAGGCCATGGCCTTCGACCATGACCAGCCGCAACCGAAAATCACCTTCGACAGCGCCGACCCCGCATCGGGCAGCGCTGCAAAACCCATCTACTCCTAAGCGGAATTGACAGATGAACCAGCCAAGCATGGAAAAAGACACTCTCAGGACAACGATCGATAATGTCGCCGCCGCCTTCAGCCGCCTCAAAGGCATTCAGGAAGGTCTGGTCAGCGGCAGTTCCGATGGCAAGATCCAGTTCGATGAATGGGATTGGGAAGTGGGTGTTGGCCTTTATGGTTTCCTGCGCCGGGCACTCGCGGCCAACGACCAGAAGGCACTGGATGACCTCGTGACATGGTACGGCTGGCAGATCGACCGTGGCCTGCCGCCGCGCCAGATCAACAGTTCCGCGCCGATGCTGCCGCTCGTCATCCTGACAGAACATGTCGACCGGCCGGATTTCCGCGCGCTGGTGGAAGACTGGGCCGACTGGCTTGTGCATGAATTGCCCAAAACCGAAGATGGCGGCTTCCAGCATGTCGTCAAGGAACGGCTGAATGAGGGGGAGCTCTGGGACGACACGCTGTTCATGGCCTGTCTGTTTCTCGCCCGCGCGGGCGTTGTCTGCAAACGGCAGGACTGGATCGACGAGGCCGTCTACCAGTTCATGATCCATGCGCGCTATCTCTCCGACCCCGTCACCGGGCTCTGGTATCACGGCTGGACCTTCAACGGTCGCCACAATTTCGCGGACGCGTTTTGGGCACGCGGCAATTCATGGATCACCGTCGCCATTCCCGAACTCTTTGAACTGGTACCGACACTTGCTCAGAAGGACAAACGTTTCCTCGCCAATGTGCTTTCAAGCCAGGTGCGGTCGCTGAGAAAATATCAGCGTGAAGACGGCATGTTTCATACGCTGCTCGATGACCCGACCTCACCAGTCGAGACATCGGCGACGGCCGGCATCGCCTATGGCATTCTGCGCGGCATCGAGGCCGGCATTCTCGATGAAGAGAACCGTCCGCATGCGGAACGCGCGCTGAAGGCGGTGCTCGGCAATATCGATGAGGAAGGCGTCGTTCACGGCGTCTCCGACGGCACGCCAATGGGCCACGATCTCGATTTTTACCGCCGCATCCCCAACCTGCCCACGCCCTACGGGCAGGCACTGACGATGCTGCTTCTGATCGACGTTTTTCTGAAAAGGCCAAAGACATCGTGAGCATCATGAACATCAGTCAGGACATCACAGTTGCGGCCAGTGGCCTCGATGCCACGGCGACCGTCCAGCAGGCTATCGACGCCGTATCATCAGCAGGTGGCGGGCGCGTATCTCTTTCGGCCGGACGACATGTCAGCGCCGGTCTCCAGCTCAAAAGCGGCGTGGAACTGCACCTTGCAGCAGACGCGGTACTCGCCCCCGTTTCCGATTACGACGCTTATGCACTGACCCGGGTTTCGGTGATTGCCGAAGACTCCGATCGCGGCATGATTATCGCCAAGGGCGCGCACGACATCGCCGTCACGGGCCCGGGCCGTATCGAGGCCGGCGGTGAAAACTTCATCATTGGCGATGACACGGCCATGGGAACCCATATCCCGGCGAAAAAGCGCCCGCGCGTGATGGTGCTGGAAGCCTGCCGTAATGTGCGCCTCGAAAACCTGCACGTCAGTGGCTCCCCCATGTGGACGCTGCATATGGTCAATTGCGAGGACCTTCATTTCCGCAATCTGCGCATCGAAAACGACCGCCGCCTGCCCAATACGGATGGCATCGTGCTGGATGCCTGCCGCCGCGCGCTGATCGAGGATTGCTTCATCTCGACTGCGGATGACGGCATCTGCCTCAAGACCAGTGCCGGGCCGGATGGCAAGGCAGTGGGCGTGTGCGCCAATATCGCGGTTCGCCGCTGCACCGTTTCCAGCATGAGCTGCGCGCTGAAGCTCGGCACCGAATCCTTCGGCGATTTCACTAATGTGGTGTTCGAAGACTGCAAGGTGGTGCAGTCAAATCGCGGCATGGGTCTTTTCTCCCGTGATGGCGGCGCCATGCGCAACATCCGCTTTTCACGCATCGAGGCCGAGTGCCATGAAACGCCGGGTGGTTTCTGGGGTTCTGGCGAAGCAGTGACAGTCACTGTCGTTGACCGCCGCCCCGAACGGCAGGCAGGCAGGGTGGACAATCTTGTTATCGAAGATTTGAGCGGTTCGATGGAGGGAGCGATCAACCTCGTCTCCACCTCGGCAGCCGGCATTCACAATGTCAGGCTTGCGCGCATCACGCTGGCGCAGGAGCCCGGCAAGCTCGGCACCGGCCTGCAATATGACCTGCGTCCCACCAATGCCGATATAGCGCCAAGCGCCGATGCGGCCGGCCGCGCCAATGCCTGGACGCAGGATGCTGAGGGCCGGATCGTCGGTATGGAGGATTATCCAGGCGGCATGCCCGCGATCTACCTTAAGGGCGCTCACGGTTTTTCGGCTGATGATGTCGCCATCAAAAGAGCAATGCCCTTGCCCGAGGGTTGGAACAGCCAGGAGATCGTCGCGACGGCGAGCTCGGTTGAAGGGAGCAGGTGATGGGAAGTCTGAAACTCGAAAACCTCAACAAGGCGTTCGGCGCCGTTCACGTCCTGCATGATATCGATCTCCAGATCGAAAACGGCGAATTCGTCGTTTTCGTCGGCCCGTCGGGCTGCGGAAAATCGACGCTGCTGCGCATCATCGCCGGTCTTGAGGACGTCACATCAGGCAGCATCGCCATCGGAAATCGCGATGTCAGCGCACTGTCGCCGGCAGAACGCAAGATCGCCATGGTCTTCCAGTCCTATGCGCTTTATCCGCATATGAGCGTGCGCAAGAACCTCGCCTTCGGCCTGGAAAACCTGCGCTTCAAGCGGTCGGAAATCGAAAACCGCATCAACGAGGCGGCGCGGATGCTTGCCATCGAGCCCTATCTCGACCGCAAGCCGAAACAGCTTTCCGGCGGCCAGCGCCAGCGCGTCGCCATCGGCCGCGCCATCGTGCGCGAACCTGACATCTTCCTGTTCGACGAGCCGCTGTCGAACCTCGATGCGGCACTGCGCGTGCAGACGCGCGCAGAAATCACCCGGCTGCACCGCGATATCAAGACAACGATGATCTATGTCACCCACGATCAGGTGGAAGCCATGACCATGGCCGACAAGATCGTGGTGCTGCGCGCCGGGCGCATCGAACAGGTGGGCAGCCCGCTTGAGCTTTTCGATAATCCGCGCAACCTCTTCGTTGCCGGTTTCCTCGGTTCGCCGCGCATGAACATGCTGAAGGGCACCATCATCAAGCGCGACGACGGCACCATTTCCATCGATGCCGGCTATGGCGTGTCGCTTCCCTGCCTCGTCGATCCGGCAACCGTCAGCCCCGGACAGGCGGTTCTGGCGGGCATCCGACCCTCGCATTTCACCATCGCGGATGCCGGCCTGCCCTTCGAGGTGCAATACCACGAAAGCCTCGGCACCGAGACCTATCTCTACGGCAATATCAAGGGTGAGAAGGACCAGATCATCGTGCATCAGGCCGGCCATTTCGCGCCAGCCTCCGGCGCGGTGCTGAAGGTCATGCCAGCACGGGAGAAGGTTCATGTCTTTGATCCCGCCACCGAACTGGCGCTGCCGCGCCTAACGGGCGAAGGGAGAGGGTAGCATGGCCAATCCGACCCTTGCGAGACTGTCCGACCGCGCGCTTGACGCCGTTATGGCGATTGCCGAGGTGCCGCTCAACTTCATCGAGCGGCTGATCGGCAAAAGGCGCATGCCCTATATCTTCCTGATGCCGAACCTCGTTCTTTTTGGCATCTTCACCTTCCTGCCGATTGCGATTGCCGTCGGTTATGCCTTCACCGGCGGCACCGAACTTTTGATCACCGACCGCCCCTTTGTCGGTTTGGAGAATTTCGGCAAGCTGCTGGATTGCCAGAGCTATATGGACCCGGGAAGCTGCCGGGAATCGCTGTTCTGGACGGCAATCTGGAACACGCTGTGGTTTGTCGGTTTCAATGTCATCGCCACGTTGCTGGTCGCGCTCATAACCGCCCTCATCCTCAACAGGGCGATAGCCGCGCGCGGTTTCTTCCGCGCCATGTTCTTTTATCCCGTCCTGCTGTCGCCCGTCGTCATCGGCCTCATCTGGAAATGGTTTCTGGACCGCAACGGCCTGCTCAACGCCTTCTTCCAGATGCTGGGCGTGCCGCCGGAAATCTTCCTGCTTGATGTCGGCTGGTCGCGCTTTTTCGTGGTGGTCGTTTCGGTCTGGTTCCACATGGGCTTTTATACGCTGATCCTGCTCGCCGGCCTTCAGGCCATCCCGAAGGATCTCTACGAAGCCGCCGCCATCGATGCCGCCTCGCCCCGGCGCACGCTTTTGCGCATCACCCTGCCACTTCTCGGCCCCAACCTGCTCGTCGTGCTCATCCTGTTGATGATCCGCTCGGTGCAGATATTTGATGAAGCCTGGGTTTTGACGAATGGCGGCGGGCCAGGCACGGCCAATACATTCGTGGTGCAATATATCTATCAAATGGCCTTCGGCAGCGATCTCAGGCTGTTTGGCCTTGCCTCCGCCGCGTCGGTGCTGATGGGCCTTGTGCTTCTCGCACTGACGCTCGTGCAGCTGCGCCTTGGCAAAAAGATGGAGTCCTGACCATGTCCAATGCCGTCTCTTTCCTCACGCGCACCCGCTGTCCCGGCCGGATCGGCCTCACCGATATCCTCTCCTGGGTCTGGCTCATCGGCGGCACACTCGCCGTCCTCATCCCGGTTGTCTGGGCCGCCATGTCGTCGCTGAAACCGGAGGCTGAAATCACGCGGTTTCCGCCAAGCCTCCTGCCGCGCGCTGCCGTGCAAGTGGAGGTTCAGGGCTACGACAGGCCGCTCAGCCTGTGGAAGGCCACCATCGACGGCGCAGAGCGTGAGATGGCCATGGTCCGCCGCATCGGCCTCAAAGCTCAGATGGTGGACCCAGCCAATCCGGGCCCGCCAATCAGTGTCGACACACGGGAAATAACGCCAGTTCAGAAGCTGACCATCGCGACGGAGAACTTCACCGATCCCCTGACACAGTTCAGCTTCCTGACCTTCCTCAAGAACTCGGTCTTCGTCACCGTCGTCGCAACGGTCCTGACGCTGATCGTCAACGCCATGGCAGCCTTTGCGCTCTCCAAATACCGTTTCCGTGGCGAAAAGGCGATCTTCGTGCTGATCATCTCCACCCTGATGATCCCGCTCACCGTCGTCATGGTGCCGGCCTATCTCGTCATCGTCGGTGTCGGTCTCGTCGATAATCTCTGGGGTGTCATCATTCCCACCGTCGCAACGCCGACAGGCGTCTTTCTGCTCCGGCAATATATGCTGACCATCCCCGATGAGCTGATCGAGGCGGCGCGCGTCGATGCCGCCAGCGAATTCCGCATCTTCTGGCGCATCATCCTGCCGCTGACGGCCCCGGCGCTCGCGGTTCTCGCCATATTCTCGGTTTTGTGGCGCTGGAACGACTTCCTCTGGCCGCTAATCGTTCTCAGCAGCCGTGAGAATTTCACGCTGCAGGTGGGGTTGAACGCCTTTCAGGGCGAGTTCTCGGTGCAATGGCACTATATCCTCGCCATGACCTTCCTCAGCCTGGCACCCGTCACGGTCGTGTTCCTGTTCCTGCAGCGCTACATCACAACAGGCATCGCCGGAACGGGAATGAAATAGGCTTCGCAGACATTAGCGCCGAACGCCACAGAAAGAAAAAGGGAGATGTTGTTTGCAACATCTCCCTTCGTTCATTTGGTGACGCGATGATCAGTCGTCGGAGCCCATCGCATCGTAAGGGTCGCGCTCGCCGGCGATGATGGCGCGCTTGCCGACATGGTTGGCAGGTCCGACGATGCCTTCCTGCTCCATTCGCTCCACCAGCGAGGCGGCGCGGTTATAGCCCACCGAAAGGCGGCGCTGGATATAGGAGGTCGAGCACTTCTTGTCGCGCATCACGATTTTGACGGCCTTTTCATAGAGGTCATCGCTGTCGTCGTCGCCCATCGAGGTCTTGTCGAAGACAGCCGTATCCTCTTCCGCCTCTTCTTCCGCTTCCTCGGCATCTTCCGTGACCGTGCCCAGATATTCCGGACGACCCTGCGTCTTCAGATGCGCCACGACCTTTTCAACTTCCTCGTCGGACACGAAGGGGCCGTGAACACGGGCGATGCGGCCACCGCCCATCATGTGCAGCATGTCGCCCTGGCCGAGCAGATGCTCCGCCCCCTGCTCACCAAGGATCGTGCGGCTGTCGATCTTCGAGGTGACCTGGAATGAGATGCGGGTGGGGAAATTGGCCTTGATAGTGCCCGTGATGACATCGACCGAGGGACGCTGGGTTGCCATGATGAGATGGATGCCGGCGGCGCGCGCCATCTGCGCCAGACGCTGGATCGCACCTTCGATCTCCTTGCCGGCGACCATCATCAGGTCGGCCATTTCATCGACGATGACAACGATATAAGGCATCGCCGTCAGGTCCATTTCCTCCTGCTCATAGACCGCTTCGCCGGTGGCGCGATCGAAGCCGGTCTGCACATTGCAGAACACCGTCTCGCCCTTGGCACGGGCAGCAGCGGCCCTTGCATTGTAACCATCAATATTGCGCACGCCGAGACGCGACATCTTGCGGTAGCGGTCTTCCATTTCACGCACCGCCCACTTCAACGCCATCACCGCCTTTTTCGGATCGGTGACGACAGGCGTCAGGAGATGCGGAATACCGTCATAGACCGAGAGCTCGAGCATCTTCGGGTCGACCATGATCAGGCGGCATTCTTCCGGCTTCAGGCGGTAGAGCAGCGACAGAATCATGGTGTTGATGGCGACGGACTTGCCCGAACCGGTGGTACCGGCGACCAGAAGGTGCGGCATCTTCGCAAGTTCGGCGATAACCGGTTCGCCGCCGATGGTCTTGCCGAGGCAAAGGGCAAGCTTCTGGCGTGTCTCGGCGTAATCCTGCGCCTCGATCAGTTCGCGCAGGTAAACCGTCTCGCGCACCGGGTTCGGCAGCTCGATGCCGATGACATTGCGGCCGGGCACGACCGCAACGCGAGCCGAGAGCGCCGACATGGAGCGCGCGATATCGTCAGAGAGACCGATGACACGCGAGGACTTGACGCCAGGGGCGGGCTCGAATTCATAGAGCGTGACGACAGGACCAGGACGGACATCGATGATCTCACCCTTGATGCCGAAATCCTCCAGCACGCTTTCGAGTAGACCGGCGCTCTGTTCCAGGGCTTCCGGTGTCATGGTCGTGGTCTGCTGGACGCGGGCTTCCTGCAGGAGGTCAATCGAAGGATACTCATATTCCCCATCGGCGAAGACAGGTGCTTCACGGAACATGGGCTGAGAAGACTGGATAGGCGCTCGCGGCGTAAAACGCGGCTCGGCAACGATCCTTTCCGCCGGCTGAACCTGCTCTGCAAGCTGCTGCGGCGCGACAACCATGGCAGCTTCCGCTATCAGCTGCGACGCGAACTCCTGTTCGGGAGCCACGCCGGCGGCTGGAATGAATGTCTGCCGTACGCCAATTTCCCGATAGAGCCGGATGGCGGAGCCGCCGGGTACGGTGACGACAGGTGGCTCGGCCGAAAGGACAACCGGGGCGGCTGCGGGCGAGACGGGAGCGACAGCCACTGCGGATGAAGGCGCTGTCAGAACGGTGTTTACAGGCGCCGGAGCTGCGGGCGCCGAAACGGAAAATGCGCTCCGCACCTGGGCGGTAAGAGCTTCAGCCGCATCGCCGGGCAGATCAAGCGTCATCACTTCCCAGAACAGCTCATCCGGCAGATGGGCGGCAAAGGCGGGAATGGAAGCCTGCGTCTCAGCTTCCGGCTGCGCGGCAGGTTGCGGCTCAAACGTCTGCGGCGCTGCGGGTTCCGCATCGGGCGCGGCAGACGTCGATGAAGATGGATCCCGCACGGCTGCGGCTGCCTCTTCCGCCTGTTTACGGGCAAGCTCCAGCCGCAATTTGTAAGTCAAGGCGCGAGCACCGCGGGCGTCGGGCGGCTGCGGCAGAAACGGCATGCGCGGCGGCGCCATGCGTTGCTCGGCCGGCTTCTCGGCGGGCTGGGGTGCCGGCGCATCCTGGCGAGCAGCCGTCTCGGGCTCTGCGGCAGCCGGTACGGAGGCAGCGGGCGCCTCCTCGTCCGGGATATTCGGCGTCTCCACCGGCATACGCCGGTTAAAGACGCTCTCCGGCGTGCGGGTAAAGCGGACATTCGGGCCAAGCACGAAGGCATTCTGCCAGCCGGGCATCTCGGCGCGGCCTTCGATGGCATCGGCTGCGATCACGTCAGCATTCTGCCGCGGCGCTGCACCTGCAGCCGTCACGATCGTCCGCTGCCCCGCAGGCGTCTGGACACCGGCATGACGGGCATTTTCGCTCCCCTCCCCTACGCTATTGGACGAATTCTGAAATCTGGATCGGGAGAAGC
This sequence comes from Agrobacterium sp. 33MFTa1.1, assembly GCF_004328495.1. Classification (NCBI taxonomy): domain Bacteria; kingdom Pseudomonadati; phylum Pseudomonadota; class Alphaproteobacteria; order Hyphomicrobiales; family Rhizobiaceae; genus Agrobacterium; species Agrobacterium sp. 33MFTa1.1. The sequence continues at coordinate 1,736,610 of NZ_CP036359.1, read as the reverse complement.
TCATGGCAGCGTGCACACTCATCATAAACGTACATATTTCGGTCTCCTTGAAATAAAAAATAAAGGTTAATTACCCCTTTCCAAACGGGGTCGTACCGACGGATTTTCAACCGCTCCACAGGTTCGCAGCGCCATCCGCTGCCTCGCAAAACACATATCAAACGATTGGTTTCATTTGGTTATGTCGAGTTTTCCGCCGTGAATTCGCCGCTGATGGCGGACTGGAGAACCGAATTTTCCGAGACGGGGCATATTGTTTCCGCAAAGCTCTCCGCAACGTAAAATCATTGCTGTAAAGGGCGCGAATTAACGTGGACACTGCCGAGGTTGCAGCCTTAAGATCGGCACGCCGCGGGCCAAGCGGAAAAGCCCGCCTCGCCCTCATTCCGGAGTGAAATTCATGTCGCCTGTCCAGCTTTCCCGCCGCTCGCTTCTCAAGACCTCGCTCGCGCTGGCCGCAACCACAGGATTGGCGGGAATTACCGTCGCACAGGAGAAATCCGGCGGGCGACTGATCGTCGCGGCCGATTCGGAACCGAAAAACCTCAATCCGGCCATCGTTGCCTCCAACGGCGTGTTTTACATCGCCAGCAAGATCGTCGAGCCCCTGGCCGAGGCCTCCTTTAACGGCACCGACGGGCTGGAGCCGCGACTTGCGACGGAATGGCAGGGAGCCGATGACGGGCTCAGCGCCACCTTCAAGCTGCGCGAGGGTGTGACATGGCATGACGGCAAGCCATTCACCTCGGCGGACGTTGCGTTTTCGGCGCTTTCCGTCTGGAAACCGCTGCAAAATCTCGGGCGGCTGGTCTTTGCCAATCTCCAGACGGTGGAAACGCCTGATGACCACACGGCAATTTTCCGCTTTTCCAAACCCACGCCGTTCCAGCTCATCCGCAATGCGCTGCCGGTGGTTACCAGCGTCGTGCCGAAACACCTCTATGAGGGTACCGACATCGCCACAAATCCGGCCAATACCAAACCGGTGGGCACCGGGCCTTTTGTCTTTTCCGAATATAAACCCGGCGAATATTACCGCCTGACGAGGAACCCGAACTATTGGGGCAAGGGTCAGCCGCAGCTCGAGGAAATTATCTATCGCGTCCTTCCCGACCGGGCCGGCGCGGCCTCTGCGCTGGAAGCTGAAGAAATCCAGCTGGCCGCCTTTTCAGCCGTGCCGCTCGCCGATCTTGCCCGCATCGCCAAGGAGCCCGGCATAAAGGTTATTGCGGATGGCTATGAGGCACTGACCTATCAGCTGGTGGTGGAAATCAACCATCGCCGCAAGGAACTGGCGGATCTCAAGGTCAGAAAGGCGATCGCGCACGCCATCGACAGGAAATTCGTCATCGACAAGGTCTTTCTCGGTTACGCCACTGCATCGACCGGCCCCGTACCGAAGAATGCGCCGGAATTTTACACGAATGACGTTGAGACCTATGATTTCGACGTCGCCAAGGCCAACGCTCTCCTGGATGAGGCGGGTTATCCGCGTGGTGCGAATGGAACACGTTTTTCGCTGAAGCTTCTGCCCGCGCCCTACTTCAATGAGACCCGCCAGTTCGGTTCTTATCTGCGGCAGGCGCTTCAGGAAATCGGGATTGATGCAGAACTGGTGAACAATGACGCCGCGGCGCACCAGAAGGCCGTTTACACCGACCACGCCTTCGATCTCGCCATCGCGCCGCCGGTGTTCCGCGGTGATCCCGCAATATCGACCACGATTCTCGTCCGTTCCGGCATTCCGGCCGGCGTCGGCTTCTCCAATCAGGGCGGCTACGAGAACAAGACGCTGGACGAATTGATCGACAAGGCGGCGATAACAGTGGATGCCGCCGCGCGCACGGCGCTTTACAAGGACTTCCAGAAACAGGTCGCGGCCGATCTGCCGCTGATCAACGTCGCCGAGTGGGGTTTCATCACTGTGGCGCGCGATACGGTCAAACATGTCGCCAGTAATCCTCGGTGGGCGGTGTCCAACTGGGCGGATACGGCGGTGGATACCTGAGGCAACGCCGTGAGACGTGCGGCGAAATTGCTGCGGCGAAGGGCATTCACCGCCATTCCGGTGCTGCTGATCGTGCTCGTCTTCACCTTCCTGCTGCTTGAAAACGCATCGGGTGACGCGGTCGACGCCTATCTCGTTTCCATCGGCGGCGGCGATGCCGGTCTGCGCGATGCGCTGCGCGAACAATATGGTCTGAACGGCTCCGTGCTGGCCCGTTTCTGGCTCTATGCGAGTTCGGTGCTGCGGCTTGATCTCGGCTGGTCGCTTGCCTTTGACCGGCCTGTGCTGGGGCTGATCCTGGAAAGGCTGCCGAACACGCTTCTTCTGATGGGCAGTGCGACAACGCTCGCCTTCATCCTCGGCACAGCACTCGGCATCGTGGCGGGCGCGCGTCCGGGCGGGGCGACAGACCGCGCGCTTTCCACACTCTCACTCGCGCTTTACGCCACGCCCGGCTTCTGGCTTGGGCTCGTGCTCGCCATCGTCTTTGCGGTGAAATTCAGATGGCTGCCTACCTCCGGCATCGAGACCATCGCTTCGGGCAAGCACGGCATGGCGAGGGCGGTTGATATCGGCCGCCATCTCGTGCTGCCGGTCGCCAGTCTTGGGCTGATCTATCTTGCGCTTTTCCTGCGCGTGATGCGCACCGCCATGGCGGCGATCTGGCCATTGGATTTCGTGCTCTTTGCCCAGTCCAAGGGGCTTTCAAAACGACGGATCGTGCTACGCCACGTCGCCCGCAACGCCGCCCTGCCGCTTGTCACCGTGCTTGGCCTGCAGGCGGCAACCATGCTGGGCGGCAGTGTGGTCATCGAAAGCGTTTTTGCCATTCCCGGTTTTGGCCGGCTGGCGCAGGAGGCCGTCACTGGCCGAGACGCCCCGTTGTTGATGGGCATCATCCTGACTAGCGCGGTTTTTGTCATCCTCGTCAACCTCTCCGTCGACATTGTCCATTCCGTGCTCGATCCGCGCATTGGCAGCGGGGAACAAGGCGCATGAGTTTCGCTTTCCGGCTCCTGCGCAGTTTCGAAGGCATGACGGGAACCGTCATACTGGTGCTGCTTTCCCTGACGGCGCTTGCCGCACCCGCCGTCTTTCCAGGTGACCCGCTGGCTATCGTTGGCGAACCGCTGATTACGCCTTTTACGGATGCGGCCCTACCGCTCGGCACCGATCGGCTGGGCCGCAACGTGCTTGCCGAGCTCGCCCATGGTGCGCAGGCCTCCCTGCTCGTCGGCATAGGCGCCGCCGCAGCCGCGCTGATTATCGGTACCGTCATCGGCACCATTGCCGGATTTGCCGGCGGCGTGGTGGACGAAGCATTGATGCGCGTCACCGACGCCTTCCAGATCGTCCCGAACTTCCTGCTAGCGCTCGCCTTCGTCAGTACAATCGGCCCCTCCATGCCGATTGTCATACTCGCCATTGCGCTTGGCGCATGGGCGGATCCGGCGCGGTTGATGCGGGCGCAGGTCTTGAGCATCCGCGAGCGCGATTATGTTCAGTCCGCCCGCGCCATCGGCATGCACCCGCTTGAGATCGCATTCAGGCAGATCCTGCCAAATGCCCTGCCGCCGGTCATGGCGCTTGCCGCCATCATCGTCGCCGCGGCCATTTTGACCGAAGCCGCCCTATCCTTCCTCGGGCTCGGCGATCCCAATATCGTCACCTGGGGTTCGATGATCGCAGAAGGACGCAATGTCCTTCGCTCGGCCGCGTTTCTGTCGGTCATTCCCGGCATCGGCCTTCTGGTTACGGTTCTCGGCGTTTATCTTCTTGGTGAAGGCATCAACAAGGCGATGGCGACAGGGAGGCGAGCGCCATGAGCGGAAATGCACTGTGCCGGATCGACGACCTCAGCGTTTGGTATGCGGCAAGTGATGCGCCGGCATTGCAGAATGTCTCGCTGACGATCCGGCAAGGCCAGAGGCTGGCGATCATCGGCGAAAGCGGCTCGGGGAAATCGACGCTCGGCAAGGCGATTGCGGGGCTTCTTCCCGGACATGCGAAGGTTTCCGGTGATATTTCGTGGAGCCGCGACAGCCTGTTCCACGGCAGGCCGCTGCCAGGGCGGGATATCGGCACGATCTTTCAGGACACCGGCGCAACGCTGAATCCGGTTCTCACCATCGGCGAACAGGTGGCGGAAGGGGCTGTCCGGCATCAAGGCCTCTCATGGCGGCAAGCGCGCGATCTTGCCCGCGATCTTCTGGAGCGGGTTCGGCTGCCGCACCCTTCCCACCTCATCCGGGCCTATCCGCACCAGCTCTCCGGCGGCCAGAGGCAACGCGTGACGATTGCCGCCGCCATTGCAGCCAGTCCTTCAATCCTGATTGCCGATGAAGCCACGAGCGCGCTCGATACGGTTAGCCAGGCCGCCATCGCCACGCTGCTCGACGATCTGGTGCGGCAGGAAAACAAGACGCTGGTCTTCATCACCCATGATATCGGCCTTGCGTCCAGCCTTGCCGACGAGATTGCGGTTCTGCGCTCGGGATTGCTGGTGGAACATGGTCCGACGAGGCGGGTGCTGTCCGCACCCGTCCATGACTATACGCGTGCGCTGCTTGCCGATTATCTCGATCTGTCCACGCCGCCGCTGGTCAGCGAGGCCGCGTCATGAACGATGCCCTGCTCACCCTCGACGGCTTGTCCAAGACCTACCGCAGCGGCGCAAGAAGGGTGGCGGCGCTTTCCGACATCTCTTTTTCGCTTCAGCCCGGTGAGACGCTGGGACTTGCCGGTCCCTCCGGCTGCGGAAAATCCACGCTTGCGCGCATTCTCATGCGATTGATTCCGGCCGACGAAGGCACGATCCTTTTCAGGGGCCACAATTGGCTGACACTGGACGGCGGCAAGCTTCGCGCCGCCCGCCAGCACATGCAGATGGTGTTTCAGGATACACATGGCGCTTTCAATCCACACGCCAGCGTCGAAGATGCCATCGGCGAACCGTTGCGCATTCATCGCACGGTCGCAAGACGCGAGCGTGCGGCGGAAATCCGCCGCCTTCTCGACCGCGTTGGACTGCCCGCCAGCTATGCCGGCCGCTCGGTCTTCGAGCTTTCCGGCGGCCAAAGGCAGCGCGTCTCGATCGCACGGGCGATTGCGCTCAAGCCGTCGCTTCTCATCCTGGACGAAGCCGTCTCCGCGCTCGATGTTTCGGTTCGCCGGCAAATCCTTGAACTGCTGGTGGAAATACAGCGCGAGACGGCTGTTTCCTGTATTTTCGTCTCCCATGATCTCGCGGTCATTCGCGCCGTCTGCCACCGCGTCGCCATCATGGAAGCAGGAAGGATCGTTGAAATCGGCCGGACAGGAAATATCGTCTCGGCGCCGCAATCCTCGACCGCCAGAACCCTGATCGACGCCGCACCGCGCCTGACCATCACCACGTAAGGAAAAGACATGCACGCTCCGGATTATGCATTGCTGCTCGACCCACCCGCTTTTCCTGCCGAGCGTTATGCTGCCCTTGCCGACCGGCTGGCCGCGCTGATGAGCACAAGCAACGACGTGCTGCTGATACAGGCGGAAGCCGTGCTGGCGCTCGAAGCCGCAGCCACCAGCCTTGCGCGACCGGGCCTGAAAGCGCTCAACATTGTCACCAGCCCTTATGGTACGTGGTTTGGCGGCTGGCTGGAAAAGGGCGGCGCGACCGTGCGCAATCTGGTCGCCAGCCCGGCAAGGCCAGTCACCCTGGAGGAAGTGGAACGGGCGCTGGACGAAGGGCCGGATTTCGACCTTCTCGCCATCGTCCACGCGGAATCGGCAAGCGGCATCCTCAACCCCCTGCCCGCCATCGCCGCGCTCGCCCGGGAACGGGGCATCGTGACCCTTGTGGATGCCGTCGCGTCCATTGGCGGACATGCTTTCGACGTCGACCGTTTAGGTATCGATATCGCCGTCATCGGCCCGCAAAAGGCGCTGGCCGGCCCGGCCGGCATTTCCGCCATTTCCGTCAGCGAAAGGGCCTGGACGCTTCTTTCGCATGACGGCGCTCCTGACAACTCCATGCTCTCGCTTATGGACCAGAAGAAACTCTGGCTCGATACCGGCCGCGGCGCACTGCCCGGAACGCCCGCCCCGTTGGAGTTTTACGCGCTGGAGGCCGCCCTCGACAGGATCGAGTCAGAAGGGCTGGCATCCGCCAATCGACGCCACAAAACGGCAGCGGCGGCCACTCGAAACGGCCTCAGGGCGCTTGGCATTCCAACCTGGGTGGAAGAGGCGCACGCTTCCGCCCTCGTTTCCACGGCGATCCTGCCGGATACCCTCGAAGCCAGGGCATTCCTCGCGGCTGCGTCCCAGAAGCAAGGCGCGGACATTTCCGGTGGCGTCGGCCCCGGCGCGGAACGGTTGATCAGGCTTAATCACACCGGTCGGAGAGCGCATCGGGATGCCGTGAAAGCCAATATCCTGGCCTTCTCCGGCGCCCTGAAAAGCCTCGGCCACGCTGCAAATACCGATTTCGCGCTGGAAGCCGCAGAAAAAACCTATTTAGACGCACCTGCGGATGGCGTTTAACGGTGTCGAAGAACATTCATTGCGCAAAATCCGCTCGCGATGGAACGCCGCTCACGACATTGTTGTTAAAAATGGTAGACAAATTCCTCCGCCAATCTTGACGAAATCATGGCAACGCGCGAAACTTAACGCTACGTTAACTCGCGTGAAGAAGGGAAACGGCCATGGTAGCAGGGTTCAACATGCTCTCCTTTGACCTCTTTGGCATCGGCCGAAGGATGCCCGTCGTCAATGAGCGGGTGGAGACCGAGTTTCAGGACAAAACACCGCGCAGACCCGACGACGAATCGCATGATGACGATCGCGATCAGGAATATGAACTGTTTTTCTGGTCGCTTTACCCGGTGATTTGAGCGTCTGCCGCACGCTCCAAGCCATCGACATATTGACCCTCCGTGGCCTCATGATGGGGGGCGCGGGGCGCATGATAGCGTTGGTCGGTCCATAGACCTCAATATTTCTAGTTTACCGTTAAAAGAAACGAAAGCGGCCCCGAGGTTGTCCTCGGGGCCGCATAGTCTTGTGATGGCTGTTAGTGGTTGTCGCGCGGCAGGCCCTTAGTCTGGGCGATGCGCTGATACTTCACGGCAGGTTCCAGGACCGCGCCGGTTTCCATCTGGCTGACGATGCCGCGCTGGATTTCCTGCCATGGCGTCTGGTGGTCAGGGAACTTGTAACCGCCCTGAGCCGTCAGCGCTTCATAACGCTTGGCAAGCTCTTCTCCTGAAATCAGGATATCCGCCTTGCCGCGGCCCACATCGATGCGGACGCGGTCGCCTGTCTGCAGAACGGCAAGGCCGCCACCTGCTGCTGCTTCAGGGGAAGCATTGAGGATGGACGGGCTGCCCGAAGTGCCTGACTGACGGCCATCGCCGATGCAGGGCAGCGAGTTGACGCCTTCCTTCAGCAGATAATCCGGAGCGCGCATGTTCACGACTTCTGCCGCGCCGGGATAACCGATCGGGCCGGCACCGCGCATGAACAGGATGGTGTTGGCGTCGATCTTCAGCGACGGATCATCGATGCGGTGATGATAGTCTTCCGGACCGTCGAACACCACGGCACGTCCTTCAAAAGCTTCGGGATCGTTCGGGTTGGAAAGGTAACGGTTGCGGAACTCTTCCGAAATCACACTCGTCTTCATGATGGCGGAGGAGAACAGGTTACCGCGCAGAACGCGGAAGCCGGCGCGCTCCTTGAGCGGCTGTTCATAGGGGCGAATGACCTTTTCGTCCTCGATGATCGCGCCACGGCAGTTTTCGCCGATGGTCTTGCCGTTGACCGTCATGGCATCTTCCATGATCAGCCCCTGGGTCATCAGCTGGTTGACGACAGCAGGAACGCCGCCGGCATGGTAATAATCCTCGCCGAGATACTCACCGGCCGGCTGCAGGTTAACGAGCAGCGGTACGTCTTCACCATAGGTCTGCCAGTCATCCACTGTCAGCTCGACGCCGACGTGACGTGCAAGGCCGTTCAGGTGGATCGGCGCGTTGGTGGAGCCGCCAATCGCCGAGTTGACGCGGATGGCGTTGATGAACGCATCCTTTGTCATGATGTCCGATGGCTTCAGGTCTTCCTTGACCATTTCGACGATACGCAGACCGGTGAGGTAGGAGACTTCCTGACGATCACGGTAAGGCGCCGGGATGGCGGCGGAGCCGGGAAGCTGCATGCCCAGCGCCTCGGCAAGCGAATTCATGGTCGTCGCCGTGCCCATGGTGTTGCAATAGCCGGTCGACGGAGCCGAGGAAGCGACAAGCTTGACGAAGCCCTGATAATCGATCTCACCCTTCGCCAGCAGTTCACGCGCCTTCCAGACGATGGTGCCGGAGCCGGTGCGTTCACCGCGGAACCAGCCGTTCAGCATCGGGCCGACGGAAAGGGCGATGGCCGGAATGTTGACGGTGGCCGCCGCCATGAGACAGGCAGGCGTGGTCTTGTCACAGCCGATGGTCAGAACGACGCCGTCGAGCGGATAGCCATAAAGCACTTCCACGAGGCCGAGATAGGCGAGGTTACGGTCGAGACCTGCGGTCGGCCGCTTGCCGGTTTCCTGGATCGGGTGAACCGGAAATTCGATGGCGATGCCGCCAGCTTCACGGATACCTTCGCGCAGGCGGTTTGCCAGTTCCAGATGGTGACGGTTGCAAGGAGAAAGGTCCGAACCCGTCTGCGCGATGCCGATGATCGGGCGGTCGGACTGAAGCTCGGCCTGGCTCAGACCGAAGTTCATGTAACGCTCGAGATAAAGCGCGGTCATATCCGCATTTGCGGGGTTGTCGAACCAGGCGCGTGAGCGAAGCTTGCCTTGTGTTGCAGGCAGTTTGTCGGATGTAGTCATGATGCAGGTCTCCAGCCGGAAGTGGCCAACGGTAAAATATTACGAAATGCGACAAGCTTATGTTGTGCGCAAGGAAAATGGAATCAGCTTTCGGAGAACACGCATAACCGACAGAGCAGCGCCAGACGAGTGACCTGAAGCCGTTCTTCGGATTTAGCCGAATATTTTTCGGTATTTATGGTGATACCGGTGTCGCGCAACGGCCTCTCCCTCCCATGCCTTGCGGGAATGCGGCTACCTCTTCGGCTCCCCGCTCCGCCTTTTATAAAGTCTCATTATTTGTATTACTATTAGAGACAATCGCCTTCTGTCAAGTCGACTCTGAGGCCACGTCAAGCCAGTTCCGCAAGCGGAAAAATGAGGCTTTCTTTCGTTCAACCCATTGATTCAAAATATTTTATAGGGAAAATTCACCGCAGTTCACCGAAGCCAAATTGCGGAAAGGCTAAAAAATCGCTTTTCAAGAGTATTACTATATGCTCATAGTGATCGCGTCACGCTGACATCATCTCTGGGAGGATTAAGATGAGAAAAGCTCTCGCGACCGTTACTGTCGCCGTTTCGCTGTGCCTTGCATCAAGTGTTTCCGCCAAATCACTTACCGTCGGCTTCTCGCAGATCGGTTCGGAATCCGGCTGGCGCGCGGCTGAAACCACCGTTACCAAACAGCAGGCCGAGAAGCGCGGCGTCACACTTAAGTTCGCCGACGCGCAACAGAAGCAGGAAAACCAGATCAAGGCCGTTCGCGGCTTTATCGCGCAGGGCGTCGACGCAATCCTGATTGCACCGGTCGTCGCAACGGGCTGGGATGCTGTCCTGAAGGAAGCCAAGGAAGAGAAAATCCCTGTCATCCTGCTCGACCGCCAGATCGAGGCTCCCGATGATCTTTACCTGACCGCAGTTACCTCGGACCAGGTCCACGAAGGCAAGGTTGCCGGTGACTGGCTGGTGAAGGACGTCGGTTCCAAGGATTGCAAGGTGGTGGAATTGCAGGGCACGACCGGCTCCTCGCCCGCCATCAATCGCAAGAAGGGCTTCGAGCAAGCCATCGCTTCGCACGCCAATATCAAGATCGTCCGCTCGCAGACGGGTGACTTTACCCGCACCAAGGGTAAGGAAGTGATGGAAAGCTTCATCAAGGCCGAAGGCGGCGGCAAGGACATCTGTGCCGTCTACGCCCACAATGACGACATGGCCGTTGGCGCGATCCAGGCGATCAAGGAAGCCGGTCTCAAGCCCGGAACCGACATCAAGGTCGTGTCGATCGACGCCGTGCCTGACATCTTCAAGGCCATGGCAGCCGGTGAAGCCAACGCCACCGTGGAACTGACGCCCGACATGGCCGGCCCGGCATTCGACGCGCTCGAAGCCTATCTGAAAGACAAGAAGGCTCCGGCGAAGTGGATTCAGACCGAATCCAAGCTCTACACGGCATCTGACGACCCGATGAAGGTCTACGAGGCGAAGAAGGGCCTGGGTTACTAAGCCATTCTTTGCAGAAACGGCGCGTGGATTGCGCCGTCTCTTTCTGTTGAGGAGAGCGAAACCTCTCCGATCCAGTCTGCAGAATGGTCTCGTATGGAGCGAGCGCATGCCACTTGTTTCTTCTCCCCATCCGGGGAGAAGTCCGCGGCAGCGGGATGAGGGGGCAAGCCTGGAGATGTCAGAAGAGCTTGCCCCTTCATCCGACCCTTCGGCCCACCTTCTCCCCGGCGGAGAGAAGAAATACGCCGCTCCCTGCCGATTGCTCTACCAAAACCCATTGCAATACGGAAACTGCTCAATGTCCGAAACGGCACCACTTCTGGAAGCACGCGCCATCGGCAAATCCTTTCTAGGGATCACGGCGCTGGATGGCGTCGACTTTGCGCTTGGGCACGGCGAAATCCATGCGCTGCTCGGCGAAAACGGCGCCGGAAAATCGACGCTGATCAAAATCCTGACGGGCGTCTACAGCCGCGGCAGCGGATCAGTCTTTCTGGAAGGCAGCGAAATCTCGCCCGCCAATGTGGGTGAGGCGCAGGCCCTTGGCATCGGCACCGTCTATCAGGAGGTCAACCTTCTCGAAAACCTCACCGTTGCGGAGAACCTCTACCTTGGCCGCCAGCCGCGGCGCTTCGGGCTGATCGACCGCAGCACGATGCAAAAGAATTCGCAGGCGCTGCTTGCCCAGTACGGCCTTTCCATTGACGTCAACGCCCTTCTCTCCAGCTATTCCGTCGCCATCCGTCAGATCATCGCCATCGCCCGCGCCGTCGATCTTTCCGGCAAGGTGCTGGTGCTGGACGAACCGACCGCCAGCCTCGACGCTCATGAGGTTGAAATGCTGTTCGGCGTACTGAAAAAGCTGCGGGCGCGCGGTATCGGTATCGTAATCATCACTCATTTCCTCAATCAGGTCTACGATATCGCCGACCGGGTGACGGTGCTGCGCAACGGCCGGCTTGTCGGCACACGCGAAATCGGCAGCCTGCCGCGTTCCGAGTTGATATCGATGATGCTCGGCCGGGAACTTCAACAGATTACCCATGACCATCAGGCGACCGAAGAAACAATCGCCGAAGGCGAGCCAAGCATTCGCTTCGAAGGATATGGCAAACGCGGCAGCGTCTCTCCCTTCGATCTCGGGATACGCCCCGGGGAAATCGTCGGCGTGGCAGGGCTTCTCGGCTCCGGCCGGACCGAAACGGCATTCCTGCTCTTCGGCATAGACCGCCCCGACACGGGCAAAGCAACGATCGACGGGCAGGCGGTGACGATCTCTTCTCCCGAGGCGGCGATTGCGGCCGGTTTCGGTTTCTGTCCCGAAGAACGCAAGACGGACGGCATCATCGCTGATTTCTCCGTGACCGACAACATCGCGCTGGCCCTTCAGGCCCGGCAGGGATGGGCGCGGCCGCTGTCGCGCCGGCAAAAGGCAGAGCTGGCGGAAGGTTTCATCAAATCCCTTGATATCCGCCCGGCCGACCCCGACCGGCCGATCAAGTTCCTGTCCGGCGGCAACCAGCAGAAGGCCATCCTGGCCCGCTGGCTGGCCACCCATCCCCGGCTTCTGATCCTCGACGAGCCGACACGCGGCATCGATATCGGCGCCCACGCGGAAATTCTCAAAATGATCGAAAAACTCTGCAGCGAGGGCATGTCGCTTGTCGTCATATCCTCCGAACTGGAAGAACTCACCGCCGTGGCGCATCGTGTCGTCGTGCTTTCCGACCGCCGGCATGTCAGCGAGCTGAAAGGCGGCGAAGTGACGGCCGACAATATCATGCGTGCGATCGCAGATGCGGCCAGAACGGAGGCGGCATGATGACGGCAGTCAATCGGCGTCTTAGAAGACTTGCACCGCAGCTTGCTGCGCTTTTTATCATTCTCGCAGCGATTACAATCATTTCGCCCGGCTTCCTCAATGTGTCGTTTCAAAATGGCAGGCTCTATGGCAGTCTGGTGGACATTCTTGTGCGCGCCGCCCCCGTGGCGCTGCTCACCATCGGCATGACGCTGGTCATCGCGACCAAGGGCATCGATCTTTCCATTGGTGCTGTCATCGCCATCTGCGGCGCCGTCGCCGCCACGCTCATCAGCAATGGACATTCCATTCCCGCCGTCATCGCCATTTCGCTTGGCGTGGGAATTGTCTGTGGCCTCTGGAACGGCGTGCTGGTTGCCCTTCTCGACATACAGCCTATCATCGCCACGCTGATCCTCATGGTGGCAGGGCGCGGCATCGCGCAGCTCATCACCGAGGGCGTCATCCTCACGTTCAACAATGACAGCTTTTCCGCGATCGGCTCCGGCGCATTTGCCGGTGTGCCCCTGCCCGTCATCATCTGGATAACGGCCGCGCTCCTGATAGGCTTTCTCGTTCGCAAGAGCGCACTCGGTTTCCTGATCGAAGCGACCGGCATCAATCGCCGCGCAGCGGCTCTTGCCGGTGTAAGGGCGCGCTTTCTGCTGTTCTTCGTCTATGCCGTTTCCGGTCTTTGCGCGGCGATCGCCGGCATGATCGTGACGGCGGATATTCGTGGTGCGGATGCCAACAATGCCGGCCTCTGGCTGGAATTGGACGCCATATTGGCGGTGGTCATCGGGGGCACTTCACTAAATGGCGGCCGCTTCTCCATCACCGCATCGCTGATCGGCGCGCTCATCATCCAGACCATCAATACCGGCATCCTCGTCTCGGGCTTTCCGCCGGAATTCAACCTCATCATAAAGGCCGGCATCATCATGGTGGTGCTGACGCTGCAATCTCCGGCGATCATGGCCGTCCTCGGTTTCGTGAAAGCGCCAAAGCAGCACGCCAAAACCGCCACCAACGGTATGACCAAGGAAGGAACCGCGCGATGATCCACAGCCGCAACCTGCCCTTCCTCACCACGCTGACGATTTTCGTCGTCGCCTATCTTCTTTGCGTGATGCAATATCCGGCGATCTTTTCGACGCGGGTGATCGGAAATCTTCTTACCGACAACGCCTTTCTCGGCATAGCCGCCGTCGGCATGACTTTCGTCATCCTGTCAGGCGGCATCGATCTCTCGATTGGTTCGGTCATTGCCTTCACCAGCGTCTTTGTGGCCGTCCTGGTCGGCACCTATAACATCCATCCGCTGCTTGCCTTCGCCATCGTGCTTTTGATTTCCACGCTGTTTGGCTGCCTCATGGGCGCGATGATCCGCTTTCTCTCCATCCCGCCTTTTGTGGTGACACTCGCGGGCATGTTCCTGGCGCGCGGGGCTGCCTATCTGATCTCCACCCAGTCGGTGCCGATCTCACATCCTTTCATCGATGCGATACAGGGCTTTTATTTCCGCTTTCCAGGCGGCGGCAGGCTGACGGCGCTCGCCATGCTCATGCTTGTCGTCTTCGCCGCCGGCATGCTGATCGCAAGCCGCACCCGCTTCGGCGCCAATGTCTATGCGCTGGGCGGCAATCCGCAATCTGCCGAGCTGATGGGCGTGCCGATCGGGACCACCACCATTGGCATCTATGCACTTTCCGGCTTTCTCTCCGGCCTCGCTGGTATCGTTTATACGCTTTACACCTCGTCAGGTTACTCGCTGGCGACGGTGGGCGTGGAGCTGGACGCGATCGCTGCCGTCGTCATCGGCGGTACACTTCTGACCGGCGGCACGGGATTGGTTGCGGGAACCTTTGTGGGGCTTTTGATCCAGGGCCTGATCCAGACCTACATCGTTTTTGATGGAACCCTGTCCTCCTGGTGGACGAAAATCGTCATCGGCGTGCTGCTTTTCGTGTTCATCGTGTTGCAGCGCGCAATCATCTGGTATTCAAACAGGAGACTGGCCGGACCGCATCCGGCATAACGCAAACGGAGGCTTGCTTGGGGCTGCTCGAAACGACGATTAGCGGGCGAAAACGCCGGAACAGCCACGCGCATGTGGTTTCCGAACTCGGCAGCGCCATCGTCTCGGGCAGGATCGCCGAAGGCTCTCTGCTGCCCAACGATGCGGAGCTCTCCATGCGTTTCGGCGTCTCGCGCACGGTGCTGCGCGAAACCATGAAGACGCTGGCGGCCAAGCGGCTGGTGGAACCCAAGGCGAAGGTGGGTACCCGGGTGCTCGACCGGTCGAGCTGGAATTTCTTTGATCCGGATGTGCTGGGCTGGCGCTGCGAAGCCGGCATCGACCAGGAATTTGTGAAGCACCTGGCCGAAATTCGGCTGGCGCTGGAGCCGGCGGCGGCGGCGGCAGCAGCTCTCCAGGCCTCCAATGAAGACATTGTCTCGCTTTACGTCATCGCCGCAAAATTCGACAATCCGCAGCATACGCCGGAGAGCATCGCCAAGGTGGATCTCGAGTTCCATCTTGCCGTCGCGCATATGTCCGGCAATCCCTTCATGCGTTCGGCAAGCGGGCTGATCGAGGCGGCGCTTGCCATCTCATTCCAGCTTTCGTCACCGGCCGCCTCGCCCGGCACCATCGCGGAGATCGCATCCAACCACCTTCGCATTGTCCACGCCATCGCGGCGCGGGACGCGGATGCGGCGGTGAAGGCCATGCGGCATGTGATCGAAGTCGGCAAGGACCGGACGCAGAAGGCGATCAAGACGGTTTAAACCCGAAACCAGTCGTAGCGAAGGCGGGCCCACAAGAATGCAGGCCCATTCCTCTCGCCAGGTCCTCAGCCCTGCGATGCCTCTACCTGCGGCACCACGCCGCGCCGCGACGCCATCAGCGAGGCGCCGAGAAGAGCTGCGATGGCCACGAAGACGAACACCATGGTTGCGCCCTGGAGATCGATCAGCAGGCCGCCAAGAACCGCACCGCTGGAAATAGCGATCTGGAATGTCGTAAGCAGCAGCGCACCCGCGCTCTCGGCCTCATCCGAGGCAACACGCGTGATGAAACTCTGCACGCTGACGGGCAATGCGCCGAAGGCAAAACCCCAGGAGGCGATGGCAAGGCCCGCAACAACGGGAGATGCGCCGGCAATCACCAGGATGGAAGCCGATGCGGCGATCAGCGTTGCGGCGAAGGTCACCGCCCAGGCCGTGTTCTTTTCTGCAAGGAAACCACCGAAAAGATTGCCGAAGAAACCGCCGATACCGTAAATCAGCAGAACAAGCGAAATCGCCTCCACGCCAAGCTGCGGCACGTCTTCCAGGAACGGTCGGACATAGGTGAAGCCGGCAAAGTGGCCCGCAACGATAAATAGCGTCGTCAAAAGACCGATCCGGACCTGCGTTCGCTGAAGCAGCCGGAACATGGTGGAAAGGCCGGGGGCACCGGCCGGCGGCAGCGAAGGCACGGTGAGCAATTGCACGGCGAGCGCAATGACGCCGAGCACGCCGGCAACGACGAAGGCCGATCGCCAGCCGAGCGTCGCGCCAATCCACGCGCCCACCGGTGCCGCACACACGGTTGCGACGGAGACCCCGGTAAGGATGATGGCCATGGCGCGTGGCATTTTTTCAATCGGCACGAGCCGCAACGCCAGCGCCGCCGACATGGCCCAGAAGCCGCCAAGACCGATGCCCAGCAGGACGCGCGAGGCAAAGAGCATGAAAAGCCCATTGGCAAAGGCGGCCAGTGTGCTGGAGATTATCAGCAGCGTGGTCAGCCCCAGCAGGGTCCAGCGCCGGTCAATGCCGCGTGTGCCGATGACGACACCCGGGCCCGCAACCGCAGCGACCAGCGCCGTGACGGTTATGGATTGTCCGGCAATGCCGGAGCTAATGGAGAGATCGGCCGATAACGGCGTCAGGAGGCTGACGGGCAGGAATTCCGCCGTTACCAATCCGAAAACGCCGAGCGAAAGTGAAACCACAGCGGCCCATTTCGCATCCGGCTCGTGTCTGCGCGGCGTATATTCCAGTTCGTTTATGGTCCGGCTATTCATGAAAATCTCCTGATGCGCATTCCCGGAACGCGTCGTGAAACGGAAAGGGCAAGGCGAGGAAGCCGGTTGGGAGCCCCGCTTCGACGACTGCAAATCGATGCAAGCAGGCTATGCGTGACAGCCCGGCGTTTCCATGCTAGAAAATCCGTATTCCTTAACCAATCGTCCGAATATGCGAGATACCATGAACGATGCCCTGACGGAAATGTTGCGTGGCCTTAGGCTTGACGGTGTGGAATATGGCCGCTGCCGCATGGCCACCCCCTGGGCGACGGCTTTTCCCGAACAGGAGGCGGCGCGGTTTCATTTCATCGGCGTGGGGCAGGCGAAATTGCAAAAACCCTCGGGTGAATGGCTGACCCTGACATGTGGCGACGCCGTGCTTCTGCCGCGCGGGCATGCACATGTGCTGGCGAGCGGTGAAAAGGTGGCCCCTTCCCCCTTCGACCGGTTCGGCAAGAAGGAAGTGTGTCAGGGCATTTTCGACATGGAGTGCGCAAGTGCGGGTGGCGATACCGTGGCTTTCACCGCTTCGATGCGTTTCAACATGGATAACCTGCATCCGCTGCTGCAGCTGATGCCTGACGTGATGCTGACCAGCGATCTGGCCAAAAGCGATCCGGCCATTCCCCATCTTCTGGAAGCCATGACGCGGGAGGTCGAGCTGAACCGCGTCGGCGCGGGTGGCATTCTGGCGCGGCTGGCCGATGTGCTGACTGCAACGCTGATCCGTACTTGGGTGGAATATGGCTGCGGCGATTCCAGCGGCTGGCTTGCCGCCGTGCGCAATCCCGAACTCGGCCGCGTGCTCGCCGCCATTCACCTCAACCCCGAAAAGGACTGGAGCGTGGAAGAACTCGCCTCCCTGATGGGCGCATCGCGCTCAAGTTTCGCGGAACGTTTCACCCGCGTGGTAGGGGAAAGCCCCGCGCGTTATGTGGTTCGGGTGCGCATGCATCAGGCGCGGCTGTGGCTGCGAGAGGGAATGCGGGTGACGCAGGCAGCCGAAAAGCTCGGTTACGATTCCGAGGCCTCTTTTAGCCGCGCCTTCAAACGGGTAATCGGCGCACCACCCAGCCAGTTCCGCAGGAAAGATGCGGCAGGGCTGGAGGATGCGGCTTAAGACGCGCCCTCTCGGCGGATATCACAGACTTGGCGGAAATTACGGGAAAGGATCTTTATCCGCTCCACCGCATCTTCCTCATGGGCGGCCGGCGGCGGTCTTTCCCTGATTGTGCGGTGATCCGCTTATTCATCTTTTTTCTTGATTTGTTCCTATTTCCCGCAAAGAGTCAAACAGCAGTTGGCGCTCTTCACCAGTTCGTACGGGAAGAGAGGATTCTGGCCTTGCGACTACCTGTTGCACCGTTAAAACGGAATGATCCGTTTGCCACCTGTTACCCTGACAGACCGGGCGACGGGCATCAGGGTTTGGAGGAACCGATGATGATCGCCAGCTTTCTGATCGCCGTGATCGCGGCAATTCATATTTACATCGTCATCCTGGAAATGCTGCTTTGGGAGAAGCCTGCCGGTCGCAAGGCCTTCGGTCTTTCCGCGGATTTTGCCCGGCAGACGAAAGTGCTGGCCGCCAATCAGGGTCTTTATAATGGCTTTCTCGCAGCGGGGCTGATCTATGGGCTCACGCAGGGTGACGACGGGCTGAACTTCAAGGTCTTCTTCCTGACCTGTGTGCTGGTGGCCGGTATTTTTGGCGCCGTGACAGCCAATATCAAAATCCTGTTCATTCAAGCATTGCCGGCATTGTTTGCGCTCGGCTTCCTCTGGATCGGAGTATGAACAAATGACCGTATGGAACGATACGTCCGCAAGAGACGCTCTCAACCGCATCTTCATGACCGCAGTCGCCAGCGCCGATCCCTCTAAAGTGTTGCAACAACACCTGCCCTCCCCGCCTAGAGGGCGGTGTGTGGTCGTTGGCGCAGGCAAGGCTTCCGCCGCAATGGCCGCAGCGCTTGAAGCGGCATGGCCAAATGTCGATCTTTCCGGCGTGGTGGTGACGCGTTACGGCCATGCCGTCCCGACCGGGCGCATTGAAATCATCGAAGCCTCGCATCCGGTGCCGGACGACAGGAGCGCCGAAGCCGCAAGACGCATTCTCGCCGCCGTTGAAGGGTTGACTGCAGACGACATGGTCATCGCGCTGATTTCCGGCGGTGGTTCGGCGCTGATGGTCTCACCCGCCGAGGGAATGACGCTTGCGGACAAGATGGCGGTCAACCGCGCTTTGCTTGCCAGCGGCGCCACGATTTCCGAAATGAACGCTGTGCGCAAGCACCTCTCCCGCACCAAGGGCGGGCGACTGGCGCTGGCCGCCAAACCGGCGAGGGTCGTTTCCCTGCTGATCTCCGACGTGCCGGGCGACGATCCTTCGCAAATCGCCTCGGGCCCGACGGTCGCCGACCCGAGCGATATTGAAACCGTGCGGGAAATCGTTTCCCGTTATGCGCTCGATCTTCCCGAAAATGTGCGCAAAGTGCTGGAAAAAGGCGAGGAAACCCCGAAGGCCGGCGATATCGCGGAAGATATCCGGCTCATCGCCGCCCCCTCGCTCGCCTTGCAGGCGGCAGCGGATGAGGCGGTGAAGCTTGGCTTAACGCCGCTCATCCTCGGGGATTCGCTGGAGGGTGAATCCAGGGATGTCGGCGCGGTCATGGCCGGTATCGCGATTTCCGCCCGCCGCAAGGGCCTGCCACTCAAAGGCCCGGCCGTTTTGCTTTCCGGCGGCGAAACCACGGTTACGATCGGCAAGGGGCCGGCCGGCAAGGGCGGCCGCAACACGGAATTCCTGCTGAGCCTTGCACTGACGCTCAAAGGTGCTGATGGCATATGGGCCATTGCCGGTGATAGCGACGGCATAGACGGAGTGGAGGATGCCGCGGGCGCCGTGGTGACGCCGGACACACTTGGCCGTATGCGCGCAGCCGGTGTCGATCCGCGCCAGTCACTCGTGAGCCACGACAGCTATACGGCTTTCAGGGCGGCAGGAGATCTTGTCGTGACCGGTCCAACGCTCACGAATGTCAATGACATCAGGGCGATTTTGATCGGCTGATAGCGGGGCATTGGCAGAGACTACTGAGCTTCCGGCACGTGCTCGTAGAGGAGCACGTTTTGACTATACACTCGGACAGGAGTAATCTGGCGGGATATCTTTTGGAGCCTCAGCCATGCGTCCTGGAGTGCTCATACTTGGCTTGGCCATCGCCCTTATACCAACTTTGGCGGATGCCCATAATTGCAAATGCCGAAATCGCGGTGTCATGTTCCAGCTCGGCCAGACGTCCTGCCTAAGAGTCGATGGCGGGTCCTACCTGGCCCGCTGCGAGATGAAACTAAACGTTTCCTCCTGGACCAAGATCCAGGACGGGTGCCCCGTGACGGAACGCGTGGAATCGACGTCGTCCAGCGCTTATCACTAAGTCTTGGGCCCCAGTGTACGAAGGAGCTGGCGCATCAGCTTTTTTCTTCTCCCCGTGGCGGGGAGAAGAAATACGCTGCAACCTCGCCTCAGAGCTTCACCCAGCCACCGTTCTTCTTGCCGGACTCGATGCAGGCCGTAACAAAGGCGACACCCTTTACGCCATCATCGACGGTCGGGTAAATTACGGCCTTGTCGAGCGCCGATCCGGTGCGGCGGGCTTCGATGGCATGCGCCGCCTCGGTATAGATCGTTGCAAAGGCTTCGAGATAACCTTCCGGGTGGCCGGAAGGGATGCGGGTGACGCGTGCTGCGGCAGCCCCCGCCCCCGCGCCGCCGCGGGTGATCAACTGCTTCGGCTCGCCAAGCTTCGTGAACCAGAGATAATTCGGGTCGGCCTGCGTCCATTCGATGCCGGCCTTGTCACCATACACACGAACTTTCAGCCCGTTTTCGTGGCCGACCGCAACCTGGCTGCACCAGAGCAGCCCCTTTGCCGGCTGCTTGCCACCCTTCGGCTTGAAACGCAGCATCACATGCGCATTGTCGTCCAGCCGGCGGCCTTCGACAAAGGTATGCACATCTGCCGCCAGTTCGTCGACTTCCAGACCGGAAATGAAGCAGCCGAGATTATAGGCATGCGTGCCGATATCGCCTGTGGAACCACCCGCACCGGATTGGGCCGGGTCGGTGCGCCAGACAGCCTGTTTGGCACCCGTCTGCTCGATGGGTTCCGCCAGCCAGTCCTGCGGATACTCCATCTGCACCAGACGGATCGTGCCGAGAGCGCCCGATTCCACCAGTTCCCGTGCATGCCGCACCATCGGATAGCCGGTGTAATTATGCGTCAGGATGAACAGCGCATCGGCCTTGTCGGCGACGTCCCTCAGCTTTTTGGCGTCCTCCAGATTGGAGGTCAGCGGCTTGTCGCAGATGACATGGATGCCACGCTCCAGAAACGCCTTCGCCGCCGGATAATGCACGTGGTTGGGCGTGACGATCGCCACCGCCTCTATGCCATCCTCGCGTAGCGCCTCCTTTTCGGCCATCTCCTCGAACGAGCCGTAGCAACGCTCGGGATCGAGCCCCAGTTCACGACCGGAGGCGAGGGATTTTTCCGGGGTCGAAGACAGCGCCCCTGCCACGAGATCGAAACGGTTGTCGAGCCGCGCCGCCATGCGGTGAACACCACCGATAAAGGCACCCGAGCCGCCGCCCACCATGCCAAGGCGAATCCGCTTGTTCGCCTTGTCGGTTGTCTTTCCTTCAATAGCCATAATGTTTCCTCTGCAATGCTCTCAAAGCCCAAGCATACGGCGGTTGGCCGCATCGTCGGTGCCACCAGATGCGAAATCGTCAAAGGCTTTTTCCGTGACGCGGATGATATGCGCCTTGACGAATTCAGCCCCTTCGCGGGCGCCGTCTTCAGGATGTTTCAGCGCACATTCCCACTCGACCACGGCCCAGCCGTCGAAATCATTGGCGGCCATTTTCGAGAAAATCGCACCGAAATCGACCTGCCCGTCGCCCAGCGAACGGAAGCGGCCGGCCCGTTCCACCCAGCCCTGATAACCGCCGTAAACGCCCTGCCGTCCGGTCGGGTTGAACTCCGCATCCTTGACATGGAACATCTTGATGCGGTCTTTGTAGATATCGATATTATCGAGATAATCGAGGCATTGCAGCACGTAATGCGAGGGGTCGTAGAGCATGTTGGCACGGGGGTGGTTCTTCACCCGTTCCAGGAACATCTCGAATGTGACGCCATCATGCAGATCTTCACCGGGGTGGATTTCATAGCAGACATCCACACCCTGCTCATCGGCATAATCGAGGATCGGCGTCCAGCGTTTGGCAAGTTCGTCAAAGGCTGTTTCTACAAGACCGGCCGGGCGTTGCGGCCACGGGTAGACGAAAGGCCAGGCGAGCGCGCCGGAAAAGGTCGCATGCGCCTTGATGCCGAGATTTCTGGAGGCTTTCAGCGCAAATTTCACCTGCTCCACCGCCCATTGCTGACGCGCTTTCGGGTTGCCACGCACTTCCGGTGCGGCAAAACCGTCAAAAGCCTCGTCATAGGCTGGATGAACCGCAACAAGCTGGCCCTGCAAGTGGGTGGAAAGCTCGGTCACTTCCACACCGTTCTGGCGCGCGACACCGGCGAACTCGTCGCAATAGTCCTTCGATTCCGCCGCTTTCTTGAGATCGATCAGCTGCCCGGCCCAGGTCGGCACCTGCACGCCGGCATAGCCTTTTTCCGCCGCCCATTTGGTAATGCTGTCCCAGCTGTTGAAGGGGGCCGCATCACCGGCGAACTGACCGAGAAAAAGACCCGGTCCCTTGATCGTTCTCATAAAAATCTCCTCCTGCATCGATACAGTTGCGCGGTAACCCCGCTTTGTTCCCAATCGCCAAGCTAACCGCTCGTGATTTTCAGACAAGCCCCAAAAGCGAAGGGGCAAGAAAATTTCAGCATTTCATCAAGAACATCTGGGCACTTAAAGCGCCAGTCCGCTCGCCCTGTCGAAGACGTGCACGCGCTCATGGTGCACGGTGGCGGCAAAGGGCGTGTTGACCTTCACCGGCTGCTCACCATCCACCACTGCCGTAACTTGATCGCCCGCCAATTCGAAGACCACATGGGTCTGCGCGCCGGTTGGCTCCACCAGCACCGTTCTGCCGGTAAGCGAGATATCTCCCCCAATCGCAGAACCGATATGTTCGGGGCGAAGCCCGATCGTCACGGGCTGGCCGCGCTTGACCTTGCGGGAGGCGGCAATGCGGATCGCGGTTCCGTCCTTCAGCCGGGCGGCGGGCTGGTCGCCTTCCCCATCGACTACACCTTCGATGAGGTTCATGGCCGGCGATCCGATGAAGGCGGCGACGAAGAGATTGGCGGGTGTCTTATAAAGCTCAAGCGGAGTACCCTGCTGCTCGATGCGGCCGTGATTAAGCACCACCACCCGGTCCGCCAGCGTCATGGCCTCGATCTGGTCATGGGTCACATAGATGGAGGTCGTGCCGACCTTCTGGTGCAGCGCCTTGATTTCGCTGCGCATCTGCACGCGCAGCTTGGCATCCAGGTTGGAAAGCGGCTCGTCGAACAGGAAGACGGCGGGGTTGCGAACGACAGCGCGACCCATGGCGACACGCTGGCGCTGACCGCCGGAAAGCTGCGAAGGCTTGCGGTCCAGAAGCTTGCCGAGATCAAGCATACGGGCAGCTTCGGCAACACGCTCTTCAATGACGTTTTTCGGCTGGCCGGCAAGCTTCAGATTGAAGCCCATGTTTTCAGCCACCGTCATATGCGGGTAAAGCGCGTAGGACTGGAACACCATCGCGATGTTGCGCTCACGCGGGGTCATGCCATTGACCACCTTGTCGCCGATGAGAATATCGCCATCGGTGATTTCTTCCAGCCCGGCGATCATGCGCAGCAGGGTGGATTTGCCGCAACCGGAAGGGCCGACCAGCGCGATGAATTCTCCATCAGCAATATCGAGCGATATGCCGTGAATGACATCGAGCGCGGCATAGGACTTGCGGATCTCTCTAAGTTCGACGGAAGCCATATTTTGCTCCTTTCACGTCACGATTTGACGGCACCGGCCGTCAGGCCCGCGATGATGTGTTTCTGTGCGAGGAAGAAGACGATGACGGTCGGCAGGATCGTCAGCGTGATGAAGGCGAGAACGAGCTGCCACTCCGTGCCGAATTCGCCGCGATAAACCATGATGCCGAGCGGCCAGGGATATTTCGATTCCGAATTCAGCATGATGAGCGGCAGGATGTAGCTGTTCCAGCTGCCGACAAAGGAAACGATGCCAACGGTCGCCACGATCGGCCGTGAGAGCGGCACGGAAATATGCCAGAAGAAGCGCAGATAGCCGCAGCCATCCACAAAGGCCGCCTGAAACAGCTCATCCGGCAAATTGCGGAAATAGTTGCGGAACAGGAGAATGCTCATGCCGAGGCCAAAGGCCACCTGCGGCAGCACCACGCCCCAATAGGTATCGAGCAGGCCCAGATCGCGAATGCGGATGAAGAGCGGAAGAATGGCTGTGGCCGCCGGGAACATCAGCCCGAGCAGGAAATAATTGAGCAGGAAAGACGAGCCAAAGAACTTCACATGCGCGAAAGTGAAGGCCGCCATGGCCGAAACTGTCAGCGTCAGGAACACCGTCAGCAGCGCGATAACCAGCGAATTGAAAATCTGCAGCCAGTAACGTTTGCCGAAGAGGATATCGCCGTAATTGGCCCATTGCCATTCGGCCGGAATTCCGAACGGGTTGACGCGCAGGTCTCCCAGCGTCTTGAAGCCACCGAGCGCCGTCGTCAGAAGCGGGATGAGCACGATGGCTGCAATCAGGCTCAATGAAATATAGAGATAAAGCTTGGTTTGCAGCGGCATGCGGACGGAAGTGGATGTGTCAGTCATGGCGCATGAATATCCTTTTGTAACCGAAGGCGAGCGTCACGCAGATGACGAAGAGAACGACGCCAACCGCACTGCCAAGCCCGACCTGCATGCGCATGACGCCGTAGGTGTAGAGGAAGGTGACCATTGTCTGCGTGGAGTTGGACGGGCCACCGCCGGTCAGCGGCATGATCATGTCGAACAGCTGCAGCGAGCCGATGACCGCGAAGAAGACGGAAAGGCGCACCGTGGAGCCCAGCATCGGCAGCGTAACGTAACGGAATTTCTGCCAGCCGGACGCGCCGTCGATTTCGGCCGCTTCCAACACGTTCTTGTCGACGGATTGAAGGCCGGCGATGAACAACATCATGTGGAAACCGAAATATTTCCAGACGATGACGCCGAGCACGGCATAGATCGCCACATCCTTGTCAGCCAGCACATAGGGATTGGCGAAACCGAAGAAATTGGAAATGGCGGCAAACAGGCCATAATCGCCATCATAAACGAAACGCCAGATCAGACCCGCCGCGACGTCAGCCAAAACGTAAGGCAGGAAGAATACCAGCCGGAAGGCGACGACACCGGGAATGCGGTGCGCCAGCATCATGGCGAGCCAGATGGCCAGCGGAATCTGGATCAGGATCGAAATGAGAATGATGAGGCCGTTATTGATCAGGGCCTGTGAGAATGCGGCATTGCCGAAAAGCACCTGGAAATTCTTCAGGCCGACAAAATCGGTCGGCGTGCCGTAGCCGTTCCAGCGGTAAAGGCTGTACCACGCCGCCTCGCCCATGGGCAGGATGACAAACAGGGTAAAGAGCAAAAGTGCGGGCGGCAGGAAGACCAGAAGGGTCAATGCCCGGTCATGCGCGACCGAACTTTGCTTGCGCCTGGCCTTTGCCGCGCCGCGCGCCGGTATGGACGCAGAAGTCATGGAAATATCCGTCATCTCTATCCGCTTTCATGGAGGCAGATAAGCAGCGCCGCACATTAGCGGCGCCGCCATGGAAACCAGATCAGCGCAGTTCGAATGCGTCCTGAATCTGCTGCGCACCCTCTTCGGCAGTCATCTGGCCGGAAACGATCTCAACCGAGATATCGTTGACGACACGACCGACGGCAGCGCCGAGCGTCTGGTCGAAGAAGTTCTGGTGCCAGGTGGAAGCAGCCAGCTGCTTGGCGGAATCCGCCAGCAGCGGGTTCTTCACCGCACCGGCAGCCCCTGTGGCAACCGGCAGGATCATACCGGCGGTCGCCATTTTCTCTTCGCTTTCCTTGCTGGTCAGGAAGGTGGCGAAATCGACAGCCTCCTTGGAGGCGTTCTTGGTGAGCGCCCAGCCGTTCAGGCCGCCCAGAGTGTCGGTAGCCTTGCCTGCGCCGCCTTCGACAACTGGGAAAGCGAAGCGACCGATATTTTCAGGGGCCAACCCCTTGCCGTCGCCGGCATTCTTGCGCTGGTTCGCTTCGGTATTGTCAAAGCCGAGAATGATTGCGGCCTTGCCATCGCCAAAGACGCCCAGTGCCTGTGGCCAGGTTGCGCCGAGATAACCGGGCTGGAAGGGTTCGAGCTTGCCGAACTCGGCCAGTTGCTCACCCGCCTTGATAATCGCCGGATCCATAAAGCCTTCGCCTTCACCCTTGCGGGCCGCGTCAAACACGGCCTGGCCGCCATTGCGCATCACGAGATAGCTCCAGTAGAAGTGGATCGGCCATTTCTCACCGCCGCCACCTGCAATCGGCACGATGCCGGCGTCTTTGATCTTCTTCACCGTCGCGCTGAAGTCCGCCCAGGTCTTGATGTCTTCGGCCTTCACACCGGCCTTGGCGAAAAGCTCCTTGTTATAGAAGAAGCTGACGAGGCTGACACGATAAGGTACGGCCCAGACCTTTCCGTCAAAAGACAGGCCGTCAATTGCGGATGCGTTATAGGCCTGGCGCAGCTTGCCGCCATCGGCGTCGAAAACCTCGGTCAGATCCTTCAGCGCACCGGTTTTGGACTGTTCCTCAAGAACGCCGCCGCCCCAGCTATAGAAGAAGTCCGGAACATCGTTCGATTGCAGCAAGGTCGGCAATTTTGCCTTGAAGGCTTCGTTTTCGAGGAACTGAAGTTGAACATCCACATCGGGGTGCTTGGCCTCGTATTCCTTGGCAATTTCTTCCCAGACAGCCACGGATTTCGGGTCCAGCTCAACATGCATCCATTTAACGACCGTCGCGGCCGAGGCGCTTGCTGCGCCGAGCATGAGAGCTATGCTTGTCGTTGCGGCAAAGCCTGTCAGCCTGCCGCTCAGGCTTGCGCCTGCGTGCCAAATCGTCATGATGGTGATCCTCCCTCGGGGATTTCCTCATTTATTCCCCAATGCGGATTAATTCACATTAGCCCTCGCCCAATGTCAAGGCACTATGCCGATTTTTTGCGCGAACAGCTTGACACACCCCTCCCCTACACCGTTATTTAATCCGCAACCCGACGTAAATCGGTTTTCGAACCGGAATTGATCGCAGCAGGACCCCATGAAGACCGCAGACCCCGAACTAATGCGCGCGATCAACAGGCTGAGCGTGCTGGACAGCATCCGCCGACATGGGCCCATTTCCCGCGTTGAGATCAGCGAACGCACCCAGCTTTCCACCACGACCGTTTCCGCCATTACCGCCTCACTTTTGGATGACGGGCTCATCCTGACCCGGCACCTGGGCGATATCCGCACCGAAGGTGGGCGCGGCAGGCCGCGTGTGATGCTGGAGCTGAACCCGGATGCCGCCCGCGTTGTGGGCGCCAAGATTGCCGCGAACCGCATGGTCTTTGTCGTCACCGATTTTTGCGGCAATGTACTCTCCACCCTTGCCTTGCCGATCCGGGTAGACCGCCAGCCTATAGGCGTCATCGCCGACCTCGTGGAGGACGGCGTAAGACGTTGCGTCGTCGATGCCGGTCTATCGCTTGAGGATGTGGATATGGTCTGCCTCGGCCTGCCCGGCGTCATCGAACATCGCACCGGCAAGATCCGAAGCAGCCCGATTTTGCGAGAAGTGAATGTTAATTTCGCTGAGGAAATGACGGCACGGCTGAATTCGCCGACCATTATCGAAAGTGACGCCCACGCGATCACGCTTGCCCATCACTGGTTCGGCCATGCGCGCGATCTCGAAGACATGGTGCTGATTTCGCTGGAACAGACGCTCGGCCTTGGCGTGCTGCACCAGAACCAGCTCTTCCGTGGCGCGGGCGGTCTCAGCCACAATCTGGGTGACCTCGTCATCGGCCTTGCCAATGAAGGCACGGTGCGGCTGGCGAGCCAGGCCGGTGAAAACGCGATTTTGGGCTCCCGCCCGGCGGATGGGCGTTTTGCCGAAGCGATCCGGCTCGGCCGTGGCATGCAACATGCTCATGCCCTGATTGCGGCCGAAGATCACGACCTCATCACGGCCGCCTTGCGAGCCGGTGCCGCCCTCGGCCTGACACTAGCCAATATCGTCACGCTGTTTGCACCGCCGCGGGTCATCATCACCGGCTCCAGCCTCGAACTTGGCGAGCCGTTCATCGCCAGCATTCGCAACAGCTACAATGCCGCAGTGCCGCCATCTCTGGCCGGTGTGGCGGAACTGGTTTTCGATGTTGCGAGCGACGAATTGTGGGCGCAGGGGGCCGCGGCCGTTGCGCTTTACGAACTTTACGAATCGCCATGGAACACGACCGGGCCAGCGCTCTAACCCGCAGGGGTGAGCACAGGCCAAGGCATTTCTGATTTACGGGAGGATTTTATGAACAAAGTCGGCATCGGCATCATCGGCTGCGGCAACATTTCCAGCGCCTATCTCAAGGCCATGGCTTCGTTTCCCATTCTCGACATTCGCGGTCTTGCGGATATGAACGAGCAGGCGGCAAAGGCCCGCGCCGACGAATTCGGCCTCCAGGCGAGAAGCATCGACGCACTTCTCGCCGATCCCTCGGTGGAGATCATCGTCAACCTGACGATCCCCAAGGCGCATGTGGAAGTGGGTCTGCGCGCGCTGGACGCCGGCAAGCACGCCTATTCGGAAAAACCGTTGGGCATCAATTTCGACGAAGGCAAACGCCTTGCGGACGCGGCAAAGGCAAAGAGCCTGCGCATCGGTTCGGCTCCGGACACCTTCCTCGGCGGCGGGCACCAGACAGCGCGCCGGTTGATCGACGAGGGTGTGCTTGGCCAGCCCGTGGGCGGCACCGCCACCTTCATGTGCCCCGGCCATGAACGCTGGCACCCCAACCCAGCTTTCTATTATGAGGTTGGTGGCGGGCCGATGCTGGATATGGGACCCTATTACATTACCGATCTCGTCAACTTGTTTGGCCCGGTCTCCAGGGTGGCGGGCTTTGCCATTGCGCCCCGCAACGAACGCCTCATTACAAGTGAGCCAAAGAACGGCGAAAAAATCCCCGTCCATGTCGCCACCCATGTGTCCGGCGTGCTGGCCTTCGAGAATGGCGCTGTTGTGCAGGTGGGCATGAGCTTCGATGTCGCCGGCCACAAACATGTGCCGCTGGAACTCTACGGCACGGAAGGTACGCTGATCGTCCCCGACCCCAACCATTTTGGCGGCGAAGTGCAATTGTTGAAGAAGGGCGGACAGTTCGAGCCGCAGACCCTGTCTTCGCCCTATGCAGACGGAAATTACCGTTCGATTGGCGTCGCCGACATGGCCTACGCCATCCGCGAGAACCGTCCGCACCGCGCCAATGGCGATCTTGCCCTCCACGTGCTGGAAGTCATGGAAGCCTTCCAGACGGCGTCAGATAGCGGCACGACCGTTTCCATCACCACCAAGGCGGAACGTCCTGCTCCGCTTGAAACATCGCTGGTCGACGGCCAGCTCGGCAAATAATCCCGAGGAGGAAATAAATGCGCGAAGCACTCATCGTCTGGGGCGGCTGGAGCGGCCACGAGCCGCAGGAATGCGCCACCATCGTCAAGGACATTTTGGAGGAGGACGGTTTCAAGGTTTATGTCGAGCACAGCACCGAGGCTTTCGCCGATCCGTCGGTACATGATCTCAGCCTTGTTGTGCCTATTGTCACCATGTCAAAGATCGAGAAGGAAGAAATCAAGAACCTGACGGCGGCTGTTGAAAACGGCGTTGGCATCGCCGGCTTTCATGGTGGCGCAGGCGACAGTTTTCGCGAATGCGTGGAATACCAGTTCATGATCGGCGGGCAATGGGTCGCCCATCCCGGAAATATCATTGACTACACGGTCAACATCACCCGCCCTGACGATCCGCTGATGGAGGGGATTTCCGATTTTCCCTATACGTCAGAGCAATATTACATGCATGTCGACCCCTCCAACGAGGTTCTGGCGACAACGACTTTCACCGGCGATCACGCTTGGTGGATCGACGGCGTGGTGATGCCGGTGGTGTGGAAACGCAAATACGGCAAGGGCCGCGTTTTTTATTCGGCGCTCGGCCACCAGGCCAAGGAATTTTCCGTGCCGCAGATGAAGACCATGTTTCGCCGCGGCGCCAATTGGGCGGCGCGTTGAGGTTATCGGGAGCCTCTCCCTCGCAACGTCATCCTCGGCCTCGCGCCGAGGATCGGCAGCAAATCCTCGGGACAGGCCCGAGCACCTACCGAGACCGACAAACGGGATCATACGTTGTCCGGTTTTGGCTTGTAGCCGGGTTTGCCGGTAGGGTCGATCCAGTCGAGACAGTGCCACGCTCACCTTGCAAGATGATGGAATCGTCGCCCCCTTGTCGGCTTAGGCCACGGCGATGCGGTCGATGAGCTCGCGGATGCGTTCGGCAGCCTCGATTGCCTGATCGGGATGGGACAGCGTCTCGGTCAAACGCTCGATCCTGCGTCGGTAGGTTCCCGCGATGCCCGGATGAAGATCGGGAACGCCTCAGGGATATCGGAAAGACGCGTGGCAAGACTCTCCTGTCTGACCTCCAGTTTCGTGAGCAGGTCGGACAGGCGCGATGCCAACCACTAGATGCCTAAGCGGATGAGAGATGCGCGGGAGATGGCGCGGTCGGACTAGGTCTTCACGACAGTCCAGCCTTCGCGGGCGGCAGGTTCGCGGCACCGGCGCAACTGGTCTTCGATCGAAGCGTCACGCTGGTGTCGGAGGAATTGCGGGCAGAAAGGGCGACACGCGTCATGGTTTGACTTCTCCTTCGTTTGGCAACGTACCGTGACGGCCTGTCGTTAGCATCGGACCGTTGCGCGGTGGGTGCCGCCTGCCAGCGCGCACCCTGCCTTTCCTGCTTCAGAAGCCCCTGCCCTCGACATGCCGGCCGGAGAGTGAAACAACAACCTCGGAATCTGACGCACAACGCTCGAGGCTCACTAGGTTGAGGAAGTCTTCCTCAAACGAACCCCGATGCCGCCGTCGCTACTCTCCGGAATGAATTCTACTCCCGCTGCCTCAAGAGAGAGTTTTAGCGCTTGCGCAATCGAGAGAGATGGCTGTTTGTCCCCTCGCTCCAATTGAACAATCGTGCGCAAACTGACCCGAGAAATGTCAGCTAAATCTTGCTGTGTCAGATTAAGCAGTCCGCGAGCGGCCCGAACCTGAGAGGGAAAGTTTTTCATTCAACTCCGACATCAGTGTTTGCGTAAAAAACGCAAATGTGCATATTATGCGAAATCGGCCAGACAAGCGGTCTCAACGCTCGCCCGGCCTGACCAGACCCAAGCTGTATGGAGCTCAGATCATGGCTGATTCTGACAATAGCACGACTTTGCCTTGCGTCACCCGCAGGAAGTTGCTGGCGGGTAGCGCCATTGCAGTCGGCGTATTGAATTCCGACGCCTTCGCCCGCAACGAAATTAAGGGAGATGCGCCCTTCGATCCGGTCGTGCCCCTGTGGCACGAATGGCGGGATGCCCACAAGCTTACGGAGCGCCTTCGTTCCCAGCAGCAGAGCCTCGAACGGCAGCTTGCAGAGATCGTTGGCTTTCCTTTCGCTACGATCCACCTGTCCGATGGAGAACCGTTGGCGGCCTATTCCCGCGAGGCAATCCATGATGTGTTCCGTCTCGCGCCTCAGCAGACTGCAGCCTGCGCCAAAGCTGAAGCCGAGTTCGCGGCTCATCAGTTGCGGTGGGACAGGGCCGACCGGGAAATCGGATATTCAGCCGCAGTGCAGGCTGAGCGGGAGGCTGGCGCCCGGGCAGAAAACCTGCTCCATGCCATGGCCACCACATCTGCCACAACACTTTCGGGTGTGGCAGCCAAGCTCGACGCCGTGCTGCACGAAGGCAATATCTGGGAAGACGGCTCCGAGTTTCCATGGCCTCATATACGCTCTGCGCTCAACGACATCAGGCGTTTAGAAGAATCCTTCGCCAAAGATGGCGCACTGTGAACGTCCCCGGTGTATGCGGGTTTCAATATGAGACGTTGCGCGACAGGGTCGGTCACCTTCCCGATAACAGGCGCTGGGAACTGCAACGGATCGCGCGAATCCTCTTCGACGAATTCGTTAATGCGCAGAAGGGAAAACTATCGGCAAAAAACAAGGGTGGCCGTATTCTTAAACTTGTTCTCTTTGGCCCCTTCGCACAGGAAACGCCCACGGGAGACTGCAGGGGCGATTGTCGCTATGAATATTACCTCCTAGTGGTCGTCAACACCAAAAACTTTGCCGCGCCCCGCTTCTGGAACAATGCTGCAGAAGGCCTCCTACGAGAACTGACGGTCACCGGACGCCTGGCTACGCCGGTGAACTTCATCGTTCATTCTATTATGGACCTCAATGACCATCTCGCGCACGACCGCCCCTACTTCGTGGACATTGTCCGCGACGGCATCATGCTCTACGAGATGCCGGGCTTTCCGCTCGTCACGCCCAGGGCGCTGGACCCCAAAGTCGCCAAAACCGAGATGGGTGGCGTTTTCGACCATTGGTTTCCAAGCGCCTCGCATCGCTTCGAATTAGCGAAGGAGGCGATCGGGCGCGGCTATAGCAGGGACGCTGCGTTCGATCTGCATCAAACCGTTGAACGGCTTTATCATTGTATCCTGCAGGTTCTGGCACTTTATAGCCCCAAAACCCACCGGCTGACATTTCTGCGTGCTCACGCCGAACGGGTCGCACCCCTGCTGACTACGGTCTGGCCCAGCGATAGCCGTTTTGCAAAGCAATGCTTTACCCGCCTTGAACGGGCCTATGTGGAGGCCCGCTATTCGCGCGGCTATGAAATCAGCGATGAAGAGCTGGCCTGGCTGTCTGAGCGTGTGGAGGTTCTGAGGAAAACTGTCGCTGCAATCTGCTCGGCGCACCTTGATGCTTTCAACAGCGCGAGAACGTAAAGACTGGGCCGCGACGTGATGTGATGCGGTGTTGCGCAGCCGGAGAGGCTCCGCACCGCAACCAGCCGCTACCGCCTCGATTATAGCAACCCAAAGCCGCTGGAGCGAACTCAAACTGGATAGAACTTAGGGCACGTCAGGGGATTAAGTCTCTATAGTCAGCAAATATCTGTCACGGTCAAAACCTGCCCGAGGATGACGAAGGACAGGTTCTACGTTATCGACAAGCCGGAAATGAACCCCTCAAACCCGAACGACTTCTTCCGCCGCCATCGCCGCGCCCAGCACATGGTCATCCGTGCCGTCCAGCCCTGAAAGCAGCAAGCCAACCGGCATGCCTGCGTCGCCCGCTCCACACGGGATCGAAACACCGCAGAGATCGAGGAAGTTACCGATCTGCGTGTTGCGCAGGGTTTTTGCATTCATCGCGAAAAAGGCATCGTCACTTTGGAGAAGCGGCGCGACCCTGGCCGCAACATGCGGCAATGTCGGCGACAGCAGCAGTTCGCCTTTTCCGATCATTCCCGAAAACGCCGCAGTCATGCGTTGCCGCGCATCGATGATGGCTATGTAATCCGGCATTGAAATATTGGCCCCCAGCTTCGTTCGTGCGACAACGCGCGGGTCCATGCGCGCGGCATCAGCACCTTCCAGCCGGGTTTTGTGCAGGGCAAAGGCCTCCGCGGTCACCAGCGCGCCCTTTTCCTTGATAAGCTCGAACAGTTCCGAAAAAATCGGGAATGCCTGTCGTCGCACCGAGGCACCGGCGCGGACAAGACGGTCCACCGCCTGCTCGAAAGCGGCCGCGACTTCGTCCTCGATTCCGTCGAAAAATACGGTCTCGGGCACAACAAGCGAGAGGCTGGAAAGTGGCACGCGCTGCACATCGGCGGCAGTCCTGCCCCGCATGGCGGCATCCACCCAGACCGCATCCTGAACCGTGCGGGTGAGGGGCCCGAGCGAATCGAGACTCTTCGCCAATGGATATACGCCGCGCATCGAATAACGGACGCGACTGGCCTTATAGCCTACCACGCCATTGAAAGCGGCGGGGATGCGGACCGATCCGCCCGTATCCGTGCCGATCGCCACCGGCACCAGACCGGCCGCCACGGCCGCGCCCGCACCGGAGGAGGAACCGCCGGGCAGACGGTGTCCATCCGTGGAAAGGGGATTGCGCGGCGTGCCGTAATGCGGGTTGATGCCAAGACCGGAAAATGCAAACTCGCTCATATTCGTTCGGCCGATGCAGATCATGCCGGCCTGTTTCAGCGCGGTCACTACATCAGCGTCCCACGACGCAGGCTCATCATCCGCAAGCACGGTCGATCCGGCCGTGGTCACCGTGCCCTCCAGATCAAAAAGATCCTTCCAGGCCACGGGAATGCCGTCGAGAAGCCCGCGGGAACGGCCTTCGCGGATGCGTGTCGATGCGGCCTCCGCTTCGGCGGCGGCCCGCTCCGCCGTCAGCCCTATGAAAATGGCCTGATCGGCCTCCTGACGGATCGCATCCACTGTCTCTTCCACCAGGGCGCGCGGATCAAGGTGGCCACGCTGGATGAGAGCGGAAAGCTGCGCGATGTTCTTGCCCCTGTGAGCCATGACGAAATTCCCTAAAATCGGCGTGTCATGCCCAACATGCCGTTTATGCAAAGCTTGGCAAGGCCGGTCGCGGGTTTTCCCGGACGGCCGTTGCCGCCGCTGTAACTCGGCTGCCAGAGTCTATTTCTCAACCTGAAGTGCAAAGACGGACCGTTTATATAAGCAGCGACTGTAAAAAGACGGATTAATTCTTAATCGCATCTAAACTTTGTTGAATTATTTAGCAGACACCATTGAAGTGCATGCCCTATAAAAATTCCATAAAACAATCAAAACGCGACATCGCGGGGGACTATCGCGAATGGAAGAGACTGCCTATCGGGGGATGGATAGACAGGTAGAGCCCGGCCACATGCTTCGCTCAACGACGCCGCCGGAAAAGGGCCGGTCGTCGCGGCGGCGCTCGCTCGCCAGCAAGATAACCCTGATTTTCCTGGGCGGGGTGATCTTCGCCTACAGCATCGGCGCGCTTGTGGGCTGGTACATGTTCGTTGCCGCCGCCAGCGAACAGTGGCTCAATCAGGCCCGCGTCAACTCCCAGATTGCCAGCGCCACCCTTCGAAGCATCTACACCTATGTCAGCGTCACAGCGGATGCCGATGGCCAGGTCAACGGCATTTTGACCGACAAGCCTATCGGCGACGATGAATCCATTCTCGTTACGGGCTTCAATCCAAGCGATGTTCTCGCGCTCATAGGCGCCCAGACGAAAAATGCCGTCTGGCTATTCCGCTATGATGACGACGATTCCGGTTTCAGGCAGATCGCAGCCGCTTTCGACAACGCCACAGACGATGATGAAAAACCGCTTGCTACCGACCCGATCTTCGCCAGAGATGCCGTGGCGGCGCGCTTCGCGACGGGGTTTGCAACCATAGGCGACTCCAGCCACTATATCGGCCTGCTGCCGATCATCAGTACGGAGACGAAAAAGCCGATCGGCGCGGTCGCCGTCAGCATCGGTGGTTCGGATGAACTTTATGGTGCGCAGCGCAAACTGATCTACAATTCGCTCATCGCGCTGATCGTGGTGCTGACCGTGACAGGTGTTCTGGTAACGGTCATCGCGCGGCATTTCCTGAAACCCGTACCGGCGCTGGTGCAGGCGACCCTGCGGATCGCCCGCGAGGAAACCGATGTCGCAACCCCCTTTCAGGATCGACGGGATGAAATCGGCGACATGGCAACCGCCATCGAGACGCTGCGCGAAGCCGTTCTGGAGCGCGGACGCCTGCGGCAGATACGCGACATGGCGCAGCAAATGGAGCACATGGCCCATCACGATGCGCTGACCGGGCTTCCAAACCGGGTGCTGCTGATGAAGACGCTGGAAAATCGCCTTGAGCATCTCTCCGCGTCCGGCCAGCTGTTCAATGTCATGCTGCTGGACCTCGACCGTTTCAAGGCCGTTAATGACACGCTCGGGCACGCGGCCGGCGACGCCCTGCTGGTGGCTGTCGCTTCGCGGATCTCCTCCGTCCTCGGAGAAAACGACATGGTGAGCCGCCTGGGCGGCGATGAATTCGCGATCATACAGTCGACAAGCGGCGACTTTGAGAGCGATGCGGCGATGCTGGCAGCGCGGGTGGTGCATGCCGTGTCGCGCAGTTTCGCGCTCGAAGGCAGCGACATCAGCATCGATACCAGCATCGGCATCGCCTGTGCGCCAGGTCACGGCACATCGGCCTCACAGCTGCTGCAACATGCCGATCTCGGCCTTTACCGGGCGAAATCCATGGGTTGCGGCTATTTCGTCTTCTATGAGCCAGGCATGGACATGGCTGCGCAGCACAAGCACGCGCTGGAAATAGACATGAAATCCGCCCTCGAAAACCATGAGTTCGAGCTGCATTACCAACCCGTGGTCAATCTGCAGAGCGGCCGCATCGTCGCCTATGAAGCGCTTGCCCGCTGGCGCCACAGCAAGCTTGGCCTGATCTCTCCGGACCGCTTCATCGCGCTTGCGGAAGAAAACAACTTCATCAGGCCGTTGGGCGAGTGGGTTTTGGCGCAGGCCTGCATGGATGCAATGACCTGGCCGAAGGATATCAAACTTGCCGTCAACCTATCCGCCGTTCAGCTTTGCAATGACGATATCGTCCCCATTGTGGACCGGGCGCTTGAAGCATCCGGGTTCCCGGCGGAACGGCTTGAGCTGGAAGTGACGGAAACGGCCATGCTTGAGCGCGACAGCAGCACCCGCGTCCTAAAAATGCTGAAGGAGAGAGGCGTCCGCCTCGCGCTTGATGATTTCGGCACCGGTTATGCGGGGCTCAGCACGCTCACCCACGTCGCCTTCGACAAGATCAAGATCGACCGCGAATTCGTTTCCGGCCTTCCGACCAATCCCATGTGTTCGGCTATCGTCAACACCGTTATCGACATGGCCGAGCAGATCGGCCTGAAGGTGACCGCCGAGGGGGTGGAAAACGTGGAGCAGGTCGAGGTGCTCAAACTTTCCGGATGCGACGAGGCCCAGGGCTATTATTTCGCCGAGCCTGCACCGCTTGCGCAGGTTCTAAAAAACCGTGCGGTCATCGTCCAAGTGGGAAAAACCGAAATCGCCGATCGAGCCGCGCAGACGGGCCACGATGCCGGACGACCGACACAGGACACCTATTGCCCTTCACAAAAAGCGATTTGAGAAACCGGCCGCCGGCCAAGAGGACATAAATGCGTATTGCAGTCTATTGCCTTTTCCTCACATGCTTTGCCCCCCTCACCCCGCTGCAGGCTGCCGGTGAAGGCGACACGCTTCAGCAGATCGCCAGGACCGCAAAAATCCGCATCGGCTATCGTGAGGCTGAACCCCCCTTTTCCTATCAGCTGCCGAACGGAGAGGTGACCGGTTTCTCAACCGATCTCTGCAGGACGATCAGCGAGGACATTCGCAAGTCCCTGAAACTCGACAAGCTCGACGTCGAATATGTCAAGGCCACGCCCGCCACCCGCTTCATCCTTGTCCGCGGCGGTCAGATCGATATCGAATGCGCAGCCACCACCAATAATAGCGACCGTCGCAGGATCGTGGATTTTTCCTATCCGAATTTCATGACGGCAACACAGTTTCTCTCGCGCAAGCAGGACAATCTGAAAAGCCTCGCCGATCTGGCAGGCAGGTCAGTCACATCCGCCTCCGGAACCGTCAATATTGAGCAGCTCAATGCCGTGAACCGTGAGAAGAACCTCAATATCTCCGTCATGCCGACGAAAACCAATGAGGAAGCCTTCGCCCTCGTCGTTTCCGGCAAGGCTTCGGCTTTCGTGATGGATGGTATCCTGCTGGCGGCGCTGGCGGCGACATCTGAAAATCCGGATCTTTATGCGCTTTCCGAGGAGACGCTGAGCGCACCCGAACCCTATGGGCTGGTCTTCCGTCGCGACGACCCGGCCTTCAAGGCGGTCGTCAACGACAGTCTGAAACGGATTTTCACTGGCCCCGCCATTCATGATCTCTATGAAAAATGGTTCACCAGACCCATTCCGCCAAACGGCATGAATCTGAACCTGCCGATGGCAGCAGCTCTGAGACAGGCCTACGAACAACCGAAAGAATATCGGGATTAAGGTGCTCGCACCCCCGCCTCCATTTTCATGAAAACACGTTTCGACAGATACTTTAGCTGGAGATGCGCGATGCAGAGATCGACATTATGGCTTGCATTAGGAATTTTTAGCCTTTTATCCACTTATGCGGCCGGGCAGGAAGTGCAGCCGCCGACACTCGAGACCATTGCTAGAACCGGTATCATCCGGCTGGGTTATGCCGATCGCAATATCCCCTTTTCGTATCTCGGCACCGGCCCGGAGCCGATCGGCTACAGCATCGAGCTTTGCCTCAAGGTGGTGGATTCCATCAGGGAAAAACTGGATTTGCCGGGACTGAAGGTCGACTTCGTCAAACGCACGCCCAGCAATCGGATCACGCTTCTCAATGACGGCACGATCGACATGGAATGTGTGGCGAGCACGAACACGGAAGAACGGCGCAAGGCCGTATGGTTCTCCTACAGCCACTTCATCACCGGTACGCGATACGTGGCGCTGAAATCGAGCGGCCTGAATACCGTCGCGGATCTTGCCGGGCGTACCGTGGTGGTAACGACGGGAACCATTAATATCAGCCAGTTGAACGTGCTCAATCGCAAACTGGGGCTGAACATCGCCGTGCTGCAAAATGACAGCACCGAAGGCGGTTTCGAGATGGTGACGGAAAACCGTGCTTCGGCTTTCGTCATGGACGATATTCTTCTGCGATCCTTCGTCGCCGAAACAGGCAGGCCTGAGGATTACGCAATTTCAAATGAATATCTTGCGCCACCTCAACCCTACGGCCTGATGCTTCGCCACGGCGATACCGGTTTCAGAGATGCCGTCAACGAGGCCCTGGGTGAAATCTATGCGAGCGGTGAAATCGAGAAAATCTACGAGAAATGGTTCAACGCTCCGATCCCGCCGAACGGGATGAACCTTCAGCGCCCGCTTCCGGACGATCTCGCTGACGCGTTTCGAAATCCCGTGGATACGACCGCGCAATAAAACGCCGCCCCGGTTGGGGCGGCGTCTTTCATGCCTATGTCACGCGGCGCGGAGATCTGCGCCGAGCGGAATTTCGACGTCGATCTCGAGAATCGAGAAATGTTCGTCGCGATCCATCTTCACGTGCACACGGTCGCCGTCGATCTGTACATGCTTGGCAATGACGCCGAGAATTTCTTCCCGCAGGATGGCGACAAGATCAGAGCCCGATGAGGCCCGCTCATGGGCGAGCAGCACTTGCAGGCGCTCACGCGCAAGCGGTGCCGACTTCTGTTTGCGAAAAAGATTGAAGAGACTCATGCAGCCCTCCTTGCGAAGATCTTGGAGAAGATGCCACGCTTTTCGCCCGGAATAACCACCGGAATATCTTCCCCCGATAGGCGGCGGGCAGCGTCGAAATAGGCCATGGCCGGCGCGCAACGGGCATCTGCGAGCGTGACCGGCGCACCGACGTTGGAGGCGCGCAGCACATCCGAACTCTCGGGAATGATGCCAATCAACGGGATCGACAGGATTTCGAGAACGTCGTCGACCTTCAGCATATCACCCCGCTCCGCACGCGCAGAATCATAGCGGGTAATGAGAAGGTGTTTTTCCATGCGCTCGCCGCGCTCGGCCTTCAGCGTCTTTGAATCGAGCAGGCCGATGATGCGGTCGCTGTCGCGCACCGAGGAGACCTCAGGATTGGTAACGACCACAGCCACATCTGCATGGCGCATGGCCAGCGTCGCGCCGCGCTCGATGCCGGCGGGGCTGTCGCAGATCACCCAGTCGAAGTGCTTCTTCAACTCGTTGATAACCCATTCGACACCTTCCGGCGTCAGATTGTCCTTGTCCCGCGTCTGCGAGGCGGGCAGCAGGAACAGCGTCTCCAGGCGCTTGTCGCGGATCAGGGCCTGCGTCAGCTTGGCATCGCCCTGAATAACGTTGACGAGATCGTAGACCACGCGGCGTTCAGCACCCATGACGAGATCGAGGTTGCGCAGACCGACATCGAAATCGACGACTACGACCTTCTCTTTATTCTGCGCCAATGCGGCGCCAAGCGCTGCGGTCGAGGTGGTCTTGCCGACCCCGCCCTTGCCGGAAGTTACAACGACTACCTTCCCCATATGGCTCTCTCCTGTTCGTGCGTGTTTATCTGTTATCAGCCGAGTTTTGCGGCCTTGATCGTATCGTCTTCCAGCCAGAGCTGAACGGGTTGCCCGCGCAGCTTGTCGTCAATGTCCTCAGCCACCTTGTAGACGCCGTCGATTGCCAGAAGCTCGGCCTCCAGCTTGCGGCAGAAGATGCGCGCAGAGACATTGCCGAGCGAACCGGCCATGGCCCGCCCGCGCAGCGCGCCATAAACATGGATCGAACCGCCAGCGATGATCTCCGCTCCCGAGGCGACCGAGCCGATGACGGTCACGTCACCTTCGGGAAACATGATCGACTGGCCGGAGCGCACGGGCTCGTTGATGACGAGCGACTGCACGACGGCGCGGATTTCACCCGATGTACGGGGCTT
Organism: Agrobacterium sp. 33MFTa1.1; assembly: GCF_004328495.1. Classification (NCBI taxonomy): domain Bacteria; kingdom Pseudomonadati; phylum Pseudomonadota; class Alphaproteobacteria; order Hyphomicrobiales; family Rhizobiaceae; genus Agrobacterium; species Agrobacterium sp. 33MFTa1.1. Next base: position 1,696,559 of record NZ_CP036359.1, on the reverse strand, counting down.
CTCCTCCGGCAATTCGGCAACCACGGCGACCGGCTCGACCTCGACATCGGAAGCCGGCTTTCCGCCCTTCAGCGATGGGGGCATGCCCGGCTCGATCATCGAGGGACGAACGCCCTCGATGCCCATGATGCCGACATTGCGCTCCCTGAGCGCCGCCAGCAGTTCCTTCAGACCCGCCTTGTCGAGCGACAGTTCCGAAACATCGAGGACCACCGGCCGCGACAGGAAGAAGCCCGCCGAACGCGCCGCGAGATCATCGAGCCTTTCCAGCCATTGATCGACCGGAGCTTCGGGGGACAGGACGACTGCGAGGAAGGAGCGGCCTTTGATGCGGATGGAACGCTGGTCTGTTAGCACTTTGGTCATCTTGGTAAACAAATCGTTGACAATTAGGTACCTCGAATATGGTTAACAAATGGTTAACGCCACCCTCAAGAGAGGGAAATCGTTAAGAAAATTCCGCTTTCGAAACTCTTATGCAGAACCTTCAAAAACATCTGTTATCCCTTTGAATCTGGGCCATTCCCTGACATATGAAGACAAAGGATAACAGCGCATCCTTGCTGCAGGCTGACTCCGGGTGTGGCTCTGTTCACCGCCGCCTTGCCTGCCGACGACCTCGACTCGCGTGAGTCTGACCGCGTCCGATTCCGGGACAACATCTCCCACCCGCGGCAGATGACCATCGGCCCTTGGCGGCTGAAAAACGATTCCGTTATGCCTGACAATACTGTAGAGACAGGCGAGGCCGACAGTTCAACGGAAGAATGAGATGCACAGCAAAGTCCCGCCGCAAAACCAGATTTTTTCGCAACAGTTTGCGGCCTTCCTGTTCGACATGGATGGCACACTCGTCAATTCGATCGCCGTCGTCGAGCGCGTATGGCGGGAGTGGGCAGTGGCGAATGGCATCGAGCCGAATGCCTTCCTGCAGCGCATTCACGGCATGCGAGCCTCGGAAGTTATCCGCCGTGAGGCCATTCCGGGTCTCGACGTGGATGAGCAGGCTGAAATGATCCTTCGTGCAGAGATGGATGATGTGGATGGCATTGTTCAGATACCGGGCGCCGGCGCTTTCCTGCAGTCGCTGCCGGCGGGCAAGTGGGCTATCGTGACGTCGGCCGTACGCGAACTGGCTGAACGCCGGCTCGCTGCGGCGGGCATTGCACCGCCGCCTGTCATGATCTGTGCGGAAGACGTGGTGAACGGCAAACCCGATCCTGAAGGCTATCGAAAAGCGGCCGAAAAGCTCGGCGTATCACCGCAAGACTGCATCGTCTTCGAGGACGCCCCCGCCGGCATCCAGGCGGGGGAAAACATGGGAGCGTCAGTGGTGGTCATCAACGCCACCCATTCGCATCCTATCGAAACGCCACACCTTTCCATTGGCGGCTATGGTGAGGTGAATGTAATTATCGACGGCAAAGACGGCCTGAAGCTGGCGATGGGCAGGGGCTGAAAAGCCTGCCCGCAAAGGGAAAGAAGCGATCGCTTGCCAGCCGATGTCGCGAACTGCTGGCAAGCCATCGCGCCCCGACATCATCCAAAACATTGAGAGAGGCAAAGTTTGCGACTTTGCCGTCGTTCTCCACCGAGGGAATCCGGCTGCCCGGCCAGCTCGCGGCCAGAATGAGGAAATGGCGGAACCCCCGGGAGCCAGAGCCCCGGGGAGCGTGACAATACCGCCCCGCTGAGCCTCCTGACGACCTCCGTATATTTTTCATTAACGTCTAATTGACAGCGTCGCCCAAATGCGCCCTAATGAAATTGGTAAGACAATCTTACCGCTTGCGCGATTGGGGGAGACTTTCGCGCTGGGAGGACATCATGTTTGTGGCTCTTGAGCCGCGCCGCCTTTACCGGCTGGTTGCGGAACAAATTCGCTTGCTCATCGAAAGCGGGGAACTGACGGACGGTCAGCGCCTGCCGGCGGAACGCGACCTTGCGGAACGCTTCGGCGTATCACGCCCCACGGTGCGGGAAGCGCTTATCGTTCTTGAAGTGGAAGGCCATATCCATATTCGCATGGGTTCGGGCGTCTATGTAAACGCAACCGGCAAACAGGGGAAAGAAAAGCCAACAGTGCCGGATGCGCATGGGCCTTTCGAAATCCTGCAGGCGCGTTGCATCATCGAAAGCGCTATCGCGGAGGAAGCCGCACGGCTCGCCACGCCGGAATGCATCGTCAAACTTGATGACATCATCGAGCGCATGGCCGGCGCACTCGACAATTCACCGCAGGCGCTCAATCTCGACCGGGCGTTTCACACCGCCATCGCCGACATCATCGGCAACTCGGCGCTTAACCGCTTTACCGGCCTGATCTATGACGAGCGCAGCCTGTCACCCTTTTTCGAAAAGCTCGCCAGCTATTTCGAAGGTCCGCACACCTGGAACCTCGCCGTGCAGGAACACCGGGTTATCCGCGACGCCATTGCCGCCAACGATCCGGAAGGTGCCCGGGAGGCGATGCGGCAGCATCTGACGCTGTCGCAGAAGAGATTTTCCGAAAGTTTCGGGGAGGAAACGCTCGGAGAAGAATAACCGCCGCCGCAACCGGCGACGGGAAAAACGGAAATCTGGCTTTAATTCGGGAGGAGTTAAGAATGAAAATCAGATTGTCGACTTTGATGGGCGCAACAGCGGCCATCCTGCTCTCGGCGCTTGCGGCGCAGGCGCAGACCGCACTGAAATGGGCACATGTCTACGAGACCTCAGAGCCGTTCCATACGGATTCGGTCTGGGCCGCGGAAGAGATCGCCAAGCGCACCGATGGCCGCTACAAGATCGATGTCTTTCCGGCCTCGCAGCTCGGCAAGGAAGCCGATATCAATCAGGGCCTGAAGATCGGCACGGTTGATATCATCATTTCCGGGTCGAGCTTTGCCGCGCGTGACTTCAAGCCGATCGGCGTCACCTATTTCCCTTACATCTTCCGCGATCCGAGCCATCTGATCGCCTATACCAAAAGCGATATCTTCAAGCGGCTCGCCAAGGGTTACGAAGACAAGACCGGCAACCATATCGCTGCCGTCAGCTATTACGGCACACGCCACACAACATCGAACAAGCCGATTGCCACCTGCGCCGACATGGGCGGGCTGAAAATGCGCGTCCCTGATGTTCCGGCCTACCTCGCCATGCCGCGCGCCTGCGGCGCCAACACGACCCCAATTGCATTTGCGGAAGTCTATCTGGCGCTCCAGAATGGCACCGTCGATGCGCAGGAAAACCCGCTCACCACCATCGAGGCGAAGAAGTTCTTCGAAGTGCAGAAGAACATCGTCCTGACAGGCCACATCGTCGACCACCTCAATACAGTGATATCGAAGAACCTGTGGTCCGAGCTGTCAGATGAAGACAAAAAAATCTTCACCGAAGTCATGCAGCAGGCTGCCGAGCGCACCACCAAGACCATCGAAGGCCGCGAGAAAAGCCTCGTCGAGGACTTCAAGAAGCGCGGCCTGACCGTCGCCGAAGTCGACAAGGCCGACTTCGAGAAGAACGTCCTCGAAAAAGTGAAGTTCGAGGACTTCGGTTACGACAAGGCCGACTGGGAAGCCATTCGCGCCGTCAAGTGAAGCAAGATCCGGTGCGGCCCTCTTGCCGCACCGCCCTTTCTCTCCAGACGGGATATCTCAATGTCGCAGGAAATTCATACTCAGGTCACGCCTGAGGAACTCGCCCATACGTTCGACGAGGCGCCGCCGGAGGTCGATCTCAAGGTTTATTCATTCGAAGACTGGGTCACGCTTGGCCTCTTCTGGCTGATGACAGGTTGCGTGTTCCTCCAGTTCTTCACCCGCTACGTGCTCAATGACAGCTACGCCTGGACGGAAGAAATCGCCGTCAACTGCCTGATCGGCGTCGTCTTTTTAGGTTCGGTCATGTGCGTGCGCATGTCGCGCCACATCCAGGTGGATGTGCTTTATCACTACGTGCCGCCGCAGGTGGCCCGCGCCATGTCGATCCTCGTCGATGTGCTGCGGATCCTGTTCTTCGCCTACACCTCTTGGCTGATGTGGCGCTACATGGAAATCGTCGCGGATGAGGAGATGGTCACCGTCGCCCTGCCGCGCAACATCGTTTTCTACACGGTTCTGGCGGCATTTGTCTTGATGTTCTTCCGGTCGGTGCAGGTGTTCATCGCCAATATGCAGCGCGGTTATTCCGTTCTGGAGCGGCCCGAAGAATTCCAGAGCGCGGAGGATTGATCAGATGCTTCTTCTTATCGGCTCATTTCTTCTGTTGATGCTGATCGGCCTACCTGTCGCCATTTCCATGGCCTCGGCTTCTCTGCTGTACATCGTGTTTTACAATGTCGCGCCCGATATCATCGCGGCGCAGCGCCTTATCGCAGGTGTGGAAAGCTTTCCGCTTCTCGCCGTCCCCTTCTTCATCCTTGCCGGCAACCTGATGAATACGGCAGGTGTAACCGGGCGTATCTATTCCTTCGCCGTCGCGCTCGTCGGCTGGATGAAGGGTGGTCTCGCACAGGTCAACATCATCGGTTCGGTGATCTTTTCCGGCATGTCGGGGACCGCGCTTGCCGATGCGGCCGGTATCGGCACCATCGAGATCAAGGCCATGAAGGACCACGGTTATCCGGTCGAAGCGGCCGTCGGCGTCACCGCCGCCTCCGCAACGCTCGGGCCGATCTTCCCGCCATCGCTGCCCTTCGTCATCTACGGCATGATGGCCAATGTCTCGATCGGCGCATTGTTCATGGCCGGCATCATTCCCGGCGTCGTCATGACGCTTTTGATGATGATCACGGTCGCGGTCTTCGCCTATATCAAGGGCTGGGGCTCCGATACACCGTTCAGCCTCAGAACGATCTTCGGCGCATCGATTGAAGTCTTCGTGGTGATGATGGTGCCGCTCGGCATCTATATCCTCACGGCGCTCGGTCTTTCCCTCAACCTGTCGATCCTGATCGTGCTGGTCATCCTGCTCGCCTGCGACTGGTATTTCGACTTCTCCGCCGTGATGGCGCTGATGACGCCCGTGATCCTGATCGGCGGCATGACCATGGGCTGGTTCACACCGACGGAAGCAGCCGTCGCGGCCGTTCTGTGGTCACTGTTCCTCGGCCTCGTCCGCTATCGCACGATGACCTTCAAGACGCTGGCGAAATCGACCTTCGACACGATCGAAACCACCGCATCGGTGCTCTTCATCGTCGCGGCGGCCTCGGTCTTCGCATGGCTTCTGACCGTCAGCCAGGCAGCGCAGCTTCTGTCGGCGGCGATCCTGACGATCACGGACAGCAAGTGGATTTTCCTTGTGCTGGTCAATCTCCTGATGCTGTTCGTGGGCTGCTTCCTCGATACGATTGCGGCCATCACCATCCTCGTGCCGATCCTTCTGCCGCTCGTGCTGCAGTTTCATATCGATCCGGTGCATTTCGGCCTCATCATCACGCTCAACCTGATGATCGGTCTGCTGCATCCGCCGCTCGGCATGGTGCTGTTCGTGCTCTCGCGCGTGGCGAAACTCTCCGTCGAACGCACGACCATGGCCATCCTGCCCTGGCTGGTGCCGCTATTCGTGGCGCTGCTGCTGATCACCTTCATTCCGGCAATCACCCTGTGGCTGCCGACCGAGATGGGCCTGATCCGCTGACGAGGCACCCTGCCCGCGCGGTTCGCCGCGCGGGGTCATCATTCCATATCAAGACATGAGGGCATGGTCATGCAGACACGCGTGGCACGTCTATACGGCGAAAAGGACATTCGCGTCGAAACAGAGGATCTCGCTGAGCCGGGACCCGGCGAGGTGCTGCTCGCAATGGCAGCGGGCGGCATCTGCGGCTCCGATCTTCATTATTATCAGGATGGCGGTTTTGGCCCGGTCAGGGTGCGCGAACCGATCATCTCCGGGCATGAGGCATCCGGCCATGTGCGGGCGCTGGGGGAAGACGTCAGCGGGCTCGCCATCGGCCAGCTCGTCGCCGTCAATCCCTCGCAACCCTGCGGCCATTGCCAGTTCTGCCTGAATGGCCAGCCGATCCATTGCCTCGACATGCGCTTCATGGGCAGCGCCATGCGCCTGCCGCACGAACAGGGCATGTTCCGCGACCGGCTGGTGGTTCCGGCCAAACAATGTGCGCCATTTCCCGCCGATACCTCAGCTGCTGAAGCGGCCTGCACCGAGCCGCTTGCAGTCTGTCTGCATGCCGTCGCCCAGGCTGGCGATCTCACCGGCGCTAAGGTGCTGGTGACGGGAGCCGGCCCAATCGGCCTCTTGACCATCGCCGCCGCCCGCCATGCGGGCGCAGGTATCATCGTCGCAACCGATCTGACCGATGCGGCGCTGGAACGCGCACCAGCCATGGGTGCGGACCGCACGATCAATGTCGCAAAGGACGCCGAGGCGCTTTTGCCCTACCAGGATGACAAGGGATATTTCGACGTCATTTTCGATTGCTCCGCGGCAGGCCCCGCGCTCCGCACCGCCTTTGCCTGCGTGCGCCCGCGCGGCACCATCGTACAGGTGGGCGTAACCGGTGACATTACCATTCCGCTCAATGCGCTGGTTGGCAAAGAAATCCTCTGGCGCGGTTCGCAGCGCTTTCATGATGAATTCGCCATCGCCGCCGGGCTGATCTCAACGCGCAAGATCGATGTGCGGCCGATCATTTCCCACAGCTTCCCGCTTGATGAGGCGAAGGCCGCATTCGAGCAGGCCGGAGACCGCTCCACCGCCTGCAAGGTGCAACTGACTTTTTCCGCAGACGGAATTTTTGAGGACGAAAGATGAGACATACATGGCGCTGGTTCGGCCCGGTCGACAAGGTCACGGTTCAGGATGCGGCTCAGGCAGGCGCAGAAGGCATTGTCAGCGCGTTGCACCACATCGCCACCGGCGATGTCTGGCCGGTGGACGAAATAACCAGGCGGCATGAGGCCATCAAGGCCGGCGGGCTTTATTGGGACGTGGTGGAAAGCGTGCCCGTCTCCGAGGACATCAAGACCCAGACGGGCGACTGGAAAACCCATATCGCCAACTGGCAGGAAACGCTGCGCCGCCTCTCGGCGTCAGGCATCCGCACCGTCTGTTACAACTTCATGCCCGTGCTGGACTGGACCCGCACCGACCTGCGCTGGGAAACGAAACACGGCGCGAAAGCGATGCGCTTCGACCTTACCGATTTCGCTGCCTTTGATATTCACATTCTCAAGCGCCCGGCCGCGACGCGGGATTATCCTGACTGGTTGCTGGAGGATGCGGCAAAGCGGTTCACCGGGATGCCCGACACAAAAATCATCGCGCTATCGCGCAATATCGGCGCTGGCCTGCCCGGCTCGGCAGATGGCTATACCCTGCCGGAACTCATCGAAAAGCTGCGTTCCTACCATGGCGTTAATCGCGAAAGGCTGCAGCGGAACCTGATCGACTTTCTCTCCGAGGTGACGCCGGTTGCCGAAGACGTCGGCATCAACATCTGCGCCCATGGCGATGATCCGCCCTGGCCGCTTCTCGGCCTGCCGCGTATTCTCTCAACGGAGGCGGACTACGCCCATATGCTCTCGCAGGTCGACAGCCGCGCCAACGGCGTCACGCTCTGCACCGGCTCTCTCGGTGCGCGCGCGGATAACGACCTGCCCTTCATTGCCAGCCGTTTTGCCGATCGAATCCATTTCGTGCATCTGCGCAACGTGACGCGCGACACGGACACCGTGCCCTGCTCCTTCTTCGAGGACGAACATCTGGAAGGCGGAACCGACATGGTCGCCGTCATTGCCGCCCTCATCACCGAAGAAGCCCGCCGGCGAGCGGAGGGCCGTGAAGACCACACCATTCCGATGCGGCCGGATCACGGGCAGGAAATTCTCGACGACGTCACGCGCGGCGCCCAGCCCGGTTACCCCGCCATCGGGCGATTGAAGGGATTGGCTGAGCTGCGCGGCATCGAGCGTACGCTGTCACACAGCCACTTCGGTCTCGCGAATGGGAATGGCTAATCGGAAATCTGACCGCAGGGGATGTGTCAGCCTGCGGCCATCTTCGCCCGAAACATGAGGTAGGAATAGGCGGCCAATCCGCCGGCAACAGCCCCAACGGCCTTCACGGCTGCGTCGGTCAGATGCGGATGGCGTGTCGGCGACAGGAATTGCAGCGCCTCGATGCCAAAAGCCGCAACAATGCCCGCGACGATGATGGCAAGCCAGTAACGCGGATAGGCGAGCACGAAGGCGGTCGAACAGAGGGCGAAGGCACCTGCGCGGTCGATGCCGACCGTCGTCAATGTGTGGGGCCTCAGCCCAATGGGGCTGACAGTCACGATTACAATCAGCAGAAGAAGCGACCAGGCAACATATTTCGGAAATCTGTTTGTCATCATGGCGTCACATTAGAGCGTCGTGTGCGTAAACGGAAGCAGGTCTTTTTCACGCTTCGCCCAATTAATCACACTTTTTGGTCAGATAGTTGAAAAACCGGCTTTCGCTCAGGCCCTACAAGGGCTAAGGCAGAAGGCAACCGGGCGAGGATCGCGGCTGATGGCGCTTGCGCTGTCGCCTTTCGGTGCAACGTCACGGTGTCGGGTGGGTTTTCCACACAGGATCAGTTTTCAGGGAAGAGCACAATGAGTTTCAAGCCGCACGGCAAACATCTGGTTGCAGGAGAATGGGTCGCAACGGAAGCAAAATTCCGCAGCGAGCCTGCACATGGCGAAGCTTTCGATTTTTCGGTCGGCACCGTCGATCTGGTGAATGCCGCCTGTGAGGCAGCTGAAGAAGCCTTCTGGAGCTACGGTTACACCACCCGCGAAGAGCGCGCCGCATTCCTCGACACCATCGCCGATGAGATCGAAGCCCGCGCCGACGCCATCACCGAAATCGGTTCCTCCGAAACCGGCCTGCCCGCTGCCCGTTTGCAGGGCGAACGCGGCCGCACCGTCGGTCAGCTCCGCCTGTTTGCCTCGCATATCCGCAAGGGCGACTATCTCGATCGTCGCCACGACGAAGCACTGCCGGATCGCCAGCCGCTGCCGCGCCCGGATATCCGCCTGATGCAGCGTCCGATCGGCCCTGTCGCCGTTTTCGGCGCGTCGAACTTCCCGCTCGCCTTCTCCACGGCCGGTGGTGACACCGCTGCGGCTCTGGCTGCCGGTTGCCCTGTTGTCGTCAAGGGTCACTCCGCCCATCCCGGCACCGGTGAAATCGTTGCCGAAGCGGTTCTTGCCGCCGTCAAGAAGCACAATCTGCATCCCGGCGTCTTCTCGCTGATCCAGGGCGGCCGCCGCGATGTCGGTTCCGCGCTCGTGCAGCATCCGCGCATCAAGGCGGTCGGCTTCACCGGTTCGCTCGCTGGCGGTCGTGCGCTGTTCGATCTCTGCGCTCAGCGCCCCGAGCCGATCCCCTTCTTCGGCGAACTGGGTTCGGTCAACCCGATGTTCCTGCTGCCGGAAGCCGTTGCCGCCCGTGGTGAAGCCATCGCCAAGGGCTGGGCCGGTTCGCTCACCATGGGTGCGGGCCAGTTCTGCACCAACCCCGGCATCGCCGTCATCCTCTCCGAGCAGGCGGATGCGGTTGCTGAAACCGCACGTGCGGCCCTGTCGGAAGTCGGTCCTCAGGTCATGCTGACCGACGGCATCGCCGCTGCCTATCGTGATGGCCGTGATCGTATCGCTGCCGGCAACGGCGTGCGCGACGTGCTGACCACCACCTGCAACCTGCGCAATGCAACGCCGTATCTCTATCGGGTCGCAGGCAAGGACTGGGTTGCCAACCATGCGCTTGCTGAAGAAGTCTTCGGACCCCTTGGCCTGATCGTGACTGTTGATAGCACCGAAGAAATGCTTGAGGTTGCCAAGAGCTTCGAAGGCCAGCTGACGGCAACCATGCATCTCGATGCAGGCGACGCCGAACTCGCCCGCAAGCTGCTGCCGATCCTGGAACGCAAGGCGGGCCGCGTGCTCGCCAACGGTTTCCCGACCGGCGTGGAAGTTTCCGAAGCCATGGTTCACGGTGGCCCCTACCCGGCCTCCACGAACTTCGGCGCAACCTCTGTCGGCACCATGTCGATCCGCCGCTTCATGCGCCCGGTTTCCTATCAGAATATTCCCTCGGACGTTCTGCCGGAAGACATTCGCTAATCAAAAAGGGGGAGACGCTCAAGCGCCTCCCCCTATCATCGTTCGGCCCGACAAGCTCAGGCCGACTGGATCGCCTCGATCTTCTCGATACCCCCGACGATGCCGGCGAAATCCTGCCAGACGCCCTGAGCGCCCTTGCGCCATTCATCCAGCGCTTCCGGCTGCAGCACCTTGCCACCCTTGGACAGCGCAAGCTCAATGGACTTCGTTTCATCTTCAACGATCAGCTGGTTGAAGTACTTCGCGCCTTCGCTGGAAGCCTCCGACAGCACCTTCTTTTCTTCGTCGTCCAGCTGGTTCCAGAAAGTCGCACCGTAATAAACGACGCCTGAGGCCCAGATGTGACCGGTTTCGGTCAGATAGGGCACGACCTCGTAAAGCTTGAAGCCGGCATAGGCGGATTTGGTGAGGTCCATGGCGTCGGCCACGCCTGTCGCCAGCGCATTATAGGTCTCTGTGATCGGGATACCGACCGGCGTGGTGCCAAAGGCGCTCCACAGCTTGGTGTGCAGCGGGCTCTGGATGACGCGGATCTTCTTGCCTTCCAGCTGCTCGGGGCGTGTTACCGGTTCCTTAGTCAGCAGATGGCGCGCGCCGTAATTGATGAAATCGGCAGCGATGAATTGCTGGGCGGCAAGCTTCGTCTTCAACTCGTTGCCAGTCTCGCCGGTTACCACCTTGCGCACGTGCTCCCCATCACGGAACAGGAAGGGCAGATCGAGGATCTGCAATACCGGCACCCAGCCTGAAAGCGAGGAAACGGTTGAAAGACTGGCCTGAACCGATCCCAGCCGAATATTCTCCGCCACTTCCTTTTCGCCGCCCAGCGCACCGCTCTTTACGATATTGAACCGGAAGCGACCGGGCAGCTTCGCTTCCATCAGTTCACTGATCTTCACCCAGATTTTCGTCTCCGGCTTGTCGTCAGCGAAAAGCGACGCAACGGTGAGGCTGCGGGTTCTGGCACTAGCCGTGCGCACGAAGGCCGGTGCGGCGAGCGTTGCCGCGCCGAGAGCGGAGAGTTTGAGGAGATGACGACGGTCGATAATAGTCATGAATAAAGCCCCGGATTAGAAGAAAATGGCCCAGACGCACAGAATGGCGAGGGAAACGAGAAGGGAGAGGAGATAGGGAACGACGGCCCGGAAAAGGGCTGTCGCCGGAATGCGGGTGACGCCGCTCACCACAAAGATCAGCATGCCGAGCGGCGGTGTCAGGCCGTGGATCATGAGATTGACCACGAGAATGACACCGAAATGGATAGGATCGATACCGGCTGCCACGGCAGCGGGCAGAAGGATCGGCCCGAACAGCAGGATGGCAGCACCGATATCAAGCACAAGACCGACCACGAGCAGAATGAGGTTGGACAGCAGAAGCACCGCGATCTTGCTGCCACCGAGCAATGTCACGAAGTCGGTGACAAGACCGGAGACATTATCGACCGCCAGGAGAAAGGCGAAGGGGCCAGCCGTGCCGATCAGAAGGCCGATCGCAGCTGCTTCACCCGCCGATTGGCGGAAGGTTGTAAAAATGCGGCGCGCGCCCAGCCGGTATCCGAAGCCGAGAAACAGCGTGTAAAGCGCTGCAAGCGCTGCGGCTTCCGTGGTCGTGACGACGCCAATGCGGATGCCGACCACCACGATGACGCCAAGACCGAAGGCAGGTATCGCAGCCACGGCCGAGCGCCACCGCTCAGAGCCAGTAGCGCGAGGCAGGGTATCAACGCTGCGCACGCTGAAATGGATCGCCACCGCCAGGCAGACCGCCATCAACCCGCCCGCAAAGAATCCGCCGACCAGCAGCGACCCGACCGACAGGTTGGTGGCCGTTGCGAGGATGAGAAATGCGATGGAGGGCGGGATGACGTTGTCCAGCACGGAAGTGGCAGCGATGATCGCACCCGCCTGCGCGGGTGGATAACCATGCTTGACGAGTTCCGGCTGGAAGGTGGAGGCGCCGAAGGCAGCATTGGCGACTGAAGAACCGGAGGCGCCCGAAAACAGCACGCTGGTCAGAAGCGTCGTCTGGGCCAGCCCCGCCCGTCGGTGGCCGACCATGGAGGCGGCAAAACGGACGAGCTGGTTTGCGACGCCCGATTCCGTCAGCAGACTTCCCGCCAGCAGGAAGAAGGGGATGGCGAGCAGCAGGAATTTCGACATGCCTGTGACCGTCGAGGAAACGATGGCCGGCTCCGGCAAAGTACTGCCGAAGGCAATCGCCACATAGGCGGCGGCGAGGAAGGCATGGGCAAGCGGCGCGGCCAGAACCAGCCCCACGGCTGCCGTCAGCGCCAGAAACAGGCTCGGCGGCAGGGTCGTATCGACGAAAATTTCCGGCAGGCCCACATAGGAAACAACAGCAATGACCACGGAGAGCAGAACAGCAAACGCCTTGCCTTCACTGACGCGCTGAAGCGCGAGATAAACAAAAATCAGTGCACCACCCGCACCGAGAAAACCGAAACGCACCCATTCCGGCAGACCAAGCGTCGGGGACGTCCCGCCCAGCATTGCCGCAATTTCTACCCCGCCGAAGGCGAGTATGAGCGCGGCAACGAACGAGAAAGCATCGGCCAGGACCTCCGTGGCAGCATGGAAACGTTCCGGCAGGAAGCGCACAAAAACATCGAGCCGCATCGCAAGCGCGCTTTTGAGACTGAGAGGCGCGCCGACAGCGATCATCGCGACATTAAGCCAGATGCCCAGATCTTCCGCGCCGATGAAGCCGGTGTGAAACAGATAACGCAGGGTCACATTGACCAGAACCACCACGAGCAGCGTAGCAAGGATTGCTGCCGCGACCGCACCGAGTACCTTGTCCAGAATGGCCAGCAGCCGCTCTGCCACACGCTGCGGGCCGATGCGCCCTCGTGCCGATGTCGTTACGGGACTCGCCATCATGTCTTTCTTCTCCACTCCCGAAGCCATGCTCATGAGGCCTTGGCCGAGAGGTCACGGTCGAACAATGTCGACCACGTGAATTGTTTTGCCGCCGAAACCTCACGCGATACGTCAAGACGCGGAAGCACCTTTTCCCCGAAACGGAAGGCTTCTTCCAGCAATGGCATGCCGGAAAGGATAAAGGTGTTTACGCCCGCCTTCTTATAGGCCTCCAGCGTGCGGATGACAGTATCGGGCGAGCCGACGATAGCTGTTCCCGGACCTGGACGAACGAGACCGATGCCGGCCCAGAGATTTGGCGCTATTTCAAGATCGCGCAGGTTCTCCGGCTTCTGGCCGCCATGCATCGCCGTCATGCGCTGCTGGCCGACGGAATCGGTCTTGCCGACGAAACGCTGGTTGGCGGCAATCGCTGCCTCATCCATGCGCCGGTAGAGATCGGCGGCGGCAGCCCAGGCCTCTTCATCCGTATCGCGCACGATAACATAAAGGCGAATACCGTATTCCAGTTCTCGACCGAGCTTTTCCGCCCGCGCCTTGACGAGATCGACCTTCGCGCCAATCTGATCAGGCGTTTCGCCCCACGAGAGATAGGTCTCGACATGTTTGGCCGCAACGTCGATGGCCTTGTCCGAAGAGCCGCCAAACCACAGCGGCGGCGGCTCGATGCCCTGCCCCACCGGCAGAGCGAGCTTTGCGCCCTGCGTCTGGAAATAATGCCCGTTGAAATCCACCGTTTCGCCGGCGAAAAGCCGGTGCCAGATTTGCAGATATTCATCCGCCATCTCGTAACGCTCGTCATGCGGCATGGTCATGCCGTAGGCGCCGAGCATCTTCGCATCGCCCGAGACGACATTGATAAGCAGACGCCCGCGCGAAAACTCCTGGAGCGTCGCCGCCATCTTGCCAAGCAGCGTTGGCGCGATCAGGCCCGGATGAATGGCGACCAGCAGCTTCAGCCGCTCGGTATAGGAAAGAAGCGCGCCCGCCAGAACCCAGACGTCATGCGCGCCGGTGGCAAACAGCGCCCCGGTATAACCGAGCTGGTCGTAAGCGAGCGCCAGTTGCTTGTAATAACCGAGATCGACCCTGCGGGACCCTTCCGGCTGCCAGGGATAGGCGCCGTCGGGGGCGCACATGTACCAGAAAACATTCATCTGTCACCTCCGACGCTGGCTGATTGCGGGGCCGGGCTTTGCCCGGTCTGAACCGGTAAAGAGAAATGGCCGTGCCTGTAAAGCGTATCGGCCTCCTCCTGCTGTTCGGCAAGAATATTTTGAGTGGCCGGCACGACTGAAAGATCGCGAGAGCGCAATACCCTTGCCCAGGACGAAGCATCGCCTTCGCTGCCAGGTTCGGCGGCGAGCAGCGCAGCCGCCTGCTCTACATTAGCCATAACGGCGCGGCCGACGCGGTCCAGTTCAGCCGCAATCGCTTGCCTCGTTTCAGGCGCAAGAGCGTGACGATCCAGCGTCCAGAACAGCGAACGGTTGGGAATGGTGGAGCCGCAGCGAACCAAAAGACTGATTTCTTCATGAGTCAGAGCCTTTTCCAGCCGCGGCGACATCGTCACCCAGGCATCGACGCGACCTTCCACGAGGTCCCTCAGGCTGTCACTGTCACCGCTTTCTATCCGGTTGACATCCGAGAGGCCAAGCCCCGCTCCTTCCAGGCTGCGCGCCAGAAGATAGGTATGAAACGATCCGTCGATCAGGGATATGCGTTTTCCCGAGAGATCGGCGGCGGAACGGATCGGGCTGTCGCGCCGCACGAGGATCGCGCCATTGGCCGGCCGCGGTGCGGAGGCGGCAATATAGACCGCCGAAAGCCCGCGCGCATCCGCCTCTATGGGCGGTGTCGACCCGGTGCCGCCAAAATGTATTTCACCCTTTTCCAGAAGCGCCGCGGTATCGCGCCCGTCTCTATAGAGCACGAATTCAGGCTCGAATGCCTTAAAAGAACCGGGCCAGAGCCGGGCGAGCCGCAAATGCAGATTGTTGGGATGGACCCCGATTTTCATGTCGACACCTCATTTCACGATCAATCTACTTTTTTATAGAGTGTTTTCGAGAAACGTTTTGGCGATCCCCGGGCGGAAAGCGAAAGAGAAATCTACTAATCCTGTAGATTTTAAAAAATGCCTGATTGATCTGGGATGAGATTCATCAAACCATTGAAATTTATCGCCGCACAATTTACTTTTTTATAGTTTGAAAAGTGGGCCTCTTCAGTCGTGACCAAACCGGTTTCCAATCTCATCTGCCGCAGCGTGGTTGAAGCAAGCGAGCTCCTGAAGCTTGTGGCCAATGCCAACCGTCTGGCCATCGTCTGTTACCTCATGGAAACGGAAGCCTCCGTTTCCGCGCTTGAATATGAACTCGGCATCCAGCAGCCGACGCTTTCACAGCAGCTGGCCGAACTGCGCGATGCGGGGGTCATCGAAGGCACGCGGGAGGGCAAGGCGGTGATCTATCGTGTTACCGATCCGCGTATTGTCCAGTTGGTTCTGACATTACGCGGCCTCTATGCTGATCTTTCCGATGTGACCGGCAAGAAAGGCAGGCGCGCTTTACCGCTGGATGAGGCAATGTTCGACTAACATGATCGACCTTTACACCTGGATCACGCCGAACGGCCTCAAAATCTCGATTGCGCTGGAAGAACTTGGCCTGCCCTATGTCAGCCATGCCATAGATATCGAAAAGGGCGAACAGTTCTCGGCCGAGTACAGTCGCATCAACCCTGGCTCCAAAATCCCTGCAATCGTCGATCAAGACAATGGCACCGTTTTAACAGAGTCCAACGCAATCCTGATCTATCTCGCGGAAAAAGCCGGACGGCTCATGCCTGTCTCTGCCGCGGCACGGCTGACAGTCACCGAGTGGCTGATGTGGCAGGCCGCCAACTTCGGCCCGACACTCGGTTACGCCCATTATTTCCTGACGTACAATACAGGAAAGGCACCCTTTGCCGAAACCCGTTTCGCCTCGGATACCGAACGCCTCTATCGGACGCTGAACGACCGCTTGGCAAAGCGCGGGTTCGTCGCCGGCGATTTTTCAATAGCCGATATTGCCATCTGGCCATGGGTTTCGCGTTTCGCCCGTCATAAAATCGATCTCGCTGATTTTCCCGCAATAAACCGCTGGTATCGCCAGCTTGGACAGCACGAAACCTTCCAGCGCGGTTATCGCGTACCATTTGTGACATCTGACGTTCCGGGGCTTTGACCGCTCAGCTGGCGACAAGATGGCCGGGTGAGACTTCGCGATATTCCCGCGGCTTCACGGAATAATCGACTGAGCGGATAGGACTTTTCAACTCGTCATTGGCGGCACCGCGACGCGTGTTTCTGCGGTCCGGGTCCGGCACCGGCACCGCCGCCATCAGCTTGCGGGTATAGTCATGCTGCGGGTTGTCGAAGACAGCCGCACGCGGGCCGATTTCGACGATCTCGCCGAGATACATCACCGCCACCCGGTGGCTGACGCGCTCCACCACCGCCATGTCATGGCTGATGAAGAGAAAGGCGAGATCGAGGCTCTGCTGCAAGTCCAGCATCAGGTTGATGACCTGCGCCTTGATGGAGACATCCAGCGCCGAAACGCTTTCATCAGCGACGATGACCTTCGGCTGCAGCGCCAGCGCGCGGGCAATGCAGATTCGCTGCCGCTGGCCGCCGGAAAATTCGTGCGGGTAACGCGCCGCCATATCGGGCGAGAGGCCGACCTTTTCCAGCATGTCGGCCACCACATCCTTCGCTTCGCGGGCGCTGCCCATACGGTGTTCCAGAAACGGTTCGGCAATCGCCGCACCCACCGTCATGCGCGGATTGAGCGAGGCGAAGGGGTCCTGAAAGATCATCTGCACCGTCTTGCGCATCTCGCGCATGCCGGACTTGTCGAGGGCGAGAATATTCTGGCCATTGACCATCACCGAGCCGGCATCCGGCTCGATCAGCCGCATGATGGCGCGACCAGTCGTAGACTTGCCGCAACCGCTTTCGCCAACCAGCGACAATGTTTCCCCAGCTCTCAGATCAAAGGACACATTCTCCACAGCGTGAACGCGACCGCTGAGCCGCCCCAGCAGGCCGGAGTGAATGTCGAAACGCTTGGTCAGCCCTTCCACCTTCAGCACCGGCTGAGCGCTGGCGTCAACGGTATCGGCCGGGCGCGCCGGTTCCTGCGTTTCCCCCGTGGTGGTGTTGACGATGGGAAAGCGCAGCGGTCTTTCCTCACCCGTCATGGAACCCAGAACCGGAACCGCGGACAACAGTGCACGCGTGTAGGGATGTTTACCGCGATGGAAAATATCCGCGGTCGCGCCGACTTCCACCTGCTCGCCACGATACATGACGACCGTGCGATCGGCGATCTCAGCCACCACGCCCATGTCATGGGTGATGAACAGGACGGAGGTACCTTCCTCTTCCTGAAGTGTCTTGATGAGATCGAGAATCTGGCCCTGAATGGTGACGTCAAGCGCCGTCGTCGGCTCATCCGCGATCAGCAGCTTCGGTTTGGAGGCAAGCGCCATCGCGATCATCACGCGCTGGCGCATGCCGCCGGAAAACCGATGTGGATATTCATCGAAACGCGAGGCGGCGGAGGGTATGCGGACTTTTTCGAGCAGGCGGATCGTCTCCGCTCGCGCTTCCGCTTTCGACATGGGCTGGTGGCACAGAAGAGCCTCGGAAATCTGGTCGCCGATGGTGAAGAGCGGATTGAGACTGGTCATCGGCTCCTGAAATATCATGGCGACTTCATTGCCCCGGACCTGCCGCATGGCGTCTTCGGAAAGTGACAGTAGGTTGCGACCGCCGAGCAGAATTTTGCCCTCGACCCTGCTGCTTTCCCGATCCAGGAGCCGCATGATGGAGAGCGATGTCACGCTTTTGCCCGAACCGCTTTCACCGACGATCGCCACCGTCTCGCCTGGCCCGACATCAAAGGAAATATCACGCACCACCGGTTTCCAACCGCCATCCACGTGAAAGGACGTGGTGAGGTTGCGGACGGAAAGCACGGCATCTTTTGCACCAAGCGGTACTGCCTGCGGCATGGTCATGATCGTTCCCTTCTTTTCTTCTCGTTTGAATTCAGGCACGGCGTCACGGCCTGTTTCTTCTCCCCGTCGGAGAGAAGGTGGCCCGAAGGGTCGGATGAGGGGGCGACGTTCACGATAGATCGCACCCCTGCCCCTCATCCCGCTGCCGCGACCTTCTCCCCGGCGGGGAGAAGAAACTCGCGGCACCCGCTCGTTCGATATGCAGTCGTTATTAGTCCGGCCAGTGCAGCATGCCGTCGAAACGGTGGCGGCTGCGGTCTTCGAACGGTGTCGCAATTACCTCGTTGGAGGCGCGTGCCTTGTCCAGTTCCTCCGCCAGACGGGACGCAACGATAGTCTCCTGGCCGGGATGCAGATTGCAAGGGTCGAGATAGAAATAGCGATGTTCCACCTCGTGATCGCGGGTGATGATCGGCGGGTTACCCTTGGCCAGCGCCGTCGTCAGGTCCCATGCCGTGATATGCGCATCTTCGGCATTGATGATAACGCGCAGCCGGTCGAGCGGGTTGTTGGTCGGGTCGGGCTCGATCAACGCCGTCACGCCCGGCCGTCCATCCAGCGTCCTTTTCCACAGGTTGAGATAACCGGTTTCCCGTTCGCGGATGCCGGCATGGTCGCGCTTTTCCCAGGCCTCAAGCGCCGCCATGACACCATAGATACTTTCCTTGCCGACTTTCATGCCGCGGCCGATGCCCATATTCTGAAGGAAAGCATGACGCACCAGTTCCTTCTTACCCGCGACGATGCCCGAGGTGGGTCCGCCGAGGAACTTGTGGCCGGAATAGAGCACGACATCCGCACCCGTGGCCAAAAACAGCTTCAGGTCGTATTCGGAAGCGGCATCGACAATGACAGGGACACCCTTGGCGTGGGCGATCTCGACGAATTCGGAAAGACGCAGCAGACCGTAATCCACCACATGATGCGAGACGACATAGACAGCGGCAGCCGTCTTTTCGGTGATGGCGTTTTCCATATGGAAACGGTGGGTCGATGTTGCCTGCCCGATCAGCACCACCTTGCCGCCGCCGAGCCGGATGGCCTGATCCACCGGCGCGCCATAACTCACCACATGCCCCATCTGCACCAGCACTTCGTTCTTCTGAGGCGCAACATCGGGCAGCTTTTCGATGGCCAGCAGATTATTGCCGGTAATGGCGCCCGCCACCGCAAGGCTGATGCCGGAGGAGCAGGACGCCGTCACGAAACCGGCCTCGCCGCCCGTCAGCCTTGCAATGATCGCGCTTGCCTTGCGCTGCAGATCGTTGATCTCGACAAATTGCGGCAGGATGGCCGCCATAGCTTCAACCGCTTCCGGAACGACGATGGAAGCGCCAAGCGAGGTCATGGTGCCCGAGACGTTGATGACCGGGCGAAGGCCGATCCTGCTTCTAATATCCTCGGTCATGTCTTTCTCCTGTCTTTGCGATGCGATGGGCATCGACATATATGCCATAATAATGTAATAGCTTCTCAAAATCGATGAGGAGCCAAAATTGGACGCCCATAAGCTGGACGAAACGCCTTTATCCGCCCTTCCCGATACGGCGGAAAACCCGGACGCGAAGGCGGCCAAGCGCTCTCGCGTCAGCGGCATCGACCGCGCCCTTCAGGTTATTGATTACCTCTACGAAACCGGATCCCCCGCCGGCGCTTACGCCATTGCCAAGGCGATCAAGGCCCCGCTGTCCACCGTCTATGTGATCATCGACGATCTCATCGAAAAGAACATGCTGGCGCGCAATGCCGACGGCAACATCTGGCTCGGCGCGCGGCTTTACCACTACGGTCTTGCCTATGCCCGCTCGCTCGATTTCATGGGTGTCGCCACCCACGAAATGCACGATCTCTGCCGCCATGCGGGCGAGACGGTGCAGCTTTGCGGCCGCGATGGCGACCATATGTTGGTATTGGCCATGGCGGACGGACCGAGCCATTTTCAGGTCGCGTCCCGTGTCGGCACCCGCGTTCCCTTGAACTGGACGGCGTCCGGACGTCTGCTCGTCGGGCATCTGCCGGAAGCCGAACGTCTCGAACTTTTCCGTCGCTGCGCCCGTTCCTCGCCGACCGGACGCGCCGAAATCAACCCGGAAACGCTGTCCCAGTCTGCGGCGGCGGCGTTCCGTGACAGGCTGTCTATCCAGGTCGCCGAGTCCGATTACGCCGTGGCATGCATCGCTTCGCCGATTTGCGACAACAGGGGCGAATGCGTTGCGACGATTTCCATCGTGCTGCCCGAGCAGAAGGTGCTGGCGGACGAGAACCACTACACCGAGCAGGTCAGGGTCTCGGCGGAACGGATCGAAAAGCTGATGGGCTGGCGCAACCATTGAACGGCCTCACCCCTTGAGCGCGACGATGGCTTCGATTTCGACGGTTATATTGCCCGGCAGTGAGCCGAAGCCCACGGCGGAGCGGGCATGTTGTCCCGCATCGCCGAACACATCGATGAAGAGATCGGAACAGCCGTTGATGACGCTCGGGTGATCGCGGAAATCGCTGACGGCATTGACCATGCCGAGCAGCTTCACCACCTTCTTCACCCGCGACAGGTCGCCCAGCGCCTCGTGCATGACGGCAAGCAGGTTGATGCCGGTGAGACGCGCATGGTTATAGGCCTCTTCCAGCCCGATTTCCGCGCCCACCTTGCCGGCATAGAGGTGGCCATTTTCTTCCCGCGGCCCCTGGCCCGAAAGATAAAGCATGTTGCCTTCCACCACATGCGTGACGAAATTGGCAATCGGCGGCGGCGGCGGCGGCAGGGAGATGCCGAGCGCGGCGAGCCGGTCATAGGGCGAGACGTGCCCTTCTGCGTCGAGCGAAGACTGTTTCACGCGAATTCCTCATAATGCCGGGAGCGGTTTCCCGTAATGGCTGCGAACGGCGGAGGAAGGACCTCCGCCCTATCAGTCGGGGTCAGCGCCAGGAATAACCATGGCTGTGGCGCACCAGCTTGCGCGCCCTTGGAATGTAACGGCTGGCCGCGATGGCTTCCGCGCCGATAACCGCGTAACGCGGCTCGAACAGGCGCTTCAGGCGCGACACGTCGCCGTTGGAATCGGTCGCTTCCACATCGGCATCGACAAGATCAAAAACAGTGAAATCTGCGCGCTGACCGACCTCGAGACGGTTTTCCATATCGAGGCGGATGATGGAGGCGGGGTTACGGGTCACGGCTTCAACCACGTTTTCGAAGGGCATGTTGACGGAGAGCAGCTTCGACATGGTGGTTGCCAGATCCCAGACCGGGAAATTCATCGAATGGCCATGCAAATCCGTAGAGATGGAGAACGGAAGCAACCCGCGTTCAATCGCGGCTTCCGCAACCTTGAAGGAAAAGGATGCGCCGCCATGGCCGATATCCAGTCGGATGCCTTCACCGGCGCAGCGTTCGGCAAGGTTGAACAGGTCCTCGTCTTCCATGATGCTGGAGCCCGACTTGCCGTTGAAGCAATGGGTCACGACATCGCCGGGGCCAAGAATTTCCAGCACCTCGTCATAAAGTGCGGGCGGTTCGCCCACATGCACCATCATCGGCACTTTCAGGATCTTGGCGATCTTCTTGCCGAGCTTGACCGGCGTCACACCCCAGGAGCCGGTGATGACATGGCTCGCCCGCACCTTCAGGCCGACTATATGCTCGCTGTTTTCCGCGTAACATTCGAGGATACGGTCGAGATCGATATCCTTGATGTCGCGCAGTTCAGGCACCCGGTTGCAGGCAACGAGGCCGATGGAGCCGAGGTTGAGGAAGGCCTTGATGCGCTCCCTTGAGGGTTCGATGATATATTCCCTGAAACCGTGGAAATTCGCCTCGCCCGCCGAACCGGCATCCACCAGTGTGGTTACGCCGCGCTCGGCCCCGCATTCGGAGGGGCGGATGGAGATGTCGGTGCCGCCGTGCCAGATATGCACGTGCAGATCGACCCAGCCGGGCGAAATGAAGGCACCCTTGGCGTCGATACGCTGCGCATCCGCAGGCACCTGCAGGGCAGAGCCTACCGCGGCAATCTTGCCGTCGCCGCCGATCAGAATATCGGTTGAAGCCTCAGACGCACCTTTTCCGAAACCGACAGGTTTGACATTGGTGAGAAGAATGGGAGCTTGAAGAGGCGTTTTTGCCTGTTCACCTGATGTCATATTACAAATCCCTTCGCAGTCTTGGGTCGAGCATGTCCCGCAGTCCATCGCCAACCATTTGCAGCGACAGCACGGAAAGAATGATGGCAAAGCCGGGAAAATAGGTCATCCAGTCGGCCTGTCCGATATATTGGCGGCCGGCGGAAATCATGGTCCCCCACGTTGGAATTTCGGGGCTGACACCAAGTCCCAGAAACGACAGGCCGGCCTCCGCCAGCATGGCGCTGGCAAAAAGAAAGGTGCATTGCACGAGGATCGGCGAGACCAGATTGCGCAGGACATGCCGCGTCATGATGTGGAAAGTGGAAATGCCGAGCGCCTTTGCCGCCTCCACATAGGGCAACTCACGAATTACCAGCGTCGAGGCGCGCACGATGCGGGCAAGGCGCGGCGAATAAACGACGGCGAGCGCGATGATGACAGTCGTCAGCGACGGGCCGAGAGCCGCCACCAGCGCAATCGCCAGCAGAATATCAGGAAACGCCATCATCGCATCGATCAGCCGCGCGATCGGCGTATCCAGTTTCTGGAAGAAACCGGCAAGCAGGCCGAGCGTGATGCCGATCAGCGCCGAAAGCGCCACCACGGCGGCCCCGACCAGAAGCGACAGTCTTCCGGCGTATATGGTACGGGAAAAGACGTCGCGACCAAACTCATCGGTGCCGAACCAATAGAGTTCGCTCGGCGGCTTCAGGCGGTTCACGATCGACAGTTTTGAGGGCGAGTACGGCGCTATCATCGGCGCGAAAACCGCAAGCAGCACGAAGACAAGGAGCACGAGCAGGCCGGCGGCGACTGTCTTGCGCTTCAGGAGACGCCGAATGAACAGGACGGTCGGGTTGCGTGCCGGGGGAACGGTGGAAACGATATCGGCCATCAGTAGCGAACCCTTGGATCGACCAGCAGGTAGAGCATGTCGATTGCAAAATTGATGAGCACGTAGAGCCCGGCGATAACGAGAAGCGCGCCCTGAATGACCGGATAATCACGCCGGAGCACCGCCGAGACGACGAGATTTCCGACCCCCGGCAAACCAAAGACGGTCTCCGTTACCACCGCACCCGAAATCAGCACGGCGGCGGTGAGGCCAAGCACGGTGAGAATGGGTATAAGCGCATTCTTCAGCGCATGTTTCATCACCACCCGACGCTCCTTGACGCCCTTGGCGCGTGCAGTGCGGACATAGTCGTCACCGAGGACATCCAGCATAGAGGCGCGGGTGAAGCGCAGAATGAGGGCGGAGGACACGAGGCCAAGCGCGATAGCCGGCAACGTCAGATGATACATGCGCTCGACGAAACTCGACCCCGGCCCGCCATAACCCGATACCGGGAACATATCGAGCCTGACGGCGAAGACCTGCATGAGGATGAGGCCGAGCCAGAAGCTCGGAATGCTCGCCGCCAGCATCGCGACCGTCGTTGCGGCCTGGTCCACGAACGAGCCGCGCCGGTAAGCGGCATAGATGCCGATCGGGAGAGCGATGACGCTGGCGATCAGCAGTGAAAAGATTGTCAGGAAAAAGGTCGGTTCGGCCCGATCCAGCAGGGCTGATCCGACAGGCATATTGAGAAAGATCGACTGGCCGAGATCGCCCTTCAGCAATTGGCCGATATAGTAGACATATTGCACCCCAAGCGACTGATCGAGGCCGAGGCGGGTGCGCAGTTCCGCAATGTCCTGTGCCGAGGCATCCGGCCCCAGCATCACGGCGGCCGGGTCTCCGGGCGTGACGCGCAGGATGACGAAAACGATGGTAACGACGAGGAACATCACCACGATCATTCCCGCAAGTCTCTGGAAGATATACCGTATCACGAATAAGGGCTCCCGATCGCAAAAGTGGCGGACCACTTATGCGCGATAGTTGAAGCGAAGCTGCTGAAGGGTGCCGGCAGCCGGCACCCGATTGCCGTCCTGGCTTTATTTTGTGACCGAGGCATTCCAGAAATACGGCCACGGAGCGGGATCGACGCCTTCCAGCTTGTTGGACTTCGCCGCCACGGCATTGAAGTCACCGATCTTGAGAAGCGGCAGCTCGGCATAGATCGTCTTCTGCACATCGGCCCAGAGAGCGATGCGTTTATCCGGATCGACTTCGGCAGTGAAGGCATCAACTGCAGCCTTGCGTGCCGGCGTATCCCACCAGCCCGGCGAGCTCGTGGAAAGCGCGCCCATCAGCGCCGGTTCCGGCAGGAACGGGCTGTGGCTGATATAAATATCCCAGAGCTTCGGGTCAGCGCGGCGCTGTGTCAGCGTCGCCCAGTCCACCACCTGCATATCCACCTTGAAACCGGCCAGTTTCAGATATTCTGCAGCAACCTGCGCCATCTTGTAATGGAACTCATACTGGCGGCTGGTAAGGATGCGCAGCGGCTCACCATTGTAACCGGCCGCCTTCAGCTTTTCGGCGGCGGCTTCCGGATTGCCGACATTATAGTTGCCCTCGACACCTACTTCTGAATGCCAAGAGAAGTTGTCGGGATAATAAGCGCCGTCGAGCGCGTAGAAATCCGTGCTGCCGAAAGCCGCCGCGAGCATGTCTTCCATGTTTAGCGCTTCCGTCACCGCCTTGCGAACCTCAAGCTTTGAGGACAGTCCCTCCTTGGTGTTGAAGACGAAGACCGGATAGCCGAAGGGCTTCAGCATCAACGGCTGCGAGGCGGAGGACGACTTCACCTTCTCGAAGGATTCCACAGGAATGGAATCGACATAGTCGTATTGGCCCGAAACGGCGGCTTCGACGCGGGTGTTCGGATCAGGCACCGGAACGAAGCGGATTTCATCGAGATATTGATGGCGCGCACCGCCGTAACCGTCGCTTTCGCCGCCGCGGGACTTGTAGCCATCGAAGCGCACGAGCTGGATATACTGGTCGGCCTTGCGTTCCTTCAGCATATAGGGACCGGTGCCGATGAATTCGGCCATCGGCTCCGCCTGCTTTTCGGCCGGCAGGATGATCGCCGCGGAATTGTTGAACGCGAGCAGCGAGGTGAGCGGGGCATAGGGCTGCTCGAGGGTGATCGCCACCGTACCGGCGTCGGGTGCGGAGATATTCTCGATAAAGCCGGCGGCCTGCTTGCCGCGCGAGGCGATCTTCATCCAGCGTCCGAGCGAGGCGACGACATCTTCAGACGTCATGTCGCTGCCGTCGTGGAACTTGATGCCCTGCCTGAGCTTGATCGTGTAGGTTTTGCCATCTGCGCTGATCTCGGGCAGGCTTTCCGCCAGCAGCGGCGTCACCTTCCAGCCCTTGTCGAAAGTATAGAGCGTTTCGAAAATATGCTGTGTGACGATGCCGACGAGATCGGCGGTAGACGCCATGGGGTCCAATGTCGGCGGCTCGCCGATGGTGGCGACATTGATCACGCCGCCCTTTTCCTGGGCCATCATCACACCCGGTGCAAGCAACAACGCGGCGGTGGCGAGAAATGCAATTTTACGTCTCATGGTCAAGCTCCCAGCTCTTCTGTGTTCCATTATTATGTTATATGCATCTTTATAACAGAATATCTTGCTGCGACGCCTTGTCAATAACCTTGAAGGGAGGAGGAATGATTACCAGACCGACGGGGAAGCATTTTGGTACGCACCGCCCGCCCGGCGCGCTTTCGGCAGCCACAGCCAGACGCCGGGTCGGCGCAGATGTCAGGAAATTTGGAAGCGGGATATTTCGCATCTGCGAACAAGATGCTATTCAAGAGACGGCGCAGGACAGGATTCCGACAGACATAACCCTGCGTCCATATTATTTTCGCATTGTTTCGTCTTCGCAGCCGCGCTTTTGCGGGTGAAGACAAGATTGATATTCGATACTGCCGGCTTATTTCCAGGTCGGATTACAAATTTTTATTACGTTGATATTATTGAGGAAACTATGAAGACGGCGATCGTCCATGACTGGCTCACCGATAGGGGTGGGGCTGAAAAGGTCCTTCACAACCTTCTCGAAATCTATCCTCAGGCAGATCTTTTCTGCCTCGTCGATTTCATGAGCGAGCGTGATCGCGGCTTTCTCGGCGGCCGCCCGGTCAATACCTCCTTCATCCAGAACCTGCCCTTCGCCCGGAAGAAATATCGCTCTTACCTGCCGTTGATGCCGCTCGCCGTCGAGCAATTCGATTTGAGCGGTTATGATCTCGTCATTTCCTCAAGCTATGCAGTAGCCAAAGGCGTCATCACCGGGCCGGGCCAGTTTCACGTTTCCTATATCCACAGCCCCATCCGTTATGCGTGGGATCTTCAGCATCAGTACCTCAAGGAAACGCGGCTGACGCACGGCTTCGCCTCGTGGATCGCCCGCGCCATCCTACATTATATCCGCATGTGGGACATCCGCACCGCCAACGGTGTCGACCTGATGACCGTCAACTCCAAATTCATCCGCAACCGGGTGCGCAAGTGTTATGGGCGGGATTCCACGGTGATCTATCCCCCAGTGGATACCTCCCACCTCTCTCCCTCTGATCGCAAGGGCAATTATTTCGTCACGGCATCACGGCTGGTGCCCTACAAAAAAGTGCATCTGATCGTCGAAGCCTTCGCCAAAATGCCCGACCGGCGCCTCGTTGTCATCGGAGACGGCCCGGACATGAAGCGCATTCGCGATATCGCGACTCCCAATATCGAAATCCTGGGGTTTGTCGGCAATGAGGAGCTTCACAGATACATGGCGGAAGCCAAGGCATTCATCTTTGCGGCGGAAGACGACTTCGGCATCGTGCCCGTCGAATCCCAGGCTCTGGGCACACCAGTGATCGCTTATGGCAAGGGCGGCGTGCTGGAAACCGTCATACCGCTCGGCGGCTCCAACCAGCCCACGGGCCTTTATTTCCGCGAACAGACGCCTGAAGCGATCTGCCGCGCGGTGCAGGAGTTCGTCGACAATTCCGACCGCTTCGACAAGACCGCCTGCATCGACAATGCCGCCCGTTTCTCCCGCGAACGCTTCCTGAGGGAATTTGCCGACACCGTCAATTTCGCGCTCGCTGAACGGGCGTGATCGCCTGCAAAGTGAAACTCGACTATCAAAACTGATTACATGGTGTCGACAAAGGAAAAAACTGCATAAGCGTGACAAAACTGCACTAGCACAATGCAGCAATCACAGAGATGATAGTGGGCGGACGAATGTTGAATTGCAGCGAAAATAAAACAGTGCGTCTTGCATAACATAAGCAATACACAAGATTTAGCCCGAGATACCTTAATAAAATTGAATTACGCTCCAAAATTGCATATTACTTTCGCAGTTCAACACGTTTTTCAATCCTATCCTTTCTGAACAAATGCAAACCGGCTGAGACTTTCTTTACCGGGTTATTTACGAAGTGATCATTTTTAAAAACCTATACGTGTCCGTTTATGCTTTTCGCACGATATTCATTTTGAGGACCAAATGCGTTTATTGAATGTTTCGATTCTGCTCGCCTCTGCGGCTCTGGCAGGCTGCACTGTCACAGCGGCATCTGGCCCCGACGCAGCCACAATCGAATCCAACGCCTCCGTAAAATTCGGATCAAAGGACAAGAAAAAAACCGCAGGCGTGGATTATGCGCTTATCGACATCAACAGCTCCGTCCTTAACTATGTCGGTGATACCACCACGACCACCTTGCTCGGCAGCTTCGGTGGTGGCAAGGGCGGCGTCCCGGCATTGCCGATGGGTGTCGGCGACGTAGTCCAGGTTGCCATTTTCGAAAGCCAGGCCGGCGGCCTGTTCATTCCAAACGATGCAGGCAGCCGCCCGGGTAACTTCATCAGCCTGCCCAACCAGACGGTCGACCGGGAAGGCAATATCAGCGTTCCCTATGCAGGCAAGATCCGCGCAACCGGCCGCAATGTCGAGGATGTGCAGAGTGAAATCGAGGAGCGCCTGGCAAATCGCGCCATCGAGCCGCAGGTTCTGATCACCAAGATTTCCAGCCGCTCCGCACAGGCCTCGGTTCTGGGCGACGTCAAAGAGCCGACAAAGGTGCAGCTGTCGGAAGCGGGTGATCGCGTTCTTGACGTCATCTCTTACGCGAAAGGCCTGAGTGCTCCCAACATAGAGTCCTATGTCACGCTCATTCGGCGCGGGAAGACGGCCCGCGTCAACTATAATCACCTTGTCAGCACGCCTTCGGAAAACATCTATGTGGTGCCGGGCGACACCATCATGGTGGAGCGGGAGCGCCGTACTTATCTAGCCTTCGGCGCTTCCGGCCTCAACGGCCGTTTCGAGTTCGAGGACGCCGATCTCAAGCTCTCGGACGCCCTTGGCAAGGCGGGCGGATTGCTCGACTCCCGTGCAGATCCCGCCCAAGTCTATGTCTACCGCATCGTCAAGCGCGATCTCCTCGTGAAGCTCGGCATCAACACGTCGAAATTCGCTGGCCAGGACGTTCCGGTCATTTTCCGTGCCAATCTGCGCGATCCCTCGACCTTCTTTGCCAGCACGAAATTCCCGATGCAGGATCGCGACATTATCTATGTCACGAACTCGCAGGCTACCGAACTCTACAAGTTCCTGGATCTCGTCGGCTCCGTGCCCGCCACCACAGGCAATGTTGCTGAAGATGTGCTGGCGACCCGCAACGCCATCCGGGCTTTCTGACCTCCGGCGTATCGCATCGCGCAAAAGGCCGCCCCGGAAACGAGGCGGCCTTTTCCTGTGCAAACCGGCGCGAAGA
Source organism: Agrobacterium sp. 33MFTa1.1 (assembly GCF_004328495.1). Lineage (NCBI taxonomy): Bacteria > Pseudomonadati > Pseudomonadota > Alphaproteobacteria > Hyphomicrobiales > Rhizobiaceae > Agrobacterium > Agrobacterium sp. 33MFTa1.1. Next base: position 1,667,673 of record NZ_CP036359.1, on the reverse strand, counting down.
ATACGCGCAATGGCGGGGTTGCATGCGAGCGCGATCCGCTTCAGCCCCTGTACGGCAGGGCAAACGGCCCTCGCACACGGTTACTGCCATTACAAAAGTTTAAGGTGATTTCGCAGCGTATTGGGTGTCTTGTGGAGGAAAGCTGCTCCCAAGGCTTGCCGCACATGTCGGGAAACATGTATCGCCTTCATTACGCGGAACCGTCAGATGAAACGTTTCTGGACCGCCCTCAGCGTTCTTGCCATCGCAGCCGCCGGCGCGTGGTATTTCAAGGACCGCCTGCCGCTTGATCAAATTCCCTATCTGAAACAATTTGCCAGCACTCCACCGCAGGCGGAGACCGCAACCGCAGAAACGACTGCAAGTGCAAAACCGCAATCCTCCCGCAATGGCCAGCCAGGCGCACAACAGGGGCAACGGCAGGGGGGCGGGCGGCGCAATGGCGGACCACCGACCGTCAGCACCATTTCGGTCAGTAAGGCGACGCTGCCAATGGACGCGGCGGCAACAGGGTGGGCGGTAGCAGCCGACATCACCAATATCGCACCGCTCCAGGCCGGCCTCGTCACCGAAATCGAGGCAAAGGACGGCCAGCACATCAAGGCGGGGGATCTGATCCTCAAGATGGACGATCGCATCGCCCGTGCGGCGGTCGACAAGGACAAGGCGAATATCGCCGCCGACCAGGCGACACTTGAACAGACTGAAGCCGCTTTTCAGCGTGCCGCCAACCTCGTCAAGCAAAGCGCCGAGTCACAGCAGGTGCTGGATCAGGCCAGAGCGGCGCGGGACAGCGCCAGCGCCAAGATCGATGCCGACCGCGCAACGCTTGCGTCCGATCAGGTGGCGTTGGAACATATGGAAATCCGTGCTCCCTTCGATGGGAGACTGGGTCATATCAGCGTCAGCCCGGGGGCTTACCTTAGTGCCGGCGTGAATATCGTGACGATCACGAAATACGACCCCATCTCGGTCAGTTTCCGGCTCTCTCAACGCTATCTGCCGCAATTGCGCGAAGGCGTAGCGAAAGACACGGCAGTTGATGTCGACTCTGCGGCGACCGGCGGCGAGGCGATGCGCGGCGTACTGCGTTTTTACGACAACACTGTGGACCAGACCTCCGGCACAGTGCTGGCAAAGGCGGAGTTCAAGAACGACCGCGGCCTTTTGTGGCCCGGTCAGTCCGTCAACGTCACCGCGCATTTTGTTTCCGAAGACGAAATGGTCGTCGTACCGACGGTCGCTGTGCGGCCCGGACCGAGAGGCAATTTTGTCTACACGGTCGACGGCGATCATCATGCTCATATGACGCCAGTTGAGGTCGCGCGTTCGAACGGCGACCTCACCGCCATTGCGAACGGCCTTAATGGCGGAGAGCATCTCATCGTCGAGGGCCAGTCGGAACTCGCCGACGGCCAGCTCGTGATCGAGCAATTTTCCGACAAGGGCGGGGCGGCAGGCAATCTGGCCGCCAATATTCCGCAGGAAAAGGCTGGCCGCCAATGATCCCGAATTTTTGCATCAACAGGCCCGTCGCCACCACGCTTCTCGCCATCGGCCTCGTTCTGGCAGGCCTTGCCGGTTTCCGTTTACTCCCGGTCGCGGCCTTGCCGAAGGTGGATTTTCCGACGATCAACGTGTCGTCATCACTCTCCGGCGCCTCCCCGCAAACCATGGCCACCTCGGTCACCACGCCACTGGTCAAGCAGTTCGAGACAATTCCCGGCGTCAGCGAGATCAGCGCCACCAATACGCTTGGCAACAGCTCGATCGTGCTTCAGTTCGATCTCAACCGCGATATCGACGCGGCCGCTGCCGACGTGCAGGCCGCAATTTCCCGCGCGCAACGGCAGTTGCCAAGCAATATGACGACGACGCCCAGCTATCGCAAAACGAACCCGGCCGATGCCCCGGTACTCTTGCTTGCGGTCAACAGCAAGGAAATGCCCACCAGCAAGGTCGATGAAATCGCCGAGAACATTATCTCCCCGCTCCTTTCCACCATTTCCGGCGTGGCGCAGGTAAGTATCTACGGTGCGCAGACCTATGCCGTGCGCATTGGGCTGGATCCGGCGCAGCTTCAGGCAAGAGGCCTCGGCGTCGATACGGTCACCACCGCCATTGCCCAGGCGAACAATCAGGTTCCCGTCGGCGCACTGCAGAACGATAATCAGCGCTTGACGATCGAAGCCGATACCCAGCGCACGAACGCAGCCGCCTTCCGTTCGCTGGTCGTATCGACGAACAACGGCGCACCCATTCACCTCGGTGATATCGCCAACGTCACCGACAGCATTGACAACACCAATGCGGGCAGCTGGTTCGACGGCGAACAGGCCATCGTTCTCGCCGTTCAGCGGCAACCGGATGCCAACACCGTCGATGTCGTGGACGCCATCAAGGCCAAGCTGCCGGCGCTTCACCAGCAATTGCCGCCTTCCGTCAACATCAACGTGATGAACGACGCCTCGACCGCGATCAAGGACGCGATTTCCGACGTTCAGTTTACCCTGTTCCTGACCATCGGGCTGGTGGTGGCAGTGATCTACCTCTTCACCGGGCATCTGACGGCAACCGTCATTCCGGGTCTTGCCGTGCCGTTGTCGCTGATCACGGCGTTCGGCGCGATGTATGTGCTGGGTTACAGCATCGACAATATCTCCCTGCTTGGGCTCACCCTGTCAGTAGGTCTTGTGGTGGACGATGCCATCGTCATGCTGGAAAACATATTGCGCCTGCACGAAGAGGGGCTGCCGATGCGGGAAGCCGCGCTGCAGGGTGCAGCGGAAGTCAGCAGCACCATCCTCTCCATGTCGATTTCGCTTGTCGCCGTCTTCATCCCCATTCTGTTGATGGGCGGGGTGATCGGCAGGCTCTTTAATGAATTCGGCATGGTCGTCACGCTCGCCATCATGGCCTCGGCTCTGGTATCGCTGACGGTCACGCCAATGCTCGCCTCGCGCCTTTCCGGCCACTCCTCCCGGCCACCGGCGATCATCCGCTGGTTCGATGCCGGCTTCGAGCGGACGCTTCGCGCCTATGGAAACGCCGTGAGCTGGTGCCTTTCCCATCGCCGGATTGTTTTGGCGTCATTTCTCGCCTCGGTCGCGGCATCTCTTTATCTATTCGAAGTGCTGCCCTCCAGCTTCTTCCCCCAGGAAGACATCGGCCGTCTTTCGGTTTCCACGCAGGCGCGAGAGGATATTTCCTACACGGCGATGCGCGATCTCCAGGCGCAGGTTGCCGATCAGATCCGCAAGAATCCGGCCGTGGTACACGTTACATCCATCGTTGGCGGCAATTCGCGCAATCCGCTGAACAACGGCTCGATGTTTGTCGAACTCAAGCCCAAGGAGGAGCGTGCACCTCTGAGCCAGGTTCTGACGGAACTGGGCCAGGCCAGCTCGAAAGTCGCGGGCATCCGCACCTATATCAACCCGCAGCAGAGCCTGCGTTTCGGCGGGCGCAGCTCCGCCAGCCAATATCAGCTCGTGGTGCAGGGCTTGAACGCTGATATCACCAATGAATGGTCGAACAAGCTGATGGAGGCGATGCGCCGCGACCATACCTTCACGTCAGTCACCTCGGATGCCCAAAACGGCGCCATCGCCGCCACGATTTCGGTCGATTCGGAAAAAGCCGCTGCCTTCGGGATTACCAATGATCAGCTGCGCAAGACACTGGAAATGTCCTTCGGCGGTTACACCGCCGCACAGATCCAGTCGACCGGCGACAGCTACGATGTCATTGTCGAGTTCGACAGCTCGAAGCCGTGGAATGACGATTTCCTGAGCGACATCAATATTCTTTCGGCCAAAACGGGCGTACTGGTGCCGCTTTCCAACTTCGCTGCTCTCACCCGGACGCAAGCGCCTGTTACCATCAATCAGACGGGCCAGCTCGTCTCCACCACCATCTCCTTCAACCTTCCGGATGGTGTGGCACTCTCCGACGCCACAAGTCGGATCGACCAGCTCAAGACCACGATAGGCCTGCCGCAGGATGTCTTCACCAGCTATGGCGGCACGGCGGCAATCTTCCAGCAGAGCCAGGGGAACACCGGAATCCTCATTCTGGCGGCGGTGCTCACCATCTATGTCGTTCTCGGCGTTCTCTATGAGAGCTTCATCCACCCGCTGACCATTCTTTCCGGCCTGCCGGCAGCGGCCTTCGGCGCCCTTGTGGCGCTGAAGGTTATGGGCATGGATTTCTCCATCATCGCCCTGATCGGGCTATTGATGCTTATCGGCATCGTCAAGAAAAACGCGATCATGATGATCGACGTGGCGGTGGAACTGATGCGCGAAAAAGCGGAACCACCCACAACCGCCATTCACGAAGCCTGCGTGCGCCGGTTCCGCCCGATCATGATGACGACATTCTGCGCATTGCTTGGCGCTCTTCCCATCGCGCTCGGCTCGGGCGCCAGTTCAGAACTGCGCCAACCGCTCGGCATCGCGGTGGTCGGCGGTCTCATCGTCTCGCAATTGCTGACATTGTTCATCACGCCTGTCATCTTCGTGGAAATGGACCGCTTCGGCCGGTTTCTGTCAGGGCTATTTTCCCGCAAGAAAAATGTCGAACTCCATGCGCAAAAGCAGGAACAGGGCGCGAAACCTGAGCCGGATTCCGTAGCGGCCTAACGCACTTCCTCAAGGCGTTTCAACGCCTCCGGAAACCCTTTGCCCTGCAGCTGGAACGAGACAATGCGACCCTGCAGATCGGGTGCCTCTATCGTCAGTGTCTGTTCCGCCTTCAGCGCCGAGACCAGCTCGACAAAGGGCGAGAAGGAAACAACGCAGCCAACCGGTAAGCAAGTGCTGACCTGCACCTCCTGCAAGCGCATATTTCCCGATTTGACGGAAAAGAGCTTGGTCACGGCTAGACCGAAGGGCAGAACCATCGTGCCCGCAAGTTTCCCCGGTGCTTTTTCACCGGCGAGCCGGAACTCCACGGAAACGGCGAGTTTGCGGGTCTTTTCCTCCAATTGGACCTGAGCTATCGCGCATGTCCGCTTGATTTCCTGCGTCGCGCCAGACGCTCTATCTGGCTCATCGTTATTTTCGGGTCCAGCGCAGGCAAGCTGCCAGCTTCCGTGGGCCTCGTGGAAGGATACCGCGCCTTGCGACGTCTCCTGCGCAGCTGCGCTGTCGAGAGAACTTGCGACGAACAGCAGAGTGGCAGCCATGGCACTTGCGCAACGCGTCTTTTTACACTGCATCAAAAGCGAACCCCAAGTTCGGCGGCAGCGGACTGATCTAGCAGCCCAGCGCCGAAAACTGCACCATAACGGAATGTCAACGTAGCCGATGGCGTGAGATCGTAGCTTAGCCCCAGATTAAGTGTTGCTGCGTCTCGCGAACCTCTCGTGCTCACGACCGAAAACGCCTCGCCGCCTTCGTAGAAAAGGCTGCTGTTCATGTCAGTGTCGCCATAATTGTGACGCCAGGCGAGATCGAACATTGCGCGGCCAAGCATGCCTTCCAGCGCGACATCCCTCGTGATGCGCGCGCCGAGCGTCGTGTAAAGCTGATCGTAGCGTGCCGATGCTGAGGATACTGCGGCGATCCCGCCTTTTTCGCCAAAATCTCCGGTGCGGCTGTTTACGTAGGCGATGTTGGCATAGGGCTCGACATGGGTCAGATCAAAATCGAAACGCCAGGCTGCTTCGGCAAAGACCTGCGACGTCGAGCCGCCATAGCTGGCGGAGAGGTTTTCGCTCAGTGTCGAGAAAGAGACCGAGCGGCGCGTATCCATATCCTGAAAAGCATGGATCGCCCCAAACCGCAGAGACGCAGGCCCGATCATCGTGCCCGCATAAGCAGCCACAAAATAACTGTCGACCTCTGCTGAAGCAGCAAATGTCTTCTGCTCGATCCTCTCGTGACTGTAACCGCCCGCCACACCAGCGCGCCAACTTTTCCCGAGCTCACCATCAAGTCCGAACAGAATGCCGCCGCCCTTGCTATCAACCGATGAGCCATTGCCATCGCCATCAACACGTCCACGCGATCCCAAACCGCTGGTCCAGAAGCTCGGCGATCCTTCTTCCTCGAACAAGAGGCCCCCGTCGTCCTTCACAAAAGCGACGGGCATGATTGGCCGCGCATCGATGCTGTCGAAAGCGCGGCGCAGCCGTTCTAGAACGACGTCCCGGGTTTGGCTGCTGCGATTGATCAAGGTCATGGCAACAGACGGGTGGATTTCTCCGGCAAGCTGCGAAAATGCCAGTTGCGTTTCACCGCCCTGAAGGAAAATGGCGGACCGATACAGGGCTGCATTTTCTCCGAGGGCCTCAACGGCGTTGGCCGCGGCTCGCGCATTGGCCGTGGTCGCTTGCGCGGCAAGAAATCCGGGGGCCGACGATGCCGGGCTGAACGACAGATAAGCGGTGCCAGTGTCGTCGCTCTTTGCGATGGTAGCGGTCAGATAGGCAAAGCTCTCATCGATGCGGGAAAAAGCCCCGGTTATGCCACCCGTCGCAGTGAGTATCTGGTAGCGCGTATTCAGACTGAAAGCAGATCGGTTCGTCAGCGGCGTGACGACGAGGGTTACATCATTGGCGATTGTTACGGTACCGTTCACAGCAAGCCTGTCGGAATTCCCGGCGGTATCTATATCAACCGCATATTTGCCGCCCGCAGCGAATGTAGCGTCGCCTGTCGATGTCAACGTTCCAAGCGGATTACCCGGAGCCAGCGTCCCGCCCGGACCGATGGAAAGGCCGGCAACGGTACCCGTACCGCCGAGCGCCGCGCCGTCGACCACTGAAACCGCGCTCGCCAACGAGCCATTGACGCTCAGCTTTCCGCCTGAGACTGTCGTCGGACCCAGATAAGTGCTGACGGCCGAGAGTTCGAGGTTGCCTGCGCCAGTCTTTTCGAAACTGCCCGTGCCGTGAATCGCATTCGAAAGCCTGCCGGCGCCATCCACGACCAGCGCCGCGTCATTGGCGATCTCGCCGGAGCCAAAACTTCCAGCGATTCCCTTCAAGGTACCGCCAGATATCGTGGTGCCGCCGGAATAGCTGTTGTTTCCAGCAAGCGTCGTCACGCCATTTTCAGCAACAACGCTGCCCGCTCCCGAAATATCGGCTTTTACGAGGTACGCCGTCTGCGAGTGATTGAAAACGATCCGGCCAGCGCCGGCTCCAAAGCTGATCGCCTGAGCGTCAATGGTGCCGGCCGAACGGGCCGTTTGTCCGGAAGCTGCGCCGACATTCAGGACGCCAGCCGAACCAGCAGACGACGCAATGAGGATGGTAGGCGCCGCGAGCGCTGCGCCGCCGGTTACTTCAACGCTGCCGTTCCCCGCAGCGCCGATGACCAAGGTGTCGCCAACGGAGACGCGCGAGCCGATGCCGTTGACGAGGACGGCCCCATCAGACCCCGCCGAAGAACCCACGGAAAACAGATAGGCATTGAGCGACGCACCATTCGTCACAGTCAAACCGCCGGAACCGGATTGTCCGACCGTCATGCGGCCGGAAGCCCCAAGCCCGCTATCGACGTAAGCCGTTACATTCGAGCTGGCACCCATGATGGTCATCGTTCCCGATGAGCCCGAAAGATCTCCCAGGACCACCTCCCCTGCCCGGATATTTCCGCCGGCGCTGGCTGTAACCTCGGCCGAAGCCGTGTCCTGATAACCGGCGATCAAGGTACCGGTCATCGTCCAGCTGGAGCCACCGCCGGTAACAGTGACCGATGACGACGAACCGCCGAGCGCAGCGACGACACCGTTTCTACTCTCGACAGCCCCCCCTGCTTCAACCGACATCATGGCGTTGCCACCGCGACCGACGATGATGTCACCCTCGCTGCGCAACGTGCTGCCAACGCCGGAAATCCGGGCGGAGCCGGTACTGGCGGCACTGTTGCCGAGTACGACGGCTTGACTGCCGACGATGCCGCCACCCGTTACGGCCAACGATCCGGTGCCGGCATCGCCGATCGCAAGGCCGCCACTGCCGACAGTCCAGGCCGATCCCTCGCCATCGATAATGGCTGCCCCGGTCGCGCCGGCAACAGTGCCGAGCCGGGCGGCGGTGCTATTAACCTTGCCACCGGCGGTCACATTCAAGGTTCCGTTACCGGAAGCCCCGCCGGGGTCGGCGACATCGCCACCGATCTGAAGATCGCCCGGGACCCAGGTGGACCCGTCGCCGGTCACCGTCGCAACGGAGGTGGAATGGCGTCCGATGATGGCGCTGTCGCTGGTCGCTGATGCCGCCGCCTCGACAGTCAGGCGAGCACTGCCCTCATTTCCAACGATCAATTGACCGGTTTCCAGTGAAGAGCCGAGCCGGGTAAGAGTGACTTCGCTTCCCGATGCGGAATAAAGATTGGCAATGACGGTTGTCGTTCCGCTGAGGAGTTTTCCGCCGCCCGTCACCGTGAGTGTGCTGACACCGGCATTGCCGATGACGGTGTCGGCTGCAACCGTCCAGCGGCTGCCGGCGCCCGATATAAGCGTGGCACCTTCGGTTCCAGCCCCCTCGCCCAGAATGGCCCTTTGGCTGTCTACCGTGCTTCCGGCAAGAATTTTAAGCTCGCCGTTTCCGCCGCCGGAGGGCGCGGACCCGCCGCCGTATCCCACAAAGATCGTGCCTGCCGTAACGAGACTGGACGAATTGTCGAGTGTCAGGAAACCGTTCCCTGTTGCCCTTTCGCCGATGTAGACGGTCCCGGTCGAGACCGCGCTGCCATGTAACAGGGAGAGGGTACCGATGCCGTTACCGCCGACCGATAAGAGACCCTGGTTTTGCAGGGTCGCGCCCGAGAACGTGACGGTACCACCGATTCCCGCGGCGACGCCAAGGCTGAGCGAATTTGATAACAGGCTCCCATTGATAACCAAAGTACCGGACGAAACCTGCCCGACCTTGACGGAATTGGCCGTGGCAGATGTGCTGGCCACGACAACCGGGCCATCGCTGTTGATCAACACGTCATCGCCGGCATCGGGCACGTGGGCTGACGGCGCCCAGTTCGTCGAGGCAGACCAACTGCCGCCCCCAGCGCCGGTCCAGTTCAAGGTTTCCGCACAAGCACTCTGACCAAGGCTAACGGAAAGAAGAATCGACAAAAACCAGCCTGTGCCGAACACCGAAAGGCGCCCGGCAGCTTTCCTGCATGCAATACTTTCCGGAGAGGTTTCCCCATCCAAAAAGAGGCAGAAACAACCGGACATTCAAACTTCCCTAATGAGCGCCGCACTATATCCATGATTCGGCGAATCATTTCTTCACCGAACCAAGTGCATTAAGCCATTTTAGAAAGTCAGCGCCAGCTATAACGTCACTAGGACAGGGGTTTACTTTGAACGCTGGATGAGTGCCGTGAAAAGCGGGCGGCTGCAGCTGATATCTTGCATTAAGCGCTTATGACATCGCAGGATTACTGCCGGGCGAACCGTCCGAAGGCTCCACCCGAAAAGCACAGCGGATCACCATCACGATGGGCAGCGCGCAACACCTCGCCGACGATGATAGTGTGATCGCCCGCATCATGCGCCGCCGCCTGCCTGCACTCAAAACGGGCCAGCGTTCCGGGGATGACCGGTACACCTTCATCGTTCAATTCCCATTCAAGATCATCGAAAGCACGGCCGTTGCGGGTGAAGCGGGCGCTCAGCACGTCCTGATCGGCGCTCAGCACATGAATGGCGAAATGGGTCGCGCCGCTGAAGGCCTGATAACGCGACGAGCTTTTCGCAGGTGACCACAGCACCAACGGCGGATCGAGCGAGACGGATGCGAAGCTGTTGACCGTCATGCCGATCGGGCCTTCCGGGGTCGTGGCTGTTACCACCGTAACACCTGTCGTGAAAGCGCCGAGCGCATTGCGAAAGCTGCGGCTGTTTTCGCCGCCGGGAACGAATACATGTTCATTGGGCATTTTGATTGCCTCTGCAACTGTCATCACGCCACCTCTTTTCCAATCGCAAGGGTGTAGAGTTCAAACCATGTCTGGCGGTCCATCGTCACGCGAAGCGCATCGGCAGCGGTTTTGATGCGTTCGAGATTGTTGGTGCCAAGCACCGGAACGATCTTTGCCGGATGGCGCAGCAGCCAGGCGATCGCGACGGCCGTCGCGTCGACGCCCTGTTCCTTGCCGACGCGCTGCAGGGCAGCCATGGTACCGCCATGCGCGCCTGAGAACAGCGAACCGCCACCGAGCGGCGACCAGGCCATGGGCGAAATGCGCTTTTCCTGCAGGTAGGCGAGATCGCCATTCGTGAAGGAATCGGTGGCAAGCAGGCTCATTTCGATCTGGTTCGTCACCAGCCGGTTGCTCATGGCCGATTGCAGCAGCGAAAAATCCCACGGGCGGAAATTGGAGACACCAACCGCCTTGACCTTGCCCGACGCCACCAAGGCATCAAGTGCCTTGCCGGTTTCTTCCGCGTCGATCAGCGGGTCGGGGCGGTGAATGAGCAGCAGATCGACGTGATCCGTTCCCATGTCGCGCAGCGACGCTTCCACCGACGCGTTGATGTGGACCGCGGTCGTGTCGTAATGCTTGACGCGGGCGGCAGCATGACGGCCGGCCGGGGCGACGATGCCGCATTTGGTGACGATTTCGATTTTGTCGCGCAGTCCTGGCGCGGCTTTCAATCCGGCGCCAAGAATGGCTTCTGCCGTGTATCCGCCATAGATATCGGCCTGATCCATCGTTGTGATGCCCTGTGCGAGGCAGGCCTCGATCTTCGCCTGTACATGCGCCGGCGAGGTGTCTACATCGTCACCAATGCGCCACATGCCGTAAACGATGCGGCTGAGTTCGAGTGTGTCAGAAAGAGCGATACGTTCCATCAGTGGCGTTCCCCATTGCCGAGCGGCGTCGCTGGCGTTTCAGAAGGCACCCGGCCATAGGCATGCGGCAGGGAGCAGGTTTTCATCTGCGGCAACACCTTGGTGCCGAAATGTTCCGCCTCGTCGAGATGCGGATAACCGGACAGGATGAAGGCGCGGATACCCATCTTCTGGTAATCCTCCAGCGCCGAAAGAACCTGATCCGTCGAGCCGACAAGTGCTGCACCGCAGCCGGAGCGCGCCCGGCCGATGCCGGTCCACAGATTGGGTTCGACATAACCGAACTTGTCAGCGAGTTCACGGGCCCGTGCCTGATGCGACACGCCAAGTGAACCGCTATCGTGGGCGCGGTTGCGGATCAGCTGGCCATATTCATCATCGAGCTTGGAGACCAGATGTTCGGCATATTCGCGGGCTTCCTTTTCAGTATCGCGCACCACCATATGGACGCGCAGACCATAATCCAGCGTGCGGCCATGGGCGGAAGCGCGCTCGTTGGCGGCGCGCATGCGGTCCGCCAGCTGGTCCTTCGTCTCCGGCCACATCAGATAGACGTCGCATTGTGCGCCACAGAGCTCAAGGGCATCCGGAGAATAACCGCCGAAATAAAGAAGCGGGCCTCCATTCTGCTGGTAGGGTCTCGCCGGCTCGGTCGATACGCCCTTGAACTGGTAGATTTCGCCGTCGTGGTCGATGGTGTCGCGGGTCCAGGCCTGCCGCAAAATCTCGACGACCTCGTGGCTGCGCTTGTAACGAAAGGCGCTGTCGGCGACTTCGCCCGGGAAGTCCGAGCTGATGACATTGAGGGTCAGGCGGCCTTTCAGCATGTGGTCGAGCGTGGCAACCGTACGCGCCAGCATGATCGGCTGCATTTCGCCACAGCGGATAGCGGCAAGGAAATTGATACGGTCGCTGATCGGCGCACAGCCGGCGACAAAGCTCAGCGTATCCTGCCCCACCTGATAGGACGACGGGCAGAGAATGTTGCGGAAGCCAAGTTCCTCAGCTTTTTTGACGATATCCGAGCAATGTTCGAAGCTGGAACGCAGGCTTCCATCCGGCACGCCGAGATAGGCGTAATCATCGGAACACAAAGCGGAAAACCAGGAGACCTCGGCAGCATCGAGATCAGCGGATGTAACGGGTACGACGGTCATGCAATTCCTCCTCAGGGCCGCTCTCGTTGTTCTTGCATAACATCAAGAAATATGTAAATCAATGATGTATCAATTTTTGTTTCGGGTGGAGGAAACGGCATATGAGACACACTGGTGGCAGTTTGCCCATGTATCTGCAGATCGCCGAAATGCTGGTGCGCGAGGTGTCAGCAGGGCGGCTGATCGACGGCGAGAAGCTTGCGCCGGAGCGCGATATGGCTGCCGATCTCGGCATCGCCGTCGGTACGCTACGCAAGGCGCTCGCCGAATTGCAGGAGCGCGGCCTTCTGGAGCGCGTACAGGGTTCCGGCAACTACATCCGCGCGGTCAGCGATCCGCAAAGCGTCTACGCTTTCTTCCGGCTTGAACTGATCGAGGGCGGCGGCCTGCCGACAGCGGAGGTTCTGGATGTGACCCGGCTAGCGAAGCCCGTCGATCTGCCCGCTTTTGGCACCTCCTCCGAAGGACACAGGATTCGTCGTCTGCGGCGCATTGCCGGCAAACCGGCCGCCATCGAGGAAATCTGGCTTGATGGTTCCTATGTTGACACGATCACCATCGAAAATATGTCGGAATCTCTCTACCTCTATTACCGCACTCGCCTCAACCTCTGGATATCGAAGGCGGAGGATCGCGTCGATCTCGGCGAAGTGCCCGAATGGACGCCCGAAGCGTTCGGCCAGAAAGCAGGCGCATCCGTGCCCCGCGTCCTGCGTCTCAGCCAGGCGCAGGATGGTGCAGTGGCAGAAGTTTCCTGGACCTGGTTTGACCACACCGTGGCGCGCTACGTTTCTCGCATACGTTGAGTCTGCGCAAAATTCGCGTGATCTACAGGAGTGACGGAATTTGACGGCAGGCAAGCCAACCACTAGCCGCCAGCGGGCGATTTTGCGGATATATTTCTTTTAGTCAATGACTTAGTAGTTTTTGATTTCTGTCAGAAATAAAATTGATACACTATTGATTTCCTTTTTGTGAAAGGTAATATCACGACCTCAGGGAGACAGGCGTTTCGCCACCCCACGTTACTGCCAGACAATCGGGCTCGATTTTCGAAGATGCAGTACGGGGAACTTGAAGGTTGATCCCGGCTATTGCGTCCATTGAAATTTCGGGCGTGCCGGTCGTGAGGAGGAAAATATGGCTTCAGTCAGCCTGCGCAAGCTGGACAAGAGTTACGGTGCGCTTCGCATCGTCAAGGGCATCGACCTTGAAATCAACGATGGCGAATTCGTCGTATTTGTCGGCCCTTCCGGCTGCGGCAAATCAACGACGTTGCGCATGGTCGCAGGGCTGGAGAGCATTACTGGCGGCGAGGTGAAGATCGGCGACCGTGTCGTCAACCGGCTGCCGCCGCGCGAGCGCGACATCGCCATGGTGTTTCAGGACTATGCGCTCTATCCGCACAAGACGGTGCGCGAAAACATGGGCTTCAGCCTGAAGGTGCGTGGCGTCAGCGCCTCGCAGGCCAATGCCAGCATCGATGAGGCGGCAAAGATGCTAGGCATCGAGCATCTTCTCGATCGGCGGCCTGGACAGCTTTCCGGCGGCCAGCGCCAGCGTGTTGCCATGGGGCGCGCCATCGTGCGCCGCCCGCAGGTATTTCTGTTCGATGAGCCGCTTTCCAACCTCGACGCTAAACTCCGCGGACAGGTACGCACGGAAATCAAGCGCCTGCACCAGCAGCTCGGCACCACCATCATCTATGTCACCCATGACCAGGTGGAGGCGATGACGCTGGCGGACCGCATCGTCATCCTGCGCGGCGGCGATATCGAACAGGTCGGCACGCCAGATGAGGTTTATAACCGCCCGGAAAGCGTGTTCGTCGGCGGTTTCGTCGGTGCGCCCGCGATGAATTTTGCCCGCGCCAGGGTCAATGGTGACCGGCTGACATTTTCCGACGGCAATTCCCTGCCGATGGCGGCTATCCGGCCATCACGCGAAACGGGGCTGGAAGGACGCGACGTCATCGTTGGCATCCGCCCGGAACATTTCGGCCCCGCCGAAGGCTTCGGCAGCCAGCTTGCCGTGAAGGTGCAGGTTGTGGAACCGCTGGGCTCGGACACGCTCGTCCATTTCAGCCTCGGCGACGCGGCGCTGACCGCACGAATGCCGCCGCAGCTTCGGCCAACGCCGAACGAGGAACTGCGGATCGGAGTCGATCCGTCCAAGGTCCATCTTTTCGACGCAACAACGGAGCGCTCGATCCACTGATTGCCGTGCAAAATGCCACGGCCAAGGGTTAATAACGGGAGGAACATATGACACTTAAATCTACCAGGGGCAAAGCCTTCATGGGCGCTGCGCTCTGCGCAACCGTGCTCGCTTTTTCAGGTCAGGCCTTTGCCGATGCCGAATTGAAGATCTTCGTTTCCAGCCAGCATCAACCGGATGTCTGGCGCAAGGCGCTCGATCAATATGAGGCGAAGACGCCGGGCGTGAAGGTGGTCATCGAGACCGGCGGCAACACCTCGGAAATGCAGGCGCAATATCTCAACACCGTGATGTCGGCCAAGGATTCGAGCCTCGACGTATTGATGCTCGACGTCATCCGTCCCGCGCAATTTGCAACAGCCGGCTGGACCAGCGATTTTGCCGGCAAGGACATGTCCGCCTATCTGCCGACCTATGCCGAAGCCAATACGGTGGATGGCAAGATCGTGGCGTTGCCAGCCTTCGCCGACTCCATGTTCCTCTATTACCGCAAGGACCTGCTGGATAAATACGGCATCAAGCCGCCGACCACCTGGGACGAGCTGAAGGAAGCGTCCAAGAAGGTCATGGAAGGCGAAAAGAACCCGGAGCTTCAGGGCCTGTCCTTCCAGGGCAAGGCGATCGAAGGCGCGGTCTGCACCTTCCTCCTGCCCTACTGGAGCGAAGGCAAGTCGCTGGTTGAAAACGGCAAGCTGAACTTCGACAATAAGGCGGCGGTGGATTCGCTGAAGCTCTGGAAGAGTTTTGTCGACGAAGGCATTTCCAAGAAGAACATTTCGGAGGTGGCGACCGACGACACCCGCAAGGAATTCCAGGCCGGCAAGGTCCTCTTTGCCGTCAACTGGTCCTATGCCTGGACCCATTTCCAGGGCAAGGAATCGCAGGTGAACGACAAGGTCGGCGTCGCCCGCCTTCCCGCCGTCAAAGGTGGTGAGCAGACGACCTGCCTCGGCGGCTGGGAATTCGGCGTGTCCGCCTATTCCAAGCAGCAGGATGAAGCCAAGAAGCTTGTCGAATATCTCTCCAGTCAGGATGTCTCGAAGTTCATGGCCATCAATGCAGCGCTCCTGCCCACCTACGCCGCTCTCTACAAGGATGCCGACGTGACCAAGGCAATCCCGTGGTTCGCGGATGCCCTGCCGGTCGTCGAAACAGCAAAGGCCCGTCCGGTGACGCCGCGCTACAACGAGGTCAGCGAGACCATTCGCACCACGGTCAACGGTGTGCTCGCCGGCGTCATGACGCCGGAGGATGGCGCAAAGCAGATGGAAAGTCGTCTGCGGCGCGTTCTGCGATAAGCTTCGGGCCGGAAGGCGGCGTGTGCACCGCCCCCCTTCCGGCCGTTTCGACTGACAGGATGAAAGGCGCCTCAAGGGCGCGAAACGGGCCGGACATAAACCGGTCCGACCGGGAGACGATGACGTGAATCCAGTTGCGGGAGTGGCAGACGTGACAATGCCGGAAAGAACCATGGTTCGGGTGGACGAGAAACCGCAGCCGCGCTGGACGCGGTGGCTCGATCTCGGCGACCGGTCGCTGGCCGTGCTGCTACTCGCACCGGCGGCGATCCTGCTTTCGCTCATCATCGTTTATCCGGTGGCGCGGCTCGTCTATACGAGCTTCTTCAGCCTGTCGCTGACCTCGGGCCTGCCGGCGGAATTCATCGGCTTTGAAAATTACACGGCAATGTTCGACGATCCGATTTTCTGGGAAACGACCTGGAATACGGTGCTGATAACGCTGATCACCGTGCCCGGCGCACTGTTCATGGGCCTTGGCCTCGCATTGCTCGCCAACCTGCCTTTCTCCATGCAGTGGCCAATGCGGCTTTCCCTTCTCATCCCCTGGGCGCTGCCGCTCTCCTTTGCAGGTCTCATCTTCGCGTGGTTCTTTCATTATGAATATGGTGTGGTCAACGACGTGCTGAACCGGCTGGGCTTTGAAGGCATCATCTGGTTCAACTCGCCGAACTGGGCCTTTGCCGCCATCTGCCTGACGATCATCTGGAAGACCTCCTCCTTCATGGCGCTCATGATCCTCGCCGGGTTGCAGACCATCCCGCGCTCGCTTTACGAGGCAGCGGATGTGGATGGCGCTGGCAGGATCAGGCAGTTCTTCGAAATCACCCTGCCGCTTCTGAAGCCATCGATTATCGTCGCCCTCATCTTCCGCACGATCACGGCGCTACAGACCTTTGATATTCCATACATGATGACCGGCGGCGGCCCCGGCACATCCACCACGACGCTTGCCATGTATATCCACCAGAACACCGTCTCCTTCCTCGATCTCGGTTACGGTTCGGCCTTAGCGGTCATGATGTTTGCGCTTTCCATGTGCGTCACCGCCGTTTACCTCCGTATCATCAGGACGAAGGACTGATCCCATGAGCAACGTTGCCACCTCTTCCGGTCTGTCCTCTTTCTTCTCGGGCAAGCCGCTGCGCTTCATCGCGGCCTCCATTCTTCTGATAAACGGCCTTTTCCCGGCTATCTGGATCCTCTTCACCTCGCTGAAAACCGAGGCGGAGCTGACTGTCAAGCCGATCACCTGGTTTCCGCACGCGCCGACACTTGCGAACTACGTGCAGGCCTTTTCGGATCAGCCGCTGCACCTCTTCCTGTTCAACAGCTTCATGGTGGCGCTGCTTTCAACGGCACTGACGATCCTGATTTCGGTGCTCGCGGCTTACGCGCTGGCGCGGCTGAACCTTAAATACCGGGCGCTTATCCTGTCGCTCATCATCGCCGTTTCCACCTTTCCGCTGGTGACGCTGCTTGTGCCGCTGTTCGAAATCATGCGGGCGCTCAATCTGCTCAACAGCTGGACGGCGCTGATCCTGCCCTACACGGTGCTGTCGCTGCCGGTCTGCACCTTGATGCTGGTCTCCTTCTTCGAAAGTATTCCGCGCGATCTCGAAAACGCTGCCATGATCGATGGCTGCACCCGCATCGGCGCGCTGTTCAAGGTCGTCGTGCCGCTTTGCGCGCCTGGTGTTTTCACCGCAGGCATCCTTGCCTTCGTGAATGCCTGGGACGAGTTCCTGCTGGCGCTTTCCTTCAATTCCAACCCTGCGCTACGCACACTGCCCGTTGGCATCCAGCTTTATCAGGGGGAGTTCGCTTTCCCCTGGCCGGTCATTTCGGCAGCGTTGGTGGTCGGTATCGTGCCGGTCGCGATCCTCATCGTCATCTTCCAGGAACGGGTTGTCTCTGGCCTCACCGCCGGTGGTCTCAAGGGCTAAAAGGTTAAGTCATGCATTTCGAAAAGACCCACGATGGATTTACGCTTGCGATCGGTAACCGCACCATCCTTTCCCATTCGCCCGACGAGCCGGCCCTATTCGCCGGTTTCGGCAAAGAGCGGATGGATATGTATCGCGGCAATTTCGATATCGAAGACTACGTCATCGAACGAACCGCCCTGCGCCACGCCGAGGTGAGCGGCGACAGCGTCACGCTTTCCTCCGCACCGGGACAGACCCCTCGCCTTCGCCTGACACTCGAAAGCAATGCCATCCTGCTGACAGCGCTGGACAAGACCATCAACCGTCTCTGGCTGCGCGTCTTTGCGGAAACGGACGAGCATGTCTGGGGCGGCGGCGAGCAGATGTCCTATTTCGACATGCGCGGCCGGCGCTTTCCGCTCTGGACCTCCGAGCCCGGCGTTGGCCGCGACAAGACCACCGAAATCACCTTCAAGTCTGACGTCAACGGCAAGGCAGGCGGTGATTATTACAACACCAACTATCCGCAGCCGACCTATCTCTCGTCGCGTAGATACGCGCTGCATGTGGAAACGAGCGCCTATTCGGTCTTCGATTTCCGCAATGGCGATTTCCACGAGATCGAAATCTGGGCCATCCCGGAGAAGATCGAATTTTTGGCCGGCGACAGTTTCACCGATATCGTCTCCGCGCTGTCCCTACGGTTTGGACGGCAGCCGCAAATGCCGGAATGGATATATAATGGCGCGATCATTGGATTAAAGGATGGCGTCAATTCGTTTGCGCGGCTGGAGAAAATCCGCGCAGCAGGAACGCAGGTGTCGGGCCTGTGGTGTGAGGACTGGGTGGGGCTTCGCCAGACATCCTTCGGCGCACGCCTGTTCTGGGACTGGCAGGCGAACGAAACCCGTTATCCGCATCTGCGCCAGAAGATCGCCGAGCTTGCCGATCAGGGTATCCGTTTTCTGGGGTACGTGAACCCCTATCTCTGCGTTGACGGCCCGCTTTTCCCGGTGGCCGAACAGGCCGGTTATTTCGCAACGGATGCGGAAGGGAAAACGGCGCTGGTGGATTTCGGCGAGTTCGATTGCGGCGTGGTCGATTTCACCAATCCGGCTGCCGCCGACTGGTTTGCCGAAGAAATCATCGGCAAGAACATGCTGGATTTCGGCCTTTCCGGGTGGATGGCTGATTTCGGCGAATATCTTCCGATCGATATAACGCTCTTCAACGGTGTCGACGCTAAGCTGATGCACAATGCATGGCCCACCCTGTGGGCCGAGGTCAATGCAAAAGCCGTCGAAAGCCGCGACAAGACCGGCGAAACGCTGTTCTTCATGCGCGCAGGCTTCACCGGAGTGCAGGCCCATTGCCCCCTCATCTGGGGCGGTGACCAGTCGGTCGACTTCTCCCGTCATGATGGGCTTGTCACCGTCATTTGCGGCGCGCTTTCATCCGGCCTCATGGGCAATGCCTATCACCATTCCGACATCGGCGGTTACACCAGCCTGTTCGGCAATGTCCGCACCGCGGAACTCATCATGCGCTGGACGGAGATGGCCGCCTTCACGCCTGTCATGCGCACCCATGAGGGCAACCGCCCGCGTGACAATCTGCAGATCGATCAGGATGAAGCGGTTCTCGCCCATTTCGCCCGCATGACGACAGTCTATGTCGCGCTTGCCCCCTATCTGAAATCGCTCTCCGCCGAAGCGGCCAGGACGGGGCTTCCGGTGCAACGCCCGCTTTTCCTGCATTACGAGAATGACCGGCAGACTTACGCCATTCAGGACAGCTATCTCTATGGCCCCGACATGCTGGTGGCCCCTGTCTGGAAAGCGGGAGAAGCGCAACGCACTCTCTATCTTCCGGGCGATGGCCAGTGGGTACATCTGTGGAGCGGCGTGCATCATCGCGGTGGAAACGAGGTTACCGTGGAAGCACCACTCGGCCGGCCCGCGGTTTTCTACCGCGCCGATAGTGGCAACGTCACCCTGTTTGAACAGCTCCGCACCATCTGAGCCGTTGACAGCCAGCTAAAAAAACGACAGTTTCCGACCCATTCCGAGGGGAGCACCAGACGGTGCTGAGATGGCGTTGAGCCGGACCCTTGAACCTGATCCGGATCATGCCGGCGTAGGAACGGAAACTGTCGCGCCTTTGAGGCGCTGCCCTTTCTCTTCTCCGCTTTGTCCTGATCTCCGCGATTGTCACGTGTGGAGACCGAATGATGATGCTGAAAGTTTTTGTCCGTCGCACCCGGTGCGTCTGCGTCTGAGGTTCGGCTCATGCGTGCCGCCCATGCGTTGAACGGTGTCGGTCTCCTGCTTGTTCTCTGGCAGGCAGGCACATGGCTGTTCTCCCCACCCCGTTATATCCTGCCGGCGCCGGCCGATGTCGCCGCGGCCTTCCTGCGCCACCCCGGTTTCCTGTTGGGGCAGGCCATGGTTACATTTCTCGAAATGGCCGTTGGACTGACGGCCGGCGTCCTGGTCGGTATTCTCGTGGCTTTCTCCATCGCGGCAATCCCCCGTCTCGGTCGCCTCGTCTGGCCGATGGTTCTGGTTTTGCAGGCCTTTCCGGTCTTCGTGCTGGCGCCCATCCTCGTCCTCTGGTTCGGCTTCGGCATGGCCTCGAAAGCGGTGATGACAGCGATCATCATCTTCTTTCCCGTCGCCTCCTCCTTCACCGATGGCCTCAACCGGACGGATCGCGCCATTCTCGATGCCGCCTCGCTGACGCAGGCAAGCCACTGGCAGGTTCTCACCCGGTTGCGCGTGCCACTGGCACTGCCTTCGCTTATCTCCGGGCTGCGGGTGGCCGCACCCCTCGCACCGCTGGGCGCTGTCATTGGCGAATGGGTTGGCGCATCGGCAGGGCTTGGATTCGTGATGATCCAGTCAAACGCCCGCATGCAGACCGACACGATGTTCGCCGCCATGGCGATACTCGCCATCATGGCGGTGCTGCTGCGACTGGCGGTGGATCGCGCCACCGCCCATCTGGCGCCCTGGGCCAGGGAAACAGAACACACCATTCCTTTCGGGTATTTACGGAGACTTTCAGCATCATGAAGCGAACTCTTCTTTCTTTCGTCGTCGCGGCGACAAGCATATTTGCCCCCGTTCAGTCACAGGCGGCCGACAGGCTTACGGTATTGCTGGAATGGTTCGTGAACCCCGACCATGCGCCGATGGTCATCGCGAAAGAGCGGGGCCTTTTTGCGGATGCGGGGCTCGAAGTTGAACTTGTTCCTCCGGCAGATCCTTCCGCCGTTCCGCGCCTCGTTTCGGCAAAACAGGCCGATATCGGCGTGCACTACCAGCCCAACCTCTATCTCGACCACGATGCCGGCCTGCCGCTCGTCCGTTTCGGCACACTGGTCGAAACGCCGCTAAACACCGTCACCGTGCTGGCTGACGGACCGATCAAAAGCCTGAAGGACCTGAAGGGCAGGAAAGTCGGTTTTTCCGTATCCGGCTTCGAGGATGCCATGTTGAAGCGCATGCTGGAAAAGGACGGTCTGACGAAAGACGATGTGGAACTCATCAACGTCAATTTCTCCCTGTCGCCATCGCTCATCGCCGGCAAGGTGGACGCCACGCTCGGCGGTTTCCGCAATTTCGAACTGACGCAGATGAAGCTCGAGGGCCACGAAGGCCGATCCTTCTTTCCCGAGGAACATGGTGTTCCGGCCTATGACGAGCTGATCTTCGTCACCCATCGCGATCTCGCAACAGACAGCCGCCTGCCGCGTTTCCTCTCCGCCGTGGAACAGGCCGCTATTTTCATCACCAATCACCCGCAGGAATCCTGGCAGCTTTTCATCAAGGCCTATCCCAATCTCGATGACGCACTGAATAAGCAGGCTTTCTTCGACACAGTGCCGCGTTTTGCCAAGCGCCCTGCCGCACTCGACCGCGCCCGCTATGCGCGTTTTGGCGCCTTCATGCAGGAAATGCAGCTCATCAAGCAGGCGCCGGCGGCGGACGAAATCGCCGTGGAGCTACAGCAGCCATGACAATCCCTTTCCCCACGACCACGCAGGCCGCCGAAATCCTTGAAAAAGTCAGGCAAGCGCGTCCGCGCGTACATTGCCTTATGAATACCGTGGTGCAAAAATTCACCGCCGACGGGATTACCGGTGTCGGCGGCATTCCCTCCATGACCACGTCGCTGGAGGAAATCGAAAGCTTCGTTACCAAGGCGGATGCGCTGACCATCAATCTCGGCACGCTGGATGCGGAACGGCGCAAGGTTATCCTGCTGGCAGTGAAGATCGCCAACGCCTCAGGCAAGCCCTGGATCGTCGACCCCGTGCATTGTGACTATTCTCCATCCCGGCTGGCCTTCGCGCGTGAGCTCATCACTCTCTCTCCCGCGATCGTGCGTGGCAACCGTGCAGAAATGAGACTGATCGACGAGGTGCCAGATGCAATCAGGATCGAAACCGGGCCGGTCGATCACCTGAGCGACGCGACGCGACGCGTCAGGATCGTAAACGGCCATCCCTGGATGGCTAAGGTAACGGGTACGGGCTGCCTCTCGGGGGGCGTCATCGCTGCTTTCATGGCCGTGGAACGGGATGCTTTGGCAGCGGCGGCGTCCGCCCTTGCCGTCACCGGCGTCTCCGCCGAACTGGCCGCGTCCTGTGCCAGAGGTCCCGGCACGTTCGAACCGGCATTCCTGGACGCGCTTTCGGCGATTACCGGCGAGGATATCATCAATCATGCGAGGATCGAGAATGAACAAGGTTGATTACCGCCTCAACGCGCTTGTGGATGGGAGCCTCGGCGATGTCGCGCCTCTCTTTGAGCTTGCTCTGGCGGCTGCACTTAATGGCGCGACCATCCTGCAATATCGCGACAAGCACGGCTCGACACGGGAGATGATCGAAAACGCCCGCGCCATCCACGAGGCCATCGCCGGCACCGGCGTGCCGCTCGTCATCAATGACCGGGTGGATGTTGCGCTCGCCTCGGGCGCAGATGGAGTGCATCTTGGCGCCGACGATATGGACGCCAAAACCGCTCGGCGCATTCTTGGCGATAAGGCGATCATCGGCCTCACGGTCAAGAACCGCGCCGACGCCGAGCGGGCAGCCTCCATGCCCGCCGATTACGCCTGCATCGGCGGCGTGTTCGACACAGTTTCAAAGGTCAACCCGGACAAGCCTGTGGGTATCGATGGATTTTCGACACTCCGCGGCCTGCTGAGGGAATGGCGGCCGGACATGCCGGTGGGCGCCATCGCCGGCATCGATCTCTCCCGCGTCCCCTCTGTCATTGCCGCCGGTGCGGATGGAGTCGCGGTGATCTCCGCCATCTTCCGCGCGGCAGATATTGCCAGCGCGACCAAGGAGTTCCGTTCCGCAATCGATGCCACTCTGAAAGCGAGACAGCCATGACATCAATTGCGTTGACCATTGCCGGATCCGACAGCGGCGGCGGTGCGGGCATACAGGCCGACCTCAAGACATTCTCCGCGCTTGGCGCCTATGGCGCCAGCGTCATCACCGCCATCACCGCACAGAACACCAGAGGCGTAACTGCGGTCGAGGATATTTCGGTGGCCACCATCATCGCGCAGATGGATGCGGTGTTTTCCGATCTCACCGTCAATGCGGTGAAGATCGGCATGGTTTCCCGTATCGAAACCATTGCAGCCATAGCGGAACGGCTCCGGCGGCAATCGCAGCCCGTGGTGCTGGATCCAGTCATGGTGGCGACGTCAGGCGACCGTTTGCTGCAAGTGGACGCCATCGAGACATTGCGGCGCGAGCTTCTGCCAATCGCGACCGTCGTTACGCCGAACCTGCCGGAAGCGGCGCTTTTAACCGGCACGCCGATAGCGGAGACGGAAACGGACATCAATCATCAGGCCGCGGCGATCCTGAAAGCGGGCGCAAAAGCGGTGCTCATCAAGGGCGGACATGGTGCGGGGCCTGAGAGCACGGATTATCTGTTTGCAGATGGCACCATGCAGGCGCTTTCCGCTGCACGCGTAGAGACGAAGAACGATCACGGCACCGGCTGCACGCTGGCGGCGGCGATCACGGCGCATCTTGCGAGGGGAAGCGAGTTGCTGGAGGCCGTGGAGCTGGCGAAAGATTATTTGAATGGGGCGCTTGATGCTGGGCGGAGCCTTGCCGTTGGACATGGGCGGGGGCCGGTGCATCATTTTTATCGGTGGTGGGGGTGAAGCCCCACACTCGATGCTACCTCGCCTTCGGCGTCGCCAGCACATTCCGGATCGCGAAACTCGAATGAATACGCGAGACCCCCGGCAGCTTCGAGAGTATCTCCTTGTGAATGCGCTCGAAATCCCCCGCACTTTCTGCCTCGCAACGCAGGAAATAATCCGAACCGCCAGTCATGAGATAACATTCGCGGATTTCCGGATATCGCCGCACCGCATTTTCGAAACGGTTGAGAAAATCCTCCGTCTGCCGGTCGAGCGTGATCTGCACGATAACCGAAATGACCTCACCGCCGGCCAGGCCGCTGGTAAGCGCCGTGTAACCGCGGATGATCCCTTCCCGTTCGAGAATATCGACGCGACGCAAGCACGCGGATGGCGAAAGCCCGACCTCTGCAGCAAGCTTTGCGTTGCTGATGCGGGCGTTGAGCCGAAGCAGCCGTATGATATGGCGGTCGGTCGCATCAAGTGACGACATAGAAAATTCCAATCAGCAAAAGAAAATTGCGCGCTTGCCAATTATATCGCATTTCCTTCGAATAATTGCCAAGAAATTCGATAATCGTTGCAATACTCTCATAAGATAAAAATGAGGGTGAACGACCATGGACATGCAGATCAGCCGCCAGCAGGCAGCGGGTGGTGCAAGCGGCCATCTGACCATCGATCTCGGCGCATTGCGCGACAATTATCTGGCACTTGCGGCGATGGCGCCCGCATCCCAGACGGCGGCGGTCGTCAAGGCCGATGCATATGGCCTCGGTGCGGATATGGTCTCGCAAACCCTGTTCGATGCGGGGTGTCGTCATTTCTTCGTCGCTCATATTGACGAGGCGCTGGCGCTTCGGCTGCGTCTTCCCGCCCAGGCGCGGATCTTCGTCCTCAACGGCCTTCAACCCGGCAATGAGACCTCCTGCGCCGCCATGGCGATCACACCGGTTCTCAATTCGCTGGAGCAGATCGCCCAATGGGCGGTCCATGCCAAGACGCTCGGTAGGAAACTTGCAGCCGCCGTGCAGATCGATACCGGCATGTGCCGCCTCGGCCTTTCCCCCGAAGAGCTGGAAACCCTCATTTCCCAGCCGCAACTGCTCGATGGTATCGACATCGCCTTCGTCATGAGCCACCTCGCCTGCGCCGACGAACCGGGCCATGCATGCAATGCGGCACAGCTGTCGGCGATGCGGCAGGCCACGATTGCGCTTCCTGATGTCCCGGTCTGTTTTTCCAACTCCGGAGGTATTTTTCTGGGTCGTGAGTACCACAACCACATGCTGCGCCCCGGCATCGCGCTTTACGGCGGCGCACCCTCTGCCGACCGCCCGAACCCGATGAAGCCGGTCGTTCGCCTCGATCTCGCCGTGATCCAGACCCGCACCGTTCCCGCCGGTTCGCTAGTTGGTTACGGCGGTTCCTTCGAAGCGTCCGGCTCCACGCGTCTGGCGACCATCGCCGCCGGTTATGCAGACGGCCTGCCGCGCTCGCTCAGCAATCGCGGCGCGGCATGGTATGATGGCGTGCGCCTGCCGATTGCGGGGCGCGTTTCGATGGACAGCATCATTCTGGACATATCCGCCCTGCCCGAGGGAACATTGACCCAAGGCAGTTTCGTGCAGATGATCGGCCCCGAGCAAACGCTTGAAGACATCGCGGACGATGCAGGCACGATCGCCTACGAAATCCTGACCGGCTTCGGCCGTCGTTATCGCCGTACCTATATTCAGCCGGACGAAACCCCGGCCTTTGCCTCAACATCAGTCAATCACAAGTGAGACGATCATGAACGTCACTATCCTCGGAGCCGGCGTCGTCGGCGTGACATCCGCCTGGTATCTGGCTAAAGCCGGGCACAAGGTGACGGTGATCGACCGGCAGCCGGCTGCAGCGCTCGAGACCAGCTTTGCCAATGCGGGTGAGGTTTCCCCCGGCTATTCTTCGCCCTGGGCCGCGCCGGGCATTCCGGTCAAGGCCATGAAATGGCTGTTCATGAAACATGCACCGCTGATCATTCGCCCGACGGTCGATCCGGCGGCCTGGCGCTGGATGAGCCAGATGCTGCGCAACTGCACCTCGGCGCGTTATGCCATCAACAAGAGCCGCATGGTGCGCGTCGCGGAATATAGCCGCGACTGCCTGATGGCACTGCGGGAAGAGACAGGCATCCAGTATGACCAGCGCATGCAGGGCACGCTGGAGGTATTCCGCACACAAAAGCAGTTTGACGCCATCGGCAAGGACGTGGACGTGCTGACGGCGGGCGGCGTGCCTTTCGAAATTCTCGACCGCGACGGCTGCGCCGCCGTGGAACCCGGCCTCTCGCCATCGAAGGAAAAGATCGTCGGCGGGCTGCGCCTGCCTGGCGACGAGACCGGTGACTGCTACATGTTCACCACCGAGCTTGCCCGCATGGCGGAAGAAGCGGGCGTTACCTTCCTGTACGACACGGGGATCATGCGCCCCATCGTTGAGGCAGGACGCGTCAAGGCGGTGGAGACCACCCGCGGGCTTGTGGAAGCGGATATTTTTGTCGCCGCGCTTGGCAGCTACTCTCCGCAGTTCCTGCGTCAGCTCGGTCTGACCCTGCCGGTCTACCCGGTCAAGGGTTACTCCATCACGGTGCCGATTGTGAAAGAGGAACGGGCACCCGTCTCCACGGTGATGGATGAAACGTTCAAGGTCGCGATCACCCGGCTCGGTTCGCGCATCCGTGCTGGCGGAATGGCGGAAATCGCCGGCTTCAGCAAGGACTTGCCCGCAGCGCGGCAGGCAACGCTCGCCCATTCGGTGGAAGACCTGTTCGGCGGCGCGGGCGATCAGTCGCAGGCGAAATTCTGGTGTGGCCTGCGCCCGATGACGCCGGATGGTACGCCTGTCATCGGTGCCACCCGCTACAGCAACCTTTACCTCAACACCGGCCACGGCACGCTCGGCTGGACAATGTCCTGTGGCTCCGCGCGCGTCCTTGCGGACATGATCAGCGGTGCGACGCCCGAGATCGACACCCACGATCTGGCAATCAGCCGCTACGCGGCATGACCGGCACGCCGCGGTTTCCGCTGATATCGCCCTCGCACGTCGTGTGAGGGCCGATACACCGATGTCCTAAAGCGCCAGAGCGTCCCTAAGGGCTAGACCTTCCTTGGTACGAAGGTCAAGATCGGCCTCTATATGATTGAGATGTTGCAGCATCAGCGCCCGGGCCCTTGCCGCATCCTTCGCCTCCAGCGCATCCAGAAGATCGGCATGTTCGTTATGACCGCAACTCGATACGCCGGAGCGCCCATAGAGCGCGATGACCAGCGATGAGCGCGCAACCAGTTCATCCATGAATTTTTCCAGGATGGCATTGCCGGCAATTGACGCCAGCATCAGGTGAAAATCACCCGAGGCCTTGATTTCGGCCCGCCGTGCGCTCGGCCCGCGTTCCTGCTGATGCCTGCTCTCCTCCAACAGATGTTCCCGCAGCTTTTTTACCGCCGCAGGCGTGATTTTTTCGATTGCCGCGTCAACGACGCCGGGCTCGATCAGCCGGCGGGACGCAAATACCTGCCGCGCCTCGTCGGGCGTCGGATTAGAAACGAAAGCGCCCCGATTGCGCTCGGCCTTCACGAGGCCCTCATAGGCAAGCATCTGCAGCGCCGCGCGCACCACCGTGCGACTGACATCGAACAACGTTCCCACTTCCGATTCCGACAATTTCGTTCCCGGCGCCAGCCGGCGATCGACAATGGCGTCGCGCAAAGTGTCTCGAATGGCCTGGGCACGATCCTCATGTGATGAATCGGGAGATACGGTTATGTGGGCAAGGCTCATGGGCGCGTCCTGTTTGCTCCCGAGTTTTAGCGCGAAGCGTGGGACGCAGGCAAACGGGAATTGTGGGCGACAGCCGGTCTGCCACAATTCATTCAGCGACCGTTCAGCAGGCGGGCTGTATTTCCTTAACCATCGAATTTGCAACTGGCAGCACCCTGCCACCTGGATGGAAAAACACCATGTCGTCCTTTGCAGCTAAAACCGTTATGGCTATCGCCGTCGCCGCCGCAACCATCGCTCCCTTCAACAGCGCATCCGCCGGTGACTGGGACCGCCACGACCGCCGCGACGCGGCGCTTCTGGGAGGTGTGCTTGGCCTTGCCGCCGGTGTTGCCGTTGGTTCCGCCCTTTCCCGCCCGGCACCGGTGGAGGAGGAACGGGTCTATATCGATCCGGCACCGCGCCGTTATCAGGCCTATGAGCCGAGCTATGTCTATGAAGAGCCGGACTATCGTTACTACCGGCCAGCACCGCAGCCGGTTTATCGCCCGGCGCCGGTCTATCGCGCCCAGCCGGTTTACGACAGCCGCCCCGTCTATAATCAGCGCCAGACCTATCGCACCATCGAGCCGTGGACCAACGCCTGGTACGATTATTGCTCGCAGCGTTACCGCAGCTTCAATTCCCGCACCGGCACCTACACGGATTATGACGGTCAGCGTCATTTCTGCGTAGCAGGCTGAAACGACGGCCCTTGCCGCAATTGCTGCGATTATTGCCAGGCCGCAGACGGAAAAGTCTGCGGCTTTTCAGTGGGGGTCGGAGCAGGACGACGTCGCGCTGTCGCCATAAGTCGTCCTCTGCGCAGTTTCAGGCCGCGCCGTTCTTCACATAGTCCGCCCGGTTGATACCATGGCGTTGCAGCTTGTCGTAAAAAGTCTTGCGGGCGATACCGAGCGTGGCGATGGTTTCCGCAACGTCGCCATTGGATTGCTCCAGTGTCTCGCGGATGATGCGCGCCTCGATCTCGTCCATACGCTCCGGCAAGGTGCCGGAAGCCGGGATTTCCGACTGCAGAACAGATGTGGCCGCCAATTCCGTCTCAAGCCCCAGAACTACCCTCTCGGCAAAATGGCCGAGTTCCCGGACATTGCCAGGCCAATCATGATCGTTGAGACGACGGGAAACCCCGGCGCCGATCTGCGGCACCGGCATGTTGAAGCGGTTGGCTGCCTTGGTGACGAAGTGGGAAAACAGGAGTGGAATATCCGCCCTGCGTTCACGAAGCGGCGGTATCGACAATGTGACGACATTCAGCCGGTAATAAAGGTCCTCACGAAACGCGCCGCGTTCGGCCGGATCGCCAAGGTCAACCTTGGCCGCCGCAACCACGCGGATATCGACAGGTCGCTCCTCGTTTGAACCAAGCGGCGAAACCTCGCGCATTTCCAGCACACGCAGCATTTTCACCTGCACGGCAAGCGGCATGCTTTCGATCTCGTCCAGGAACAACGTGCCACCACTTGAATGTTCGATGCGGCCGACACGTTTTTTCTGTGCCCCGGTAAATGCCCCCGGCTCATGGCCGAAAAGCTCGCTTTCGATCACCGTTTCCGGTAGCGCACCACAATTCAGCGCCACGAAATTGCCCTTGGCGCGCTTCTTGCTCCAGCGATGAAGGGCCGTTGCCACCACTTCCTTGCCGCTGCCCGTTTCGCCGGCCACCAGCACATCGACATCCGTATCGGCAATATGCCTGAGCGTCATGCGCAAGCGCTCCATGGCGGGCGTCTGCCCGATCAGCGGCAGGTCGTCCTCCGCCTGCCCGGCTGCCCGGCGAAGCGCGCGATTTTCCAGCACGAGGCGGCGCTTTTCGAGGGCTCTGCGGGCGCTTTCCACCATCCGTTCGGCGGGAAACGGCTTGGCTATGAAGTCATAGGCGCCGTTGTGGAGCGCATCGACGGCCATGGGTACATCACCATGGCCGGTAATGAGGATGACAGGCAGATCCGCATCGATCTTGCGGACATGGTCGAAAAATTCCAGCCCGGTCATGCCGGGCATGCGCACATCAGTGATAACGACGCCGTCGAAATCTTCACTCAAAGCTGCAAGCGCCTGCTCGGCTCGGGAAAAGGAAGTGACCGGCAGCCCGTCTAGCTCCAGCGTCTGCACCATCGCCTTGCGCAGCTGCGAGTCGTCATCGACCAGAAATATAGTACCATCCGCCGTCATGTCATGCTCGCTTCAGATATACGGAAAAACACGTGCCTGCCTCGCCACTCTTCACCTCAATGCGCCCGCCATAGTCCGAAGCGATATCGTTTGAGATGACAAGGCCAAGGCCGAGACCGCCCTCCTTGGAGGTATTGAAGGGTGAAAAAAGCTGGGCACGGATGGCTTCCGGAATGCCCCCGCCATTGTCGCCAACCGAGATTACAACCGCGTCGCCTTCTTCGCGAACACGCACCTCCACCCGGGCCGTATCAATCGCTTCAGTCGCTTCCAGCGCGTTTTGCAGAAGATTGATGAGGATTTGCTCCAGCCGGATGCGGCTGCCGAGCACTTTCAGATCCTGATCGGGCAAGACAATATCGAGCGCGTCCATCTGACCGGAAAAACGGCTGCGCAGCAGCATCACCGCGCCTTCGATGACGGTTCGAACACTGACAGGTTCAGCGCCGGTTCGGCCCTTGCGCGCGAGTATCTTCAGATCGCTGGTAATCGTGCCGATACGCTCGGTAAGGGCGGCAATGTCCTCAAGATTTTCACTGGCTTCAGCCAGACGTTCACGCTTCAGCAGAGTGCGCGCATTATCGGCAAAGGCGCGGATTGTCGCCACAGGCTGGTTTATCTCATGGGCCACGCCAGCCGCCACCTGCCCAAGAATGGAAAGGCGGTTGGCCTGCACCAGCTCATGCTGGACATTGCGCAACTCCCCGGTGGTCTTTTCGTGCAGGGCGATTTCCGCCTGAAGATGATCGCGCGTCTTCGTCAGATCTCGGGTTCTCTCCTGTACCTTAAGTTCAAGCTCGGCGCGGGCCCTTTGTTCTTCTTCCTTTTCTTTCAGAGCCTTGTGCCTGCGCCACAGCCACAGCGCCGAAAGCGCAATCAGCGGCATGAGCGTCGCCAGCGCCACCGCCCTGCCCTCGCGGATGGCGGCATTCAGAGCGGGTGCGACGGGCTGAAGATAATGCAGGGTCCAGGATGTCGTCGGCACCGGCATTTCCAGCCGAAGATAATCGCCGCGTTCGCGCCCCGGCTCATCAACGTGGATGAGCGGAACACCGTCGCCCAGTGATCGAGCCGTTCGGAAAGGCAGCGTCGCCAGCGCCTCATTGCCGAATTGCAGGCTTTCGGAAATGGTGTTTCGTCGCGCCTCGTCGATGGCCGCGACTGTCTTGAAGCGCCACTCCGGCACGCTCGTCATCAGCACGACACCGTTTCTGTCGACGACATAGACCGGCTTGCCTCCGATATTCCAGTCCGCTTCCAGCCGGTTGAACTCGACCTTGGCAATCACGACGCCAAGCGGCCGGCCATCAGCCGCATCGATCCGGCGGGAGATATAGAGACCTGGCCGGCGACTGACATTGCCGAGCGCATAATGTTCGGACATGCCAGTCTTCATCGCCGCCTGAAAATACTCACGGAAGGCATAGTTGGAACCGACAAAGCTGTCCGCCTGCCGCCAGTTGCTCGACGCGATGGTCAGGCCGGTCGGCCCGGTCACGTAAATAACAGAGGACTGGGTTCCTTCGATAAGCCCTTCAAGCTTTCGATTGAGCCGATCAAGAGCCGAAGAGCCGCCGCCATCGAGAGCGACGGCAAGATCGGGATCGCCGGAAAGAACCAGCGGAATAGCCCGCGGCCGCTCCAGCGCAACATTCAAAAGGGCGATCTTCAGTTCCGCATCGGTGGAGGCCTCGGAACCCGCCGCACGCAGGGCCTGATGGCGGGCAAATTCATCGGCGACAAGCAGCATGCCAAAACCGATAAGCAGCCAAAGCCCCGCGAGCGCCAGCCATTGCGCCCGTCGCTTCGCCTGGGAATGAAGTGAATTCTCTATCTGGCTCATAAGCCAATTGTGCGGATTTACGCACAGACCGCAAGAGTTTTTGTCCGGAATTCCGCACAGTCAACTGCCGCGTCTTCCATCCCTCCAAAAAAGAACTTTTTGAATCAGTCAGTTACGGCAAATAATCAAGTCTGGCATGCGTATTGCACATGACTCCACAATCGGCTCGAAGCCGTCAACGACACGGCGATCCCGGGAGGCCAATCAAGGCAGGGTGAGGCCGAGGAGGAAAAAACATGATCGATACGACAGCCGTGGCCGCGGGCCACGCCAAATTGCCATTCTACAAGCATCTGTATTTTCAGGTTCTGGTGGCCATCATAGCCGGTATCGCACTCGGCCATTTCTATCCGGCCTTCGGTGAAGAACTGAAGCCGCTCGGCGACGGCTTCATCCGCCTCGTCAAGATGATCATCGCGCCCGTCATCTTCCTCACTGTCGCAACCGGCATTGCCGGCATGAACGACATGAAGAAGGTTGGCCGCGTGGCCGGCAAGGCCATGATCTACTTCCTCGTATTCTCCACCCTTGCGCTTATCGTAGGCCTCATCGTCGCCAACACCGTGCAGCCCGGCGCGGGCATGAACATCGATCCGGCAACGCTCGATGCCAAGGCCGTCGCGACCTACGCCGACAAGGCCCATGAGCAGACCATTACCGGCTTCCTGATGAACATCATCCCGACGACCATCGTCGGCGCATTCGCCAGCGGCGATATCCTGCAGGTGCTGTTCTTCTCGGTGCTCTTCGGTATCGCGCTCGGCGTCGTCGGCGAAAAGGGCAAGCCGGTCACCGATTTCATGCACGCCCTGATGTATCCGATTTTCAAGCTGGTCGCGATCCTGATGAAGGCTGCCCCGATCGGTGCTTTCGGCGCCATGGCCTTCACCATCGGCAAATACGGCATCTCGTCCGTCACCAATCTTGCGATGCTGATCGGCACCTTCTACGTCACGTCCTTCCTGTTCGTGTTCGTGGTCCTCGGCGCCGTCTGCCGCTATAACGGCTTCTCCATCGTCGCGCTGATCCGCTACATCAAGGAAGAACTGCTGCTGGTTCTCGGTACCTCGTCTTCCGAGGCCGCCCTGCCGGGCCTGATGAGCAAGATGGAAAAGGCCGGCTGCAAGCGCTCCGTCGTCGGTCTCGTCATTCCCACCGGTTACTCCTTCAATCTTGACGGCACCAACATCTACATGACGCTGGCAGCCCTCTTCATCGCGCAGGCGACCGGCATTCACCTCTCCTTCGGCGAACAGATTCTGCTGCTGCTCGTCGCCATGCTCTCCTCCAAGGGTGCCGCCGGCATTACCGGTGCAGGCTTCATCACGCTCGCGGCCACGCTCTCCGTCGTGCCTTCGGTTCCGGTCGCCGGCATGGCGCTGATCCTCGGCATCGACCGCTTCATGTCGGAATGCCGCGCGCTCACCAACTTCGTCGGCAATGCGGTCGCCACCATCGTCGTCGCCCGCTGGGAAGGCGAACTGGACCAGGACCAGCTTGCCCGCGTGCTCAGCGGCAAGGAAGAATTCACCGGCATCGCCGATGTGGATCAGCTTCCGGCCTCGGTGCAGCCGGCAGAGTAATACGACCTCCCAAGGTCCTGCCTGCCCGGCCTCGTCCGGACAGGCCTCGCATGAAGGCCGGCGCGTCATCTCGATGTGTCGGCCTTTGTCGTTCAAGCAGGTGTCGGAAAACAGTTTTTATCGGACGGGCGATGCTGTAGGCCAGATCAAACAAGAACCGTTGCGATGAATGGAGTGGCCCATATGAGAAACATTTTCCTGGCGTGGCAATTCTGGGCCCTGTTATCGGCGGCATTCGCGGCTCTGACTGCCATTTTCGCCAAGATCGGCATCGAAAACGTCAATTCCGATTTCGCCACTTTCATCCGAACCATCGTTATTGTCGCTGCCGCAGGCCTGATGGTTTATATCACCGGCAACTGGCAGCAGCCTTCCACCATCTCGGGGAAAACCTGGGCCTTTCTCGTGCTCTCCGGTCTGGCAACCGGCGCATCCTGGATATGCTATTTCCGGGCGCTGAAAATTGGCGACGCCGCCCGTGTCGCACCCATCGACAAGCTCAGTGTCGTCTTTGTCGCCATCTTTGCAGTGCTGTTTTTGGGCGAAAGGCTTTCGCTGCCCAACTGGCTCGGCGTCGTGCTGATCGCCTGCGGTGCGGTACTTGTGGCCTACCGGGGATAGGTCGGCCGGATCAACCGGCCGGCACAATTGCCAAAAATTTTCAGCCTCGGGCGGCCGCAACCTTGTCGAGACCGCGCTTCACACCAGCAAACAGCTCATCCAGTTGCTCCGCGGTAATAATCAGCGGCGGACAGAAACAGATGGATTCACCGATTGGCCGGGTTATGACACCCTCCTCCTCAATGGCGGCGGCGAGGGCAAACGTCGTGTCGCCCGGCTTCATGCCTTCCCATGGCTTCACCTCCAGCGCGCCGATGAGGCCGATACCGCGCGAGGAATGAATGAGCGGGTGATCCGCAAGTGCCTTCAGATGATCGAGGAACCGGCCTTCGAGCCGCGCGACATTGCCGACCAGATCGCGTTCCTGAATGATCTTCAGGTTTTCCAGCCCCACAGCCGTTGCGACCGGGTGGCCGGAGGCGGTGTAGCCATGGCCGAACGATCCGATCCGGTCGGACTCATCGGCGATAGGCTGGTAGAAATTGTCATTCATGATGATCGCCGAAAGCGGCATGTAGGACGACGAAATCTGCTTTGAGACCACAAGCACGTCCGGCTTGATACCGTAGGTCTCGCAGGCGAACATCTTGCCCGTGCGGCCAAAACCGCAGATGACCTCGTCGACCACAAGCAGGATGTCATATTTCTTCAGGATCGCCTGTACGCCTTCCCAATAGCCCTCCGGCGGCAAAAGAACGCCACCGGCGCCCATTACCGGCTCGCCCCAGAAGGCGGCGATGGTTTCGGGACCTTCGCGAAGGATCAGATCCTCCAACTCCCCGAGGATACGCGCGGTGAAATCCGCCTCACTTTCGCCCTCCTTCCCGAAATGCACATAGGAGGGGCAGGCCGTATGCAGCATGCGGTCCAGCGGCAGATCGAAACTCTCATGGTTGCGCGGCAAGCCGGTGATCGAGGCCGACGCAATGGTCACGCCATGATAACCCTTGATGCGGCCTATGATCTTTTTCTTTTCCTTCTTGCCCAGTGCATTCGAACGATACCAGACCATCTTGGCGACCAGATCGTTGGCTTCCGAGCCGGAGGAGGTGAAATGAACTTTCGACATCGGCACCGGCGAAAGCTCGATCAGCAGTTCGGCGAGATCGACGGACGGGCTATGCGTCTTGTAGGAGAAGGTGTGGTAATAGGGCAGCTTCTGCATCTGCTTTGTCGCCGCTTCCACCAGCCGCTGTTCACCAAAACCGAGCGCCACCGACCACAGTCCCGCCATCGCCTCGATGTATCGCTTGCCACTGCTGTCGGTGACATAGATGCCCTCGCCGCTTTCAATCACCAGACCACCGGTCTTTTCGAATTTGCGCAGATTGACATTGGGATGCATCTGATAGGCGATATCGCGTGCCTCGACGGAATTCGGCAGGATGGTCATCGATAATGGCTCCGTTTCGGTTGATTGACTGAGGCGTCAGACGTGCTGTCCGCCATTGATGTGGATTTCCGCGCCGTTGATGTAGCTGGACTGTTCCGAGCAGAGAAAAAGGATTGTTTGTGCCACCTCCGCCGTGGTGCCGAGCCGCCCGAGCGGAACCTGGGCATCCACCAGCTCGGCCGTACCCGGAGACAGAATGGCAGTATTGATTTCCCCCGGCGCAATCGCGTTGGCTCGAACGCCCCGCGGACCGAATTCATGCGCCAGTTCGCGCGTCAGTGCGGCGAGTGCCGCCTTCGACGTGGCATAAGCAACACCGGCGAAGGGGTGAACCCGCGAACCGACGATGGAGGTGACATTGACGATCGAGCCTCTCGCCGCCTCCAGCTCCGGCAGGAGCGCGCGGGCGAGCAGCGCTGTTGAGACGAGATTGACATTGAGCACCCGCGTCCAGATATCCGCCGTCGTATCCATCACACCGAGGCGGCTTCCGCCTTCGCCCTTCGGCGAAATTCCGGCATTGTTGACAAGCGCCGCAAGCTTTCCTTCAGGCAGGCGTGAACGCACCTCATCTGCCAGATCTTCTACCCGCGACAGGTCTTCCAGATCGGCCTGGATATGGCTCTCGCGTGCGGAGGGCCAACGGCATTCCTCGGAAAAGGGCTGCCGCGAAACGGTCAGGATCCTCCAGCCCTTTTCCTGAAACAGCTTGACGGTGGCATGCCCAATTCCCCGGCTGGCACCGGTCAGAAGCATGTAAGGAACAGCCATAGAGAACTCCTGTGCCATGCGGATCGTTGAGCCGGCCTCGCATTCAACACGCATGTTAGAGCGCTTCGGCCGGGTGACAAGGGCTTTTTTGTCGCGGTGGGCGAAGTAAGGCCGCTCGCGGGCTAATCCCATTTGATGCGGGGGTTTCACCCGAAGGGAATATTTGAAGCGGATCATTTGCCCATAAAATGAAACCTCCCGAATGTGTGATCTGTATTGGGAGGGGGACACATGCGCATCGACATCATTGACACCGACGCCGGCTTCGAGGCGGTTCGGGAAAACTGGGAATCGGTGTTCATGGCCGATCCCCATGCCCGGCATTTTCTCTCCTGGGGCTGGCTGCGCGATTACATGCCGCGCCGCAGGCGCTGGTTCGTTCTGGCTCTGAGGGAACGTTCGGAAGGCTCGCCCTATGTGGCGTTTTTTCCGCTGCGCATCGTCACCGAACCCGACAAGAAAACCGGCCGCTTTCACGACAGCATCGTCATGGCCGGCAATGCTGCCGCGGATTATACTGGTTTCATCACCCTGCCGGACTATGAAGATCACGCCGTCGCCGGTTTCTGCGCCTATATAAGACAACAGAACTGGACCGAGCTGAAACTCGATTATCTTTCAGGCCCGCCGGAACGGCGCGATGCCATGATCAGGGCGCTTCAGGGCCCGCTCGTCATGTTCCGCGACAATATGCCGACCAACCCCTACAACATCAACAATTGCATCTGCCCGGTGGTGACCCTGCCGGACACGTTTGACGGGTATCTTGAAAGCCACATGAGCAGCCAGACCCGGCAAAAGCTCAGGCGTTTCATGAGAAAGGTCGAGGGCGGGGACGAATATCGCATCAGCTTCGCGACGAAAGACACCATCAAGCGGGACATGGACATCCTCTTCGATTTCTGGCGCATCCGCTGGGCGCCGCATAAGGGCAGGGAACGCACCGAGCTCCTGATCGGCGCGACCCGCCAGATGCTGATGGATGTCTATATTCGCGGTGATCTAGAGGTACCTGTGCTGTGGTTCGGCGACCAGCCGCTTGGCGCACTCGCCAACATCATCGATCGCCGGAAAAAATCTGTAATGTTCTACATCACCGGCCGCGACGAGAACTGGAAGACGCCTTCCCCCGGTCTCGTGCTGCACGGGCACTGCATCCGGAGGGCAATCGAGCAGGGTTTCAAGACCTACGACTTCCTGCGTGGCAACGAGCCCTATAAATATTTCTTCGGGCCGGAGGAGCAGAAGCTGAGCTGCACGCTGTTTCGCACCCGCTCGGGTGATAATCTCGGCGGCACGCTTCACCCGCGCAGTATCCGATTTGTCTACGAACAGGGACTCAAATTTTACAAGGCGGGCAGGAAGGCTGCCGCAAGCATCGCCTTCAGCCAGGTGCTTGCCGCAGCGCCCGGTCATTCCGGTGCCCAATTCGGGCTGGCCAACCTGTCTCTTGATCGGGGCGAGTTCCGGGAGGCGGAAATCGCCTTCCTGGCGCTTCTCGCCAGCGGCCAGGACCCGGTTCTGCTTTGGCTCCGCATCGGTGAGGCACGGCTGGCGCAACAGCATTATCACGAGGCATCCGAGGCCTTCCGCCAGGTCACCAATCGCGCGCCGTTCCACCGCGAAGCGCTCTACAAATGCGCCGTTGCTCTCATCGCCGCCGAAAGAAAGATGGAAGGTGCCGAAATCCTTGAAAGATTGCAGCATTATCATTCGGACGAGGCCCAACATCTCGAATATGCGGAGAAGGCGCGGGCCGCGCTTGCGCGGCTGGAACTGACGAAAACAAAGATCCCACTCCCTGCCGATGTCATCCCGCTCACCGTCAAACCGAAAACGGCGGGCAAGCGCTGGCACCCGCCAAAGGTTTTGCATTGAAGACAATGATCTGTAAGTTGCGGCAGCAAAACGCCGACCGACCTGCAGGGAATTTTGATGTTTCTGACAAATAAGGACATGCTCGATCTCATTGAGCTTCGCCACGATTTGCATCGCCATCCGGAAATTTCCGGAGAGGAGAAAGAAACCGCCCGCCGCGTCCATGCCTTTCTTGAGCAGGCACCACCTGACCGGCTTCTTGCCGGCCTCGGCGGCCATGGCGTGGCGGCTGTCTATGACAGCGGCAGAAGCGGCCCCTCGGTTCTGATCCGCTCGGAAATCGACGCGCTGCCTATCCACGAAAAGGGTGAAGTTGAATATCGTTCGAGCGTCGATGGAAAAGGCCATCTGTGCGGTCACGACGGCCACTCCACCATTCTGACGGCACTGGCGCTTGGCCTTGCCCGCCAGCGGCCGGAGACAGGACGGGTCATTCTTCTCTTTCAGCCGGCGGAGGAAACCGGTGCGGGCGCAGCCGCCGTTATTGCCGATCCCCGCTTTACGGAGATAAAACCGGACTATTCATTTTCACTTCACAACCTCCCCGGCCTGCCCTTCGGCCATGTCAGCGTGGTGGAAGGGCCGGTCAATTGCGCATCGCGCGGCATCAAAATCACATTAGCGGGCAAGACGGCACATGCCTCCTCACCGGAACACGGCATTTCCCCCATGCGGGCGATTGCCAGGCTGATGCCGTCCCTGAGCGATCTCGGTTCCGGTTTTCCGCCGGCACCGGATTTTTCGATGGTGACGATCACCCACGCGATCATGGGGGAAGCGGCCTTCGGCATTTCCCCGGCTGACGCGGAAATCTGGGCGACACTCAGAACGCTGACCGACGACCGGATGGAAAACCTGTGCAACGCCGCGGAGACGCTCGCAAAAAGGGTGGCAGACGAAGAGAGGCTGGCGCTCGATATCACCTATGACGATATTTTCCTGCATTGCGAAAACGCCCCGGACGCCGTCGATCATATCCGGCAGGCGCTGGACGACGAGAAAATCTCCCACGGTTCCCAAGGTCTGCCCATGCGCGCTTCCGAGGATTTCGGCCGTTTCCGTGGCGTCTCGTCGTCGGCGATGTTCTTTCTCGGCGCGGGCCGGGACTATCCCAATCTGCACAACCCCGATTACGACTTTCCGGACGCACTGATCGGTATCGGTGCGCGCATCTTCATGCGCCTCATTCGTAATCTCACTGGCGGGAAATAAGCCGTGGCCGGCTGCACGCCGGCCGCTGTCAACCGCCTTGCGGACCGTTGCTCGGCCGGGCGGCGCGCACTGCCGCGAGCCCCCTGATGCCATCGCGATTACCGATGGAGGCGAGGCTTTCGAATATCTGGGCGGCTTCCCCATAACGGCGCATGGCGAGATAGGAGTAACCGCGCAGCACCATTAGATCAGCACGCTCGTCAGCCAGCCGAGCCCGCTGGTCGAGGAGCAGAAGCGTTTCGGCATAACGTTTCGACTGGAAGGCGGAAACCGCGCGATCGGCAAGGATCGAAACCTGGAGCTCCGTGGCTCGCGGACGATCCATGCGCGATTTCGTCGCCGAGACCGCAGCATGATCCGTCAGCCCCATGCGCAGATAGGCGAGGCTCTGACCATAGGCCGCATCGCTTTTGACACTCGACTGACCGCCGGCAATGGCGGCTTCAAAGGCTTTCAGCGCCTCGGCCGGTCTGTTCGTCTCCATCAGGCACCAGCCGAGATCGAGCGCCTGCTGGGGCGGCAATCGCTGCGGATCAGGATAGGCGGCACAAGAGCGTGGACGCGAAGCCGTGTTGTTTGCTCTTTGCGCTGGCGAAGACAGTCTCGCCTGCTTGCGTGACGGTTCAGGCGCCTGGACGACGGGTTGAACATAGGCCACCGTCCCTCCCTGCGCCGTCTGAGGCACGGGCGCTGTCTGCTGCGGGGCGGTGGCGAGAGGCGGCGCGGTTACCGCCACGGCCGGCTGGCCGGACTGATCCACCATGCGTGCGGTACCCACATCGGCAATACGCTGCGACCGACTTGCCCATTGCTGCTGAATGCCCCGCAGGCCAGCGAGGTTGCGCAGGTCATGATAGCTCAGTGCCACGCCATAGGCAGACGGCTCATCATCCGCTTTCCAGCCAAGCGCAGTGCTGAACCATTGCAAGGCGAGCTGGCTCTGACGGAACGCAAGCGAATACCAGCCGAACTGTTGTGCCGTCGCCGCGTCCTTGCGCGCGACGGTTTCCGCTGCAATGCGCTGCAATACATCCGGCGGCAGCACCACGGGCGGCTCGAGCGCGAGAAGATTGGCGGTTGCGGCAAGATAGGTTGCGAGCGCATCGTCAGATGTCGCGCGCCATTTGTACATGACGTCCTCGGCTTCACGCGGCTCGTTGCGGTCGATCAGCGCCAGCGCCAGCCCTTGCGAGGCCGACGCGCTGTCCTCTTCCTCTCGCGCCTTGCGGAACCACTTTTCGGCCTCCGACATATTTTTCTGGCGAATATTGTACCAGCCGAGCAGCAGCGCGTCGCTAGCGAGCTTTTCCGTTTCGGCAAGCCGTTCAAGCCGGATCAGATAGGCAGAAGGGACGGTGATCCCCTCTTTTTCTCCTGCCTTCGCCACGAACTGGCGCGCGAGATCGTTCTTGACCGGCTCGAATTCCAGCTGTCCATCGGCGCCGAGCTTTTCCTTGGCCAGAAGCTCACCCATCATTTCCGCCGGCAGCAGCGCGGATGCCTTTTGCACGGTGGCGAGCCTGTCACTTGCGACAGTGCAATTGTTGAGAATGTAGAGATAGGCGTCGCGCGCCCGTGCCATCCTGTCCGTATTGGCAAAGGCATCGGCAACCCGCCACAGAACGTCGACCTCGCTGCAGGTCAGCAGACCGGAATTATTGGCGGCCGTATCCACCACCGTCGCATATTGCTTGAGGTCAGACGCGTTGATGAGGCGCTGACGCGCCTCGGCCAGAGACAGCATGCCGGTCAGGTTGTCCGGCGGCTGCCAGCCAGGTTCTGTCTGCTGGCGGTCGGCAATCGCCTTCCTGACCTCGGCATAACGGCCATCGGTATAAAGCTGCCACATGGCATCGAGCTTTGCATCGCCATTTTCCGGAACAGCAAGCGGATCAGCCGGTGGTGTCCAGTTTGGATAAAGCGTGCGAAGTCTCGCGATTTCGGCCTGAAGGCGTTGCGTATCGCCTCTCGCGGCGAAATAGCGTAATGCACTGAGATCGACTTCGGGCATATCACCCGACGCCGGCTCCGCCACGCGCGCGGCAGGCGCCTGCGCCGTCTGTGTTGGCGCTGTCTGGGCGCCGGTCTGTGGCACCGGTCGCGGCTCGGTTGCCGGCACCGTTACCGGCGGTGTCGAGGACTGCGCTAACTGCGCCATCTCGCGATTCTTGACGAAAGCGTTGATTTGCGCCGGATTTGCCGCAGGAGATATCCGCTGCGCGGCGCGATTGTCCCCCACCGCGGAGGTGTGAACGTCCGACACGCGACCGAGAATGCTGTCACGCCAGTGGAAGGCTGCAAGCGCGACTAGAAGCAGGATGAGGGCGGAAGTCGATAGAGGCTTGTTCATCGGCATTCCCCGTTATTCCTTGCCAGAAACGACAATGCCAGAAGGTGCAATGTGGAAGGATAATAAAGTGTTGGCTGAAAGCTCTTCAGTTCTTCCGGAACGGCGACCCCGCCTGCGACACAGGCCGCAAGCGCCGGAATGATGCGATAGCCGGGGTCCGACAGCACATCCTTGACCGCTCCGCTCTTCAGATCGAAAGTGCCAGCCGCACCGCTTTCCAGCGTCATGCCGTTCTTCAGCCGGTTGAGCAGCTCGGGCGAGCCCATATTCGCCCGAGAGAGATAAAGCGGAATGCGCACCGCATTGTAACCGAACTCCAGCGGGAAACCCGATGCCGGCTGGGCTCGCGTCCGCACCGATACCCAGTCGGCCGGTAGTTTCCTCTCGCCAAAGGCAAAGGCACCAATCTGCGTCACCCCGTCATCGGCTACCGCTTTCCAGAGCGGCGACGGCGCGACGAGATTGAGAACCGGGAAGGCCTCGAATATCAGATACGACGGATTGACCACCGGACCGTCATCCCGGTCCCCCTCGCCAAAACCGGTTGCAGCCGGCAGGAGCAACGTACGCCCTGCGCGCTGAACCACGGTTTTTTTGAGGATGGCGGATGCCATGGCCGTGGATGCCTCGGCGTAATCCTGCCGATTCCATTGCCCGGCAGCCAGCGCCAGCGCATAGGCGATCAGGATATCGCCATCCGTAGCGTTGTTGATATCGGTCACATGCGGACGTGTGCGCGGATCCCATTTCCAGGCGGACAGTCCGTCATCCCGCACCAGCAGTTCGGTGCGTGTGAAACTCCAGATCAGCTCGAAGTCGGCGAGGCTGTCGGACAATACCGCAAGCCACATGCCATAACCCTGACCCTCGCTGTGGCTGATATTGCCGTTGCCCGTATCGATAATGCGGCCACCGGGATCGAGAAACGCACTCTTATAGGCCGACCATGCCTCCGGCGGGATCGACGCGGTGCGGCCCGCTGAAACGGCTGTCAGCAACGTCATGATGGAAAGGACGACAACACCGGCCAGTTTCGAAATTCCGCTCTTCATCGATGTCGCCCCATCATGCGCAGCATGGCGAACGTCGCGAGACCGAGGAGCGACACGAAACCAATGAAGGCCAATGAATAGGAGAGAACGTTAGAAGACAGCCAGTTTGCCGCAATCAGCCTGAAGTTCGAGAAGGAAAATGGCCGCGTGCTATAAAGATATGGCCGTTCCACTTCGACGGTCTCGATTTTTTCAGCACCTGCGTCGTAAGCGGCGACACGCCCCGTGACGCCACCCCACCGGTTTTCACGCGTCATCGCCGCCATGCCCTCCAAAAGCTCTCCCGAACTTGGCGCGGTTGCAAGCGTCCAAACCCCTTCACCTGAAGGGCTGAGGCCCTGGGCCAGCATGAAGGAAACATTGGCAGGCGGCGCATAGGGCTGCTCGGCTGCAGGCAGGAAGCGCAATGTATCCGAACTCAGGTCGAAGTTGCGCTTCATCCATTCCTCAAAGGATGAAACCTGTCCTTCCCAGATGCCGCCGTCGACACGTTCACGCCAGTCATTAAAGAGGTTTTCACTGTTTTGCGCAGGCTGCTGAACACCGGCTCCCACTTTCCAGGAGATCTGGCTGGAGGGAACGAGGTTGAACTGGCTGATCAAAGCCTGCGGAAATTGTGAGATCGTACCAACGAACAACGCGTCCCGGTCGCCGATCACCAGTGGCGACGCGACGGTCTCAATGTCGATCGGATGCCCCGCCACGCTCGCCAGCCGGCTGATGAGCGTGGCCGCCGCCGACATCGTGTCCGTGTCAAAACGATCAAGAGACAGGGCGACGGGAGTAGTTCCAGTGCGGTAGGGCTGCCCGGCGCCAGCCATAGCAGCGAGATCGGGTTTGCGACCAATCTGCGCATAGTCCGGAATATGAATTTCCGATGTGTCGAACAATGCAAAACGGGGCGTTGCGCTCGCTGGCGCACCCGGTGCGCAGGCCTGATCCTGCGCCGTCATCAACACCGCTTCGATAGTCACCTTGTTCGGACCGGGCTTGAAGTGCCGCATTGTCACGTTGATCGGCAGATGTCTGAAAATACCCCCGCCATTATTGGAGATAGGCACGGTGGAGGCGATCTGGTCATTGACATAGATGTCGACATGGCTGCCGGGCAACACCTGCGAAGAGTAGGCTGCGTCCAGGAGAAGCGACGCTTCGCCATAGGCCGACGCATAAAAATCGGCGGGCATGCCGATGTAAAATTCATTGCGGAAACGCCGGCCGCTGAACTCGCTGCTTTCGATACCGAGTTCCGAAAGCGCGATCCGACGGTCCGACATGATCAGTGGCACATCGGGTGCGTGCCAGCTGCGCGTCGAAAAAGTGGCTCGCTGAGCGCCCGGTGTTCGCGAGATCGAGGAAA
This sequence comes from Agrobacterium sp. 33MFTa1.1, assembly GCF_004328495.1. Lineage (NCBI taxonomy): Bacteria > Pseudomonadati > Pseudomonadota > Alphaproteobacteria > Hyphomicrobiales > Rhizobiaceae > Agrobacterium > Agrobacterium sp. 33MFTa1.1. The sequence continues at coordinate 1,624,008 of NZ_CP036359.1, read as the reverse complement.
ACAGTGTCTCTATCGCCGCTTGCACCGCCTGGGGGGTCGGACCGGTGACGAGAAGCGGCGACGCTCCGCCCGCGACGGCGCTGCCGAAGCCTGCGAAAGCGCCCGCTGATGCTTCAGGTGGCAAAGTTCCGGCCATGCCGGCGATTTCCCGAGCCGTGCCGACGAGGACCGAAAGCGTTCCCGCTTTCCTTTCGACGGGAGGGGCCGTCACAAAACGGACCGTCTGGTTCGGCATCTGGGTTCTGAGCGCCAGCGCCTGCGAAAGACGCAGGAGAGAATCCGCAAATGCCGGATTGCCGAGCGCCGGTGCCACGATTTCGATCGACGTCGTCGCCTTGCCATCAGGTCCGGTCGCCTGGATGTCGTCGATGTTGGCGAAACTGCCTGCAACATCGGCGTTAAAGCCTATGAAGGTATTTGCCGGATCGACATCGGTCCATAGATCATAAGTGGACTGGATCGTGCAATCTGTTCTGTGGCGCTGCTGCACCCCGAGCGACACGACATTCGCGCCGACCTGAAGGACACCGGGCGGAATTTTAAGGGAAATATTCCCCTGACTGTCCGGCGCCTCGATACGCGCTGCACCAAGCCCCACATTGTTCACGCTGACCTGAAAGTTCGAGCTTTCCGGAGCAACAACGATCGCGTTCTGATAACCGACATTCAGCGATACGGCTGCATTCACCTGCTCTGGCGTCAGATAGATACTCCATTGCCGCCGGTCCATTTCGCCCGAAAGGCTGAGCTTTTCATAGGGAAGGATATAGCGGCGGCGGCCATCGGCTGAAGAAGACGAGGCGCGCATGGAACCGGGTGAGACGCTTTCCCGGCGCGCGGGCACGGTCACTGGGGGAACCGGCGGCGGTTGGGCCGTCACGTCTGGGGAAGGCGCAGGCTTAGCCGCGAAGGGTGGCGGAACAGGTGGCTGCACCGGCGTCGGGACCTCCGGCTCGCGACGCGGTTCCACCGGAGAAATGGCGGGCGGCTCCGCGGGCTTTGGCGCGGTCTGGGCCGGCCTCTCCGGCGACATGTCGAAGGGGGATGACTGCGCAATGGCGCTCGTCGCGACTGCACCCCAGATCATCACTGTCAGCGACTGCCTGATAGGTCCGCGGCCGGTCATTTTACGGCTCCAGCAGGCTTGACGGCCTTGGAACCCGGCCGCAACGCGCGCGCAAGATAAAAGAGACCACGCTGCGTCTGGAAGAGCGATATTGCCAGGAAGGTCGCCGTACCGCGAATGAGGCCGGGGTTCCTGCGTCGAACACGCTGAAATTCGCTCCATTGCTCGGAATTGGCAAAAATCAGATCGGCGATAAGGCGGTGATCGACGGCCCGGTGTGGGGAGAAGGTGCAGCCGATCGAAATGAACCCCTCGCCTCTCACCGTCCGAACAATATTGAGAGGCATCGTTTCCGGAACGCCCTCGCTGTGGGGTTTGACCCTGACGATCGCAGTCTCGCCTTTTTCGACCGTGGTTGCGTTATCGAATAGATTGATGAGCAGACCGTGGACGGAAACATTGTCGATGGAGGCCGGCACCCAGGTGTCGCTGCCCTCAAGCTTGACCTCGCAGCGCCGCTTCACGGTGATGCGCCGCGAGGCGGACTTGTCGCCGCGTTCAGAAACGACCCCCAGCGCGCAACCGGCGAAGATGAGGTTCAGGAGGTTCCAGCCGCCAACCACGAGCGTGACATCCGCCTTGTAGGGCTCGCTGTAGATACGCCAGACGGCAAAGATCATCGCCACCACCAGCAATCCGAAAATCACGAAGAACGGCCGGCTGATTTCCGAGAGTCGCGCCTCAGCGATGGATTCATCCTTCGCCGTGACCTTGAAGGTTGGCTTGCCCGGATTGAAGATCACTGAAACGACGGCGGGCAGGAGGTGAACCGTCTGCACATATTCGTAGAGTTCCGATATCCACGGCCAGCGGAAACTGCCGTAGAGATAGTTCTGCATCATGAGGTTCACGAGCATGTAGGCCGCCGTATAGGCCAGAAACTCGCCGCCCGAGGCCACAAATATCTGCAGGTCGAAGAAAAGATAGAACAGCGGCGCAAACAGGAAGATCGTGCGCGGAAACGGAAATAGCCAGAACAGCGTCGAGGACATGTAGCAGAGGCGCTGTGTGAATGTGAGGCCACGCTTGAACAGGGGCTGACGGAAAATCAGGATCTGCATCATGCCCTGTGCCCAGCGGCTGCGCTGACCGATGAAGCTTGCGAAAGTGGCCGGCTGCAACCCGGCAATCAGGGGCTTGTCCACATAGATGCTGTTCCAGCCGCGGGAATGCAGTGCGAGGGCCGTTTCACAATCTTCCGTGATGCTGACACCGCTGAAACCTTCGGTATCCTGCAGGGCCTCGCGCCGCAGCACGGCGGCGGAACCGCAGAAGAAGGCGCCGTTCCACTTGTCGAGACCGCGCTGGATGATGCCGTAAAACATCTCATTTTCGCTCGGCATCGTCTCGAAGGTTCGTAGATTGCGCTCGATCGGATCGGGATTGACGAAGAAATGCGGCGTCTGCACTAGGAACAGCCGCGGGTCTTCTTCGAAATAACCAACGGTTTCCAGCAGGAAGTCGCGCGCGGGCGCGTGGTCGGCGTCGAAGACCGTGACGAGTTCGCCGGTCGAATGGGCAAGGCCGTTATTGAGATTTCCGGCCTTGGCGTGGACATTGCGCTCGCGCGTCAGATAACGCACGTCGAGGTCTTCGCAGAGTTTCTTCAGCTCTTCATGGCGGCGCTGCGCGGCCTGCGCTTCGACAATATTGGCGGCATTGCGCTTCTGCACCGAGCCGCCATCATCCAGCAGCCAGACCGTGAAGCGGTCTGCCGGATAATCCATGTTCTTGGCCGCCGCCAGCGTATTGGCCAGAAGCTCCGCATCCTCGTTGTAACTGGGCACGAAGACATCCACTGTCGGACGGTATGTGGGCGAGCCGGGCTTGGTCTTGCGCGACGGCAGCGGCATGGACACGATGACAAGACTGAGCGCCAGCATCACCACGCTATACATTTCCGCCAGATAGAGCAGAAAACCGGGAATGAAGTTCTCAAGCTGATTGACGGGCGGCAACGTGCTTGTCGTGCGCCAGTAGACGTAACGGAGCACGATGGCCGTACCGAAACCGAGGGCCACCAGCCGCCAGACCCCCTGCCCGTTGAAGCCCTTGATCGTTGCGAGGAGAATAAGCGAGATTGCCGTTGCGACCAGGTGGGTCTGCAAGCTGACCGGCATCGTGATGATGGCCAGAACGCAAAGCGACACAAGCAACCAGACAATGATTGTGATGGCCTTGTTCATCCAGAAACTTTCCGTTCTCGTCCCCATCCGGAATTTCGACCCGGAATCTCCGCTCTCGTCCCCGCCATCATCTGCATCCCTGGCCCGCCCCCGAAACCGAAATGCACGATGGCGAGGGAATGGACACCTGCGGTACCCGCGATGATTGCTGTTCGCCTGTGACTGCCCGACCGCCGGCGGCGCGCGGGGCCGTCACCGCAGGCTGACCCGACGCACCCGCCGATACCGGCGAAGGAATGTTAACTGCTGCAACGGGCGGCAGCGGCTGTTGTTCCGGCTGGACCGGGGCAGTGGCCGCCGCACGACGAACCGGCCGGACCGGCACGCTGGCGGTGACCTCGCCGCCGGGTCGCATCGGCACCTCTTCCGACTTTATCGGGTAGACCGGATTGCCGGGACGGCCGAGATTTTTGTCCACCGCCTGCGGCGTGCCGTAGGGGTTCCAGCTTGGCGAGGCATAAGTCCCGGTGATGGTATAATTATACATCACCGCCAGAAGCCGCTCGACGCTTGCGCCGGATTGACAGAGGCGTAGCCGCACCTTGATGCGCCCCAGATTGCGGAAATCCTGCCGCATGCTTTCGGGGGAACGTATATCCTGCCAACCATAAAGGCAGGTATCCTCACCACGTCCCTTGCCAGCGGCATAGGAAAACGCGCCGTAACTGTTCTGCAGGTAATTTGCCGACATGGCGATGGTTTCACCGGGAAATTCCGCACGGATTTCCCGTGCGAGGGAGGAAGCCCTGAAACCGGTGAACGCCAGGGAATCGAGATCTGTATCGCCCGCCTGCTGCGGACCGAAGAACTCCGCCTTGAGATAATTCTGTCCCGGTGTAGCAGCCTCCGAACGCAATATGACCTGCTGCGCCACGGCGTTGGAATAAGTACGGCTGACGACGGTAACGATTTCTGGACCGCCAGGCGGCGGAAAAATCAGCGCTTCGGAGGGCGACAGAAGCTGCGTCCCGCCGAACGACCGAACGCCCGCGGGAGTATTGCAGCCAGAAAGAACCGCAATGGAAAACAGCAATGAAGTATAGGCAGAAAATTTCACTGCCCTTCGCCCCTTTTTTTCCCCGACGCCGCCCAGATTAAAAGGAAACCGAATCACCAATGACCAGACCATTGTTACGAAATACGTGAGGACTGCGAATAAGCAATCGCAAATTTCCGTTGTAATTTCTGATAGTTTATGGCCTGCGAATCGCTTTTTCGCTGCCGTTGGCGAGGGGAAAAAAGGTGGAACCAATCACGCCGCTGCGGGTTGGCTTTGCGTCAGATCGATAATTTTTGCGGTTGCAGCGCAATATGCCACATGGTCTATTTGCCTCCATAGTTACGTATTTTTATTGATCTCAATTTATTCAACTGTAAAAACAGAGAGTTACCGCATGACCGTGCAATTTCCGAGTATCGCGCAGACACTTGCCGAGGAGATCGGAACATTACGCAAATGGCTGGATGAGGACGCCCTGCCATTGTGGTGGGAGGCGGGGTCAGCCCGGCCGGATGGCGGCTTTTACGAGCGTCTCGGTCAGGATGCGAAACCGGTTTTTTCCGATGACCGCCGCGCCCGCGTCCAGCCGCGCCAGGCTTATTGTTATGCCGCCGCCGGCCAGCATGGCTGGCACGGACCCTGGAAAGACGCAGTGTTGCACGGGCTGTCCTGGTTCGAGAAGGTCTATCGCCTTGAAAACGGCCTTTACGGCAACCTGGCCGACCAGACCGGAAAACTGATCGACCCCTCCTTCGATCTCTACAACCAGGCTTTTGCGCTTTTCGCCGCAGCACAGACAGCTGCGATCCTTCCCGAGCGGAGGAATGAGATGCGCAGCCGCGCGCTCGAAATCCTTGCCATTCTCGAGCGCGACTACAGACATCCCATCGCCGGCTTCGAGGAGGCGAACCCGCCGCGCACTCCGCTTTGCTCCAATCCGCATATGCATCTTTTCGAAGCGATGCTGGCCTGGGAAGAACAGGATCGTGACGGCCCGTGGTCGGCGCTGGCGGACGAGATTGCCGGCCTCGCACTTTCCCGCTTCATCGATGACGGCAATGGCGGCCTGCGCGAATTCTTCGCCCATGACTGGACACCTTACGAAGGGGAGAAGGGCCGGATCATGGAGCCGGGCCACCAGTTCGAATGGGCCTGGCTTCTGGTGCGCTGGGGCAGCCTGCGTGGAAACGAAGAAGCGATCAGGAAGGCAAAACGCCTGTTCGAGATCGGCGAGGCCTACGGCATCTGCCCGCGCCGGAAGGTGGCGGTAATGAGCCTTTACGACGATTTTTCGATGCGTGACGGGCTTGCGCGACTATGGCCGCAGACGGAATGGCTGAAGGCGGCGGTGCGGCTTGCCAGTGTGACTGATGGCGAGGAGCGGCAGCGTTACCTTGCCTCTGGTCTGAGCGCCATCGGCGCGCTGCAGCCTTTCCTTGACACGCCGGTCAAGGGCCTGTGGTTCGACAAATGGCCGGCGGACCGGCCGATGCTCGACGAACCAGCGCCGGCAAGCACGTTTTATCACATCGTCTGCGCCATCTATGAGGCCGAGGCGGTGCTGGCAGCAGGGTGAGGAACGTCACTTACCGGGCGAGCGGCATCGCCGCTCGCCGGTTTTGATACCGGTCAAACCTTGGCCGGACGCACCACGCGCCAGTCAGGTCTGCCGAGATTGTGCGGCCAGGCATGAACGTCCTTGTCATTGAAGTAGACGACTTCTTCCAGCTTTGGAAAATCCGCCTGTTTCAGCGTCACGTCGTTCATCCACGGGCGAACATAGGAATCGCTGCCTTCATAACCCAGTTCTGCGACCCAGACTGGTTTGTCGAAGGTCTCGACGAGTCCGTAGCCCTTGCGCAGCAGATCCGTGAAGGTCTTCGGCGCGCCATATTCGATCTTGTCGTAATCTTCGAGACCGAACACCGACAGACCGACCAGATCGGCGTAATTGTCACCGGGATAATAGGCCCGCAAACCATCCAGACCTTTCGGCGACCACATCACTTTCACACCGGGAACAGCCTTGCGCGTCATATCCACCACGCGCTTATAGGCGGTGATGTAATCACGCGGGTTCCAGCCCGACCACGAGAAGCGGCCGGTCGTGTCTTCCATTTCCTGCCCCCAGCGCAGGATCAGCGGGCTCTTCATGGCCGACATGCGTGCGGCGATCGCCTGCATGTTCTTATCGTAATCGCCACTCAGAACCTTGCGGCGCAACTCGTCTGAAGAGAGGCGCCAGTTGACGTCCCACGACCAGGGTTCGACCGTGATCATCACATTGCGCTTGCGCTCCAGGGCGTAGGCATCCGCAAGTGCGAGACTATCGAGATCCACGTCTTCCCAGGGCAAGAACAGGTGTTCCGTCGCCACCCCGGACTGGCCGGTGAAATCGCCGTGCGGATCATATGCGCCGAAACGTATTCCGTCCGCATGCAATGTCGGTCTTTTGTCGGCAAGCGTCTTCATGCCCGTCGAGGTCATGGGGGCGACCCCTTGCGCGTCGAGCTTGAGCACCGGATACATTCCGGCGGTAAAGGCTGCGGCGGCACCACTCGCGAACAGAAGTGTTCGTCTTGTTATCTGCATGACACCTTACTCCTTACCTTGTTGCCGTCATCGCCTTGTCGTAGGCGGCGATCTGCGGCGTGACATCGTCCTTGCGGACGAGCTTGAGGAATTCATCGCCAGGGCGGGGCGGATTGTGCCGGAACACGTACCATTGCCCGCCCTGTTTGCGCTGGTAGAGCACCTTGCCGATGCGGCCATGGTCGAAGCAGGTATCGGCCTTGCCGCTTCCCGCCTCGGCTTTCCAGGTGGCGCGCATGCACAATGTGCCATTGGCATCGACAGTCCAGCGGCCTTCACCGATGGACTTCTTGCCCTTTTCTTCCGTTGCAGCGATGAATTTACGGCCGTCGGCGATGAAGCGCCCGCCGCCCGTATCCCATTTCCAGGTCTTGTCGAAATACATCTCCACGACCTCGCTGGTTCTGAGCGGCTTCGGCGTCTTCGTGCCGCCTGCAGCATGGACGACGCTTGGCGCGACCACCGCAAGACAGAGTACGAAAGCGGAGAATCCGCATGTGCTTATTGTTGTTTTCATCACAGCCTCCTCCTTCATTGTCCGACCCTATTGTCGGCCAGCATGATCTCTCCGGTTGCCACCGCTGGCGGCGGCGCAACGATTGGTTCTGCCTGCATTTCCTGCGGCCCGCGCAGTCCAGGCAGTGCAATGCGCAGTTTCAGACGCACCGACCTTGCACCTTCCGCGCCCGCGCCTGCGACCGTGAACCGTGTTTCGGTAAAACTGATATAGGGTTGTCCATGCGAGAGAGCTTCCAGCCCACCAATCGCATGGGAGCTGAGCTCCGCAGCACTTCCCGCCACCAGCAGCAAGGAACAGGCGGCAGCACTCGCTCCACCGCGCAGGGCCGGCAGCTTCGGCAAACCGTTTTCCACTGCATGGCGGATGAGCAGAAACACCGACAGGCCCGCATAGATCGCCACATTGATGGCAGCGAAGATAAAGAACCCCTCCGCGCCGTTTTGGCGCGGCGCCAGAACCATGGCAAGAAGGCTGAGCGCCGCGAGGACCATGTATGGTGCGACTACCCGCAGCGGCAGCGGCGGTTTTGCCTGCGTGCCCTTGGGTGTGATGCGGAAATCGACGAAATCGCCACGGATCGTGTCACGTACGGCGGCCAGCACACCCATAAGCGACCATGGCCAGCGCAGGAACAGGAACACCATGGCCTCCCAGCTGAAAAGCTTCGCATCATGCGGACGGAACGCGCCCGTGGCCCGCCAGAAGAAAGCAAACACGATCATGATCAGCGAAACCGGAAGGAAATGCGCCAGAAACGCCGGATAGGATGCGTTGACCAGCACATGGCCTCTCACCAGCGCCACGGCCGGAAGCACGAACATCAGAGCCATGAAGCCGGAGAACAGCGGATACCAGAGTTGCGAAAACAGGAACTGGAACTTCAGTCGCGCGGGCAGCTTCGGCACGTAATGCCGTGAATACTGCAGCAGAATGGTCATAAGGCTGCGCGACCACTGGAACTCCTGAACGATGAGATCGGCAAAGGTCACCGGCCCGTCGCCATGGGCGATAGCATTGACGGCGTGGACGCCGCGCCAGCCGCCGGCATTCATCAAAAGCGTGGTGGAATGATCTTCGGCAAGCTCCGGCCCGAGGCCGCCCACCTCCCGAAGAGCCTTCGTGCGCACGGCGTAATGCGAGCCGATGCAAAGCGGCGCCCAGCCATTATTGTATCCCAGCTGGAGCGCACCATGCAGGCTTGCCTCGGCATAAAGCCTTCCGCGTGCGGCCCAGCTTTCATTGGCATTGGCGTCGCAAATGCTTGGGGCGGACACATATCCAATGCTCGGATCGGCAAAGGGACGGATTACCTCGCTCAGATAGTCGGGTTCCGGCACGTGATCCGCATCGAACTGGGCGACAAAATCATAACGCTCGTAACCGTAACGGTCGTAAAAATAGGCGAGATTGCCCTCTTTGCAGCGCGTGCGCCGCGGCCAGGTCTTGCGGTGATACTCGGCAATGCCCTGTCGGGTGGAAACGAAAACGCCGTGCGCGCCACACCATTTCAACGTTTCCGCATCCGGGGCTTCATCGGCAAGCCAGACGTCGAACTCCAGACCCTTCTGCTCCAGCATGGCCAGCAACGTCTTTTCCACCACCGCGAAAGGTTCCGACGGCGCTTTGGTGACCACCATCGCCACCCTGCCCCCCGGCAGAGGCGAGCGCCGGTCAACAACCCTCGCGTTGAGAAATATGAAGATGAAATAGGATGGCAGAAGCGTGATCCACGCCAGCGCCAACGTGACCACGGAGTAGTAGGGCCAGTCGATGACGCGATCTCGATCGAGCCACCAGATCCAGAAATAGGCGAGCGTCACCAGCCAGCCACCGATGCCAAGCAGGTAGGCAAGGCGGTTCCAGCCTGTAAAGATCGGCAGCATCCGCAACACGCCTGCAGCGGCGCGGGGGGATGCGACGGAGGGCGTGGAGCGCATCGTCATGACAGCACCTCCAGTCCAAAACCGGGACCGGCCGTGCGGATGATAGTGTCTATATCGGAGCGCCTGGGCGCAAAGCCGAGCGTCTGCCTTGCGCGTTCTATATCGGCAAAGAGCGCCGGAGGGTCTCCTGCGCGCCGTGCGCCAAAATGAACAGGGACTTCCTGCCCCGTCACGCGATGGATTGCCCGAATGATGTCACCGACCGATGTGCCGTGACCAGAGCCGAGATTGACACGCAACGTCTCGCCGCCATCGGCAAGATAGTTGACGGCGGCGACATGGGCATCGGCCAGGTCACTGACATGGATATAATCGCGAATGCAGGTACCGTCACTGGTATCGTAATCGGCACCGAACACATCGAGTTGCGGCAGCCTTGCGGCAGCGGCCATCAGCGCACGGGGAATCAGATGCGTCTCCGGTTCATGACGTTCGCAAAGCTCGCCATCCGGGTCCGCACCGGCGGCATTGAAATAACGCAGTGCAACGAAACGCAGACCATAGGCCGCGGCATAATCGTCTAGCGCCATCTCGAAGATCAGCTTGGTGCGGCCGTAAGGATTGACCGGCGTCTGTGCCGTCTCCTCACTGATGGGCAGTTGCGGCGGCACGCCATAGGTGGCGCAACTGGACGAAAACACCAGTCCGCCGATATTCTGGTCAAGACAGGCGTCCAGCAGCGAAAGACTGCCGCCGACATTGTTGCGGTAGTATTTGCGTGGATCCTCGACGGACTCGCCGACATAAGCGTTGGCGGCACAATGAATAACGAAGGCTGGCGAGAATTCCTGGAGCGTGGCTTTCAGGAGACCACGATCCAGAATGTCGCCTTCGATAAAGGGACCCCAGCGGACCGAATCCGCGTGACCGGTCGATAGATTGTCATAAGCTATGGGCTTGAAGCCGGATTGCGCCAGCGCCTTGCAGATGTGGCTGCCTATGAATCCGGCCCCGCCCGTGACGAGGATTGTGCGGGGCATCTCATACGGCCTCCGCCACTTTCCGGCCCGCCAGCAACGCATCGAAATAGACGATCGTTCTTTCAAGGCCGATTTCGAGCGGTACACGCGGCTGCCATTTCAGCAGCTCGTTTGCCCGCGAAATATCCGGACGACGCTGCTGCGGATCATCGATCGCGGCAGGCAGATGGACGATGCGCGAGCGAGAACCTGTCATCCGGATAACAATGTCGGCCAGCTGCCGCACGGGAATTTCTGTGGGATTACCGAGATTGATCGGCCCGGTGCAGTCTTTCGGTTTGGCCGAGAAGCGCAGGAAGCCATCGATCAGGTCATCGACATAGCAGAAAGAACGGGTCTGGCTGCCATCACCGTAAATGGTGATGTCGTCCCCCTTCAGCGCCTGAACGATGAAGTTCGAAACCACACGGCCGTCGTCAGGGCGCATACGCGGCCCGTAAGTGTTGAAAATGCGTCCGACCTTGATATCGACACCGAAAGTGCGGTGATAATCGAAAAACAGCGTTTCGGCGCTGCGTTTCCCTTCATCGTAGCAGGCGCGCGGCCCGATTGTATTTACATTGCCGAAATAGGTTTCCGGTTGCGGATTGACGTGGGGATCGCCATAGACTTCCGAGGTCGAGGACTGCACCACGGTAGCACCGCATCTGCGCGCGACTTCCAGCACATTGACTGCGCCGAGTACATTGGTGAGAAGGGTACCGACGGGATCGCGCTGATAATCAGGCGGCGAAGCCGGAGAGGCAAAGTTGAAGATCAGCGAAACATCGATGTCATAGGGTTTGCGCACATCGTGCTCGACCATCAGAAACCGCTTATTGTTCCGCAAATGCTCCACATTCGCGGTACGGCCGGTCGAAAGATCATCGAGACAGATCACCTCGTGACCGCTGCTCAGCAACCGCTCGCAGAGATGGGAGCCCAGGAAACCGGCGCCACCATTAACGAGTACCCGTTGCCCGGGTTTCCAATCTGAGTAAATGGTAACGCCGTTATCATGTTCGTTGGGAACGAAATTACGCATAACACACACCTCCCCACGGTGAATCAGCACAGCCGATTCAACTAAGTGAATTAAACTCTCCATTTGACGCTAACTGAATATCATCCCTCTATTTTTTCTTCTTCCTGAGGTTTTAATATTCACATCCGATAAATTTCCACTTTCATGATAAGCGCAGGCAAAAACAGGTCAACTTCAATTTATCGAAATATTACAATTGATTACCCAAAATTACTCAAAATAGCCCTTTGATTTAATACTTTTTAACTACGCCTCCATTATGCCTTTCTTATTGAGCATTAGCGCAAGCTTCGCTCAACCAGTCGGGGCTATCCTGGTTTTGTAAGGCTCGGTCCACCGGGAACAAAACCGCCCGGCGAGATGCGACAGACAGTCGATTTCAGGGGACACACATGATGAATGAAATGCCTTATTTCCGTGGCGGCAAAACAGTCCGTCAATGTCGTCTTGCACTCGTTGCCGGCGCACTTTTGACTTTCACTTTCGCGACCGCTTCATGCTCCGTCGTCGAAGACGCCGTTCTCACGACCGCATCGGCCAGCCCGACTACGATCAAGAGCCGCGTCACGCCGGCGAAGGCGGCCTATGGCTATCAAAAAACCGGCAACGCAGCCGTTACGCTTGTTGCAGATGCTTCGGACACTCCGACAGTATCGCGACCTTCCTACTCGGGCTCTTCTCCCTACATCTGCTCGCCGAGCGGATTTGGGCAAAAGTCCCGCTGCTTCCTGAGGCCCTGAGCCTCCTGCATAACGTCCGGGCTGCCTCTGGCAGCTCGACGCTCAGTTCTTCCAGCCGGAGAACGTCGCGCCTTCATCCTTGTTGAAGAAACGCGACGCCGCCTCCGTGCGGTTGCGAACGTTCATCTTCTTGTAGATGTTGCGAACGTGGACCTTCACCGTGTTCTCGGACAGATGAAGCCGGTCGGCAATGATTTTGTTCTGCGTACCCTTGCATAACAGGTCGAGGATTTGCACCTCCCGCGTCGTCAGCGTCGCCATGTCGCTCCTGCTCTCGGCAAGGGCGTCGGCACGGTTGGCGATGACAGGGCTGTTCTGCACGCTTTTACCACCGACTGCGGTGGGATAGGGCGTAAGCTTGCCTAGAAGGGCCGCCGGGAAATGCTCCCCGCCCTTCATGAGCAGGTCGACCGCCGCCATGAAGACGTCGAGCCGGAGATTAAGCGGCAGCACACCATCGATGATGCGCATTCCCACCAGCCGCTTCAGTGGCTCTTCAATTTTGTCGATCGTCTCCACGACGAGCGCAATCGGCGCTTTAGGATGTTTTTCACGGATCGCCGACAATACACTATTAAGCCGCTCACCCGCCAGGCGATAGGGCAATACGAGCCGGACGTCGGCGCCGTAATCATCATCAATCGTTGCTGACGATGTCACGCTTACCACGGAGAATGTAGGGAACTTTTTGCCCAACGCCTCCATGAGGCACTCGGAAAACAGGTCCGGATCCGCTACGATCAATAAAGTTCCATTTATATGTGTAACGGCGTTTTTTTGTTTTGCCGCATAATCTGACGTTCCCATGAACATTGACGCCTCCCTCAAGCGCTTACGCATTACTTTCTTTTGGTTGCGCAGTCTGTCATCCGCCCGGCGACTTACCCCTTAAAACTTGGAGGCGATTCTCCGCTTCATGTCATGTCAACTATTATTAATAACCCGTTAATTCGTACACGCTAATACGAAAAGCTGTGTAAATAAATGGCCCAAACGGGTTATTTTTTACAATTGACATACAAAATAGGTTAAGCCGGATCAGAATCAGTGATCCCGGAACCTGCGTAAAAACAAATATATCGGAAAAGCTTTCGTGCTGGTTTTGCGTTCCGACGAAATGTAACTTCCAGTTGATATCGCTCAACATAGCTCGCCTGCTGCACATGCCAAAGCCTGTGCCTTTTCGGGATGGGGACCTCTCTCTACCGAAATAAACCATGTTTCACGAAACAGCCGCTCTGCCCTGCCGAAGCGGCGTTTTTTTCGAGAATGAACCGGCGAACGATGCGCAGGACAACCGCTTGCGACGTATATATCCGGGTGGAACGCCGATAGGTTTAGCCCAAATTGATATCTAGGAAGCGCAATTTTTCTGCGGCACAGTCTAACCGTCGCTGAACGGCGGCTGATGGAAAGACACTCCCGGCCTTGACGTGTGTTTGAGAGCGCCGGACCCTTTTCAAGAAAACATGCAAGCGAAAAGACGAAGCCACCGCGCTCCCCTGCTGGAGCGAGGAACGGATTTGTGCGCCCTTTTTTACCGAGTAGCGCACAAGGGCTGAACAAAAAGAGCCCGTCCACGGGCCAATACCGAACCGCAGATGATGCGTAACCGAGTCCATCTGCAAAACATCAATCTTCATGCTATCCGGAGCAAGCGCGAAAAAATCCCATTTGAGATGAGAGGGATTTCGAAAGCTGCTCCGAGCTTTTTCGGAGGAAATCGAAATGGGTTATGATCACAAATCCGCTGGCAGCGACGACGATATCACCAAGATCGGCGCGCTTTCCGATGGTTTTGCCAACACGTCTACCAATGACGCCAAGGTGGAAGACAGCAACGTCGGCACCGCGAACGGTGAAAACCGCAACAACGACAATAGCGATAACAGCACCAATGTGGATGTTGATGCCAAGATCGATGTTGCAGTCGGCAATGGTGACAATCGCGATAACGACTATGACTGGAGCTATGACAGCAAGTCGTACAGCGATAACGACACGACGACCAAGACGAGCACCGAAACCAGCACCGAAATCAAGACCGATTACGACTGGAGCTATGAAAGCAAGTCGTACAGCGACAACGACACCAACGTGAAGACGATTACGGATACGGACAACAAGACGTTCTCCTATTCCGACAACGACACCTCCACCAAGGTCTCGACAACCACCGACAGCTTCAACTCCTCGGACAGTTTCTACAAGTCGGATGACGACTTCGGCAACATCACGGGCGTCAAGGATGTCGGCAATCTCGGCATCGCCGGCGGAGACCTCACCTTCAATCTGGGTGACGACTTCTCCTTTACCCTGGATGTCGACAGCATCCTCAACGACTCGCTCAACGGTGACGGCAACGACACGGGCTTCAGCCTCGTGCAGGCCAACCACCTGGCGGATCAGGATGAGGCTTACGACATCAAGATGCAGAACGGTGGCGCCGAAAACCACCTGAGCGCCAATGCAGGCGACGCCTATGGCGCAGAAGGCATCGACGGCAAGGGATGGGATCTCAAGGCCGGCGACGACGCAGCAGGCACCAGCACGGCCGACGCATCGGCAATCCTTGCAAATTCCGGCTTCCATCTGGAGCTGGTGCAGGGCGCCAACATGCTCTCCAATGCCGTTGACGTCACGGTCACAGGGGGCAACTCCAGTGTCTCGGACGTCGGTGAGGATCACTCCTGACAACCATCTCTTGACGAAAAGAGCTGCACCGGCGTCCGCCGGTGCAGTTTGCGGTTCATAGACAGGCCCGGCGACAAAGAAGCACCGCTTCAAGACGTGTGCCGCCCGACATCTGTGACGTACCGCAATGATCGGGGAGGGACCTCCAATGCATATTGACAAGATTTCAGACATGATCGCGCATTTCATCGGCCTGTTCGACACGATGGCCGAAGAAGCGCGTCTGCGAAACAACTATAGTGAAGGCCCCGCACGTTCCGGGCCTGAGCAACTGCCGGAAGAGGAAGCGGCAAGGCTGCTCGACAAGAACTATGACGTTGCACTTCAGGACTACGATCCTGGCGTCAAGTACCATGCAGGCTATTACGACTTCGATTATCTCCCGCCGCATTTCGCACGCACGGTCGAACATGACATGCAGCAGTTTGCGAATTCGATACCGGTCGATATTTCCGCTGCGAATTTCCGCTTTCCAGGTCGCCTTTCCTTCGAGGACGAACGTGAGCTGGTAATTCATACCGGCCCAGGCTCGGTTGTCGCCCATATCGCGCAGGTGAATATTCTTCAGGACGATGATTATCTGAATATGACGGACGGCCCCAACGTGGCCCGCAACACCAGCTTCGTCACTGAACGTACAGTCGAATTCTACAACGAAGCGTCCGTCTTCACCCCTTTTTCCGGTTTCCAGCGCACCGACAGCTATGATGCGCTGCAGGCTCTCGCCAAGACCGCGCATGATTATATCGAGCACGCCCGAGACAACGACGTTACCTCACTCGGGACCGGCGCAGATCAGGATTTCGTCCTGGCCGGCAACGACATCAATGGTCTTTATATCAATGGCGTTGCCGCCGCTGAGAAGCCGGCGCTGGACGACTACATGCCGGATCGCGGCATTGCCAAGCCTCCGGAAGAACCGGAACGAAGTGACGTTGCGCTGCATGAAGAAAGTCCCGCCGGCAACAGTCTCGATGTGGCCGCAGGCGCCAATGTCGTCGCCAACGTCGCCACATTGGTCAACACCGCCGTCATGACCTCCGTCACCGCCGTAATGGGTGACTACCACCAGATCGATGCGATCACCCAGGCCTATATCTATAGCGACAGGGACGAAATCGCTTCCGTTTTCACCCGTTCCGAGGATCAGGCCGACACGGCCGCCTATAACATCGCCAACTTCGAACGCAGCGTTTTCCCCGGCGCGGAAAATACGGCGACGGAGAGCCCTGAAACCGGCGAAATGCCGATTTTCCCCACCGCGTGGCGCGTCAGCGTATTGGAGGGTGACGTTTCCTTCGTGCATTGGATCGAACAATACCAGTTCGTCAGCGACAACGACACGATGATGATCACGACATCCGGTGCGAGCGTCAGTCTTTTGACAGGGGGAAATGCCGCACTCAATATTGCGAATTTCCTCGGCATCGGAATGCAGTATGACCTCATCATCGTTGGCGGCAATGTGCTGGACATGAACCTCATCAGCCAGATCGCCGTGCTTTACGACAATGACTGGGCCCGCGCCAATCCCGATGCACCGGGAGGCGCCACTATTCAATCCGGCAACAATCTCCTTTGGAATGATGCCTCCATCTATAACGTCGGGTCCAACGACCGTTTCGAAACGATGCCCGACTACATGGCGCAGACGGTGTCCGCGATCAATGAGCGCGATCCGAACATGCCGGATGCACTTGCGCATGACAGCAATTTTGCCGGCTATCAGGGACTGAACGTGCTCTACATCACCGGCAATCTCTACGATGTCAGCATCATCAAGCAGGTGAGTGTGCTCGGCGATTCCGACGACGTTACCCAGGCCGCTGCCAAGGTGCTCGAAAACAACGAGAATACCGACGTCCATATCGATACCGGCAGCAATGCCGTCATCAATCTCGCGCAGATCATTGATTACGACAGCTTCGGTTCCACCACCTATGTTGCCGGCGGCGTTTATTCCGACGCCATTCTGATACAGGGCGGCATCATCGAAAACGATACGTCGCAGCCGGCGCAACCGGGCCAACTTGCCAACGAGGTCATCGCCTTTCTTCACGACGATCCCGCCACCATCGAAAACGAATCCGACGGCGTCATCAATGCCGGGCACGACCTGTCGTGGTCCAATGCTCACTCATCCGACGTCATGCAAGCGGTCACCGCGTAGGTTTTGCCGGCGGTAGTTCCGCCTGCGTAACCGCAAAAGCCGCAAGATCACCGAGGGGACCGATAAAAATGGATCATATTTCAAGAAGAACGATTGCGGATGGACGCTCGCTGGATTTACCGCTGGATCAGGACGCGGAAGACAGCAAGCTGACAGACGCCTGTATCTCAGCCATCAATGAAGCCGTAGAGAACCTTCGCCAGTTGTCGGGTGCGGAACAGATCGCTAGGGCAACCCCGCCCTCTCCGGAGGTGGCCCCACCGCCCTCGCCTACGACTCCGCAATCCGGCACATTGCGGGATATGCCAGCGGGAAACCCCGCACCACAGCAGGAGCCACACCCCGCGTCGCGACCTGCCCCCAAAGCCAAGATCGACAATGCAGAACTGAAGAGCGCGCCCGACCTCCCCTTCGTCAAGACTATCGACAACAATGACGGTCCGATCCGTGAAACCGAACGCCGCCCGGCGACGGGCGGTGGCGGCGATGGCAAGGAGCCAACGGGCAATGGCGGCGGTGGCGGCGGCGGTGGCAGCAGCCAGAGCGGCTTTCATAAACGCAGCGAACCCATCAATTTCGCTGCAAGCCTTGCCAAGGGTATCGCCGCGGTACGCCGCAACATGATTGTGGTGATGCTGTTCACCGTCGCCATCAACGTCCTGCTTCTCGCCATACCCCTTTATCTGTTTCAGATTTCGGACCGCGTGCTGACGAGCCGCTCGATGGATACGCTCGTGATGCTGACGGTCGCGGTTCTCGGAGCGGTACTGCTGCAGGCTTTCATGGATGCCATCCGCCGCTTCATCCTGATGCGTACCGCTGTGGAGCTCGAGGTCCAGCTCGGCGCTCCCATCCTGTCTGCCGCCGCACGAGCCTCCCTGCATGGCAGCGGCAAGGATTACCAGATATTGCAGGATTTACAGCAATTGCGCTCATTCCTCACCTCGGGAACCCTTATCGCTTTTCTCGATGCGCCGCTGATGCCGCTCTTCATCGTGGTGGTTTATCTGGTCCATCCGCATCTCGGTATTATCATCATGGTCTGCTGCGCCGTGCTGTTCACCATCGCCTGGCTGAACCAGCGCTTCACCGCACGGCAATTCTCCGAAGCCTCGGGTTATCTGAGCCGCGCCAATTTCCATCTCGATTCCATGTCGCGCAATTCGCAGATCATCAACGCGCTCGCCATGATCCCCGAAGCGGTAAAAATGTGGGGCCGCGAAACGGCGGGCTCGCTGAAATCGCATGTGGCCGCACAGGATCGAAACATCATGTTCTCTGGCGTGTCCAAGGCCGCGCGTATGATCACACAGGTTGCGCTTCTCGGCTGGGGCGCGCATCTTTCGCTCTCCGGCGAGCTGACAGGCGGGATGGTGATTGCGGCCTCCATCGTCTCGGGCCGTGCGCTCGCGCCCATTGAAGGAGCGATCGAGGGCTGGCACCAGTTCAACAAATCGGCCGCCTCCTATGGCCGCATCAAGCAGCTCCTCATCAGCTCACCGCTCAATTTCCCGCGCCTGCGCCTTCCCAATCCGGAAGGACGCCTGGATGTTGAGCGCATTCTCTTCGTACCGCCGCCGCAGAAGAAAGTGATCCTGAACGGTATCTCTTTTTCGCTGAAAAAGGGTGAATCGCTTGCCATCATCGGCAATTCCGGCTCCGGCAAGACGACACTTGGCAAAATGCTGGTCGGCTCCATCCTGCCTACATCGGGCAATGTCCGTCTCGATCTCATGGACCTGCGCAACTGGGACCAGCGGCAGTTCGGGGAAAGCATCGGTTATCTGCCGCAGGACGTGCAATTGTTCCCGGGCACCATCAAAGCCAATATCTGCCGCATGCGCGACGATATAGAGGACAGGCAAATCTATGAGGCCGCAGTTCTGGCCGACGTTCACGAGTTGATTGCCGGTTTCCCGCAGGGTTATGAAACCGTGGTCGCCGCCGATGGCGCACCACTTTCCGGCGGGCAGAAACAGCGTATCGCACTTGCTCGGGCCTTCTTCGGCGACCCCAAATTCGTGGTACTGGACGAACCGAACTCAAATCTCGACACCCAGGGTGAGCAGGCCCTGGCCAAGGCTCTGCTGCACGCCAAAAGACAGGGCATCACCACTGTCACAATCACCCAGCGGCCGGCGCTTCTGCAATGCGTCGACAAGATCATGGTGCTGAAGGACGGGTCGGTCGCCATGTTCGGCGAAAGGATGGACGTGCTGAAAGCGCTCTCCGGCAATGGCCGCCAGGCCAGCCAGTCCCCGCAGATCGAGGGTTGAGGATCGTCATGTTCAGGAAAAAGAACGCCATTGCCGAAGTCAAACCACAGGGTCAGCTGGAATGGTACAGCGAGGTACCGCGCTCAATCCGCCTGCACAGCTCGATCGGTCTTGCCGTGCTGCTCGCCTCCTTCGGCGGGTTCGGCTACTGGGCTGGCACCGCGCCGCTCTCCTCCGCCATCATCGCCCAGGGCAGCTTCGTCGCCACCGGCAATAACAAGGTCGTGCAGCATCTGGAAGGTGGCATCATCAAGGAGATGATGGTCAGCGAAGGCGACACGGTCAAGGTAGGCGACGTGCTGCTCACACTCGACAAGACGACGGCGCTCGCCAACGAACGCATGTTGCAGCTGCGGCGGCTTCGGCTTGAGACCATCGTCACGCGCCTGCGCGCCGAAGCGCAGGGCGCAAAGAGCTTCAAGGTGCCAGACATCGTCATGAAGGAAGCCGGCGATCCGGATATCAACGCCATCATCCAGAGCCAGAACATCGTGTTCCATAGCAAACTCATCAAGCTCGAAGAGCAGTTGAACCTGATCGAGAAGAACATCAGGTCGCTGGAGTTTCGTTATGCGGGTTATGACGGGCAGAAGCAGTCCTTTGACCGGCAACTCGCGCTTCTCACACAGGAACGCGATTCCAAGGATAGGCTGGCCAAGGATGGTGTCATCCGCAAGACCGACATGCTGGCGCTGGAGCGCGCCATTGCCGATGCGATGGGAGACATTGCCCGTCTGAGCGGCGAAATGAACCAGAGCGAAGCGGAAATCGCCAAATTCAAGCAGGAAGCGATCATTGCAGTCAACGCCAACAAGCAGGCGGCGCTTGACGCGCTGGAGACGGCGGAGTCCGATCTTGACAGCGTGCGCGAACAGGTCCGTGGGGCCGCCGAAGTGCTGGAGCGCACCGTCATCCGCTCCCCCGTCAACGGAACTGTCGTGCGCGCTTATTATCACACGCCCGGCGGCGTCATCACGACAGGCAAGCCGATCATGGAAATCCTGCCAGCCCATGTTCCGCTGATCCTCGAGGCGCAGGTGCTCAGAACCTCGATTGACCAGCTGCACGAGGGCCAGACGGCAGCGATCCGTCTTTCAGCGCTCAACCGCCGCACCACGCCGGTCCTGAACGGCAAGGTTTTTTATGTTTCCGCCGACAGCATCGAGGAGAACGCCGGTCTGCAGGTCAAGGATGTTTATATCGTGCGCGTGCAGGTGCCCGATGAGGAAATCGCCAAGGTCCATAATTTCCACCCGGTGCCGGGCATGCCGGCCGACGTATTGATCCAGACTTCGGAGCGTACTTTCTTCGAATATCTGACCAAGCCGATCGCTGACAGCATGTCCCGTGCTTTCAAGGAAAGATGAAGAAATATCAGTAACCTACCCTGTCTTTTCCGCGGCAGTCGGCATATGATGTCGAAGGATGTTTTGTCGGGGCAGGAGAAGCGTCATGGCGGCGATGTCGGATGTATTGCTGCTGGTCGGCAGGCTGAACTATGTGTGGACCAACACCGAGAGCCTGATGATCTATCTGATCGTCCACCTTTTGAAAGTGGACAAGGAGGCTGCCATCGTTGTGTTCCTCACCCTCAACACCACGCGGGCGCGCATGGATCTCATCGAACGCCTGGCAAAGCTTCCCTCCACCGACGCGAAGGACCGGAAGACTGTCCTCTCCATCATGGCGCGGCTGAAGAGGGAAGCGAAGACGCGCAACAAATACAATCACTGCATCTATTCTTTTGACGAAAAGGGCGATATCGCCAGCACCCAGCTGATGCGTCTGGTGGAAGATGACAGCCAGGTCCGCTACGGCAAGGTCGAGCGCATGGACGAAAAGGAAATCGGCCAGCTCGAAAAATCAATCGCCGACATTGTCGAGGTCAGTAAGGACATGTGGAGCTTCATTCACGCCAGTCCACATGTCTCGGCGGATTATCTCTAGGGTCTGGTCTGCAGCCTCATGCCGATCGCGGGGTGAGTCTCACCGTTCCGCGCCGCCTTTACCGGAAGGCAAAGTTTTCCGGCCGCGAAATAAAGCAGGAACGAACCGATCTGATAGGGGAAGATGATGTCAATCTCCACGAAGGATCGCACCACGAACAGCGCGCAAATCGCAAAAAGGATAACGCCCTGCGGGTCGCTTCGACGCATCAGCACCGATCTCAGATGCCCCAGCAGCGTGCCGTAAAGCACCATGCCCAACAGGATCATGCCGACAAAGCCGTTTTCCACCACTGTCTCGATATAGGTATTGTGGAAATGGAAGCCGCTGCGGCCGGTGATGAAGAAGTCGTTCCACAACCGTTCGGCATCGGCAAACCCTGCGACCCAGAATCCCTGATAGCCGACCCCCAGGATCGGAGCCTGCTTTGCAGCCTCTATGCCCTGCTGCCAGAGATAGGTTCGGCCGGTCAGCGTCGAATCCTTGCCGAAGACACCGAGAATGGCATCTAACAGACCGAATTGCAGCGAAGCCACCGCAAGCAGTGCTCCGAGACCGCCGAGAGCAAAAAACATCATTTTACGGTTTGCGGGCGAAAGCATCCCGATCGGGATAAAACCGATGATGAGGGCGACAACGGCCGCGGTGGTGATGGCGGAGGTGGCAGATTGGGATGCGATGAGACTATAGGCCGACAAGAGTCCCGTCACGCCTGCAATCGGCAGCCAGATGCCCCTTTGCTTCAGTACCAGCACAGACGAGGCAGCAAAAATGACGCCCAGCGACGCATAGAAACCGAGCTGGTTTTTGGATGAGAAGGCACCGACGAAACTGTAGGTCCCATCAAGCGCGTCAAAAAGATAGATGCCGAACAGAAGCGAATAGAGCAGGACGACGCCTATGCCAATCAGAGCGCCCCGCGTCAGGGTGCGGATTGAAATCACGCGCATGGCAACCAGCGCGCAGACGATATGGGTAAGGTATTGAATGGAGGCGCGCATGGTTACAGACACCGCCTCCGACCAGAAGCTGGACAGGACGGTAAGAATGCTGAAGGCGAAAATCCACAGGTAACGTGGATAATTGCCGAGCACGCGCCGGTAGTCGACCGCCACTAACGGCAACCACATGCCATAATAGGCCAGAACCGAGACTTGCCCGAAACGCGACGAATAGGCGAAGACGAAGAATGACAGCGCAACGGCCGTCATTCCATAAATCTCATTGCGTTCGGGATCGATCAGCGCCGACTTGGCGATCCGCATTGAAACCTCACTGCATCAGGATTTTGGAAGAGACCTTGATGACGTCGCCGGGCTGAAGCAAGGCATTTTCATCGACTTTCAACTCCTTCGGCTTGCCGTTTTCTTCACGCACCACGACATAGCTTATCGTCGCGGACTTACCCGATGGATCGAAGCGGATCGCCTCGGCCGATTGCGCCAGTGCCTCCGACATCAGTTCGCGACTGGTGGTCAGCTGCAGATTGAGCTTGTCGAGTTCCGCTTCCGTATCCTGCAACTCCTTGGAGCGCTGCGCCACCCAGTCGTTGCGCAGGTTGATCTCGTCCTGGGTTGCCTTGTTGATATCCTGTTTTGCGCGCAGCGACTGCGTGTCGATATCGAGGAGGGTGGATTCCACCTCGGCCGCACGTTCTTCTGCCGAAATGCGCCGCTGCGACAAGGCAAGGCCTTGCTCGTTCAGCCTGTTGACGCGGTCGCGGTCTTCATTGGCGAGTTGAAGCTGCCGGTTCTGCGTTTCGGACTTTTTCTTCAGGGATTCGACTTCGCTCTGCAAAAGCGCGTGCAAGTCCGTCAGCGCTTTGAGCTGAAGTGTATAACGCTCGGTCCGCGATTTCATCAGCGCGCTTTCGCTGGCGAGAAGCGTGTCGATCTCGGCGATCTTTTCCATCTCCGGCGTCTTGGTAATCGTCTGATCGCCCTTTACCTCGGCGATCAACCGCGCCTGGCGGGCAAGCAGCCTTGCCCGCTGGTTATCATAGACCGCGGCGTCACCACGTGCATTGATGAAGTCGCGGGCAAAACGCTGTCCGGCGTCGGACCTCCGCAAGCCGCCTGCAAGACTGACAGCCTTCAGCACCGTAATGTTGGGGGCATAGGGATATTCACCCGGTGTCTGCACATCGCCACTCAGAAAGATCGGCCGGAACTGGGCGATCTCCACGGAGGCCGAAGGCAGGTTGCGGAGGGCGAACTTGCTCTGAAGCTGAGCACCGATCTGGTCGCTCACCTCGGAAGGCGTCTTGCCTGCGACGTCGAGCTGACCGATGAAGGGCAAGGACAGCGTACCGGAGGGCCCGACGGAATAGTCGCCGTTGATGACATCCCAGTTGCGGATGCTGCCGTCGGCCGGTTGCCATTCGGCAACGCGGATACGCAGCTTGTCCGCGGTACCGAGCTTATATTGAGCGCCATCCGCAGCCATTGCGGAAAGCGGCGCGGAAAAAGCGACGGTAGCAGCAAGAACGAGGGCCACAAACGGGCGGTGGGCGGCGGAAAAGCCGTTCATCGGGAAACTCCCTGTTAGCGGATCGCCATACAGGCGATCAGGCCGTCGCGCGACCGGCAAGGCGGCGCCGCAAGAAGCGGCCGGTATGATTAGCACCAATGACGCACCCGAAGACCGGACTTGGGATCCCGGTCAGGGTGCGTGTCGAAGCGAAGATCGATATAGCCGAACTCAATATCGGTTTTCAGTAGCTTCCGCGTGACAAGCACACGGCGGGAATGGTCTTGACGATGATGAATACATCCTGCCGCATCGACCAGTTCTGGACATATTGTGTGTCGAAGGCAACGCGGGTCTTGTAAGACACGTCGTTACGGCCGCTGATCTGCCACAGGCCGGTCAGACCCGGGCGGGTGCTGAGATAATAGGCGGCAGCGCTTTCATAGTAGCTCAGCTCCTCGTCCACGACGGGACGCGGACCAACCACACTCATTTCACCACGAAGGATGTTAATGAGCTGCGGCAATTCATCAAGGGAGAGCTTGCGCAGCACGGCGCCAACGGCCGTAACACGCGGATCGTTCTTGAGCTTGCGGGTAGCCCGCCATTCCTCGGCGGCCTCCGGATTGGCGGCAAGATATTGCCGCAGGATCTCATCGCCGTTCATCGCCATCGTCCTGAATTTCAGGCAATGGAAATAGCGGCCATTATGTCCCACACGACGGTGACCATAAAAGATCGGACCGGGGTCGGACATCTTCACCAGAACGGCGATCAGCAGGAATATCGGGCTGAAGATGAGCAGCGCAAGAGCAGCCGATGTCATATCGAAGCTGCGTTTTGCGATGCCCCCGATAGGGAAACTGACATCGAAATCTTCGGAGCTGCTGAGTGTCTGTTCAGCCGATTGGGTCGCGGACTTCATAGAGAGAACTCCATTTATGTTTTGCGATTGGTCGGTGCCCGGAGGCGCGTCTTTCCGTCTAAAGGAGATAACAAGTCTGTGTTCGGAATTTGATGCTAATGGATTTTTTGTAAGGCACTTTGCCCATAACCGTCTATGCGATTTCTTGCGTGAGCGGCCGATCAACGTCCGGGCAATATTAACAGTTGCATAAAAAAGCAACAAATGTGCTGGACGCCATGTCTTGAGAGCATGGGTGACGCCGTCGCATGTATTGGTTTTTGTGCAAGCGATCGCCTTTTCTTATGTGTTTCTTATAACTTGGCGAGATGAGACAGGAACGTTAAGAACAGCGCGGCATATAACAGACTATTAAATTTTTTTGCGGCGCAGCAAGATTGTGGCAATGCATATAAAATTTGACATATTGGCTGGGATTTTTTGCCCCCTACCTGCACCTCGCCAAGAAAAAGCGATAGAAAAATCGCTAAAAGGCGGCAAAGGCGGCAAAAGAGTGGCGAGAAACTGCATTATTGTCATGGCAGCCACGCAAAAACCGCATAGCTGACGGCCTCTTTTTTTGAACGCAGTCCTTCGAGCCTGTCCTGGAGGTGGTTCCAGGCCCTAATTTGGGGAATCAGAAGGTCGGCGGTGTGCAGGCGCTGATGACCTCACAGGCCACCGGTCCGACGCAGCGGAAGCGATGTGGCCTTCGACTTTCGAAATAATAGGCATCACCCGGGCCGAGCACTCGCCTCTCCTCGTCCACCGTCACCTCCAGTCGCCCTGAAAGGATAATGCCGCCTTCTTCGCCATCATGGACCAAGGGCACCTTGCCGGTATCGGCGCCGGGCTGGTAGCACTCTTTCAGTATCTGCAGGCTACGGCCGAAGACATTCTCGCCCACCTGGCGAAACGAGATCGGGCCCTTGCCAATTTCAACCAGCTCGTCCGCCCGGTAAAAAGCCTTACGGCTCGTCTCGGGCTCAAAGGCGAAAAATTCGGCCAACCCTATCGGTATGCCATCCAGAATGCGTTTCAGCGCGCCCACGGAGGGGTTCGAGGTGTTCGATTCGATCAGGGAAATCGTAGAATTAGTGACACCAGCACGCCTTGCCAGTTCCCGTTGGGAAATATTGTGGCGCAGCCGCAGATGGCGCAAACGTCCCCCTATATCCACCGACATCCCGTCGCCCCCGTTGCCGTTGTTCGAAATATCGAAAACCCGTCTTCACGCTTACAGTATTTTCAATCACTTCGCCACATGGAGAAAAGGGCTTGTTCGGTGAAGAAAATAGCTTTCAATCGTCGGCCATGAACAGGAGAACCGTGATGGACAACCCGAGCCGATCTAATTCCACATCGCTTGACAGCTACTGGATGCCTTTTACCGCCAACCGGCAGTTCAAAGCCAATCCCCGTCTGCTGGCGAGCGCCGAAGGCATGTATTACACCAGCAATGATGGCCGTCAGGTTCTCGACGGAACGGCTGGCCTCTGGTGCGTTAATGCCGGCCACGGACGCCAGCAGATTGCCTCCGCAGTGAAGCACCAGCTTTCCATTATGGATTACGCACCTTCATTCCAGATGGGTCACCCGGTCGCATTCGAATTTGCCGAACGGCTGGCGGAAATCGCCCCCGGCCCGGAAGGCGGCAAACTGGACCGCGTCTTCTACACTGGTTCGGGATCGGAATCGGTCGATACGGCGCTGAAAATCGCGATCGCCTATCAGCGCGCCATCGGCCAGGGAACGCGCAGCCGCCTCATCGGCCGCGAACGTGGGTATCACGGTGTCGGTTTCGGCGGCATTTCCGTGGGCGGCCTCGTCAACAACCGCCGCGTCTTCCCGCAAATCCCCGCCGACCATCTGCGTCACACCCACGATCTTACGAAGAACAGCTTCGTTAAGGGCCAGCCAGAGCACGGCGCCGAGCTCGCGGACGATCTGGAACGGTTGGTCGCCCTGCACGGTGCGGAAACCATCGCCGCCTGCATCGTGGAACCCGTGGCGGGCTCCACCGGTGTCCTCGTGCCACCGAAAGGCTATCTGGAACGCCTGCGCACCATCTGCGACAAGCACGGCATTCTGCTGATCTTCGATGAGGTCATCACCGGTTTCGGACGCATGGGCTCATCCTTCGCCAGCAATTACTTCGGCGTGACGCCCGATATCGTCACCACGGCGAAGGGGCTCACAAATGGAGCTATCCCCATGGGCGCGGTATTCACCAGCCGCGAGGTTCATGATGCCTTGATGCATGGCCCCGAAAGCCAGATAGAACTGTTCCATGGCTATACCTATTCCGGCCATCCTGTCGCCTGCGCCGCAGGCATCGCAACGCTGGACATCTATCGCGACGAGGGCCTCTTCACCCGCGCCTCCGAATTGCAAGACGCCTGGCACGATGCCATTCATTCGCTCAAGGGTTCGCCCAACGTCATCGACATCCGCACCATCGGTTTCATCGCCGGCATAGAACTCCAGCCGCGCGACGGCGCGATCGGCGCCCGTGCCTATGATGTCTTTGTGGATTGCTTCGAACGTGGCCTGCTCATTCGCGTCACCGGCGACATCATTGCTCTTTCGCCGCCGCTGATCGCCGAAAAATCCCATTTCGACGACATCGTTTCCATTCTCGGCGACGCGCTGAAAAGAGCAGAATAACTGCATCTATCAAGAAGGCTGCAATCTAAATTGCAGCCTTTTTCACTTTTCTACCAGTAACATGGAAAGTTCCTGAATCGAGCGCAGGCCGCCCTCGCCCGTGGGACGCTCATATGTGCCCTGTCAGATGACCATGCGGCCGGGACCGGCGCTTGAGCTTGGCCAGGCGGCTGGCGATGGACGCGCCTTTTCGACAAGGGGCTCTCTTTTCAGATCGTTCTGCTAGCGCCACGCCGGCGAAGCGTATCGGCAACCGTATGGATATGCGCAGCGCCAATACCGCAACAGCCGCCGATCAGGGTGGCGCCTGCATCTGCCCAGGAGCAGGCGAAGCGGGAATAGACATCATCCGTCAGATCCGCTCTCGTGCCGTGCAGCCCCTCATTGGCGGCGGAGTCGCCCTGTTCGCCTTCGAAGGCATTGGCATAGACGCCAATATCCAGAGCAACACCCTTTTCCTTGAAGACGGCGGATGCGGTTTCCACGGCAGCCCTCATCACTTCCGGCTTGCTGCAGTTGAAGAGCAGCGCTGCGGCACCTGATCCGGCGGCCCATTCGGCGGCGGAGCGCACGGTCTCGCCGGAACGCAGCTTCGGCTCCGCACCGTTCACTTGAGCAGGTTCGTCGTTCAGCGTGAAGGAAATCCAAAAAGGCTTGCCCGTCTCGGCCACCGCCTGCCGCACCGCCTCACCCTCAGCGATAAGGCTCAGGGTCTCTCCAAGCCAGACATCCACATGTGGCTGAAGATTTTCGACCAGCACCTTCAGATAGTCCTGAACGCGAGAGGGATCGAAATTTTCTGGCTCGTAGGAACCAAAGATCGGAGGAAGCGAGCCGGCCACGGTCACGTTACGTTTCGAAGCCTCCGCCGCTTCACGCGCCAGGCGACCGGAAAGGGCGATCAGTGAAGCACCTTCTTTGTCGAATCGGTATTCGCCGATATGAAAAGGGACCAGCGCATAGGAATTGGTGGTCACCACATCCGCGCCGGCCTCGATGAATTCCGCATGCACCTGGCGGACGATGTCCGGGGCGTTGATGAGCGCGAGCGCCGACCACTCGGGCTGCTTCAGCTCAGCGCCCAGCCGCTGCAATTCACGGCTCATGCCACCGTCCAGAATACGAATATCGCTCATGAGAACTCCTTGATAGCTATCGGCGCACCGGCACCTGCGCCTCGATTAAACCGAAGCAGCGGGCAATGATGGCGGTGAGGATGAGATAAAAAATCGTCACGACGAAAAGCGGCTCGTAGACCAGCAGCGTGTCCTGCCGCACCTTGTAGGCGACGGCATAAAGATCCATGACTGTCACCGTGAACGCAAGCGGCGTGGCTTTCAGCTGCATCACCACTTCACCCGCGATCGTCGGGAGCGCCGCGCGGATCGCACGCGGCAGCCAGATGCGACGCGCCAGCGTGAAGCGGCTCATGCCGAAGGCCCTACCCGCCTCGAGTTCGCCTTTTGGAACGCCCAGCAACGCACCACGAAGAACTTCGGCTTCATAGGCTGCGTAGTTCAGCGTGAAGCTGACCGCCGCAAAAAAGAAACCTTCGCGCAGCACCGGCCACAGAAAGCTTTGCCGCAGCCCCGGCACCATGGGCAAGAGCGACCCCACGCCGTAATAGAGCAGCCAGAGCTGTATCAGCAGCGGCGTGCCCCGAAAAAAGGTGCAATAACCACGCGCGAGAAGCCGGGTCATTCGGCCGCCGCTGACCTGCGCGAAGGCAAGTCCGATGGCGAGAACGAAACCGCAGCAGACGGAGATCACGAGCAGGGCGATCGTCTGCCATGCGCCGGAGAGAAGAAGCGGCCAGTATTTCCCGACCCAGGAAAAATCCATCGCCAATCTCCCTCACGCCAGACTGGGCTGACCACGGCGCACGTGCCGTTCGATCTGCCTGAAGATGAAATTGGAGACGAGGGTGATCGCCAGATACATCAGGGCCGCAGCCATGAAGAACAGGAAATACTGCTTGGTACTTGCACCGGCGAGCCGGGTCGCGAGCGCCAGTTCCTGATACCCCACAACGGCGACAAGCGCACTGTCCTTGGTGACGGCGAGCCACAGGTTGGAAAGCCCCGGCAGGGCATTGGGCAAAAGCGCCGGCAAAACGACACGACGAAACCGCAGGAGGGGAGACATGCCGAAAGCCCTTGCCGCTTCGATCTGGCCGTTGGGGATCGCCATTATCGCCCCGCGCAGCACTTCCGTCATGTAGGCGCCCTGCACGAAGCCCAGAACCGCCACTGCTGCTATGAAGCCGTTGACCTCGAGCACCGGCAATCCGGCCAGCTGCAGCAGGCGATTGAGCCCGTCGGTTCCGGCATAATAAAGCCCGACAATCAGGATCAGTTCCGGCACGGAGCGGATGAGCGTGGTGTAGAGATTGAGGACGGTTTCGAGCACGCGGTTGCCCGAAAGCTTGCCCAAGGCGCCCAACATGCCGATGACGATGCCGATGAGATAGGCCCCGGCCGAGATGGCAAGCGTCGCTGCAGCACCCGTCAACAGGGTACCACCCCATCCCGGAGGATAGGGCGACAGAAGCTGCAACATTGTATCCAGGCTTGCCATCTGCCGAACCCGACCCGGATTACTTCGCGCCGTAGATATCGAAGCTGAAGTACTTCCTGGTGATCTCATCATATTTGCCGCTGGCGCGGACGGCGGCGATGGCGGCGTTCAGCTTCTGCTTCAGTTCGGTGTCGTCCTTGCGCACGCCACCCGAAACGCCAAGTCCGAGGATTTCCGGGTCGTCAGCAACATTGCCGGCATCCGCGCAGCAATCCTTGCCGGCATCGCTTTTCAGAAAAGTGTCGAGAACAAGTGAGTCACCAAAGACGTAATCGATACGACCCGCAGCCAGATCCTGAAACGCCTCATCCAGCGTCTGGTAGGTTTTTTCGTCGGCTACATCCTTGAAATATTTTGCATAATAGGCAGACTGAATGGTGGCGACCTGGATACCGATGGTCTTGCCTTTCACGTCTTCAGCCGTTGCCCCCGGCTTTCCGTCCTTGGCCCCGATCAGCTTGCTCGGGGTATTGTAATATTTGTCGGTGAAGCCAATCACCTTCTGGCGCTCCTGCGTGTTGGACATGGAAGACCAGATCACATCGAATTTCTTGCTCTCAAGCGCGGGAATGAGACCGTCCCAGGATAGCGCGACGATGGAGCATTTCTCCTTCATCTCGGCGCAGACGGCATCCATCAGGTCGATTTCCCAGCCCTGCCACTTGCCGCTGGCGTCCTGCGCGAAGAAAGGCGGATAGCTTTCGTTCATGACGCCGAAGCGGACGTCTGCGCTGGCGGAGAGAGCGGACAGTGCGAAAGCCGCACCGGCCAGCATTGAGGCGAAGAATTTCATTTAAATCTCCTGTTACGAAAAAATCAGCTCGCGAGCGCGCCGGTGAATTCCCGGCACCTTGCACTCAGAGGATTGCCGAAGACCCGTTCCGGCGGTCCTTCTTCTTCCACGCGGCCTTGATGCAGAAACATGACATGGCTCGACACATCGCGCGCAAAACGCATCTCATGTGTCACCAGAAGCATGGTGCGGCCTTCCTCGGCGAGATCACGGATCACCTTCAACACCTCGCCGACCAGCTCCGGGTCCAGCGCCGAGGTGGGTTCGTCGAACAACATCACCGCCGGCTCCACGCAGAGCGCGCGGGCTATGGCTGCCCTCTGCTGCTGACCGCCGGACAAGAACGCCGGATAAGTATCCTTCTTCGCGTAAAGCCCGACCTTTTGCAGCAGCGCTTCAGCCTTCTCGATGGCTTCCGCACGTTTCACGCCCATCACATGCACCGGGGCTTCTATGATGTTCTCAAGTACAGTGCGGTGGGCCCATAGATTGAAATTCTGAAAGACCATGCCAAGACCGGTGCGCAAACGCTCCACCTGGCGCCAGCTCTGCGGCATGGCCTTGCCGTCCCGACCGTACTTCACGACCACTTCCTCGCCATTCACGATCACGCGGCCACGATCCGGAACTTCGAGAAAATTGACGCATCTGAGGAAGGTGCTCTTGCCGGAGCCTGAGGAGCCAATGACGGAAATGACGTCCCCTTTGTGCGCCTTGAGCGAAATACCTTTCAGAACCTCGTGAGAACCAAAGCTCTTGTGGATATCGTCAACCGCCAATGCGCAGGGAACGTCAGTAGTCATCAAAGGGTCCGGGTCATGTCAATAGCTGCGCACATCTAGCAAAATGCGCGTTTTCTGACGCGGAAATAACCGCTCTATTGCATCTCGGAAAGGAAAAAACATTCCTGCCAACGGAAAAGAAAGAAAATTGCGATCAACTGCCGATATCCGGCCACCGTTCTCCGCACAGCCTTACGGCGCAATCGGAGAGATATCACTGCGGAAATACCGCTATTGCGGGGATGCGCCGCGTCCTTCGGCCACGTCAACCGGCGGCGCCTGATTTTGCTGATCTCCTTTCACACCAAACTCGCATAACGCCAACCGGCGCATCGTCGCGAGCAACTCGAGGTCGATGGCTGCGCCATCATCCTTCAGCAGAGAATCCTGAAGAGTTTTGCGTATCGTCTTTTCCACGAGTTTGGCCTGCAAC
The DNA here is from genome assembly GCF_004328495.1 of Agrobacterium sp. 33MFTa1.1. Classification (NCBI taxonomy): domain Bacteria; kingdom Pseudomonadati; phylum Pseudomonadota; class Alphaproteobacteria; order Hyphomicrobiales; family Rhizobiaceae; genus Agrobacterium; species Agrobacterium sp. 33MFTa1.1. The sequence continues at coordinate 1,592,185 of NZ_CP036359.1, read as the reverse complement.
GTCTCATCTAATGTGAAACGGGCGGCCCACCGAACCAGAATTCGTCGTAGCAGACACTATTCGAAATTTGACGGATACAACATATGTGCATCTCCGCAAAAAGCAGGCGGGAGCACATAGTAACCCTCAGTTACCACCGCCTACGAATTCGGTTGGTGGCAATGTATGAACCATAGCATCATTCGGATGGAAGTCGACCCGTGAATTCTGGCCCGTACAGAGTGCCCGCCTCGCATGGACATCATCCCGAGGCGATGCGTCAACTCCTGCAACCGGCAAAGCCGTTCAAGCGGGCTTTTCTTTCGCCCCGAGGAACATTTCTTGCCCATCACGGTTGGTGGTGCCTCAACCATCAGGAGGCTCAACAATGAAGACCATTCTTTCCCTCGCGTTCGCGCTCGTCGCCGGAACTGCTTTGGCGCAATCCGCGACGGAATCCACTGGCGTCAATTCCGCACTCGGCGTCGCGCCAAAAACCGAGGATTTCATCTTGCAGGCCTCGGCAAGCGATATCTTCGAAATTGAATCAAGCAAACTCGCCCTCACCAAAGGAAACGAGGAAACCAAAGCCTTTGCGCAGCAAATGATCACCGAGCATGAGAAAACCAGTTCGGAACTGAAAACCCTGTTATCCGGCGGCAAGGTGAACGGGACACCGGTCACCGCTCTGACAGATGATCACAAGGAAGAGGTAGACGACCTCGCAAAACTCGACGGCAACGAGTTCAACGAAGAATATATCGATGACCAGGTCGATGCGCATGAAGACGCCGTTGATCTTTTCAAGCGCTACGCCGAAGGCGGCGATAATCCGGAGCTGAAGGCGTGGGCGGCAAAAACACTACCGGCGCTCCAGCATCATCTGGAAATGGCCCAGGGCCTCGACAAAAACTAACGATAAATGGCTGCTGGTGATCTTTGTGTGATGGAGAAGCTGGCGCGACACGGCTAGGCTCGCACCCAGACGTGCGAGTTGATCAGGCGGCGCGCCGGCGAAATTCTTCAGGCCGGATGCCGGCAGCAGAACTTCATAATCCTCCGCGCGTTCATCGCAAGAAGGACGGCTGAAAAATGAACGATGCGAACACCCGAAACTACACTATCGAACAGATTCAGGAAGTATATGCGTTGAGCTTGGTGCAGGCGGCAGAACTGTTTGAACGGTTTGCAGGTGATAAGGCGGCCATCGACAGAATGATGAAGCGCTGTCCGCACAGGGAGGATAAAGAACAACGCTAGGTGCCGACGCTTATCGGCGCAGCGAAAATTCGTGTTTCCGATCTTGATCCGGGGCGCCGCCGCCCCAATATTTTTCAGGCTTCTTGATCTGGTTGTTTAAGATTGGAGGTAAAGATGAACAGCCCGGAAGTTTTGTTTAGAGCACCTGTTCGGGTGCGCATGCAATGCGGCCTTGAGAGATCGTTTCTCAGCGTTTACGACGCCCTGGATTTTCTGGAAAACGAATGGCCGCTTCGCCGTGGTGAACGCTATAAGCGGGCCGTGCAAAAATGCCGCGCCGCGCTGTCCAGGCTCGAAGCCGCGGAAGTGGCACGGGAAGCATTCATCTCCGCCTGCCTTGAGGCGAGCATGCCTCTGGTTATGGCCGGTCCGGTCCATTTAGATGAAATGTTGCCCATGAGCCGCGCAGTCGGCTAGAGGGCTGTGCCAGAACACATTTCCTGGCTAAGTCCCGCTGTTCCGGCGGGGCACCGGTAGCGTGCTGCGTCGTTTACCTGCGAGGTGCAACGCCATGAATGATACCGACAGCGGACCGCCCGACGCGGTTGGCCGCCGTTGCCGGCGGCCCACATCTCTTGGGTCAGTAGGTCTGCATCGGCTGTGACAAACCGTCACCGACCGCGCCGTTGCCATATTGCGCGACAGGCACGCCTTCCTGACCAATCGGCACACCCTGCTGTGCGGGACCGAGCGCTGTCACCACAATCGGCGTCCCATCGGGCACGCGATTGTAGAGATCGACTATGTCCTGGTTCAGCAGGCGAACGCAGCCCGAAGACACGGATTTGCCAATTGTCCACCATTCGGGCGAGCCGTGCAGACGATAGATCGTGTCCTTACCATCCTTGAAGATATAAAGTGCACGCGCACCAAGCGGATTCTTGAGACCCGGCTCCATGCCGCCATTGCGGCTGCTATAAGGCTCCAGCTCCGGCTGACGGGCGATCATTTCGTCTGGCGGTGTCCAGCGCGGCCATTGCCGCTTGTACTGGATGACGCCGCGGCCCGACCACTCGAAGCCTGCGCGGCCAAGCCCCACGCCGTAACGCATTGCCTGCCCGTTTTCATAGGTCAGATAAAGGAAATGGTTGGCAGTATCGACCACGATCACGCCGGGGCGCTCGCCGGTAGGGTTCGCCACCATCTGCCGCAGGAACTGGCGCGGAATGCGCTTATAGGGAATTTCCGGCAGCGGGAACTGCTCGTCCGGTTTAGGGCCGTACATCAGCGCATACATCGGATCTTCCGCGGGAGCGGCCGGCCTCGCGGTTTCACGTGCCGTGGTGTTGCAACCCGCAAGTCCGGCAAGTGCCAAACCGCCTGCTCCAAGCAGGAAACCCCGCCGGGTCGTCATCGTCTCGTTCAATTGAAAAACCTCATTTACGTCATCTCACACTGGCAAAGGGATCTGCCAGCGCCGCCTCGGGGCGGCTTATAGGGTACTTCGTGCCGGAAACCTGCGATGCCATTGCCTTGGCGCCGCTCGATTTCAGTATTGCCCGGAAGCTCGGATGCATGCCGCCGTCTACATACGCGCTGAGGGGGGCGGAAGTTCCCTCGCTCATCGCCGCGGCAAGTTTTTGTTGCTCCTCGGCCAGCCTCGATGCCACCAGCGGGTCATTCTGGTTGACGGCCGGCGGGCAGGCTGCCAGCGGATCGGCAGGCTCGCCTTCGGCAAATTCACTATTGAAGACATAACGGCGGCCGCAGACGGAGACCTTGGGCTGGCGCCGCGTCACCTCGAAATAATCGTAACCTTCCTTCAGCGTCTTCCAGAAGGGCATGTTGGGATCGTTCCGGTGAGCCACCATGTTCCTTGCGGTCATGCGGAAGGGATAGGCCTGGACCTGGAAGCGGTCCTGCCCACCCTGCAGCGCACGCGCGACAATGGCATAGATCTCACCCACCTGCGCGTCTGTCATCGCGTAGCAGCCGGAAGACGAACAGGCGCCGTGCACCATCAGCGCCTCGCCGGTATAGCCGAGCGCGGATTCCAGCCGGTTGGGGTAACCGAGATTGAATGAGACGTAATATTGCGAATTCGGGTTCAACATGCCGGCCGACACATGATAAAAACCCTCCGGCGCCTGACGGTCCCCCGTTTTCATCTTCGGCCCGAGTTTTCCGGACCAGCGACACATGGGATATGTCTTCAGCAACGCATAATTGCCGGTCTTGTCGATCTTCCAGACCTCGAGCTCGCTCTCCTGCTTGAAGATGCGAACGAGAACCGGACTTTCCGGACGCATGCTTTTGGCTGACATCTGCGCCATCATCTTGGACGACAGCTTCGGCGGGTCTTTTTTCACGCTGTCGAGACCCATTGAGGTGCACGCGGCAAGGCTACCGCCGATCGCGATGACCGCAGCCACTCTTGCCCCCGTCTTGAACTTTTGCCTCAACCCCGCCACCGCGAAGTTCAGCACAGCCTGCATACCCATGGATATTGCTGCCCGCCTGATTTGCCCGCCTTTTCGGCAGACGCTTAACTATCGAAGGTGGCCACAACACGGCAACCTCATCCATGGACAAAGTCTCGTGAACAGACGTTACCCTTTCGTTAATCATAGGGACACAAGCCCGTGATGGTCTCCGGGCATGACGCCGGAGAAGCATCTAGCGGAGAAGCCCCTGGCCGCCATCGATCCAGACCGGTGTGCCGGTCACGTGGCGGGACGCATCGGAGGCGAGAAAACCGATCAGCTCGGCGACATCCTCGCTCGTTCCCGCCACACCCCCCGTTACCGGAATATCTCCCGCTGGGAAGCGAACCGGCACCTCGGTTTTTTCCCGTGCGCGTATCTTCGTATTCTCGTCGATTGCCGTTTTGATCGCACCCGGGCACACTGCGTTGACACGGATGCGGTGCCGCCCAAGCTCCAGCGCCAGTTGCTGGGCCATGGCAAGCTGCCCTGCCTTTGTAACCGAATAGGCGGTCGCGCCGGGCGAAGTGAAGGTGCGGGTGCCGTTGATCGAGGAGACAATGACGATGGAACCGCCGCCTGCCGCCTTCAGATGTGGCACGCTGGCATGAACCGTGAGATAGGTGCCACGGAGATTGATGCGTATCGTGTCGTCCCACTCCGAGGGTTTGAGTTCATCGATAGGCGCCCAGACACCGTTGACGCCAGCATTAGCCACCACGACGTCAAGGCGGCCAAAATCCTCCACAAGCGCTGCAACGGCGCTCCGCATGGCCTCCTCATCCGACACGTCGGCGATGAGAATTTTCGAGGCGCCGGAACGGGCGGTAATGTCGTCGGCAACGTCCTCCAGTTCGGATTGCGTGCGCCCGAGCAGCCCGAGCGAAAAACCCTGGCTGGAGAGATGAAAGGCGGCGGCGCGTCCGATACCTGAACCGGCCCCGGTCACGAGAGCGACTTTGCGAACAGTCAATGTCATAGCCCCCCTTTTCGCGAGGCGATGGAGGTAACGGTCGCCGAGACGGGATCACTGGCCGGAAAGCTGTCTTCCAGCCCCTCTTCCAGCTCCTCCTCCAGAACGTCGCGGTCCCTCGCGGTCCGGGCGCTCGCCTGCACGCGCTCACCCTGCTCGCGCGTTCCATCATTTTGAGCCGTTCCAAGGCGGGAAAATTGCGAGGGTGCGTCGGCACCCTGGCGCGTTCCAAATGCGGTAAGTTGGACCATCACGGCGCTCGCCCGTTTAATCGCTTCCGCGTCGTCGATCCCTTCCAGGCCGTCGGCAAGGCGAACCGAAACGTGATCGCCGTCGCTGCCGGCAAACTCGACGGAGATAGATCCGTCATTGCGTTTTACATAAGTCGTCGAAAGTTGCATGACATGCCCTCCGGCTGGATTCATCGACAAGGCCGATGCGGGAAATGAGTAAAAGCTCACTTCAGAACGACACAGCGTGGAAGGGGTTCCGATGAATCAGGTCTTTGGTCCGGAAATGGACAAGAGTTTTTTCCTTCGCGACGCAGTGGATGTGGCCCGCGCGCTCATCGGAGCGGAATTTCGCGTCGGCAATACCGGCGGCATCATCGTCGAGACCGAAGCTTATCATCCAGATGATCCTGCATCCCACAGCTTCAATGGGAAAACCCCGCGAAACGGGGCAATGTTTGGGCCGGCTGGACGTCTCTACGTCTACCGGTCGTACGGCATTCACTGGTGCGCCAACTTCGTCTGTTCCCCGGGTTCCGCCGTGCTTCTTCGCGCGATCGAACCGCGAACCGGTATCGACATGATGAAACTGCGACGGGGAACTGACAAACTCAGACTCCTATGCTCCGGCCCGGGAAGGCTTTGCCAGGCAATGGCCATCACGGGAGAGATGGACGGCGCCGCGCTCGAGGCGCCACCTTTTTTCCTGCAACTGCCGAAAACGGCAACCGCCGTCAGCATCGGCAGGCGGATCGGCATCAGCCGAGGGACCGATTATCCCTGGCGTTTCGGACTCGCGGGCTCACCTTTTGTGAGCAAAAAATTCGAGTCACCCGATCCGGCCTAAAACACCTTCGGGGGCTCGTCGTTTTCGTCGGGATTGGGTGTGGGCACCTCGTCCGGCAATCGGTCGGGCTCCGGCTCTTTGATCGGGGGGATGTCGGGCTGGGGTGGAACCGGCATCGGCGGCTCCGGGTAGGGCTCGACCGGAATTGTCGTCATTGCGGTCTCCTAATGTCAGCGCGGCGGACCTCACGGAAGTCGCTGCTCTTGATCTATGGCGACACTGCGTTGCAATGCTGCCACTCAGACGGCGCAACACCCAGTTCGCCCACCGGTCATAAAGCCGGGAAGGTCCTCTGGATCAGTTTGCGCCGCCCTGCGGGTCGTGGGAAGGAAACGCAGGCGCAGTCCGTCCGTTCCGTTTTTTTCGAGGAAGATTTCGTGATCGCTCAGGCAAAACCGAGAGCGCTACGGGAAATGTCGCGATTTTCACAATAATCGCGTGAATGGGCTTCATGCCCGTGTTCGCGGGCCGTGGAACGTGTCAATTCCGGGCTCGTTACGTTGAGCAACGCATCGGCATAGGTGCCGGTCGCCTCGACGTCATCGATTACAGGCTGCTGTTGCGGTTTTAAAAATTCAAACATCCATCGTCCTCCATCGACACGTCCCTCAACGCGCCGGTCCGGGTCTCTGTTCCATGAACCCGACACCCTTCCGATTATACATGAGATGATGCGGTCGTATAGATGACGAAAGGCGAACGTTCTCAATCGGCGTTCACAAAATGGAGTGGAATCAGTGAGCTATGGCCCAAAGCTCAGACAGGGCCGACCGATTCTCGCAAAATCAGCTCCACAGGCCACAGTTCCTGAACCTCACGGACGGGGCGACCGCCGATGATTTGCAGAAGAAGGTCCGTCACCCTTATTCCGGCCATGCGCATGGGCGAGCGGGTGGTGGAAAGCGGCGGCATCATGCTTTCAGGCGTGAGGTAAGGAAACACATCGTCATGGGCGATGACGGAAACATCCTTGCCGATTGTCAGCCCCATCTGGGTCGCAGCACGGTAGACGCCCTGTGCAGTCATCATCGCACCCGCAACAAAGGCTGTCGGGCGCGGTGTCTGCTCCAGCAGCGAACGGGCGAAGCGGAACGCGGTCTCTTCGCTGAAGTGCTCATTCATCATGAAGCGCGGATCGGGCGTAATGCCATGGGTAGCCAGCGCCTCGCGGAAACCCTGTTCACGATCCCGTACGAAGGTTCGTCCGACCGGCCCATTGATGAGGGCTATACGCCGGTGGCCGCGCTCGAGAAAATGGATCGTCGGACGATAGGTCACATCATGGTTGTCGATATCAAGCCAGGCATGTTCGAAGGGTGTCTTTGAGCGCCCGTGCACGATGAAGGGGACGCCGAGCCGGTTGAGCAGCGCGATACGCTCATCCTCCGGACGCGGTGAGTGCACGATAATGCCATCCACACGACCGCTCGCAGCCAGCCGGCTGAAAATAGCCAGCTCCTCATCGAGATTGTTGTCGACTGTCACGCTGACGAGAATGTCGGTCTCTTCCCGTTCCAGCCGGGTGGCCATGCCGCCCATGAATTCCGAAAAGAAGTGCCCTCCGCCCGACCGGCCCATAACGACACCGATGGCGCCGGCCCTGCCGGTTGCCAGCCGCACGGCATTGGCATTCGGCAAATACCCGTATTTGAGCGCAGCCTCCATGACCCGCTGACGCGTTTCCTCACGCACTTCGGGGTAGCCGCCCAGCGCTCTACTAACGGTGGTGGGCGACAGGCCGACCTTTTCTGCGAATTCCTTGAGCTTCATGTTTTTTTGCCAATTCGCCCCCTGCATGCGTCGCCGCTGCGGATTTTTCAAGTCGACAAAAATTGAAAACGATTTCAATTTCTTCCCGCCTGAAACCTTACAGTCCATCATCCTGAAAGGCAAATGGTGAAAATTTGCATGCAAAAACGCCCGATTTTCGCTCGATTAGAAAGAGTATTGACAGATTGCCCGGCTTTTGCGAGCTTCCTTTTAGTCAAAAGCGCTTTCAATTTTGAGGACAATCGGGAGCGTCAACGGAGGAGTTTGACAATGAATATTTCCATGAAGACTTTGTTCCTGTGCGGCAGCGTACTTTCCGCCGCCGTTTCCGCGCAGGCGGCCGAGATTTCCATCGCCGCCAATTCCACCGGCAAGAACGTCGCATTCTTCAAAGAACGCATTGCGGCTTTCGAAAAACAAACCGGCCACAAGGTCAATCTTGTCACCATGCCGTCATCCTCCAGCGAGCAGTTCAGCCAGTACCGGCTGTGGCTTGCCGCGGGCAACAAGGATGTCGATGTCTACCAGACGGACGTCATCTGGGCGCCGCAGCTTGCCGATCAGTTCGTGGACCTGACCGCGGCGACCAAGGATGTCATCGGAGATCATTTCCCCTCCATCGTCGCATCGCAAACCGTGGACGGCAAACTCGTCGCCATGCCGATGTTCACAGACGCGCCCGCGCTGTTCTATCGCAAGGACCTGCTCGAAAAATACGGCAAGCAACCGCCGAAAACCTGGAAGGAACTGAGCGAAACCGCGAAGGAAATCCAAGACAAGGAGCGTGAAGCGGGCCAGAAGGACCTCTGGGGTTTTGTCTTCCAGGGCAGCGCCTATGAAGGCCTCACCTGCAATGCCCTGGAATGGATTGCTTCCGCAGGCGGCGGCCATATCGTCGAAAGCAATGGCGATATCTCCGTCAACAATGAAAAGGCTGCTGCCGCCATCGAGACTGCCAAGGGATGGGTCGGCACCATCGCGCCGCAGGGCGTGCTTGCCTACAAGGAAGAGGAAGCGCGCGGCGTCTGGCAAACCGGCAACTCCGTCTTCATGCGCAATTGGCCCTACGCCTACGCGCTCGGCAATGGCGACGACAGCGCCATCAAGGGCAAGTTCGGCGTAACACCGCTCCCGGCTGGCGCCGAGGGCGAGGCACCGGCCTCAACGCTCGGCGGCTGGAATCTCGCCGTATCCAAATATTCAGCTAACCAGGAAGCTGCCATTGAGCTCGTGAAGTTTATCGCATCCAAGGAAACCCAGAAGATGCGCGCCGTTCAGCTTTCCAACATGCCGACGATCGCTTCGCTTTACGACGACAAGGATGTTGCGGCCGCGCAGCCCTTCATGCCGACATGGAAGCCGATCTTCCAGACCGCCGTCCCGCGTCCTTCCGCCTCGGCCAAGGTGAAATATAACGAGGTTTCGGCCAAGTTCTGGGGTGCGGTCCACAACACGCTCTCCGGCAACGGCACGGCCGCTGAAAATCTTGAGCTTCTCGAGGTTGAACTGACCGATCTCAAAGGCAACGGCTGGTAATCCGGCCCGCGCGGGAACGGTCTCGCCTGATCGTCTCCCGCGCCCCAACCGCGAGATATCCCCATGAACGACATCGCCCTTCAAAGACCGGTCACGGCATCCGGCACAGGTTCCGATCTACAGTCGGAACGCTTGAAATCCGCCTGGCTGTTCCTTGCCCCCACATTTCTCGTGCTGGCGCTGGTGGCGGGCTGGCCGCTCGTGCGCACCGTGTGGTTCAGCCTCACCGACGCCTCGCTCACCAATCTGGAGGGAGCACAATTCGTCGGCCTCAAGAACTATCTCACCTGGATCACGCTCAGCAGCGGCCGCACGATCTATCGGGGCCTTCTTGCCGATCCCGCATGGTGGGGGGCGGTTCTCAACACGCTGAAATTCACCATCGTTTCGGTCAGCCTCGAAACCGTGCTCGGCCTCATCGTCGCTCTGGTGCTGAATGCCGAATTCAAGGGACGCGGCCTCGTGCGCGCTGCCATTCTTGTGCCATGGGCCATTCCCACCATCGTGTCCGCGCAAATGTGGGCGTGGATGCTGAACGACCAGTTCGGCATCTTGAATGACCTGTTCCTTAATCTAGGCCTGATTTCCAACAAGATCGCCTGGACAGCCAACCCCGAGACCGCGATGATCGCCGTGCTTATCGTCGACATCTGGAAGACCACGCCCTTCATGGCGCTGCTCATTCTCGCCGGTCTGCAAATGGTGCCGAAGGACATGTATGAAGCGGCCAAGGTGGATGGCATCCACCCCGTCAAGGTGTTCTTCCGCGTCACCCTGCCGATGATCCGCCCTGCCCTGATGGTCGCCGTCATCTTCCGTATGCTGGATGCGATGCGCGTTTTCGACCTCATCTACATCCTGACGCCGAATAATGCCCAGACCCGCACCATGTCGGTGCTGGCGCGCGAGAACCTGTTCGATTTCGACAAGTTCGCCTATGGCGCCGCCGCCTCCACCATGCTGTTCCTCATCATCGCCTCGATCACGGTCATCTATATGTGGCTCGGGCGTGTCAACACCGATGGAGCCCAGCGATGACTTTGCCCAGCATCCTGAAGACCACCGCCTTTTATGCGCTGGTCGCCGTCATCATGGTGATTTCGGTATTCCCGTTTTATTATGCGATACTGACCAGTCTGAAATCGGGCTCGGCATTGTTCCAGGTTAATTACTGGCCGCGCGAATTTTCGCTCACCAATTACAGTTTCGTCATTGGCAACGGCACGTTCCTGCGCAATCTCGGCAATTCGTTGCTGGTCGCATCATCCGTCGTCATCTTGTCGCTGTTTCTGGCGGTCACCGCATCCTATGCGCTGGCTCGCGTCCGCTTCCGGGGCCGCGCGTTGCTGCTGCTCACCATTCTGTCGGTTTCGATGTTCCCGCAGATTGCCGTTCTCGCCGGCCTGTTTGAACTGATCCGCTGGGCGGGCATCTTCAACACGCCCTTGGCGCTGATCTTTTCCTACATGATCTTCACCCTGCCTTTCACGGTCTGGGTGCTGACGACCTTCATGCGCGACCTGCCGATCGAAATCGAGGAAGCAGCCATCGTTGACGGCGCGTCGCCCTGGGTCATTATCACCCAGGTGTTCATGCCGCTGATGTGGCCGGCGCTCGTCACGACGGGGCTCCTCGCCTTCATCGCGGCATGGAACGAGTTCCTCTTCGCGCTCACTTTCACCTCATCGAACGAGCAGCGCACGGTGCCGGTCGCCATCGCGCTGCTGTCGGGCGGCTCGCAGTTCGAAATCCCCTGGGGAACGATCATGGCGGCTTCCGTCATCGTCACTGCACCCCTCGTCGTCCTCGTTCTGATCTTCCAGCGACGCATCATCTCCGGCCTCACCGCCGGCGGCGTCAAAGGCTAGGAGAAACATCATGACCACCATTCAATTGCGCGATCTTCGCAAATCCTTTGGCGCCTTCGATGTCATCAAGGGCATCGACATGGATATCCGCTCCGGCGAGTTCATGGTTTTTGTCGGCCCCTCCGGCTGCGGCAAGTCCACGCTTCTGCGCCTCATCTGCGGACTTGAGGAAATCACAGGCGGTACGCTGTCTTTCGACGGCGAAACCGTGAACCGCCTGCCGCCCGCCAAGCGCGGCGTCGCCATGGTCTTCCAGTCCTATGCGCTATATCCGCACATGACCGTGTTCGAAAACATGGCTTTCGGCATGAAGTTGTCGGGCGCAGACAAAGAACAGCGCAAGAAGCGCGTCGAAGCGGCAGCGGAGATGCTGCAGCTCACGCCCTATCTGGAGCGCCTGCCGAAGCAGCTTTCTGGCGGCCAGCGCCAGCGTGTCGCCATCGGCCGCGCCATCGTGCGCGATCCGAAGGTCTTCCTGTTTGACGAGCCGCTCTCCAACCTCGATGCAGCGCTACGCGTGGCCACGCGTCTCGAGATCGCCAAGCTGCATCGCTCGATGCATGACACGACGATGATCTACGTCACGCACGATCAGGTGGAGGCGATGACACTCGCCGACCGCATCTGCGTCCTGCGCGACGGTCGGGTCGAGCAGATCGGCACGCCGCTCGAGCTTTACGAAAGTCCCGTCAACACCTTCGTCGCCGGCTTCATCGGCTCGCCGAAGATGAACTTCCTGGCAGGCAAGTATGCGGAATTAGAAGGCGCGACAACGATCGGTGTCCGGCCGGAACACATCACCATCGCCAGCGACGGCAGCGGGTGGAGTGGAGAAATCGTGCATTCGGAAATGCTCGGATCAGACAGCTACATCTATGTCGAGATCGGCGCCGGCGAGCCTGTTGTCGTACGTGAAGAGGGTGTGACCGGCCGCAAGGCGGGCGAGCGTATCACCATCGTGCCCGATATGGCGCAGATTCACCGTTTTGACGCCGAGGGCCGGGCAATCGCCCGCAACCCCGCCCGCGGCGCCGCCTGAACCCAACTTCCGCCGGGACAACCCAAGTAGCCGGCTTTCACCAAGGAGCATGAGAATGACCATCAACACCGTTGTATGGGGCGAGAATATTCACGAACACATCAATGAGACGGTGCGTTCGATCTATCCAAACGGCATGCACAACACCATCGCCGACGCGCTGAACCAAAATCCCGAGATCAACGCCACCACCGCCACGCTGCAGGAGCCGGAGCACGGCCTTTCACAGGAGCGTCTCGACAAGACCGACGTTCTCGTCTGGTGGGGCCACAAGGACCACGGCGCAGTTCAGGATGACATTGTGGAGCGCGTCGCCAAGCGCGTCTGGGAAGGCATGGGCCTCATCGTCCTGCATTCCGGCCACTTCTCCAAGCCGTTCAAGCGCCTGATGGGTACGCCCTGCGCGTTGAAATGGCGCGAGGCGGGCGAACGCGAACGCCTGTGGACCATCAATCCCCGCCACCCGATCGCCGCCGGCCTACCCGAGCATTTCGAGCTGGAAAACGAGGAGATGTATGGCGAGCAGTTCTCTGTGCCGGAGCCGCTCGAGACCGTCTTCATCTCCTGGTTCCAGGGCGGTGAGGTTTTCCGTTCGGGTCTCACCTGGCGTCGTGGTGCCGGCAATATCTTCTATTTCCGCCCCGGCCATGAGACTTATCCGACCTATCACGACGCCAATGTGCAGAAGGTCATCAGCAATTCTGTAAAATGGGCCTATAATCCTGTCGGCGCCCTGAAGAGTATTCACGACGCGCCGAATGTTCCCGTCGATAAGGCGCTAGAGCCTATCGAGGAACGTGGCCCCAAGCTGCATAAGGCAGGCGAAGCAGGTTACAGGTAAGGGCTTGGAGATACTGGCATGAGACTTCTCATTCTCGGAACCGGTGGCATGGCCAACAACCATGCCACATATTTCTCTCAGATCCCCGGCGTCGAACTGGTTGCGGCGGTGGATGTGGACGACGTGGTGGCACGGGCCTTTGCGCTGCGCCATAACATCCCGCTCTCTTTCACTTCGCTGGATGACGCCATTGCCTGGGGCGAATTCGATGCGGCGGCGAATGTCACGCCCGATGCCATCCATCACCCCACGAGCCTGAAGCTGCTTGCGGCGGGCAAGCACGTTTTCTGCGAAAAACCGCTGGCGGAAAACTACGCGAATGCTGCCGAAATGGCCGACGCGGCTGAAAAGGCCGGCCTCGTTGCCATGGTCAATCTCACCTATCGCAACGTCGCCCCCTTGCAGGCGGCGCGCGAGATGGTGCTGGCCGGCAAGATCGGCAAGGTTCGCCATCTGGAAGCCTCCTATCTCCAGAGCTGGCTCGTTTCCAAGGCCTGGGGTGACTGGATGACAGAGAGTAAGTGGTTGTGGCGGCTTTCCACCAAGCACGGCTCGAACGGCGTGCTGGGCGATGTCGGCATCCACATACTCGACTTCGCCTCTTATGGCGCGGGAAGCGATGTGCAACGCATCTTCACTCGGCTGAAGACCTTCGACAAATATGAGGGCAACAAGATCGGCGCTTACGATCTGGATGCAAATGACAGCTTCACCATGACGGCCGAACTGGAAAACGGCGCCATGGGCGTCATCCATGCCAGCCGCTGGGCGACAGGCCATCTCAACGAACTTCGTTTGCGCATCCACGGCGATAAGGGCGCACTCGAAGTCATTCATACGCCCGACTATTCCAGCCTGCGTGCCTGCATCGGCGAGGATGTGGAAAAGGCGATCTGGAAGACGATCGAGGTCGATCCCGTGCCGACGAACTACGAAAAATTCGCCAAGGCCGTGATGGAAGGCGGCGTCGCCGATCCCGACTTCCGCCACGCTGCCAATCTGCAGAAGGTACTCGATCTGTCGATCATTGCGGATCGGGAGAGACGCGAGTTGGCCGTTTCGGCTTGATGTGAAAGAACAACCTGCGGCATCACTTTGCCGCAGGTTTCTTCTCCCCGAGGGGAGAAGGTGGCCCGAAGGGTCGGATGAGGGGGCAACGTTGCCGGATTTCGGAGAGCTCGCCCCCTCATCCCGCTGCCGCGGACTTCTCCCCCTGGGGGAGAAGAAACAAGCGGCTTACACTCGCTCAATACATTGTGCGCGTCTTGAGGATGCAAACTACAGCGTAGAATTTCACTCCCGCGCAGCTTCAAACCCCGCGCTTGTTCCCCCATATCAACACATGCAGCTGCGGCAGCACGCGGGCGGAAAACCAGCGATCTTCGCTAACCTTGTCCACCAGCCACAACATCCGGTCCATCACCCCATCGATATCGACACGCGCATCGTCATCATCCGGCGGCGGCGGGGTGTGATTGCCGGGCTGGAGGTAAACCGGCAAATACGGGAAACGCGCGGATGCCGCTTTGGCATAGGCGTAATCCGCATCGTCAAAGACCACGATTTTCAGGGCCAGCTGCGGCCCCTCGCCGGCAGCGGCAAGACAGTCTTCGAAAGCCTGCCAGTCCGTTCCCATGCCGCTCGATGGCGGCTTGGGGCTCAGAACAAGATGGTCGAGATCGGCAAACCAGTCTTTGGCGATACTGCCCTGTGTTTCCAGCGCGAAACGATAGCCTTCAGCCTGCCCCTTGGAGATCAAAGGTCCGAGCGGCTGGACGGCCGGATTGCCGCCAGACAGCGAGACCGTCAGCGGTACGCCACCGGAAAGCCGCCGCACCTCCTGCCAGATTGCATCGACCGGCATCGGTTTCCACGTGTCGCGATAATCGCTATCGACCGCGTGCAGCGTATCGCACCAGGAACAGCGATAGTCGCAGCCGCCAGTGCGAACGAAAACCGTCGGCAGACCGATCAGCAGACCTTCGCCCTGAATGGTCGGGCCGAAGATTTCACTGATGCGTATCGTGGTGTCTTTCGCTGCGATCTTTTGTCCAGTCGCCGTCATGGCCTGTATTCTGCCCAGGTCTTGGCGGTTTCGCTGACGCGGATGGCACTGGTTTCAGGCAGACGATCCTTGCACCAGTCATAGAAATGCTTCGCCAGGCATTCCGCCGTGACCCGGTCATGGCCGAGGACATCATTCAGATGACGATGATCGAAATGATCGTCGATATAGCGCTTCAACGGTGCGAGCTCGTGATAGTCGCGCACAAAACCGTGCTCGTTCAGCTCTTCGCCTGACAGTTCGACTTCGACGATGTAATTATGCCCGTGCAGCCGATTGCACTGGTGATCCGACGGCAGGCTTTTCAACTGGTGCGAGGCGGAAAAGTGAAATTCCTTGGTGATGCGGAACATCAACGCACCTCCTGCGCCGCAAAGGCATGGGTCGCGGCCACCCAGAAATCCGGGTCCTCATAGTCTGTCGGATCGGTGACGCCGGCAAGATGGAAGGCTTCGCGCCGCTCCACGCAGGTTCCGCAGCGGCCGCAGTGACGCAAGCCGCCCTTGTAACAGGACCATGTTTCACCGAAGGGCGTTCCATATTTCGCGCCATCGGTCACGATGGCCGCCTTGGAAACGGTAACGTAGGGCGCAAAAAGGTTTACATCAGCATAGCCTTCAAGCGCATGCGCCTGCATGGCGTTGAAGCTGTCAATGAAGCCCGGCCGGCAATCCGGGTAGATGAAGTGATCCCCGCCATGAACGGCAATCGCCACTGCTTCCGCCTGTTGCGCGGCAGCCAGGCCGAAAGCGATGGTGAGCATGATGGCATTGCGGTTGGGCACCACGGTGGAGCGCATGGTCTCTTCGGCGTAGTGGCCATCAGGCACCTCCACATCGTCGGTCAGTGCGGAACCGGTGAGATGCGCGCCGATGGTTCTGATGTCGATGACATGATGCGGCACGCCGAGCCGTCTGGCGCAATCGGCGGCAAAATCCAGTTCCTTCCTGTGGCGCTGGCCATAATCGAAGGAGACGAGAGCGAGAAGTTCATGTTCCGCGGCGATTTTATGCGCAAGCGAAACGGAGTCCAATCCGCCGGAGCAGATGACGATGGTTTTCATAAGTTGGGATCCCTTGTTTTGACCGGGTGGGCTGCGACCGGATTACAGGGCGGCTTTAAAGCAAAGCGGGGAATTTGTGAAGGCCCTAGCTGAAAACACGAAAAGCGGCAAAGTTACCTCCACCGCTTTTCAAGGAATGATCTTCCGTCCTCAGCGCAGCAACGCCTGCGCCTCCTCAATGCCGAGCGCGGCCGGCTGCGTGCAGGTCGTCGTCATCTCGATGAAACGGCCCTCTTCGCCGGACTTCAGGATCGACGTCATCACGTCGATCCCGTGCAGGGACCGATCCAGCGAGCAGCGGGCGTCGCGCCCCTCCAGAATGGCAATCGCCATATCGGCAAGACCGGCCGTGCGGTAATTTGCACGCGGACCGTTCGGGCTTTCCTGATTGGCGATG
This sequence comes from Agrobacterium sp. 33MFTa1.1, assembly GCF_004328495.1. Classification (NCBI taxonomy): domain Bacteria; kingdom Pseudomonadati; phylum Pseudomonadota; class Alphaproteobacteria; order Hyphomicrobiales; family Rhizobiaceae; genus Agrobacterium; species Agrobacterium sp. 33MFTa1.1. The sequence goes on along the minus strand of NZ_CP036359.1, from coordinate 1,575,894 downwards.
CCGAAGGGGTGCGCCCAGCCTTCCAGCGGCTGGATATTCTTGTCGCGACCGCTGGCTTCGACAACACCGCCGAAGAAATTCGGATCCGGCACGTAGATCGAGCCTTCCGTGCCATAGAGTTCCATATTGGCATGACGATGTGACCATACATCCCAGCTCGCCGAAAGCGTGATCGTCGCACCATTCACGAATTCCAGCAGGGCATGGATATTTGTCGGGGTCTCGACAGGGATGATCTCGCCGTTCAGCGGCTGACTGGTCACCGTGCGGGTCGGATTTGCCATCGAAGTGAGCGCGCCGACACGTTTCACCGGGCCGATGAGGTTGATAAGATTGGCGATGTAATACGGACCGAGATCGAGGATCGGCCCGCCGCCCTTGAGGAAAAAGAAGCCCGGATTGGGGTGCCACATTTCCATGCCGGGGCTCATCACATGGCAGGTGCCGGACGTGATGCGCCCGACCTTGCCGTCATCAATATATTGCCGGGCAAGCTGATGCGCGCCGCCGAGGAAGGTGTCCGGTGCGCAGCCGACGGAGAGGTTCTTCTCGCGGGCGATGCGCCGCAGTTCCTCGCCCTCTTCCAGAGACAGCACCAGCGGCTTTTCCGAATAGACGTGCTTACCCGCCTCGAGAATGGCTTTCGACACCGGAAAATGCGCGGCGGGGATGGTGAGGTTCACCACCACGTCGATTTCCGGGTTGGCGAGCAATTCCTCGATGGACTGGGCGACAACACCGAATTCTTCCGCTCTCAGTTCCGCTGCATTGCGGTTGAGGTCGGCGCAGGCCAGCACCTTTATGCCCTTGAAAAGCGGTGCCAGCGAAAAATAAGCAGACGAGATATTGCCGCATCCGATGATGCCGACGCCAAGATCTCTGGCCATGATGAAACTCCGAAATCTGAGACTTAGTAGGTTTTGAACGACGCGATAGAACGGGTAATCAGCCGATCGATGTCTTTCGGGTTGTCGTGTTCGACCACGAAATGTTTCGTGGCGGATTTCGTCTTCAGCGCCGCGACGAGACCTTTCCAGTCCACCGTGCCGTGGCCGACATCGGCCCAACCATCTTCATCCTTATTCTCCCCTGCGGGCGCGATGTCCTTCACGTGCACGGCGGTGATGCGCTTGCCGTAGCTTTCGATCCAGGCGAGCGGATCGGCATTGCCCCTGATAATCCAGGCGATATCCGCCTCCCATTTCAGGTCGGGGCCACCGGCAAATATCTGCTCCTGCGGCGTTGAACCATCGGCAAGCGCCTTGAACTCGAAGTCGTGGTTATGCCAACCAAAGACCAGCCCGGCATCCACAAAGGGCTTTCCGGCTTCCTGCAGGCGCTTGCCAAAGGCGAACCAGCCGGCGGCATCGTCAGGGCGCTGGTCGGGCATAAGGTAAGGGCAATAGATCGCTTCCACACCCAGAGCGCTGGCAATATTCAGCGCTTTTTTGGGATCGCCTTCAAGAAGATCGAGACCGAAATGACCGGTGGGCATGGTCAGGCCGTTGGCGTCCAGTTCGGCACGCAGACCTTTCAGGCCGGCGTCATCCAGCGAAGCATACATGGCGCCGTAACCTTCCACGTGTTTATAACCCGCCGCCGAAAGCTTCTTCAGAATATCGGAAAAGGGTTGAAAATTACGGGCGCTGTAAAGCTGAAAACCGAGTTCTGTCATTGTCTCCTCCATAGAGATGTGGGTCCTGGGAATGTGTGGGAGTGGTCAGCGCCCTTTAGAGCCGTTCCTCGCTTTGCGCGTCGAACAGCGAGGCCATGGTCATGTCGAGGCCAAGGCGCACCTTGGTGCCGGGTGAAAACCGTCTGTGGCCGCCAACGCGCACGGACATGGTATGCCCGGCATGTTTAAGCCAGATCAGATTGTCGGCGCCCATCGGCTCCTCGATATCGACGACCGCCTCGTGCACCTCCCCGCCGACGATATCGGCATCAACGCGCACATGTTCGGGGCGAACGCCCAGAACCACCGCGCGACCGGCGGCAAGCGACGTTTCCGCATGATAACCGTCCAGTGCGAAAGTCACGCCATTGGTGGTGAAGACCACCTTGCCGTCTTTTTCGATCAGCTCGCCGCGCAGGAAATTCATCGAGGGCGAGCCGATGAAGCCTGCGACGAACAGGTTCCTTGGCTTGTTGTAGATGGTGACGGGGTCAGCCAGCTGCTGGATGACGCCGCTTTTCATGATGGCGATGCGATCAGCCAGCGTCAGCGCCTCGATCTGGTCGTGCGTCACATAGATCATGGTGTTCTTCAGCGACTGGTGCAGCCGCTTGATTTCGACGCGAAGCTCCGAGCGCAGCTTGGCATCGAGGTTGGAGAGCGGTTCATCGAACAGAAAGACATCCACATCCCGCACCAACGCCCGGCCGATCGCCACGCGCTGGCGTTGACCGCCGGAAAGTTCGGCCGGCTTGCGTTTCAGCAGCGGCTCGATCTGCAAGATGCCGGCTGCCCTTTTGACCCGGCGATCAATCTCCTCTTTCGGCACTTTGGCGACCTGAAGGCCGAAGGAAAGGTTTTTTTCCACTGTCATTTGCGGATAGAGCGCATAGGACTGAAACACCATGCCGATGCCACGATCCTTCGGCTCTTCCCAGGTAACGTTACGGTCCTTGATGAATATCTGTCCGTCGGTCGGCTCCAGAAGCCCGGCGATGCAGTTGAGAAGGGTCGACTTGCCGCAGCCGGAAGAGCCGAGCAGCACGAGGAATTCGCCGTCGTAAATATCGAGATTGAGGTCTTTCAGCACGGTAACGGCACCGAAGGACAGCGAAAGATCGCGGATGGAAACGCTTTTGTTCATATAGCTCAACCTTTTACTGCGCCTGCAGCAATGCCGCGGACGAAAAGCCTGCCGGAGAGGAAATAGACGATCAGCGGCACGGCCCCGGTCAAAAGGGTTGCGGCCATGTTGACGTTGTATTCCTTCACGCCCTGCACGGAGTTGACGATGTTATTGAGCTGCACCGTCATCGGGTAATATTCCGGCCGCGTGAACACCACGCCGAACAGGAAGTCGTTCCAGATGCCGGTCACCTGCAGGATCATCGCCACCACAAAGATCGGCAGTGACATGGGCAGCATGATGCGGAAATAAATCTGCCAGAAATTAGCGCCATCGATCCGCGCCGCCTTGAACAGTTCCTCCGGCAGTGAGGCGAAATAGTTGCGGAACAGCAGCGTCAGGATCGGCATGCCGAAGATGGTGTGAACGATGACGAGGCCGCTCAGTGTGCCGTAAATACCCAGTTCGCGAAGCACGATAACGATCGGATAAATCATCACCTGATAGGGAATGAAGGCGCCGATGATGAGGATGGAGAAGAACAACTCCGATCCCTTGAACTTCCAGTTCGCCATGGCATAGCCACTGACGGAGGCGACGATGATGGAAATGACGACCGACGGCACGAGGATGCGTACGGAGTTCCAGAAGCCCCGCGAAAGCCCGTCGCAATTCAGCCCTGTACAGGCATTCGCCCAAGCCTTGACCCAAGGCTCGAAGGTAATCTCCACCGGCGGTGCGAATATGTTGCCGAGCCGGATTTCCGGCATGCCCTTCAGCGAGGTAACGACCATCACGTATAGCGGCAGCAGGTAATAGGCCGCAGCCACGAACAATGTGCCGTAAAGAATGATGTTGCGGCGGGAAAAGGTTTTCCTTGGCTTCTTGCCGCGCGGGCCGGATAGCTCATTGGAAACCGCATCGTTGGCGGCAACAACCGTGTTCAATGTGCTGAGATTAGCCACGTTTCTTGCCTCCGAATTCAAGGTAGGCCCATGGAATGATGATGATCGCAACCGTCAGGAGCATCATCGTAGAGGCGGCAAAGCCCTGCCCCAGATTCTGCGCCTGGAACATGTAGTCATAGACATATTTTGCCGGGACCTCGGACGCGATGCCCGGCCCGCCGCTTGTCTGCGCCACCACGAGGTCGTAGACCTTGACGATGCCGCTGGCGATGATGACGAGCGTGGTGATGAAGACGGGACGCATCATCGGGATGATTATGAGGGTGTAGGTCTTCCACATCGGAATGCCGTCAACGCGCGTCGCCTTCCAGATGTCTTCATCAATACCACGAAGACCGGCCAGCATCAGGCACATGACGAGCCCCGTGCCCTGCCAGAGCGCCGCGATCAGAATGCCATAGATAACGATCTCGGAATTGTAGAGCGGGTCGAACGTGAAGTTTTCCCAGCCAAGCGAACGGACAACGGACTGGATGCCGAATTCCGGGTTCAGCAGCCACTGCCAGACAAGGCCGGTAACGATGAAGGACAGCGCGAAAGGATACAGGAAGATGGTGCGGAACGCGTTTTCAAAACGTATTTTCTGATCCATCAACGCCGCCAGCACGAAGCCGATGACAAGGCTGAAAATTAGCGACAGGATGCCGTAAATCGCCAGATTCTGGATTGAGACGATCCAGCGCGGCGCGGCCCACAGCCGCTCATATTGATCAAAACCGATGAAGTTCGCCCGCGGCAGAAGCTTGGAATTTGTGAAGGAATAAACCACCGTCCAGACCGTGCCGCCAAGAAAGATTACCACCGCGGTCAGTATCATCGGAATGGAGGCAATCTTCGAATTGAGATTGCGGAAAAGCTGGTTGGGCCGCCGTGAGCGCGCTTGACCTGCCATGTTACCTCCTCCTGTAACGTTACAGTCAACGGCCGAGCACGGGGCTCGCCGCGAGAAACTCCGGCCATTGCCTGTTATCCTGGCCTAGCCCGGACGTTGGAAGGGGAGCGGCGAACCGCTCCCGATCCGAAGAGATTACGATCAGTCAGCCGAACCGATAATGTCCGCGAAACGCTTCTGCCCGTCTTCCGCCGACATCGAGCCCGCGAAGAATTCCGCCATCAGATCTTCCTTCTGTTTCTGCGTATCGGCGGAAATCAGCTGGTCGGTGCTGGTCAGCGCATTGCCCTTGGCCAGAATTGCCAGACCCTTTTTCATGCAGTCATTGGCTGCATTCAGGTCGACGTCGCCGCGGATCGGCAGCGAGCCCTTCTTCAGGTTGAAGGCAACCTGCGTTTTCGGATCAACGATGGTCGCGGCAAGAACATCCTGCGCCTTGGTTTTCGCCTCGTCCTTCAAAACGGGGAAATAAAAGGCGTCGCCACCCGTGGTCAGGTATTCACTCAGGCCAAGGCCAGGAAGGCAGGAATAATCAGTGCCGGCTTTCTGGTTGGCGAGCTGGAATTCACCCTGGGCCCAGTCGCCCATGATCTGGCCGCCGGCCTTGCCGGTGATGACCATGTTGGTGGCCTGGTTCCAGTCCTGAACATTGGTGCCCTTGGCCATGTCGCGCGCCTCGACGGCAGCTGCGAAAATCTTTGCCATTTCAGGACCTGCCGCCGCTTCGGCATCCTTGTCGCCATAGACCTTCTGATAAAGGTCCTTGCCGCCGATCGAAAGCGTCAGCGTGTCGAACAGGCCGTTCGCCTGCCATGCCTGGCCGCCAAGCGCGAGCGGCTGGATACCGGCCTTTTTCAGCGCCGGCGCTGCCGCAACAAATTCCGTCCAGTTCTTCGGAACTTCGACGCCCGCTTTCTTAAACGCCGCATTGGAAAGCCACAGCCATTGCCACGAATGGATATTGACCGGCGCGCAATAGATCTTGCCGTCGATGGTGCAGCTGTCGAGCAGGCTCGCCGGCTTGATGACCTCTTTCCACTTACCCTTTTCGGCAACGTCGGACAGGTCCCGCATCAGGCCGGCCTGCACGAGTTCTTCCGCCTGCCGGCCGTGGTTGAACTGGGTGGCACCCATCGGATCGCCGCCGGTGATGCGGCTGATCATGATCGGCCGGGCCGTGCCGCCCGAACCGGCAATCGCGCCGTCCACCCATTTATTGCCGGTCGCGTCGAAAGCCTTGGCCAGTTCGGCCACCGCCGCGGCTTCGCCGCCCGATGTCCACCAATGGGTCACCTCAAGATCAGTGGCCCCGGCAAAGCCCGCCGGAATCATCACGCTGGCCAGAAAAGCCGCAGAAATAACACGCATTCGCATGAGTCTCCTCCCTCACTGAAACGTTGCAGTTGGAACGTATGCGAAGATTTTTGATTAGGCAACCGCCTAAAATACGAATCTCGTTACTGCATTCAGCGGCGTCTCGAAGGATGGCAAAATCCGCCTGACAGGCGGACCGTAGAGGGGCTTGAGCGCCGTAATCCACACGCAATGCCACCGGTTTAAAAACTCTGCGCAGCAAGTAAATAAGTGCAAGAGACAATGAAACGCTGGCATATTCTCCTGATCATCGGATTGATCGGTGTCGCATCGCTCCTACTCGCCGCGTTTGAGCAGATCATACCGGGACAGCAGGTTTCAATGGCGATGCGCCTGTTGATACTCCTCCAACCAGCAGTCCTGACCGTCGCCTCGGTCGCCACCGGCCAAGCCCTCGCCGCAAAAATCGGGCTCCATGCGCCTTTGATCGATAGCTGGCTGACGGGCGGCGATCCGCGTGCGGTACTGCGAAAACAAGTGCCTCCTGCACTTGCTGCGGGTGTTGCCGTTGCCACTGTGATGATCGTCTATTCGTCGGCGATCCTGCCCTTGGTCACAGATGCAGCAACCATGGCAAATATGACCAGATTTGGCATTCCCCTGGCCACCCGGCTTCTCTATGGCGGCGTCACCGAAGAGCTATTGACCCGATGGGGCATGATGTCGTTTTTCGCGTGGATTCTCTGGCGCTCTACAGGAGGCGGGCAGATTCGAGCGTTCATAATGTGCGCCGCCATCGTGATCGCTGCCGCTCTGTTCGCCGCTGGTCATCTGCCGTTTCTGTTTACCATTGCCGCGCAGCCCCGGCCGGCACTCGTCCTTGCGGTGCTGACCGGGAATTTTATTCCCCGACTCATCTCCGGATGGCTATTTTGGCGCCGGGGACTGGAGGCGGCAATTCTCTCTCATGGCTTTGCCCATTGTATAAATGCACTGGCGGCCTGAACCAAAAGGCAAAGCGTGCAGACGTCCGCTTCGCTTATTCTCTTGGCGTAGGTAACGCCTATTGCCTCTTGTAATCGTCCTCGATGCGGATGACATCGTCCTCACCGATATAGGCTCCGGTCTGGATTTCGACCAGTTCGAGCGGGATCTGCCCCTCATTGGCAAGACGGTGCGGCTGGCCGATCGGGATATAGACCGACTGGTTTTCCGTCAGCAGCCGGGTCTCGTCACCAATCGTCACGGTGGCCGTTCCCTTGACGACGATCCAGTGTTCCGAGCGGTGATAGTGTTTCTGGAACGAGATGCGGTGGCCAGGATCGACGGTGATATGGCCAACCCGATAACGCTCGTCCACATACATGTGTTCGATGTAGCCCCAGGGCCGGTAAACGCGCTTGTGGGTCTGCGTCTGTGGCGCATGTTCGCCGTCCTTCAGCGTCTCCACCAGACCCTTCACGTCCTGCACCCGGTTCTTCGGCACCACCAGAACCGCATCCTTGGTGGCCACCACCACCATGTCCCTCGCGCCCACCACCGTCGTCAGCAATTGCGTCGAATGGATGAGGCAGCCTTCGGAATCGATGAAGACGCCGTTACCTTCCAGCGCATTGTCATTGCTGTGTTTGTCGGCGATCTCCCAGATCGCGTCCCAGCTGCCGATATCCGACCAGCGAAAATGGCCGTGCACGACAGCCATGCGCCTGGTCTTCTCAATCACGGCATAGTCGATGGAATTCTTGGGCGAGGCTTCGAAGCTTTCCTGATGCAGACGCACGAAGCCGAGGTCGCTTTCATATTGCTCGACGGACTGCGTTACCGCGGCCAGAATTTCCGGCGCAAAGGCCTCCAGTTCGGCAATCATCACGTCGGAGCGGAACAGGAAGTTTCCGGAATTCCAGAGATAGCCTTTTTCGAGATAGGAGATCGCCGTCTTCATGTCAGGCTTCTCCACGAAGGCCTCGACCTTGCTCAGATCCTTTTCACCATCAATCGCCTCGCCCGGCTTGATGTAACCATAGGAGGTGCGCGGCTCCGTCGGCACCAAACCGAAGACGACGATATTGCCCTGATCGGCGGCTTTGGCGCCGAGTTTCACGGCATCGGAAAACTTGTCAGCATCGAGCACCACATGGTCGGCAGCAAGCGCCAGAACCAGGCATCCGGGTTCGCGGCGCTCAGCCAGCACGGCGGCGGCGGCCATGGCGGCGGCGCTGTCGCGGCGGGCGGGCTCAAGCACCACGGTGGCCGGCAGATCGATCTCCTCCGCCTGACGGCGGGCAAAAAAACGGAAATCCTCGTTGGTGATGACGAGTGGCTCGGAATAAAGCGTTTCGTCACCCACCCGCTGCAGGGTCTGCTGATAGGTCGAAAGATTGCCGACCAGCGGCTGAAACTGCTTGGGCAACTGATCGCGCGAGACCGGCCATAGCCTGGAGCCAGCACCACCGGCCAGAAGAACCGGCGTGATCTTTCGAGATTGTTCCTTCACAATAAAACCTTTCCAACATCAAAAAATTTCCCGGCGCGCCGGACAATATACATTTTTCCCAATACCGCCATCATCGGTTCATGGGCGGACAAGCGCAAGCTCATAAATCCCCCTTGTGAAAGCTTGGTGAACGGCTGGGCGTCTGCCCCGGCACGCTTTCCTAACGCCACGCGACAGGTGAGGTTCCGCTCGATTTCTTCGCGCGGATCGATGCGGAGCAAATAAAAACCCCGGGATTGCTCCCGGGGCCGGTTTCAAGTGAGGCGTGACGCAAGCGTCAGCCCGGCAATGCATAGGCGATGACATAGTCGCCACGGTCAGGAGACTGGCGTGCGCCGCCAGCTGAGATGACGATATACTGCTTGCCTGTCTTCGGAGACTTGTAGCTCATCGGGCCGCCCTGGCTGCCGACCGGAAGGCGGGCCTTCCAGACTTCCTTGCCGGTCGCCGTATCGAAAGCGCGCAGATAATAATCCTGCGTGCCGGCGATGAAGACGAGACCGCCCTGAGTGGCCAACGTGCCGCCGAGCGTGGGCATGCCGATCGGGATCGGAAGGCCCATCTTGATGCCGAGCGGACCGGTATCCTCGACAGTGCCCACGGGCACCTGCCACTTGATCTTCTGGGTCTTCATGTCGATAGCGGTCATCGTGCCATAGGGCGGGGCCTGGCAGGGTATACCGAGAGCCGACAGGAAACGGTTCTTGTTCACCGCATAGGGCGTGCCCTTCATGGGAACGACGCCCATACCGGTATTGACGCTTTCGCCGCCACTCGCGACAGCCTTGGTCGGTGCCGCTTCCTGCATCTGGATCCAGAGACCGAGGCGCATGTCGTTGACGAAGATCGTGTTCGTGGTCGGGTCCGTCGAAAGACCGCCCCAGTTCATGCCGCCGAGCGAGCCCGGGAACGAAAGGGAGAGGTCCGTGCCCGGCGCCGTATAAAGGCCCTCATAACGCATGCCCTTGAAGGCAATGCGGCAAAGAAGCTGGTCAAACGGGGTCGCGCCCCACATGTCCGCTTCCGTCAGGGTCTGCGCACCGATCTGCGGCATGCCGACCGAGCGTGGCTGTGTCGGCGCGTAGCGCTCGTTCGGAATATTGGCAGGCTTGACCGGAACTTCTTCAACCTTGGTCAGCGGCTGGCCTGTCGCCCGGTCGAGAACATAGATCTGCGCCGCCTTGGTGCCGAAAACCAGTGCCGGAACAGTGGTTCCATCCGCTTTCGGGAAATCGACGAAGCTCGGCTGCATCGGCACGTCGAAGTCCCAGAGGTCGTTATGAACCGTCTGGTAGACCCATTTTTCGCGACCGGTGGTGGCATCGAGCGCCAGCATCGAAGCACCATATTTATGGTCGAGCGGTGTGCGAGTCGCGCCGTACAAGTCCACCGAAGGGCTGCCGACCGGCATGAAGACGGTGTTCAGCTCCGGATCATAGGACATGGACGCCCAGACGTTGGGTGTGGAACGCGTGTAGGTCTGTCCCTCGGGCGGAAGTCCGGTAATATCAGGGTTACCAGGATCGAAGGCCCAGCGAAGCGCGCCCGTCACCACATCGAAACCGCGCATCACACCGCCGGGCATATCGACCTGAACGTTGTCGGCGATACGGCCGCCGACAACGACAGTCGTGCCGGCAAGCGTAGGTGCGGAGGTCAACACATATTGCGGGTCCGGCGCATCGCCGAGACCGATCTTCAGGTCGACGCGGCCATTGGTGCCGAAATCAGGGCAAAACGCGCCGGTGTCGGCATCAAGCGCTATCAGTTCCGCATTGATGGTGTTCATCAGAATGCGACGCTGGCAAAGCGCGCCCTCGGCCACCACAGCCGGGGTAACCGGCGTGGAGCCCGGCACGGTCGGCTGCTTCAGCGGCGCCTTGGCGTCGAAATAGGCAAGACCGCGGCAACGCATCCAGACGGAAGATTTCGCGTTGATTTCCGTCTTCCACTTTTCTGCGCCGGTATCTGCATCAAGAGCGATGACATTGTTATGCGGCGTGCACAGGAATACGGTGTCGCCAACCTGCAGCGGCGTTTCCTGATCTTCCGCACCATTCGCGCCGGGGCTGATCGGGGTATCGCCGGTGTGGTAGGTCCAGGCGACTTCGAGGTTCTTGACGTTGTCGCGCGTGATTTCATCGAGAGCGACAAAGCGGCTGCCGCCGGATGTATTGCCGTAATGTTCCCAGTTCTTCTGCTCCGTTTCCGGTGTGACAGGCGTCAGGGCTGCCGGTTCACCATTGAAGGCGACGGTGGGGTGCGGCACGAACATGCCGGCAAAACCCGCGCCGGTGGCGATGGCGAGAATGGCGGCAATGGCGAAAGAGGCGCCGTATGCCGGAGCCTTGCCGGCCGCGCGACGCAGGAGAGGATAGGAGAGCGCAACGACAATGGCACCGACGCCCATCGCGAGAAGGCGTGAAATGAGCGGCCAGAAGTGCAATCCGGCTTCCCACACCGCCCAGATGCCGGTGAGGACGAAGACAAAGCCGAAGAGAACCGCACCGGCAGGCTTGCGCAGCAGGATGAGCAGGCCCGAGACGATGAGCGCGATGCCTGCCGTGACGAAATAGAGGCTGCCGCCGAGGGCCACAAGCTGGCCGCCGCCAATGGCGAAGAACAGGCCTGCGGCAACGATGACAGCGCCGAGCACCAACAGCCACAATCTGGCTGGGAGCGATAACGAAGTTGCTGGATTACCCATGAAAGAATGTCCGGTTAGAAGAGCTGCCCCAAAAGGCTGAAGCCCGGTGATTGTTCAGTGTCCGGCGAAGCCGGGACAGCCTGCGGCCGCAATGGCCAGGCGAAGATGCGCCGAAGGCGGCGCGGCTGAACGGGGAACAATGGTGGGGAAGACTTCCGTCGTGACTGTCATGCGTGACCCATTCACTGCAGGTAACCGCCGGCCCCATGGACGGCGGGCAAGATGCTTGAACAAATCCTCCCCGGTCTCTCCCATCAAGGCCTGCAAAGCGGCAAAGACGATCAAAACACTGGCTGCGGTATAACGTCGCCTGCGACAAGATGACAATGCGCAAGCTGGGCAATTTCGATAAGCTATGCTTATATCACATCACACCTGACAAAACAAAGAAATCTCCCGATGGATATTCGTCAACTCACGATATTCGTGGAAGCGGCAAGGGCGAGGAACTTTCGTGCCGCCGCCCTGCAGCTCGGCATTGCCCAGCCCGCCGTCACCCAGCGCATTCGACAGCTGGAGGAAAATCTGGGCTTCAAGCTCTTTCACCGCATCAATCGCGGTGTGGAACTTACCCCGGCCGGTCAGTCCATGCTCATCGAGGCGGAAGAAATCCTTGCACGCACCAAAAGTGCGCTGGAAAGGGCGCAGCAGATCCGCCGCGGCCAGCTTGGCACGCTGCGCATCGGTTACGGCACCAGTGTCATGGCCGAGCGTAAACTACCCGCGCTCATTACCCGCTATGGTGACGAGTACCCAGACGTGACGCTTGAACTGTTGCCCGGCATGACAATGGAACAGCTAATCGAGCAGGTGACGACCCGCGAGACCGACGTTGCCTTCATCCGCGCGCCTCTTCCCACGCTGCCGCAGACCTTGCGAACCATGCCGTTCGACCGCTCGAGGCTTTGCGTCGCTTTGCCGGAACGTCACGTACTCGCCAAGCGCCCGCAGGTTTCCGTCAGCGATATCCTGCACGAAAAACTGCTGCTGCCGGTTGACGAGATTGGCCTCGGCCTCAGCAGCAGCGCGCTTTCGCTTTTCGAAGATGCCGGCTGCACGCCGCAAGTCGGCATGCGCATCGCCAACGTCAATACGATTCTCGCGCTCGTGGAGGCCGGTGCAGGCATTTCCATCCTGCCGGAAAGCACGGTGCTTTCCGCAAGGGGCACTGCCGCCGTGTCACTCGATAGCGCGGAGGCATGGTCCGACTGCGTACTACTCGTCAGGCGCGGCGCGCTTGCCCTGCATGTCGAAGCCTTCGTGAATATGGCCCGCCGAGCCTACAGACTGAGCCTTTGACAAGCAGGACGCGGAATTAATCGATTGAATCGGCCGCAAATTTCATCCCGCTTAAATTTGCTGCACTGAACAACATTCAAGGCTTGGCAGGCGCGCGAAAAATACAATAACAACGGCGGATATTTTTACATTGTTATAGACACGAAAGCACACACAGCCCATGTCCGACACGACCAAGCCCGCCAGCACAAGAACATCGGTTACGGATCAGGAAGCCCTGGATTTCCACGCGGAAGGCAGGCCGGGCAAGCTGGAAATCACCCCGACGAAGCCGATGGCAACACAGCGGGATCTGTCGCTCGCCTATTCGCCCGGCGTGGCGGTGCCGGTGAAAGCCATCGCCGAAAATCCGGCGACCGCTTACGATTATACGACACGCGGCAACATGGTGGCCGTCATCTCCAACGGCACCGCGATCCTCGGGCTGGGCAATCTCGGCGCGCTGGCCTCGAAGCCGGTCATGGAAGGCAAGTCGGTCCTCTTCAAGCGTTTCGCCGATGTCGATTCCATCGATCTCGAGGTCGATACCGAAGACGCCGATGAGTTCATCAATTGCGTGCGTTACCTCGGCCCCTCCTTCGGCGGCATCAATCTGGAAGACATCAAGGCGCCGGAATGTTTCATCATCGAAAGCCGCCTGCGCGAATTGATGGATATTCCCGTATTCCATGACGACCAGCACGGCACCGCCATTATTGCCGCCGCCGGCCTCATCAACGCCATCGAACTGACCGGACGTGACTTCAAGACCACCAAGCTCGTCTGCAACGGTGCGGGTGCGGCCGCAATCGCATGCATGGACCTCATCAAGGCCATGGGTTTCAACCCGGAAAACATCACGCTCTGTGATACCAAGGGCGTCATCTATCAGGGCCGAACCGAGGGCATGAACCAATGGAAATCCGCCCATGCGGTGAAAACCGACAATCGCACGCTGGCGGAAGCCATGAAGGGTGCTGACGTGGTGTTCGGCCTCTCACAGAAGGGCGCGTTCAGCGAAGAAATGATCCGCTCCATGGCGCCGAAGCCGATTATCTTTGCAATGGCCAATCCCGACCCGGAAATCACCCCGGAAGAAGTGTCCCGCATCCGCGATGACGCCATCATGGCGACGGGACGTTCCGACTATCCGAACCAGGTCAACAACGTCCTCGGCTTCCCCTATATCTTCCGCGGCGCGCTCGATGTGCGTGCCCGCCAGATCAACGATGCCATGAAGATAGCCGCCGCGCAGGCGCTGGCGGATCTGGCCCGCGAAGACGTGCCTGACGATGTGGCCGCGGCCTATCAGGGCAACCGCCCGCGTTTCGGACCGCAATATATCATTCCGGTCCCGTTCGATCCGCGCCTGATCTCCGCCATTCCTGTCGCCGTGGCAAAAGCCGCTATCGAAACCGGCGTCGCCCAGCGCGAAATTCCCGATCTCGACGCCTATGCCCGCGAGCTTTCGGCCCGTCGTGATCCGATGGCCTCGACCACGCAACGCCTTTACGAGCGTGTGCGTCGTTCGCCCAAGCGCGTGGTCTTTGCCGAAGCGGAAGAAGAACAGGTCATGCGCGCGGCGATTTCGTTTACCGCTCAAGGGCTTGGTACCGCCATCCTGCTCGGCCGTGACGATATCATCAAGGCCAATGCGGAGCGTGCCGGTATCGATCTCGACCGCGCCAATATCGAAATTACCAATGCCCGCCTCTCCAGCCGGGTCGATGCCTATATCGATTACCTCTATGCGCGGCTGCAGCGCGGCGGCTTCCTGCTGCGCGACGTGCAGCGCCTGATCCACAACGACCGCAACCACTTCGCCGCCTGCATGGTGGCGATGGGCGATGCGGACGCGGTGGTAACGGGCGTGACGCGCAATTATTCGACGGCGCTGGAAGATATCCGCCGTTGCATCAACACCAAGCCCGGCCATCGCGTCATTGGCGTATCCCTCGTTGTCTCGCGCAACCGCACCGTCTTCGTGGCCGACACGGCCGTGCACGACATGCCGAATGCCGAGGACCTTGCCGATATCGCGGAGGAGGCAGCCGGCCTCGCCCGCCGTTTCGGTTACGAGCCGCGCGTTGCCATGCTCGCTTATTCCACCTTCGGCCAGCCGGTCGGCGAACGCTCCGACAAGGTGCGCGAGGCGGTGAAAATTCTCGACAAGCGCAACGTCAATTTCGAGGTCGATGGCGAAATGTCGGCGGATGTGGCGCTGAACCATCACCGCATGCAGAGCCAGTATCCCTTCGCGCGCCTTTCCGGCCCCGCCAACGTGCTGGTCATGCCCGCCATCCATTCTGCCTCCATCTCCACCAAGATGCTGCAGGAATTGGGCGGTGCGACCGTCATCGGCCCTCTTCTCGTCGGCCTCGACAAGTCGGTGCAGATAACCTCGATGGGGGCCAAGGACAGCGATATCGTCAACATGGCAGCAATCGCGGCCTATAATGCCGGACGATAATTGAAACGCAGTGCGGCTTGCTTCTCGCCTCTTGGTTGAAACAAGCCGCACACCGCTAAAACCTAAAGAACAGATTCTACGATTTTAAATTATTGGGATATTTTTTCTGTCCGGCAACATTATTGGAACTCGTTTCTATTCATAGTATTTTTTGCGCAATGCCAATTCTCGCTCTCTGCAAGTCCGTCATGTAGGTTCCAGCCACAAGCAAAAGGAAATACCCATGGCCTTCTCCCTCCCCAAGTTTGCCGCGAAACTCATCGCCGGGACCGTTGTCATCGCCTCGTTGGCAACCACCGCCCACGCGGATGCAACGCTTGACCGCATCAAGGGTCGCGGCAAGCTCACCGTCGGCGTCATTCTTTCCGGCGCTCCTTTCGGCTTTATCGATCCAAAAACGCAGGAGCAGAAGGGCCTCAACATCGACGTCGCGAAGGCGCTCGCCGCAGGTCTCGGCGTTGAACTGGTGACTGAGACCGTGACCCCGCCAAACCGCGTGCAGTTCCTGCAGCAGGGGAAGGTCGATATTCTTATCGCCAACATGCAGTACACCGAAGAACGTGCGAAAACGCTCGACTACGTGCCCACTCCCTATGACCGTCAGGGCGGCGCCGCCATCGGTCGAAAAGACTCTGGCATCAAGGACTGGTCCGACCTGAAAGGCAAGATCGCCTGCGTGTCTCAGGGTTCCAACTACACTCAGCCGCTGATCGAGCAATATGGCGCGCAGGTAAAGGCGCTGCCGAGCCAGCCGGAATCGCTGCTGGCGCTGAAGGGTGGCAATTGCGATGTGTCCGTTCACGTCAACGGCACGCTGAGCCTGATGCTTCAGGACCGCGCTGATGAGTGGAAGGATTACGGCATCCTCATCCCCACAGATCTCATACCGTCGGATTCCGTGATCTGGCTGCGCAAGGGTGAAAGCGACACGCAGGCGGCTCTCGACAAGATCGTCAAGGAATTGCACGCTTCCGGCAAGATGCTGGAATTCGCCAAGGCAAACCGTCTGCCGAGCATCGGCTATATGGAAGAACAGCAGAGGAAGCTGTCCGCCGCGCAGTAAAGGTCAGGCGCAGGGCTTTCCTGTCATCCCCCGTCACGCCGCAACGTGGTGAGGACGATGGCATAGAGATGGTTCCCATGATCATCAGGAACGGCCGGTTCACCTGCCGTTCTTTTCTGCTTTATAATGGCAGGCCATTCTGGCGCCGCCCGCGTGGCGGCACCCGCAATAACAGCATGGATTTCCAATGCAGGATTCATTTACAGCGCGCTTCATAGAACTGGCCGCGCATCTTGGCCTCAACTATGATTTTCTGAACAGCGGCTATGAGGTTCAGATCTGGCTCGACGGCATGAAGATGACGCTGATCCTCGTTGCCGTCACCTTGCCGCTCAGCCTCGTCTTCGGCTTCATTTTCGCCGCAATGCTCACGTCCGGGAAGACCTGGCTCGCCGGTCCCGTGCGCGCCTATGTGGAACTGACGCGCAACACGCCGACGCTGGTACAGCTGATGTGCGGTTTCCTCGTGCTCAACATGCTGATTTCCAGTGCGCTGGGTGGCGCGCAGAACAATCCGCTGACACCGTTTTTCTGGGTCGTTGCGGTCACGGGGCTGCACATTGCCGCCTTCCATGCTGAAGCGCTGCGCGGCGGCATCGAGGCGGTGCCCGGCACCACAATCGAGGCAGCGCGTGCAATCGGTTTCAGTTCCTTCGAGATTCTGCGTTATGTGGAGTTTCCACTGGCGATCCGCACAGCGCTGCCCTCCATCATCAACAATCTCGTCAATCTGGTAAAGCTCACCACGGTCGGCTCTGCAATCGCCGTGGGTGAGATCACCTATGCCTCCATCCTGATCTGGACGCAGCGCGACAATGTGGTCGAGCTGATGATCGTTATCCTCGTTTTCTTCAGCGTCATCAATTTCATCGTCGCAAGGGCCGGTCTCTGGCTTGAACGGCGTCTTGCGGTTCCGGGGTTCGGTCAATGAGTGCGGTGGTTTCTCCAACACGGACGGTGAAGAAGCCGCCTTTCGGCACCATTCTGCTGCTGGGCGTCCTGGTGGCCGTCATCTTGTGGCTGGTCCTCGATCCGTCGCTCGGCCAGGTGCTGCTGGAATGGCTGCCCTATCTCGCCAAGGGTTTCGCCATGAATGTGCTGATAAGCATTCTGGCGATCGCCATCGGCACATTTATCGGCGTTCTTCTCGGCATCATGGAGCTTGCGCCCTACCGTCTGGTTCGCGCACCGGCACTGACCTATGTGCAGATTTTCCGCAATGCCCCGCATCTGGTGCTGATCTTTGCCGCGACTTACATCTTCCCCTTCGAGATCGTGGCCTTTGGCAACTACATTCCTTTTCCGGACTGGATCAAGGCGGTTGTGGGCCTTGCCATTCCGGCCAGCGCCCATATCGCCGAAATCACCCGCGGCGCCATCCAGTCCATTCCGACAGCGCAATGGGAAGCCGCTCAGGGGCTGGGCTTTTCGCGCAACCAGACACTGCGCTGGATCATCCTGCCGCAATGCATAAAACGCTCCCTGCCGCCGTGGATGAACCTCTACGCATCGATCACCATGGGTACGGCGCTCGCCTCGCTGGTCGGCGTGCATGAGCTTCTCCACGCCGCGACGGACGCGAGCACCGCCGTGCAGCGCAACGATTTTACCGTGGTGGTCTATCTCACCGTTCTGATGGCGTTCTTCCTGTTCTGCTATCCCGTCTCCCGTTTCACGCAGCGCCTCGAGCGGCGCTTCGCTTCCCGCTGATTGGAACAAGCCATGTCCGTATCCATCGCCCAAAACGCCCAGCCGCTTGTTGAACTCGAAGCAATCCATCTTGCTTTTGGTGACAACCAGGTCCTGAAAGGCATTGATCTCACCGTCAACAAGGGGGACGCCGTCTCCATCATCGGCCCTTCCGGCTCCGGCAAATCCACCATCCTGCGCTGCATCAACGGCCTCCTCATTCCGCAATCGGGCAAGATCACCGTTGGCGGCACGCGAGTAGACCAGCTGAAGACCGAGGCCGAGCGCATCGCGCTGCGCAAGCGGATCGGCATCGTGTTCCAGCAGTTCAACCTCTTCCCGCATCTGACGGTGATGGAAAACATCACCATCGCGCCGATCAAAATACTTGGTACGCCAAAAACGGAAGCGGAGCGCCATGCCCGCGAATTGCTGGAAAAGGTCCGCCTGTCCCAGAAGGTCGACGCCTATCCCGGCCAGCTTTCCGGCGGCCAGCAGCAGCGCGTGGCGATCGCCCGCGCGCTCGCCATGCGGCCGGAGCTGGTGCTGTTCGATGAAGTCACCTCGGCACTCGATCCCGAAACGGTTGGGGAAGTGCTCGCCGTCATCCGCGACCTCGTCAACGAGGGCATGACGAGCATTCTCGTTACCCACGAAATGCGCTTTGCCGAAGAAATCAGCGACAAAATTGTCTTCACCGAAAACGGCCTGATCGTCGATCAGGGCACGCCGGAGCACATATTCTACAAGTCGACCAATCCGCGCATCAACGCCTTCGTCAAGGGTCTCGGCGGACAGGGCGCGCGCGTGAATGACGGCGAAGGGATCTGATGCCATGGTCGCGGAGGAAAAACTCACACTTCGTCTTGCCGGAGCCATTGCCGCTTCCGATCCGCTACACGATGATGAGGCGGTCACCATTGCCCGCACGGCACTGATCGATTTCTTTGCCTGCGTGCTGGGCGGCGCTGCCGACAGGAGCACGAAAATCCTGATCGACACCTTCACCTCAGGCACGCAAGGCGCAGCCGGCATCGTCGGCCACGATCTGCGTACGGATGCCTTCACCGCCGCCCTTATCAACGGCCATGCCGGTCACGTGCTTGATTACGACGATGTCCATGGCAGTGTGCGCGGCCACCCCACCGTCGCCATTGTTCCAGCCCTGCTGGCTGTTGCGGTCGAGGAAGGCTCGACGGCCGATGCATTCATCGCCGCCTATATCGTCGGGCTGGAAACCATGGCCCGCATTGGCCTGTCGCTCGGCACCAGACATTACGAAAATGGTTTCCACGCCACCGCCACACTTGGCCCCATGGGTGCCGCGGCGGCGATCGCCCATCTGCTGAAATTCGATCCGCAGACAACGGCCGTGGCGCTCGGCCTCGCCGCCACGCAATCGGCCGGGCTTCGCCTGCAATTCGGTTATGACGCCAAGCCGCTCCATGCGGGGCTCGCCACGCGTGCCGGCCTCACCGCAGCACGGCTGGCACGATCCGGCTTTCAGGGCGCGCCGGATTTTATGGAAAATTCCATCGGCTTTTATTCGGCCTTCGCCTTCGGCGCCGAGCAGCCGAAGCGTGTTCTCTCCGGCTGGGGCGCACCCTGGCAGATCGTCTCGCCGGGCCTGACTCTCAAGGCCTTCCCGTGTTGTACCGCGGCACACCCCGTCGCCGTGGGCGCGCTGGCGCTGCGCAGCACCCATGAGCTGCAGCCGGAAGAAATCGAGGCGGTCACCAT
Organism: Agrobacterium sp. 33MFTa1.1; assembly: GCF_004328495.1. Lineage (NCBI taxonomy): Bacteria > Pseudomonadati > Pseudomonadota > Alphaproteobacteria > Hyphomicrobiales > Rhizobiaceae > Agrobacterium > Agrobacterium sp. 33MFTa1.1. The sequence continues at coordinate 1,556,478 of NZ_CP036359.1, read as the reverse complement.
CACCTTCCCGCCCGGCGGCGATGCCGCGCTAGTCGGCCCTGCCACGCCCGCAACCGGCATAGACGCGCGCTTCAGCCCCGAATATGTCTTCGCTGCGGCGCTGACGGATGGGTCACTGGGGATCGGCCATTTCGACGAACGCCCGGCACGCGCCGACCTGCTCGGCGTTTCCGCGAAAGTCTCGCGCCGGCATGACGAGACCGCTCGCCGCCTGTCGCCAGACCCAACCACCCGTTTCGTGGTGATAGATGTCACGAAGAAGGATGGTACGGTGCTATCGCGCCGCGTCGACGGGCTTCCCGGCATTGATGACCCGGCCGAAAAATTTGCCGACGCGACCGGCGGCAGTGAAAAATTCGCCGGTATCCCGGCCTTGGTGCGGTCCATGAAAACCGCAGCCGACCTCAGGAAGCTCGAAATGCTTCTGGTATCGCCAATATAACTCGACTGACATGAAGGCATGATTCCCATGACCACCACGACCCGCAAAAGACAGATGCATCTCGGCCTTTTCCTGCAGGGTGCCGGACACCACGTTTCCGGCTGGCGTCACCCCGATGCGGAGGCCGGCAGCGAAAACCTCGATCTGCTCACCCGCGTGACGAAAATGGCCGAAGCGGCAAAGTTCGACATGGTATTCCTCGCCGACGGGCTGACCAGCGGCGTCGACGCCCATCCTTCGATGATCGCACGTTTCGAGCCGTTGACCCTGCTTGCCGCGCTGGCAATGGTGACCGAGAAGATCGGGCTGGCCGCAACCGCCTCCACCACCTATGGCGAGCCCTATCACACCGCTCGCGCCTTCGCCTCCATAGACCATTTAAGCCATGGTCGAGCGGCCTGGAACATTGTCACCACCTCTTACGCACGGACGGCAGCGAATTTCTCCAAGGACCACCCCGAGCATGACGAGCGTTATGCGGTGGCGGAAGAATATGTGAACGTCGTTCGCGGCCTTTGGGACAGCTGGGATGACGACGCCTTCATCAAGGACAAGCAGGCGGGCCGCTACGTCGATCCCGAGAAAGTCCATGTTCTCAACCACGAAGGCAAATATTTCACCGTCAAGGGACCGCTCAACATTCCGCGCTCGCCGCAGGGCCATCCGGTTCTCATCCAGGCCGGTTCCTCCGGACCGGGTCAGGATCTCGCCGCACGCACCGCCGATATCGTCTTCACCGCCCAACAGGCAATTTCCGAAGCGCAGGCTTTCTACACGAGCCTCAAGGCGCGCGTCGAAAAATTCGGCCGCGATCCCGCCAGCGTTGCCGTGATGCCCGGCTTCATGCCGATCATCGGCAGGAGTTTCGAGGAGGCGAGTGAAAAGCTGAAGGAACTGAACCGCTGGACGGACATCAAGAGCGCGATGCCGCTGCTCGAAGAACGCATCGGCCACAGCCTGGCCGACTATGATCTCGACGGCCCGTTGCCCGAACTTCCCATCTCCGACCAGTTGCGCAGCCGCGCCGAGTTGCTGACCGAGCTGGCACGGCGCGAAAAGCTCACGATCCGAGAACTGGCGCTGCGCGTCGCGGCCGGCCGTGGCCACCATATCGTCATGGGAACGGCGAGCGACGTTGCCGACAGGATGCAGCAATGGTTCGAGAACGGCGCAGCCGATGGCTTCAACGTCATGCCGCCCTTCTTCCCCGGCGGGCTGGAGGAGTTTAATCGCGAGGTGGTACCGCTCTTGCAGGAACGCGGCCTGTTCCGCCGGGAATATGAGGGCTCCACATTGCGCGACCACCTCGGCATCACGCGCCCGGCCTTGCGGGGTTAACCGCGCGCAGATGCCCTATCAAGGGCATCCGTATCAATTGATGATCAGCAATAAGCGGGGGCCGGCGAAAGCCGGCTCCCTTCATGCTGCTGCGCGCCCGACCTCCTGATCGTGCCGAGCAGCAGTCGAAAAATCAGGACGTATTGAGGCACCATCCTCACGCTGAACCGTGCGGCGGTTCAGTTTGAACAGGCTGACAAGCTGGGCTAATGCATCCGCACCCTGCGCGAGCGTGGTGCTGATTACGGTGGTGCGTGCGCTCATGGCGGCATTTTCCTGCGTCATCCGGTCCAGCCGGTTGACCGCCTTGTTGATCTCACTGATGCCGACAGCCTGCTCGTCCGCTGCCTTGGCGATCATGTCAACGTTGCCGTCAATATGCCTGACCAGCGCGTCGATCTGCTTCAGCGCTTCGCCCGTTTCACCCACGAGCCTTACCCCTTCAAGGACCTCGCTGCCGGAATTGTTGATCAGCGCCTTGATTTCCTTGGCGGCACCAGCGGAACGCTGTGCAAGCTCGCGCACCTCCTGCGCCACCACGGCAAAGCCCTTGCCGGCTTCACCCGCGCGGGCGGCTTCCACGCCCGCATTCAGCGCCAGCAGGTTGGTCTGGAAGGCGATCTCATCGATAACACCAATGATCTGACTGATTTCCCGCGATGCTGTCTCGATGCGCTGCATGGCATTGACCGTGCGCTCAACGACCTCGGTCGAGGCCGCGGTGGATGTGCGTGCACTGTGAACCAGCTTGCGGGTCTCTTTCATGTTTTCCGTGGATGAACGAACCGTCGCCGTGATTTCCTCCAGTGCCGCAGAGGTTTCTTCCAGCGCTACGGCCTGTTCGCGCGAACGTTCCGCCAGATTGACGGAAGCCTCGCTGACTTCCTGGCTGCTGCGGGTCAGATCGCCCGTCTGGCCGAGAACATTTTCCAGCGTCTTCTGGAATTCCGCGATGGACTTGTTGAAATCGCGCCGCAGGCTCTCAAATTCACCCACGAAGGGTTTGTCCAGCGTGACACGGATGTTGCATTGGGAGAGCCGCTCAAGCGCCGCGCCAAGCTCCTCCACCGCATGCATGCGGTCCGTCACGTCGAAGGCAAACTTCGCCACCTTCAAGACACGGCCCTGCTCATCCAGTATCGGATTATAGGACGCCTGGATGAAAACGCGTTTGCCGTCCTTGCCGAGCCGCATGAACTGCCCGGCAGAGAAACGGCCGCTCCTCAGCTCCTGCCAGAAATCACGATATTCCTGGGACTGGGCATAAGCTGGCTCACAGAACATCGAATGATGCTTGCCTACAATTTCCTGCGCCGTGTAACCAAGCGCCGCGAGGAAATTCTCGTTGGCGCTGAGGATCTTCCCATCTGGTGTAAATTCGATCATGGCCTGCGCGCGGGAGAGAGCAGCCAGCTTGCCGTCATCTTCCATGCTCTTGCGCTTGATCACGGTGATATCGGTTGCAACCTTGACGATCTTGTAAGGTTTACCGAAACGAAAGACGGGATTATAGGAAGCTTCGATCCAGATTTCGTCGCCGTTTTTTGCCCGGCGCCGATATTGACCCTGATCATATTCGCCGCGCGAGAGTTTCGCCCAGAACGCGTTGTATTCCGCATTGGCAGCCTCTTCGGGAGCGACAAACATGCTGTGGTGCCGTCCGATGATTTCGGACTGCTGATAACCCACCGCTTTGCAGAAATTATCGTTCGCCTTCAGAATTTTCCCGGTCAGATCGAATTCGATGATGGCCTGCGAACGGTTCAGGGCGTCAAGTACCGCAGATGCATCCAGACCGAGTTTGGAAAAGTGAGACATGCCTTTAAAACCCCCAAATTAACCGCTGCGCAGACCCACTGCCCCTCCGAATGAGAAGGGATGAACATGGATGGGCCTGACTGCACGCGAAACTAGCCAGACACTGTTAAATAGCGATTAATAATGGCTCATAACTATCTAAGCCGCGACCTAGCCGATGGGCAAAACGCACTGATGTGCATGGCGGCCTCCCCCACCGCGGAACCGCTTATTTGCCACAGTGCTGATATTTCTATCGCCGCAGCGTGATGCGACCTTTCATACCCTCTGCATTCATTGTTATGGCGGGCTTGAGAGATTTGTATTGCAGGAGCGCCGATGACCAAAACCCTGAAATGCGACGTGCTGGTGGTCGGCACCGGCATTATCGGTTCCATGGCAGCGCTTTATCTGCAGAATGCCGGGCGTGACGTCGTGCTTCTTGAGCGTGGCGACATCTCCCGCGGTGCGAGTTCCGGTAATGCCGGCATATTGGCCTTTCCGGAAATCATCCCCATTCCCGCGCCCGGTATCATGAAAAAAGCCCCGCGCTGGCTTTTTGATCCGCTCGGACCTCTCAGCGTGCCACCGGCCTATGCACCGAAGATCGCCCCGTGGCTTTGGCGTTTCTGGCGCGCCAGCGCCGAACGCAGTTTCCGTCATGGGCTGAAATCACTCATGGAAATCAACCGGCTGGCCGCCATCGAAATGGCCCACATCGCTGCCATGCCCGAGCTCTCGCCCTTCATCTCAAAAACCGGCACGCTTCATATTTATGACAGCGAGGCGAGCCTCAACGCCGCCCGTAAGGATTGGGACGAAAAGGAAAAAGCCGGCTTCGCATTCCAGCGCGTTGACCGCAACGAAATCGAAGAGCTGCAGCCGGGCCTGGCGCCGCAGTTCCGCCACGCGGTGTTTTCGGCGGATGGCCTGCAGGTCTCCGATCCCTATGATTTCACCCGCGCCATATTTGATCTTGTGATCTCACGCGGAGCCAGCCTTCGCAAAGGCGAAGCTCAGCGTATCGACGCAGTGGGCGAAAGTACGATCGTCACGCTGGAGAACGGCGACAAGATCGACGCCGACAAAGTGGTGATCGCCTGTGGAGCATGGTCCAAAAAACTTGCGGCGACGCTTGGCAACATCGTGCCGCTGGAAACGGAACGAGGATACAACACGACCCTGCCTGTCGGTGCTTTCAACCTGACACGCCAGCTTTATTTCAACGACCACGGCTTCGTTGTGACCCCCTTGTCGACTGGCATCCGCGTCGGCGGCGCCGTCGAACTCGGCGGGCTGGAACTGAAGCCGAACTTCCGCCGCGCGGAAGCCATGTTGAAAAAAGCGGAACGTTTCCTTCCCGGCCTCAAACTGGAAGGCGGACGGCAATGGATGGGGTTCCGCCCCTCCATGCCGGACTGTCTTCCCGTCATTGGCACCGCGCGGACGACACCCTCCGTTATCTACGCCTTCGGCCACGGTCATCTGGGGTTGACCCAGTCGGCGGCCACAGCCCGGCTGGTGACGCAGATGGCAAACGGCGACGAAACGTCCATCTCGGTCGATCCCTTCCGCCCGGGACGGTTTTCCTGAAAATGGGGTAGCACTGGCGACGCCAGGGCCCGGCCTCGCCAGCAATACGGGTTATTTCACCGTCTGCGTGGAATCGTCAGGGAATTCCACTGTCGCGAAGGACGGGTAGACCTTTCGCAGGATGGTCACCTGCTGCTGATCGCTCACCCGGAGCAAATACCAGTCCGAACCGTCGATCAGCGCCAGCGTGTGGGACTTCGCCTCTATGGTCTGACCGCCGGTTTCCATAACGGTTTTTGTCGGAATGAGCGCATAGGGCGTGCCATCCGGCGTCTCAGTCAGGCTGATCGCCCGCGCGTCCATGGTGAATTCGGTTATCTTGACCGCCGCGAGCGCCATCTGCATCTGCGCCGTCAAGGCGCTCCGCAACTGCTCCACGGTGACACCCGCATCACTGGCGATGAACTCGAAGATTTTCGGCGGCACAGTCTTGCCGACCGTTTCGAAATCCTGCGCATTCAGGGCGGTGCTGAAACGCTCTATCTGGGCATTCAGCCTCTCCTGCTCGGCAGGAGAGAGATCACGCGCGGAGACGGGACATGCAACCGCAATCAACAGAAACAGACAGGATAAAAGGCGTTTCATGCCCGGCCTTCCCGGTTGTCCGGCAGAACCCTTACCCGTAAGGGCAACAGCCCGCAAACCGTTCGATCAGCGCAGCAGAACGAACCCGGCCGCCGACAGAACGAGAAAGACAACGAGACCGCCAAGGAAGCCCGCGGATGTGAAAAAACCGGCAACCATGGCCAGCATCAGCACGCACAGCATCATGGTGCCGTATTTGGTCAAGGCCAGAAAACCGTTATAGGTCTTTTCGTGTTCGGCGTAGTTCATTTCAGCGCCAAGTTCGACCGGACCTGTATGGTGTTCGCTCATTCCACTTCCCCTTTGCTCCATCCGTCATTCCCGTCCTGCGGGGAAATCTGCCCCGCGGACGATCACGGGCCATGCCGGATTCTCCGGTGCCAGAGGTAACATGAAGTGGTCGAAAAGCGCAATGCGTTCCGCACGAAAGTGTCACGCCGCCATCCGTCGGACCGGCTCCCAAGGACAATACTTGCCTTCCGGGAACATTCTTTCGTTAATAGTTGAAAAGGGCCACCGTTCTTGCTCTTTGCGTGCGGTTTCGGTTGCTTTTCGAACCGCCTGCCCATACACGGATTCTGTGGGGAGGAACTCCGGAACCGATGGGTGCGGACGCGCGTGGAGGCGCGGCCGTTGCAGGGGTATCGGGCTTTGCTCTCCGCCATAAACCCGCAAAGGGCCCGGCAAGGGAAGAGGGGAAAGTCATGAAATCGCTTTTAAAAATAAGTGCGCTGATAGATTCTGCGAGCGAGGCACTGGGCAAGGTCGCCGGTTATCTCGTGCTCATCTGCTGCCTCGTCAGCGCCGGTAACGCGATGGTCCGTTACGCCTTGAACTACAGCTCCAACGGCTGGCTCGAAATCCAGTGGTACATGTTCGCCTTCATCGTGCTGATCGGCGCTTCCTATACTCTGCGCATGAACGAGCATGTTCGGGTCGACATCATCTATGGTGCGATTTCACCGCGCAGCCGCATCTGGGTGGATATTGTCGGCATTGTGCTGTTCCTGCTGCCCGGCTGCCTTTATCTAGCCTGGCTGTCCTGGCCCATGTTCACCCTGTCCTGGAATCAGGGCGAAATGTCTTCCAATGCCGGCGGCCTGATCCGCTGGCCCGTGAAACTCATCATCTTCGCCGGTTTCGCCCTTCTGGTTCTTCAGGGGTTTTCCGAACTCATCAAGCGCATAGGCGCCCTCAACGGGCTTTATGCGCTCGATACGAAGTACGAAAAACCCCTGCAATGATCGCGCCGATCTGAACCTTCAGGATATTCCCATGTTTGAATACGGTATTCTTCCGCCACTGATGTTCATCGGCATGATTATCTTCATGCTTTACGGATTTCCGGTGGCTTTCTCGCTTGCCACCGTCGGCCTCGTTTTTGGCGTCATCGGCATCTTCACCGAGCATTTTTCACCGGCTTTTCTTCAGGCCCTGCCCCTGCGCATCTTCGGCATCGTTTCGAACGACCTTCTGCTGGCCATTCCCTTCTTCACCTTCATGGGCGCTATTCTGGAGCGTTGCGGCCTTGCGGAAGACCTGCTCGAAGGAACGGGGAAGCTTTTCGGCGCTATACCGGGCGGACTTGCCTATGCCGTCATCATTGTCGGCGCGATCCTGGGCGCGATCACCGGCACGGTTGCGGCCTCGGTCATCACCATGGGCGTCATCTCGCTGCCCATCATGCTGAAATACGGCTATAATCCGCGACTTGCCACCGGCGTCATCGCCGCCTCGGGCACGATCACACAGGTCATTCCGCCCTCGCTGGTGCTGATCGTCCTTGCCGACCAGCTCGGTAAATCCGTGGGCGACATGTATCTCGGCGCGATCGGTCCGTCGATCCTGCAGGTGGCGATCTTCATGCTCTTCATCCTGCTGATGTCGATCGTGCGGCCCAAGGACCTTCCGGCTTTGCCGCCGGAGGCACGCGGTGAGCTTAACCGGGCGCTGGTGTTGCGTGTGCTGGCGGGCATGATCCCCTCCATCGTGCTCATCTTCCTCGTGCTCGGCACCATCTTTCTCGGCCTCGCAACACCGACGGAAGCCGGAGCGCTCGGCGTTGTCGGCGCGATGGCGCTGGCGGCGGCACATCGGCGGCTCAGCTGGGACCTCGTCAAGCAGGGAATGCATTCCACCATGCACATCACGTCGATGGTGGTGTTCATCCTGGTCGGCGCGACCTGCTTTTCGCTCGTATTCCAAGGCATGGATGGTTCGCTTTGGATCGAGCACATGTTGTCGGGCATTCCGGGCGGTCCTATCGGCTTCCTGATCTTCGTCAACATCTTCATCTTCTTCCTCGCCTTCTTCCTCGATTTCTTCGAGATCGCCTTCATCGTCATTCCAATGCTGGCGCCGATAGCCCAGTCGCTCGGCATTGACCTCATCTGGTTCGGCGTGCTGATCTGCATCAACATGCAGACGAGCTTCATGCACCCGCCCTTCGGATTTGCATTGTTCTACCTGCGTTCCATCGCGCCGCGCACCGTCAAGACATCGGATATCTACATGGGCGCCATTCCCTGGCTCGGCATGCAGCTCATCCTCGTCGCCATCGTGATATTCTGGCCGGAATCCGTCACCTACTGGATAGACAAGGCTCCCGACGTCGATCTGAATTCCATCAAGATCGAGGTGCCCGCCTTCGGTAATCAGGGTGGCAACACCATGCCCAATTTCGGCTTGCCAGGAGGCCAGCCAGGAGGAATGCCGGGCATGCCAAATCTGGGCGAGCCGCCGAAGATCGGGCCTTGACAGGCATCCTGTAAGGGCCGGAAACGCCTGTGATTGCGAAGACGGGGTACGCTCCCGCCTTCCGTTCATTCTCTTTAGAAACGGACCCGGGCAGTCACTATACTGCCTGTCCGGTTCTTCTTGATGACGAATGCAACGCTCAGCGTTTTCCACATCGCGTCACGTCCACGATTGAGACCAATGGCCGGGGCTGGGGGCGCCGATCTCAGCCGGCACTCCGGCTGGTCGCCCATCCTGCGATTGCGCTCTGAAGGACCCGATCATAAACCATCCTTTGTTGTCGAATGCATGAGGGTACGCGCACAACAAAAACCCCGGAGACCGAAATCTCCGAGGCCTTTGCCCGGTCCGCCGCCGTTACTGAATAATCAGAGCTTGCCGTTACGCTGCTGGATCATCATGAAAGTATCGAAGGTGTATTCCGCCAGCTGCATCCACAGATAGCCTTCGCGCTTGAAGGCGACCTGGTCCTCGTAAATCTTCTTGAAGTCCGGATTGGAAGCCGAAATATTGGCGTATACCTCAAGGGCCGCCTTATAGCACGCTTCCAGAATTTCCTGGCTGAAGGGTCTGAGTACCGCGCCTTCAGAAACGAGCTGCTTGATGGCAATCGGATTTTTGGCGTCGTATTTCGCCATCATGCTGGTATTGGCGAAGGCGCAGGCGTCCTGCAGCGCCGTCTGGTAGTTCTTGGGCAGGCTGTTGCACTTGTCCAGATTGACAAAAGAGTGAATGACCGGGCCGCCTTCCCAGAAGGCCGGATAATAATAGTACTTTGCGACCTTCTGGAAGCCGAGCTTGTGGTCGTCATAAGGGCCGACCCACTCGGCGGCGTCGATGGTGCCCTTTTCCAGCGCCGGATAGATATCACCGCCGGCGATCTGCTGCGGCACGACACCAAGCTTTTCAACCACTTTGCCGGCAAGGCCGGCAATGCGCATCTTGACGCCTTTGAAATCGTCAACCGTGTTGATCTCCTTACGGAACCAGCCTCCCATCTGCGCGCCGGTATTGCCCGAAATCATGCCGTAGAGGTTATGTTTGGCGTAGAATTCATTGAGCAGTTTGTTGCCGTTGCCTTCATAGAACCACGAATTGGTCAGGCGAGCATTCAGACCAAAGGGTATCGCCGTCCCGATCGCGAAGGTCGGATCCTTGCCGACATAATAATAGGAGCAGGTATGGCACATTTCCACAGTGCCTGACGATACGGCATCGGCCGCCTGCAAGCCGGGAACGATTTCCCCGGCGGCAAAGGGCTGGATGGTAAAATTGCCGTCGGTGGCGGCAGCGACGTGCTTCGCAATATCCTCGGCACCGCCATAGATCGTATCAAGCGATTTCGGAAATGACGACGTCAGGCGCCAGTTGATCTTGGTATTCTGCTGCGCAATGGCGGGCGCGGCAAGGGCTGCAGTGGCAGCTCCCGCGAGCGCACCTTTTTTCATAAAGGAACGGCGATCCATCTATATCCTCCCAGATATGAACGCTGCCTGCAGCTTTGAATTCCCCTCGTTGCTGTTCAGGCATTGTAGCGAAGTAAGCACGGTTATCGCCCGACTGACAAGCACCCGCACCAAGAATTAATCGCGGAAAAACGCGGTGTTTCCGGGAATTTTCTTCGCATTTTATATTCAACTGAAATATCTCGGCATCTCCTTATACTTTAGGCGCATGCCGGATCAGCAGGAGGCAAAGGCATGCTTGACTTGGTTCGCCGGCGGTCGCACATATTTCGAAGATTCGTTCCGGAGCCGCCATGCCAAAACCCATCATCGCCGTCCCCGCCGACATAAGGCATTTTACCGGAGCCGACTGGCACGCCGCGCAGAACCAGTATGTTTCCGCCGCCCTGAAAGTGGCTGGTGTCATGTCCTTCATCGTACCGGCCTTTGAGGACGGAAACGACGTGGACGCCATTCTCGACCGGGTGGATGGCCTGCTCGTCTCCGGCTCCGCCACCAATGTGCACCCTTCCCTCTACGGAAAGGAGGCGCGGGAGAGCGACGGCCCGTTCGACCAGGCCCGCGACGCCACCAGCCTGCCGCTCATTCGCCGTGCGATCGAGCGCGGCATTCCGATGCTGGCCATCTGCCGAGGAATACAGGAACTGAATGTGGCGCTGGGCGGAACGCTGGCGTCCGAAATTCAGGAGCAGCCGGGCATATGGGACCACCGCAAGCCGGAACATGACGACCGCGACGTCGCCTTTGCCATCCGCCAGCCTGTTCATGTGCGCGAAGGCTCCTGCATTGCACAGCATCTCGGCATGTCGGGCGAAATCCAGATCAACTCGCTGCACAGGCAGGCCATTGCCGAAACCGCGCCGCGCCTGCAGGTGGAGGCGACGGCCGCCGATGGCACAATAGAGGCGGTGTCTGTCATTGACGCAAAAGGATTTGCTGTCGGGGTGCAATGGCATCCAGAATACTGGGCCGAGACGGACGCGCCCTCCCGCGCCCTGTTCGAGGCCTTCGGCAAAGCCGTCCACGACTATCGAAACAGCAAAGCATGAGCCGCTGCTGATCCCCTCGCCGCATGAGGACACAAAAAAGGGGCAAGCCTGAAGGCCTGCCCCAAGGTCTGGGAGGAGGATTTAACGCTTGGCGCGTTTCTTCTGCCGGTAGACGTCGGCGACGACGGCCGCCACGATGATGAGACCTTTGACGATCTCCTGATAGTAGGCGTCCACTCGGAGGAAGGTGAAGCCCGATGTCATGACGCCGAGAATGATCGTACCGATTACCGTTCCGGTGATGCGGCCGGCGCCGCCGGACAGCGAGGTGCCGCCGATGACGGCCGCGGCGATGGCGTCAAGCTCATACATGACGCCCATGCCGGCCTGCGCGGTCTGAGCGCGGGCTGCGGTAACAACACCGGCGAGACCGGCGAGCATTCCGGCAATGGCATAGACCTTGATCAGATGTGCCTCGATATTGATACCGGATACACGTGCGGCCTGCTCATTGGCACCGATTGCATATGTGAACTTGCCATAGCGGGTGTAACGCAGCGCGACGTGGAAAATGATTGCCACGAGCAGGAACACCACGACTGGCCAGATGCCTGTGCCAATGAAATTGAAACCGTCGGTCAGGCCGGAGATCGGCTGACCCTTCGTATACCACTTGGAAATGCCGCGCGCGGTCACCATCATGCCGAGAGTGGCAATGAAGGGCGGGATTTTCGTGCGGGCGATGAGCTGCCCATTGATGAAACCGGCCAACATGCCGGCGAGAATGCCGACAGCAAGCGGGATGATGAACGGCAGGTCGGTGAGCCCGGGATAAAGTGCCCGCGGCCAGGTTGAGGACTGGGCCATGCTGGCGGACAACATCGCCGTGAGGCCGACGACCGACCCGGAGGACAGATCGATGCCGCCGGTAATGATGACCTGCGTCACACCTACCGCTATGATGCCGATCACGGAGACCTGCAGGATCATGATGGTCAGTCGCTGCTGGTTCATCAGGAAGCTCTGGCCGATGAATATCCAGCCGAGAATCTCGTAAATCAGCGCTATGCCGATCAGAATGAAGAAAATATTGGCTTCCGGCGGTATGCGCCGGTGCGGTTTGCGTCCGGATTTGGCATCCAGCTCCGGAGTGGCGGCGGCGTTGCTATTCATATCTGTTCCTCCTCGAGAAATCCCGGCGCGCCTCACCGCGATGCGAGATCCATCACCTTAACCTGCGTGGCTTCACTTCTATCAAGGAAGCCGGTCACCCGACCTTCATGCATGACCATGATGCGGTCGCTCATTCCCAGAACCTCCGGCATTTCGGAGGAAATCATGATGACGGCGACGCCCTGGCGCGCCATCTCACAAACGAGCTTGTGAATTTCCGCCTTGGCGCCCACATCGATGCCGCGCGTCGGCTCATCGAGGATCAGAATGCGCGGCTTGGTCAGCATCCAGCGACCGATCAACACTTTCTGCTGGTTGCCGCCCGAAAGATTTTCGATGCGCTCGTAAAGATGCGGGGTTTTCACCCTCAGCTTGCGGCACATTTCCTCGCAGGCGTCCGACAACGCGTTTTCCTGCACGAAACCATTGGCGACATATTTGTCCTGCAGAACGGCGATCTGCATATTTTCCAGAATGTTCAGGATCAGCAGACATCCCGTGTCCTTGCGATCCTCGGTCAGAAACGCCATGCGATGACGAATGGCTTCCGTCGGGCTGGTGACTGAAACGGGTTTGCCATCGATGCTGATCGTCCCGGAAGACGCGGGCGTCACACCGAAGACTGTCTCTGCAACATTGGAACGACCGGAACCGACCAGGCCCGCGACGCCGAGAATTTCGCCGGCGCGAACGTCAAAGGAAATATCGTGGAACACGCCATCAAGCGTCAGGTTTTTGACCGACAGCACAACGTTGCCGATAGGAACCTCTTCCTTCGGGAACATCTGCGTGATCTCGCGGCCCACCATCATGCGGATGATGTCGTCGCGCGTTACATCGGTAGAGGCATGCGTGCCGATATATTTACCGTCCCGGAAAACAGAGAACTCGTCGGCGATTTCGAACAGCTCGTTCATCTTGTGGGTGATGTAGACGATGCCGATACCGCGTTCCCTAAGATCGCGAATGATGCGGAAGAGATGCTCCACCTCGCGCTCCGTCAGCGCGGATGTCGGCTCGTCCATGATGAGAACGTCGGAATCGTAGGAAACCGCCTTGGCGATCTCGACCATCTGACGGCTGGCGACGGAAAGCTCACCGACCCTTGTTTCCGGATCGAGATCGATACCGAGGCGATCCAGCAGGGCTTCGGTACGGCGGTACATCTCGCCATGATCGATAAGGCCCAGCCGGTTCTTGGGTTCCCGTCTGATCCAGATGTTTTCCGCGACCGTCATGTAAGCCATCAGGTTCAATTCCTGATGGATCATGGCAATGCCGTTTTCCAACGCATCAAGCGGGGAATCGAGACGAATGTCGGCGCCTTTCAGGCGGATTTCGCCGCTGTCTGGCTGGTAGATGCCAGCCAGAATCTTCATCAGCGTCGATTTTCCAGCGCCGTTCTCGCCCATCAGCGCGTGCACGGTGCCGCGCTTTAGCTTGAACTGCACATCATCGAGCGCCACCACGCCGGGAAATTCCTTGCGTATGCCTTCGACGGCGAGAAGGTATTCCGCATTCGGCACGGCGCCGCTGGCGCGCACGGCGGCCATTGTCGATGGACTGACGACCATCTCATCCTCCACAATAGACAAAATTGACCGGAAACAGGCTTCGCCCAATGGCGCACCTTGCCTCCGGGGAGGCTTACAGCGCCATGTCGACCACAACATGCAGGGCGCTGCAACACTCTGAATTCCCTGGAATTCAATCACGATCCGCTCATGCGCCGAAGCTTGTTCGGCGCCGTCGGGAACCGGCATCTGCCTCCAATATCAATCTGAACGGGCGCAGATGCCGGAAGGCGGCCACTAGTTCTTGGCCACGTAGTCCTTGACGTTTTCAGGCGTGACGAGCTGGAAGGGGATGTAAACCTTCTTCTCGACCTTCTCGCCCTTGACGAGCTTCAGCGCGGCATCAAGTGCGCCCTTGCCCTGGCCTGCTGCATCCTGGAAGACCGTGGCGTCGAGATCGCCCGCCTGCATGGCGGCGAGAGCATCCTGCGTGGCGTCCACACCGGCGACGACATAATCCTTCATGTCCTTGCCAGCAGCCTTCAGAGACTGAATGGCGCCGATCGCCATTTCGTCGTTATTGGCGATGACGGCGTTGAACTCGATGCCGCTCGACAGCCAGTTGGTCACGAGGTCGGAACCTTGCGTGCGCTGCCAGTTGGCGGTCTGCTCTTCAACCACGGAAATGCCTTTGCATTCGTCGGTTTTCAAGACATCTTTCGCAGACTGCGTGCGCATGCGCGCCGCCTGGTTCGAGAGCTCGCCCATCATGATGACGGCATTGCCCTTGCCACCGAGGAGGCGGCAAACCTCTTTCGCCTCAAGCGTACCAGCCACCGTTTCGTCGGAGGCGACAAACGCCTGTCCGTCCGGCAGGCTGTCGACGTTCACCGGCTGGCGGTTGACGTAAACGAGCGGAATCTTGGCGTCGGCTGCGAGCTTGGACATGGCCGCTGTCGCATCCGTGTCCACAGGGTTGACGATGATTGCGTCGACCTTGGAAGCGATGAAGTTCTGGATCTGGCTCTGCTGCTTGGCGACGTCGTTCTGCGCATCCTCGACCTGCAGGGTGACGCCCTTCAGTTCCTTAGAATAATCCTGCATGCCATTGCGCAGCACGGTCAGGAAGTTGTCGTCAAACAGCGCCATCGAGACACCTACGGTCTCCGCATGGGCCGCCGTGCCGAGAAGCACAGACAAAGCTGCGCCGATGATAAATTTCTTCATTGTTTTTCTCCTCCGTGGCGTCCGGCGCCGCCTCTCCCAGCCGGAGGCGAACCCGAAAGCCCGCCGCAACCTCCTCACATCAGAAAACGGAATAATGAAACCGATTTTCTGGCTGTTCGATATATTTATTCCATTTTTGGTTCGAACGTCAATGTTTTCTTCGCAGCCCCGCGGCGGAGTGGTGCACAAGGCTGTGATGATGGGAAATTGCGGAGAAAGCGCCTTCCGGATCGCATAGCCGTGGAAGATGCAGAGGCTCGCTCGGCCTCGTTCCCAACCGGGAGGCCGGGCCCATAAGCCGTTGAAATTATGGTTTACGGCTGGAAATCGGGAGAACTCGGCCGTGATGGAAGATTTATTCCAAACCGGCATCCACCGGCTCTCCTTGGAGAAGGCCGGCCGCGCTCAGCTTTTCTTCCGCTCGATATAGTCAGGGGATTTTCCATGCCGCCTCTGGAAATATGGTGGCACGGGCAGCGGCAAAAGGAGGTGCGTAGCGCCTTACCGGTGGGAGCCCGGCATGACATCGGCGGGAATCGGGCAGACATATTTGCTGCCTTCCGTCTTTTCCTGCCATTCCTTCCTGGCACTGGCGAGCAGTTCCGGCGTTGTCATCAGTGAAAGACCTGTCGCTGCAAGCGTTTTGGCGGCATGCACCATGGCCTTATGGGCGGCAGGAGTTTTGCCTTGTGCCACCACCTGCCAGGTATGCGGATTGGTTCCGATCGCCCAGGCGGGTGTCCAGCATTGTGCCGTCGGTGTCACCCAGCTGACGTCACCGACATCGGTGGAGCCGGCCCGAAAATGCGAATGCCCCTCGAAATCCCGCAGGCCGAGATGCAGGGGCGTCGAGCCGTCGATCTTACGGTTGGAAAAGACATCACCCTTTATCTGGTAGAGCCGGATGCTGCTTTTGATCGCCTCGTCAGTAAAAGTATCCTGGATGCGTTTGGCAAAAGCGATATCCGCTTCATCGAAAGCGACAGGGCCAAGCGCCACCATGTTTTCATGCATCGCCGTTTCCAGCGCGATGTTGGGCAGCAGATTGGTGGAGGCGGTATCAAAGACGATCTCCACCTCGGTCTCGGTCATCAGTGCCGCACCGCGCGCCACCTTGTCCACCCGCGCGGCGAGATCAAGCGCCTGACGCATTTCCGGGGCGCGGATCAGATAAAGGACTTCCGCCTTGGCCTGCACCACATTGGCCGCCTTGCCGCCAGTGTCAGTGATTGCATAATGTACCCGGCAATCCTGCGGCATGTGTTCGCGCAGGAAATTGACGCCGACATTCATGAGTTCGACGGCATCGAGCGCCGAGCGGCCGAGATGGGCTGCATTGGAAGCGTGGGCCGCAACGCCCTTGAAACGGTAAAAATATTCCAGCACGGCCAGATTATTGGTCGAGCGTACCCCGTTGAACGGTGCCGGGTGCCAAGTCAGCGCAGCATCAACATCGTCAAACAGGCCGGCACGCACCATGAAGGTCTTACCGGAACCGCCCTCCTCGCCGGGGCAGCCGTAATAACGGACGGTGCCGGGCATATTATTCGCCTTCAGATGCCGGGCGAGCGCAATAGCGGCCATCAATGAGCCGACGCCGAGCAGGTTATGGCCACAGCCGTGGCCGGTGGCGCCCTCCTCTCGCGGCTGCACCTTCGCCACATCAGCCACCTGGCTCATGCCAGCCAGCGCATCGAATTCACCGAGGAAGGCGATAACGGGCTTGCCCCTGCCAAATTCGCCGATGAAGGCGGTTTCCATGCCCGCCACACCGCGCCGAACCGCAAAGCCATTTTCCTCAAGCGCGGCGGCCAGAACGCCGGCAGATTGCCGTTCTTCAAATTTGAGTTCGGCAAAATCCCAGATGCTGTCGCTCAAAGTGGTGAAATCAGGCTTCATCGCCTCGATTTCGGCGGCAATCGCCATCGCGGCATCACGGTTCATGGCTTTTCCTCGCATTTCCGCCCTTTTCGGGCACGCGCAGGCGCTTCGGCAGAGGCACCGCCAAATTACCGCGCTTAATAATGGAAAGCCCGCGCCGGGGTCAGCCGCCGGCGCGGGCAAGGGTGGGTCAGTTGTCGACCGAGACCTCCCAGAGGCGAGCGTTCGACTGCCAGACAGGCTGGCCCTTCAGCTTATTCGTCGCGCCCCAGACATCGACCATGTCATAGAGGAAGATACCCGGCATTTCCTTCAGCATCAGCTCATGGAACTCATCGAAAATCTTCTGGCGTTTCGTCTGGTCGGCCTCAACATAGGCGGCCTTCATCAGCTCGATCGCCTTCGGATCATCCCACATCAGGGAAGCGTTCTTGTCCTTGTTGCCGACATAAAAGGCATACATCAGCGCCGGGTCGAGGCGCGGAGCGACCGACTGCGAGATCACCTGATAATTGCCGGAGCGGCGGCGATCCACCTGGGTGGCATAGTCCAGCACCTCGATCTGCACGTTGAGGCCCGCCTGCTGCATCATCGCCTGCGCCATGACTGCGGCCGGGAAGCTCGGCACGTTGCCACGCTTGTTGGCGATGATCGAGATTGGTTCGCCCTTGTAACCGGCCGCCTCAAGCTCCTTCTTGGCTGCATCGATGTCATAGGCCGGACGCTTCTTCTGGGTCTCACCATAATAGACAGAATCCTGCGAAACCATCGAACCGTTGGCCTCGCCCGTGCCGTTGGATGCGGCGGCAACCAGTTCATCAAGATCGAGTGCCATCGCCATGGCGCGACGCACGCCGGGATTGCTCAGCACCTTGTCACGGGTCTGGATGTAGAACAGGTTCTTGCCGTTGTTGCGGGAAACGATGAGTTGCATCTTTTCGTTGGTCTTGAACTCCGGAATGAGATCGGGGGAAATCTCGGCCGTATCAAGCACGCCGGATTCAAGACCCGCCTTCACGGTCGATGCATCGGGGATGACCATGAACTTGACGCCATCGGCCAGCGGCCGCTTGGAGCCGACCATGCCGTCAGGCTTACCGTCATTTGCCGGAGAAACGTAGTCGGCAAACTTGGCGAGACGGATATACTCGCCCTTCTTCCACTCGTCCCACTGAAAGGGCCCGGTGCCGATCGGCTTGACGAAACTGCCATCGGAAGCAACCGATTCCGGTGAGATCATGCCCGTATAACCGCATTCCGGCCGTGACATGAGGCCCAGGAAAACGCCGGATGGTTTTTCCAGGGTGATCTCGACAGTGGAAGCGTCCGTGGCCTTGACGCCAGTGACGTGTGCTGCGCCGCCCTCGACGAAATCGTTGAGGCAGGCCCATTTGGTTTCCGGCTTCAGGTAACGCGTCCAGTTCCAGACGACATCCTCCGCGGTGAGCGGCTTGCCGTTGTGGAATTTCACGTCCTTGCGCAGCTTGAACGTATAGGTCAGGCCATCAGGGGCGACCTCGACGCTTTCTGCGAGAAGCGGCTTCACCTCACCGGCATTGTTATAGCCGACGAGACCCTCGACGATATGCAGGATGACCCCATCCGTATTGCCATCGCGGTTCACCCCCGGGTTGTTGCTGCGCAGATCCGAGCTCTGCGCAATGGTGATGTCGCGTGCTGCGGTTATGTTGGCCGTTACGAGCAGGGCAACGCCTGCGAGAAGAAGTTTTTTCACTGTTCTACCCTCTTTGTTGTCGTTGATTGTTATTGATGAAAGCCATCCCAGCACGCCTGCGCCAGTCGGCCGATCGTTTCGAGCGCGATGGTGTATCCCGGCGTGCCGTCGGGCATGGTTTGCGGCACCTCATCGGTATAGGCGGTGATGATGAAGGACGGCGCGCCGTTTCTGTAGACGATGCCCGCATCCATGCGACCACGTTTGCCGCGACCGCTCTTGCTCGCCACCACGGCCTCGAACGGCAGGCGGGAACGAATTCCATAACGCAAAATCTGGTTCTTCAGCGTCTGCATCGCCCATTCGCACAATTGCGCACTGCATCCGAGCTTCGCCTGCGCTTGCCGTGAGGACTGGGCATCGAGAATGGTCTGCAACAGCAACACCTGGTCCGCCGCCGACGTTGTGGTGACGGTTTTAAGCGGATGGTCCGCCGCCAGTGCCAATGGCGGAATGAGAAAACGATGATGGGTGTTGGACATGCCGAGCGATTTGCAATAGCCGTCCACCTCTTCCAGCGTCAGCCTCTCCAGCACCATCTTGGTGCAGACATTATCGCTCAGCACCATCATGCCGGCGACGGCATCGCGTAGCGAAATCACGATGCCCGGGGTCATGTAGCGGAACATGCCGCTCGCCACCTCTTCCGCCAGCCGTTTTTCATAGGTGACGGGCTGGTCGAGATCGATCCGCCCTTCGCTGGCGGCCGTGAGCACTGCCATCATGATCGACGTCTTGCGGGTGCTGCCCGATGGCGTCTCCTCGTTTTCTCCCCGGCCGATCTCTTCACCGGTCAGGAGATTGCGCACCATGAAGCGCGTCACGAAAGGCTGTGCATCACAGATCGCATTTAATTGGGCAGCCACAGTCATTGTCATCTTCCTGTTAAACTTCATCTTCCAGACGCCATTTCAGTGTCACGCCGCCCTTTTCATTCTGGTCGAGGGCGGGAATGGCCGAGAGCAGCCGGCGCGTATAGGCATCCTTCGGACTGTCGAAAATCGTGTCGCGGTCACCCTCTTCGATGATGCGCCCGTCCTGCATGACGACGACACGGTCGGCCACCTGCTCCACCACACCGAGATCGTGGCTGATGAACAGGCAGGAAAAGCCGTAACGTTTCTGCAAATCGGAAAAGAGATCGAGCACCTGCGCCCGCACCGTCACGTCGAGTGCCGAGACCGGTTCGTCGGCGATCAGGAACCGCGGACGGCGGGCAATGGCGCGGGCAATCGCCACGCGCTGGCGCTGGCCGCCGGAAAGCTCGTGCGGATAACGGGCGGCGTAGTCAGCGCCGAGCCCCACTTCCTCCAGTGTTTCCAGCGCCCGCTTGCGCTTGGCGGCCTGATCGAGGTCAGGCATGAGGCGCAATGCCTCCTCCACCAGCGCCTGAATGGTCATGCGCGGATCAAGCGAGGAATAGGGATCCTGAAACACCATCTGGCAATTCAGGCGATAATCCTTCCAGTCCTCGTTGCGCTCGCGGCCCTGAAAGCGGATATGCCCTTCGCTTTCCTTGACGAGACCGGCGATGGTGCGGCCGAGCGTCGTCTTGCCGGAACCGGAGCCGCCAACCAGCGCCACGACCTCACCCTCATGAATATCGATGCTGACGCCATGCAGCGCGCGCTTTGGCTTGGCTTTCTTCAGCAGGGAGTTGCGGCCGGCATAATCGACAACGATATCGCGGGCCGAAACCATCGGCGCTTTGGAGGTGTCGATACGGCGCGGCTCGCCACGGAACGGCAGAGAGGAAAGCAGCTTCTTGGTATATGGGTGCTGCGGCGCGTCCAGCAGGTCCTCGGTACGGCCCTGCTCGACAATCGCGCCTTTTTCCATGACCACGATGCGTCTGGTATAACGCGCCACCATCGGCAGATCATGGCTGATGAGCAAAACGGCGGTGCCTTCCGCACGTGTCAGCTCCACCATCAGTTCCATGACATCGCGCTGGATGACAGCGTCAAGTGCCGTCGTCGGCTCGTCGGCAATCAGCAAAGCGGGTTTCAACAGCATGACCGAGGCCAGCATGATGCGCTGGCGCATGCCGCCGGAAAACTCATGCGGATAGGCCGTCAACGCGCCTTCGGGATCGCGGATGCCAACCCGGCTCAGCATGTCGAGAATTCTCGCGCGGCGGTCTTCTCCCGACAGTTTCGTGTGAAGGATCAGCCCCTCTTCCAGCTGCCGGCCTATCGTCATTGATGGATTGAGGGAGGTCATCGGCTCCTGAAACACCACACCGATCTCTGCGCCGCGCAGACTTCGAAGCGCCTTCACCGGCAGGGACATCACATCCTGCCCCTTGTAGACGATCGATCCGCCGGTGACAGCGATGGCCGGTGGCAGAAGCGAGATGAGCGCGCGGGTGGCGAGCGTCTTGCCCGAACCGCTTTCACCGACGATGCCGAAGATTTCGCCCGCGGCTATATCGAAGGAAACATCCTTGACCACCCGATGGCCGGTTCTGGCGACTTCGAGCGAAAGGCCCCGAACGGTGAGAAGTGTATTATCAGTCATTTGAGACCTCTCATGCGCGGGTCAAGCCTGTCGCGGAGGGCATCGCCCAAAAGATTGATGCCGAGCAGCGTCAGCGCGATGCAGAGACCGGGGAAAAGACCCAGCCACACGGCCTGCTGGATGAAGGGTCGGCCGGCGGCCAGCATATTGCCCCAGGTGGGGGCCGGCGGCGGCACACCAAGGCCAAGGAAGGAGAGCGCGCTTTCCGACAGAATGGCCCAGCCAAACATGGAAGTGGCAAGAACCGTGATCGGCGCGATGCAATTGGGCAGGATGTGGCGGAACATGGTGTAGATTTCACCATTGCCCATCACCAGCGACGCCTCGATGAATTCACGCTCACGCAGAGAAAGCACGGCACCGCGCACCACGCGGGCCATGGATGGCGTATAAGCGATACCTAGAGCGAAGATGATGCCATACTGGTTTGCGCCGAACACCGCGAGAAGGCCCAGCGCCAGCAGAATGCCGGGAAAGGCGAGAAGCGCATTGTTGATGGCCATGATGACGCCATCCACCCAGCCCCGCGCATAACCGCTGACAAGGCCGATCAGCGTGCCGCAGATCGTCGCGAAGCTGACCGTCAGGAAGCCGATCCAGACGCTGGCACGTGCGCCGACCATCAGGCGGCTCAAAACATCGCGCCCGAATTCATCGGTGCCGAGAAGATGGCTGGCGCTTGGACTGGCCAGACGCGAGGCGAAACCGAGCTTCATTGGATCATAAGGTGTCCAGAACAGGCCGGTTGCGGCGGTAATGAGCAGGAGGGCGATGAGAAAGCCGCCGATAAGCCCGTTGAGTGTGAACTTTTTCATTCGGCAACCACGCGCGGATCGAAGAGGGGATAGAGGAGGTCGACGAACAGGTTGACCAGAACATAGGAGAGCGAGACGAACAGCAGGCAGCCCTGTATGACCGGATAGTCGCGGGCAAAAATACTGTCGACCATCAACCGCCCGAGGCCCGGAATGGTGAACACTGTTTCGATGACGGCGATGCCGCCGAGAAGATTGCCAAGGATGAGGCCGATCATTGTCCAGGTCGGACCGAAGGCATTCTTGAAGGCGTGCCGCCAGAGAACGGCGCTTTCCGAAAGGCCCTTGGCGCGGGCGTGGGTGATGTAATCAAGCCGCAGAACCTCCAGCGTCGAGGCGCGCGCCATGCGGATCAGAACACCCATTTCGTGGATTACCAGCGTCATGACGGGCAGGACGAGATAAAGCATGCCGCCGACGAGATTGTCGCTGATCGACACATATCCGAGCACCGGCAGCCAGCCGAGTTTCAGGCCGAAAAACAGAAGAAGCAGAAGGCCAAGCCAGAACGTGGGAATGGACAGAAGCAGCGTCGCCGTTCCGACCAGCGCGAGATCAGTCAGGCTGTTCTGTTTCCAGGCGGCGATCACGCCTGCCGGAACCGCAATCAGGCTGGCGAGAAGCACCGCGACCACGACGATCTCGGCGCTGACGAGAAAGCGCGAGACGACCAACGGCAGCACCGGCTCGTCATTGACGATGGAGCGACCGAAATCGCCCTGCACCACATTGCCGGCCCAGATGACGAACTGTTGCGGCATGGACTTGTCGAGGCCGAGCTCGGTCCTCATGGCTTCGATCTGTTCCGGTTGCGCCATGTCGCCCAGCATCAGGGCGGCCGGATCGCCCGGAATGAAGCGGATGAGCGCAAACACCGTGATCGACACGAATGCGATCGTCGGCAGCGCCATCAAAAGACGGCTCAGTATGAATCTTATCATCGGTTCCCCACGATTGATGGCAGGTAATGACAGCCCGCCTCTATCGGTTTCATTGCTGGCGACTATGACGGATTGAGAAATATCGCGCAATATTATGCATAAACGTCATACATCTATGCAGAATGACGGCGCGGTCATCCTGATGAGGACAAGGACATCTTCCGCCCAAAATCCCGCTTCAGACGATCTTTTGCGAGAGCTGGATTTCCCGCTTCAAGGCATCGCTCAGCGCCTGCGCAGCGATGGAGAGCGGTGCCCCGGAGGCGCGGGCAAGACCGAACTCCTGCGTCGCCTGCGGGACGAACGGCCTCGCGACAACGGGCAGGTGCCGATAGAGGTTGGCATAAAAACTGCTGATGATCGTTACCCCCAACCCGTGCGCCACATAGGCGCAGGCGGAACTGTTGGTGTGAGTCTCGATCTTCACCATCGGTTTGACGCCAGCCTTTTTGAACACCTGATCGAGCGCCATGCGATTTGGCCGCTGGCGGCCGATCAGGATGAGCGGAATGTTGCGCAGGTCCTTCACGGTAATTTCGTCAAGCGCTGCCAGCGGATGATCCTCCCGGACCACGCACACACTCTTGCCGGTCGCGACACGCTCGACATCGATGCCCGGCCCGATCTCACCTTCCATCCGCAGGAAACCGAGATCAATCACCCGCTCGCCGACAAGCTTGTTGATGGCGGTCGTCGTCTCGAAAAAAGTCTCGATGCGAACGCCGGGAAAATCCCGGACATAGTCGATCAGCATGGCGGGCGCGAAATTTTCCCACATACTGCTCGGCAGCCCGATGCGCACGATTTCCGGACCAGCCGCACCATTCCGCAAATCTTCCGCATGACCGGACATGCGGTCGACCGCAAGCAGCACGTTTTCCGCATCCCGCGCAAGCAGCACCGCCTCCGGTGTCGGAATGAGCCGCCCTTTGTCGCGGGCAAACAGCGTCAGAGACAGGTCGGCCTCAAGCTGCGCCAGAAGCCGGCTGATACCGGATTGGCTAAGCCCCATTGCCTTGGCCGTGGCGATGGTCGAGCCGGTGGAAAGAAGCGTGCGAAGAACTTCGAGCTGCTTGATGTTCATGAGGCCAGCACCATGGATGAAGAGACAAGCCGGTTTCGGTTCTGACGTTTTGCCGCCGATAACGCTTCATGTCACCGGTTTTTTATCTCGCACGCGGCAACTGCCTAAAGTTCCACCGAATACACGGTGTCATGGGTGGCCACGCAAGCATCACCCGTGGAGGTAACCCAACCGCGGAACATGCCGGGGGTATTGTAGGGCGCTGCAATCCCGCCTTCGGCATCGATAGCCACAAGACCCGCGCCAATATCGTAGGGCGCCAGATCCTTATGGACGAGATTGCCAGCAGCCGTCTCCAGATCCTGCCCGAGATAGGCGACGCGGGATGCGATCTCGTGACCGACGACGTAGCGGATGAAAAATTCGCCCTTGCCGGTGCCGGAAACCGCGCAGGCCCCATCCCGTGCATAGGTGCCTGCCCCGATCACCGGGCTGTCACCCACCCGGCCATCGGGCTTGTTGGTGTAGCCACCTGTCGAGGTGGCCGCGGCAAGATGGCCCGCCGCATCGAGCGCCACCGCACCCACGGTTCCGTGTTTCTCGTTTTCCGTCGCTTCCGTGCCAGCGGCGGCGTGGCGCTTCATCGCCGCCAGTGCTTCACGGCGCTTTTGAGTCGTGAAATAGGATTGCGGCTCGGTCGCGAGCCCCTTTTCCTCTGCAAAGCGGTCGGCCGCCTCCCCCGTCAGATAGACGGCACGGTCATCCGCCATCAGTGCGCGGGCGGCTTTCACCGGATTGCGAATGGCGCGGGACGCGCTGATCGCGCCCGCTGCCAATGTGGCACCATCCATGATCGAGGCATCGAGTTCGTGGATGCCGTTCTCGTTCAGTGCGGCGCCATGCCCTGCGTTAAAATGCGGGCTGTCCTCCATGACAACGACCGCCGCCTCGACCGCCTCAAGCGCGGTTCCGCCAGCCTTCAATACGCCATAACCGGCACGCAGCGCCGCTGCCAGATCATCGCGCGCAGCGGTCCACTCCTCTGAAGTCATGCTGTCTTCCGGCATAACGCCGCAACCACCGTGAATGGCCAGTGCGATCTTCGTCATGTTCTCTCCCCTCGTCGCCCCGCCCACCGCAGGGCCTCTTACCATCAATGAAAGGCGATATCGCCGATGACCCGCACGCGAACCCGCCGCGCGCCGCCAGGCAGATAGGCAATCGGGATATCTTCCACCTCAAGCGTCTTCAGGCTCGCTCGCTCCGCTCCAGAAGCAATCGCCGCGTTCTGCGCCTCGGTCTCTGCTTTCGCAAGCGCCTCCTCGCGGCTCAGGCCGGAAAAGACCTGGTCAACCTCGCCGGAAACCTGCGCCATCGCCGCGCCCAGCGCATTGGCAACGCCGGCATTTTCCACACGCAGCACTTCCGACGCACCCGGAACCGTCTCGGGAATCAAAAACGCCCCGCCGCCGACGGCAACGAGCGGCACATCTTCGGCCGAGGTCTTCATCTGGTCGAAACTGTCGGCCACCATGTCACGGATGCGTTGGAGTGTGGCCTGCACGAAAGCCGGATCGAGGCCTTTGACACGGTCGCGGTCACCCATCTCGATCAGCCCCGCCGCTACGGCGATGTCCGATGTCGTGAGCGTCTCGCCGCCGAAAACACGGGCCTGCGTCAGGATGCGATAACCGACCGAGCGTGGACCGATCTTGCCCGTCTCAGGATCAACGATCGTGCCGCCGCCGAGTGCAATCGGCAGAAGATCGGGCATGCGGAAGAGCGTGCGCACCCCGCCAATATGGACGATATTGTTCGCTTCCCGCGGAAAACCGCCGACAAGGCAGCCAATATCGGAAGTCGTGCCGCCGACATCCACCACCATGGCATCGGTTAGCCCGGTGAGGAAGGCAGCACCCCGCATTGAGTTCGTCGGGCCGGAAGCGAAGCTGTGCACCGGGTTGGCAGCGGCGACATCCGCGAGCGCCACCGTGCCGTCATTCTGGGTCAGATAGAATGGCGCCTTCACACCTGCTTCGCGCAACGCATCCGAAAATGCCTGAACGGTTGTCCTGCCAAGGGTTTGCAGTGACGCGTTCAGCAGGGCGACGTTTTCCCGCTCCAGAAGCCCGATGCGGCCAAGCGTATGGGAAAGCGTGATGCGTGCATCGGGAATGACCGAACGGACGATTTCCGCCGCCCGCACTTCGCATTCCGTTGTCAACGGCGAGAAGGTTGCCGAAATGGCGATGGAAGTGATGCCCGCATCGCGGATTTTCATCGCCGCCTCCCGAATTTCATCGGGAATCATCGGCACCAGCGGGCTGCCGTCATATTCATGGCCACCATGGACCATGAAAATCAACGGATCGACAGCATCGTACAAATCTTTTGGCCAGTCGCACATGGGCGGCAGCGAAGAACCGGTCGGCAGAGCGATGCGGATGGCTGCAACCCGTTCCAGCCGGGCGCGCTCCACCACCGCATTGGTGAAATGGGTGGTGCCGATCATCACCGCGTCGATCGGTCGATCCGTCGCGCCGAAATGGCCGGACACATGGGCGAGCGCTGCTTTTACGCCCGACAGGACATCCTGCGTGGTCGGAACCTTGATGGAGGCGACAATGGTGTCTCCATCGATCAAAACGGCATCCGTATTGGTGCCGCCAACGTCAATACCGATGCGTTTCATGGGAATACCGATCTGAAGTCAATGTCATAACCGAAGGCGTGCGGGCCGACGGCGGCGATGCCGGCAGGCGTCGTCAAAAGCTCGGGTGCCGGCAGGGCGACAACCGTCACGCGCTGGCCGTAACGCACCGATTCCGTACCGATGGCGCCGCCGGAAACCGTATCGAGAAGGCAAAGAAGGTCCGGCGTCATGGCGACTGGCTGGCCATCGCGGAAGGCAACGGCCCACTCATTCTGGAATGCGAGCTCCATGCGCGAACCACGGTCGGCATCAATGCCTTCAATAGTCGTGCTGCCACGCAGGAAACCACCCGTGGTCTCGCGGGCCACATCCACCACCTTGCCGCGAAACAGCTGCTTGCCGCCCTCGTGGTCGAGAACCGCCTGAACGGGATCGTCATGGCGCGCACGGGCCTCCATCAAGGCGCGCCCGAGTTCGGTCGCCTTGGTGACGGTATAATGAATGCCCCACTCCTTCACTTCCTTGCCGGTGCGCGGCGCCTTGCAGGTGGCGGCGGTGGAGCCGACTTCGGTGCAGACCTTACGCGAGATACGCTCCATCCATTTCCACGAGGCAGCCCGCGTTACGATCACCTCATTGTCGCGCACATCGACCAGCGACAGCGGAAACATCGGCAGGTTGCCGATGGCGAAGGATGTCATCTGCGCTTCCGGATAGGCACGTCCCATGGCGTCGGCATTAACGACCGGCCGGTCGAGGACGGCGGCAGCGAGGAAAGACGAGAGCGCGTTGGAGCCGCCGATCTCCACACTCATGATCGCCCGGAACGGCTTGCCGAGATAATCCTCCATGACCTCGACAGCGCGGGCAAGATGCACGGGGTCTCCCAGCCGTTCCTGACCGACAAGCGGGGCACCCATCTTCGAGACGACGGCGACCATGTCGTCATCGGCAAGCGCCATGGGATCCATGACCTTGACCCGTCGCCCCTCGGCATAGAGACGCCGCAGATTGAGCGTCGAGATATAGGGATTGCCGCCGCCCCCCGTTCCCAGAATCCAGGCACCGGTGGCCAGAGGTTCGATATCGTCTTCGGAAAATTCCTGGATCATGCGTCATCCTCGGGCATGCCGCAGCCTTTCCGGCCGCAGGCGATGCTCCTTCCCTTTGAAGTTCCAAGTCTGCCAACCCCGCCATCTGGGCGGGGTCGGTTTTCATGAGGTAAAGATCACTCGGCCTTGCAGTCCCAATGGAAGTTGGAGAAGTTCAGGTCCCAGCTCTGCATGGGGATGAACTCGTAACCCTGAAGGCACTTGTTCGCCGCATAACGGCGGTTCGGCGCAACCGCCCAGACGTCAGGCTGAAGATCAACGATCTTCGTCTGCAGCTCCTTGTAGGTAGCGTTCTGCTCGTTCACATCAGTGGTGGCGCGAACCTTGTCGATCAGCCCGTCGATTTCCGCGTTCTGCAGCCATTCCATCGACATCCAGGTACCGGATGCCTTGGAATGGTACTGGTTGTAGAACATCGAGTCCGGCGACGGATAGGTCGGCGAGATGTTCACCTGCGTCGATGCCGGCGTTGTTTCGGGCTTGGAAGAAAGCTCGACGATACGGTTCCACGGCTCAGGCTTGATATCGAGCGTGATGCCGATCTGCTCGAGGCTCGACTGCAACAGCAGCGCCACTTCCGCCTCGAAGGCGAGCGACGCGACATAGCTGTTGACGAGCGTGATCTTCTGGCCGGCATATTTCGACTTCGCCAGCTCTTCCTTGGCTTTTTCCAGATCGTAGACGCCCGGCTGGATATCGCCATTATGCGCGTCCTTGAACGCGTCAGAGAGCGGTCCCTTCATATCGAAGCCCGGATAGATCACTTCCTGGATCGTCTTGTAGTCGGTCGCATAGGCGATGGCGCGACGAACGTGGACGTCGTCGGTCGGATAGACCTTGGTGTTGAGCTTGATGACGAAGCCGCCGGCGGTGCGGGTCTGGATCAGCTTGTAACCCTTCATCCGGCCGATGGATTCATAGGTGTCGTTGCCGAGCCCGTGCGAGGAAAGGCCGAGCTCGCCCTTTTCCGCCAACGCCTTGACGGTGGCGTCGTCGCTGGTCTGCACGAAGCGCACTTCATCGATCGGCTTGCCCTTGGTCCAGCCGAGGAAATAATCGGCATTGCGGGCGATGACCATGTCGGCGGAGCGGTTGTAGCTGACCAACTTGTAGGGGCCGGAACCGGCGGAATGTTCCCCGACATAAGCCTCACCCCATTTGTCTTCGGGCTTGGCATTGGCTTCGATCAGCGTCTTGTTCATCGCCATCATCAGCGGCGTCGCCGCCATGAAGGGCGAGAACTGGCGTTCGATCTTCATGACCAGGGTTGCATCGTCAGGCGCGGTCACGTTTTCAGGTTTCAGCACGCCGACGATGAGGTTCGACGGGCCCTTGTTGATGCCGAGCAGGCGCTGGATCGACCAGGCAAGATCGGCCGCCTTCACTGCCGTACCGTCCTGGAATTTCGCATCGTCGCGCAGGTGGAAGGTGTAGGTCAGGCCGTCCTCGGAAATCTCCCAGGATTTCGCCAGATGCGGTACGATTTCGCCCTTGGCGTTTACCGTGGTCAGACCGTCATACATGTTCACGATGGCCATGTAGCCGGTGTAGTCAGTCACTTTCGCAGGGTCGAGAGAGCTGAATATCTGCATGGTGTTGACCGCGACCGACACCTTGTCTTCCGCAAGGGCTGCAGAAGAAAGGACCGGCAACGCGAGCGCCGTGCCGAGTGCCAGCGCGGCGAGACGGGAAGAAACTACAGGCATTTTCATTATCGTTCTCCTCTTTATTGCGGGTCATTGGGCCCGCTTATGGTTAGGAAGCCTTGCTGACCGGAACGGGCAGCGGTGAGAAAGGAATGTCCGGATAGCCGAAGGCCGCCGGCCCGACGACCTCAAGCGCGCGGGCGCTGCGCAGCAGGTCGTGGCAGGGGATGGCGATGACGGCCACGCGCTGGCCATAGCGCAGCACTTCGGTGGTGATCGGATAACCGGTGTCGACATCGAGCAGAACGATCAGATCGGGCACCGTCACTTCCACCTTGCCATCACGGGAAAAGAGCAGGAATTCGTTCTGGATGGCGACGCCTGCCGTCTGGCCGGCGCAATCATCGAAGCCGGAAAGCGTGAGATCGCCGACGGCGAAACCGCCGCGAAGATGGCGCTTCAGATCGGTGATCTTGCCGTTGAAGATGCGCCGCCCGCCTTCGAGCGCGCAGACTGCAGCAATAGGGTCTTCCTGTTGCTTGCGGGCACGGATCACCGCCTCACCGATGGCAATGGCCTTGGTGTAGGTTTTCGGAATGCCATACTGGTGCACGTAGTGCGCCTGCATCGGCGCGGTCGCCAGCATGGCGCCACCGCCCTGCGAGACGACGCAAGCGCGTGCCATACGCTCGTGCCAGACCTCGGAAACGGCATGGCTGAAGATGACGGCATTACCGTGCAGATCGCACATCACCGAGGGCGTGGAACTATGGCCATAGATGGAGAAGGTGGTCATCTGCATTTCCGGGAAAGCCCGGCCCATGCCATCGCAATCGAGGATCGGCAGGCCGCCCAGCGCCGCCGTCACCAGTGGGTTCATGGAATTGGAACCGCCGATTTCCTCGCAGACGATGGCGTCAACTGGCGTGCGGATCAGCTCTTCCATCGCCCGCAGGCAACGCAGGCCTTCACGGCCTTCGCGAATGCGCTCGACGCCGACGACAGGCGCGCCGATACCGCCGATGGACATGCAGAGCGCGTCCGGCTCGATGGCGTCGGTTGCGAGAATCTTCATCTCGTAGCCGGCCTTCATGGCCTCCAGCGCCAGAAGCTTGCCGAGATAGGGATTGCCGCCGCCGCCCGTGCCGAGAATGCCGGCGCCGATTTCCAATGCGTCCAGGTCCTCACGGGTCAGCGTCCGCAATGCCGCCTCGTCATATTTCAGCTTGCGTGTCTCAGCCATGATTGGCTCCCATTTCTCCAACAACTTTCACATGAATGCGGGTGGCGTTGCCGGGCAGGTAAGCCAGCGGCATATCCTCGCGCTCGATCACTTCGAGCGTCGCGGCAATCGCGCCGGCGGCAACCGCCTTTTCGCGGGCCTCCGCTTCTGCCTCCGCCAGTGCGCTCTCGCGCGTGCGTCCATCGACGAGTGAGAAGACCCGGTCGGTCTCACCGCTGATCTGCGCAATGGCCGCGCCAACGGCATTGGCCACCGCGAAATTCTCAGGCCGGATAACCTCAAGATCACCGATGCGATCCGGCATCAGGATGGAACCGCCGCCAACGGCGATAACCGGCACTGGTGACGATGAGATGCGGCTGCGCTCCACGCAGGCTTCAAGCATGTCGTTGATCTTGTTGACGGCCGCATCCACGAGCTTTTTGTCAAGGCTGGAAACCAGCTTTTTCTCGCCAACATCGGCCTTGCCGGAGGCAACCGCGATATCGGTCGCCGTCAGGGTCGAGCCACCGAAGCAGAGCGCCTCGCGGCGGACGCGGTAACCAACGGATTTCGGCCCGACAGTCAGGCCATGGTCGCCATTGACCACAAGCGAACCGCCGCCGAGACCGATGGAGAAAACGTCAGGCATGCGGAAATTGGTGCGCACGCCTCCAATATCCACCGTGGTCGAGGCCTGACGCGGGAAGCCGTGTGAAAGCGAGCCGACGTCCGACGTGGTGCCGCCGACATCCACGACCACGGCATCCTTGAGACCGGTGAGAAAGGCCGCACCACGCATGGAGTTCGTCGGACCGGAGGCGAAGGTGAGCACGGGGAAACCGCGCACCACATCAGCCGCCATCAGCGTACCGTCGTTCTGTGTGATATAGAACGGGCAGGTGATGCCCGCAGCCTTCAGCGCTTCGCCGAAAGCCGCAACCGTGCGGTCGGCAAGCGACAGCAGGCTGGCATTCATGATTGCCGCACTTTCGCGTGCAAGCAGGCCATGGCGGCCGATATCCTTGGACATCACCACCGGTAGACCCGGGCAGCGTTCCTGCAGGATTTCTTTCGCCCGAAGTTCCATCGCATCGTTGATGCCGCTGAAAACGCAGGTCACGGCGGCGGCCTTCAGGCCCTTGGCGCGAATATCGGCGGCGATGCGGACGATTTCGTCCTCATCGAGCGGCGAAATTTCGCGGCCGTCGAATTCATAACCGCCGCGCACCTGATAACCGTGGTTGCCGACGATTTCCTTGAGATCATCCGGCCAGTCGACCATGGGCGGCAGGCCGGCACCGGACGGCAGGCCGAGCCGGATGGCTGCAACCTCGTCCATATGCCGGCGCTCGATCACCGCATTGGTGAAATGTGTGGTGCCGATCATCACGGCACCGATGCGCGCCCTGTCTATGCCCGATGCCTCGATGACCTTTTCCAGGGCTTCGATGACGCCTGACGTCACATCCTCTGTCGTGGAGGCCTTCACCCCCGCCAGAACGGTCTTATCCTGCAACACAACGGCATCGGTATTCGTGCCGCCGACGTCAATTCCAACGCGATACACGTCAGGCTCCTCTTTCATCAATCGGTCGATTTAACGAGGAAGCGCATGCGCTCCTCCTCGGTCACCGTGGGTTTGAGACGTTCTTCCTCGTCGGTGACGACGGGGATGGCCGCGATCAGGGCGCGGGTGTAGGGATGGGCCGGTTCGGCGAAGACCGCCGACGTCACGCCCTCTTCGACAATCTCGCCCCGCAGCATGATGGCGATGCGCGAACAGAAATTGCGCATCAGCGACAGGTCGTGCGAGATCATCAGATAGGTCAGGCCAAGCTCCTCACGCAGCTGCAGCAGAAGGTCGATAACCGTCTTCTGCACGGACACATCGAGTGCGGCCGTTGGCTCATCGAGGATGAGAATTTTCGGCTCAGCCGCCAACGCCCGGGCAATCGCCACACGCTGCTTCTGGCCGCCGGACAGCTCATGCGGATATTTGCCAAGATAGGATTGCGGCAGCCGCACCAGCCCCATCAGTTCCTGCATGCGGTTCTCACGCGCCTGCCGATCCATGCCGATGGATTTCAGCGGCAAGGCAAGCGTCTGTTTCACCGTGCGCTTCGGATTAAGCGAGGTGCCCGGGTTTTGATAGACGATCTGCGTCAATCGCTTGCCGCGCGCAGGCGCGGGAGCGTCAATGACAAGATTGCCGTAGGTCGGGCGCGAAAGGCCCATGATCATACGGGCGACGGAGGTTTTGCCGGAGCCGGATTCACCCGCCAGGCCGAATACCTCGCCTTCCTTGAGCGTCAGATTCACATCCCGCACGGCGTGATAACCGTTGCGCCGACCATAAATCTTGTTCAGCCCTTCGATGGTGACGATGGGCGAACGCGTGCTCTGCGCCAGATCGGTCACGCGCGGGCCATAAAGCGGAGGCACGGCATCCAGAAGCGAGCGCGTGTAATCCTCGGCGGGGCTATGGAGGATTTGCGCGCAGGGTCCGGTCTCGACGATATCGCCGTGATGCATAACCACGACCCGATCCGCCACCTTGCGCACGACGCCGAGATTGTGGGTGATCATCAAGAGCGCCATGTTTTCTTCGGCGACCAGCTGGTTGATGAGATTGAGGATTTCATCCTGCGTCGTCACATCAAGTGCCGTGCCCGGCTCGTCCGCGATCAGGAGCTTCGGCTGATGCAGCAGGGCAAGCCCGATCAACACGCGCTGGCGCATACCGCCCGAAAGTTCGGACGGATAGGCGTTCATCACCCGCTCGGTGTCGGCAAGCTGCACCCGGCGCAAAACGGCTCCGATGCGGTTGCGACGCTCGGACTTGGACGAGTTGATTCCATCGCGCTTATCGGCAAAACGCATGACATCATCGAGATGCGTGCCGATCTTGAAGACCGGGTTGAAGGAGGAGAGCGGGTCCTGCATGATCAGCGAAAACGCGGTCCCCTTCAGGGCCTCACGCTCCCTGCGTGGCATGTACAGCACATCCCGGCCATCGATGATGATGGCACCTGATGTGATCGCGGCGTTTTTCGGCAGGGTACCGATGATTGCCTTCGCCGTGACGGATTTGCCCGACCCGGTTTCGCCGATCAACGCCACGCGTTCGCCGGCGGCAACCGTGAAGGCGACATCGCGCAGCACCTGCCGGGTGCGGCCGTAATTGGTGAAGGTGACGTTGAGGTTTTCGACCTTGAGAAGCGGTTCAGTCATGGCCTTAGCTTTCCACGTCGAACATGTCGCGCAGGCCGTCGCCCAGCAGATTGAAGCCCAGCGTCACGTAAAGCACGGCCGCGCCGGGGCAGAGCACTTCCCACCAGAAATCCGGCATGAACTGGCGCCCGTCGGCGACCATCGATCCAAGGTCAGGCGTCGGCGGCTTGACGCCGAAACCAAGGAAGCTCAGCGTCGCGCCGAACAGAATGACGAAGGCGGCATCGAGCGTCGTCTTGACCGAAATGACCGAAACGCAGTTGGGCAGTATTTCGCGGAAGAGGATGTGTAACGGGCCTGCACCGGCAAGACGTGCCGCCTCGATGTAATCTTCCGAAGCGATGGACTTCGATACCGAATAGATCAGCCGCGCATGCCAGGTCCACCACAGCAGCGTGATCGCGATCATGGCGTTCATCAGTGTCGGTTCCAGCAGGTTGGAGACCGCGAGCGCCATGACGAGCGGCGGCATGGCCAGCATCACATTCGTCAGGCCGCTGATGAGTTTTTCGGTCCAGCCGCCGAAATAACCGGCGATCAGGCCGAGCACAGTTCCGACCGGAACCGAAATACCGAGCACGCCGATGACGAGAAGCAGCGAGACACGCAGCCCGAAGATGGTGCGGGAAAAGATATCGCGCCCGGCCTTGTCGGTGCCGAACCAGTGTTCCAGATCCGGCGGCATATGGCGGGCGCGGAAATCGACGACCGCGCCGATATGTTTCGGATAGGGCGTAAGCCAGGGTGCGAAGACCGCCAGTACCAGCACCGACAGAAGGATCAGCGAGCCGATGACCGCCGCCGGATTGCGGCTGAAGCGATACCACATCATGTAACCGGCGCTTAAGCCCCGATCAGTGGGTTCGAGCATTTTCATATCGGCCATCAGCGAGCCTCCTTGCGGCGCATGCGCGGGTCGATGATCGAGATCAGAACATCCACGATCAGGTTCGCAACGATGAAGAACAGACCGGCCACCAGCACCACGGCGGTCACGGCGTTGAGGTCTTTCTGCAGGATGGCGTTGAGCCCGTAGGAAGCAAAACCACCCCAGGCGAAGACCATCTCGATCACGAAGGCATTGCCGATCAGCGACGCGAATTCGAGACCCATGATCGTCAGCGGCGCGATGGAAGAGAGCTTCAGCAGGTAACGGAAGATGATGACCCGCTCCGGCACGCCGAAGCTTTGCAGGGTCAGCACATGGTCCTTGCGCTGGTTCTCGATCATAGAGGAGCGCGTGATGCGGGTGATCTGGCCGATGCCGGCCATGGAAAGCGCAAAAGCCGGAAGCGCGAGATGCTTCAACGCATCGAGCACGACGTCGAAACGTCCGGCCAGCATGCCGTCGACAAGGATGAAACCGGTGGGGCCACCCTGCCAGCCAAGCGAATGATCGAGCCTGCCGATGATCGGCCAGCCGGAGAGAAAGCGCGCTGCCAGCAATTGCAGCGTGATGGCGAAGAGAAAGCTTGGGATCGTGACCCCGGTAAGCGACAGGATGCGACCGATATGATCCAGCGGCCGGTCGCGATAATGGGCCGTGATAACGCCAAGCGGGATCGCGACGAGGAACATGAAGATGACCGAGACCAGCACCAGCTCGACGGTCGCAGGAACAGTCTGCGCCAGATCGGTTGTAACGGGGCGCTGCGAAACCAGCGAGAAGCCCAGATCACCATGCAATGCATTGCCGATATAATCGAGATATTGAACGGCGAGCGGCTTGTCGAGGCCCATCTGCCCGCGCAACGCATCCACCTGCTCCTGCGTTGCAGCCGGCCCCAGCGCCATGCGGGCGGGATCTCCCGGCACCACGCGGGCCAGCACGAAAATCATGATGGACAGGGCGATCATGACCAGCACGAAGGTGCCGAGCCTGTTCAAAATCGCGACCAGCGGATGTTGCTGCATCGGTGGAACGTTCCTTGTGCATCGGTTGCCTGAGCACAAGTTTTCACCACATGGCCATTCGAACAATCGCTGAAAGGTATAGTTTTTTAAAGAATGAGTATAGGTTTTTTGAAACTGATATCCTATCCCTTTCCCATGATGCTTCTGCCCCGGACCCACCTCTGCAATCGCATTGCCAGCGAAACCGCGGGCGTGGTGTTTCTGCGCGCACCGGCGGGTGCGGGAAAAAGCGTATTGCTGGAGACGCTGGCAAAGGAGCTCGGAGCTCAGATATGCCGCACGCACCAGCCGCAAAGCGATGACGCGGTCAATGGCAACCTGCTGTGGGACATTCCAGTTTTTGCAAGGGCGGTACGCATGCCAGCCCCCATTCTGGAGTCGGTGCGTTTCGTCGTCATCGCCTGCCGGCCAGACCAGAGGATCAGCGGCATGGCGCGTCACATCCTGCATCACGGCTCGCTCACCATAGGACCGGAAGAACTCGCCTTGCGGCCAGATGAGGCGGACGACCTTCCACCCGGGCAACGACGGCTGGCGCTCGAGGATTACGCGGGATGGCCGGCCTTTCTTTCGCTGGCGCGCCTGCCGGATGACACGTTATGCGCCGACTATCTGCGCGAAAGCTATCTGCCCCATCTCACGCCCGCCCAGACCGTCGAACTTTCCTTCTGGCTCGAAAACCCTTCCGCCGCCCCAGATGCTGACTGGGCCATGCTTCTGCCGCCCTTTCTGACGGGAAAACCCGACAATCACCACACACTGATACGGCTCCTAACGGTCGCGGCAAGAGAACGCCTCGCCACCTTGCAGGCCGGCAGCGCCGTGGTGGAGGTCGCCTCGGCCTTCGAAAAGGCAGGGCATTCGCTCGCAGCCATGGCGATGCTGCTCGATCGCGGTTACGAGACCCATGCCGCGCAAATCCTCGAACGCGCCCATGGGCGGGAACTGATCTACCGAAGCAGCGTCGACAGGTTTCGCGAAATCATCATGCGGTTTTCGCAGGATATGATCACCTCCAATGAAACCGTCCTTTTCGCGGTTACCCGCGCCTTGCTGAAACAGGGCGAATTGCAGCGCGTGCGCCATCTGCTCGGCAAAAGCCTCGGCTCGGATTACCTTGACCCGCTGAAGGTGCTAGCCCGCGGCTCGCGGTTTTCCTTCGCAGCCCGCACCTTCCGGCTGAACCTGATGATCGCCGAGGACCTGACGCCCAATGACGCGGTGATAACGCGGCTTGGCGAGTTCATGGCGGATTACCCCATGGACGATCACGGGAAATGGGCGGCCTATTACAATGCGCTGCTTGAATTCGAAATCCGCCGTCGCAATTTCCGCGAGGCAGAGGCGGCCGCCGCCCGCGCGCTTATCTATCTGCGCAAGATGGGCGGGCAGCCTCTGCTCGAATTCTTCATCCATCTGCACCAGATCGTGCTGCGGCTGATGAGCGGCGATGTGCTTCTGGCGCGCCGGGCGGCGCAGGAGGCGCGCGCACGGCTGGAACAGGTGCCGCATGATGCCATGCAGGAGTTCCGGATGCTGCGACTGGCGGAAGCCTGCCTTGCCTATGAGGCCGGAAAACCGCGCGACCTGCTGCATTTCGTCGAACATGATTTTGATCATTTCGCCGCCGCTGAAATCTGGCCGAGTCTGATGCAGTTTGCACTGCATTACGCCTCGCAGGTGCTGATCGACCATTTTCCGATGACCGTTCGCCCGGGTTTTCTGGACGGACTCTGGATTCATCTGTCGGAGGGGTTGCAGTTTCATGCGATGATGGAGATCAGAACGGCCATCGCCTATCAGAACGCCAACCGTTGGGCAGATGCCGCAGCGACGCTTTCAGCAGTTCGCATGCCCATGGGCCGTAACTGGGTGGAGAGCGCCCACGAAGACCTCTCCCGCCTGACACGTCGTGATGAAATCGCCTATGTCATGGCCTGGCTGCGCGATGCGGTGCATCTGTTCACACCCCGCGCCTATCTCTCCCGGCAAATCGATGCGATGATCGCCAATCCAAAGGTCACCAATCGCGAGAAGGTCGCATTGAGAATCTGGCAGAGCTATGCCGCGCACCAGCGCCGTGACAACGCCGCCGCCCGCGCGCATATACTCACCGCGCTTGAATCGGCGACCCGCCTTGGCTGCAACGGTGTGCTGTCGGAAGAGCGCGTCTTCCTTTCGCCGCTTCTCAACAATCGCCGCATCCGCAGTTTCATCGAAACCTCATCCGATGTCCGCACCGCGCTGTCTATTTTCGCCGCCTCGGTGAACTCACCGCAGGCTCGGGCGCTGCACGGCGGCCTTTCTCAACGGGAAGCACAGATGCTGCAACTATTGGCCAGCGGCATGTCGAACAAGAAGATTGCTCAGACGCTCAACATCTCGGAAGTGACGGTAAAGTTTCACCTTGGCAACCTGTTCCGCAAGCTGGATTGCAAACGCCGCGCGGAGGCGATCCGCGCGGCGAAAGCACTGGGCTGGTTATGAGGCTCAGCGGTTATTCTTCTTGCGCCATTCGGCAAAGGCCGTCTGGTGCTCTTCCTTGGTGCAGGGGTAAAGGCCGATGATCGTCTGGCCGGCCTTGACCTGCTCTACCACGAAATCCTCATAGGCTGTCATTTCAACCGCTTCCGTCGCCACTTCATCGGCAATGCCGGCGGGGATGACGATGACGCAATCGGCATCACCCACAATGATGTCTCCGGGAAACACCGGTGCATCGCCGCAGCCGATGGGGCCGTTGATCTCGATGGCCTCGTGTTTGGTCAGATTGGTGGGGCTCGAAGGGCGGGTGTGGTAGGCCGGAATGTCCAGTTCGGCAATGGTGGCCGCATCCCGGAAACCGCCATCGGAAACGATGCCCGCACCACCGCGAACCATCAGACGCGTCACCAGAATATCGCCGGCCGAGGCGGCAGAGGCGTCCTTGCGGCTGTCCATGACAAGCACGTGGCCCGGCGGGCAGGTTTCGATGGCAACACGCTGCGGATGGGCGGGATTGCGGAATTCTACGAGCTGGTTGCGATCCTCGCGGGCCGGCATGTAGCGCAGGGTAAAGGCCGGGCCCACCATGTTCTTGCCCTTGTAGCCCAGCGGGCGAACGCCCTGAATGACCTGGTTTCGCAAGCCGCGCTTGTAAAGCGCTGTCGCTAGCGTGGCGACGGAAATCGTCATCAGTTTTTCGCGCGTTTCATTGTTCATGTCTGTTTCCTCGCAATGGCCGGATGGATGTATTTCAAGTCCTGTGAATGGGCTCATCGATAAAAATGCCGCCCTGATATTTTGCGATCGCTGCCTCGGGGCCGGGGCGCGGGACGTCGCGCTCGATTTCAGCCCGGTAGCGCGCGGCATTGTCGCGCCGCTGCCAGCCGAGAAAATCGACATGGGAATTATCCCACCAGCTGTCGTCATTGGCCGAAACGCCCCAGATAACCGGACAGCCGAGTTTTGGCACGCGGAAGGTCGCCTCTATGAGAGAGACGAAGTCACCGTAGCTGAGCCAGGTCGACAACATGCGCCAGTTCGTGGGTTTCTCGTCACAGGAGCCGATACGCACGATAGCCGTCTCCTGTCCGAATTTGGAATGGTAGAGGCTTGCCATGGCCTCGCCGAAAATCTTCGAAACCCCATAGAGGCCATCAGGCAGAAAAGGCGCCTCAGGGCTAAGTTGCTGCCCCTGCGGGTAATAACCGATCGTGTGGTTGCTGGAGGCGAAAAGGATGCGGGGATTGCCGTGTGCTCTGGCCGCCTCGTAAAGATTGTAAACACCACGCAGATTGGCAGCCTCGATCGGGTCAAAAGCCCTCTCGACGGAAATGCCGCCGAGATGGACGATACCGTCGCAATCCTTGACCAGATCGTAAACTGCCTGCTCGTCCTCCAGCGCGCAGCGGACGAACTCTTCATGAGGCGCTGGCGAACCGAGATCAACCACATCAGAAAGACGGATGGTTTCGGCAACATGGCCAAGCCGCCCGCGTAACATGCTGCCCAGCTTGCCGCCGGCACCGGTGATGAGCAATCGCTTCAACATGATGGGCCTCTTAGAAAATATCGGGCTCGCCGGCGGAACGGCCGAAATCCGTCTGCAGGAAGTCAAAGTCGCAACCCTGGTCGGCCTGCGTCACGTGCTTGGAAAAGAGATAGCCGTACCCACGTTCATAACGCGGCGCAGGCGCTTGCCATGCCGCCCGGCGCTGAGCGATTTCCTCTTCGCTGACCAGCATGTCGAGACGACGCTGCGGCAGGTCGAGGCGGACGATATCGCCCGTTTTCAGGAGCGCCAAGGGACCGCCAACGAAGCTTTCCGGTGCGACATGCAGTACGCAGGCACCGTAGGACGTGCCGGACATGCGGGCGTCTGAGATGCGCAGCATATCGCGGTGGCCTTTTTTGATGAGCGCCTTTGGAATGGGCAACATGCCCCATTCCGGGAAGCCGGGACCGCCGAGCGGACCGGCATTGCGCAGCACCAGCACATGATCGGGCGTCACATCGAGATTTTCATCGTCGATGGCGGCTTTCATTTCCGGGTAGCTGTCAAACACCAGCGCCGGACCCTGATGTATATGGAGTTTGGGGTCGCAGGCGGCGGGCTTTATGACGGCACCGTCAGGGCAGAGATTGCCGCGCAGCACCGCAAGCGAGCCTTCCGCATAGACAGGATTGTCCAGCGAGCGGATGACGTCGTCGTTGTAGACCTTTGCACCCTCGAGGTTTTCGCCCATGCTGCGGCCGGTCACGGTCAGCACGGAACAGTCGAGACGACTTTCCAGCTGCTTCATCAGCGCTCTCAGGCCACCGGCGTAAAAGAAGTCCTGCATCAGATAGTTCTTGCCGGAGGGGCGGACATTGGCGATGAGCGGTGTAACGCGGCCAAGTTCGTCCAGCTCATCCAGCGTCATCGGCACGCCGGCGCGGCGCGCCATGGCGATGAGGTGGACGACGGCATTGGTGGAACAACCCGTCGCCATGGCGACGATGGCGGCATTGCGGAACGCTGCCGCCGTCAGAATAAGGTTAGGGGTCAGATCTTCCGAAACCATCTCGACAATGCGGCGGCCACAGGCTGCGGACATGCGCTGATGTTCGGAATCGACTGCCGGAATGGAGGAGGCCCCCGGCAGGGTGATGCCGAGCGCGTCGGCAATGGCCGTCATGGTCGAGGCCGTGCCCATCGTCATGCACACACCGGCAGAACGGGCGATGCCGCCCTGCACGCCACGCCATTCCTCGTCCGTAACATTGCCTGCGCGGCGCTCATCCCAATATTTCCAGGCGTCCGAACCCGAGCCCAGCACCTTGCCGGCGTAATTTCCGCTCAGCATCGGGCCGGCGGGCAGATAGATCATCGGCACACCGGCCGAGATCGCACCCATGACGAGGCCCGGCGTCGTCTTGTCGCAACCGCCCATCAGCACCACACCATCCAGCGGATGCGAGCGAATCATTTCTTCCGTCTCCATCGCCAGCATGTTGCGGTAAAGCATCGATGTCGGCTTGGTGAAGCTCTCATCCACGGAAAGCGACGGCATCTCGACGGGGAAACCGCCAGCCTGCAACACGCCGCGTTTCACATCCTGCACGCGCTCTGGAAAGTGCGAATGACAGGTGTTGAGCTCCGACCAGGTGTTGAGGATGCCGATGACGGGTTTGCCGATAAAATCCTCCTCCGCATAGCCCAGCTGCATCATGCGCGAGCGGTGGCCGAAGCTGCGCAGGTCGTCGGGAGCGAACCAGCGGTCGGAGCGGAGTTTTTTATCGGTCATGTCATTGGTCCTACGTTGCGGGTGGTGCCTAAGGCTGTCAGTCCTGCCGGAGCGTCAGCCCGCTCGTCGTGTCGAAAAGGTGGACGTGTTGAAGTGGCGCCGACAGGCGGATGACTTCTCCCGCCGATGTCGAGGTCTGGCCGGAAAGATGCAGCGTTACAGGAGTGCCGTCACCGAGATTACCGTAGAGATAGGACTCGCCGCCCAGCTGTTCCGCCGTGCGCACCGACATGGTCAACGCGCCGCCCTCGCCCGGCTCCACATGGTTCGGGCGGATGCCGAGCGTCACCTTCTGGCCGGGCTTATAGGCAAAGCCGGTCTGTGGCAGCGGGATCAACTCGCCCGTCGCGATCTTGAGCGCGGGCGTTGCGTCCGAGGTCACTTCGCCTGCGAAAAAGTTCATTTTCGGGGAGCCGATAAAGCCTGCCACGAAGAGATTGGCCGGGCGGTTGTAAAGGTCGAGCGGCACGCCAAATTGTTCGAGTTTACCAGCGCGCAAAACGGCAATCTTGTCGGCCATCGTCATGGCTTCCACTTGATCATGCGTGACATAGATCATGGTGTTGCCGAGACGCCGGTGCAGACTGGAAATCTCACCGCGCATGTCGACGCGCAGTTCCGCATCAAGGTTGGAAAGGGGCTCGTCGAAAAGGAACACGCGAGGTTCCCGCACCACGGCGCGGCCGATGGCGACACGCTGGCGCTGCCCACCTGAGAGATCCTTGGGACGACGCTCGAGAAGCTGATCGATCTGCAGCATCTTGGCGACCTGCGCGATCTTATCGGCGATCTCCTTCTTCGGCGTGCCGATATTCTCAAGACCGAAAGAGAGGTTTTCGCGGACCGTCATATGCGGATAAAGCGCGTAGGACTGGAACACCATCGCAAGGCCGCGGTCCGCAGCGGGCACCGTATTGACCACATCACCGCCGATGACGATATCGCCGCCGCTCAACTCTTCCAGGCCCGAGATCATGCGCAGCAGGGTGGACTTGCCACAGCCGGAAGGGCCGACGAATACGCAGAATTCGCCGTGCTTGATATCGAGATCAACGCCTTTGATCACATCGAGGGCGCCATATGTTTTTTTGACCTGACGAAGCTCTATACTTGCCATTGTCGTATTTCCTCCCTGAGGATTATTTGCCGCCCGTGGACGCAATGCCGGTGGCGATATATTTTTGCAGGAACATGAAGACCAGCGCGATCGGGGCGAGTGTCAGCACCGTCATGGCCAGAAGATTGCTCCATTCCGTCGTCATCTCGCCCTGGAAGGAGTTAAGTGCCAGCTGCAGGGTGAAGTTGTCGTTGCGGGTCAGCACGATCAGCGGCCAGAGGAAGTCGTTCCAGCGCCACATGATCGCAAGGATCGCGAGAACCGCGAGCGCGGGTGCCGAGAGCGGCAGGATGATGCGCCAGTAGATTTTCCACTCGCTGGCCTTGTCCATGCGCGCCGCATCGAGGATCTCGTCCGGTATCGTCAGCATGTATTGCCGCAGCAGGAAGACGCCCGTGGGTGTCGCCGCACCGGGAATGATGACGCCCCAGAGACTGTTGATCAAACCGAGCTGGCTGGTGATGAGAAACAACGGCACAAGCACGACGG
Organism: Agrobacterium sp. 33MFTa1.1; assembly: GCF_004328495.1. NCBI lineage: Bacteria > Pseudomonadati > Pseudomonadota > Alphaproteobacteria > Hyphomicrobiales > Rhizobiaceae > Agrobacterium > Agrobacterium sp. 33MFTa1.1. The sequence goes on along the minus strand of NZ_CP036359.1, from coordinate 1,513,526 downwards.
TCTGCGGGATCATAAGCGTACCGACCACCAGCGCCAGCACGGCGCCCCTGCCCTTGAACTGATATTTCGAGAGCGCGAAGGCCGCCATGGAATTGACGATCAGCATGATGATGGTCGAGGTGACCGTGATGAAGGTCGAGTTCCAGAAATAGAGCGGGAAATTGAAGCGCTGGAAAAGCTCGGTGTAGTTTTCCGTCGCGAGCGCCACCTTTTCAGCCGGCTTCAGCTCGTTAAACTGCATCTTCAGCACTTCCGCCGGCTTGGCGGGATCAACCACCTGCGCCACGAGGCCGATACGCCTGATCATGCCGAGCTTGCGGCCATCCTTGTCGACATAGGCCGGCAGCGGATTTGGCTGCCCGTCCACCACCATGGTTTCCTGGCTATAGGGCAGCAGCCGTGGCGGAAAGCGCTGGAGATCGGCTTCCGTCTTGAACGACGAGAGCACCAGCCAAACGACAGGACCGAACATCATCAGCACGGCCAGGCCGAGATAGGCGTAGGACAGCCAATCGGTCCAATGCAGTTTGCCGTTACGGCCGCGGGTACGGGTCAGAAATGCGCCAATCCTAGCCATCGACCTTGCTCCTGTTTGCCCGGAATTGCAGGGCGGTCAGCACCACGAGCACCACGGCGAGCAGCAGCGAAGCGGCAGCCGCAAGTCCGAAATTCCGGGGCGTCCCGGCAAAGCCGGTCTGATAGATGAATTGAATGATGAAGGTCGTCGCCGAACCCGGGCCACCGCCGGTAAAGGCAAAGACTTCATCGAAAGTCTGCACGCCCTTGATGACCGACAGGACGAGAACGACGAGCATGGTGGGCGCAAGCAGCGGCAGGGTGATGCGCCGGAAGATGCGCCATGGGCTTGCCTTGTCCAGCTGCGCCGCCTCGTAGACATCGCGCGGGATCGCCTGAAGGCCGGCGAGGAGAATGAGCGTGTAAAAACCCATATGCGCCCAGACCGACAGGAAGACCGACCAACCGAAGGCAAGATTGGCTTCGAGCAACCAGTCCACCGAACCGAGGCCCAGGCCTTCCATCGCCGCATTGAGAACGCCGAAACGCTGGAGTATCCACTTCCAGATCAAGGCCACGACGACAGGCGACAGCAAAACAGGGAAGAAGAACACCGCACGGAAAAAGCCGCGCGCCCTGATATCGCGGTTCAGCACGATGGCCGTGATCAGCGAAAAGCCGACCATGAAACCCACCTGCAGCACGACGAAGAACAGCGTGTTCCAGACGGAGCGCCAGAACAGGTCGCGCGCACAGGAATTGGGATCGAGATAATTCTGACAGGAGAGAAGGACCGAAAAGTTTTCGCCGCCCACCGAAGGGCGCTCGGAAAGCAATATGTGTTCGCTGCCGGTCACGGAATAGGCCATGTTCAGCAGGATCGGCAGGAAGGCGAAGACCGCAAAGAGGATCAGGTTGGGCGTCAGAAACACCCACGCAATCCGCCTGTGGCCAAGAACCTTCTGCAGGAAGGAAAAGGGCAGTTCGACAATGCCCATGACGGGCGCAAGAAATTTATACATGAGGGTCCTCCTTCGATCCGGCGCGGCGCGGCATGCACCGCGCCGGAAGGCGATGGATCACTTCGCCTGTTTCAACGCTTCCTCAAGGTCCGTCTTCGCACGGGCCATGGCCTCATCAACGGTGCTTTCACCGACGATAGCCTGCGTGATGCGCTGGACTGAGATGTTGAACATGGCGCGGTTGTTCTTGTAGCCCTGGTAGGCGTAGGCAATCGGGCTGAGGCCGGGGATCTGGTCGAGCCAGGCATTCATGGCCTTCTGCGTCGCAGGCGTCGCACCGGTATAGGTCACGCCCTTGTCAGCCACCGACTTGTTGGCCGGAACGTTGCGGGTGCGCACCGTAAAGTCGAGATAGTTTTCGTCCTGAGCAAGGAAGTTCAGGATGTCGGCAACGATCTTCGGGTTTTTGGTCTGCTTGAAACCGACGATGCCGGTGCCGCCGGGCATGCCGGTGCAGGCTGCGCCACCGCAGGGCTGCGGCACGACTTCCCAGTCAAAGGCATCGCCGACCTGGCTGTCGAAGCGCGCTGTCTGCCAGCTGCCGGAATAATAATAGACCAGCTGGCCGTTGATGAATTCCTGCGCGGCGTCGCGGTAGGTATTGCCGCCCTGACCAGCCCAGACGTCACGCGCCATGGTGCCGTCCTTGTTCCACTCCACGAACTTCTTCACGAACGTGGTGAAGCCTTCATCGACGAGGATCGGCTTGCCGTCAGCGTCGAAAATCTTCGCGCCGTAAGAGATGGCCGGGCCGGCGATGCGGTGGCCGGAACGGTCGATCGCCATCGGGTAAGGCGTGCCGGTTGCCTTCGCAACGGCATTGGCGGCCTTCGCCCAGTCGTCCAGCGTTGCATCCTTGCCGGGAACGGCGACGTTTGCCTGATCGAACAGGGTGCGATTGATGAAGGCGCCGGTGATGGTGAGCTGCGTGTGCATGCCGTAGATGCCCTTGTCGTCAGGGCCGCTGCGGTACCATTTCAGCACGTTGGAGAAATTGTCCTCCCAATACTTCGCGTCCACATAGGGCGTCAGATCGAGATAATAGCGGTTGAGACCGCCAAGATCGGTCACGGTTGCGAAGTCAGGACCGCTGCCGCCGGCGAGCTGCACGGGCAGACCTTCCAGCAGCGCCTTGTAGGGCACGACATCGGTGACGATCTTCACATCAGGATGCTGCTTTTCGTAACGTGCGAGAATATCCTTCAGGATTTCGCAGCCGTTGCCGTCATAAGCGCAGGTGAAGCGCACTTCCTGGGCCGCCTGCGCGGCACCGGCAAAGGACGCCGCGCCAATGGCGAGCGCCAGCGCCATGCTGTATTTTCTGGTCATCTGGTTTCCTCCCGTTAGATGATTATGCTTTGGCGGATGCGCTCGGAGCCCAGCCCTTGATCCACTCACCTTCGGCGGCATCGGACAGACGAACCGGCTTTCCTTCCCGGACGGATCGGTAGATGGCTGTCACGAGTTCGATTGACTGCAAGCCGTCATGAACCGTCACTTCCTTGCCGCCGCGTCCTTCCATCGCGTCGGCAATAGCTTCGACAAAACCGGCAAAGCCGTTTTCGCCATCAGCCACCGTTGCCAGAACAGAGTCGATCTGATCCTGCGTCGTCGGGGCGCGGGCAATGAAACGCCAGGTGTCTTCCGCCGGACGATACGGCAAGGTGCCGCTTTCCGCCGTGAAGCCCTCGAAGCAGAAACGCAGGCGCGAGGTGTCTTCGGCCGCGCCGAGCGTGACCGAGCTTGTTGCGAGCGCACCGCTTTTCATGCGGAAGCTGAGTGCTGCGCAATCTTCGGTTTCGATTTTGTTGACCCGCGTATCGGCCATGGCGAAAACTTCCTCGACCGGACCGAGGACGTGGCAGAGAAGATCATGGGCATGAATGGCATGACCAAGGATTGCACCGCCGCACTCACCCTTCCAGGTGCCGCGCCAGGGAATGTCGTAATAGCTGGCACCACGGTTCCAATGGACTTCCGAGCTCGCGACAAAGGCCTTGCCGGCAAGACCGGCATCGATGAGCGCGCGCATCCGCCGCATGGCGTGTCCGAAGCGGTACTGGAACACGGGAAACACGCCGCGACCGGTCTTCTTGACGGAGTCGATCAGCGCATTGGCTTCTTCCAGAGAGCGGACCAGCGGCTTTTCGCAGACCACATCCTTGCCCGCCGCATGCGCCTTCAGCGTCACCGGAAAATGCAGGTGCGGCGGCAGGCAGACGTCGATCAGCTGGATGCTCTCATCGGCCAGAACCTCATCGAGATCGGTGGTGAGATGAATGGAGGTATCACCGCCGGCGACGGAGCGGGCGCGCTCCAGATCGAGATCGCAGATCGCCTTGACGACGAAGCGATTGGGTAGCGCCCGATAGCCGCTCAGATGCTGGGCGCCGATGCCGGCGCCGATGATGGCAACACCAATCATTTCGAGGCTCCCTCAGCCTTGGCCTGTGCCTGCAGCGACAGGTCGCAGACCTTGAAGACGTGTTCCTGCGTCATTGCCGTTTCCGTGCGGTTGCGGATATCGTCGCAGATGCGAGCGAAATAGGGCAGGCCAGCACCGGAAGCATCGATATACTCGCAGCGGTCACCATTCACGAGAACGAGGCGGTCGGTGCCTTCGGTGTTGCCGACGTCAACATATTTACGCAGCTCGATGTAGCCCTCGGTGCCGAGAATGGTCAGACGACCGTCACCCCAGGTCGGCAACGCATCCGGTGTATACCAGTCGACGCGGATATAGCCGTGGCCCTTGTCGCCGCGCAGCACGACCTCGCCAAAATCCTGAAGGCCAGGATCGTGCGGGTTGGCGTAATTGGCAACGGTGGCGGACACGATCTCAACCTCGGTCGAACCCGTGAAGAACATGAACTGGTCGATCTGGTGGCTGGCAATGTCGGTGATGATACCACCGTAGGCTTCGCGCTCGAAGAACCACTTCGGGCGAATCTGGCGGTTCAGGCGGTGCGGGCCAAGGCCGACAGTCTGGATGACGCGGCCGATGGCGCCCTGCGCAACGAGTTCAGCAGCCTTGGTCACGCTTGGGACTTCGAAGCGCTCGGAGAAATCCACGGTCCAGATGCGCTTGGTCTTTGCGACTGTCTGGCGCAGGCGGTCGAGCTGTTCGAAGGTGGTGCAGCCCGGCTTGTCCGACATGACATCCTTGCCGGCTTCCATCGCTGCGATCGCTAGATCGGCGCGCTTGGAGGGAATATCGGCGATCACGACGAGATCGACGGTGCCGTCAGCCAGCAGCGCCTCTTTCGATGCTGCGCGCGGCACATCCGGGAAGCGCTTGACGAAGCCTTCCACGACATCGGGCTCGCCTTCCGTCCACCAGCCGGCAAATTCGGCGCCAGCATCCAGCAGGTTCTGGGCCATGCCGAAAATGTGCCGGTGCTCAATCCCGAGAGCGACGAACTTGATTGCTTTACTCATCCTGCAGTTCCACTTCCTTGCCGGTGTCGGCCGAGTTGATGATCGCGTCGATCAATCTGTGAGACAAAAGAGCCGCTTCACCGGTGACGACCGGCGGGCGTCCTGAAGAGATGGCGTCTGCGAAATCATCGAAGACGCCCTGATGCCATTCATGCGTGAAAGCCATGGGGTCGGCGCCGCCGCCCGTGCCAGCGGCAGCGCCGCCAAAAGTCTCCTGCCGGCCATCGCGCCAGTCGAGATGCAACAGACCCGAAGCAAGCCGAAGGCTGGCATTGTCGAAATGCAGCAGGATCGATTCCGCAGCGCCGGGGAAACTTGCGGTACTTGCAACGAGCGAGCCAACGGCACCATTCTTGAAGCGCAGCCCGGCAGAAACATAATCTTCGGTTTCCATGCGATGGAACCGCGTCGTCGCAGCCATGGCCTGAACACGGGCCACTGGCCCCGTCAGGCTCAATGCCAGATCGATCGTATGAATTGCCTGGGAGATCAGGACGCCGCCGCCATCGCGCGCCAGCGTGCCGCGACCCGGTTCGTCGTAATAGGATTGCGCCCGCCACCAGGGCACGGAGATTTCGCAGAGGCCTAGCGCGCCGAGCGTGCCGCCATCAACGAGCTCACGGGCTTTTTGCGATGCAGCCCGCATGCGGTGCTGGAAGATGATGCCGAGAGTAACACCTGCCTCGCGACAAAGGGCAACGAGACCGTCTGCTTCCTGCGTATTGCGAGCGACGGGCTTCTCCATCAGGATGTGCTTGCCCGCCTTCGCCAGTTTCCCGACGATATCAATACGGGCATTTGGCGGTGTTGCGATGATGGCGAAATCGACATCCGTATCGCGCGCCGCCTCCTCGACTGAGGAATAAACCGCAACTTCATATCCGGTGTGTTTCGAGGCTTCGGCGGCCAGCGCCTTGGCGCGGCCGGAGCCACCATCGACTATGCCTTTCAGGCGAATTTTTTCAGGGCTTGCCGCGCAGGCAAGCACATGCGTCTTCGCTACCATTCCGGCACCAACGATGACGCAGGTCTTGATATTTTGCATTTCGGGAGCCTCCTTCCCAATGCGCAATCATTTGCATACCGGTATGCCGGTTGTCAACAGACTTGTGTTCCGGTATACCGGTTATGAGAACGCTGGAGGGTATATGCCGAAAATTCCCGTGACAGGCGGCACCGTGCCGACAATGGAGCGACTGGACCTCAACCGTCCGGTCGTGGACCAGATTTATTCCGCGCTGAAATCCGCAATCCTTTCACGGGAGCTTTTTCCCGGTCAGGCAGTCTCGGAAAACGAAATCGGACAGTCGTTCAATTCCAGCCGAACCCCGGTGCGGGAGGCGCTGAGCCGTCTGCGCGACGATGGTTTGATCGTGACGCTGCCAAGCCGCGGCACCTATGTTTCGAGATTATCGGAAAAGAACATCCGCAGCGCGCAATTCATCCGCGAGGCACTTGAGGTGGCGGCAGTCTGCAGGCTGTGCCAGATAGGTCTGACAGCGGAAGCAGAACAGGAGATCGAACACGCCCTGAACGGCCAGCGGGCAGCAATGCGCAATGGAGACAGAAAGGCTTTCCGCGTTCATGACGACCAATTCCACAGCGCGCTTGCCGCCGCGACGGGGCTTGAAAGACTGGAATCCCTGCTGATCCGCGAGAAGGCGGGGCTGGATCGCCTGCGCGCACTCGCCATAACCGACGAAGCGCATATGGCACGCCTGCTTTCCGAACATGAGGCGGTATATGACGCAATCAGGGCAGGAGACGAAGCCCGCGCTACCGATAATTTGCGCAAACATCTGAGACGTGTCCTCGGCATTCTTTCGCAAGTCTTCGAGAACCACCAGGACTATTTCGAGTAATTCTGCGGCATCTTTTTCAACGGTTCGAACATCATGAATACGGCAAATCCCGGACAAGCGCTTGCCATGTCGCAAACGAAACTTCTGTGCGACACGATGAGTACACTGGCGGAATCCCCTGTCTGGGACGAGCGGCGACAGGTGCTTTTCTGGTGCGATATTCTCGGAAAGACCGTGCGGTGCGCAGGTCTTGAGTCCGGCGTCTATCAAGAATGGCCGTTCCCCAGGACGGTTTCAAGTCTCGGCCTTTGCCAGAACGGCGAACTCATCGTCACTTGTGGCATGGACATCGTCATCCTCGATCCGGAAAGCGGCAAAACGCGTCTCCTCCATTCCATTCCGGCACCCGAAGGCATCCCCTGCCGGCTGAATGACGGACGGATCGGCCCCGACCGCGCTTTCTGGGTGGGAACAATGCACAATGTGCCGCTTTCGGACATGGAGCCCCATGGCGAGCTTTGGCGGATCACCGAAAAAAGCGCCGAGCGCATGCAGACCGGGCTGACATGCCCGAACGGCCTCGCTTTTTCTGCCGACGGATCAATCATGTGGCAAAGCGATTCCGTCCAGAAATGGATACGCCGGCGAAAATTCGACCGCCTGAACGGCACCTTCGATGAGGGCGTACAGGTGGCCCGGATGACCGAAGAAACAGGAAGACCCGATGGCGGCTGTCTCGATAGCAGCGGCAACTATTACAGCGCGGGCGTTTCCTCTGGCGTGTTGAACATTTTCTCGCCCGACGGCAAGCTGACGAACGCGATTGCGGCTCCTGTCCCTCACCCCACGATGCCCTGCTTCGGAGGGCCTGATTTCAGCATCCTTTTCCTGACATCACACCGCCACAACATGTCCAAAGACCGACTTAACAAAGCGCCATTTTCGGGCGGCGTCTGGGCTATCCCGACGCAAACGAGAGGGTTCGCCGGCTTCCGTTTTGGCGAAGGTGGATAACGCCCTCAGGTCGGGTTCGAATTCCTAATCCTCCCGGAAGGCGCGGCTGATCTGGTCCGTCAGCGGTTTGGCGATGTAGGACAGTGCCGTTCTTTCGCTGGTCTGGATAAAGGCCTCGGCGGGCATGCCCGGCACCAGCGGCGCATTGTTCAGCTTCTTCCGCTCGGTAACCGGGACGGAAATCCGTGCCAGATAATAGGAGAGCCCGGTGCGCTGATCTGTCGTGATATCCGCCGCAATGCGGCTGACATGACCTTCCAGCTCCGGCGTGACACGCTGATTGAAGGCGGTCATGCGCAACATGGCCTTTTGCCCCACCTGAAGCTGGTCGATGTCTTTCGGCAGGATCTGCACCTCGAGTGCAAGGTCATCTCCGTCAGGTACGATCAGCATGATCGGATCTGCCGGCGTTACGACGCCCCCCACCGTATGCACAGCCATTTCATGCACCGTGCCTGATTGCGGCGCGACGATATCAATGCGTTTCAATTGATCTTCGGCGGCAACCTTGCGCTCGACGAATTCGCCCATCTGGGCCTGTATTTCGCGCAGTTCCCTCCCGACCTCGGTCCGCAATTCCTGATCGATCTGAAGGATCTGCAGCTTGGTTTCGGTGATGCGCCCCGCAGTCTGTGCCTGATAGGCGATTTTTTCGCCGCGCTCCCCGCCGAATGTCGCGGCCTGAGTCTGCAGGCTGTTCAGCCGCTGCACGGAGACGACGCCCTGTTCGCGCAGCGATTTCTGCGAGGCAATTTCAGCCTGCAACACCGCAAGCCCGTTATCATAGGCCACTTCCTGCGCCTTCAGACCTTCGATCTCATGTTCGAACTGGGTGATGCGCTCGGATAGCTGCGCTTTCCTGCCCTCTCGATAGGACTTGCGGAATTCGAACAGCTTCGTTTCACTGCGCATGGCAGAAGCGACATTCGGGTCATCCATGCGCGCGATCAGAGTCCGCGGAAAGGCGAGTTCAGGCAAATCGTCCCGCTCGGCTTCCAGTCGGGCCATCCGTGCAGTCAGTTCGTCCAGGCGCTTGGTCACGATGGCGAGATTGGCACGGGTCTGCGTCGCATCGAGACGCATGACCACATCGCCGGCCTTCACCCTCTCGCCCTCATTCACAAGAATTTCACCGACGACACCGCCGCTCGGATGCTGGACCTTTTTCGTGTACGAATCCACAACCAGATGACCGGAGGCGACGACTGCACCGGCAAGACGGGTCGTCGCGGCCCAGCCGCCGACACCGGCCAGAAGCGCAATGCTTGCGGCGAGTCCCGCAAAGAGATGCTTGCGGATGGAGCGGGAAACGCTGCTGCGCTGATCAATCTTTGACATCCGTCTCTTCCTGCCGGCTATTCTCTTCACGGCCGTCTTCCAGCCCGGCGGGTCGGGCCTGGGTATTGGCCACGACGCGCAGCGGTGAGACCGTTTGCGCGGATGCGGTGAAACCTTTGCCGCCCTGCCCCTGCGGAACACGCAGCACCTTGGACAGCACCTCGTCGCGCGGGCCAAAGGCCTTCATCCTTCCCTCTTCCATCATCAGGATGAAATCCACCGCACCGATGGCACTTGGCCGATGGGCGACGACAACGGCAATACCACCGCGCGCCTTGACGGAGGCAATCGACCGGACCACTGCCGCCTCGCCTTCCGCGTCAAGATTGGCGTTGGGTTCATCCAGCACCACGATAAAGGGATTGCCATAAAGAGCGCGGGCCAGACCGATGCGCTGGCGCTGCCCGGCCGAGAGAGCTGAACCCGCCTCGCCTATATCGCTGTCATACCCCTTTTCGAAACGCAGGATCAGCTCATGTGCGCCGGCAGCCCTAGCTGCAGCGATGATGGCTTCGGGATCTGGGTTGTCCGCGAAACGGGCGATATTCTCGCCGATGGTGCCTTCAAAAAGTTCCACGCCCTGCGGCAGATAACCGATGTAGCGGCCAAGCGCTTCCCGGTCCCACTGATCGAAGCTTGCGCCATCAAGCCGCACCTTGCCGGCGGCAGGCATCCACGCGCCGGTGAGAATGCGCGATAGCGTCGATTTGCCCGAACCTGACGGACCGATGATGCCGAGCGCGTTTCCGGCTGTCACGACGAAACCGAGCCCAGCAACGATGGGCTTTTTTCCGCCCGGCGGAACGATGGTGACATTCTCGACCCGTAATTCCTTCTCTGGCTTCGGCAGGGCCATGGCAGCGGCATCGGCCGGCATTTGCGAAAAAAGCTCTCTCAGCCGTGCCCAGCTCTGCCGGGCGGCCGCGAAGGACCTCCAGTTGGAAATGGCGAGATCGACAGGCGCCAGTGCCCGGCCCATCATGACCGAACTGGCGATCATCACGCCGCCGGAAGCTTCCTGCTCGATGACGAGCCAAGCGCCGACAGCAAGAATTGCCGATTGTAGAACGGCCCGAAGCGATTTTGCGATATTGCCGAGGCCGCCTGCCACATCGCCCGCCCTGCGATTGGCGGCGAGATAGGCCTCGTTGGAATTTTGCCAGCGTTTACCGAGCCGGCCACCAAGCCCCATGGCCTGCACCACCTCTGCGTTGCGGCGGGAGGCCTCCAGCTGCCGGTTGCGGACCATGTTTTCCACCATGGTGTCGCGGATTGGTTTTTGAGAAAAGATATTGGTGAAAATTGTGAGCGAGACCAGCAGCACAGCGCCGCCAAGCGCCGTTACACCGATCCAGAAATGGAACAGGAAACATATGCCGAGATAAAGCGGCATCCACGGCAGGTCGAAAAAGGCAGTCGGACCCGTGCCGGATAAAAAGCCGCGTACATTGTCGAGATCACGCAGCGGCTGAAGGCCGTCACCCGGCATGCGGTTGACGAGCGGCAGGCGCACCACGGCGTCATGCACTCTGCGGCAGTAGCGCAAGTCGAAGTCTTCGCCGATACGGATCAGGACACGGGCACGGATGATATCGAGCAGGCACTGGAAACCATAAAGCCCGAGAGCAAGAAGCGCGAGCCCGACCAGGGTCGGCAGACTGCCGCTTGCCAGTACCCGGTCATAGATCTGCAACATGAAAAGCGGCGACGTCAGCGCCAATATGTTGACGACACCGCTGACGAGCGTGAGGCCGAAAAACGTAGTCTTGAGGGGCGAAACGACCGCCGCAGTGAGGGACTGCGGCGGTGTCTGCTGCTGGTTTTGAAAGCCCACAGCCGGTTTTTCCTTTACGCGGCAAGCGCCGATGCGCTGGCGAAAATGAAGTCCGATGCGTCGAGTACATTGACATCGACCCCGTTCAGCGTGACGGAGACGGACGTGTCTGGCCAAGAGGATAACGGCATTTCCATTATCATCATACCACAACAAATCGTCCACCGATGTTGCGCCCCAGGCGGATACATCGAGCTTGTCCGTACCATCCTCATCATCGAGAATTAGTGCGCCGACGCGGGCCCATGGCCCGAGTTACCAGGGAACCCGGCAATTTTTGCAGCCGGGTTCTTCCATCGTCAGATTGCCCCGTCGACGATGACCATCGGCCTCCCCTGCGAGCAGGGTTCGACACGTGCATCGATGCGATAGATTTCGCGCAGCATGTCGGATGTTATCACCGCTTCCGTGCTGCCGCTCACCACCATTTCGCCCTGTGCGATCACCATCGTCTTCTCGCAATAGCGCAGCGCGTGGTTGAGATCATGCAGCGCAATCAGCACGATCATGCCTGTCTTCTGCGCGAGTTCGGTGACGAAGCCCAGAACCTCGATCTGCCGGTGGAGATCGAGTGCGGAAGTCGGCTCATCCATCAGCAGCACCTCCGGCTTGCGGGCAAGCGCCTGTGCCAGCGAGACCAGCTGGCGCTGGCCGCCTGACAATTCGCCAAGCCCGCGGAAGGCAAGGTCATGGATTTTCAGCGCCTTGAGAATGGCGTCGATCTCGAACAGCTCATGATCCTGAACGCGCCAGCCGCCGCCCTGCTTGGCCGAAAGCAGAACGGATTCATAGACCGTCAGCACCGCGTTTGCACCGGTGTCCTGCGGCATGTAGCAGATGGCGCGGTCTCCACGGGCGGTATCGGAAAGTTCCACCAGCCCCGGACCGGAGATCAGGCTGGCGATGCGCTTGAAAAGCGTCGACTTGCCGGCGGCATTCGGGCCGATCACCGCCGTCACGCTACCGCTTTCGAGCGTATCGATGCCCACCTTGGAGAGAACCGTGGTGCGCCCATAGGCGGCGCCAACATCCTTCAATGCGAGGGCTACCATGCGCGTCTCCTGTTACCGAAAATAAGCGCGAAAAAGAAAGGTACGCCCACCAGCGCCGTGATGACGCCGATCGGCAGAACAGCGCCGGGAATGAGTATCTTGCTGATGACCGAGGTTGCAGACAACAGCAATGCTCCGCAGATCACCGAACCCGGCAGGAAGAAGCGCTGATCTTCACCCACCAGCATGCGGGCGATGTGCGGCCCCACCAGCCCGACAAAACCGATTGTTCCGACGAAAGAAACCGGAATGGCGGCCAGCAGGCTGACCGTCAGCATCGTCTGCAGCCGCAGACGGCGCACATTGATGCCCATGCTGGCCGCCTTGTCATCGCCAAGCCTGAGCGCCGTCAGCGCCCAGGCGTTGCGCATGAACATCGGCACGGTAACGAGAAGAATGGCGGCGGTGACATAGACCTTGTCCCAGGTCGCCTTCGTCAGGCTGCCCATGGTCCAGAAGACGACGGCGGCAAGCGCCTGTTCGGAAGCGAGGTATTCGAGCAGCGACAGCGCCGCATTGAAGGTAAAGACCAGTGCGATGCCAAGCAGCACGATCGTTTCAACCGTCACACCGCGAAGGGTCGACGCGAAATGGATGAAAAGGGCCGCAACCATTGCCATGATGAAGGCATTGATCGGCACCATGTAGTGCACGGCGCCCGGAAAGATCGCCACCCCGCCGACGAGCGCCAGCGCCGCACCGAAGCTTGCGGCGGCCGAGATACCGAGCGTGAACGGACTGGCGAGCGGGTTCGACAGGATGGTCTGCATCTGAGCGCCCGCCACCGAAAGCGACGCGCCGACGGTGACCGCCATCAGCGCGATCGGCATGCGGATGTCCCAGATGACCACACGCAGCTGGTTTCCCACCGCGGCCGGATCGGCGATGGTCGCAAGCACTTCGGAGAGGGTGTAGCGAGCCGGACCGAGCGCCATGTCTGCGGCCATGCTGAAACACAGGGCGATGAAAAGCCCGAAGAGGATGACGATCCTGCGCGCGGCAAGGGCGCGATATTGATCGCGCCCGCTGACGCCAACGGCGCTTTCATTCAGCGAACTCATTGGTTCAAACCTTTTTCGAGCGAGGCGAAATAGCCGGGCTTGTAGGTGACGGGAAGGAATTTCCGGTGAAACTCCTCGAAATTCTTTTCCGGATCGAGATCGGCGAAGAGGTCCGGGTGAAACCACTTGGCGAATTGCTGGATCGGGAAAAACTCGTAAGGCGCACCATAGAACTGGTGCCAGACGGCGTGCACGTTGCCTTGCTTGACGGCCGTCAGTTCCGGAAACGGCGTGCGCTTCATCAGGTTGGCCAGTCGCTCACGGGAAAGAGCCATATCCGCACCGCGTCCTACGGGAACGAACTGATTGATGTCGGATTCAGCCGCCCAGTTCGAACCTGTGACAATCACGTGCTCGGGATCGGCAACGACGAGTTGTTCGGGATTGAGGTCGCCAAAGGTCGTCTTGATGATGCCATCCGCAATATTGCGACCACCGGCGAGATCGACCATGGCACCGAAATTGGCCGGGCCAAAAGTGCGGCAGCAGTTGTTTTCACCAGAAATGCCGGGCGAACGCTCAATGAAGACGTTAGGGCGCTTCAAGTCCTTGACGCTGGCGAGCCGGTCGGTCACACGGGCGATTTCGGCACGGCGATAGGCGATGAACTCCTCCGCACGCTCTTCGGCGCCGAAGAGTTTGCCGAGGATTTCGACCGAGGCTTCACTGTTCTTTTCGGGATCGATGCGAAAATCGAGATAGACGACCTTGATACCGGCAGCTTCGGCTTTTTCTTCGAAACCGCTTTCCTTGGCTGATTTCTCCGCTTCGAGATTGAGTGTGATGACATCAGGCGAAAGCGTGATGGCCGACTCGAGGCTGAAATCCCCCTGTGGCACGTAACCGAAGCGCGGCAGTTTCTCGATCTCGGGGAAACGCTCGACGTAGGCGGCGTAGCTGTCCGGGTCCTTCTTGAGCAGGTCGTCACGCCAGCCAACAATAGTATCGAAAGTCTGGTCGCCCTTCAGCGCCGCGATGACGTGAACCTGGCGCGCCTCGCCAACGATGACACGCTTGGCCGGCAGGTCCAGCTCGATCTTGCGTCCGGTGACATCGATGATCTCCCCCGCATGAGCCGCGACGGCGAGAAGGGAGAAGGCCAGCATCGCAAGATGCCTGAGGGCGTTGAGCCGCATGAGAAGGTCCTCATCAAGTTCAAAACAAAACGATGAAGCCGCGTGGCTGCGGCTTCATCCATCGAGTGGACCGGCGCTCCTCCTTCACCGTCCCTGTCTTATTTCGCATCCTTCAGCGAAACGAAGTAGCCGGGCTTGTAGTCAAGCGGCAGGAAGCGGGCGTGAAGTTCCTTGAACGTGGCTTCGGGATCGAGATCCTTGAAGAGATCAGGGTGCAGCCACTTGGCGATTTCCTGAATGGCCACGAACTGATAGGGATTGTTATAGAACTGGTGCCAGATGGCGTGGACATTGCCATCCTTCACGGCCTGGACGCCTGTGAAAGCCGGGCGTTTGGTCAGGTTTTCCAGCTTGCGACGGGCCTCCTTCACATCCGCGCCGTAACCGACGCCGACCCAGTTGCCGCCGGGAACATAACCGTTCCAGTTGCCGCCGGTGATGATGATCTGCTCCGGGTTGGAAGCGATGATCTGCTCAGGATTGACGGTGCCGAAGGTGCCCGGAATAATATCCTTGGCCAAGTTGATGCCGCCCGCCAGCTCCACCATCTTGCCAAAATTCTCGTTGCCGAAAGACATGCAGCAATCGTCGGAGTAACCGCCGGCACGCTCCATGAAAACAACAGGTTTCTTCGGATTTGCCTTTTCAAGCGTGTCCGTTACCTTCGCGATGGATTCCGCCCGGAACGTGATGAAGTCTTCCGCGATTTTTTCCTTGCCGATCAGCTTGCCCATCAGACGCATGCTCGGCTCGGTGTTTTCCATCGGCTTTTCGCGGAAGTCGACATAGACCAGCGGAATGCCGACCTTTGCGAGCTTTTCGATGTAACCTGCCTCTTCGGTCGCCGTCTTCGCGTCGATGTTCATCAGAATGACGTCGGGCTTCAGGGCAACGGCCTGCTCGACATCGAAGGTGCCATCCTTCATGCCGCCGAAAGTCGGCAGCTTGGCGATATCGGGGTATTTGGCGAGATAGGCGTCGTAGGTTTCCGGATCGGCCTTCGACAGATCGTCACGCCAGCCCACCACGTGCTGGAAAGGGTTTTCCTTGTCGAGCGCCGCCAGGAAGTAAATTTGCCGGCCTTCGCCGAGAATGACGTGCGAAACGGGAACGTTGACTTCGACATCCCGGCCGGTCACATCCTTGACGGTGACCTTTTCGGCCAATGCCGGCCATGCGGCAGATACGAGAAGGCCAAGGGCAAATGCCGCAGATTTGGCTGAGATGCGCATCGGATATTGCTCTCCAGTGTTAACTGGCGCGGCTGTATTATTTTCTGACTGTACTAGTCAACATTTATGTTTTAGAGCCATTCTTAACTGACCGGTACATGAGCTGAAGACCAATGATCGACACCATAGAATATGGCAAAAACGACAGCCTGAGAGACGAAATCAAAGCCTACTGGTCCGGCCGCGCCGCGACTTTCGACCTGTCCCCCGGCCATGAAATTTTTTCCGAAGAGGAGCGAGAGGCGTGGCACGCGCTGATCTTGAAACATCTTGGTCCGGGTGAGGGGCGCAGCGCGCTCGATCTTGCCAGCGGCACCGGCGTCATCTCTCACCTCATGGACGATCTCGGATTTCAGGTTACCGGCATGGACTGGTCCGAAACAATGCTGGCGCTTGCCCGTGAAAAAGCAAAAAGCCGTGGGCGTAGCATCCGTTTCTTCGTCGGCGATGCCGAAAACACGATGGAGCCGGATGAGAGCGCCGATATCATCATCACCCGCCATCTGGTCTGGACGCTGGTCGATCCACGGGCAAGTTTCGCGGAGTGGTTCCGAGTGCTGAAACCGGGTGGACGCCTGCTGATCGTGGATGGCGATTTCGTCAATACCAGCTGGCGCGAAAAACTGGTAAAGAAACTTGCGGCAGGTCTCGAAGGCTTGGGATTGGTCAAACAGGATCAGCCGCACAAGCCAGCGGATCCGGAAAATACCTTCACCAGCATCCTGTCGCGTGTCTATTTTTCAAACGGTGCGAGAGCCGGCGAAGTTGCAGCGCTTCTGCGACAGACGGGTTTCGAACCTGTTGCAATCGATCAGGAACTCCAGGCCATTCACCGCGCCCAGGCGAAAAATTTCAGCCTGCTGAAAGGTATACTCCGGGGGCTGCAGCATCGTTATGCAGTCTGCGCGGTGAAGCCGGACATCACAGGCAAAACCTGAGGCTCCGTCTGTGTCCTCAGGCCAGATTGTGAGATCCAGAGCATCAAGTCCCTGACCGTAGAAGACTGTCTTCTGATGACCAATGCGCAACGGTGACTGGGGGGGCGGATCATTCCCTGCCCTGTTGCACGGACTGACCGGCACCTCATTTTTCCGCGCGCTCGAAAAGTTCCTCGAAGCGCGGTTTTGCCCGAGCTGGCATATCGACCGTCCGGTAGCTCTGCGGCAGGGTCGCATCGCCGACCTTGATCAGCATGACCATGCCCATGCCATAATGCGGTGAACATTTGATACCGTAGAAACCCGGCTTGTCGAAAGCGGTCTCGAATTCATCATTGATCCGGCTTTTGAAACCTTCCACACCTTCAGGAACCATCCCCTCAACGGTCGCGGCATTGTGACTCTTGTGGGTTGGCACGAAGCGTACGCGATCACCGGCGGTGATCTCCAGAAAATCGGGCTCGAACACCATTGGGCCCTTCTCGCCCCTGTTCAGCATTTTCACCTCGAAGGTTTCTGCCGAGGCATGTACGGATAAACCCGACCCCATGAGCACGGCAACGCCTGCAACTCTTGCAAGCCTCAGCAATTTCATCATGCCATGACCTTTCTTGCATGATCGGCCCGTCCGTGGGCCGGCAGAAAACGAATGTGCGATAAGCCTCTTCCATCAACCGTCACAACGCATTCCACTCCGAAGACAGACGCTATCGTTGCCGGCGTCAGGACTTCGCGCGGCGCGCCGATGGCGATCATCTCACCGCGATGCATAATGGCGATGCGGTCGCAGAACATGGCGGCGTGATTGAGATCATGAAGGGCCGCCACAACGGTCAATCCCTGCCGGCGCACCAGATCGAGCAAGCCGATCTGGTGGCCGATGTCGAGGTGATTGGTCGGCTCGTCCAGCAGCAGAATATTGGGCTCCTGCGCCAATGCGCGGGCGATATGCAGTCGCTGGCGCTCACCACCGGAAAGGTGGTGCCAGCTGCGCTCCGCCTTGTCGGCCATGTCGACATTATCGAGCGCGGCCTCGACGATCGCGTCGTCATGCGCAGACCACGTAGAAAGTGGACCGAGATAGGGCGTGCGCCCCAATTCAACCGCCTGTCGTGCCGTAATGCGCTCGGTGGTTTCGGCCTGCTGCTCCACAAAAGCCAGCCGGCGAGCGAGTTCACGCCGTCCGAGGGAGGCGAGCGGATCGCCGCCGAGCATGACGTGACCATGGCGCGGCTTGCGGATGCCGGCCAGCATGGAGAGCAGCGTGCTTTTACCGGACCCATTCGGGCCGATTATACCGAGAAACTCTCCGGAGCCGACATCGAGCGAGACACCGCGTACGATGTCGATATTGCCTGCGCGAAATTTCAGGTCATGAGCGGATAGCTTCACGAACGTCCCCTCTTCTGTCCGAGGATGAAGGCGAAGGCGGGCGCGCCGACAAGCGCGGTGATGACACCGATGGGCAGCACCTGCCCGGGAATGACGACGCGGGAGAGAATATCGGCGATGATCATGAATACCGCACCGGTCAATGCTGTCACCGGCAGCAGCAGCCCATGGCGGACGCCGACGAAGATGCGTGCCGCGTGGGGAATGACGAGGCCGACAAAGCCGATGGACCCGACCAGCGAGACCATCACCGCCGTCATGATCGCCGAAACCGAGATCAGTACTGCATACGTCCGCCGCACCGGAATGCCGAGCGAGGCAGCCGCCTGCCCGCCGAAGGCAAAAGCATCAAGCGCCCGGGCGTGCCAGAGGCAAACCGCAAGACCGGCAACACTGACCGGCAGGGCCAGCCACACATCCGGCCAGCGCACGCCCGAGAGGTTCCCCAGCAGCCAGAACATGATACCGCGCGCCTGTTCGGCATTGGCGGATTTGGTGACGATGAAGGACGTCATGGCATTGAACAGTTGCGAACCAGCCACCCCGGCCAAGATGATGGCACTGTTGCCGTGCCCTGCACGCACCGCCAGAAGACTGACAAGCGAGAATGCGACGAAGGCACCGATCAGTGCCCCCGCCGGCATTGTCAGAAAGCCCGCCCCAAAGCCGAGAAGGGCCACGCCCACCGCTCCGGTGGAGGCGCCCGCGGAAATACCGAGGATATAGGGGTCGGCAAGCGGGTTGCGCAGCAGCGATTGCAGAACCGCGCCGGCAAGCGCCAGTGAAGCCCCGCAGCAGGCGGCCACGACGGCGCGGCTGAGACGATAACTCCACACAATTCCCTCATCCAGCGGCTCCAGCGGATAACCGGCGTCAAACACCCGGTTGGCGATGGTTTTCGCCACCACATCGAATGGAATGGCGGTTTCGCCGATGGCCGCCCCGGCCATCAGCGCGCCGAGCAGCAGGGCGAGCGCGGCAAAAACCAGCCCTCCTCTGCCGAGATGGATTGAAAACCCGCTCACTTGGCGAGACCGGCAGCCGAAATTGCCTCAGCCAGCGTTTCAATGCCTTCGATCGTCCGGATGGTCGGGTTCATCGCCTGGGCATCCATCTCGAAGACGTGACCTTCCTTGACAGCTGGCATGATGCTGGCCACGGGATCGGTGGCGAGGAATTTCTGCTTGACAGCGATGTCGTCAGCCGGGAACCGGCGGCGGTCCATCTTTCCGGCCACAATCACCGAAGGATTGGCCTTGGCGATGGTTTCCCAACCGACCGTTGGCCATTCTTCGTCGCTCTCGATCACATTCTTTAGGCCGAGCGCCGACATGATGTAGCCGGGCGCGCCGTTGCGGCCCGCCACATAGGGATCGATATCCAGTTCCGCGCTGGAGAACCAGAAGACGGCGGAAAGCTTGCCGTTTGCGGAAGCAATCTTTGCGCGGGCAGCCTCTTCCCGTTTTTTGAGATCATTGACCACTTCTTCGCCGCGATCCTGGACGTTGAAAATCTGCGCGAGGTCGCGGATTTCCTGATAGATCAAATCCATTGTGAAGCCGGTCTTGCGCACGCCGTCGCCGCCCCCGGAATTGTCCTTGCCCACGCAATCTGCCGGCGAGGTGTAAACAGGAATGCCGAGTTCGGCGAATTGCGCCGGCGTACCGACAACGCCCTCGGGGCCGATCTGCCACTGGAACTGCGTTGTGACGAGGTCCGGCCTCTTTCCGACGACGGCCTCGAAGCTTGGATCATTGTCGGCCAGACGCTCCACCCTGGAATTGGCCTCCTCATAGCCCGCAAGGACCGGGCCGATCCACAGGGCCGTGCCAACGACCTTGTCGGCCAGCCCGAGCAGATAAAGAACCTCAGTCGTGCTCTGGCCGACGGAGACGGCGCGGGCGGGCGGCTGCTTGAAAGTGATGCCGTGACCGCAGCTTTTGATTGTCAAGGGATATACCGTTTCCGCGGCATTGGCGGTGGCGCCGGGCAGAACTGCAAGCGCAGCAGCGAGAAAGCCGGCGCGGACCGGCAGGCGTCCAGAATGAAACATGTGTTCTCCAATCGAAATGAAATCGCTTGTTCCAGAGCAGCGGCGTCAGAGCGCGCAGCAACCACGGAACGTCTTGTACGGAGAACGGTAACAGGACGCAAACCAAATGTTATGAAATAACATTACAATCTCCTCTTCCGGGCTTCCCCGCCCGTAACGATGGTTTATATTTTGACGGCAGGTCTCCTGACTCACGGATTTGCGCCTTTCATCTGCCTTCCCGCATTCCGGAGAATGCAGTGGCATGACGCCATCTGCGTCACGAGGATGAGCGGCAATCCGCTTACAGTTGCGGGGGCAGCCACGGCATTGGGCGATAATCATCACCCGCACCGTGTTCCCTATTAATCCCTTCGCCTTTCGGCTGCAGGAACCGTCGCTTTCTCACATAAGGGTCAAGGGGCAGTGCGTCAATCATCAAAGCATGTTTCTAGCGCAGCGGAACGCATCGCGTCGAGCGACGCCCGAAACAGGACCACCACATAATCAGTCGAATTGAGGCGGTTCAAAACTGCGCTTCAGCACAGCGATGGACCCGCAATGGCGAAAATCCTCGCCGGACCCGAACCCGCAGGCTGCGGCGCCTGTTTCGACATGGTGGTAAGAGTTTCGATCACGACCAGGCCGGATTGAGTCAGAAAATCGGTCAATACGCCCTGGTCTTGCACGGCATCCAGACGGACGAGCTGATCGTCCAGATCGGCAAAATGCCGGCTCACCAGCGCGACCGCATCTTTCTCCTCAACTGCGACGACCGGACCGACGATGTGACCTCGCCCGGCCGCCCGGCGCAGTGCGAAAGCCACCAGACGATCGACCTCGAAAAGGCCATAGCCATTATCGTCGCGCAGAAGACGTTGCAGCACGCCCCGCCTCGATACGCCCAAAGCCACCCGGTCAATCGTCACGACCGCTGACAAATGATCTTCCGAGAGGGGCTCGATCCGTTGCTTTCTGCCAAGCCCCGGTGTCTGCACGGGGGAGCGCGCCCTGCCCCTGAACAGCTGCACCTTTTCCGCATCTCCGGAAAAGCCTAGCCCTGCAAAAAGACGACGTGAAACGTCCGTGGCGTTCAGCCGCAAGACGGTTGACGGGTATTTTGCCAGAAGCTGCCGCACCAGCCAGGGCGCCACGCCACGCCCCTGCAGACGTGGCGATACGATGACCATGCCGAGCGTCGCGAAACCCTGATCATAGGGAAAGAGCATCGCTGTCGCGACAACACGGTCGATCTCGTCCAGCGCAGCGAGACCGACACCGCATTGCCTCAGGAAACACCATTCATTGGCGTGATAGCGCCATCCGACCGCCATGGAGAGGGCGTGCAGACGATCTGCCTCCACATCGGCAATATCCACGGTCCGCAACTCGAAACTATCGACTTTGAGCAGCTCCATCGCAAACGGCTCTCACTCCCTCCAGCGCGGGGAACCAGCGTTCCCGGCGTCCAAGCCATGACGTCCGAGGATAACGAGCCATGCCAGCACGAATTTTCTGAAAGCACTGGAAGGACACAACAATCTACCGAAATACCTCGCTTTTCAGCAGATAAACGCCTTCGGCCGTTCTAAGCTTTTGCAATGAGCAATGCGGCCATCATAACGGGCCAACGGGGACGACCATGAACGCAATCGAAATCCTTGAGCGTCTCGTCGCCTTTCCGTCAGTGGTGGGAACGGCCAATGGCGGCATTGCCGGATGGATTGCCGAATATTTGGAAAGCCATGGCGCAAGAGTATCCGTGATTCCGGGGCCGGAGGGAGACCGCGCCAATCTCTTCGCCACCTTCGGACCAGCCGATCGGGCCGGTTACATTCTGTCCGGGCACATGGATGTGGTACCCGCCGGAGAACCGGAATGGTCTTCCGATCCTTTCCGGCTGAGAACGGAAAACGACAGGCTTTACGGACGCGGGACGACCGACATGAAAGGTTTTCTGGCAACCGTCCTCGCCGCAGCCCCTGCCTATTCGCGCATGACGCTTCAGCGCCCCGTGCATATCGCCTTTTCCTACGACGAGGAGGCAGGTTGCCGCGGTGTTCCCCATCTCATCGCGCGCCTGCCGGAACTGTGCGCGCCACCGGCGGGCGCCATTATCGGCGAGCCCAGCAATTTGCGTTCCGTGCGTGCCCACAAGGGAAAAGCCGCGGCGCGGGTCAGCATCCGTGGCAGGTCAGGCCATTCTTCACGGCCCGATCAGGGAGTGAACGCCATTCATCTGATGGCAGGCATCATCGCGACGGCGGTGGAGGCGGCAGACGCGTTGACCCGGGGTCCTTTAGAGAAGACCTTCGAGCCGCCCTACTCGTCCCTGCAGATCGGTACCGTCAACGGCGGACAGGCGATCAACATCATTCCCGATCATTGCGCCATCGAACTGGAGGCAAGGGCTATTTCAGGTGTCTCGCCAATCGACCTGC
Source organism: Agrobacterium sp. 33MFTa1.1 (assembly GCF_004328495.1). Taxonomy (NCBI): domain Bacteria; kingdom Pseudomonadati; phylum Pseudomonadota; class Alphaproteobacteria; order Hyphomicrobiales; family Rhizobiaceae; genus Agrobacterium; species Agrobacterium sp. 33MFTa1.1. Next base: position 1,491,278 of record NZ_CP036359.1, on the reverse strand, counting down.
TGGAGCCGGTACGACGTCGCGTGGAGGCGCTCACCGCGACAGGTGTCGATATCGAATGGCTGCCGATGAGCGCCTATCCGGCGCTGTCGCTTTCCCCCGAGGCCCCGCTCGCCTCGCTTTTGGAGGAACTGACCGGCACTCCCGGTCTCGCGGCCGTCAGCTATGGCACGGAGGCCGGGCTCTTTCAGGCTGCGGGCATCGACGCCATCATCTGCGGCCCCGGCGATATCGGCCGCGCCCATAAACCGGACGAATTCATAACAGCGGGCGAACTTTCCGCCTGCCAGTCGATGCTGGAAATGCTCGGCCGGCGCTGCACGGCTTGAACCCTCGAAACCACGGATCAGATGACATTTCTCTTTAACTCCGACGCCAGACGCGGCGAAATCTTCCGGCAGGCCCTGGCTGACGAATTGCCGGATCTGCCCTTCGCAATGGATACCTCCAAGGTCGATCCCGATGCAGTCCGTTACCTCATCACCTGGACGGTGCCGGAGGATATAGCGCGTTATCGTAACCTCGAAATCCTCTTTTCGATCGGGGCCGGTGTGGACCAGTTTCACATCGATACGGTCCCGCAGACGGTGAAAGTCGTACGCATGGTGGATGAGGGGATCATCCGCATGATGCAGGAATATATCTGCCTCGGCGTGCTCGCCCTTCACCGCAATCTCCCCGCCTATCTGAAACAGCAGCGGCAGCAGTTGTGGAAGGCGCTGCCGCAACGGCAGGCAGAAGACTGCCGGATTGGCGTTCTTGGCCTCGGCATGCTGGGCGTCGCAGCGCTGGAGCGGTTAAGAACTTTCGGCTTTCCGCTCGCCGGCTGGAGCCGGTCGCCGCGCGAGATCGATGGCGTCACCTGTCACCATGGCGATGACGGGCTGAAAGCCATGCTCTCCACCAGCGACATCCTCATCTGCCTGCTGCCGCTGACGGACGAGACCACCGGACTTCTCAACGCCCAGCGCCTGAGCCTTTTACCCGATGGCGCGGGACTTCTTCACGCCGGACGTGGCAGACAGCTCGATCACGGCGCACTCCTCGATGCGCTCGATAAAGGCCGGCTCTCGGGTGCAGTGGTCGACGTTACGGATCCCGAACCGTTGCCCGAAGACCATCCTTTCTGGACCCACCCCAAAATTCTCCTGACGCCGCATATCGCCAGCGTCACTCAGCCCCATTCCGCGGCACGCACCGTTGTCGAAAACATCAAACGTCACGAGTCCGGTCTTCAACCGCTCGGCCTTGTCGACCGCCGCCGCGGATATTGATCATCACGCCTGTTTCAGAAAGGAAAATCCATGCCGCTTCTCAAGCCCATCGATACCAACCCCGATTTCGAGCCCAAGGCCTCCAAGGCGCTGCCAGAACGCCTCATTGCAGGCGACCCGTCGTTCAAGACCTGGGCGCTTGACGAAGCTCGCGACGGAACCGTGAAGACAGGCATTTGGGAGGCGACACCGGGGGAAAGCCGTTCCATCAAAGGTGAGACCTTCGAGTTCTGCCATATTCTGGCCGGCGTCATCGAAATCACCCCTGATGGCGGCGAACCGCAACGTTATACGGCGGGCGACAGTTTCGTAATGAAACCCGGTTTCGTCGGCGTCTGGAAGACCATTGAGACGGTGCGCAAAATCTACGTCACAGTGAACGGATGAGGCGTATCTCGCCGGTTTTCCAGGTTGCCCGCGACAACGGGAACCGGCGAGAGACCACGGGCAGCACGCACCAAAGATTGCGCTGTCTGGCAACGGTAAAACGGGATTTTCGTTCACTGCCACGGCTGCAGTCGGTCGATTTCGCTTGCCGACAGGAATTAGCTTTGAGGGCATATTCAAAGGGGATTTCCCATGACGCTCAGCTTCGATCCAGACAGCCTGTCCCTGCCAATCGGCCACTTCATCGGCAGCAGGCTCGTCACCGCTGAAAACGGTATCGACATGCACCGCCCATCGGACGGGGCCCCATATGCCGGGTGCCCGAAGGCGGATGCAGCCCTGGTGGATGAAGCGGTGCAAACGGCCAAGGCCGCACTGAAAAGCAGCAACTGGGGCGGGGTGCGCCCGCGCGAGCGCACCCGGGTCCTGCAACGCTGGGCTGACCTGATAGAGCAGGAAGCCGAGACGCTGGCAAAGATCGAGGCGCTGTCCTCGACCCGGCCGGTCGGCCAACTGATCGCCGGCGATATCGCCGTGACCGCCGAGCAAATCCGCTTCTTCGCCGAATTCGCCGACAAGGAAGGCGGCGATCTGGTGCCGACCGACGACACGAGCCTCGGCATGATCATGACGGAGCCATATGGCGTGGTGGGTGCGATTACACCGTGGAATTTTCCGGTCTCCATGGCTGGCTGGAAGCTTGGCCCGGCGCTTGCGGCAGGCAATGCCGTGGTGCTGAAACCTTCGGAGATGACGCCCTTCTCCAGTATTTTCATGGCGCAGCTGGCGATCAAGGCCGGGTTACCCGCCGGCCTCATCAACATCGTGCTGGGCGACGGTCCCGTCACGGGCAACGCCATCACCGGCCATCCCGAGATTTCCAAGGTGAGCTTCACCGGCTCCACCGCCGCGGGAGCCGCCATCATGGCCAATATCGCCCGTACAGGGATCAAGCCCATGACGCTGGAACTTGGTGGCAAGAGCCCACAGATTGTCTTCGCCGATGCGGATATCGAAAAGGCGGCGACGGCCATCGCCGCCAATATTCTCTCCAATGCCGGGCAGGCCTGTGTGGCCGGCTCGCGCATCCTCGTGGAGGACAGTGCGGCAGATGCCCTCTCCGCCGCGATCATCGCCCGCATGAAGGCGGTGAAGCCCGGGCCCACCTGGGACGAGGCAACGCAATATTCGCCTATTATCTCCGAGGTGCAGCGCAAGCGCATCGACGGTATCGTGCAGGCGGCGGTCTCCCATGGCGGCGAATGCCTTACCGGTGGCGCGATCATGGACGGCCCCGGCTATTTCTACCAGCCGACACTGATCGCAAACGTCGACCAGACCTCCCCCGCCGTGACCGAGGAAATCTTCGGGCCGGTGCTGACGCTGCAGACCTTCCGCACGGAAGAAGAGGCTCTTTCGCTTTCCGATCATCCGACCTACGGTCTGGCGGCGGGTCTTTTCAGCCGTGACGTCTCACGCGTCATGCGCCTGTCCCGCGCCATCCAGGCGGGTACGATCTGGGTCAACCGTTACGGCCGCTCGCGCGACCACATTCTGCCTACCGGCGGCTACAAACGCTCCGGCATCGGCAAGGATCTCGGACGGGAAGCCTATCTCGCCAACCGCAAGAGCAAGAGCGTCCTGATTGGACTGTGACAGGGGAAATTTCTTGAAAACGCATCGCATCGCACTCATTCCCGGCGACGGCATCGGCAAGAGCGTCACTCATGCCGCATGGCAGGTACTCAACGCCGCCGCCAGAACCTCCGGTTTTGCGCTTGAAGGAACGGAGTTCCCCTGGTCCTGCGCCTTCTATCAGGAAACCGGCGCGATGATGCCCAAGGACGGTATTGAGACCCTGCGCGGTTTCGACGCCATACTCCTCGGGGCGGTAGGCTGGCCGGCCGAAGTTCCGGATTCGGTATCTTTGCACGGCCTGCTGCTGCCGATCCGCAAGGCCTTCGTGCAATATGCCAATATCCGACCGCACCGATTGCTTCCCGGTGTCGAAGGTCCGTTGAAAGCCGATGGATTCGATATCCTCTGCATTCGCGAAAATACCGAGGGCGAATATTCCGGCGCCGGTGGACGGGTGCATCAGGGCACGGACGATGAGGTGGCCGTGGAAACCTCGATCTTCACCCGGACGGGCGTGGAGCGCATCCTGCGTTTCGGCTTCGAACAGGCGCAGAAACGTCGCGGCAAGCTGGCCTCCATCACCAAGTCGAATGCCCAGAAATATTCGATGGTGTTCTGGGATGAGGTAACGCACAGGCTTGCCGCCGAATATCCCGGTGTCGAGGTTTCCAGCTACCACATCGACGCCATGGCGGCGCGCATGGTGATGGCGCCGGAAAGCCTCGATGTCGTCGTCGCCTCCAATCTTTTCGGCGATATTCTGACCGACCTGGGCGCGGCCATTCAGGGCGGTCTCGGATTTGCCGCCTCCGCCAATATCAATCCCGACCGCAGCGCGCCCTCCATGTTCGAGCCGGTGCACGGTTCAGCGCCTGACATCGCCCATCTCGGCATCGCGAACCCAATCGCCGCCATCTGGTCGGGGGCGATGATGCTCGAGCATCTCGGGGAAAAGAATGCCGCGGCTCGGATTATGGCCGCACTGGAAACGACGACCGGCCGGGGTATCGGCACCGTGCCGGGCAGGGATGAGACGGACGCCATAACGGCTGCAGTTCTCGCAGCGCTCGACTGATTTCGGAGACAGATGATGCAAGGTTTGAAGGATAGGGATCTCTTTCGCCAGGCCGGCCTGATCGGCGGCGCATGGAAGGCAGCGGCATCGGGCAAGGCGGTCGACGTGATCGACCCGGCAACGCAGGCAGTCATCGGCAGCGTGCCGGATATGGGCGGAGGGGAAACCCGGGCGGCGGTGGAGGCCGCCGATGCGGCCTTCGGCCCCTGGAGAAAAAAGACCCATGCCGAGCGGGCGGCCCTTCTCGAAAAATGGTTCGCCCTGATGATCGAGCATATGGACGATCTTGCGCTGATCCTGACCACGGAACAGGGCAAGCCGCTTGAGGAGGCGAAGGGAGAAATCCGCTATGGCGCATCCTTCGTCAAATGGTTCGCGGAAGAAGCTCGCCGTATTGGCGGCAGCACCATCCCTTCACCGACACCGGACCGGCGCATCGTGGTGCTGAAAGAACCGGTCGGCGTCTGCGGCATCGTCACCCCATGGAACTTCCCGAACGCGATGATCACGCGCAAGGTGGCACCCGCGCTTGCCGCCGGCTGCACCGTCGTCATCAAGCCTTCCGAATTCACGCCCTATTCGGCACTGGCGCTCGGTGTTCTCGCCGAACGGGCCGGTATTCCCGCTGGTGTCATCAACATCGTGACCGGCATGCCGACCGATATCGGCAACGAAATCATGGCGAATGAGACGGTGCGGAAAATTTCCTTCACGGGCTCAACCCGCGTTGGCTCACTCCTGATGCGAGGCGCTGCCGACAGTGTAAAGCGGCTCTCGCTGGAACTGGGCGGCAACGCGCCCTTCATCGTTTTCGACGATGCCGATCTCGATCTGGCCGTGGAAGGCGCGCTCGTTTCGAAGTTCCGCAATGGTGGGCAGACCTGCGTCTGCGCCAACCGCATTCTCGTTCAGGCAGGCGTTTATGACGCCTTTGCAAAAAAACTGGCGGATCGCGTTGATGCCATGCGGGTCGGTCCCGGCACGGAGGCCGGTGTGTCCATCGGCCCAATGATCAATGAGCCGGCCATAACGAAGATCCGCGCCCATGTGGAAGATGCCGTGGTCAAAGGTGCGAAGATCATCACCAGACCCCGCCCTCTACCGGAAGGTCCGCAATACACCGCCCCCATTGTGCTGACCGGCGCAACGACCGGCATGCGTCTGGCAAGCGAAGAGACCTTCGGCCCGGTCGCTCCCCTCTTCCGTTTTGAGACGGAAGAAGAGGCGATCGCCATCGCCAACGGCACCCCGTTTGGGCTTGCGGCCTACTTCTACACTGAAAGCCTCAGACGCGCCTGGCGCGTGGGTGAAGCGCTGGAATTCGGAATGGTGGGCCTCAACACCGGCGCGATTTCCACCGAGGTCGCGCCTTTTGGCGGGGTCAAGCAATCCGGCCTTGGCCGCGAAGGCGCGCAGGTCGGCATCGAAGAATATCTGGAAATAAAGACGTTCCATATCGGCGGACTTGCCTGATACTTCTTTCCCATCCCCGACTAAAGGGTCGCTCAGCGACCCTTCTTTTTTTGCAGATCGACAAGAAACGAGATACCTGTGCGGAATGGAAGCGCGGCCCGAATGAGCGCCTTCTTCAGTGGGCCGCGTCGATCATCGCGATCCAGCCGGCAGCCCGGCGGGCGGCTTCGGCCAGGACGGGTTTCGGAGCCTTATACCACTCATTTTCCGGCAGTTCTCGTTTCAGACGAACGAAGCTGATCGCGTCGTCCAGGGTCGGAAACTCCGCTGGCAGTGTGAGATGGAGGAAGAGCGCGACGACGGCGACAGAGCGGGAACGACCCCCCCGGCAATTGATGAGTACATTGCCGCGCTCCCGTCGGGGATAAGATGGTTTTTCCGGCAGAATCTGCTCCAGCGCCGCCCGCAGAATATAATGGGCTGCCACCATTTGGGTATCAGGATTTCCGGCCCCGTCGATCAGACCGATCTTGTAATATCGGATTTCGCCCGGCCCATAGACGCTGCCTTCATGATCTGAAACCACATCGGACTGCTCCACGAAATTGAAGTCCAGATTGACGGCACAATTGACGACGGTGGTAATGCCGTTCAGACGCAGAAGATTGAGATCGCTCGCACCCTCTTTGCCCGAAATGAAGAGATCGACACCATAAAGCGGATGCCGTTCATAGATGCGGCTGAGCTTCGGCAGTTCGCCGCTTTCCTGCTCTCGGGCTATGGTCTGTTGCGGTTGCGGCATGTCATGTCTCCCCGGCACCGGTACGGCAGCCGTCATATCTTTGCTTTTTCAGTTTCTGCGGCGGTTGGCCCGTGTTGCACCGACGTCTTGGCGCTGCGGCTTGCGGATATGGCTCGTGCCACCCGCTGCAATGTCGGATAGTTGGCCCCCTCACCCGTGGCTATATAACCCGGACAAAGGAATTCGGCGGCGCCTTCCGCCACCTTTCCAAGAGTGAGAGGTTCATAGGCGCCGCCGGCATTTTTGAGAATGAGGATGGCGGCTGCCACATCCCAGGCGTTGACGCCGAAACCAGCGGCCGCATCCGTCCAGCCCGCCGCGACGTGAGCAATGCTGAGCGCAGCGCTGCCGGGCCGGCGCAATGTAGAAAAGGTCTCAGTAAGAGTACCGAAATTGGCCAGCGCCGCTTCCCGCCCATCCAGCCGGAAATCGCGCGAGACGGGATAGCCGGTGATGAGCGTCGCCCGTGTCTCGTCCGAGACGCTACGCGAACGCAGCCTTTCGCCGTTCACATAAGACGCCTGGACATCGGCCGAAAACATCTGCTCCGCGACAGGGTCATAAACCACGCCGGCAACAACCTTCCCGTCGATAACGGCGGCAATGGACACGCACCAGAAGGCAAGGCCGCGGGCGAAATTTGCCGTGCCGTCGATGGGGTCGACATACCATTGCACCTCACCGCTACCGATCTGGCCGCCCTCCTCACCCATGATGGCCGAGTTGGGTTCCCGTTCGAGAATGATGGTGCGAATGGCGGCCTCGGCGCGCTTGTCGTGGATAGTCACGATGTCGTGGAGATCGACCTTGTAGTCCACCGTCATATCCGATCGGAATGCCGCAAGCAGGGGATCGCGCACGGCACGCGCCGCTGTTTCGGCGATTTTCATCAACCGCACGGAGCGGGAAAAAGCGCCCTCATCTCCAGGATTTCGTTCGCTCAATGAGGTCTGCATCGGCATGTCCATTCCGTTCATTCGCAAAAAGGAGGAGGCGGCGCGGCCAGGACCGCGCCAGCCGGGATTACTTCGTGTAGTTGACGCGCCAGAAATCCTGCCACTCCTCGCGCCGATCGAAATCATCGAGACCCGTAGCAGAATTGTATCCCATCAACCGATCGGCAACCTTCATCAGCCCCGAAGGCTCATCATCCGGCATCTTGATGTCGGTATTGGTCGGCAGCTTACCGTCCTTCATCTGCGGGGCGATGCCCTCTTCCGTCAGGATATAGTGGATAAAGAGCTTGGCCGTGTTCGGGCTTTTGGTCTTGGAGGCCATCAGGCCGAGCTTGATATAGGTCCAGCCGACCCAGGGATCGAGGTCGGTGCAGAGGCCGAGCTTGTAGCCCTTGTCGGCATTGTCGCGAAATTTGGCTGAACTTAGCAGGCCGAAGAAGGGCTGGTTCTGGCCGGGCGCGCCGACCGCTTCCGCAACCGGGTCGTCGCCGTCGGTGGCGAGCGGGCCATTCGCAGCCAGCGCCTTTATCCACGCAGCTGCCGCACTCTTTTCCTCCGTCTCCCTGCCGAAATGAGCCTTATAGGCCGCCGCTATCTTTTCATTACCGTGGGCTTCAAGCTGGTTGAACCAGTCGGTATAGGTGCTCTTGCTGAGCGGATCGACCATGGCGACCTTGCCTTTCCATTTCGGCTCGGTCAGTTCCCAGATATTCGTCACGGGGCATTTGTCATAGGCTTCGGTATTATACGCCCAGACGTTGGCGTTGGTGGAAATGGCCAGTGGGTTTTGAAACTGCGCCGGAATTTTCGAGTTCATGTCGCCCGGCAGGTAATTTTCCACAAAACCCGCCGGCAGAAGCTGGGCAAGTGCAGAGGGCGCATCGGTAATCAACACCACATCCCCCTGGACATTGTTCGACTGGCTTTCGCGGATGATCATCTCCAGCTGGCTATTGGCGGAAACCTTTACGCCCGTCGCCTTCAGCCCGTATTTGGCGCTGAATTTATCCGCCATCTCAACGATCTTGCCGGTGCTGTCATAGATGTTGATCGGCTTCTCCTGCTTTGCCGCCGCGAGGACGGCGTCGAGATCGAATGGTTCTTCAGTCGCGGTGGCCAGAGCAGAAGCGCCTATAATCATTGCACCTGCGGCCATGGCCGAGGCAGCCCTCAGTTTCATTTTTCGCATCGTTTCCCCTCCCAAGGAAAGACAGGCGGGTTTGCACCCCGCCTTCCGTTTATTTTTTGTAATTCACACGCCAGAAATCCTGCCAGCCTTCGCGCTTGTCGAGATCGTCGGCCGCCGTTGCGGCGTCGAAAGCCATCAGCTCATCGAGATGATCGGCGACCCTCGAAGGCTCATCCGCCGGCAGGGCGATTTTCATGTTGCCGGAAAGCTTGCCGTCAGCGGTCTGAGGCGCGATGCCGTCTTCCGTCATCAGATAATGCAGGAAGAGTTTCGCGGCATTCGGGCTTTTCGTTTGCCCGGCAATCAGGCCGAAACCGGGATAGAGGAATCCGGAAAATGGCTTTACACCGCTGCAAAGACCGAGCTTCAGCCCCTTGGCTTCATTGTCACGATACTTCGCGACCGAGGTGATGACGAAGAAGGGATCGGTCTGTCCCGGAGCACCGGCAGCGTCCGCCACCGAACCGGAATCCGTTAAGAGCGGCGCATTTTCGGCAAAGGCTTTCACCCAGGCAGCCGTTGCGCTTTTTTCGCCCGTTTCCAGCTTCTTGCCGTAGAGGTCCTCGTAGGCTTTGGCGACATCGGCATCGTGGTGGGTTTCGATCTGGTTGAACCAGTCGGCATAAAGCGGTTTGTCGAACAGATCGAGCATGGCAAGCTTGCCCTTCCAACGCGGCTCCGTCAGCTGCCAGATGTTGGTGACCGGGCATGTGTCATATTTCTCGGTGTTGTAGGTCCAGACATGTGGGTCTGAGACGACCACGAGCGGATCCCGCAGCTTCTGCGGAATATCGCCTTCGATATCAGGCGGCGTCCAGCTGGTAGCGATACCTGCCGGCAGAAGCTCGCCCATGGCGGAGGCAACATCCGTGGCCACGCTGACATCGCCGACGACATTGCCAGCCCGATGTTCGCGGATCATCAACTCGACCTGCGTCGCCTCGTTCACCTTCTTGCCGCTGGCCTGCACGCCATACTTGGCCGTAAACGCCTGCGCGGTATCCACGATCTTACCGGTGACCGCATAAACCGTAATCGGCTTTTCCTTCTTCGCGGCAGCGATGAGCTCATCGAGATTGAAGGCTTCCTGCGCATGCGCGGCCCCGCTAAGTGCCAGCGAGACGCCGAGGCAAAGTGCGGAGGCGGTCCCCCGCCGCCTGCGCACTTTGCCATTATTATTCCTAGCCACGATCCTCACGAGTTGATCCCCCATTATTTTTTGTAGTTCACACGCCAGAAGTCCTGCCAGGTTTCACGCGCATCCCAGTCTTCAAGACTGGTCGCCATGCTGTAGGGCAGGATGTTATCGAGGACGGCGCCAATACCCGATGGCTCGTCAGCGGGCAGACTTACCTCCCTGTTGGTCGACATTTTGCCGTCGATCGCCTGCGGCGCGATGCCTTCGGCGGTCATGATGTAGTGAATGAAAAGCTTCGCCGCATTCGGGCTGTTCGTGCCCTTGGTGATCAGCCCAACGCCCGGATAGAGCCAGCCGACCCAGGGTTTCAGCTCCTTGCAGAGGCCGAGTTTCATGCCCTTCTCGGCATTGTCGCGGAACTTGGCCGAGCTGATGAGGCCCATGAAGGGTTCTTTCTGACCGGGAGCACCAACGGCTTCGGCAGCAGCCGCATCGGCGTCGGTCAGAAGCGGAGCATTGGCGGCAAGCGCCTTCACCCAGGCTGCCGTCGCGCTCTTTTCCCCGGTTTCGAGGTCCTTGCCGTAAAGCGCCTTATAGGCCGCTTTCACTTCACCATCGCCGTGGCTGGCCATCTGGTTGAACCAGTCGACATAGGATGCCTTGCCGAGCGGATCCTGCATCGCCACCTTGCCCTTCCACTTCGGGTCGGTCAGTTCCCAGATGTTGGAAACGGGGCATTTGTCGAAGAGTTCGCTATTATAAGCCCAGACATTGGCGCTGGTGACGACGGTCAGCGGGTCCTGATACTCCGGCGGAATATTGCTGGCCATATCCGGCGGCAGCCAGCTTTCGACAAAACCGAGCGGAATAAGCTGCGCCATCGCGGCCGGCGCATCGCTGATGATCGAGACGTCACCCTGAATATTGTTGGCGCGCGCCTCGCGGATGATCATCTCCAGCTGGGCGGAGGCCTTCACCTTTGCGCCCTCAGCGCCGACACCGTATTTCGCGGCGAAGTTCTTCGCCATTTCAACGATCTTTCCCGTGCTGTCATAGACGGTGATCGGTTTTTCCTTTTTCGCCGCCTCGATCAGGGCATTGAGGTCGAAAGGCTCTCCCGCTTTCGCCACGCCGCCAAGCGTTGCGGCAATCGCCGTTGCGCATAAGAGCCGGCTCAGGCCCGCTGTTGTCCGCTTCATCCTGCTTCTCCTTCAGCCGTCTCGGCGGCGTTTTCAGTTGTAGGTGCTGTGGCGCAGAACGGCGTCCGCCTCGGTGATCCTCTGCCCCCTGGCATCGAAGGCGTGAAGGGCTTCAGGCGGCACGTGAAAGAACACGCGGTCGCCGCTGTCGATACGCGGCAGGAAGTGGGTGGTCAGGAACAGCGTGTGGTTCTCGCTTCTGAGTTCGAGAATCCAGCTGCCGCCGGTCGGCAGCACGCCGGTCACCGTCATCTCGCCGGCGAAGCTGCCTTGCGGCACATCCTCGGACTTCATCACATAGCCCATGGCTTCCGGCCGCATGCCGATCGAGGCAATGCCGCGCAGTTGCGGATAACGGGTTGCGAAATAGGCTTCCGCCCTGTCCGCTATGTCGGACACCCCGGGCTGGCCGAAAGTCAGTATGTTGATCGGCGGGCTGCCGACGAATTCGGCGACGAAACGATTGGCCGGACGGTCGTAGATATCGTTCGGCGTGCCCATCTGCTGCAGCGTGCCTTCGTTCATGACGGCAATGGTGGTGGCAAGTGTCATGGCTTCCCACTGGTCATGCGTCACGAAGACGATGGTCGTCTTGAATTCCTTGTGCAGCCGCTTCAGCTCGGCGCGCATTTCAAGCCGCAGCCGGGCATCCAGATTGGAGAGCGGCTCATCGAGAAGCAGAACGCCCGGATTGACGGCGAGCATGCGGGCAAGCGCCACACGCTGCTGCTGACCACCGGAAAGCTGCGACGGATAGCGGTCGCGATATTTGGCGATGTCGAGCGCCTGCATGACGCGCTCGACACGGGCTTCACGCTCGGCCTTCGGCAGCTTGCGCAGGCGCAGGCCGAAATCGGTATTGCGCTCGATGGTCAGATGCGGCCATAGCGCGTAGCTCTGGAAAACAAGGCCCATTTCACGTTTTTCCGGCGGCACAAAAATGCCTTCGGTCACGGAATCGATCACCCGGTCGCCGACGCGGATCTCTCCGCCCGAGAGGTTTTCGAGGCCAGCTATCATGCGAAGCGTGGTGGTCTTGCCGCAGCCGGAAGGCCCGAGCAGGCACATGAACTCGCCGTCGCGGATTTCTAGATCGAGATCGGAAACCGCATTCGCGGAATTCACGCCGTAGTTTTTCTGCGCACCGCGCAGGTTGATGGTAGGCATCAGCTTCCAAGTCCTTCTGCAAGATTTGTGCGGGTCAGCTTCTGGGCCAACAGCGTGCCGAAATAGGCAATGGCGGCGATGATCAGCACCACGGCGTTGGCAGCCTGCGTGTAGTGGTAGTCGACCAGCCGCAGCGAATAGGTGGTCAGAACATCCGTGCTCGGCACGGCGAGGATCACGAAGAGGCTGAGACCCTTGATGCCCGAAATGAAGGGCAGGAGAACCCCGGTCACCAGCGACCCTTTCTGGATCGGGATGACGATCGAGGTCATGCGGCGGAACCAGCCTGCACCGGCGATCTGGGCAGCCTCTTCCGGGTCCTTTCCAAGCTGCGTCATGGCGGAAATGCCGGCTCGCGAAGCATAGGGCATCTGGTCAGCGATCAGCGCCAGGATGAGGATCGTCACCGTACCATAGAGCGCCGGCATCGGCCCGCGCGGAACGGCGAAGAGCGACAGATAGGCGGCGGCAAAGGCAATGCCGGGCACGAGATAGGGCAGGAACGTCACCTGTCGCAGGTAGACGGACAGGGCACGCACCGGCGTGCGGATGACGACATAACCGACGAGCAGGCCAAGAATGCCCGATGTGAGCGAGGCAAACCCGACGATCATCATCGTGTTTTTTGCTGCAGCCCATAGGTCGGGGCTCAGGAGCACGCCGGTCTGCAAGGCGACGGTGTTGAGGTTGCTGCCAATCCAGTAATCGAGGGTGAAGTTGTCGAACGTGAAGCGGGCCGGCATTTTCATGACCGTCGAGAGCGCCAGGGTGAGAAGCGGCAGGCCGACACTGAGGACGAAGATGGCAGCCGCGAAGCCCGTCGCCGGAAGACGCATCTTGCCGAGACGGCTCTGCCTGTTCATCGAGCCTTTCGAACCAATGGTCACGAAACGGCGGGCTTCGCGAACGAGGCGGGCGTCGATCATGAGCGTGATGATGCCGATGAGCATGATCGAGGCCGCGACGACACCGGCAACGCCCGTCTGGCGCGACGCAATGCTGCGGAACAGCGATGTGGAGAGAACCTCGAACTTCACGGGCAGCCCGAGAACATAGGGCACGCCGAACTCGCCAAGGCATTTCGCAAAGATCAGCACCATCGAGGACAATAGCGCCGGGCGCATCAGCGGCAGGATGACCTGCAAGGCGACCTGATAACGATGGGCACCGAGAATGCGGGCGGAATCTTCGAGCTGCGAGTCGAAGCGGCGAAGCGCCGAGCCGAACAGCAGGATGACGAAAGGCGTGTAATGCAGGGCAAGGATTATGGTGATCGGGAAACGCCCGTAAGCCACCCAATCCGGCGGCGTGAGGCCTATCGCCTCGAGCCAGCCGGGCTGGCCGCCAACGGTGCGATTTTTAAACAACGTCGTCCAGGCGAGCGCGAAGGTCCAGGCCGGCAGCATATAGGGCACGATCAAGGCGGTGGCGAACCAGCGGCGGCCGAACATGTCCGTTCTGCTGATAAGCCAGGCAAGAACGGTGCCGATGACGAGCGAAAGCGCAATCGCCCCGAATGCGACGGTCAACGTATTGAAGAGCGGACGCCAGAAAATATCCGATGCGACGGGCGAAAAAAACGCCCTGTCGAGATAATAAAGCGTGAGATCGCCGACATCCTTGCCGAGGCGCCGTTCGTGGCCGAACTGGACGCGGACGGCATCGAGAATGATCGAAATGATCGGAACGACGATCAGATAGGTGAAAAGCAGAGCCGTCAGAACGCCGATCAGCGTCGTCGGCTCCCTGAGTGCGACCTTGAGACGATACCGCCAGGCCTGCCATGCCGAAGGCGCGGTCGTCGGGGGACTTCCCAGCGCCTCCGCCTTCGTCGTTTCGCTTAAAAGAGCCATTCTCTCTCCCCATATGGCCACGCTTTGCCCTCACGCGCTGGCAAACACCTGCCTTCGCGCGACCCGTAGAACAGGCGGCGCGTGCGTAACCTTCAGCAATGCATCTATGCTTCAGAAGCGGGTGTTTCACCCGCTCACAACGATGATCCCAGCTCCTCCCGAAAACATCGCGGGCAAAGCGATTATGGAATAAAAATTCCATCTATCTCTCTACCTTGGAATGCATGATCCGTCTTAAAAGACGTTTTGTCAATGAAAAAATGCACACGTGATCATTAACTTATTTATTTGTTTTCAAACGTGTTTTTGTCACAAAACTGTAATTTTTGAACGACGCCGGGCACGAAATGTTTTTCCTATCCCGACGCCTGTGGAACGGATTGGATATTTCCTGAAACGCCAGAGAGCTTTTCTCAAGGGTGACGGGGTGCTGGCGAAATTGGAATAGCCGACATCCCGTAGCCTGTGATATCAGGCATTGGATTTCGGAACCGGGGGAGTCGGATGGCAAGAGGGTTCGTGACGGCCGAAGAGGTGGCGAAAAAGGCCGGGGTTTCACGCTCCGCCGTCTCTCGTACCTTCACACCCGGCGGCAGCGTATCGAAGGCCGTCCGGCGCAAGGTGCTGAAAGCCGCGCAGGAACTCGGCTACCGCGTCAACCGTCTGGCGCAGGGCCTCAACAACGACCGCTCCAATCTCATCGGGGTCGTCGGTGCCAATCTCAGCTCACCATTCATTTCAAAACAGCTCGATCTCCTCAGCATCGGCCTCCTGCGCCGGGGCTTGCAATGCCTGTTGCTGAATGCGGCAGATGCCCGCAAGGACATTGCGCCGCTGATCGAGCTTCTCTTCGAATTCCGCGCGCAGGCAATCGTTGTCCTTTCCGGCGAACCGCCGGCCTCGATCGTGGATGAATGCATCGCCAATGGCGTGCGCCTCATTCTCATAAATCAGCGTCTTGATCGCACCGACACGAATATGGTGTTGAGCGACGATTCCCATGGCGCCGATCTTGCCGCCAAGCGGCTTGTGGCGGCGAAATGCAGGAAAGTCGCGGTCGTTTCCAGCGGTAGCCAGACGCCGGCTCAGCTGCGCCGCGCCGGTGCCTTCACCCAGCGCATGACGGTTGAAGGTATCGAGGTCGTGCCCTGGTCCGGTGGCCCGACCAGCTATGACAGCGGCTATCAGGCCGGCTGCGAATTGCTGGCGGACAAGTCCATCGATGGCGCTTTCTGCGTGACCGATCTGCTCGCGCTCGGCTTCATGGACGCCGCGCGTCTTGAAATGGGCCGCCGGGTGCCGGAAGACATTTCGATCGTCGGCTTCGACGACATTCCGCAGGCGGGCTGGAAAAGCTACCAGCTGACGACCGTTGCCCAGTCCTTCGACGCGTTGACGGAGAAGGTCCTGACCGCTCTTGACAGCGACGAGCCGGAAACGCGGCTCCAGGTCGTGCCCGTTTCCATGGTGGAGCGCATTACCGCACGCTAACCCGCCTGCCGGATCCGGCTTTCGATCAGCAGCCCGCTCTCATCGAGGATCGGGTGGGCAACGGCTGCAAGATGGGCGTTGATGCGCTTGAGATCACGCAACATGTCCAGATGCACCGAACTCGTCTGAATGCTGTCAACCCGGCCGTCGCGCAGGCGCTGGAGATGGCTTTCCGACGATTGTTTTTCCAGCCGCCGCACATCTTCCTTCACTTCCACCAACCGACGGGCAAGATCGGCGTTGCGAGTGGCGAAAACGGACTGTGCCATGCGGATATTATCGAGCGTGACGGCAAAAAGACGCTCAAGTTCACTTTTCCCATCATCGGAAAAGCGGAGGCCGAGATCGATCTTCTTGGCGATCTCCGGACGGATGCCTTTCTCGATGATATCGCCGATATGTTCGAGATTGATGGCATATTCGACAATATCCATCGCACGGCGCTGGTCCTTGCGGGCCAGGCCATTCTGTCCGACCTTCGAGACATAAACCTTGATTTCATGCTGCAGGCGGTCGACCCGGCCCTCCAGGCTGCTGATATCGTTGAGCTTTGCGGCATCGCTGTCCCGCATGGCCTCACTCGCCTGCCGCAGCATAAGCTCGATCAGGTCGCCGACCAGCAGCACCTCGCGGCTTGCGCCGGCAAGCGCCGCAACCGGTTGATCGAGATCGTGACTGTCGAGATAGCTGTGATTGTTTTCGGTGCTGTCTCTGTCCGGCAGCAGCATCGTCGTTATTCGCAGAAGCACTGGCGAGAGCGGCCACGCGAAGGCGGCAACAGCGAAATTGAAGGCGAGATGCGCATCCACCGCTAGATTCGCATGCGAAAAGGGTGACATGTCCAGCAGGGCCGCGGCATGTCCGGCGAGCGGCAGCGCTGCGAGGCAGCCTATCGCCCTGACGACGAGATTTCCCACCGTCACCCGGCGTGCCGCGATCGGGGCTTTCAGCGTCGCCAGTACCGGCGGCACCGCGCCGCCGAGATTGGCGCCGAGCACCAGAACGATCACGAGGCTCGTTTCCATGCCGCCGCTGGCGGCAAGCGACAGGATCAGAACGACGATGGCGAGACTGGAGGAGGCAAGAACAGCAAGGACGGCGGAGAAGATCAGCGCCACAGGCCAAGCATCACCGAGCATGCCGATAAAGAGACCCAGTGCTGGCGACTGCCTGATGGGATCAGTTGCAGCCGAGAGAAGATGAAGGGACAGCAGCATGAGACCGACACCGGCCACCGCCGCCCCGCCTCCCTGCCGCTGCACCGATTTGCCACGCGACAGGATGACACCCGCAAGGATGAGCAACGGCGACAGCCAGCCAAGCCCGAGAGCGACAATCCACGCCGTCATCGCAGTTCCGACATTGGCGCCGAGCAGGACGATCTGCGCCATGGCCGGCGCGATGAGGTCCTTCTCGACGAAAGAGGCGACCATCAGCGCGGTGGCAGTGGAACTCTGCAAGGCGATTGTCGCCACGAGACCAGCGAAGAAGGAACGATACCGGCCGCGCGTGCCGGCGGCCAGACCGATGCGGAGCCTCGCACCAAAGGCGCGTGACATGCCATCCTTTATCTGCGCAAGCCCGAAAAGCAGCAAAGCCACGGCGCCGAACAGGTTGATGCCGACAACGACCGATTCCATTCAATCCCCCCGCCTGCCGTCCCGGCGGCCGGACAGCAATCAACCCAGCCATGATAGACCGCCCCTTCCGCAAATCGTCGGATCAAACCGCAACGCGTTCACGCTGCAACCCGAGCCGAAGCGTAATGTCGCGCGGGCTGCCTTCTGCACGCTCAAGAAACAGGCCGAGCGCTCCGAGGAAGATTTCGATAAAACTCGTGACTGACCCGTCGTGACGATCCGGCGCGCGGCCGAAACGCTGCGCCAATTTCCGATAGAGGCAGAGCCGCTCATGCGGGATATGCGGCAGGGCTAGACCCGCCGCCTGTCGCAGGCAATACCAGTCGGCAATCAGCTCGAACATGGGCAATTCGAATGACAGCGCAAGTCCATCAGACAGTTCGTGGCCATCCTGCCCAAGCAGGAGGAGAACCTCCTGCACGGTTTTGTCGGAGATTGCCGCAACGATCTCTGCCGGCCATTCCTTGCTGAAATAGCGATGCCTGATCAGCGCCCGCTTGTGGCCAAGCAGGAACCCACCATAATCACCGGCTGCAAAAGACGGGTCGTCCTCTTCACCTGCCAGTACCGTCTCCTGCGCGTAACCTTGGCAAATACGGTCATTGACCGGCAGAGCGGTCATTTCCACCGTTTCCACGCTGATGTCCTGCCGGGCTGGATGGATGACCTTGAATCCGGGAGGAAAGGCGACGAGCGAAGGGACGGCAACATTGGTGAGCGACCTATCACCCTTCCCACCCTGCGTGACGCCCTCGACATGCAGGTGCCCGCTGAAATGGACGGTTAACCCAGCCCGCACCAGCGCGTCTTCCACCGCTTTGCGTGGCGTACGGCGCACGACATTGGTTTCACCGAACAGGGCACCCTCGGCACGGCTTGCTCCATCGAAGGGATCGAGCACCGGATAATGGGAAAAGCCCAGCAAGGTCTTGCCGAGCAGCTCCGCCCTGTGGCGCACGTCGGCAATCCAGTCAATGATGAAGGGCTTGCAACGCAGGAGCGCGTTCCAGCCACCCGAAGTGCTGTCGGTAAAGGCGGCTTCCTCACCTCGCTGAAAGACACCGTCGAGCGGCTCGAAAATATTCGCATCGATCATCAGGAGCCAGAGGCCCTCTTCCGGCTCGACAAGATAGGAGGCGTCCATCAAGCGATAGACATTCCGCCCATCGGGAGAGCGCACGTCGTAGAGCCGGTCTTCCGGCGCGTCGGACGCGCCGAAGGGCGTCTCCCAATGCAGATAATCCGGCTGGCGGAAATAACCGAAAGCCCCCATCGGATCGAGGCCGGCGGGATAACCTTCGCAGTACATGCGGTCGGTTATGACGACCCCTTCCCCGGTGCGGCGCGCATCGCTGGAAACCAGGACGCCTTTGCCGTTCTCCGTCAGGAATTCCTTGGTGTGATTTCGGCCGCAAGGGCCGAAAATGTCATGGTTCCCGGGCAGCGCATAAAAAGCGGTGCCATGGGTATCGCGATGGCGTTCCAGAATACCCTTCAGCGTTTCAGTCGTCACCCGCTGGCCGTCATCGGTATAATCGCCGAGCAGCACCACATGGCGAATGCCACGCTGGCGCACCTCTTCCAGCGCCGCATGCAATGCATCCGCGCTCTCGTTGAAAACCCGGGTGGATTCACGCGTTTCCGACCAGCTGCGCATGGTGATGCGCTCGCCATCGATTTCGATGCCGGGAAACCCGAAATCCGCTGAAGTATCATGAAAATGCGCATCGGCAATGACGGCAACGGAAGGCAGCATATGTGTCAGCATGATTGCGCGATCTTTCTGCCCTCAACCAAGTCGATCCATTCGGAAGCGCGGCGGGCGGCGGCATAAAGCATCGGTTTCGGCGTCTCGAACCATTCGTCAGGCCGCAATTCCCGTTTCGTGCGGATCACGGCCAGCGCATCGTCGAGGGTCGGATAGAGGTCGGGCTGCTGCTTGTGCAGGAAAAGCGCCACCAGCGAGACGGAACGGCTGCGGCCGCTGCGGCAGTTGACAAGCACATTGCCGCCATCGACAAAGGGATAAGTCTCCCGCTTCGGCATGGTCTGGCGAAGTGCGCCATCGAGTATGTAATAAGCGCCCAGCATCATGGTGTCAGGGCTGCCATCGCCGTCGATCAGGCCAAGCTTGTAATAGCGGATGTCACCATAACCCACAGCCCGCCGGTCGCCTTCTTCGGCCATCGTCTGCACGAGATTGATATCAAGATTGACGGCGCAATTAACGACGGTCGTAATGCCGTGCCGGCGCAGAAGCTCCCGGTCGCCAGCACCATCGCTGCCGCCGATGTAAAGGGCGGCATTATGCGGACCGAGCCCTTCCGCAATCAGGCTGATTGCCGGGCGGGCATAAACGGGTCCATCCATTTCATTCCTCCACATGCGCGAACACCCCGAACAGGTGTTCGCCTGAAATCAGGCCGAGGCGGCGCGCTGCCGGTCCGACGGCGTCCTTTCGGCAAGGGGTATATTCGCTGCCTGGCTAACGCCTCTGGCGACACCGCGGGCCGCAGCCAGAACAGGCCCGCCATCCCGAAGACTGCCAATCTCCAGAAATGGGCAGACATCGCCGCCAGCTTCGCTGACGAGTAGCAAGCCTGCAAGACAATCCCATGAATTCATATGTAATTCGAGATAGGCGTCGGAACGACCGTCGGCCACATAGGCAAGCGCCAGCGCTCCAGAGCCTGCACGACGAACATTGCTGCCCATATCGAGCAGGTTCCTGACGATATCGAGATATGTGGAATTCGCGACCCGGGTCGACCAGCCCATCTCGATCGATGACGCATCAAAGCGAGTCGTTTCCGCGGTTTGAATCGGCTGCCCGTTGCGCGTTGCTCCTTCACCGCGACGCGCGAAATAAAGCTCGTCAAGCGCAGGATTATAGATCGCGCCGATTTCCGTTCGCCCCTTCTCGACATAAGCAATGGAGATGCAGAAATGCGGGATGCCACGCGCGAAATTCGCGGTGCCGTCAACGGGATCGACGACCCACACCCGATCGCCGATCTTACCGCCGCCTTCTTCACCAAAGAAACTATCGTCTGGGAAACAAGCCGAGATCGCCCCGCGAATATGCGCCTCGGAAGCCGCATCGGTCACAGTCAGAAAATCCTGCGGCCCCTTCATGGAGAAGCTTCGTGTCGCCTCACCCTGAAAACCTTTGAGCACCAGTTCGCCGGCGGATAAAATAACGCTGCGGCACAGTTCAGCGCGAGCTGCCAATGTATCCGGATAGGGCATCGAGTCCATGCGCAAAACCATTTCTTTTGAGTGAACGCGTGTTCATATTGCACACGCGTTCATTAATTTCAAGAGGGTTTTCTCGGTCAAACATAACTATCGAATGACGAAGTAAAGGCCTGTTCATTCCGGAAGCTTGCAGGTCTGTTCGCAAGGCAGCGCAATGATTGCGACCAACAGCCAATGGAACGGTTTTGCAACGCGGGAGTTTCGTTCCTGTAAACCACGACAGGAGGAAAAAATGGATCACAGCAATCACGTACGACTGGTTGAAACCGAACTGACGCCGTCGGTTCTAGAAGGCGCGACCGTCTATGGCGCCGATGACCACAAGGTCGGGAAGGTTGACCACGTACACGGCGTCGGCGCCGGCAGCACGGCGATCATCGATGTCGGCGGCTTTCTAGGCATCGGCGCAAAGCCTGTCGCAGTTCCGCTCAGCGATCTTGACTTCATGCGCGATGAGGACGGCGATGTCCACGCGGTGACCTCATGGACGAAGGATCAGTTGAAGGACATGCCCGAGCATCGTCACTGAATACATCCCACCAGATTTCAGAAGCGCCCGGCCATTGCCGGGCGTTCGTTTATTGGGGCACACCCCGCCCCCGCACCGCTTCCGCCTGCAAATGGAACACATGCGCATGTCACGCATTTTCACGTCGCGCAATAAATGGTTGCAAGGCATTCAAGGGGAACAACAATTGAACAGTCAGATTCAGGCCAGCCCGCTGAGCATTGACGACGTGACCGTCATCGATGACGAGAAAGTCAAAAAAGCCGTGACGGCAGCCGCCCTCGGAAATGCCATGGAGTGGTTCGATTTCGGTGTTTACGGCTTTGTCGCTTACGCCGTTGGGAAGGTCTTCTTTCCGGAGGCTGCCCCCGCCGTTCAGACAGTGGCGGCACTTGCGACATTTTCGGTGCCGTTTCTCATTCGTCCGCTAGGTGGCGTTTTCTTCGGGGCGATGGGCGACAGGTTTGGGAGGCAGAAAGTCCTCTCTCTCACCATTATCATCATGGCGGCCAGCACCTTCTGCATCGGCCTCATTCCGGGTTATGCGACCATCGGCATCTGGGCCCCTATCCTCTTGCTGCTCTGCAAGCTCGTTCAGGGCTTTTCCGTGGGCGGAGAATATACCGGTGCGGCCATCTTCGTGGCGGAATATGCGCCCGACCGCAAACGCGGTTATCTCGGCAGCTGGCTCGATTTCGGCTCGATTGCCGGTTTCGTGCTTGGCGCGGGACTGGTGGTGCTGCTCAGCACCGCCATGGGCGAGGCGAAATTTCTCGACTGGGGCTGGCGCATTCCGTTCTTCCTTGCCGCTCCGCTCGGACTGATCGGCCTTTATCTTCGCCACGCCGCGGAGGAGACGCCGGCTTTCACCGAACGCCTTCACCGCGCTGAAGAGGAGGACCGTCAGTCGCTGAAGGAACGGCCGATGGTCCCCATCGCGGAGATCACCAGCAAACATCTCCGTTCGCTGGCAATCTGCATCGGCATGGTTCTCGTCACCAATGTCACCTACTACATGCTGCTGACTTACATGCCCACATATCTGTCAAAGACGCTGAATTACAGCGAGGATCACGGCGTCCTCATCATCATTGCCGTCATGGTGGGTATGCTGTTCGTCCAGCCGGCCATCGGGCTTTTGAGCGACCGGATAGGCCGCAAACCTTTCCTCGCCGTCGGCAGCACGGCGATCTTTTTTCTCTCGCTACCGGCTTTCCATCTCATCGCCAGCGGGCAGGTAGTCCAGATTTTCTTCGGCTTGCTTATTCTTGCCGTCGCGCTGAACTGCCTGATTGGAATCATGGCCTCGACCTTGCCCGCTCTGTTTCCGGCGCGCATACGCTATAGCGCCCTGGCGATCGCGTTCAACATCTCGATCATCGTCGCCGGTCTGACTCCAACGGTCGCGGCCTGGCTGGTGGAGGCGACCGACAACATCTATATGCCGGCCTATTACCTCATGGTCGCCGCTGTCTTCGGCATTGTCACGACCTTCTTTCTGAAAGAGACGGCGAACCGGCCTCTCTATGGCGATACGCCCAACGCCTCCAGCCGCAAGGAGGCGAAATCGCTTCTCGCCGCGCAATATCTGCACATCGAAAAAAGCGTTGAAGAGATTGACGAGGAGCTTCTCAAACTGGAACAGCAGAAGGAAATTCTGCAGGCGAAACGCAGTCAGCTCGTCGGCCGGCACCCGGACCTGAACTAACTCCATCCGTCATAGATGAAATGCGCGGGCAATGCGTATCGCACCCCGCGCATCGATTTTTTCAGGTTTCAATAGGCCTGCGCCGAGAGCAGCTGTTGTTTCGCTCAAACGGCGAGGAAGCCGCCGTCCACTGGCAATACGGCGCCGGAAATCATCTTGCTGTCATCGGAAAGCAGCAGCGCGATGCTCTGCGCCACCTCTTCGGCTTCTGCGAAGCGATTGAGCGGATGACGCACCATCATAGGCTGGCTTTTGACCGGATCGTTCCACGCTTCCGCAGCCAGTTCAGTGAGTGTGATGGTGGGCGCGACGGCATTGACGCGAATACCATGCGGGCCAAGTTCCTTGGCAAGCACGCGGGTTGCGCCCTCAAGCCCGGCCTTGGACGCCGCATAACACAGGTGATCCTGAAAGCCGCGATGCCCTGCAATCGAGGTGATGTTGACGATGGCGCCGCCGCCGCCCCTTGCAACACGCGCGCGGGCAAATTCCTGGCAGGTGACGATGGCTGCGCGCAGATTGATGCCCAGCACGGCCTCGTAGCCTGCATCGCTCATGTCAAGCACACTTTCCAGCACATTGATGCCGGCGCTGTTGATCAGGAAATCGCAGGTGCCGGCTTCGGCCATGGCGGCGCGGGTGGCGGCGACGTCGGCAAGATCGGCACGGATCGAACGTCCGCCGATTTCGCTTCTGAGGCTGTCGAGATCGGACTGCGTGCGGCTGATCGCTACGACCTCCGCACCACGTGCGGCCATCAGCTGCGCGCAGGCGCGGCCGATGCCTTTGCCTGCGCCGGTGATGATGACGGATTTTCCGGAAAACTGCATGGAATCCTCGTTATTTGCGGCCAATGCGGCCGGATGATCTAAGTTTTTTTGACGGCGCTCAGGAATGGCTAGCGGAACGAATGGCGCGGGCCGCATTCTGCAGCGTCAGAAACGCGTCGTAACGTGCTTGGTGAACCCTCTGAAAACCAGGATCGGGCGTTGCACTGCTGCCAATACGCGACATCGCCGGCATCGCCGCCATCAGGTCCGGATAAGTCCCTGCGGCGACGGCGCCCAACATGGCAGAGCCGAGAAGCACCGGCTCCTCGCATTCGGTCAATTCGACGGGAAGTCCGGTCGCATCGGCCAGCAACTGCCGTGCAAGCGGGTGGGCACCCGCACCGCCGCTGACACTAATGGTTTCCACCGGTGCGCCGTTGCGGGCCTGCGTTTCGATGATCTGACGAAGCCCGTAACCAAGGCCGAGAAGCCCGGCCACATAAAGCGCGACAAGGGAATCCACGCCAGTTTCCATGCCATATCCGGCAACGACCGCGCGGGCATGGGGATCGGCGAAGGGTGCGCGGTTGCCGAGAAATTCCGGCACCACATGAAAATCCTCGGCGATATCAACAGCCGCAGAAGCGGATGCGGCAAGGCTGATGGCACGGTCCGCGAGCCATACCGGCAGGGCTTTGCCTTCCTTGTCGGCAACCGCCTTCGCCTCGGCAAAGGCCGGGTGCAGTTGCACCAGATAATCGATGGCCGCACCGGCAGCGGACTGACCGCCCTCATTCAGCCATGCGCCGGGAACCATCGCGGAGTAATAAGGACCCCAGACACCCGGCACGAAAGCGGGTTCGGCAGTGGTGGTCATGGTGCAGGAGGAAGTGCCGAAGACATAACCAAGGCATTTCGAAGCATCACCACCGGCAGCCACCGTGCCGACACCACCGGCATGGGCATCGATGAGGCCCGCCGCAACGGCGGTACCAGCAACCAGCCCCATAGCCTTTGCCGCATCTTCGGTTAGCCCAGCGCCCAGCGCCGTACCGGGATGGACGACGCTCTCACCGATGCGGCGAAAGCCCTGCTCCGCCAGATCTCCTAGGCCGATCTTGGCGAAATACTCCGCATCCCAGCGGTTTTCGTGGGCGAGATAGGTCCACTTGCAAGTCACCGTGCAAGCGGAACGATCGAGCGCGCCGGAAGCCTTCCATGTCAGAAAATCCGTCAGGTCGAAGAAATGCTCGGCGCGCGTATAGATTTCCGGCCTGTTTTCGCTGAGCCACAGCAGCTTGGGCGTCTGCATTTCCGGGGAAATGCGGCCGCCGACATATTTCAGGACGGCATGTTCGCCCGCATTGATGCGCTCCGCCTGTTCAACGGCGCGGTGGTCCATCCAGACGATGATATCGCGTTCGGGATGATCGGCAGCGCCGACCGGCAGGGTCTCATCATCTGGCCCGCGGACAACGAGCGAGCAGGTTGCGTCAAAACCGATGCCGGCGACCTCAGCCGGATCGATACCAGCGCGCGAAACGCTTTCCCGCACGCTATCGCAAACCGCCTGCCAAACCTCTGCGCTCGATTGCTCGGCTATGCCGCCGTCTTCTCGATGCATGCTGATCGGGCGCTTGGCGGTGGCCAGGAGCTTACCCGCCGCATCGAAGACACCGGCCCGCGCCGAGCCGGTCCCGACATCGACGCCAACAAGATAGGAAGCCATTTGCGATACTCCTCGGAGCGGATCATCCGGTGCTTGAACAGATTTGAGCGGCGGAACCGTTTCAGGCTTCCCGCCGCTCCAGACGTTTTTAAACGCGGTCAAAGTTGGTCGGCAAGACCAGCATGTCGCGGATGGTGACGGTGCGCTTGCGTGTCAGCATGTAGACAACGGCATCGGCCACTTCGCTCGCATCGATGAGGCTGCCCGATTCCTTGGCCTTTCGGAGGTTTTCCTCCGGCCAATCGGCCAGCAGTGCGGAAACGACCGGGCCGGGGGAGACCTGCGCAACGCGCACGCCGTGCGGGATCATCTGGCGGCGCATGCCCTGCACGAAGCTGGTTATCGCCCATTTCGAACCCGAATAGACCGGTTCCCAATAGGTCGGGAAGTGGCCGGCAATCGAGCAGGTGACGATGATGTCACCCGTCTTGCGCTCCGACATGTGCGGCACGACGGCATGAACATTCTTCATGACGGCGTTGACATTGAGATTGAGCATCTTGTCGATGGCTTCCGGCGTCGTCTCGGTGAGATCGCCGCCGATATAGGTGCCGGCATTGCAATAGAGAATGTCGATATGATCGACCTTCTTGAGGATCTCAGGGATCATTGCGTTGCAGCTGTCGGCATCGAGCAGATTGGTGACCTGCGGGATGGCGCGGTCGCCAAGCTTGGCAACCAGATCATTGAGGGCCTTCTCGTTCCAGTCCACCATGACCACGGTCGCGCCCTGTTCCAACAGCGCTTCTGTGGTGGCAAGCCCGATGCCGGATGCGGCGCCGGTGATGACCGCAATCTTGCCTTGCAGCGATTCAGACATTTAATTCTCCTGCGTTTATGAAGATATTTCCGGGCCGGCTCAGCGCCATTCCCGTCCGATATAGATGGCAAGCAGGATGATGCCGCCCTTGATGACATCCTGCAGATAGGGGTTGATGCCCATCAGGTTGAGGCCGTTATTGAGAATGCCGAGCAGCACCGCACCGATGAGCGTGCCGAGAATGAGGCCCCTGCCGCCGGCAATCGCCGTGCCTCCAAGAACAACGGCCGCGATGGCATCGAGTTCGAAGCCGACACCGGCATTGGGCTGACCGCTCATCAGGCGACCGGTGAGGATCAGTGCCGCAAATGCTGCCGTGACGCCCGAGATGCCATAGACGGCAAGCTTGACGCGCTGGGTCTTGACGCCCGAAAGACGGGCTGCCAGCTCGTTTCCGCCGAGCGCATAGACGTGGCGGCCGAAAGCGGTGCGCTGCAACAGCACCCAGGCGATGGCGTAGATCACCACCATGATGACGACTGGGACGGGAACCACACCGATACGGCCGACACCGAACCAGGAAATCCAGCTCGGAATACCGCTGACGGGGTAGCCACCGGAATAGATAAGGCCAAGGCCACGGGCCATGCCCATGGTGGCGAGTGTGACGATGATGGCGGGCATCTTGCCCCAGGCGACAAGCGCCCCGTTGAAGATGCCGATACCGAGACCGATGAACAGGCCGGCCGGCAGCGCAATTGCAGGCGAGAGGCCGGTGTTCACCATCAGGCCAGCGGAAAGCGTTCCGATAAGCGCCATGACCGCCCCGACCGACAGGTCGATGCCGCCGGTCAGAATGACGAAAGTCATGCCAACGGCCAGAATGCCAACGACGGAAACCTGCCGCAGCACGTTCATGATGTTGTTGAGGCTGAAGAAATTGTCGCTCGCAAGCCCCATCAGGATGGATACGACAATCAGACCCGCCAGCGGCAGGGCGAGCGGCGAGCGCAGCATGGCACTGAGACTGAAACCGCCCGTTTTCGCGGCAACGCCGGTGTTTGCATCAAGCGACATGTTCAACTCTCCCGGTGGTGGCGTTTGTCATTATTGTTTCTGAATTGATGTCGTCTCCCTCGACCGTGGCAACGATGCCGCCGGACCGGAAAACGCAGACCCTGTCGGACATGCCGATGACTTCCGGCAGTTCCGAGGAGATCATGATGATCGAATGGCCCCTGGCAGCAAATTCGCGCATCAGCGAATAGATTTCTGCCTTCGCTCCGACATCGATGCCACGTGTCGGCTCATCGAAGATCAGCACGCGCATGTCGTGGTTCAGCCAGCGCGCGATAACGATCTTCTGCTGGTTGCCGCCGGACAGCGTGTCGACGCGGGCGTAAGGCCCTTGTGCCTTCACCTGCACCTGCGCCATGGCCTTTGTCGTGTACTCCAGTTCCTTCTTGAGATCGAGGAACCAGTGCGCCTTGCGGTATTTGCCGTAATTGTTGAGCGAGATATTCTGCAGGATGGAGAAGCTGGTGATCAGGCCCTCTTCCTTGCGGCTTTCCGGCAGCAGGCCAATGCCGCGCATCAGCGCATCATCGGGGCCTGACAAACGCGTATCGACGCCATCGAGCTTGATCTTTCGGCGCGTCGCGGAATGCGCGCCGAGCATGGCGAGAACTGTTTCCGTACGGCCTGAGCCAACGAGCCCGGCAAAACCAAGAATTTCGCCCTTGCGCAGCGCGAAACGCGAGACAGGGCCGCCCTTCTTCAGTTGCAGCTCCTCGACTTCGATCACCTTCGCGGCGGAAGGATCGAGTTGCGGCTTCGGCGGGAAGCTGGCTTCGATGCGCCGGCCGACCATCATTTCAACCAGGCGGTCATTGTCGACCTCCGACGTCAGGCAGGAGCCGATCAGTTCTCCATCGCGCAGGACGGTGATGCGGTCGCAGATCTCGAATATTTCCTCGAGGTGGTGCGAAATGAAGATGATCGCGACACCCTGACGTCGCAGTTCGCGCATGACCTTGAACAGATGTTCGGTCTCGGAAGGCGTCAACGTGGCGGTCGGCTCGTCGAGCACGAGAATGCGGGCATCAAGCGACAGCGCCTTGGCGATTTCGACAAATTGCTGCTGGGCGACGGAAAGGCGGTGCACCGGGACGTCGAGCGGAACATCTACGGCGAGCCGGCCCATGATTTCGGCTGCACGCTTGCGCATCGCGCCCTTGTTCAGAAGGCGCAGCGGCCCGCGGATTTCGCGGGCAAGGAACATGTTTTCAACGGCGTTGAGATAAGGGATCAGGCTGAATTCCTGAAACACGATGCCGACACCGGCGGCAATCGCCTCATCGTAATTGGCGAAGCGGCGATCCTTGCCGTCAATGCGGATCGTTCCTTCCGAGGGCTGCAGGATGCCGCTCAGGATCTTCATCAGAGTCGATTTGCCGGCGCCGTTTTCGCCCAGAAGCGCATGCACCTCGCCGGCGCGCGCCTCAAGGTCGACGCCACGCAGGACTTCGATCTTGCCAAAGCTTTTTCTTATTCCATTCAGTTCCAGCATTTCACCCTCCTCGATGGTCGGGATTTAACCCCGCCCCCGCATAAAGCGGGGACGGGGCCTGGGAGGAGTTCTTACCAGCTGAACTCGCCGGCGTTCTTGCTGTCGACGACCATGACGTCGATCGGGACTTCCTTCGGCACGACGCGAGCGCCCCACTTCTGGGCGAGCGCCATGGCAAGGCCGACACGCACCTGGTCACGCGGGAACTGCGCGGTGGTTTCGATGAACGGGCCACCCTCAGCAATCGCCTTCACAGCTTCCGGAGCACCGTCGACCGAGGTCAGCTTGATGTCCTTGCCGGAACCCTGAATAGCAGCCAGAGCGCCCATCGCACCGCCATCATTCACCGAGAAGATACCGGCGAGGTTCGGACGCGACTGGATCATGTTTTCAACGACGCCCAGAGCGACGGAGCGGTCCTGACGGCCGTTCTGTGTATCGACCAGCTTGATCTCGGGGAATTCGGCGAGTGCGGCCTTGCAACCTTCGACGCGCTGAAGGATCGGCACGACCGGGATACCGTCGAGGATCGCGACTTCACCCTTGCCGCCGAGCGCGTCACCGAGATGCTTGCACGACTTGTAGCCCGCGTCACGGTTCTTCGAGCCGACGAAGGTATCGACCGGGCCATTGGCGTTGGCGTCAACTGCAACGACGATTGCGCCGGCAGCCTTGGCAGCGTGCACCGCGGCTTCGATGCCGGCGCTATCCGTCGGGTTGAGGAGCAGGATGTCGATCTTCTGCTGAAGCATGTCTTCAACGTCGGAAATCTGCTTGGCCACGTCGTGGCCGGCATCGGTCACGACAACGTCAGCGCCGATGCTTGCCGCAGCTTCCTTCAGCGCTTCCTGCATCGACACGAAATAGGGGTTGTTCAGCTCCTGGAAGGTCATGCCGATCTTCAGCTTTTCCTGCGCCAGCGCCGGAGCGGCCATCATTGCAATTGCGGCTGTCGCCATCAGAAACTTGGATTTCATTTTCATCTCACTCTTCCTCCCATTAGGAAAGTTGGGGCAACAAGTGCCCGTTTCCGGACAGACCTCTGCCCGAATTGGTAAAAATCGGCGATGTGTCGCTGGTTTACTCCGCCATAACAGCTGCCTTCTGGGCCGCAAAAATGGTTCGGAACCTCGACGGTGACATTCCCTTGAGTTTCAGGAAATGCCGGTTGAAATTGGAAAGATTGGAAAAGCCAACATCGTAGCAGACCTCGGCCACCTTCACATCCTGATCCGCCAGCAACATCTGGCAGGCAAGATCGATCCTTAACTGATTGCGATAGCGCACCAGCGTCGTGCCGGTATGGCGCTTGAAGGCCCGGGAGAAGGCGCTCGGGCTCTGGCCCACCATGTCGGCGAGATCGATTTCCTCCACCTGTTCGGTCAGATGCTCGCGCAGATGAGAGAGGGCGCGATTGATGCCGCTGTCGCCAATCCCGGTCAGATCCAGTTCGTAGCTGAGGCTTGCCAGCACCTCGGATGTCGGCGCATTGACCAAGAGATCGAGAATTTCCCAGAAAAGTGCCAGACGCGTCAGGCCCTGCGCCTCGATAAGCCGAAGGATCAGCGGACGAACGCGATCGCTCGTCTCGTCGTCAAAGAGAATACCGCGACGGCTGCGGTCCAGCAGGCCGCGCACCACTTCCATCTCGGACATGTAGGCGCAGGCATCCTCGATAAAACTCTCCGGAAACTGGATCACGAGGGAACGCGTCGGCACGATTTCGTCCGGCTCGATCTCGCTGATCCAGTTCTGGGGGAGATTGGGGCCGGTCATGATGAGCTGACCGGGGCCGAAACGGCCGACGAAATCACCGATATAGAAGGTGCCTGACGTCGCGACGACCAGATGAATTTCATATTCGGGATGATAATGCCAGCGCACGGTACGGAACGGATAGCCATGCCGCCAGGCAGCGAAAGATTCGCCCTTGCGGATGTGCACCAGTTCCAGATCGGGCTGCATCATGGTTCCTCCCATCAGTCACGTCCGCCGCATTTGCGAAGCGAAGCCATTCCTCTTTATGGCTCGTCCCAGGCGTTGACGAGGAGCATAGGGCGGGCCGCGGCTAAACATCCACATCACGCCGGAGAAATTACCGATACTTTTTTGACTGTTTTTTGCCAGAAATTGAATAGTGCCTCAACGTGATTGACAGCCAACGTTGCGGATAGCCTGTTTTTTTTGCTCAATTTGCCGTGATGCGCCCAAACAATTCTCAACAGGAGGCGATCTGTGATGAATTTTTGGAGTAGGGCCTGCCTGTCACAGGCAGGCCCTACTTATACTTTTCCGCGCACGTTTCGCCGCTTATGCATCAGCGAGCGAATGTCTGGCACTTATTGCGGCATCACTATCTGCAGTTTGACGTCCGTTTCCCGCGCTTCCACCGCACGGTCGAAACCGGCAATACTGTCTTCAAAGGGAATGGTCGCAGAAATCAGCGGCTTCAGATCGACCTTGCCGGATGCGATGAGCGCCACGGCGCGATCATAGACATTGGCGTAGCGGAAAACCGTCTCGACCCGAAGTTCCTTGGCCTGAAGGCCGACAATATCGACCGGAACCGGATCGACCGGCATACCGACGAGCACGATTGCGCCGCCCGGTCGTGCGAGGGCGGCAACGCCAAGAATGGCGGGGGCAGCGCCCGAGCATTCAAAGACGATATCGCAGCCCCAGCCGTCCGTCGCCTCAGCGATCGCTTCAGCGAGGTTGCGCTCGCGGATATTGACGGTCTCGATGCCATCGTAAGAGGCGATGATATCGAGCTTGGGCTGGGCAAGATCGGCGACGATGACCTTCGCGCAGCCGCCCGCGAGCGCGGCAAGCGCCACCATCATGCCGATCGGACCGGCGCCTGTTACCACGGCGACATCGCCCGGCTGGATGCGGGCACGCAGCGCCGCCTGCATGCCGATGGCAAAGGGCTCCACCATGGCGCCTTCCGCAAAGGAGACATTGTCCGGCAGCTTGTACGTGAAAGCAGCGGGATGAATGACTTCCGGCGTCAGGCAACCATGCACAGGGGGCGTCGCCCAGAAACGGACGGCCGGATCCACATTGTAGATGCCGAGCTTCGACGCGCGCGATGTTGCGTCGGGAATACCCGGCTCCATGCAAACACGGTCGCCAGCCTTGAGATGCGTTACCTCGGCGCCGGTTTCGATCACCGTTCCAGAGGCCTCGTGCCCGAGCACCATCGGGGCGTTGACGACGAAATGTCCGATTTTGCCATGTGTATAATAATGGACGTCGGAGCCGCAAATCCCGACCGTGTGGGTGCGGATACGCACATCCTTCGGTCCGAGTTTACCGGGAATGTCAAAGTCCCTGAGCGCGAGCTTCCCTTTTTCTTCCAGCACCAGTGCCTTCATCTCATCCTCCGTGGTTTACGATACGCCTGGCAGCGAATTCAGTCAGCGTGATGGCGCGCAACCTCGGCAAAAGTAAACAGAAATCCGCCGGAATAACCGGTTTTTCTTCACACAGGAAAAACTGTATCAAGGAGCCTGCAATTTCTCATCACCGCCGCGATGTCGTGTCCTTTCCCGAGCCGGACATGAGGACTGATTCGTCTGCCGGAGCTATTCGCCCGGCACGGCGGCGATCTGGAATGCGGCGTGCTGATCGCGCGTCGGCAGCCAGAAGCAGGCCGGAACCGCATCTGGCTTGCCTGGGGATCAGGCCTGGATCAAAGCGATACCGCGGCTCCTGAAGCCGAGTGTGACGTCGCTTGCCGGCGGCAGGCCGGTTTCCGCCATATGATCGATGATGAAAAGCGTGCCGATCTCGGTTTCCACCTCGTATTCCACGTGGCCGCCCAGATAGGCGCTGTGCAGCACCCGCCCGGCAACCCCCTGCCCGCCGGGCTGACCGATTGAAATCGAGCCCGGGCGAACCGCAAGCTTCGCCGGCCCCAGCCTGGCGTTGCCTGCGGAAAGCCGATAATCGATGCCCCCAACGCGGACCATTGCGTCCGGCCCATCCAGCCTTATCACTTCGCAGCCCACGACATTCGCCTCACCCATGAAATCGGCAATGAAGGCGGAGGCTGGAGCCTCATACAGCTCGCGGGGGGCGCCAGACTGGGCGATCTCTCCATCCTTCATCACGATGATGCGGTCGGAAACGGCAAGCGCCTCATCCTGATCATGCGTCACGTAAACCGCAGTGAAGCCAAGTCTTTGCTGCAATTCACGGATTTCGGTGCGGACCCGGCGACGAAGGCGGGCATCGAGGTTCGAAAGAGGTTCGTCCAGCAGCAGCACCTGCGGCTCCAGTACCAGGGCACGGGCAACCGCGACACGCTGCTGCTGCCCACCGGAAAGTTCGGCAGGCAGGCGATGCCCCATGCCGGCAAGGCCGACAAGCTTCAGCCCCTCTTCCGCCTTTTCCCGCGCTTCCGCCTTGCGTAGCCCGGAGGATTGCAGGCCATAGGCAACATTGTCGAGCGCCGTCATGTGCGGGAACAGCGCATACGACTGGAAGACCATCGAGACATCGCGCTCGTTGGCTGGCAGCATCGTGACATCCTGATCGCCGATGAGAATGCGGCCGGACGTCGGGTGTTCGAGGCCCGCCAGCATGCGCAACGTCGTCGTCTTGCCGCAGCCGGATGGGCCGAGCAGAGTTACCAGCGTGCCTGGTTCGATGGTGAGCGACAGGTCCGGTATGGCGGTGAAAGCACCGAAGGTCTTGCGGACATTCTTGAAGGTAACGGAGCCGGGCTTAACGGAAATCATGCGGTTTTCTCCTGGGCAAGAGGAACGGGGGAAGCGGATGGTAGGCCAGCGACGCGGTTTTCGCGTCGCAGCCGACGCTCGCCAACGAGGAACTGGAAGCCGGCAATGACGGTGATCATCACCACGATCAGCATGGAGGAATAGGCAATCGCAACCCCATATTCGCCGTTTTCGACGAGGCCGACGATGTAGGACGTCGCCATGTTGTATTCGGCGCTGACGAGGAAGATGACGGCGCTGATGGAGGTGATGGCGCGCACGAAGGAATAGACCAGTGCGGCCGTGATCGCGGGCCTCAGGAGCGGCAGGATGACCTTGCGAATGGTGCGGAAACTGTTGGCCCGCAGCGTCAGCGAGGCCTCGTCGAGGCTCTTGTCGAGTTGGCTCATCGCCGCAATGCCGCCGCGCACACCGACCGGCATGTTGCGGAACACAAAGCAGGCGATCAGGATCAGCGCCGAGCCGGTCATTTCTACCGGCGGCAGGTTGAAGGCCATGATGTAGCTGACGCCGATGACTGTGCCGGGAATGGCAAAGCTCATCATCAGCGCAAATTCAAACAGGTTCCGCCCGGCAAATTTCTGCCGCACGATGATATAGGCCGTCAGGAGACCGACTGCGGCGGTGAGCGGAGCGGAAATCAGCGCGATCTTCATGGTCGTCCAGAACGAGTTCCAGGCAACGCCGGTCCACGCGATGGAGCCGTTGGAGAAACTCACGGAAAATGCGCGGAGGTAATGGTCGAAGGTGAGGGAATTGTCGAGACCCCAGGTCTTCACGAAACCGCCCACAAGGATCATGCCATAAACGACGATTGTGAAGACCATCCACGGCACGACAACGGCATGAACGCCGATGGACAGGCCACGCGGAAGCGCGATATGCGCGCCGCTGTCGCCCTTTCCCGTCACCGTGGCGAAATTCTTGCCTGCCAGCCAGAAGCGTTGGGCAAGGAAGGCCGAAAGCGTGAAACACAGCAGGATGATCGCCAGGACCGCGGCGCGCGACGGATCGTTCTGCGAACCAACGACAGCAAAGAAGATTTCCGTCGACAGGACGCCGTGTGTGCCGCCAAGCACCAGCGGGTTGCCGAAATCCGCCATGCTTTCGATGAAGCCGATGAGAAAGGCATTGGCGAGACCGGGCTTCATCAGCGGCAGGGAAACCCGCCAGAAAGTGCGCCAGCGGTCGGCGCGCAGCGTCTGAGAGGCTTCTTCCATGGAGGGGCTTACCCCTTCGACTACACCGATCAGCACCAGAAACGAGATGGGCGTGAACGAAAGAACCTGCGCGATCCAGATGCCGGTCATGCCATAAAGCCAGCGACCCGGCTCGATGCCGAAGAGATAGGAAAGCCATTCGGTGACGACGCCGGCGCGGCCGAAGAGCAGCGTCAGGGCAAGACCGATAACGAAAGGCGGCGTTATGATTGGCAGCACCGTCAGGAGCCGCAGTCCCTTCTTGAAGGGAAAGCGCGTGCGGGTGGCGATCAGGGCAAAGCCAAGGCCGAGCACGGTCGAACCGAAAGCGGTCATCAGCGCGAGGAAGAGCGTGCGCCAGGCAACACCGCAGCGCTCCTCACCCACGACGCAGCCAAGGCTCCATATGCCGGGATCCTTGATATTGCGAATGAATCCATCGGCATTAAAGGAGCCGTCGAAATCCTGAACGGACGCAACCAGCATACTGCCGATCGGATAGAAGACAAAAACCGTAACGAGGAAAACCAGAACGGAAATGGCGCCGACGACAAAGGCATCGCCCTTCATGACACCACGTTCGGCAAGCCCGAAGGCAAAAAGAAGCACGAAGACGAACGACATGACGACGGCCCCCGCCCCCATGGACGGCTGGCCATCGGCGAGCATGCCGAAGAGATTTTCGCTGATTGTCCAGGTCCAGCCGGTAAAGCCGATGGCCAGCCCTTGCAAGGCGAGGAAGACGAGACCAGCAGCGCCAATGAATGCAAGCAAACCGCCCCGGCGCATCGGATCACGGATCGGCCGGACAAGGCATGCGGCAAGGAAGAAAATGACAATGCCGACCAGCCATGGTTTTCCATAAGACAGTATCTGCAACACACCTGGCGCATTGCTGGCGGAGGAGAAAAACCCGGACAGCCAGCGGAAGCTGTAAAAGCCGCCTTCGATGCGATACCAGGGAAGAAGAATGAGGGCGAAAGCCCCGAACGCCAGGACGATGTCCAGCCTGCGATTGCCACGTGTCATGGCCGACCTCGCTTGTTTCATGCCGATGAAAGAGTGGCGGACACCCCGGCTTCAAAAGCCGGGATGCCGATCGCCGGAGTTCAGATCAGTTGGCGACCGCACCAACTTCGCGATCCCAGCGTTCCAGCAGCGCCTTGCGCTTGGCAGGATCGCCATAGGTCTTGAAGTCGTAGTCGATGAGCTTGATGTCCTCGAACTTCGGTGCCTCTTTCGGCACTTCCGCCGTTTTGTTGGACGGCAGCTGGAAGGACTTGGCGTCCTTCATGCGCGACTGGACCTCCGGCTTCAGCGCCCAGTCGTACCAGGTCTTGGCATTGTCGAGGTTGCGGGCGCCCTTGATGATCGACATCGAGCCGATCTCGTAACCCGTGCCCTCGCACGGAGCGATTGACTTGACCGGGAAACCTTCCGCAGTCTGGGCCACCGCATCATGCATGAAGACGATGCCGAGCGCCGTCTCGCCGCGCGCCGCCGCCTTGACCGGTGCGGAGCCGGACTTGGTATATTGCGAGATATTGGCGTTGAGCTTCTTCAGGTAATCGATGGCCTGATCCTCGCCCATGATCTGCACAAGTGAGGCAAGCGCGGTATAGGCGGTACCCGAAGAGTTCGGATTGGCGATCTGGATTTCGCCCTTGAGTTCCGGCGCCAGAAGGTCGGCCCAGCACTTTGGCTCCTTGTAACCCTTGGACTTGAATATCTCGGTGTTGTAACCCCAGCCCAGGGCACCGGCATAAACGCCGACAGTCCGGTAACCCGTGCTCTCCGCCTGCTTGACCGCCCAGTCCTGCAACTGGTCCAGCATCGGCGACTTGTATTCGAGCGTCAGGTTTTCCGAGGCTGCCTGCATGTGCGGGTCGCCCGTGCCGGCCCACCAGATATCGGTTTTCGGGTTGCGGGCTTCCGCGCGCACCTTGGCATAGGTCTCGCCCGAAGACAGGCGCACCATATTGACCTTGATGTCATGAGATTTTTCAAAATCGCCCTTCATCTGTTCGCAGATGACGACATCGGCCGAGCAGATCAGGTTCAGTTCGCCGGCCGCCTGCGCGGAAACGGCGCTCAGTGCCGTACCGGCAAAAAGCAGAGTGGAAAGTATCGTCAGTCGCATGGTTATCCTCCTGTAGCTTGCGTCTGAATTTCGGGGCGCGCGCAGACATGGCGCTGCCGGTCGCGGCACCTTGTGGCGCGCGTGCTGTCGTTTCGGGGTTTTTGGTATTTGGCCCTACTGGGTCTGGCTCGGGTGAATCTCGCTGTCGAAGCGGCTCAATAATCGACTTCGCTCTTCCGGCTGGCCGAAGGTGGCAAAGTCGTAATCCACCATCTTGATCATCGATATATCAGGTGCCGTCAGCGGCAATGTCGCCCGGGCGTTGGACGGCACCTGGTTCTGGCCGGCGATGGCGCCGGTTTCCTGTCCTTCAGGGCTCAGCGCAAATTCCACGAAGGTCTGCGCAAGCGCCGTATTGTGGTTGCCCTTGACAATGCTGACCGCCCCGATCTCGTAGCCGGTGCCCTCGCAGGGCGCGACGATGACCAGCGGGAAACCCTCGATCTTCTGGGTCACGGCATCATGCATGAAGGAAATCCCGATAAGAACCTCACCCCGCGCCGCCGCCTTGACGGGTGCCGAACCGACCTTGGTATAGCCCACGACATTGAGGTTCAGCTTCGTCATGAAACCAAAGGCTTCTTCCTCGCCGAACAGCTGCACCAGCGTGGCGAGCATGGTGAAGGCCGTGCCGGAATAGTTCGGATTGCCGGTCAGGATATGGCCGCGATAGACGTCCTTGGCCAAATCCTTCCAGCAGGTGGGAGCGGGCAAGCTGTTTTTGGCAAGCAGTTCCGAATTATAGGCAAAACCAAGCGCGCCAGCATAAATTCCAGCCGATTTCGACCCGGACATCGCATTGAAGTTCTGCGCCCAGGGCAACAGATCCTGTTGATTGGCGGGCCGATATTCGTCCAGCAGGTCTTCGGAACCTGCCTGCAAATGTGTATCGCCGGTGCCGCCCCACCACACGTCGACTGTCGGACGGGATCGCTCGGCGCGAATCTGGTCGAGAATTTCGCCGGTGCTTTTGCGGACCATCGAAATTTCAAGTCCGGTCTTGGCTTCGAATGCCCGCTGCATGGTCACGCACCAGGCCTCATCGACGCCGCACAGGACGTTCAACTTCGGTTCGGCCATGCCATGCCCTGCGCCGCACAGCCAAAGGACCATGCTCGCCGCAAGTGCGGTCAGTGCTTTCAATTAAGCCTCCCTGCCTGGAACCTCCCCGTTCCAGTCTCCATCAACAGCATGTCACATCCTGTCCGCACCGCAATCGAAGAATGGTTACCAATCTTTCACCGCACTGCCGAACAAGATTACAGATATTACAATTATGACAGGAGAGATAACCAGCGAGCCTTTGAAGATAGCCGCCACCATGCCTATGATGGTGGCGGGAGGAAGTTGCAGTGCTTAATCAGAAGGTTCGCATTCTGATCGTCGAGGACGATCCGGATATGGCCGAGCTTATCTCGGATCTCGTCGAGGCCGAGGGCTGGCTGCCCACCTGTGCGCGCTCCGCAGAGGAGGCCGACGAGATATTGGCAAAGGACAGGATGCAGCTCGTCCTCGTCGATCACAATCTGCCTGGCACGTCCGGGCGCACCTTCGCCCAGCGGCTGCGCAGCCAGATCGACATCGGCATCGTCATGGTCACCGCCGCCGGCAGTGCCGCCGACCGGGTGCTCGGCCTGGAAACCGCCGCCGACGACTACGTGGTCAAACCCTTCGAACCAATCGAGCTCACGGCGCGGATCAAGGCCGTCCTGCGCCGGACAATTCCCTCGCTAAAACAGGAGAAGGACAGCGAGCGTGACCACGGGCGCGCGGCGCTGCGGCTTGGCGACTGGGCGATCGATCTTGATGCACGCCGCGCTGTCTGCCTCGCGGACCGCAGCCGGACACTGACGAGCGCCGAATTCGCGCTCCTGGAAATTCTTGCCGAGACGCCCAACCAGCCCGTCAGCCGTTCCCAGATTCTCGACAGGCTGGGTTCGGAGAGCGACCGTTATATCGACAGAAATGTCGACGTGCTGGTGCTGCGGCTGAGGCGCAAGATCGAGATAAACCCCGATCTGCCGCGCCATATCAAGACCCGGCGCGGCAAGGGTTACGTGCTCCACACCGATGAGGGCGAGCCCTACCCGTGATCAGCCGCTCCTTCCTTTCCTCCATCGCCTTTCGCCTGCCCTTTGCGATCGTCTTTACCTGCGTCCTCGTCTTCAGCCTGTCCGCCATCGCGATTTACGGATTGCAGCGCGCCCGCGATGAAATGGCGGCCTATGGATTGCAGGCCTTCTCCAGTCTCGCCAAGGCCTCGCTGGTCTCGCGGCAGGTCTCCGATCTCGTCTCCAGTGCACCTTTCCTGATGAATGCCGCCTCGCCCTATCGCGTTTCCAGCGAAAGCCGCTCCGTTGTCCAGCAGGTCGATCTGCTTCTGCAGATGACAGAGCCGGGCAGCGGCGAGCGGGCAGCACGCGGCTTTGCGAGTGAGCGTATCGTTGAACTGCTGCAGCGTATCCGAGCGCAGACACTCGATCTCGCTAAGGATGCCGATGCCGCGCAGGGCCACAAGGCGGAGGCGGCAGCCGCGCTCGGCGAAATCGCCACCGGTCAGGGTATCCTCGATCCGGAGCTGCGCCGGCGGATGAATGGCATCGTACAGGCCGCGTCCGCGTCCGACAGTCTTTTTCAGCTTGGCGAACTGCGCCGCCGCTATGTGGCGGAAACAACGGCGCGTCAGCAGGGTTATCCTGGCGAGCGCCTGCCCATTGCCGAGCTTCAGCCCTACGAGCGGGTTTTCGAGGCCCAGAGCCGTTACCTTCTGGAGATGTTCGCGATCCGCGCCTCTGTCTCGCGCCTTCACACCGTCTCGCGCGATCTTTCGCATGTGACCGAAACGCAGGGCGACGCGGTCGCGCGCAGTCTGAACGAAGACCTTATCTCCACCTCCGATGCTCTCAACCGGCTGCTGATCATTGTCGCCGTTGCCTCGCTGTTGGTTCTCATCGTGGCGATCTTTTCGATCCGGTCGGTGATGCGTGTCTCGCGCGGGATCGTGACGCTCTCCAACGGCATGAATGCCCTCGCCAAGGGGGAAACGGATGTCGGGCCGCCCTCCTATACGGGTCCCGAGACGGAGCTCATCCGCCTGCTCGACGCGTTTCGCGCCTTCCACGACAGCGTCGACCGCGTCTCTCGCCTCAGGCGTACGGCCGAAGCCGCAGCCCGCACCATCCGCTCCACATTCCGCAACATGAATGAGGGAATAGCGCTGTTCGATCCGGCCGGGCGGCCTATCACCATGAACCGCCGCATCATCGAACTTGTCGGGCGCTCCGGCTCGTCCCGAAAGCTGCCGATCCGCCGGTTCGTCGAGCCCATTCCCGAAATCGATTCGACGCTGCTGCCCTTCGATGGTGGGCATGGGAACCTGCTGGAGCGCGCCGTGGTGCGGCATCGAACTGCCGACCAGCGGGTTATAGAAATATCGATTTCGCGCCAGCCGGATGGCGGCATCGTGCTGCTTGCCCGCGATGTGACCGCGCTAGACCGGCAGGAGGCGGAAGCAGTCAAGGCCCAGCGGCTGGACGGCATCATGCGCATGACCCACCAGGTCAGTCACGAGGTGGGCAACATGATCGGCATCATCACCGGCAGCCTCGGCCTTCTGGAGCGAGAGGCCGGTTTCAATGACCGCCAGAACCGGCATATTGCCCGCATTCGCAAGGCAGCTGATCGCGGCCGCTCCCTGGCCAGCAGCATGCTGACCATCGGAAGCCAGCAGCCCATCCATCCAAGCTGCATTAACGTGGCCAATCTCCTGCGCGGCATGGCCGATATTCTCGAGATCGCGGTTGGCCCCAAATGCCGTATTGCACTCGATCTCGATGATGATCTTCCCGCCATCCCGCTCGACCCCGCCCTCTTCGAGCAATCCATCCTCAATCTCTGCCTCAACGCCGCGGCCGCCATGCCGGAGGGCGGCCTGATTTCAATCGAGGCGGCCTGCGAGAAGGATACTCTGGCGATAACCGTCTCGGACGAGGGCATCGGCATGACGCCGGAGGCCGTGGACAAGGCCTTCGAACCCTATTTCACCACCCGGGGGGACCATGGAGGCGCAGGCCTGGGACTTGCCATGGTCTATGGTTTCGTGCGCCAGAGCGGTGGCGAAGCCCACATCCATTCAAAGCCCGGTGAGGGCGCAAGGGTACAGCTGCTTTTCCCGATTCATGCCGGGCAGGCGAGATAACATTGCAGGATCGGGTGTCGGGGCACTGCCGCCCGGGGATCAGCCCTTGCTGATGCGCAATCCATCCAGAAAGGTCCGGAAACTCCTTACGGCCCGTTCCGACGTTGTTTCCGGATCGTCAGAATTGGCAATCCACTGGGCTGCGCTGCTGCTCGCGGCATTGATGAAACGGGCACACGCCTCGGAATCGATATCGGCGATCGTTCCCTCCTGCTTGAGCGCATCGAGACTGCGCGAAACAGCGGAAATACAGCCATTGGCATTTGGCCAGCGGGATGGATCGCCAAGGACGGCCGGTCCATCGCGAAACATGATCCTCTGGATTTCCGGTTCAAGCGCCATACGGACATAGCCGACATTCTCCTCGACAAACCCTTCCCAACGCGTCGAGGCTCTCGAAGAAATCTCGCAAAGCCTTTTTGTCATCTCCGCGTCGATCTCGGCGACCACCGCCAGCAACAAACCCTTTTTGTCCCCGAAATGATGGTAGAGCGCACCACGGGTCAGCCCTGCCTCGGCGGTAAAATCATCCATGGAGGCCTCAGCATAACCAATACTGCCAAACGCCCTGCGTCCGGCAGCCAGCAGCTTTGCCCGCGTTTCAGCAATCATTTCACTGCGAGGTTTGCGCATTTTTGCTCCAGCATCCACATACGTCGCGTATATTAGTTGACATACGCCGCGTATGCAATTATTTCATTTACATACGCCACGTATGTGTGTGGTGGATACTCCCTAAACAAGGTGCATCCGATGTCTAATCCATACAGAGAAATTTTCCGGGTTCCAGGCGCCAAAGGCTTTTCAGCTGCAGGTTTCTTTGCCCGCCTCCCCATCGCCATGGCGCCGATCGGCATCGTGGCCATGTTGTCGCAGACGCATGGCGAATATTGGCTGGCAGGCGCCGTATCGGCAACCTTCGCGCTGACCAATGCCGCCGTCGCGCCGCAAATCTCGCGGCTGGTGGACCGCCGGGGCCAAAGCAGCGTTCTCATCCCCGCGACCATTCTATCCGTCTTCGCCTTTGCGGCGTTGATCATCGCCACCAATCAGCGATGGCCGGCGTGGACGCTGTTTCTTTCCGCTTTCCTCGCCGCCGCCATGCCAAGCATCCCCGCCATGATGCGGGCCCGCTGGACGGAACTATTTCGGGACCGGCCGGAACTGAATACGGCCTTTGCCTTCGAATCCGCGGCTGACGAACTTGTCTACATTGCGGGTGCATCGCTTTCCGTCGGGCTTGCGGTTTCGCTTTTTCCAGAAGCGGGCATGATGATCAGCACGGCATTTCTGGCGGTCGGAACATTTGTCTTTCTTCTGCAGCGATCCACAGAACCCAAAGTGCGTCCGGTCGAGGGCGGCCGTCGGCAGCGTTCTGCAATATGGCTGCGTCCGGTACAGATCATCACGGTCGCACTCATCTTCGTCGGCTCGACTTTCGCCACCGCCGAGGTGAGCGCCGTCGCCATCACCAAGGAACTCGGCCAGCCGGAAGCGGCCAGCCTCGTCATCGGCGTCTATGCCATTGGCTCCTTCGTCGTCGGCCTGCTTCTTGGTGCGCTCAACCCGAAAACGCCGCTGCACCGGCAATTGCTGATCGCTGTCAGCGTTCTTGCCCTGACGGCGCTGCCGCTCCTCGTCGCGGCATCCAGTGTCGCCCTGCTTGCCTTTGCCGTGTTCCTCAGCGGTGTGGCAATCTCTCCCATTTTCATCACCGCTTTCGGCCTGATTGAACGCCGGGTGCCGGAATCGATGCTGACGGAAGGCGTGACCTGGGTCATGACCGGTATCGGTATCGGCATGGCGCTGGGCGCTTTCGTCTCGGGATGGGTGATCGACAATTTCGGCCCGGACAATGGCTTCTGGGTGTCGGTCGCCGCAAGCCTTTCAACGGTGACGATCATTGGGCTTGGTCAGCGCAGCCTCTCGGCGGAGCGAAGGCATCCGGGTGGGTCTCCGGCAGCGCAGCCCGCCGAATGATCCGGGCTGGCGGACACTGAAACGGACGGACCGCACCGCTTCTCATGAGTAGACGCTTCAAAAACGCTTCTCCGCGCAGGATATGCGGAGAAGTCAATAACCGCCCGTCAGGAAAATACTCTCGCCGGTCATAAAGCTGCAGGCCTGCGAAGACAGGAAGATGGCGGCGCCCACCATTTCCTCCGGCTGACCGGCTCGTCCCATCCAGTTCAGGGTCCGGACATATTCAGCCCAGCCTTCGGGGTCTTCGTCCCGGCGATGGGCATTGCGATCCGTATCGACCAGACCGGGCGCTAGAGTGTTGAGGAGAACATTGTCCTTCGCATAGTCGCGCGCCTGACTCTGGATCAGATTATGCTGCGCAGCCTTGGTGGCGGCATAGGCGGTGACGATGCCCTTCGGCCGCAACTGGTTGACCGAGCCGATGGAAACCACCCTTCCCCATTTTCGCG
Organism: Agrobacterium sp. 33MFTa1.1; assembly: GCF_004328495.1. Taxonomy (NCBI): domain Bacteria; kingdom Pseudomonadati; phylum Pseudomonadota; class Alphaproteobacteria; order Hyphomicrobiales; family Rhizobiaceae; genus Agrobacterium; species Agrobacterium sp. 33MFTa1.1. Next base: position 1,448,043 of record NZ_CP036359.1, on the reverse strand, counting down.
ACGCCATGCGCGGCAGGATCGTCTGCAGCATGTCCACTGTCGACCCGAGATTGACCGCCAGCTGAAACGCCAGATCATCGGGGTTCAGCTCCGACAGTACCGCATTGATCTGGGCGCTCGCATTGATGACGAGAATATCAACCGGTGCGACCGTCTCGGCGCGCTCTACAAGATCGCGCCCGGCGCCCGGTTCGGAGAGATCACCGGCCAGCTCTTGGGCCAAGCCACCGCCGTCCGCGATGCGTTTCCGCACGGCGATTGTCGCACCCGGCTTCACGCCATGCAGGATGACATGCGCGCCGGCCCCCGCCAGCCCTTCCGCTATGGCCGCCCCTATGCCGCGGCTGGAACCGGTGACGAGCGCCGTGCGGCCTTTCAAACCAAAGACGCTTTCAAGACGCATAATTTATCCTTCGAACAGTGAAATGCGCGCGCCGGCAATTCCGGGGCGGCAGGAGAACAGGCCACCAGACAGCGGGGCGTCGGCGAGCGTGGATGCCGGCAGGCGCGTGCGGGCACTGGTGATGAAGAGCGTCGACAGGTCCGGCCCGCCGAAGGCCACACTCGACGGGCGCGGCACCGGCATCTCGATCACCTGATCCAGCTTGCCGTTCGGAAGATAGCGGCGCACGCACCAGCCGTCCCAGATCGCACACCACACCCCGCCTTCCGCATCCACGGCGAGGCCGTCCGGACGGCCGTCGGCCACGGGAATACGGGCAAATTCACGGCGCTGCGACAGGGCGCCGGTCGTCGGATCACAATCATAGGTATGGATAAGGCCGGGCACCGTATCGACGAAATAGAAGGTCCTGCCATCGGGGCTCCAGCCGAGACCGTTGGAGACGACGATGCCGCCTTCCTTGCGTTCGAATGCCCCATTGGCATTGATCCGATAAAGCGCGCCGGTGGGCTTGGAGGCATCGATGCGCATCGACCCGACCCAGATGGCGCCGTCCGGCCCGCATTTGGCATCGTTCAAGCGGTTATCGCCAATGCCAGCCTCCGGGCTGACGAAGGGTGTCAGCCGGCCCGAAGTGAAGTCCAGCCATTCGACGCCATCCTGCGACGCCACCAGCAATCGCCCTCCGGAGACTGGAATGACGGCACTGACCAGCTTACCTGTCTCGCAGGTTTCGTTACGGCCGGTGGCGGGATCGAAACGATGGACGGCGGGGTGCAGAATATCCACCCAGTAGAGCGCGTTTTCGCCTTCATGCCAGACCGGGCTTTCCCCAAGCTGCGCCCCCCAGGGAAGAATGCAGCTGAGTTCGGCGCTGGGGCGTCCTGTTGCCGAACGCGGACGTGGCCGCGAGCTGATGGCGACAGCCCCGGCGGCGCCGGTAATCCGGCGTGCAGCGGCAATCAGTTCACGCCCGGCAGGATGAATGTTGGACGCATCGAGCCGCGACGACGGCCCGAGCGCGACAAGCACACCCATCGGCGTATTGTCACGGCCCATGACGGGTGCGGCAACGGAATTCACCCCTGGCAGGTGCTCCTCATAGGAGATCGAGTAACCCCTCGCCCGCGTCAGCGTCAGATCGGCCTGAAGTGAATCGAGCGCGGTAATCGTCCGCGGCGTCTGCGCATCGAGCGTCAGCCGATCGAGCAGGGAACGGCCGACAGCAGGGTCCTGAAAGGCAAGCAGCGCCTTGCCCGGCGCGGTACAATGCAAAGGAACCCGGCGTCCCACTTCTACCCGCACGGAGAGACCGTTTGGAGAACGTTCCGCGAGATATTGCGTCATGATGCCGTCCAGCCGGCAGAGCGCTACGGTCTCGCCCAGTTCGGCAGCCAACCTCTCGAGTTCGGGTGTCGCGGCCGATACCAGATCGAAGCTCTCCCATACTTTGTGGGACATTTCGAGAAAGCGCTGGCCCAGAACATAGGTTCCACGCGCCTCATCCTGACGGACGAGCCCATAGGCTATGAGGGTGCGCAGGATACGGGCAAAAGTCGGCTTGGGCAGGCCGGAGGCGCGCAACAGTTCTGCAAAACGCGGCGGCTCCGGCGCATCGGCCACCATGTCGAGCAGGGTCAACCCCTTCGCCAGCGCAGCGGTGCCGCCCGGTGTCTCGGGTTTCATCGCGTCTCCTTCGCGAGACGCTGCCGCCTTGCGGCGGCCGCCTCTTCCAGCATCCGGTCCATCGTCCATTGTGCCTCAAACCCCAGGGTGTTTTTGATCCGCGCGTTGGACGTATGGTAATAAACGCCGTCGCCGGGAAAATCGACAGTCACGATGGGGAGGCCGGTCACCGCGGCAATTTTCGGCAGAAGCTCGGCGAAATCGGAGGGCTCATCCGCGCCGAGATTGAAGATGCAGCCCGCCGCATCAGGGTGATCGAGGGCGAGCAGGATCCCCGCCACCATATCGCGTGTATCGGTTATGTGCATGCGGTATGGCCGGCCGTTTTCATTGCGCGCCAATATATGCGACGCTTCGCCGATATCCCGGGACTGTAGCAGTTCGGCAATCGCAACGTTCCCGAAATTCCGCTGCTGTCGAATGCGCGGCCGCAGGAAAAAACGCGGGCCGGAGAAGAAGCTGTCTTCATCCAGCAGCTCAGCCGCATCCTGCGTATGAGAAAAGCGCAGGATCACGGTTTCCATGCTGCCAGTCCGCTGGTGAAAGCGAACCAGTTCCTCGCCCAGAAGCTTGGTCAGGCCATAGGGCGAATTGGGGCGAAGCGGATGATCCTCGGTGACCGGCAGGAATTCGGGGCGGTTTTCCGGATAGACTTCTCCTGACGAGGCGAAGACGAGCCGCTGCACGCCTGCGGCTGCGGCCGCATCCAGAAGACGGCGCGTGCCTTCGACATTGACCGCAAACATGCGGTCCCGGTCCTCCGGCGCCCATGACATAAAGGCCCCGAGATGCAGAACGGCGCTCACACCTTCCATGGCTTTGGACAGCGCCTGCCCGTCCTCCAGCGATCCGACGACCTCCTCACCGCCCGTACCCGACGGACGAAGGTCAAAGCCGCGGACCGCCCGAGCGTCCATACGCAAGGCAGCGGCGACAGCACGACCCACACGGCCTGCCGATCCGGTGACGAGGATCATAGCCGTGCTCCGGTCTTTGCGTCGAAGAGATAAAGCTGTGCCGGATCAAAGCCGAGCTGAAGCGCTTCGTCAGCCCGAAGGTTGCCGCTATGCGAGACGCGGGCGATCAGCCCTTTGGATCTGCCCTCCTCGCCATCTGCGACCCTTGCGCCTTCCGCATCGAAATAGACGTATTTTTCCGATCCCAGACTTTCCACCAGCGTCGGACGAACGCTGAAGGTCACCGGCCCATCGCCCAGAACGAGATGCTCTGGCCGCAAGCCCACGATCACGCTACCCTGCCTGGCAGATGCCGCCGGCAGGTTAACCTTCTGGCCAAAAACAGTCAGTGCGCCGTCACGCAGTTCCGCGTTGAGGAAATTCATGCCGGGCGATCCGATGAAACCGGCGACAAAGAGGTTGGCCGGATTGTTGAAAAGCTCATCGGGCGCCGCGATCTGCTGGATGATGCCGCCCTGCATGATAACCACCCGGTCCGCCATGGTCATGGCTTCCACCTGGTCATGCGTCACATAAACGGTGGTGACACCGATACGCTTGTGCAGGGCGCCGATTTCGGCACGCATGTGGACGCGCAGCTTGGCATCGAGGTTGGACAGCGGTTCGTCCATCAGAAAGGCCTGCGGCTGACGCACGATGGCGCGGCCGAGCGCCACGCGCTGCCGCTGTCCGCCCGAAAGATCCTTCGGTTTGCGATCGAGATAGGGCGTTACCTCGAGAATGCGCGCCGCGTCATCCACCCGGCGATCAATCTCCGTCTTGTCCGTGCCGCGCATCTTCAGGCCGAAGCCGATGTTCTGCCGGACCGTCAGGTGCGGATAAAGCGCGTAATTCTGAAACACCATGGCGATGTCGCGGTCACCCGGCGCCAGATCCGTGACTTCGTTTTCGCCGATGAAGATCTGCCCTTCGCTTGCCGGTTCGAGGCCCGCAAGGATTTTCAGCATCGTCGACTTGCCGCAGCCGGAAGGCCCGACCAGCACCACGAACTCGCCGTTTTCGATCTCGAGCGAAAAGGGCCTGAGCACGTTGAGGGCGCCATAGGACTTGCTGACATTGCGAATGGAAATATTGGCCATGCTTATTTCTCCGCGCCAGCGGTGAGTCCGCCGACCAAATAACGTTCCAGAAACAGGTAGATTGCGATGATCGGCAGCGCGATGAACACGGATGCGGCGGAAATGTCGTTCCAGTAGGTGACGTATTCGCCCTGCATCGTGGTGATGCCGAGATTGGCCGTCCAGTTGTCCGGCGAGTTGACGAGGAAGGTGCGGGCATAGGCGTAATCCGCCCAGCTGAGCACGAAGGCATAAAGTGCCGTGGCAGCAAGACCGGGTGTGGCGATCGGAAGTACGACCCGGACCATTGCACCGATCGGCGAGCAACCGTCGACCATCGCGGCCTGCTCCAGTTCCTTCGGAATGGTGTCGAAATAGCCTTTCAGCATCCATGTGGCGAAAGGAATGATCATGGTCGAATGCGCCAGCACCAGTGTCCAGAGGCTGCCGATCAGACCGAAGCTGGAAAAGATCGAAAACAGCGGAATGACGAGCAGCGTTGCAGGAAGCATCTTCGCCGTCAGGACGAAGAGACCCATGGTCGCGCCGCCCCGCATGGAATAACGCGACAGCGCATAACCGGCGCTGACGGAGACGAGCATCGACAGCGCCACCGAGCCGACGGCCGCAAGCATCGAGTTCCACAGCCATAGCAGGATCGGCTTCGCCGCCCAGACCCTGGCGAAAATGTCCCATTGCGCATCATCCGGCCAGAAGGTCGGCGGCAGGCGGTACAGTTCATCGGTGGTGGAGAGCGCCGTGACCAGAAGCCAGTAGACCGGGAACAGGATCATCACCAGCGTGAAGATGACAGTCGCGTAAAGGGCAAGGCTCTGTAAAAATGTCCGTTTCATCAAAGCCTCCTCAATAGATCGATTTCGAACGCCGACCGAGCATCAGAAGGCTCGCGACGATACAGATCACCAGTGTCAGCACGCCGACGGCGGCGGCGCGGCCGAAATTGTGATACTGGAAGGCCTGGTCATAGGTCATGATCGACAGGGTCTGGGTCGACCTCAGCGGTCCGCCACCGGTCAGAACCTTGATGATGGAAAAGTCGCGGAACACCCACAGAAGCGTCAGCACCAGCGTCACGCCCAGCACCGGCATCAAAAGCGGCATGGTGATCCAGCGGAAACGCTGCCAGACGCTCGCGCCATCCACCTTCGCGGCCGCATAATAATCGGCCGGAATGGATTGCAGACCAGCGAGGCACATGATCGACACGAAAGGAAAACCCTTCCAGACCATGGTGATAGCGACAGCCCAGAAGGCGGCTGTCGAACTGCTCACCCACGGGATCATCTGGTCGGTGAACCCGAGCTTTATCGCCAGCCATCCGAACAGCCCGAAGGACGTATCGAACATCCACGCGAAGATGACGACCGCGATGATTTCCGGCACTGCCCAGGGCAGCGCCATTCCCAGCCGCGCAACGGTTCGGCCCTTGAAGCGGTTATTGGCCAGAAGCGCTGTGCTGAGGCCAACGGCCACGCTGCCCGCGGTGACGACGACAACCAGCTTCAGCGTCACCCAGCAGGCGAGCCAGAATTCCGGCGATGAGAAAAGCCAGGTGTAATTGCTGAGTGAAAACGGCCGGCTTGCGCCACCGAGCCGCGGTATCTTGACCTGCTGGAAAGACAGGTCGATGGCCAGCACAAGCGGCCAGACGATGATGGCGGCAACCATCAGGACCGCGGGTGCGATCAGAATATAGCCGAGGAGATGTTGCCGGCTGGGACGCGCAAGATCAAAGAACTTGCGGCGCCCGGCCCGAGCGGGTGCGGTCATGGATGGTCCTCCTGCCGGATGCGGATGGTAACCACGGCCCGCCAGGCGGGCCATGGCAAAACGGGATCAGCCCTTGATGGCCTCGGCCTTCGCCTGCATCGTCTTTGCCACCTCCGCGGGATCGAGGTCCTGAATGATCATCCGCTGGCTTTCTTCCATCACCATCTTGCTGAATTCATTGTAGAAGAGCTCAAGCCCGGTCGGAATGCGGTCGATACCCGCCTCGGATGCGGCCTTCATCGTCTCGATCAGTACCGGAAAATGCGGGATGGTCTTTTCGACACCCGACACGTCGGCCTTGGGGCTTGGCGGGGTGTTGCCGCCAAGGGTGGCATAACTGCGCTGGAACTCCGGCGACATCGTCAGCTTGATGAAATCCCAGACGAGCGCCTTCTGGTCGTCGGGAATATCGGCCGGCATGGCGAGCACGTTGGACGATCCTCCCAGCGGCGGATGAAGCGGGGGTGCCGCGTAAACGATGTCAGCCTTGGCTGAACCCTTCTCGGTGGTGCCGTAAAGCCAAGGCCCGTCGAGCCGCATCGCCATCTTGCCATCGGCAAAGAGCTTGCGCACGTCGCTGGCGCTCATGTCGACCGGGCTGATCCCGCTCTTCATGACGGTTTTCCACCGGGTCAACCCCTCCACCATCTGTGGCGTGTCGATGGTTATGTTGCCATCCTTGTCGGTCCAGTATGCGCCGGCATCGAGGACATAGTTCAGCATCTCCGTCAGATATTGCCCGGGACCGCCCTTGGTCTCGTGGCCGGTCCCGAACTGGTCGATGATACCGTCACCGTTCAAATCCTTGGTGGTGGCTTTTGCGGCCGCCAGAAACTCGTCATAGGTCTTCGGAACCGCGACCCCCGCCTCATCCAGGATCTTCTTGTTATAAGCCATGACGAAGCCGAAGTAGTTCGTCATGATACACACGGTCTCACCGTTCCATTCGCATTTCTGCTGACCGGCCCAGCCGGTCATGTCGATGCCGTCCTTCTTAAGCCACGGGTCGAGCGGCTCCAGCCAGCCGCTGTCGGCGAACATCTGGAACTCGAAGGATGCGAGATGCACGATCTGCGGCGGCTGGTTGGCAGCGAAAAGCGTGGTCATCGTATCCGCGTAGGAGCTGCGTTCCGCCTTGGTGAACTCGATCTTCACGCCGGGATGCTGCTTCTCGAAGGCGGCGATTGCGGAACGCCACCATTCACCCGTTCCCGCGTCATCTGTTTGCCAGGAAATGAATTTCAGGACGGTATCGGCCATGGCAGGGGCAACGGCGCTCATCGTCATCAAAACGGCGGTCGCCGTACCCAGCGCCAGATTCTTCATTCTTTTGGTCATGGTTTCCTCCTCCAAAGAACCAAATCAGATACGTTCAATAAGGGCGAGCGCCGCCTCCGACGGTCTTACGCCCAGTCCCGGACCCGACGGCAGGTGATACCTGCCTTCGCGGCAATCCATGTCGCCCTCCAGCAGGCGGCGGTTCGGCTCGAAGATCGAATGCTGGAATTCGTGCCCCTTCAGCGTCGGCAACGTCGACGATGCCTGCAGGCTGGCGGCAAGGAATATGCCGGCGCCAATGGTAGCGTGCGGTATGACGTCGATGCCGTGTTCGGCTGCGAGAGCGCCGATACGGATGAAATTGGTGATACCCTTATGGCCCATTTCCGGCTGCACGATCGCAATACGGCAGCGTTCGATGCGGGCGCGCATATCCCAATGGGTGCGCCATTCCTCGCCCACCGCGATCGGGACGTCGGTATTCTTCGAAACCTTTTCCAGCCCGGCAATGTCCTCCGTCCAGACGGGCGCCTCGGCGAACCATGGATCGAATGGCTGCATTTCTGCGATGAGCTCCAGCGCCCGCTCCGGTGTCTGGTTCCAGTGCATATCGGCGGCGATCTTCGCCTGCGGGCCGAGCACCTGCCGGAGATTGGCAAGTTCCGCCGCCGGCCCATCATCGGCAACGGGCGTGGCGAATTTAAAGGCGTCGAAGCCACGATCCTGCCAGTATTTCGCCAGTTCTCCGCGCGCCTTCAGCGTCTTCTCCGGCAGGCCGGAAACATAGGCCGAAAAATTGTCCACGCGGCCACCCAGCAGGTCTCGAATGGATTTTCCGGCTTCCTGTCCGGCAATATCCCAGAGGGCGATATCGATTGCAGCAAGCGCATCCACGTAAAAGCCACCGGTATAACCGCGCACGCGCATCATATCGTAAAGATCGTCGTAGATCGCCGATGGATCGGATGCATCGCGGCCGATCACGAAACCGGCCAGCAGGTCGTTGATGAGAGCCGCCACCGCACCGGGCGCAACGATGCCATAGGTCTCACCCCAGCCGACGGTGCCGGCTTCCGTCGTCATTCGCAGAAGCACGCTGCGGTCGAAGGTTGGATAGACCGTGCGGTTGCCCTTTCTGACGATGTATCCATTGGGATTGACCACTTCACCTTCCCGCAGCGCCCCGAGATAGGGAACCTTGCGTGGCTGGGTCAGCATGAAGACTTCGATTGTTGCAACTGGGCTGTTCATGCGGCCTCCGGGGCGACAAGGCCGAGCTCGACGAGGTTGGCGTCGATATCGGCAATCGCCGCCTTGTCGAGTTCCGGGGTGGGCGCGCGGACACCGAGACCCTCGATCACCCCACGGCGGGCCAGCACGTACTTGGTCAGCCGCATGCGATAAACCGCCTGCAGAACCAGAAGCGGAAGAGTGCGGACATAGATTTTCCGGGCCTCATCCTGACGGCCTGCGCGGAGAGCGTGATCTATTGCCACGTGTTCCTCGACGATCTCCAGCGCCGGCATGGCAGCGGTCGCGCCACGCGCATATTCATCCAGAATGTAACGGGCGCCGCCGCCGCCGATGATACCCTTCAATGTTGAGGGCGCATGGGCGATGATATGGCTGATGGCGGGACCGGCCGGCAGCGTTTCTTCCTTGACGTAGGCGACCTGCGGCAGAGACCGGACGATCTCGACAATCGCCTCCGGCGACAGATCAGACCCGCGCGGCGCGGGCGCGTTCTGCAGGATGATTTCGACACCGGGCAGCGCCTCGACAACCTTACCCAGAAACTCGATCAGCGCCGGCGCATCCGTCCCGACCGATTTTGGCGGCTGAACCATCAGGTGGCGAATACCGAGATCAGATGCGGCGCGGCCATGTTCAACCACGTCTCTCCAGTCTGCCGCGCTCGCGCCCGCCACGACCGGCACCCGGCCAGCAACAGCATCAACAACGATCTTCAGCAGCGACGCACGCTCTGCAGCATCCAAAGTCTCAACCTCACTGGCAAAACCCGGGAACACCACACCATCCACGCCTTTTTCGAGCGCGAAGATCACCAGTCGCTCCATACCCGCTTGGTCAATACCGCCATCCGCCAGAAAAGGCGTTGGCAAAACGGGCAAAATTCCCTTCAGGCCAGCCACCATCTTACTCCTCCCAATTGAGTATCATATATTGATACCTTGAATTCACTAATTGACACTACATAGACTTGAGCCCTATGACAAGCCCCCAGATGAAATGAACGAGGAGGTTCAGGGAAATGGCAGCACGGGCGACATCGATCATCGTCGATTGGGGAACGACATTATTGCGAGCGGCGCTTGTCGGTAACGACGGGGCGGAACTTGAACATCTGGAAACCGCCGACGGCATTTCGAGCCTTGCCGAAGGGCAACATGAGCCTGCCCTCATGAACGCACTCGCCCCCTGGTTTTCAAAACACGGCGCTCTGCCCGTGGCCGCGCTTGGCATGATCACCAGCCGCAACGGCTGGGTCGAGGTGGCCTATGTGCCCTGCCCGGCGGGACCGGCGGAACTTGCCGCCGGCACGGTGCGCAGGACGTTGCCCAATGGGTCCGACCTTGTATTCCTGCCAGGCCTGAACGACCCCGGCCGCCAGCCGTTTCCGGATGTCATGCGCGGCGAGGAAACCCAGATCGTCGGCCACGGCCTTACAGAAGACGCCACCCTCATCATCCCCGGAACCCACAGCAAATGGGCACGGGTGAAGACAGGGCGGATCGATGGTTTCCAGACATTCGTGACCGGTGAAATCTTCAACCTACTCATCAATCACTCCTTCATCGCGCGCGGTTCCGCACAGCCGCCGGTCGACGATCCGGAGGCATACCTGTGGGGTTTGAAAGAGGCCAAAAAATCCGCAGCCATGCTGTCGCTGTTGTTTTCCGCACGCACAGGCGGGCTCGCCGGCAAACTGTCGGCACAGCAGCTGCGGTCTTATGTCCGTGGGCTGGTCATCGGACAGGAATTTCGGCAGGCCCGCGATGCGGGATGGTACGCAGAGGGAGACGATGCGGCGATTGTGGGCAATGATGGGCTCAACGATCTCTATCTGATTGCCGCTGGCGAATTCGGCCTCAGAATATCAATGGGCGATGACGACGCGTTGACGAAGGGAGCCCTGGCGGTTCTGCAGAAGACGCTTTCCTGAATGGAAACGCCGGCTGGACACCTGGTGTCCGGCCTTCACAATACCAGGGACCAACATGTACGATTACCCGGCCAGCATCGGCACCAGCCGTCACGAAAACGATATCCTCACCATCCTGACGCGCCTTCAGCGACTCGGGCTGCCGGAGGACCCGATTGCCTTTTATGGCTCCTCATCTTTCCGGATATGGAACTCCATCGCCGAGGATCTGGGCACGCTCGACATCGTCAATCTCGGCTTTGGCGGCGGCACCTGCCTCTCGGCCGTTCACTACATGGAAAAACTCCTGCTGCCGCTGAGACCCCGGAGAGTGGCGCTCTATTTCGGCGAGAACGACATAGCCAGCGATGGCTTAAAGGCGGCCACGGCGCTGCAACATCTGCAGGCGCTCAGGCATTGCATCCTGCAGGCGCTGCCGCAGACGCAGGTTTTTGTTCTGGCCATCAAGCACAGCCCCGCGCGCTGGATTTATCGTGGCGAATTCGACCTTTTCAACCGCATGGCGCAGGACTGGTGCGAAAACTCCAACGACGCCGTCTGGCTGGACCCGAATGCCGGCCTTATGGGGGAAAACGGCCTGCCGATGTTCCGCTATTATCTTCCCGACCTGGTTCACCTTAACACCGCAGGTTACGCGGTCTGGGCGGAAGCACTTCGGAAGACGCCGGCGCTTCTCGCCTGATTTTCAGGAAACAAGCCCGGCATCGACATGCTACCGCGTCGCCTGGGCGGATTCGATTGAGTCCGCCAGTATTTCCAGCCCGAGGTCGATCTCGGCATCGGATACGGTGAGCGCCGGCGCAATGCGGAAAACACCGCCCATGCCGGGCAGTTTGACGATGTTCATGCTGAGCCCTCGCAGCATCGCCTCCTGCATGATGCGGGCGCCCAGCTCGAAACCGGGCGCTTTCGTATGCCTGTCGACCACGACCTCAAGCCCCAGCAGAAGCCCGCGGCCGCGCACGTCGCCGACACACTCGAACCGCTGTTGAAGTGACAGAAGGCCTTCCTTCAGGCGGTTGCCACGGGCGATTGCCTGCTCGACAAGGCCATCGCGGGCCACCACGTCGAGAACCGTAACGCCGACAGCCGCAGGCAACGGATCCGACACGTGGGTCGTATAGAAGAGAAAACCTCTCTCAAAGGCTTTCTGCTCCACCTCCTCGCTGGTCATTACCGCGGCGAGCGGGAGGCCGGCCCCCAGCGTTTTTGACAGCGTCATGATGTCGGGTGTAACGCCATCCCGCTGAAAGGCGAACATGTGCCCGGTCCTTCCGACCCCGGTCTGGGCTTCATCGAGGATGAGCAGCATGCCGCGCTCGACACACTTCTTCTTGAGCGCAGCAAGATAGCCGACGGGCAATTCGAGGATGCCACCGCTCGACAGAATTGGTTCGGCAATGAAGGCGGCAAGATTGCCGGTGGACTGGCGGTCTATCAGTTCGAAGGCGTCATCAAGCTCCGCCTTCCAGTCATTCGATCCATCAGGATTCCTGAAACGCGGACGATAGGCATTCGGTGCCGGGATGACGAGCGAGCCAGCCGTTGCAGGGCCATAGCCCCTGCGGCCGGCGCTATAGGTCGCGGAAGCCGCTGCGCCGGTCATGCCGTGCCAGCTCTGGGCGAAAGCGACGATCTCGTGACCACCGGTGACGAGCTTCGCCATACGGATGGCCGCCTCGTTGGATTCGGCGCCCGTAGTCAGCAATTGTACCCGGTCGAGACCCGGCGCGAGGGCTGCCAGCCTCGCCGCGAGCTCGACCACGGGACGGGACAACATCCCGGAAAACAGATGCGCAACCGACGCCATCTGCCGGTTGACGGTGGCGACGATGTCGGGATGGGTGTGCCCGAGCAGGGCGCTCATCTGGCCGGAGGTGAAATCGAGGATGGCACGGCCATCCGCATCATAAACGAAACTCCCCTCGGCCCGCTCAACGATGATCTCCTCGAAGGCAGGCCCATAACGGGTGAGATGTCTGTTGGCCGCCGCCCAGAAGGCCGGCTCCTCATTCAACGATGTGAAGTTCTTCGAAAGATCGTCCATGCCGAGGTTCCCTGTGTTTGATTTTGCCGGACGATAACAGGCTCTTGCAGCGGCAGTCCAATTGATAGTATTTCAAGCGGATATAGATAATTTTGATATCGCCATGCTTGATCTCACACTTCTGAAGAACTTTGTCACCGTTGCGCGCGCAGGCTCCATCAGCACCGCAGCGACGCAGGTGGGGCGCACGCAATCGGCGCTCAGCACACAGATGCAGCGGCTGGAAGAACAGGTGGGGCAACCGTTGCTGCAACGAACCGGTGCGGGCGTACGGGTGACGGCAGCGGGCGAAAAACTGCTGGCCCATGCCAGTACCCTGCTGGCCCGTCATGACGAAATCCTCGCCGACATGAACGGCGCCACGGTCCAGGGCACGGTTAGCCTCGGATGTCCCGAAGATTATTCCATCGCCTTTCTTCCCGAATTGCTCAGGGGCTTCTGCGCCACCTATCCGGAAGTCGATTTGCGTATGGTCTGCGCGCCGACGATAGAGTTGCGCCCTCTCCTTCAGCGCCGTCAGATCGACATGGCGCTGGTTTCGCGCTCGGAACCGGATCACTCCGAGGTTCTTCGAAGAGAAAGCTTCGTCTGGGTGGCCGACAGGCCGGACACGGAACTTCTTGCCAAGGATGTGCTGCCGCTCGCTCTTTCGGCGCCAGCGACGCTGGATCATCGCGCGGCGTGCAACGCCATGGAAACAGCCAATCGCCGCTACAGGATCGCCTTTGCCAGCAACAGCCTAGCGGGCCTCATCGCAATTGCGCGATCCGGCCATGCCATCAGCGTGCTCACGAGAACCGCTGTTCCACCGGATCTGCACGTCGTTAAAAGCTGGCTGCCTCCGCTGCCGACAATCGGCATAGCAATCGAATGCTCCGGCCCGCAGAGCTCCCCGGCGGCCAGGGCCTTGGGTGACCACGTCCGTGCCGTTCTTCCAGGGTTGACCCCTTGAAACATTCCACCCAAGGCCACCGCATTCGCGCGGCTTTTGGATGAACGCAATGCAGTTTTGCCCCAGAACCAAAAGAGGCCCGTTGTTCTTTTCAAACAACGAGCCTCTATCGTGCCGCTTGGCGGAGCGACCGGAGACAAATTCGCCTCCTGCACATGAACCTCAGATGAACAGCGACCCTTAACAAAGCCCGAGAAACCACCCGTAAGAATCCGGCGTAACGGCAGGCCGGATCGTTGAGATAATTCCGACAGAGCTTGGAAATTGCGTCGAGGGATCAGATCGGATCAAGACCCGCTCAACGAAAACGTGTATCCAGCGATGAGGGCAGCCATTTGGTCAAACCTTCGGACCCCCCTTCCGGGTGCACGTCGGCAGGCGACCATCTGCGGCAGGAATATCTCATGGGGTTGATGGCTATGGGGCCAGCATTGCACATGCCGAGGGACCGGTGATGGAAACAAGACGAAACCGCGTCATCACGACTGGAATAATTCTGGGGCTTCTCGGCGCGATGATACCGATCGCCACCATGGCCTACGCATCATGGATCATCGCGGTCAGGAAGGATCAGGACATTTTGAAGACGCTTGCCGATCAGGCTATTCAACGGGCGTCGGACACGTTCAGGGACGCAGAGAATGCGCTCGATGAGGTGGAGGCTGCCCGCTTGCCTTCCTGTTCCAACGACCACATAGAACTGATGCGCAGACTGACGATAAATGCACCCTCAGTGGAAGAAATCGGATATTTCGAAAACGGCGTCCTGAAATGCACCTCCTGGGGAGCCACCCAGGAAACGATACGCCAATCGCCGATCGATTTTACGACCGGGCAGGGATTAGAGGTGGCTATTCGCGTGGAGCCAAGCGCCAGTCGCGGCACACGGATGATCGCCCTTCACCACGGCGCGCACGGCGCACTTGTCAAACCCTCGCGTTTTGTCGACATCCTCATGGATGACAGCATGTCCCTGGCTCTTACGAACGACCGGGGCATTTTGATAAATGAACTGAATGCACCTGACCGCGCCCTGGTGCCGGCACCGCTCGGCAAGCCCGAAAAGGGCATGACGGAAGACACCATCTATGCTGTCAGCCGCCGTGACGATCTGGTGGCGATTGCGATGGAGCCACGTTCCAACGTCGCAGAGCAGGTGCGGCGTGAACGGATCTTGTTTCTTCCCGCCGGGGCAATTGTCGCGGCCTTTGTGGTCGGCATCGTGGCATGGTTGTCGAAGAGGCGCCTGTCGCCACTCGCGGAGCTCGAGATAGCCGTTCGCAAACGGGAATTCATCGTTCATTACCAGCCGATCGTGGAATTGAAGACGGGCATCTGCGTGGGGGCGGAAGCGCTGGTGCGATGGAGGCGGCCGGACGGTACGCTTGTCCGCCCCGACCTGTTTATCCCCCTGGCGGAAGAAAGCGGCCTGATCATGCCGATCACCGATCAGGTCATCGACGCCGTCATTGCCGATCTTCGCAAGGTGCTTGTCGAGGACCGAACCCTGCACATCGCCATTAATCTCTGTGCCGACGATATCAAGTCTGGGCGTGTTCTCGCGGTCATCGCCAGCAAGCTTCGGCATACGGACATCCGGCCCGAGCAGATCTGGCTTGAGGCCACCGAGCGCGGCTTCATCGACATCAACGCGGCAAAGGTCACCCTTGCCGAGGCGCGCCAGCGCGGCCATTCGGTGGCGATCGACGATTTCGGAACCGGCTACTCCAGCCTTCAATATTTGCAGGGCCTTCCCCTGGACGCGTTGAAGATAGACAAATCCTTTGTCGACACGGTGGGCAAAGATACCGCAACGAGTTCGGTCACATCACACATCATCGGCATGGCGAAAGCTCTTGGCCTGTTCACCGTGGCAGAAGGTATCGAGGCGGAAGACCAGCGGGACTATCTGGAAGGTCAGGGTGTGGACTTCGGTCAAGGATGGCTGTTTGCGAAAGCGCTTCCCGCCAGCGAATTCCTTGCCTACCACCGTCACACGAAGCAGAAATACGGCGCCTCTCCCGAAATCATCAAGGCGGCGGGCAAATAGGACATGGTCGTGTGCGAGGTCGAATCCCGGGCTGACAGGCAACACAGGTTGAAACTGCGATATCTCAAAAAGAGACCTCCTCAAAAGCATCTTGGAGGAGGCCAGTTGGGGAGGTCGTCCACGGTGACCAAGCCAGGGGCAGTTTCGGAGCGCTTGGCCACACAGCCCATCGGACGGGCCGCTCTCGAACCGGGCACTGCGGCAATTGTTCCCTGACAGGCGTTTTTTGACTTCATGCGCATCCCAGGGGCAGCAATTGATGCCCCTGAGAGAAAAGCGCGAACCTCAGCCGGCGGGAACATCATCTGGCGAGGCGAGTTAGGGGCGGTTCAACAACAGGAGAAACGCGATGCCCCGCGGCGACAAATCGTCCTATACGGACAAGCAGAAGCGCAAGGCCGAACATATCGAAGAAGGATATGAGGATCGTGGCGTACCCGAAAAAGAGGCCGAACGCAGGGCCTGGGCCACGGTGAACAAGGAGAGCGGCGGTGGCAAGAAATCCGGCGCCGGCCGCGGACACGCGGAAAACCACGCGCCATCGAAAAAGGGTGGCCGCAAGGGCGGCGAGGCCGCGGCTGCGAGACCCAAGACCGAACGGTCCGCCTCCGCCAAGAAAGCTGCGGCCACCCGCAAGCGCAATGAACAGCATGCACAGCATTGAACCGTAAACCGATCGTGTGTTCGCCAACCAGAGGCGCTGATGACGTCCATGACGTCATGACATCCGATGCGTGCAACATGAATGCCGGGGAAACCGTTCAGGAGGCTTGCGTGGCTGAACAATCAGCCAAGGGCGGTCACCTGCCTTCCCAACCGGCACCGATCAGTCCCCGTCGGTTTCAGCGTTCTCTCCGCCCCGCATCATCGTCAGCAGCGGTTCGCGCGCGATGTTTTCTTCGATCCGCTGATGGCCAGAGGTTTCCGGTAGAGCCTTCTTGAAGTTTGCTGCGTAATCCTTCGGCATTTTCGGTGGCATCATCGGTTCGTATCTATCGACATTGGTCTGGATAATGACCGGTCCCTCCACCGCGAACGCCTCGTCAAGAACCCGCTCGATCTCATCAAATGTGGAGATCGTGAAACCTCTTCCCCCCATTGCATCTGCCGCCGCGGCAAAGTCGATCGGCGCGAGTTCGCAGGCGAATTGCGGGTGGCCGAGGAACATCATCTGCTCCCAGGCGATCTGGTTCAACATTCCATTGCATATGACCAGGATCCTGAGCGGCAGGCGATGCCGCACGGCGTGGAAAATTCGCCCAGTTGCATTGCAAGGCCGCCGTCGCCCACAACCGCATGCACATGTCGGCCGGGACACGCCAGTCCTGCGGCAATGGCATATGGCAAACCGGAGGCCATCGAAGCGAGTGCACCCGAAACGGAAAAAGCGTTTGTGGTCCTAAGATCGATGTGGCGCGCCGCCAACTCGGTATTCTGGCCTGAGTCGGTCACGAGCATTGCGTCCGAACCCATGCGTCGCCCGAAGGCATGAGCCACCGGCTGCGGCTTCAATGGGTGCGAGCGGTCCGAGGTGAGAAGCGCCATCTGATCACGCCACCCGCGCATCTGGTCCTGTGCGGCTTCAAGAAAAGACCGGTCGCCCTTTTTGTCCAGCATGGCGTTCAGGCGGCGCAATATGTCGCCCGCATCGCCCACAAGGCCACACTGCACCGGATGACGAAGCCCAATGCGTTGCGGGTCGAGATCGATCTGGACTGCCTTGACTGCCCGGGGATCAGGGTAAAATTCGATATAGGGAAAAGTCGATCCGACAATCAGCAACGTGTCGCAGTTTTTCATGATTTCCTGGGATGGTGCAGTGCCCAGGATACCGATACCGCCGGTGGTGTATGGGTCGTCATCATCCAAGGCCGCCTTGCCGAGAAGCGCCTTCGCCACCGGTGCGCCCAGCAGTTCCGCGCTTTGCTTCAGCTGGTCGCGCGCTTCGATAGCACCGCGCCCGGCCAGGATAGCCACCCTTTTTCCGTCGTTGAGCAAGCCGGCGGCCTCTCGGACAAGATTGTCAGTGGGTTCGTGGCGGTAAGAGAACCATTCATTCGGAACGTGCCTCGGCAGGTTTCTCCGGGATCGGCCTTCCTCTTCTGCCGGCTTTTCCTGCGTGTCGTTGGCGACCGAAAGATGCGCCACACCGCGGCGGGCGAGAGCGGTACGGCAGGCAAGGCTGGCGACATTTTCCATATGTGCCGCGTCGCTGACAGCAGTATTGTAGACGCTGACATCTTCAAAGACCCGTGTCAGGTCAACATCCTGCTGCGTAAAGGTTTCGACTAGGTCATGATATTGCATCCCGGTGATCGCAAGGACAGGAACCTGATCGAGTTTGGCATCATAGAGGCCTGTCAGCAGATTGGTGCCGCCGGGTCCCGAGGTCGCGAGACAGACCCCCAGCTTTCCCGTCCATTTGGCGTAGGCCGTCGCCATGAAGGCCGCAGACTGCTCATGCCGGGTCTGGATAAACCTTACGGCGTCCTGACGCTTGCGCAGCGCTTCCATCACGCCATTGATACCATCGCCCGGAAGACCGAAGACGGTATCGACGTTCCATTCGATCAATGTCTCCACCAGAATATCGGCTGCTGTGGTCATTGTCCGTTCCTCGCTCCTGTCGCACCCCACCGATTGCCGTCGGGATGCTCATTTTCCAAGAGAGTCGTATTCGGCTCCACGATACGACGCTGTCGGGGTCATCGCCGCGGCCGAAGCGAGCCCCAAGGCAGCTGACCCGTCGCCCAGGCACGCGCCCCTCCACACGGCTTGCCCACCGGGTTCAGATGATCGGCTTGCCGCCGGTCACGGCTATGGTTGCGCCGGACACATAGCTCGAAAGAGGATCAGCCAGCATGACATAGGTTGTCGCCAATTCGGCCGGCTGGCCCGGGCGCTTCATCGGCACCTGCTTGCCAAACTCGGCTACTTTTTCCGCGGGCATGGTGGACGGTATGAGGGGTGTCCAGATCGGACCGGGCGCGACCGCATTCGCCCGGATGCCTTTTTCCGCCAGCAGCTGCGCCAGGCCAGCCGTAAAATTCTGGATCGCGCCCTTCGTGGTCGCATAAGCAAGGAGAGTCGGATTGGGACTGTCGGAATTGACGGAGGCGGTGTTGATGATTGCCGCCCCGGCCTTCATATGTGGAACGGCTGCCTTTGTCAGGTAGAACATTGCGTGGATATTGACGGCAAAAGTCATCTCCCACTCGTCGTCACTGATGTCTTCTATTTCGGTGAAGGTGTTTTGATGGGCCGCGTTGTTGACAAGGATGTCGATGCCGCCCAGTTCCGTACGGGCCTTCTCGACAATCTGGCGGCAATGGGAGGATGACTGGATGTCGCCCGCCACCAGAACCGCCCTGCGTCCGGCTTCCTCCACCAGACGCCTCGTTTCTTCAGCGTCATCGTGTTCGTCGAGATACGCTATCAATATATCGGCGCCCTCGCGTGCATAAGCGATGGCGACTGCCCGTCCGATACCGCTGTCGCCGCCGGTAATGATCGCCTTTTTTCCTTCCAGTCGGCCAGACCCGACATAGGTCTTTTCACCATGATCAGGAACAGGTGACATCTCATTGGTACGGCCTGGGATTTTCTGTTGCTGTTCTGGAAAAGGGGGCTGCGGGTAACCGGTCATGGAGCTTTCCTGTCTTTCACAAAATAAACAAAGAAATCCCCGCGGCGTGCGCGGGGATCTTTCGGCTATCGGTAGTCACTAGGAGTTTTTATGGCTCTGCTGGCCGGCCTTCACATGCTGCTCATGCGTGCCGCCGCGGGTTTTGCCGTTGTCACCGCTGCCGGAGGCCGATGCAGACTGCGAACGCTTATCGCTGCCTTTATGGCTCTGCTGGCCTGCTTTCACGTGCTGTTCGTGCGTACCACCCTGATTTGCCATGGTATGTCTCCTCATGTTGGTGATTTATCACTCGCGCGCCTCATGGCCCGCACCAGTCGAACTGCGCGGCCCGAAAGGAGTTCCGAGATTTAACATTTCGTGAGGACGTATTTCAGGGACCGGCGTGGAACGCTGGCTCGCGGCCCTTGAGCTTTTGGCCCAGATGGTCGGCAAGCCGCATGGCAAGCGCCACGGCCGGCAAGGTGGGATTGGCGTGCCCGCCCGTCGGGAACACGCAGCTCCCGGCGACATAGAGATTGGCGATACCGTGGACCTTGCAGTCACTGTCGACCACGCCCGCATCGGCTGTTGCGGCCATCCGGGTCAAGCCGATCTGATGGAACCCGTCATAGGCCTGAACACGAAGAGCCTGCCGCCGCTCCGAAGAGGGGTGTAGAAAGTCGAGCTTCCCTACCCCATTTTCCCGCAGCCACTGATCCAGAAAAGCATGGGATTTTTCGATCGACTCCAGATCTTCCTCGCTGACCCGATAGTCTATCGCAACAGCGGCGGGCCGATCCTCCACGCCGGCGGGAGGCGGCAGAACCGTGCTGGCGTGATCAGGTATCTGCTCTGCGTGATAACGCAGGAGATAGCGCCGTGCCGGATTCACGAGCGGTTTATTGCGATCGCGGCGGCGGAGGAGCTGGCCGACTGTGGCCTGCAGATCGCGAAAAGCCGACAATGTAGGGACCAGATTCCGGAAATGCTCGCGATAACGAACGCCTGTGGTCAGGCGGGACCCTGCGGCCTTACCCTTGGCCAGAAGACCGTAAAGTCCGGTTAATTGCAGGGCGAGAAAGAGGGCGGAAAGACCGGCAGAATGGTGAATCGCGTTCGATATGGAGATAGTATCAAGCCAGAAGACGGAATTGAGCAGACCTAGACGCTGCTGAACATGCCCGGAAAGCTGGAACCTTCGACGGAAAATTCCGCCGGAAGGCGCTCTTTGAAAAGACAGCTGTTCCACCGTGGCGTCATTCTCAAGCTCGATCACGGCAATATAACCGGTAAGATGGCCTTGATAATAATGCCCGAGCGTCGGAGAAATACGCTCGGGCTGTTTCTTGCGTAGTTCGTGAAGCAAGCGGACATTGCCCACGCCGCCGCAGGCCAGCACAAGCGTCGTTACCGGAACACGCATGTCGCCATGCCCGTTGCTGAGCCGGACATCCGTAACCGCCCCCGTGGCGTCGACATCGATTGTCGTTGCGGATGTATCCGAAAGAAAATGTATCAAACGGGATTTTTCAATTCGCTCCCGGCATGTCACGCCAAGGTCCGGCTGGCTGCTCCACCACTCGATAGAGTCAAGATGGACATCTCCTGCCGGTGACGCACCGACGCCCGGCGACAGAGCCGAAGCCCTGACATTTAGGAAGTGCAGGGCATCGGCATAATAGCGGCTTATACTCTCATGACCGATCGGCCATCCGGAATTGGGAACATGCGCACGCTCGAGAAAATCAATGTCATCGAACGGCACACAACGCCCGCCCCACAGTGACGTGGTTCCTCCGAGCCCTCCTGCCGTCGAAGAAGCCAGAGGCGCATGGTGGTGGTTTGTAATGCTGGCAAGCCGTCCATCATGGCCATTTCGGCCCGCCTCCACCAGCAGAACACTTACGCCCTGCCTTTCGAGGGCAAAGGCAAGCGCGAGCCCGACCGGCCCCGCCCCAATAACGCAAACCTGAAACGATATCGAAGACGCGCCCGGATTGTATTCGACCATCACCCCTCGCTTCCACGGATCATTTTCACACTAACGGATGGTGGGGGGGGCCTTGCAACGCCAAGTTTTCACCGTTCACTTCGCGCCACTCACCCCCCCGGGCGGGAGCGCCGTACAGGCTAGCCAGAGAGCTCGCCGGACGCAGACCCGAGTGCAAGAGAAGAGCTTATGCGGCAGCGGCTTCGGAACCATGCAGATGAAGAGCAATTTCAAAGCCTCGCCGTTCCAGCCAACGGGCCACGACCCGGGCGCGAGCTTCCAGCGGCTTATCTACGGGAACGGTGCGAGCGGCATGATTCACCGGCAACACACATGTCTGCCGCTGAGTTTCCGAAACGAAGCCAGCGTTAACGGTCGCCCCGCGCTCAGGCCGCGCAGAATTTTTTCTTGACATCGTGATTGCTAACTGGGGCAGCCCCCCTTTTCACCGACTTGGGCGAAAGACAGTGCGGGGCGATTTCTCTTTCAATTTCAAACGGTCACGTTCCTCACACCCCACGTATATCGCCCAAAGAATTATCAAAATCGCGACACGCGAAATCTTTAGGCACACCCGCTTGCGAAATCGAAAACTTCGTGATTGTATAGACAACTTGAGGGCATCAATAGAGGGTGGTCAAAAACCCCGGCTACAGAGGATTGTGTGCGTGATTACGTTCGATCAGGTCAGCAAGCATTACCGTGGCGCGACAACGGCTGTAGACAGGTTGTCGCTCACCGCGCCGACAGGAAAATTGACCATTTTCGTTGGCCCCTCAGGCTGCGGCAAGACCACATCGTTGCGCATGATCAACCAGCTGATCACGCCTTCGTCCGGGTCGATCCTTCTTGACGGCGAACCCACGGACAAGATGGACGTAGCGCTGTTGCGGCGTCGGATAGGGTACGTCATCCAGAACGCGGGTCTCTTTCCCCATCGAACGGTGGTGCAGAATATAGCGACGACAGCGCGCCTGAACGGCACCCCCAAGCAGCAGGCGCTTCGCACCGCGCACGATCTGCTGGAGCGCGTAGGACTGTCGGCTGCCTTTGCCGATCGGTATCCGTGGCAGCTATCCGGTGGACAGCAACAGCGTGTTGGCGTTGCCCGGGCTTTGGCGTCGGATCCGAAATTCATGTTGATGGACGAGCCCTTCAGTGCGGTCGATCCGGTCGTTCGCGCGCAGTTACAGGATGAATTCCTGCGTCTTCAGCGCGAAATCGGCAAAACCATCATCATGGTGACACATGATATCGACGAGGCACTGAAGCTTGGGGACCAGGTGGCGGTGCTGCGCACCGGCGGTACGCTGGCGCAAATTGCCACGCCACGGGAGTTGCTTGCGCGGCCGGCGGATGAATTCGTCGCAGACTTCATCGGCCGCGATCGCGGCTACCGGATCCTCGGTTTCGCCGAGTTCAAGGAAGGCATTTCTCTTGGCAAGGAGCCGACGGCGCCCCTCGGCACCAGTCCCGAGTCACTCCGTCAGATTGCTACAGACCGCTGGGTCCTGATAACCGACGCCGCAAATCGTCCGCTCGGCTGGGTGGACGTCGAAAGCACTGGAAATACCGTGCGCGAAGGCGACCTTAATCTCAGCGGAACCCTCGCTGTCGAGGGGAGCAGCCTGCGCCACGTCCTCGACGCGGCGCTCAGTTCACCTTCAGGCCGGGGCGTGATTGTGAGGCCGTCCGGCGAACTCGTTGGCACTGTGACCTTGCCTGATGTTGTGGCCGCGATTGAGGCCACGCGCAACGGCCGTCAGGGGACGAGGTCATGAGGTTCGACTGGTTATACCGCGAATCCGGCCGCATCGCCGAACTGTTCGCCTGGCACGTATGGCTTTCCGTCATCCCCGTTGTGATCGGACTCATCCTGGCGCTGCCCCTCGGATGGCTCGCGCAGCGGGCAGGTCTTTTTCGCTCTGCAATGCTCGGCGCAGCCGGGCTGCTTTACACCATTCCTTCGCTGGCGCTCTTCGTCCTTCTGCCGCTCGTATTGGGTACACGCATCCTCGATCCTCTGAACGTCGTCGTCGCGCTGACGATCTATGCGCTGGCTCTTCTGGTGCGAACCGTCAGCGACGGACTGGAGTCGGTGTCGCCGGATGTTGTCCAGGCCGCAAATGCCATGGGGTATCGCCCCATGCACCGTCTGCTCTTCGTCGAACTTCCCCTCGCCGTTCCCGTGATTGCAGCGGGCCTGCGCGTAGCCGTGGTTTCGAATGTCAGCATCGTCTCGGTCGCGGCGCTCGTGGGGACACCCCAGCTCGGCCTGCTTTTCACACAGGGACTGCAACTGCGCTTTCTGACACCGATCATTGCAGGCATTATCCTGTGTATTGTTCTGGCGGTCCTTCTGGATGGCATTGTGCTTTTCATCGCGCGTCGTCTCACACCGTGGCAGGCTGGAGGTGCTGAAAGATGATCGACTGGTTTTCAAACCCGGCACACTGGACCGGCAATGACGGTGTCTTCGCGCTTATTGTGCAGCACCTGGTGTATAGTTCCATCGCCCTCTTTTTTGCGTGCCTGATCGGCCTGCCGGTCGGCCTCTATGTCGGACACACCGGCCGTGGCGTTTTCCTGATCGCCGGTCTTGCCAATGCCTTGCGTGCACTTCCGAGCCTTGGCCTGATCGTTCTGCTGGTAATCCTATTCGGACCCGTCTTTTCGTCAGACATGGCCTTTATTCTCCCCAGCATCGTCGTTCTGGTGCTTCTGGCGGTGCCGCCCATCATGAATGGCACATATGCCGGCGTGGCGGCGGTTGATCCGGCCGCTGTCGATGCGGCGCGCGGCATGGGCAAACGCCCGCTCGACATTCTCTTCGACGTGGAACTGCCATGCGCACTGCCGCTGATCTTTTCCGGCCTGCGCAGCGCCACATTGCAAATCATTTCAACCGCAACGATCGCCGCTTATGTGTCACTCGGCGGACTGGGCCGCTTGATCATCGATGGGCGGGCGCAAAACGATTATTATCAGATGGCAGCGGGCGCCGTGCTTGTTGGCGCTCTGGCGCTGGCCGTCGACCTGACTATAGGCATCATCTCGAAGCTGACGATCTCACCCGGACTGTCGCGCCGCCATTAGGCGCGACATGCCTGAAAGACCGACGCATTTTCACCCAGTAAAAAACAAGAGGAGCAGCTGCATGGCATTCAGGATTTTAAAAGTCGCTGGCGCATTGGCCTTCATGGCGCTTTCGGCGACCACATCGTTTGGCCAGACCGACCCGCTGGGCGCGGCCCCGGCGGCGCGGACGGACACCTCGACCATCATCGTCGGCTCTGCCGACTTCCCCGAAAGCCAGCTTCTGGCGACCATCTACGCCAAGGCGCTTGCTGCAAAGGGCATCAAGGTGGAGACGAAACTCAGCATCGGCAGCCGTGAGGTCTACATCCCAGCCCTGCTCGACGGCTCGATCGATCTCCTGCCCGAATATGCGGGTGCGACGCTGAGCTATCTCGACAAAAACGCCACGGCGCACGCACCGGCGGACGTGGCGGCTGCGCTCAAGGCCGCTCTGCCAAAGGGCGTGTCGATGCTGACGCCATCTGAAGCACAGGACTCGGACGGCGTCGCCGTGACACGCACAACCGCCGAGAAATACAAGCTGAAGACAATTGCCGATCTGGCACCGGTCGCCTCAGAATTGGTGCTCGGCGGTCCGCCGGAATGGAAAACCCGTAAAGAAGGCATCATCGGCCTCAAGGACATTTACGGCCTGGAGTTCAAGTCCTTCAAGTCGCTCGATGTCGGCGGTCCCTTGACGCTGTCTGCGCTGGTGAACGATCAGGTACAGGCGGCAAACCTTTTCTCGACGGATCCCGCCATTGCCGCCAATGATCTCATCATTCTTGAAGATGTGAAGAACCTCTTCCCGGCACAGAACATCGTCCCGGTTATCGCGACGCCAAAAGTCAGCGATGTCGTAACAACGACGCTCAACGCCGTGTCCGCAGCCTTGACCACCAAGGATCTCATCGTCATGAACGGTCGACTGGCCAATCATGACAGCTTCGACGTCGTCGCCGAAGAGTGGCTCACGGCCCACAAGTTGAACTGACCATCATTTGCGGGTATGGCACACCCATACCCGCATACATGCATTTCCCTATGTCAGACGCCGAGATTTCGGGCTGTGACGACCAAGCGACTTGGAACCCATGCACACGGTAAAGAAACAGGTCGAAAATCGGCAGGATGAAGCGGCAATTTCCCCGCCGCTTTACGTCAAACTCAAGGACTACGTTCGCAGCCGCGTCGAAACGGGCGAATGGTCGATCGGCCAGCGTGTACCATCGGAGAATGAACTGGTGGACATGCTCGGTGTCAGCCGCATGACCGCCAACCGGGCGCTGCGCGAACTCGCGGACGAAGGATTTCTGGTTCGTGTCCGAGGCAAAGGCTCGTTCGTTGCAAGTAAAAAGCGAACGTCCCAATTCCAAAGTGTTCCCAATATTGCCGACGAGATCAACCAGAATGGCGGCATTCATACGGCAAAGATCGTTCTGCTTCGCATGGAGACATGCGATGCCGAACTCGCCGAAGCGCTCTCTGTCGATGTGGGCGCGACGGTTGCTCATTCGATTATCGTCCACGCGGAAGATTCCGTCCCGATGCAGATCGAAGATCGTTTCGTAAACCACGGGATCGTCCCGGATTACGTCAATCAGGACTTCAGCACCAGAACGCCGAACGGCTATCTCACCGCCGTGGCACCGATCATCAGGGCTGAACAACATATCGAGGCCGTGACGGCGCAGCCTTGGGAATGCAAGCTTTTGGCGATCTCCAAAGCAGAGCCCTGCCTTCTGGTGCGACGCCGGACATGGTCTGACGTTGGCGTCATCTCGTCGGTGCGCCTGCTCTATCCCGGAAGCCGCTACCGCCTGTACAGCACCTGATACACAGGCAGGCGTACAAACCGGATCAGTCAATGGCAACACAATGTCGTCGTCTTCCGTCTAGACGGCGTTCCTCGAGGAGAACCTCATGACGGTCATGCTGGACAAGGCCCTGAGCTGGCACGATGTCGCCCTTGTGAGCCAAGGCGATCATCTCGTCCTTTCGGACGAAGCCTACCGGCGGATCGATAGGGCAAGCCGAATTGTCGACGGCATCGTTGAAAACGGTATCCGTGCCTATGGCGTCAACACAGGTGTTGGCGCTCTGGCTGACACGGTGGTCGATCGCGCTGCCCAGGGAAAGCTTTCCCGCAGTATCGTTCTCAGTCACGCCTGCGGCGTCGGCCCATTGCTTGGCCGTCACGAGGTACGCGCAATCATTGCCTCACAAATAGCCAACTTCGCCCATGGTTACTCCGGTGTCCGCAGGGAGATCGTTGCCCATCTGACGAGGTTCCTGGAATGCGACTGTATCCCTGATGTGCCCTCAAAAGGGTCAGCCGGATATTTGATACATAATGCCCATATTGCGCTCGTGTTGATTGGCGAAGGCAGGGCAAAGCTCGGTGGCAAATCATTCAGCGGTCGGGACGCTTTGGCGGAAATGGGCCTTCAACCGCTCGTTCTTGGCGCCAAGGAAGGTTTGAGCCTTGTCAATGGCACGTCATGTGCGACGGGCCTCTCCAGTGTCGCTCTGGCACGCGCAGCACGGCTGCTTGATTGGGCGGATGCCATTGCCGCGCTGACGCTGGAAGCGGTCGGTTGCCAGATGTCGGCCTTCGAAGAAGCCGTGCTCTCGCTACGCTCCTCACCGGGCATGGCAACGGTGGGAAAAGCCCTCAGGACGCGTCTTGAAGGCAGCGGTCTCATCGAAGCGTCGCTTGGCAAGCGTACCCAGGATGCCCTCAGCCTGCGCGCCATTCCCCACGCGCATGGCGCGGCACGCGATGTGTTCGATAGCTGCGCGACCATCATCGACCGAGAACTGGCCTCCGTGACAGACAATCCGGCGCTCGCCGGGTCACCGGAAGAGCCCATCGTATGGTCGCAGGCTCACGCAGTGGCCCCGGCCCTCGGACAGGCAGCCGATAGTCTTGCCATCGCACTCTCCCAGATCGCGGCGATGAGCGAACGGCGGATCGACAGGCTCGTCAACCCTCTCGTGAGCGGGCTTCCTCCATTTCTCGCTTCCGATCCCGGCAGCCATTCCGGTTTCATGATCGCGCAATATACCGCAGCTGCGCTGTCCAACGAAAACCGGCGACTTGCGGCGCCCGCTTCCACCGATGGCGGGCTGACCTCCGCTCTGCAAGAAGACTTCCTGGCCCATCCAACCGCCGCCGCCAACAAGCTCCTCGCAATTATCGAAAATGCCGAATATATCCTGTCGATAGAATGGATGGCGGCGACACAGGCGCATGATTTCATTCAATCCGTTGCGGCAAGGGCGCCCGGTACCGACGCGCTCTACGGTCTGCTCCGCACCCATGTCGCCCCTTACTCGGATGACCGGCCGCCTTCGGCGGACATCGAGGCTATCCGATCCCTTATGTCGCAAAACACGCCGCCAAACTGATATGAGGCGGCGCTACAGGCACATGCAAAACCGATTGACGGCCACACTGTTTCCAGCTTCTCCGTCACATGGCGAGTTTAATATCCATACCCTTAGCGCGGATGAAGGGCAGGCCTCTGCGCCGCGCGGTCCAGCCGACAACGTGAAGGCCTACTGCTGCCGGCTCATATCGTTGGGCAATCATCCAGGATTTGCAATCAATCGCGGCAATATCGGCATCACCGTGGGCAACGGCAATCACCGAAGCGCGATGTGAGCCAGTCTCAACCAGTTCCCGGAACATATCGAGGCCTTGACCGGCCGCCTGTAAATCGCGTTTGAGGCTGAGATAACCGGACAGGGACCGGTGCTCATTAAACGCCAGCCTTTTCTGACTGAAAAATCCGAGCGGCAGAATTGCCTCGCCTTCCTCGGACGGGGCGACGTCGTCGCCGCCTTCACCAATCCGGGCGATGAGGGCACTTGAGTAAAATGCACCCGCGCCGCCTGTGATCCCGTCATAGTTGCCCTGACCGATGACCTCGACGTGTTCTTCGAGGCCAAGCTCCATAGGACCCCAGCATGTCTGGGAAACGAGAAGGTTTGGATGGCGCCACAAGACTGCGAGATCGAGGGAGAAAGGATCAAGCGTGGCAGGATCCGGAGCGATGACGGATCCTGCCTCATCACGAATGCCACCGGGAACAGGCGGCATATCTGCGTTGCGCCGGACAAGACGCTCGGGAGCACCGATACCTTGCGCAAGAAATCTTACGCGCATTCCCGCCCACACGGCATCGGTCTCAGCACGCAATTCCGGCCAGTCATACATCGGCAGCGCCGCTATCAAGGTCACGTCGAGGCGTCCGATCTCAAGGAATTATCGGGCATCACGTAGGCTACGAAATCAGTTGGCACATAGGTCACGGCCGTTGTTGCGGGAACTAATTCGGGCCGTCCCAATACGGGATGCACTACCGGCTCTTTCGCACGGAATGCAAAAGCGCGGAAAACCTCGAAGTAATTGGCAAAAACATAGCCCTCGTTCATCGTCTGCCATTCGGCGCGTCTGGCTTTATAAAGCGATGGCAGCTTATACCACGCCGCAGTCGGCAGCTTGTGATGCACGAAATGCAGGTTGTTGTAGAGAAACAGGGGGGCCAGAACGGAGTTCTCGACGATGATCGTCCGCCCGTCCGGCCGCTCGGCCCACTGGTGCTCACAATAGGAGCGGATGGCTATGATGGAAATGCCGAGATAGGCAGCGACACCGATATATTGCCAGAGCGAAATACCGAACAGCAAGGATATAACCAGCAACGTGGGAATGAGACCAGCCATATGCAGGACCCAGGCATAGATGACCCGCCGGTCGCCTTTGGCGATCTTTCGCCACTCCGATATCGTGAATCCGACGACCATCAGCGGCGGACCGATCAGAAGGCGTCCAATCAGCGTGTTGTTCCATCCGAGCAATGTCTTTAAAAATCCGGGCAAAGTCTCCCAGTCGCCCATCGCGCGGTAATAGCTTTCCGGGTCATCGAACGGGTCCGTCAGCCGCTCATCCGCATGGTGCTGCAGATGTGTCCGCTTGTAGCTGCGGTAGGGATAGAAAATCCCGAGCGGGGCAAACACCAGTGCTTCATTGAGCCTTGCGTTGCGGGTCGGATGCCCATGCAGCACCTCGTGCTGAAGTGATGAATGCAACGCGACAGCGATGCCCATCAAGACAAGCGCTGCAAACGGATAAAGCGGATAGAGGGCGTAACCAGCGCCGGCCCAGAGACCATAACAGACGATCAGCAATCCTATCGTCGGCCACTCGATCCTGAGCGACTTCGGGCGAGGCCGGCCTACTGCGTTGGATTCACTGGCAATGTCACTCATAATATCCCTCGATTAGAATGTAATGAGAGATTTTCACCCCAGGGCGCGGTACACAACGGGATTATGGTTACCAACCGTTGATTTTGATCACAAAAAGTAGAATATGGTGATAATTGTAAACAACGAGGTGAAAAGTGGACAAGCGCGCGCTTTCCAACCTGTTTCGCATCAGGCTGACGGAGCTGGTTTCCCGCTCCGGATTAAGTCATTCGGCCTTTGCAGCCGAGATCGGGATCGACCGATCGGCTCTGTCGCAGCTTCTATCAAGCGATTCGGCGCGGCTGCCGCGCGTTGAAACGCTTCTGAATATTGCCGAACGTCATTCCGTTTCACTGGACTGGCTGCTTGGCATTTCGCACGATCCGGGGCTGATGGGCGAACTGCGCCCGAGCTTCGAGATAGAGGAAGGTGGCGAAGACTACACCGACACCCTCCTGATGAAATGGCATGCAGAGGCCGCCGGCTCCAAGATACGCTACGTGCCGGCCCGTATTCCCGACCTGCTCCGCACGCCACAGATCATCGCATTCGAGGCGAGATCCGCGCATCAAAGCGTCAAGGCGCAAGCAAGCGAAACGGCATTCAGGCTCGATTACAATCGTCAACCCGGCACGGACATGGAAGTGTGTATGCCACGCGAGACACTTGAGGCCTTTGCCCAGGGGAGCGGCATGTGGCGGGGACTGAAAAGGGAGATACGTGCCGAGCAGCTTCAGTACATGTCAAACCTGATCAATGAACTCTATCCGTCGTTCAGACTGTTCCTGTTTAATGAGAAAGAACGGTTTTCTGTGCCCTACACGATCTTTGGATCGCAACGCGCTGCGATTTTCGTCGGCGGCATGTATCTGGTGCTGAACAATGCTGAATCCATCCGAAAGATGCAGCGGCACTTCGATGAGTTGATCCGCTTCACGCGTGTTCACGCACATCAGACTGCCGACTTCGTCAGAACGCTCGAAGTTTCGTGAAGCGAGCCCTCGGCATCCGCCGTCCAGAAATCATCCGACACAAGGCCTGCAACGCCGTCTAAATCCGGACTGAGCCGCCGCGTCGTTCACGCTATGCCCGCCTTTGGGATCATCCTCACACACTCCGGCTGCTTCCGCCGTTCCGGGCTCGCCCTGTTCCCAAAATACCGGGCGCGCCGTCCGCCTCAGTGAGATCGCCATGTTCGCGGACAACAATGGTGACGGTTGCCTGATGCCCACGCGGCGCGACCGGAACTTTCGTTGGTGGCGAAGGTTGGGGCAGGACAATATTGCTTCACACCTCAAAGGGAGAATGAAATGGGCACCGATCGCGAGGAATGGATTTCGAAGCGCGCTTACGAACTGTGGGAGCAGGCCGGTCGTCCGGAAGGTCAGGACGAAGAGCAGTGGCATGCCGCAAGTGCCGAGTGGGAAAGTGAATTCGGTCCGGTCGACGCCCCGGTCCCGGACGGCGCAGCGGAGGAAAACCTGTCACCGCAAACGTAACAGAAGCTCGATTTCACCACAAAACTGCCAGACTGTTCAGGAGCGGCGCAACGTCCTGAACAGTCGCTCATCTCCGGGGCGATAATACCAGCGCCCGTCGGTCTTTGTCTGTTCCGGCCGACATCGAAGAACTCACTCGCGAAACCGAATGGCCCATGCCTCTGGCTGCAAGATTGTCGCCATACGGGAGGGAACGTTCCTGACGCATCCGTGTTTCTCATGCGACGAAAACACCGCGTCTCCACTCACCCGCAAGATCCCACCCGTTTTCCAGAGGCATCCATGATCAGCAGAAACTCCCGTATTCTCGCCGGTGACCACCGTCAACTCGGCGCGACCGTGGACCGAGATGGCGTGAATTTCGCGCTGTTCAGCGCCCATGCGGAGCGGGTGGAACTCTGCCTGTTTTCAAACGATGGGACCGCGGAGATCGAACGCCTCGAGCTTCCGGAATACACCAACGAGGTCTGGCACGGCTATGTACCGGGCCTGAAAGAAGGCGCACTTTACGGTTACCGCGTTTACGGGCCGTTCGAACCCGAAAGCGGGCACCGGTTCAACCCTAACAAGCTTCTGCTCGATCCCTATGCGCGCGAAGTCGTGGGCGACATAGAGTGGGGGCAGCCGCAATTTGCTTACGTGACAGACAGTCCGGACAAGGACTTGTCCTTCGACGACACTGACAGCGCGCCGTTTGTGCCAAAGGCTCGCGTGGTCGCCAGGTCCGACGCGCCAAGGGGTCAACAGCGCCCCGACGTTCCCTGGTCGAAGACAATATTTTATGAGACCCACGTCAAGGGTTTCACGCAGCTTCACCCCGCTGTTCCGGAAGCTCTCCGAGGCACATTTGAGGGCCTTGGGGAGAAAGAGATCGTCGACTACGTCAAAAGTCTGGGGGTTACCTCCATTGAGCTGCTCCCGGTACATTGGTTTCCGGACGACGCCCATTTGCTGGAAAAAGGTCTGAAAAACTATTGGGGATATAATACGCTTGCCTTCTTCGCTCCGGCGAACCGCTACATGGGTCCGCGGGGCATCCAGGGCTTTCGGGACATGGTTCGCGCTTTTCATGGTGCCGGGATCGAAGTCATCCTGGACGTCGTCTACAATCACACCGCCGAAGGCAATGAGATGGGGCCAACCCTCTCTTTCAGAGGCATCGACAACTTCTCCTATTACCGCACAATGCCGGACGAGCCGCGCTACTACATCAACGACACCGGCACCGGAAACACGGTAAACACTTCCCACCCGCGCGTTTTGCAGATGGTTACGGACTCGTTGCGCTACTGGGCGCAGGAGATGGAGATCGACGGGTTCCGATTTGATCTCGGCACGATCCTGGGACGCGAGCCGGAAGGGTTCGACCAGCGCGGCGGATTCTTCGATGCCGTCGGGCAGGATCCCGCGCTGTCACGCCTGAAGCTTGTTGGAGAACCATGGGACATTGGGCCGGGCGGCTATCAAGTCGGCGGGTTTCCGCCAGGCTGGGCCGAGTGGAACGACAAGTACCGCGATACCGTGCGGGATTACTGGAGAAACAGGGATGGCACGACCAGGGATTTCGCGGCCCGTATCCTCGGCTCCGGCGATGTTTATGACTTGCGCGGCCGTCGTCCCTGGTCCGGCGTAAATTTCCTGACAGCGCATGACGGCTTCACGCTCAACGACCTCGTTTCATACAACGACAAGCACAATGAGGCGAACGGCGAGGATAACAAGGACGGTCATGGCGACAACCGAAGCTTTAATTTTGGCGTGGAAGGACCATCCGATGACGAGGGAGTGATTACTCTCCGCGACCGTCAGAAGCGAAATTTTCTTGCGACGCTTTTTCTTTCTCATGGAACACCGATGCTTCTGGCTGGCGACGAGTTTGGCCGCAGCCAGATGGGCAACAACAATGCCTACTGCCAGGATAACGAACTGAGCTGGGTGCATTGGGAGGACCTGCCCGCAAGCGCCGCACAACTGCGCGATTTCGCCCGCAGATTGATTTCGCTGCGTCACGAACATTCGATTTTGAGGCGCGACGACTGGCGCGACGGAATGGTCATAACGTGGTACAACCCGGCGGCCAGCGAGCAGACCCGGGAACAATGGGATGATCCCGGCGCCACCACCATCGGGCTGCGTGTTGGCCGCGATCACGATGAGGAAGAAGGTTGGGATGATATCCTCATCCTGTTCAATCCCCATGACGGGCCCGTTCCAATCGCTCTTCCGGAGGTGAGCGGAGGATGGGTGGAAGTCCTCACGACAGTCGATCCCGAAGCGACCGACCGAAAAATCGAAGCCGCCGAATATGTTCTGATTGACCGTAGCCTCGTGCTATTGCGTGCGGGAAAACAACCTTAAAGCTGAATCAGAGCGCTTCACAGGATAGTATCCTGTTCGGGGCCGGCGCCGGCCCACCGGGACCGCAAATCGGAGGAGAACCAGAACGACGCAGCGGTGCTCCAAAAATGTCAAGGCCGGAGCACCGTAGCGGCTGGCCTGACAAAACTCTTGCGCCCCCGCTTGAAACCCATGACGGGCTCGCCCAACCCGCCGAAGACCTCGGTTTCGTCTTCGCCTTCCATTACGAGGATGTCGGCCATCGCCCCGACAACCAGCCCGTAACCGTCGATCCGCATCAGCCGGGCTGCATCCTCTGAGATGAGATCCAGGCAGGCCGCGAAATCCTCCGGCCCGAGATGCATCACATTGGCGTAGAGATTGGCCATGCGCAGAAGTGAACAGTCGCCAAAGGGCGTGAACGGGTTGAGTATGTTGTTGCTGGCGATCGATGCCGTGACACCCCGATCCTTGAGGATATGCACGGGTGCTATGCCTCGCACGGCGCGAAAACCGGCTTCCCGACCGTTCAGATAGAGATCGGTCGAAGGCAGCGCCGTTACCGCGACGCCCGCTTGGAACAACCGCGCGACCCGACGTTCAAATATTGCTTCGTTCATGGTTGCAAGTTTGGTCACGTGGCCGACAGCCACCCGCCCGCCCCAACCGGCCTTTTCCGTCCGGTCGCAAATCTCCTCAAGATGCCCCCAGCTTGGATCGAGGTCAAAGTCCAGATGGAAATCCAGGTCCACGTCATGTCGCGCGGCCAAGGCGAAAAGCCGTTCCATCTGGCCGGACGGATCGCTGTCGGTATAGGGGCAGCCGCCGAGAAGGTCCGCACCTTCGGCAAGCGCCTGTTCGAGCAATTCCTCCGTGCCCGGATCATTGGTCAGCCCTTCCTGCGGAAACACGCAGATGGAAAGATCGAGTGCAAAAGCATAATCCTGTCTCAACCGCTTCATCGCCTCGAAACTGCGCAAGCCCACCCGCGGATCAACCTCCACATGGGTGCGCATGTGCATCGTACCCTTGCCAATTGCCATCTCTATCGTCCGGGCTCCGCGGGCATAGACGTCCTCGACCGTATAGTCCCGCTTCAGACGGGCAACCGCGGCAATCGCGCCCTTCAGCCCGCCTCCTGCATCGCTGCAACGGCACAAGAGGCACGACTTGTCGAGATGAACATGGGTATCGACGAAACCCGGCAGCACCAGCCTCCCACCGACTGCCTCATCCTTCCGGCCTGCTCCCGTCGCGATCTGACCAATAGCGGCAATGCGGCCATTGGTGACGCCTATATCCTGCAGCGCGGCGCATCCGTTCACGCGTGCATCGCGCAGCACAAGATCGAAGGATTCTTGAAATGACATATTGCAACTCGATGGGTAGTTTGCGTAACAATAACTGTATGCACTTTTGAAGAAACATTCGCAACAGATTTGGAGATTCCCATGAACGAGGCAACAGAACGCGATCTGCAATCGGTGAAGGACTATCTCGCTGCCTCAATGGCGCGCGATCCTGCTCGCGCCGCGACCTATGTCGCCCCGGGCTTCATCTGCCGCTTTACCGGCAATCGGCTTTTTGACACACCGAGCGGCCCAACCGACTTCAACACGGCTCGCTATAAATGGGTGAAGAAGCGTATCGAGCGTTACGACGTTGTGCCTGGCGAAACGGAAACCATCATCTATAGCCTCGGCTATCTCTACGGCGAATGGCCGGACGGCACCCCTTTCGACAACAACCGATATATCGACCGATTCACCGTGCGTGACGGCCTGATCCTGGATACAGACGTCTGGAACGACAGCGCCGAATGGATACTCGACCCATCCGTCGCCCGCTAAACGTCAGAGGAGCCCGGCTCCTTTCAGTCTGCATAAGGCGCCAGGATATCCATCAGGTCGCGTGGCTTGGCGCCTGAGCTTTGCAACAGCGCCCGCGAGGCAACCGCCTCGAGATGCTCGACCATCATCGCCTCAGCCTTCTCCGCCGGCCCGGTGCGGATCACCTCGATCAGGTCAAGATGCTCGCTGACCGCGCAGTCGGAAGAGTGTGGCCGCCCGAAGGCAGCAAGCGACAGGCCTGCACGATAACAGATTTCCGTGACATATCGGATCAGGATAGGCTTGCCGGTCATCTCTGCCAGAAGCACGTGGAAGTCTGTGGCGAGGCGGATCGAAGCGCCTTCAGGCCCGTGCCGGGCCTCATGCTCGGCCTCGACGATTGCCTTCAGCTGCTTGGCCTGCGCGTCCGTCAACTTGCCCGCGAGACGTCTCACCACCTGCTTTTCCAGATCAAGGCGGATGTCAAAAATATCCCGTGCATCCTCGAAGGATGGCGTAGCGACCACGGCGATACGGTTTCGCCGAAGGTCGACGAGACCTTCGGCCGCAAGCTGGCCGAGCGCGTGACGGGCAATAGTGCGACTGACACCGAACCGCTCACCGAGCGCATCCTCCGGCAGCCGGTCACCCGGCTGCAGCGCCCGCTCGATGATGGCACGGCGCAGAGCCGTACAAATCGCTGCGACGCGATCCCCTTCACCTCTTACCGAACGTTTACTGCCGGTCATTGCCAACCCTCTTCTACGGCCAATCGATAAGCGAGGCGACGGGGAAAATCAACTCGGCGCGCTGCCGCATTTAAATGCAAGGCAAATCAAAAATGCCCAAAACACATGCATACAATTAGTGCATTCATTTTACACGTCGGAGATATCGCATGCAGAACAAGACAATTGAACATGCATGTATGTTGGCACGTTGATTGCATACAGTTATCGAAACGCTTTTCACGGTGACCTAATGCTGACTGTGCCTAAACTGACGACATCCGCCGCTCCCGCCGTGGAGCTCTCGCAAGCCGCGGTTTCCTTCGGCCGCAAGGAACAGGCAGTCGTTGCGCTGCAAGAGACGAATCTGCGCATTGCCGACGGGGAATTTGTGGCACTCGTCGGCCCCTCCGGCTGCGGCAAGTCAACGATCATGCGGCTTACCGCCGGCCTGCTGCAGCCGACCAGGGGCGCGGTCATCGTTGGCGGGCGAGAAGTTGGCGCCAAGGCGCTGCGCATCGGCATGGCCTTCCAGAACCCGACCATGCTTCCCTGGCTGACGATAGAGCGCAACGTGATGTTGCCACTCAAGATCGTGAAGCCGTTCCGTGCCGAATACCGAGCGAAGAAAAACGGTGAATTCCGCGACCGGGTCCGCGCCTTGCTTGCAGATGTCGGCCTGGACAAGTTCGCCAGCCATTACCCATGGCAGCTCTCCGGTGGAATGCTCCAGCGCGCCAATCTCTGCCGAGCGCTCGTTCACGAACCCAGCCTGCTTCTGCTCGACGAACCCTTTGGCGCGCTCGATCAATTTACCCGCGAAGAACTATGGGGCACGATGCAGTCGCTCTGGATGAAGCGCAAGCCGACCGTCCTGCTCATCACCCATGACCTGAAGGAAGCAGGTTTCCTGGCATCCCGCATCTGCGTCATGAGTGCGCGGCCCGGTCGCATTATCGATGATAGCCCCGTCGATTTCCGGCGCCCCCGCACAATCGAAATGACCTTCGAGCACGATTTCGTCGCGCTCAACCAGCGCCTGCGCGAACTCATCATCGATGCCCGGTCTGACACCGCTATCCAGGGAGCCTGACCCATGACCTACGAATTGCGCCGCCGCTTCTGGGCCGCCGCTCTCATCCTCGCGTTCTTCGTCCTTTGGGAAATCCTCTGTATCGCCTTGCAGGTGTCCGATCTCGTCGTGCCTCGTCCAAGCCAGGTCTTCCAGACGCTGGTCGAGCGCTTTCCGATCCTCGTGCCACATATAATACAGACACTCTGGACGACGATGGTTGGCTTTGTCCTCGGAGTGGCGGTCGGCGTTGCCATTGGGGCTGCAATCGGCGTGTCGCGCGTGGCTTACGATACGGCTTACCCCCTGTTGATCGGTTTTTCGTCGATCCCCAAGGTAGCGGTTGTGCCAATCTTCGTTCTGTGGTTCGGCTCCGGCTCCGTGCCGGCAATTCTCACTGCGCTCGCCATGTGCTTCTTCCCGATCGTCGTTAACATCGCTACCGGCCTTGCAACGACCGAGCCGGAGCTGGAGGACGTGCTTAAATCGCTGGGCGCAAGCAAGCTCGACATCCTCTGGAATGTCGGACTGCCGCGCACGATGCCCTTCTTTTTCGCCTCGCTGAAGATCGCCGTCACCTTCGCCTTCGTCGGCTCCGTCCTGTCGGAAACCGTGGCCTCCAACCGCGGGATCGGCAATGTCATGATGTCGGCCTCGTCTAATTTTGATGTGCCGCTGGTCTTTGCCGGCCTTTTCATCCTCGCCCTTCTGGGTGTGCTTCTCTACGTCGCCTTCTCCCTTATCGAGGCACGCGTCACGGGCTGGGCCGCC
Source organism: Agrobacterium sp. 33MFTa1.1 (assembly GCF_004328495.1). Lineage (NCBI taxonomy): Bacteria > Pseudomonadati > Pseudomonadota > Alphaproteobacteria > Hyphomicrobiales > Rhizobiaceae > Agrobacterium > Agrobacterium sp. 33MFTa1.1. The sequence goes on along the minus strand of NZ_CP036359.1, from coordinate 1,410,432 downwards.
CGCGGCCAGGATTTCACTGCCGCCTGAACATCTACTCAAAACAAATGGAGCCAGACATGCTGAAGAAACTGATCTCGACTCTTGCACTTAGCCTTTGCCTCGGCGGTGTCGCCCGGGCTGACACGGATATCAAGTTCACCCTCGGCTGGAAGACGCAAGGCTCGGACGCCCCCTTCCTGCTCGCCTTGCAGAAGGGCTACTTCAAGGACGAGGGCCTCAATGTCACCATCGATCAGGGCGAGGGTTCGGCGGCAACGGTCACGCGTATCATGTCGGGCGTCTACGATGCCGGCTTCGGCGATATCAATGCCATCATCCAGAATGCCGCCACACGGCCGAACGACGTGCCCGTCATGGTCTACCAGCTTTGGAGCAAGCCGCCCTTCGCCATCGTCAGCAAGAAGGAAACCAACATCACCAAGCCGGCCGATCTGGAAGGCAAGAAGCTGGGCGGTGCGCAGGGCACACCTACAACCCGCCTCGTCAACGTGCTGGGTACGATCAACAAGGTTGACATGACCAAGGTCGCGATCGAGAACATGGGTCCCAACCTGCAGGAGCCGATGCTCATCAAGGGCGATATCGACGGCGCCCTCGTGTTCAACATCACCAGCTGGTTCAACCTCATCAATAACCGCCAGGACCCGGCAAAGGACTATAACTGGCTATCCTTCGGCGATTATGGCCTTGATCTCTACGCCAACGGCATGATGGTGTCGCAGAAACTCGTCAAGGAAAACCCGAAAGCGGTGGAAGGACTGGTACGCGCGGTGAACAAGGCCACCAGGGAAATCGCCGAAAATTCCAGGGCAGGCATAGAGGCCGTGTTGGCCTACGACAATCTTGCCAAGGAAGAACTCGAACTTGCGCGCATGAAATTCTCCTACGAGAACCTGATCATCTCGCCGGAAGTCGAAAGGCTCGGCCTCGGCGACGTTGATGACGCTCGTCTTGCGCGTTCGATCGATATCGTGGCCGAAGGCTATCAGCTGCCTTCCAAGCCAAAGCCCGACCAGGTATTCACCCGCCAGTTCCTGCCGTCCTTGGACGACCGCAAGCTCGCCTACAAGATCGACTGAGCGAGCCACGATGTGCATCCCTGGCCGGAAGTTTTCGGCCAGTCCGTCAAGAGAGGAAATATCATGTCGCTACCTGTGCCGGAAGCTGCCCTGCCGGGAATGGTCACCAGTCCACATCCCCTGGCAAGCGAAGCCGGCGCAGCGGTACTAAGACGTGGCGGCAATGCTATCGAGGCGGCCGTTGCGATCGCTGCGGCACTTGCGGTGGTGATGCCGCATTTTTGCGGTCTGGGCGGCGATGCCGTATGGCTGGTCGCCGACAAGCAGGGCCTCCGCCGGTCCTTTCTGGGAATAGGTCAGGCCGCGGCGGTCCTTCCCGACTATCAGACGGCAATCCCGCTGCGCGGCCCCTCTTCCATGATAACGACCGCCTGCGCGGTAGATAGCTGGGGTCATGCCCTGGCGTTTGGACAGCAGCATTGGCAAGGCCGCGAGCAGCTTTCCGATCTTCTGATGCCCGCAATAGCTTTTGCGGAAAACGGATACCAGCCGGGCAACACACAAGATTTCTGGCTTGAATTCAGACGCCCCGAAATAGCCCAATGGCCGGGTTTCGCAGCCGCGTTTGATCATCCAGCAAGCATGGGCATTTTCACGCAACATCCGCTCGCTCGAACCCTTCGGCACATCGCCGAGCATGGCTATCGGTCCTTTTATGAGGGAGAGTTGGCGCGCCGCCTTGGAGAGGCGATGGCTTCGCTGGGCTCGCCGATCACTGCTGTCGACTTGCAACTCACCCGCACCCGCGATGCGGAACCCGTGTCGCAGGACTATCGCGGCGTAACGCTTTTCGCCCCGCCCCCGCCGACGCAGGGGCTTTCCACACTTGCGATCCTTGGCATTCTGTCCCGGCTGGATTTGGCGTCACTACCGCCATCAAGCGCAGCGCGGTACCATCTTTTGGTTGAAGCCGTGAAACAGGCGTTCCTCGATCGCGAACATATCGCCGACCCGGATTTCGCCGACGGCAACTCTCCCGGCTTTCTTGACCCAACCCGGCTTGAGAAGAAAGCTCAGGCCATCGACCACGAGCGGGCGCTCGAATGGCCTCATGCTTACCAGCATGGTGACACGGTCTTCTTCGCGGCAACCGACGAGCAGGGGCGCTGTGCAAGCGTGCTTCAGAGCACATATTTCGACTGGGGCAGCGGCGTGGTCGTTGGCGACACCGGCGTCATCTGGCAGAACCGCGGCGCGGCGTTTTCGGTTGCAAGCGGCCATCCGAACGCCATAAAGCCTGGAAAGCGGCCCTTCTATACCCTCAACCCGGGCATCGCGTTCAAGGATGGATCCCCCTATTTGCTTTACGGAACGCAAGGGGCAGATGGCCAGCCGCAGACATTGTCGCTGGTGCTCACAGGCCTGCTCGACTACGGCATGACGCCCGAACAGGCTTTGGCACAACCTCGTTTTCTGCTTGGCAAGACATTTTCCGACGTGCATCACAGCCTGAAAGTCGAGCAGTCGCCTGACGCGAACATTATCGGGGGACTGACTGCGCTTGGGCATGACGTCTTGCCACTGCCGGCACTGTCGCCGATTTTCGGACAGGCGGGCGTCATCTGCATCCAGGATCAAGAAACGATTCTTGGATCCCACGATCCACGTGGTGAAGGCGTTGCCATGTATGTTTACACCGATCGAAAATCAGCAACGTAGTTTCCGTGATCAAGCAGCAGCTCTCATGGCGTCCTCCTTGGTCTCAAAGAGTATCGAATGGTTTTCCTGCCATCGGCGCGATTTTCGTGAAGAGCAAATCCTGATCTTGCCACTGTTCTTCGAAACTCGTGATTGAGCGGGCGCTCATTTCGGGATCGAGCGCACCCAGTTCTACCGCCGTATCCGTCGATATCGAGCGGAGTGTTCACTGCCTTGCTCCAAAGCAGGTCTGTAGCATCTGGCCATTGCTTTCGCGTCCACGCGCAAAGGCCGCGCGGAGCGCGTTTCGCCGTCGAAACCGTCGCGTTCAGACCGCGCTGGCTATACGGGACAAGACGACGCTCCTCGGCGGTTTTTGCACGCCGGACGGGTTGGTCAATCCAATTCAAAACAGTTTATGCCACTCCTTGCATTACTGGTGGACGGATATCGTGTATTTCTGGGGAAAGTCGGTGAAGGAGGGAATAATGCGGGTCAAAGCAGCTGTGTTGCAGAGGATGAATGTGTCTCCTCCTTACCGCGAAAGCAGGCCTCTTGCGATTGAGGAAATCGAACTTTCGCAGCCCGGCCTCGGCGAAGTCCTCGTTCGCATCCGCGCCGCCGGCCTTTGTCACTCCGATCTTTCCGTCATCAACGGTGACAGGCCCCGGCCAATGCCGATGGCGCTGGGGCACGAGGCAGCCGGCGTTGTCGAGGCCCTTGGGGATGGGGTCCGGGACCTCGAACCGGGTGATCACGTCGTAATGGTCTTCATGCCGAGCTGCGGGCATTGTCTGCCTTGTGCGGAAGGTCGGCCAGCGCTTTGCGAACCGGGTGCTGCGGCCAACGCAGCAGGAACACTTGTCGGCGGCGCGATGAGGCTGAATTATCGCGGTCAAGCCGTCCATCATCATCTCGGGGTATCCGCTTTTGCCGAATATGCCGTCGTTTCGCGCAATTCACTTATCAAGATCGACCGCGACCTGCCATTTGTGGAAGCCGCGCTTTTCGGCTGCGCGGTTCTGACGGGCGTGGGCGCAGTCGTGAATACGGCCGAGATAAAGGCCGGCTCAACTGCCGTCGTCATCGGGCTGGGTGGCGTCGGTCTTGCCGCAGTGCTGGGAGCCCGGGCGGCTGGCGCCAGCAAGATCGTCGCCGTCGATCTCTCAGAGGAAAAGCTGGCGCTTGCCGGTGAACTTGGCGCGACAGCAGTGGTGAACGGCCGCGATGAAGATGCCGTCGAACAGGTTCGACAGCTTACCTCCGGTGGCGCTGACTACGCATTCGAGATGGCCGGTTCCATTCGCGCTCTCGAAAATGCCTTCAGGATGACCAAACGCGGCGGCACGACCGTGACCGCAGGCCTGCCGCCGCCGTCCGCGACCCTGCCGGTGAACATCGTGCAACTGGTTGCCGAGGAGAGGACACTCAAAGGCAGCTATATCGGCACCTGTGTGCCCGTCCGCGATATTCCGCGGTTCATCGCGCTTTACCGTGATGGGCGGCTGCCGGTGAACCGTTTGCTCAGTTCAAGGCTCAAGCTCGAGGATATCAACGAAGGTTTCGACCGCCTGCATGACGGAAGCGCCGTACGCCAGGTCATCGAGTTCTAGGAGCTGCGACGGGATGCCACTGCCACCGAGATCGCTTCGGAAACCCGGGCGACAAGCCCGGATCCGCTAATTTGAAGACACGCCATCCGATGATCCTGACAGCCCGCATCGCAGAGCACGATCTCATGCCCTTCGATCTGCTTCGTCAGCAATATTTCCCGCAGGACCGGAATTTCCTGCGGGCGCATCTGACGATGTTTTACCGCCTGCCGGGCGAATATGTGGACGTAATTGGCGAGAGCCTACGATCCATTGCGAAAGGTACCAGCGTGATTTCGGCCCAAGTCAGCGGTGTCCGTCATCTCGGTGCTGGCGTCGCGTTCACGATTGAAAGCGCGACGCTGAACTCGGTTCGTGGTGCCCTGCGGAGCGATTTCGTCCAATGGCTTGGCTCCCAAGACATGCAGGCGTGGCGACCGCACATCACGGTTCAAAACAAGGCTTCGCGAGCGAAGGCAAACGAGCTTTATCGCACGCTTACAGATGGCTTCTCGCCCCACGACATCACGATTGTAGGGCTTGACCTGTGGAGATATCTCGGTGCCCCCTGGGAAAGGGAGGCCACCGTGCCGTTCACCGATTGACACGCTGCGACGAAGATTCCGAATGTCTCAAACCATAAAGGGCGGACGTTTCAGGCTGCCGCGATCAGACGCGTTGCCGGCCGGGTGGCGGAAAGCTGAGGGCCGAGCGCGAGACGTGCCGCCTCATAGGCGTGCCATAGCTCGACATCCCTGAGCGCGGGAATGGTGCTGGTTTCCCCCTGATCGAGCCCGGCCAACGCGGCATCGACCATATCCTCGGCCTGCATGACGATCTCGTCGGGAAGATGTTCGACCGGCAGGCCTCCGATTGCCCAGAAGTCGGTCCGGGTGGCACCGGGCAGGACGGCCTGCGCCCGGATGCCACGGTCTGCGAGTTCGTGATTGAGCGATGTGGTAAACGCCTGCACAAAAGCCTTGGTACCACCGTAAACGCCGTTGAGCAGTTCTGGCGCAACCGCAACGATCGAAGCGATATTGATCACCGTGCCGCCGCCGCGCGCCACCAGGCCTGGCACTGCCGCGTATGTCAGGCGCATCAAAGCGGTCACGTTGAGCCGGATCATGGCTTCCATGCGATCGACATCGCTTTCCAGCAGCGTCGTGTGGGTGCCGATACCGGCGTTGTTGACCAGCGCCGTGATGCCGGCGTCTTCACGCAGCACTTTTTCAACGCGGGCAAGATCGGCCGTATCGCCCAGATCGGCGGCAAGCACTTCAACCACACGATCCGTCTTGTTCGATATCTCAGAGGCGAGCGACTGCAGCTTGTCCCCGTTTCGGGCTACAAGGATCAGGTCATAACCGCGCGCGGCTAGACGGTCAGCGTAGATTGCGCCGATGCCGGTTGAGGCGCCGGTGATGAGTGCAGTTCCCTTTGTGGTCATTGGTCTGTTCCTTGTTCGGGGGAAAGCGCCATCGCTTTCGACACGGACGTTATGGACCAGATGACATTTGTCCGATATGACGTATAAACTACGTTTTTAAGACACAGGATAGGAGGAACGGGTGCCTCATATTTCCATGGTGCTGACGCCGGGTTTCCAGTTTCTCGCGCTGGGCGTCCAGGCAGCTTTCGAGTTGGCCAATGTGTTGAGGGATGAAGCCTATTATACGCTCTCGATCACCTCGGTCGAAGGTGGCCCCGTCATGTCGTCTAGCGGTTTTTCCGTGCCGACCACAAAACTCGATGAGGTGGGACAGGTGGATACACTGCTTCTTCTGGCAGGCCTCCTTCCGCCTCCGCAGCAGGATGAAGCAACGCTTGCCACCTTGCGCGCAATGGCCAGGGCATCGCGGCGGGTCGCAGGGCTCTGCACCGGATCGTTTCTGCTTGGGCAAATGGGATTTCTCGACGGACGGCGCGCAACCACCCACTGGTCCTATGCGCAGGAGATGCGCAGGTCCTTCCCAAAGGTGCGCGTTGAAGACGATCGCATCTTCATCAACGAGGGACCGGTCTGGACATCGGCCGGCCTGACCGCCGGCCTGGATCTCGCAGTGGCACTGATCGAAAAAGATCTGGGACGCGATGTGGCAGGCGCGATAGCCCGAAGACTTGTAATGCATCATCGCCGTGCCGGCGGTCAGTCGCAACATTCTGAATTGCTTCAACTTGCACCCAGCAGTGACCGCATCCAGAAGACGCTGATCCATGCGAAGACACATCTTGCCAACCCTTTGACCGTCGAGGAACTGGCTGAGGTCGCGGCACTCTCGCCCCGCCAGTTCAGCCGTGCGTTTCATGCCGAAACCGGCCAGACACCCGCCAAGGCCGTGGAGCAAATCCGCCTTGAGGCAGCTCGCCTGATGATCGAGGAGACCCGGCACCCGATGGATCAGATCGCGCGCGAAAGTGGCTTCGTCGATCTTCGGCGCATGCGCGATGCCTTCATGCGGCAGTATGGACAACCGCCGCAAACCATCAGGCGGCTTGCAAGGACCGCCTGATTAAATAGTCTGAAGAGAGATAAGTGCCCTTTCCCCCCGGGTGAGACCCCGGACGCTTTAGAGCCGAGTTCAATAACCGGTCATTTCCAGGTAGCCTCGTCCCGAGGCCGTTCCCGTAAATTCGACTGGTCCCTCCCAGTAAGGGGTCGAGGTCGCCATCCATGCCTGCTCGTTCAGCGCCGTCGTTTTGATGTCGAGACCCCGGCTTGGAATCTTCAGGTTCCATTCCACCGGAACCGCCTTGCCGTTCACCGTTTCGGTCCGCAAGGGCGAAATCTGTATCTCCCGGGGATCGACCGGCGAGGTCGTGCCATCGGCCGAAATCCAGTTGGCAGAAGTATAAGCTCCTTCGTCATCTCTCAGCCGGAACGCCATCACCTTTTCGCCGGATGCGAGGTGGAGGGAAAACCAGTCCCATCCCGTCTGATTGGAAGCGAGGGGCTGGGATGACCACTCACGATCGAGCCAGGCTTTGCCTGTCACCTGTAGGACCCGGCCCTCAAGAACGACGTTGCCGCTGACCTCGTAGAAGGGCTGGGAATAATAATAGCTGGCCTGCCCGGCGGCTGATTTGACCGAAAAGCCCCTGTCCCCCTGCAGAACAAACGGGCCGTTCGCCTGAAGTTTGAGCTGATAATGAAAACCTTTGCCGCTGGCGTTCAAATCAATTTTATCGAGAGGGTCGGCATGTCCGGTCACTGCCGTCTTCATCTCCCAATTATCTATCCACGCCTTAAAAGGAGCGACCCCGACACCCGCCTGTCCAATGCCGCCGCGCGCCAGTCTTTCGGCAACATAATGGCGGCTGGCGGTTGTCACGGCGGCGTGGCCCAGCCAGATCTGCGGATCCGCCCATCCTGCCCGCTCGCCGGGCTGGAGCGCCGAACGAAAAAGCGTCCATTGAGCCCCTAGCTGCTCACCGTCGGCGGTCTGGAGATTTGCGGTGACGTACCACCATTCGATCCTGAAGTCCGGATGCGGCCCATGCTCCCGTGGAAAAACCAGCGGCACGCCTCGTCGTGGAACGCTGAAGCCTTCCGCATTCGACCCCAGTCCGGCGAAACCCTGCGCTACCGATGCCACCGGCGCGAGAAGACAACAGACGAAAAAAAGACGAATGATGGGCCTAGCGTTCATTGGCAAATATCCTGAGAAGGTCCGTGGGTGTCGTTTTCGCCAATCGCCGGACCGGGATCAAAACCGACATGATGGCGGCCACGAGGGCGACAAGGCCCAGTTTCAGCCATTCCATCGGGAAGACGATCATCGGCAGCCGCCATCCGAACGCTTCCACATTGATGATCACGAGGAGAACCCAGGCCAAAGCAAGCCCGACGGGAATGGCGGCCACGAAAGTTATGAACCACAAAGCGAGTGTGCGGATAAACTCCAGCCACGCCAGATCACGACGGCGAAGTCCGAGCGCCCAGACCGGGGCCAGTTGCGGCAACCGGAGTGAGGCGAGCGTCAAGAGGCTTGAAAACATCGCAAAACCGGCAACGCCGAGCGTCAGGACGTTCAGGGCGCCCGTCACCGTAAAGGTCTGCTCGAAAATGGCTGCGGATTGCCGCTTAAGAGATGCCTGGTCAACGATATTGGCTTCCGGCAGGCCGAACTCGTCCATCAGGCTGCGTCGAAAATCCGCCACCTCCTCCGGCGCAAGGCGAAGGCCATATCGCAGTTTTTCGACATCCGGATAGTGCTCAACAAGAGCATCAATGCCGATAATCACCTGTCCGGACGGATTGCCGTAATCCGAAAATACGCCGACGACGGTGGCGCTCCAGCCACCTGGCAATTGGATTTTCTGGCCAGGTGAAGCCTTGCCGGTCCGCCACAACTGCTCATTGACGATTGCGCCCCGGCCGCTCGCAATTTCATCCCAGGTCGCAGGCGAGCGAAGGATCAACGGCCAATGATCCCTGTAGGTAGGATCATCGGCGACACCAAAAATCTGCACCTGTTCGCCTGAAACGTCACCACGGCTGCTCCAGATGGGCAGAACCGCGCGTGTATGTTGAGGAAACCACTGGCGTAGCTTCTCGGCTTCCGTCTCGTCTCGCGCTGTCACGTAAACCTCTGCTGCAAGTCGCTGATCGAGCCAACCCAGAAATGTCTCTCGAAAACTCGAGACCATCGTGCCGACGCCGATATTGGCCGATAGCGCAAGCAGCAATGCCATCAAAGCAAGGGAGAGCCCGGGCAATTGCTGACGCGTATCTGCAAAGAACCATCGCACCAGTATGTGTCGGGAAACGTGTTCGCCTGCCTTCATGGCAAAGGAGAGAAAAGGAGGAAGAATGAATGCCGCGCCGAGCAGCAGCGCGGCCAGAACCGCAAATCCGGATAGGAGCCCACTGCCAGTCCAGACAAGCAGGCCGGACAGCACGATCAGAAATGTGCCGATTGTTGCCTGTAGCACCAGCCCCCTGACCGATGCCATTGTCCATGCCCGGCTATGCGCCGCGGACAATATCGGCATCCGCCAGACACGCCATAGATGTTGCAGCGAGGAAAGCCACGTCCCGATCAGCGCCATGCCTAGACCAGCCAGCCACCATTCAGGCCTGATGGAAAGTGAGCCTGAAACGCTCGCCCCGTAAAGCCCACTGAGCGTCGCGGCAACCCCTGGCAGAAGTGCAGAAGCGATGACATAGCCGAGAACGACGCCAAAGGCGCCGGACAAGAGGGCAAAAAGCGTAATTTCAAAAACGAGCATCACCGTGAGTGAGCCGAGCGAGATGCCGAGCGATCTCAAGGTTCTGAAGGTGCCTCGCCTCTGCTCGAATGACAGACCGGTTGCGGAATAGGCGATAAACAGACCAACGACAAAAGCAAGGAAGCCGAATGCCGTGAGGTTGAGATGAAAACTGTCGGTGAGCCGCGCAACGTCCGATCGCCCGCCCGCTTCTCTTATTGTCAGGTCCGGTGCGAGAACCGCGATTGCCTGACGATCAACTGCTTGTGAGGGTGAAATGACGATCCGGCTGAGATCTCCTTTGCGTTCGAGGATGCGGGCGGCAGTGGAAATGTCGACAAAAGCCGCCCCGTCGGGAATATTGGCCGTCGGTCTGACGGCAAGACCCGCCGTATCCTTTAAGGCGCTGGCCGTCGCCGGTGAGACGATCATAACGCCGGGCGCGGTCATGAAGTCTATAAGGCCGGATCGGTCCGAAGGGGGAAGTACCGATCCATCCGAGGGCATCGTCAACGGGTCAATCCCGATCAGCCTGATACGCGTCGTCCCGAACCGGTGTTGACCTTCGATGACCGGAGAGACATCCAAGCCGGCCCGGCGAAGTCTGGCGTAGGTTTCCAAGGCTATCATGCCGCCGTCTTTGGCGACCAGCTGATCCAGCTGGTTTTGAGACAATAGCGAGGCCGCCCTGTCATAGCTGGCACGCGCTTCGGAATTGATGGCCTGTACGGCAGACCATAGCGCTGTCGCGAGCGCCACGCCCATGACGAGCATCAAGAATTGCAGTGGTCTGTAGCGCCAGTGCGAGAGCAGCGCACTGAAGGCGGTCGCGTTCATTGCGACACCTTTCCGCCGCTGAGGGCAATGCGCCGATCAAGTTTTGCGGCGAGCCGGCTGGAATGGGTGACGAGCAGAAGCGCGATTTTCGCTGACGTCGTCAGTCGCAGCATGATGTCGATAACGATATCTGCGGTGTTCTCGTCGAGATTGCCGGTCGGTTCGTCGGCAAGGATCAGCGGCGGCCGGGCCGCAAGCGTCCTTGCGATCGCAACCCGCTGCTGTTGCCCTCCCGAGAGCTGCTCGGGATAACGGTCGAGGAGCGCCGCAATTCCCAGGGCTTCGACCAGTGTCTTTTCCCACGTCCGATCAAAACGGCCCGCGAGCTTTGCGTGGAAAGAGACATTGGAGCCGACATCGAGGCTCGGAATCAGATTGAACTGCTGAAAAATCAAACCGACGTCATGCCGGCGAAATGTTGCGCGGTCTCTGTCGTTAAGATCGGTGATCGTACGGCCGTTCACCCTGACGGTGCCGCTGTCGGGCAGATCAAGGCCGCCAACAAGATGCAGGAGCGTGCTTTTGCCGCTGCCGGATTCTCCCGTCAATGCAAGGCTCTCTCCCGCGTCAACGCTCAGATCAACGCCATTGAGAACCGGTATCGTCCCTTCGGCGGTCTGATAGGTCTTTCTGAGGCCGGAAATTGATAGGATCATGGGAGCTTTGGTCTCTAACTGATCTTATATGATCGGATGTGGTCACAGATTTCAACCAAGCTGACCCGACGATGTTCCCTTGGCGCGAGACAGAAGCCGGCCCCGATTTTGTCTACCAATACGATGTCCACCACTTCCACGGGTATTTGGAATCAATGACCAAGTCGGATAAGCCTGTTTGCGGATGTGGTTGCGATTTGCTGCGGATCATTCGAGGTTTGAGGTGACGGACGAATTTTCTGCTGAACTTGATGACTTGCATCGCACTACCTTCGACTACTTCTGGTCCGGCAGCCATCCCGAGAGCGGACTTCCGAGGGACCGCATGGGATCAGATGGTCAGACGATCCACGAAATCACATCCATATCGGGGGTGGGGTTCGGATTTCTTGCGCTCATTGTCGGCGTTCACCGGTCCTGGATTACGCGGCAGGAGGCGATCGATCGGGCGAACCTTATGCTGCGATCTCTCGGCGCGGTGAAGCGATTTCATGGCGCTTTTCCGCATTTTGTCCACAGCTCCGGCGGAAAGACAATTCCATTTGCGAAGTTCGATGACGGCGGCGATCTCGTTGAGACTGCACTTCTGGTTCAGGCACTGATCTGCGCCCGCGAGTTCTTTGACGAGCCGACATCAACGGAAATGGATCTGCGCCGGTCGGTTACCGACATCGTGGAGGCAGTGGAGTGGAACTGGTTTACACAGGGAAAGCCCGGCCCTCTCTACTGGCATTGGAGCCCCCGCTTCGGCTGGGCGAAGAACCTGCCGATTGCGGGATGGAACGAGGCTCTGGTCACTTACGTTCTTGCGGCAGGATCGGCCGCGCATGCAATAAACCCGTTCTCCTACCACTCCGGCTGGGCGCGCGATGGCGAGATCAGAAACGGCGCGAGATATCTTGGCGTCAGGCTGCCGCTCGGCGAGCCGTATGGAGGTCCGCTCTTCCTGTCGCAATATTCATTCTGCACTCTCGATCCGCGCGGTTTGGGTGATGCCTATTGCAGTGATTATCTCGAGCAGGTCCATGCCCATAGCCTCATCAACTATCGGTATTGCAGCACCCGTTATGCGCCGGAAGACGGATGGGGTCTATCGGCCTGCGACGGGCCGAAGGGGTATGCCGTCAATTCTCCAACCGATGACCATGGCATCATTGCCACGACGGCTGCGCTCTCCAGCATGCCGTTCCTGCCGGTTCGATCGATACGGGCGGCTGTGCGCTTTCTGCAATGGCGTGGCGGCGCACTAAGGGGTCGTTTCGGCCTGATGGATTCCTTCCAGCCGTCCACCGGCTGGGTTTCAAAAACCCATCTCGCCATCGATCAGGGGCCTGTGGTTGCTATGATGGAAAACTATCGCAGCGGCCTGATCTGGGATTTATTCATGAATGCGGCGGAGGTCAGCCGTGGCTTGATAAAGCTGGGCTTTCACACGGACAGGTACCGGGAAACAGATGATCTCCTGGCGTCGCGGTAACGGAGACCTGCCAGTTCCTATGATCGGCTGCAGCGGACCCCGGGAGGTAGAGTTTAATCACTTGACGGAGGTGTTTTGCGCCTCCCTTCGCCGCTGTCACGGCCCTACCACTCTATCCTGCGGCCGTCATAGGCGAAGAACTGCCCTGTCTGGGCGGGCGTAAGTCCATCTATCGTTGCCAGGAGACTTTCTGCGGCGTGTTTCGGTGAAAAGCGCTCCCGGCCCTTTGAAAAGGCCTGCGAGAGGTCAGTATCCACCGTGCCCGGATGGAGCGCCACCACGATGGACTGCGGATGGGTACGCGCGATTTCGATCGCCGCCGTTCGGATTATCTGGTTCTGGGCGGCCTTCGATGCCCTGTAGGAAATCCAGCCGCCCAGTCTGTTGTCTCCTATCGATCCGACGCGTGCGGACAGCGAGGCAAAAACGCACCGTTCCTCCCGTTTCAGAAGCGGCGCAAAATGCTTCAGCAGCAGGGCTGGTCCGATCGAATTGACAGCGAACTGTTTGGCCATTTGGGAAGGATCAATCGCCTTGATCGTCTTTTCCGGTCCGACGCCATCGATCGTCAGCGCACCCGTTGCATTAAAGACCAGATCGAACGAGCCGCGCTGATCTGACAGACGGCTGACAGCCCCGGCGACACTCGCCTCGTCGATGGTATCAAGATCACCTCCGCTGCGCGAGAGTGGCAGGGCGAGCGCGCAACGAGGATCTGTCTGAAGAAGAGACAGCAAAGCCCCTCCTATGCCGCCGGATGCCCCTATCACGATCGCCCTGTAACCATTTGCGAGGGAATGCAGCATCGTCAGGGTCCTTTAGCGCTGAGCTGGAAACTCAAGCTTGTTGACGTCGTAACCCAGCTTGCGCGTTTCTGCGATCATTCTTTGAAGTTTGCTTTTGGAGGGAACGCTTCTGGCGTAGATCCACACGTCATCCGTGGAGGGATTGGCGCTGATGAACCACGATTTGTCCGGGGATTTATACAGGACCCAATAGTTGAAAGTGATGAGGAGAGGATAGCGAACCCGCATCTTTGCATTCGCAGAACCGAAGTCCTCTATCTTGCCGACGCCCCTGATGGTTTTCAGCCGGCCCTGCGGAGTGTCGACCCGGCAGCCGTCTTCCACCAGAACCTCGTTTGCAGCCCTGCCCTGCCGGTATGTCGAATAGCCGGCGACGCAGCCGTCCGTGAGCAGCATCGGCATACGGCCAATCTCAAGCCACTTGCCGCGGTAATGATCGCTCCCAACCGGCACCGGCTTTGGGCTGGCGGCGGAAGCGGATTGCGCCGATAGCGCAACCGCAAGCGTTAGCGCTGCGATCAGCTGCTTGACACCTGTGTGCATGAACTCCTCCTCTTGATGGCGCCCATAGGTCCAGGTATCCGCCCGCCTTTGCGGCATACCCCACAGCGATGAAAGACGAACGCTGGCGGCATAGAACGCATCCGCGTCAGAAAGCGTTGCACACGCAGGCCCGTTCAGGCCATCGGCAAACCCTATTTCGCTGATGGTCCTGCGATAACGGATTTCGCCCTGATGCGAGCGGCCTTTCTGTAGGCTCGAGGTGTAAGCCCCATCTCCATCCGAAAGTAGCGATTGAAGTTCGACAGGTTGTTGAAGCCCGCCTCGAAACAGACATCCGTAATCGATGTCTCGGTCTCCGCAAGCAGGGTTCTCGCGCGCCACACACGCACCGAACGGCTATAGTCGGAGAAGTTCATGCCGGTCAGGCGCCGGAAGGCACGCGAAAATGCGGAGGGCTCGAAGCCGACCAGTTCTGCCACTTCCCGCATTTGCGCGGCAGGATTCGATTGCAGTATCTGGATCGCCTGATCGATCCTGCGATGTCTGCGGTCAGACACCTGATTATAAACGGATATGAAGTGTTCGCTGGCGAGCAGCCGCTTCTCGGCGGCTGTTTCGATATCCTCGAGGATTTCCAGAAAAAGGCCCAGTCCGCCGCGGTGTCCTGCCGAATGCAGCCTGAGGATCTTTGCCCCGATAGTGAACGCGTCTTCCCCCAGAACCTCGATCCCGCGTTGCGCCAGGGGTTTCAGTCGGTAGAGCACGTCAAATTCCGGACAGACCGAGCGGACGCCAATCAAGGCATCCGCGTCGAACTGCAGGACCATGTCACGGCCGGGCAAGGCCGGCGCGCCCGGTGTAATCCAGTTATGGGGAAGGTTTGTCCCCGTGAGCACCAGATGCCCCGGACGGAACGAACCGATGTAGTCTCCCACATAAGCGAAGCCGGTAGCATCAGGTATGAAGTGAATTTCCCATTCGGGATGATAGTTCCAGATGCAGATCGGGTTGGGATAGTCGTCCCGGCGGATCAGATAGGAAGCGCCTCGGGGCAAGACGATCTGCTCGCGCGTGGCGGTGAAGGTCTCAGATACTGATTGAGGAAAGTCTGATGCAATACGCATTCATCTGCTCATGTTATGGCGCACAAATGTCAAGATAATACCAGTTCTGTGACTGACGCCAACTAGTTTGCGCCCGTCGCTTGCGCAAATCTGGACGCGTCGATGGCACGGGAGTTGCCACCAAGGGAGGACATCATGACACTCAATGCTCTCCGCGCAGGCTGCGCGGTTGTTGCCCTATTTGCCGCGTCCAGCGCGTTTGCCGCCGCACAATGCACGAGCGACGTGCGTGTTCTGGCACAGCCGCGCGACGGACTGACCCTTCTCGAAAAATATGTCGATGAGTTCGAAGAACTGTCCGGCGCAGGCTTCGAGATCAGCTATCTCAACGAGAATGATCGCCGCGCAAAGTCGCAGGCCGACGCCTCGACAGTCGGTAGCTTCAACGTCTATTACGTTGACGAAGCCAATCTGGCGCTTTTTGCCTCGTCAAAGTGGATCGTTCCGCTCGAAGGCTTTTACCCGGCAGAATACGACTACAAGGACTTCGACGCCGGCATGCGCGCCGCTGCGACCTACGACGGCAAGGAGTGGTTTGCACCGGTACAGGGCGGCGGCGACCTGATGGTCTATCGCACCGACCTTCTGGAAAAGGCGGGCATCGCCCCGCCAAAGACATGGGACGAATATTTTGCCGCCGTGAAGAAGCTGCATGACCCGGCCAATGGCGTCTACGGCACTGCCCTGCGCGGTCAGCGCGGTTCAGGCGCCAATGTCTGGCGCTGGATGCCCTTCTTCAAGGCAAATGGCGGCGAGTGGTTCAAGGATGGCAAGCCTGCCTTCAATTCCGATGCGGCCGTAAAGGCGACCGAGACCTATCTCGAACTCTTTAAATATTCCGCACCGGGCACGCAGACCGGCTCCTGGGACGAGTCCACCGGCGCTTTCCGCTCCGGCAAGGTGGCGATCATCATCGAATCCGCACCTCTTGGCGGCATGTCCGTCGATAAGGCCCAGAGCCAGGTTGCGGACAAGGTGGCATTCTCGGTTCCGCCGTCGCCGCTGCCCGGCGCCGGTTACGCCCATGGTTTTGCGATTGCTTCCAAGGCCAACAAGACTGACGAGGAGAAGGCCTGCGCCGGTCTCTTCGTTGCCTGGGCGACATCCAAGGAACAGGAAGCACGCCGCCTCGCCGCCGGCCAGCCGGGCGAACTGACGCGCACCAGCACCTACCAGAGCCCGGAATATGCCAAGACCTTCGGCCAGAACCTTGCCGATGCCATGGCCGCGACCGGTGAAAAGACCACCGTGACCTTCTGGCAGGATGCGCGCTGGCAGGAACTGGGCAACCAGTGGGGCATCATGCTCGAAGAGCTGATCACCGGCAGCCGCACCGATATCAAGGCGACGCTCAACGAACTCGAAGCTTTCGCCGCCAAACTCTGACGCCTCCCAAGCCGTCTGAAGGGCGCGTCCAGTGACGCGCCCCCTTTTCCCCACCCGAGGATCTGCCATGCGCCGCGGCCGCTCGCTGCCTTACGTCTTTCTTGGACCCACTCTCAGCATCCTGATCGTTCTGGCGCTCGTGCCGACGGTCTACGCCATCAACATCTCCTTGCAAAACCGCACGCTGTCTGCGCCCGACGCGGACTACGTCTGGTTTGCCAATTATGCCGCGCTGTTTTCAGATGCACGTTTTCTGAACGCGCTTTGGGTGTCGTTCAAGTGGGAGGTCATCAGCGTCTCAATGACCATGGTGACCGGGCTTGCTCTCGGGATTGCGATGTTCGAGGCCGCAAGCCCTCGCGTACGAAACGTTCTCTGCGTGCTTTTCATCATTCCCGTTCTTTTGCCACGGGTTTGCGCCGCTTTCGTCTGGAAATTCGCCTTTCATCCGCTCTACGGCGCCTTGACCTGGCCGGTCAGGGAACTCACCGGCATTACGCCCGATATTCTGTCGACACCCCTCGGCGCCCTTCTTGCCGTTGCCTTCGTTGATGTCTGGCAGTGGGGTTTGTTCTTTGCAGTCATCATCCTGAAGCTTCTGGAATCCCTGCCGCCGCAGCCGCTGGAAGCCGCACGTATCGATCGCGCGAGCCGCTTCGAAATCCATCGTTTTGTAACGCTTCCGATGCTGAAAGCGCCCTTGATCAGCCTGCTCCTCGTCAAGGCTATCGAGAGCCTGCGTTCCTTCGATCTCGTCTACGTCATGACGCGCGGTGGTCCCGGCATCTCTACCGAGACGCTGGACATGTACGCCTATTCGCAGGGCTTCATCGAAGCCGGCAAGATTTCGTACGCCTCCTCCATGGCTGTCATCATGATGGTCCTGACCATTGTCACCTTTACCTTTACGTGGAAGAGGCTGAACCGATGAAAGTCTCCACTTTCTTCCTCAGGGTGTTGCTGGTTCTGGCCGCCGCACTTGTCGTGCTGCCGCTGCTTTGGACCCTGCTCAACGCTTTCAAGACCAATGCCGACCTGCTGGTATCGACGCCTAAACTCGTCTTCCAGCCTGTCCTCGACAATATGAGCTATGTGCTCAATCGCCGTTCGGTCGCGCGCGCGCTCACCAACTCGTTGATCATCTGCTCGAGTGCGGTCGTCCTCGGCGCAGTACTCGGTGTGCCCGCCGCCTATGTGATTGCCCGATTCAAGAACAGGATCACGGCGGAAGCGCAGTTTTTTGTCCTGTCGCTCCGTTTCCTGCCGCCCGTCGCGATCGCCATTCCCATGCTGGTCATCTGGCTTGGTCTTGATTTCTACGACACCAGACTTTCGCTGATCGTGACCTATCTCATCGTCACCGCTTCAATAACCATATGGCTTTCCGTGCCGGCTTTTGAGCGCGTCAGCCTACACGTTGAAGAGGCTGCCCGGGTGGATGGACTTGGTCCCTATGCGACGTTCTTCCGCATCGCCCTGCCAATTGCCCGTTTCCAGGTCTTTGGCGCGGTCGCCTTCTCATTCGTTCTTGTATGGAACGAGTTCCTGCTTGCCATGATGCTCACGACCTCGAAGGCGAAGACCCTGCCGATCATCGCGTCGGAAATGTCGCAGCTCGGCATGAACGTGCCGTGGGGCATCCTCAACGCCGCCGTCGTCCTCTTGTCGCTGCCGCCACTGATCCTGCTCGGCGTGCTTGCAGGTGGCCTCAATGCCGCATTTTCCAAGAAAACTGATCAAGGTTGACTGACCCATGAAAGCACTTGTCCTCGAACGTGTCGGCGAACTTTCCCTGCGCGACATCGAAATTTCTCAGCAATTGGGGCCGGATGACGTTCGCATTCGTCTGCATACCGTCGGTGTCTGCGGCAGCGACGTGCATTATTATACGCACGGGCGCATCGGTGACTTCGTCGTCAATGAGCCAATGGTGCTCGGCCACGAGGCCGCGGGGACCGTCATCGAGACCGGAGCCAATGTAACGCATTTGAAGCCCGGCGACCGCGTCTGCATGGAGCCCGGCATTCCCGATCCTAAATCTCGCGCGTCGCGGCTCGGCCTCTACAATGTTGATCCCGCTGTCACCTTCTGGGCGACGCCACCGGTGCACGGTGTGCTTTGCCCCGAAACGGTTCATCCGGCGAGTTTCACCTACAAGCTGCCGGACAATGTCTCCTTTGCCGAAGGGGCGATGGTCGAACCATTTGCCGTGGGCATGCAGGCGGCCGCCCGGGCCAACATCACGCCTGGCGATACCGCGGTCGTTACCGGCTGCGGGACGATCGGCATCATGGTGGCGCTCGCCGCTCTGGCCGGTGGCTGCTCTCGGGTGATCATTTCGGACATTTCCGCGACCAAGCTCAAACTTGCCGAAAGCTATGGCGGCATAACCGGTGTCAACCTGAAGGAGGCCGATCTCGTTCAGACGGTCAATGAGGAAACCGAAGGTTGGGGAGCGGACATCGTCTTCGAATGCTCGGGCGCGCCGGCTGCGGTCCGCGATCTCTTCAAGGTCGTCCGCCCAGGCGGAACGGTTGTTATCGTCGGCCTGCCGCCGGAACCCGTCGCCGTGGACCTTGCAGCAGCCTGCTTCCGCGAATGCCGTATCGAGACGGTTTTCCGCTACGCCAACGTATTCGATCGCGCATTGGCGCTGATTGCCGCCGGCAAGGTTGACCTGAAACCATTGGTCTCCGGCACCTATGCCTTCGATCAATCGATTGCCGCTTTCGAGAGGGCGGCCGAAGGCCGGCCTGAAGATGTGAAGCTGCAGATCGTGATGAATGGGGAGACGCATTGATGGCCACCGTCGAGTGCCGGGGAATCCGGAAAGTCTATGGTTCGCTGGAGGTCATGCGGGATTTTGACCTCAAGATCGATAACCACGAATTCGTCGTCTTTCTCGGACCGTCAGGCTGCGGGAAATCCACTATGCTGCGAATGATTGCCGGGCTTGAGGAAATTTCCGGCGGAGATCTTCTCATCGGCGGCGAGCGGATGAACGACCGCGACCCCGGCGACCGGGGCATCGCCATGGTGTTTCAGAATTATGCGCTGTACCCTCATATGAGCGTACGGGAAAACATCACCTTCGGGCTCGAGAGGGCCGGTATTGGAAAGTCTGCAATCGAACAGCGTCTTGCACCCGTGGTCGATGCGCTGGGACTTGGCGTCTACCTTGCGCGCAAGCCCACGGAACTGTCGGGCGGACAGCAACAGCGTGTGGCGATTGCCCGCGCCATGATCAAGACGCCGGAAGTTTTTCTCTTCGACGAGCCGCTTTCGAACCTCGACGCCAAGCTCCGGGGCAGTCTGCGTGTTGAGATCGCACGGCTCCATAAGGACCTGAAAACGACGAGCATCTACGTCACTCATGACCAGCTCGAAGCCATGACGCTTGCCGATCGTATCGTCCTCATGAAAGACGGACGGATCGAGCAGATGGGCACGCCTGAAGAGATTTACCAGACACCCCGAACCATCTTTGCCGCGGGCTTCATCGGCACTCCGAACATGAATTTCCTGCAATTGCAGATGACGCCGGAGGGCGTCGGCGACGATCTCGTGAAGTTTGCAGCCCCTGCTGGTCTGCGCTCCGGTGAGGTCACCGTTGGGATCAGGCCGGGATCATTCCGCTTGAACCACGATGCCAAGGCGTTTCGCGGAACAGTTGAGCGCAATGAGTTCCACGGCGAGACACGCCTTATCTGCCTCAAGAATGATCGCCACGAGATCAACATTTCCGTGCCCGCCGAGATACGACCAGCAATTGGCGAAATAATCGGAGTCGAAGTCGCCTCTTCTGATATTCACGTCTTTGATCCCGGATCGGGCCTGAGACTGAACTAACCGTGGTGAGACTGGCCCAGGATGGCGGCGTGCCGCGCAATGGAACGCCTGTGATGCAGCGCAGGCGGTCCATCGGGTTCCACTTTCTCCCATCCATCCGTCGGTCGATCACCCGGAAAGCACCCGGATTTCAACGAAGTGACGCAGAAAGAGCGAAAAGCGAAAGCGTCGTCCGGGCGCACAGGGAACGCATGGATGTATCCGAAGCCAAGGCTAAAGACGCTGTAAGACGAGGACACGAAGCTGAAACGGCTCCTGGCGGATGCGATGCTAGACAATGCGGCTTTGAAAGACCTTTTGGCAAAGAAGTGTGACGCCCGCAGCGAGCCGGAAAGCTATTGGAAATCTCATTGATCACCACGAGATGAGTGAATGGCGGACGTGTAAAGCCGTGGGCTTCTGCCGAATGACGACCCGTTTCGAAACCAAGCGCAGCGAAGGCGCTGGCGAATGAACGCCGCCGTTTTGGGTATCGGCGGCTTCATGTGCTGCTCAGGCAGAAGGGGTACCTTGTCAACCGCAAGCGGCTCTTCCGGCTTTATCGGGGGGAGAAGCTGACCGTGCGCAAGCGCGGTGGCCGCAAGCGCGCGATCGGTGCAGGTGCACCGATGCTGATCCCGCTTGCCGCCGATGATCGCTGGTCGCTGGACTTCGTCTCGGCTCAACTCACCGATGGCCGCAGGTCCCGGGTGCTGACCGTCGTCGACGATTGTACCAGGGAGTGCCTGACACTCATCGCCGATACTTCTCTTTCCGGCTTGAGGGTCGCTCGTGAGGCGGAGCAGATAATCGAGGGACGGGGCAAGCCGAAGATGATCGTCAGCGACAATGGCAGCGAGTTCACCGGCAAGGCGATCCTGCAATGGACAGATCGGACCAAGGCTGCCTCACTATATCGCGCCAGGCAAACCGATCCAGTACGCCTTCATCCGTGAGCTTCAATGGGCGGCTGCGAGACGAGTTCTTGAATGAAACGCTCTTCTCGTCACTGATCCAGGCCCGATCTGGGTCTTCAAACTGGCGCAGCGATTACAACGATCATCGACTAAACTCTGGACTCGTGTGGCTGACACCCGCCGAGTTCTTCGCTCAGACAATCAACCCGCGACGCGACGTGATGCGGTGCTGCGCAGCCGGAATGGCTCCGCACCGCAACCCGCCGCTACCTCCCAGAATACAGCAACCCAAAAACGTTGGAGCAAACCCAACACTGGATAAAATTTGGGGGGCAAGGTCAAAGGTCATGGAAGCTGGGGAGATCGACACGCAGCAAAAACAAAAAAAGCTCCTCGACGGCTACGCGGAGGAGCTTTTTGAGAAGCGACTTGAATGGGCGAATTTGCAAGTTTCAGTGCGGGTGCTTGTGCGTGAAGGGTGGCTTTGGGTGTGGTTTATCTGTTTTGTTTTGGATTGTTGTATTGGTTGCGGGGGCAGGATTTGAACCTGCGGCCTTCAGGTTATGAGCCTGACGAGCTACCGGGCTGCTCCACCCCGCGTCCAGCGCATTCGGCAAGGCCGAATGTCGCGGTTACGTCGTTGCTTTAGCGACGACGGATCTTTGCCGGAGTAAATTGCGGAGCAATTTATCTCCTGTAAGGGACGCACTTGGCGTTTTCCTTAAGTTTTGTCTTAAACTGCAAAAGGCCGCTTTTGGCGGCCCTTTTTTTTCGGCTGGGCCGAGGGATGTGATGAGAAGATTTTGATGCGTTTTGCAGACCTGGCAGCGACCTACTCTCCCGCGTCTTGAGACGAAGTACCATTGGCGCTGGGGCGTTTCACGGCCGTGTTCGGAATGGGAACGGGTGCAGCCGCCCCGCGATAACCACCAGGTCGGCAAAACGCAACATTGTTCATGTTTTCACATGAACGTTGTTTTCGAGAAGCTGGAGAGCTCAAGGCTCTATTTAATTTACACGTCGTTTCTGTGACTTATCCGTATGTTGCCTTGCTCGAGGTCGAGCGTGGCGCCCATACAGGGCGCTAGTCCGTCGCCAATCGTTTGGCGCGCCGTCTGCAGCGTAGTGGCCGAAGGCCACGTCAGCGTGAAGACAGAACAGATCATCAAGCTTCGCTTGATGAGCATGAACAATGGGAACGAAGAAGTCGATCGAGCTATTAGTAACGGTAAGCTTCACACATTGCTGTGCTTCCACACCCGTCCTATCAACGTGGTCGTCTTCCACGGCTCTGATAGGGAACACTCGTTTTCAGGTTGGTTTCCCGCTTAGATGCCTTCAGCGGTTATCCATTCCGTATATAGCTACTCTGCTATGCCCTTGGCAGGACAACAGATCCACCAGAGATACGTCCATCCCGGTCCTCTCGTACTAGGGACAGATCCTGTCAATATTCCTACACCCACGGCAGATAGGGACCGAACTGTCTCACGACGTTCTGAACCCAACTCACGTACCGCTTTAAATGGCGAACAGCCATACCCTTGGGACCTGCTCCAGCCCCAGGATGCGATGAGTCGACATCGAGGTGCCAAACAACCCCGTCGATATGGACTCTTGGGGGTCATCAGCCTGTTATCCCCGGCGTACCTTTTATCCGTTGAGCGATGGCCCTTCCACACGGGACCACCGGATCACTATGACCGACTTTCGTCTCTGCTCGACTTGTCAGTCTCGCAGTCAGGCTAGCTTATGCCATTGCACTCGACGACCGATTTCCGACCGGTCTGAGCTAACCATCGCGCGCCTCCGTTACTCTTTCGGAGGCGACCGCCCCAGTCAAACTACCCACCATACACTGTCCCGGATCCGGATAACGGACCGCGGTTAGACATCCACGAAGATAAGGGTGGTATTTCAAGGATGGCTCCACAGAAACTGGCGTCCCTGCTTCAAAGCCTACCACCTATCCTACACATGCCTTGGCGAATGCCAGTGTAAAGCTATAGTAAAGGTGCACGGGGTCTTTCCGTCTGACCGCAGGAACCCCGCATCTTCACGGGGAATTCAATTTCACTGAGTCTATGTTGGAGACAGCGGGGAAGTCGTTACGCCATTCGTGCAGGTCGGAACTTACCCGACAAGGAATTTCGCTACCTTAGGACCGTTATAGTTACGGCCGCCGTTTACTGGGGCTTCAGTTCAGAGCTTGCACCCCTCCCTTTAACCTTCCAGCACCGGGCAGGCGTCAGACCCTATACGTCGTATTGCTACTTCGCAGAGCCCTGTGTTTTTGATAAACAGTCGCTACCCCCTGGTCTGTGCCACCCCATCATACTTGCGTACAAAAGGGTCACGCTTCTTCCGAAGTTACGCGTGCAATTTGCCGAGTTCCTTCAACATAGTTCTCTCAAGCGCCTTGGTATACTCTACCTGACCACCTGTGTCGGTTTCGGGTACGGTCTATACGGTGGAGCTATTTCCTGGAACCTCTTCGCCGCCCAACCAATCCAATAAGGTTGAACAACACACGAGATCCGTCACTACCACCAGGCCCACGAATATTAACGTGGTTCCCATCGACTACGCGTGTCCGCCTCGTCTTAGGGGCCGGCTAACCCTGCTCAGATTAACTTTAAGCAGGAACCCTTGGTCTTTCGGCGAGGGAGTCTCTCACTCCCTTTATCGTTACTCATGTCAACATTCGCACTTCCGATATCTCCAGCAGCCCTCACGGGTCCGCCTTCACAGACTTACGGAACGCTCCGCTACCACTTGCATTGCTGCAAATCCTCAGCTTCGGTGCATGGCTTTAGCCCCGTTACATTTTCGGCGCAAAGACCCTTATTTAGACCAGTGAGCTGTTACGCTTTCTTTAAATGATGGCTGCTTCTAAGCCAACATCCTGGTTGTTTTGGGATCCTCACATCCTTTCCCACTTAGCCATGACTTGGGGACCTTAGCTGGAGGTCAGGGTTGTTGCCCTTTTCACGACGGACGTTAGCACCCGCCGTGTGTCTGCCGACTAGTACTCCTCGGTATTCGGAGTTTGGTTAGGATCAGTAAGACGGTGAGTCCCCATAGCCCATCCAGTGCTCTACCCCCGAGGGTATTCGGTCGACGCTCTACCTAAATAGATTTCGCGGAGAACCAGCTATTTCCGAGTTTGATTGGCCTTTCACCCCTAGCCACAAGTCATCCCGAACTATTGCAACAGTTATGGGTTCGGCCCTCCAGTTGGTGTTACCCAACCTTCAGCCTGCTCATGGCTAGATCACTCGGTTTCGGGTCTAATGCAACTAACTCAATCGCCCTATTCAGACTCGCTTTCGCTGCGCCTACACCTACCGGCTTAAGCTTGCTAGTTACACTAAGTCGTTGACCCATTATACAAAAGGTACGCCGTCACCCTTGCGGGCTCCGACTGTTTGTAGGCATCCGGTTTCAGGTTCTATTTCACTCCCCTCGTCGGGGTGCTTTTCACCTTTCCCTCACGGTACTTGTTCGCTATCGGTCATGCACGAGTACTTAGGCTTGGAGAGTGGTCTCCCCATGTTCAGACAGGATTTCACGTGTCCCGCCCTACTCAAGGACAATGACTGTTCTACGCGTAAGGGGCTATCACCCTCTATGGCCGACCTTTCCAGATCGTTCCGCTTTATTCATCATTGCCACTGGCCTGGTCCGCGTTCGCTCGCCACTACTTGCGGAGTCTCGGTTGATGTCCTTTCCTGCAGGTACTTAGATGTTTCAGTTCCCTGCGTTCGCTTCTTACCCCTATGTATTCGAAAGTAAGATACCTTATCACAATGCTTGGAAACCCAGGCCGTTCGTTAAAACAGACTGGATTTTCCAAGCATTTAAGGTGGGTTGCCCCATTCGGAGATCCATGGATCAAAGCTTATTCGCAGCTCCCCACGGCTTTTCGCAGCGTATCACGTCCTTCTTCGCCTGTGCATGCCAAGGCATCCACCAAATGCCCTTAATTCACTTCTTCGTTCTCATTGTCTATGCTCATCCATAGCCGCTCCAAAGGAACGGCAACCTGATTACCTTTTACAATCAAGTCTTTCCTGATGACATCGACGTGTCGGTACGGTCTTCATTGAGGGCACGCCGGTGCACCTCGAAGCCATACCATTAAGACCAGCTTCTCGAGATATCATCCGGTGATGCGCGGTCAGGCAACATCAATCCAGCATTCCCATCAGATGAAGGCCTAAACCTTCAAACAACAAAAATGCCTCGGACAAGCTTTCCTACCTACCTCCAATCCCTCCACCAATTCCGGCCGACTAAGCCATCACATGGTTTCTCTGGGACTGGGCTCGGACGTTTCAAACCACAAGGGCTCAAAACACCTGGAAGCTTCCAGAC